>JAWSVJ010000006.1:0-404466 GCA_033851975.1 Hyphomonas sp. | reverse complement strand
GAACTCAAAGTACTGTAAGCGCCTGTCGCTTTAAGATACTAAAATTCGAAACGGCGCGTCCTCATGGGCGCGCCGTTTTGTCGTTTAAGGAGCACCCCCCCGGAACCACCCTTGATTGACGCACGTCAACCTTACGGGCATTCTGTTTTCAAACGGGAGCCGCCTCAATGAGAATTGCGATAATAATTTTTCTATCCCTGTCGCTTTGCAAAATCGCGAGCGCAGAAATTAACTCGGACCTCATTGTAGATTACAATGAAGCCGTCGAGAGCCAAGACACTCCCAAAATTGTGGAGACTGCCAAAATTCTCGGGCAAGCCGCGATCGATAATCCCAATGATCCGCAATCAGCAGTCATCGCATTTGAAACCGCGCAAAATCTTTGTACGCGCGGCGCGTGTGAACAGGCCCAGACTATTGCGGCATCAATTAGTGGTGACGCACTAGACCCAGCACGCCAAGCGCAGCTTCCACTTCTTCAATCCTATTCGGTTTGGGCAGGCTCTAACGACAAAGAGTCTACAAAGGTCCTGACCACCGCACTTATGGACTTCGTACCGCAAGCCCCTACCGCGCTCAGCATCGACGCGTACGACACGTTGCTCGGGGCCCACTTTGGCGCAAACGCCAAACATAAAGTCTTATTGCGAGTGGCCAAAGCGGCGTCCGCCCATTCTCGCAGCGCGCGGGACATGATCCCAACCCGTTGGGCGTCTTTCGAACTGATCGCGCTCTCCAGCGAGTTCAACGCGACTAGAAAACTCGAAGGCCTCCCTGCGCTGATGGAACTAACGCATTTCCTCAGCGACCAACGCGACGACGAAGACTCCGAAAGCTCCCAACTCGGTCAGCTATACTACACATCATCAGCTTGGTGGGGCGCAATGGAGGCACTCGCCGCATCGCGAAATTCTGCTTCAGACCGAAAATACATCAAGTTAATGGAACAAATGGAAGAGGCCCACGAGGAGGAAGAGTCAGAAGCCGACGACGAATTACCCCTGTGTGAAGGAAAATTTGATCGCCTACCCAAACCTTATTACCCACAAAAGGCTGCAAAGAATGGGTACATTGGGAATGTGTTAGTTGGCTTCGATCTAGTCGACGGCAAGGCGGAGAACTTCCGAGTTCTCGCCTCGGTTCCCTCAAATGTATTTGATGACGTCGTGCTGTCTTCAATGGAGGGGCTAGAATGGCAAACGGATGACCCCCTCGCACCTGACAATTGCCGTAACTCCACTAAACGGCCTGCGATATACCCCTTCCAATTCTCACTCCGCTGAGACAAGCGCGCTTTGTGCTCGACAGGTCTTTTGAAAAAGACTATATGACAGCTAAGTCGAAACATATCGGCGGCGGCTCCGGGAACGGGGCCGCCGCTTTTCTTTATTTGGAGCTTATATTATCGCATGATCGCGCTGACGGAACAGGAACGCCGCATTCTAGAACTGATCGCCCCTGTGGCGGAGGATCTGGGTATGGAGATCGTACGCCTACGCGTTATGGGTGGCCGCAGACCACAGCTGCAAATCATGGCCGAACGCCTCGGCGGCGCACCAACAAATGTTGAAGATTGCGCCCGCCTATCGCGCGGCATGAACTCCGTGATGGAAGTTGCTGATCCGATCACTGAAGCCTACACTCTAGAAGTCTCCACTCCGGGCATTGATCGCCCCCTCACCCGCCCCGGTGATTTTGGACGTTGGACTGGACACTTCGCAAAGATCGAACTGATCCAACCTCTCGATGGGCGCCGCCGTTTTACCGGAAAAATCATCAGCGAAGATGAAGCTGGCGCGCATTTGGAATTGGACGACGAGACAGAATTAGTGGCCCATGTCGATGAGATGAGCCGCGCAAGCCTTGTGCTAACAGACGAATTGATTGAGGCGGCCCGCGCAAGCGGCAACCTGCCCCCACAAATGGACGATGACGGACTGGGCGATTTTGACATCGACGAGTCCGAAGATGAAAACGACAAAAACGAAGAAACGGGAGACATGTCATGAGCACGATAGGCGTATCAGCCAACCGGCTAGAAATCCTGCAAATCGCTAAAGCTGTGGCCGAGGAGAAATCCATCGACCAGAGCATCGTTATTGAAGCGATGCAGGAAGCTATCGAAAAAGCGGCTAAGGCCAAATATGGTCAGGAACATGACATCCGCGCCCGTATCGACCAGGTGACCGGTGAGCAGACGCTATTTCGCATTCAGACCGTCGTTGATGAAGAGTTTTTTGAAGACGAAGCCAAACAGCTGCGCCTCACAGAAGCAAAGCGTATCGACGAAACACTTGAAGTCGGCGACGAGCTTAGCGAAGAGCTTCCGCCGTTTGATTTTGGCCGTGTTGCCGCGCAGACCGCCAAGCAAGTCATTATGCAAAAAGTGCGCGATGCTGAGCGCGACCGTCAATACAGTGAATACAAAGACCGCGTCGGCGAAGTTATCAATGGCATCGTCAAGCGTGTTGAGTATGGCCACGTCATCGTTGACCTTGGCCGCGCCGAAGGCATCATTCGCCGTAATGACGGTATCCCGCGCGAGAATTTCCAGCCCAATGATCGGGTGAAGGCTTACCTCTATAAGGTCAGCCGCGAAATGAAGGGCCCGCAAATCTTCCTGTCACGCGGCGCACCTGAATTCATGGTCAAGCTGTTCGCGCAAGAAGTGCCTGAAGTTTATGAAGGCGTTATCGAGCTGCGTGCTTGCTCGCGTGACCCGGGCAGCCGTGCGAAGATTGGCGTTATCTCTAACGACAACGCAATTGATCCGGTCGGCGCCTGTGTCGGTATGCGCGGCGCGCGCGTTCAAGCCGTTGTTGGCGAACTCTCCGGCGAGAAGATCGACATCATCCCTTGGAACTTCGATGATGCGACATTCATCGTAAACGCCCTTCAGCCTGCTGAAGTGTCTAAAGTGGTGCTCGACGAAGAAGAACGCCGCGTTGAAGTCGTTGTTGCTGATGAACAATTCCCGCTGGCAATTGGCCGTCGGGGTCAGAATGTGCGCCTTGCGTCACAGCTGACCGGTTGGCAAATCGACCTCGTAACAGAGACCGCTGACTCAGAGCGTTATCAGCGCGAATTCCAAGAGCGCACTGCCCTCTTCATGAAGGCACTCGATGCCGACGAAACACTGGCGCAACTCTTGGCCTCTGAAGGCTTTGAGACTGTTGAAGAAATCGCCTTCGTATCTCCTCAAGACTTCATCAGCATTGATGGCTTTGATGAGGACGTCGCCGCAGAGCTTCAAGAACGTGCACGCGAGTATCTCGACAAGCTAACCGCTGAGCTAAACGCTCGCCGTGTTGAGCTGGGCGTTGAAGACGCTGTGATGGAAATGGAAAGCATGACACCGGCCTTCGCCGTGAAACTTGGCGAAGAAGATGTGAAGTCAATTGATGACGTTGCTGGTCTCGTACCTGACGACATCACAGGCTTCCGCGAGCCAGGTCCAGACGGGAAGCCTGTTTGGGTTGAAGGCATTCTGAAGAAAGGCGAGATGCGCAAAGACGACGCGCAACTCTTTATCATGAAGGCGCGTGTTGCTGCTGGATGGATCGAAGAGGATGCCCTCGAAGAACTCATCGCCGCGCAAGCGCCTGAGCCAGCACCAGAGCTTACCGAAGAAGAGCGCGCCTTGCTCGCCCTCGGCGATCTTGGAAATTCAAACACGCCTGAACCGGCAGAAGAGCTCGAGTTTGACCTCGATGCCCTAGCAGCGGAGGGCGGTGATGACGAAGAACCCGCACCGCAAGAGTGATGCGCGCTTAGGCGCCACCGAATGCACATTGGAGGATGGGGTAACCCCTGCCCGCCAATGTGCTGTAACGCGAGATCGTTTACCACAAGCCGAGATGATGCGTTTTGCGCTGTCTCCGGATAACATTGTTGTGCCCGATATTCGCGGTAAACTTCCCGGACGCGGCGTATGGGTCAAAGCTGACCGCGCTACGCTCGAGGCAGGCTTGAAGGCTGGCGCTTTTGCGCGCGGCTTCAAAACACAAGTTACAGTTCCTGAAGGCCTCGTCGATCAGGTGGAAAATCTGCTCGTCAGCCGATGCCAAGGCATTATCGGCATGGCCAAAAAGGCCGGCGATGTGGTCATCGGCTATGATCAAGTGCGGGAAGCTTTACGCAAAACCGCACCGGGACTGTTGCTTGAAGCCAACGACGGTGCAGAAGATGGTCGCGGGAAGGTATATTTTCTCGCAAAAGCATTATATAGCGAAGTTAAGATTGCCGGGGCCCTAAACTCGGTGGAATTGGGAATGGCTTTTGGACGCGAGCGTGTGATACACGGTTTCGTCCGCAGAGGCTCGATAGCGAAAAGCTTTCTGGCCTCTTACGAAAAGCTAACCGGATTTCGTAGGGCGCCGGAACTGGACTGGTTCCCGGATCAGGAGCAGTAGCGGAAACTTGTCGTGGCGCATGGGCGCGACGGCCATTTGATGATATGTAGGACGTATGAGCGAAACGAACGATAATGGCGGTAATTCTGGCGGGCGCAAGTCGCTTTCCGTGACTCGGAAATCTTCTGGCACGGTAAAGCAAAGCTTTAGCCATGGACGATCCAAGCAGGTGGAAGTTGTCACCAAAAAACGTCGGGCTGTTGGCCCAGGTGGTGGCGCCTCTGCGCCTGCCGCAGACAAGGGCAAGTCAGCAGCCGCTGAAAGCCTTGATGCACGGCTTAGGGCTACGGCCAAGAAGCTAGGCATCACGGTCGATGAGCTCAAGCTGCGCCAACGCGCTTTGCTAGCGCGCAAGGCCGCAGAATCCTCACGCGCTGAAGCAGCCGACAAGACCAAGGCCGCTCAAGACCGTTTGCGCAACGAGCAAGAGAAGAAATTCCAAGAAGCTAAAGAGCGCGACGAAGCTGACGCCCGCCGCAAGGCTGAAGGAGAAGCCCGCAAAGCCGCAGAGGTCGCTGAAGTAGCCGCCGCGGCGTCAGCGAAGTCTGCTAAGCCCAATGCGAAATCAGATCCGGTTGCGCCCTCTCCTGCTGACGTACCGGTGCCAAGTGACAGCCCAACACGCAGCAAGCGTTCAAAGGGTGGACGCGGCGACGATCGCGACCGCACCCAAACACGCGATGGCAGTGGCCGTTCAAACCGCGATGGTGGTTCACGCCGGCGTGGTAAACTAACAATCTCATCCGCACTAGGTGATGATGCAGAGCGCCAACGCTCACTTGCGTCCGTACGCCGGGCCCGTGACCGTGAGCGTGAGCGTCGTCATGGCGGTAACGAGCAACAGGAAAAAGTATCTGTAGAAGTCAAACTTCCAGAAACAATCACGCTGCAAGATCTCGCAGGTCGGATGAAAGAACGCGTCGCTGACGTCGTGAAATTCATGATCCAGCAGGGCGAAATGCTGCGCGGCAACGACATCATCGATGCTGACACCGCTGAACTGATCGCAGAAGAATTTGGCCACACAGTGCGCCGGGTTTCCGAAGCAGACGTTGAAATCGGCCTTGATGGCGCGGAAGACGACGAAAAAGATCTAAAACCACGCGCCCCGATCGTGACGATCATGGGTCATGTCGATCACGGCAAAACATCAACGCTTGATGCGCTACGCCAAACCGATGTGGTTTCAGGCGAAGCTGGCGGGATCACCCAGCATATCGGTGCCTATCAGGTGCAATTGAAATCTGGGGAAAAAATCACCTTCCTCGATACGCCAGGTCACGCCGCGTTTACTGCCATGCGTGCACGGGGTGCATCTACGACGGATATTGCCATTCTGGTTGTCGCCGCTGATGACTCCGTGAAGCCGCAGACGATTGAATCTATCAATCATGCCAAAGCTGCTGGTGTGCCGATCATTGTCGCAATCAATAAATGTGACCTTGAAGACGCTCAGCCTGAGCGCGTTCTGACTGACCTCCTTCAACATGATGTTCAGGTTGAAGCGATGGGCGGTGAAACGCAGGCCATCCAAATCTCAGCGAAGACCGGCGAAGGCCTAGATGCGTTGACTGATGCGATCACCCTGCAGGCAGAGCTTTTGGAACTGAAAGCTAACCCAGATCGCGCCGCTGACGGCATGGTCATTGAAAGCCAGCTTGATAAAGGTCGCGGCCCTGTCGCAACTGTTTTGATTAAACGAGGCACATTGCAACGCGGCGACATTGTCGTTGCCGGCACGCAATGGGGTAAGGTTCGCGCAATGCTCGATGAGCGCGGCGCACAGCTTAAGAGTGCTGGCCCATCCCTCGCAATCGAGGTGCTCGGTATGGATGGGGCACCTGCCCCTGGTGAGCCGTTCAACGTTGTTGAAACCGAAGCCCGCGCCCGTGAAATCGCAGAGTATCGGACACGTGCGAAACGTCAGGCCAGCGGTAAAGCTGGTGCAGCGGCTCGCGCCTCTCTCGATCAGTTGCTCGCACGCCTAACAGACGGCGCGGTGGAAACATCGGAATTGCCGCTTGTTGTGAAAGCAGACGTTCAAGGCTCAGCCGAGGCGATCTCCCAATCAATGGACGCCATGTCCACTGAGGAAGTTCGCGCACGGGTCATCCATGGCGCCGTCGGCGGTATTTCTGAAAGTGACGTGCTTCTTGCCCGTTCTTCAAATGCTCCGATCTTCGCGTTCAACGTGCGTGCAAACAAGCAAGCGCGTGACCTCGCAGAGAAAGAAGGCGTCGAAATTCGCTATTACTCAGTCATCTATGATCTGATTGACGATGTGAAATCGACACTGTCCGGCATGCTGGCTCCAGAGAAGCGCGAAAACTTCCTTGGCTATGCAGACATTCTGGAAGTCTTCAACATCACCAAAACTGGTAAGGTTGCTGGGTGTAAAATCTCTGAAGGCAAGGTTCTTCGCGGCTGTGGCGTGCGTTTGCTACGTGACGATGTCGTGATCCATGAGGGCCACCTCAAGACACTGAAGCGCTTCAAAGACGAGGTCGAAGAAGTTTCCAGCGGTATGGAATGCGGTATGGCGTTTGAACGCTATGAAGACATTCGCGCCGGTGATAAAATTGAGTGCTTCCAAGTTGAGGAAATCGCAAGAACCCTCGATTAGTATGGGGTGTGATGACTGAAATTTTAAAAGTATCTGGCCTTCTGAGCGAAAAAGATGTGCGCCGCCTAACTCGGCTTACCCGTGGCGGCGCCGTCGGCCCTACAGCTGTTTATTATGCGGGTGTAACAGCCCCGATCATCTCGGCGAGCATGTCTATGATGGTGCGCGAAGCGATGAAAAACGTTGGCTTATCATCGTATTGGCAGTGGTTTATCGCATCAATGGTTGCCGCAATTGCGGGCATTGTTTGGTATTTGGTTTTCATTCGCTGGTCCTACCGGCACAAACTCGGGCGCGGCACAGAAACAACACTAGAGACAACCATTTCGCTTGATGATGAGGGCTTGTCTGTCTTTCGCGGGCCCATCAAAACATTTGTCGGGTGGGAGGCGGTTAAACAGGTTAAAGTGTCCCGCAACCACACCGCTGTGGACATTCATGGGGCGGACGCCTTGATAATTCCGAACACTTGGTTCGACACTGACAAGACCACACGCAAAGCTTTCCAAAGCCAACTCATAGAGAAATCACCGAACTAATGGCAAAACGCTCTAAGAAATCTCCGGGAATGCCCAGCCAACGCCAGCTACGCGCAGGCGAACTGGTGCGCCATGCGCTCACCGACATCCTCACCCGTGAAGATTTCCGTGATCCAGAGCTGCAAGACGTTATTATCACCGTGGGTGAGGTGCGCTGCTCGCCAGATTTGCGCCACGCAAACATCTTCGTCACACCGCTGGGTGATGACACAGAAGACGGACGCACAGGCCTCTCAGATGCCCTAAATCGCGCAGCGCCATTCCTACGCGGGCACCTCGGCAGGCAAGTAGAACTCAAATTCACGCCTCAGCTCCATTTCATCCCTGACCGCTCCTATGATGAGGCCACGGCGATTGATCGCCTGCTCGCCAACCCCAGAGTTCGGCGCGATATTGAAGAGCACTAAAGGCTCGGCCAGCAACTACCTTTCTGCTTTGTCAGTTGACTTAAAACCCGTCTCGCCAAACTCTTGCCTCACTCACTGGGTAGAAGAGGCTTGTTATGATGGATCGACAAACAATCGACATGGAAGGTGCCCGACAGGGCGAGATTTCCGCCGCCTCGCTGCAATTGGGTGACCACACAATCGCGATTCAACGCATCGCGACCATGTCTGTCGAAAGCAACTTTTTCTCACCTTGGGATCTGCCCGCCAACCGCTCCTCAAAGGGTTTGGCTGCAACAGGCAGCATGACGTGCGGCTTTATCGGCATCGCCGCTGTCGCTTGGTTTGCCTTGCGCGACTATCAGGCAGACGCCCTTTACAGCGCGGCCATTGGCGGCGGCCTCATACTGATCAGCCTACTGCTCGCCCTTCGCGCGGCATTCATGACCGCCAAGATCAATAAGAAAGAGCCGTATTACCGCCTAACCATTGGCACATCAGATGGGCGGCAAATTCCGCTCGTCGACAATAATCGCCAAGTGCTGCTCCGCTTAAGAGACATCATCCGCCATAAGCTGGACACCAATGATACAGAGCTTACGGGCGACTTCGATCTCAACCTAGATATCGTCAACATCAAAGCGCCAGCCGACAGCAAGTTTGCCCGGTTAGAGCCCCTGCCCTCAATGTTCGACAACATGGAACCGGCCAATACAGGCAAACGCGCCGATGATGCGGATCCAGAGATCTTGTTTGATGATGAAAAGGCCGCAGCCTCCTAACTGTTGACGCCAAGGCCAGTGCTGACTATCTCCCGCGCTTTCGAGATAGCATTCACATTAGGATCGCGCCGCGTTCGAACCGCTGCGCCAGACCCTTCAGGAGACCTCCTTGGCCCGTCAAAGAAAACGCAAAGGCGACCCGATTAGCGGGTGGCTCAACCTGTTCAAACCTGTCGAGATGACCTCCACTCAAGCTGTGGGCACACTCAAACGCCTATACGGCGCGCAAAAAGTTGGACATGGCGGCACGCTGGACCCGTTGGCTGACGGCATTCTACCCATCGCCTTTGGAGAAGCCACCAAAACTGTGCCGTGGATGATGGACGCCAAAAAGGAATACGTCTTCACAGTCCGCTGGGGCATCTCAACCGCCAGCCAAGACGCTGAAGGCGAAGCAATCGCGACAAGCGACGCCCGCCCCACGCGCGAGGCCATCGAGGCATTGCTGAAAGACTATCTCGGCACCATTCAGCAAGTCCCGCCGAAATTCTCCGCGATCAAAGTTGACGGCCAGCGCGCCTATGATCTTGCCCGCGAAGGGGAAGACTTCGTTCTGGAGCCGCGCGAAGTGGACGTGCACAGCGCATCCATTGTCAGCATACCGGACGCAGACCACACCGTTTTTCACGTGACCAGTGGCAAAGGCTTCTATGTCCGCGCCATGGCACGTGATCTCGCTTTCGATCTGGGCTGCGAAGGCCATATCAGTCAGCTCCGCCGCACACGCGTTGGCGTATTCGCAGCTGCAAAGGCCGTCTCCATGGAAGATATGGAGGCACTTGCGGAGGATAAGCCTGCACTGCTCGCCGCGCTGACCCCCTTACAAACAGTACTGACTGACATGCCGCTTCTGGAAATTGATCGCGACGCCGTGTTTGAACTCAAGCAGGGGCGCACAATCGTTTTGCTCCCCTATCTGGTTGAACAATGGCGCGATGAGACAAATGATGACGATGAGGATCGCTTGGCGTGCGTGACCCATGATGGGGTTGCGATTGCGCTCGGCGAGGTTCGCGCAGGGCGGTTTGAACCTAGCCGCGTGTTTCAGGTGTAAATTGCCTCAAAGCGCCTGAAACTGCACGCGTCTGCACGGCGAGAAATAGCGCTAAAAACGCTTTCCAAATGGCTCTAAATAAGTCATAAGCCGCCAATCGATGCGGGCCTTTAGGCCTTTGACCCAGCTGGACGACATCCCGGCTGTGGCCTCTGGTTCTGAACCCTGCTGAGAGCACCGCCAATTCGGGCGATTTTGTTACCACGCCTTCGGGCAAAATAGAGAGATATACGATGTCGATTACACCGGAAGAAAAGCTAGAACTCATCAAAAAATTCGCCATCAAAGAAGGCGACACGGGTTCTCCTGAAGTGCAAGTTGCGATCCTCACAGCGCGGATCAACAATCTAACCGGGCACTTTCAGACCAACAAAAAAGACAACCACTCCCGCCGCGGTCTACTCACAATGGTAGCAACGCGCCGGAAGCTTCTAGACTACGCCAAGCGCAAAGACGTGAAGCGTTATGAGAAGCTCATCCAAGAGCTCGGCATCCGCCGCTAGCTCTTACCAAAATCAACCCGCCGGGCACTGGGGCCATGGCGGGTTTTTCGTATGCGAAAGAAAGATATTCTTATGTTCAATAAACACTCTGTGTCGCTGGAATGGGCTGGCCGCACGTTGACGATTGAGACGGGCCAAGTGGCACGTCAGGCTGATGGCGCCGTATTGGTGCATTATGGTGATACCACGGTGCTTGCCACTGCTGTGTTCGCCAAGACAGCAAAACCCGGCCAGGACTTCTTCCCCCTGACCGTAAACTATATGGAAAAATACTACGCATCGGGCCGTATTCCCGGTGGCTTCTTCAAACGTGAAGGCCGCCCGACCGAAAAAGAGACGCTAACATCGCGCCTTATCGACCGTCCGATCCGCCCGCTTTTCGTAAAAGGCTTCAAACACGAAGTTCAAGTTGTTCTGACAACTATGTCTTATGACCTAGAGAACGACCCTGATGTAATCGGCATGATCGGCGCGTCCGCCGCGCTGGTTCTATCTGGCGCCCCATTCATGGGCCCAATCGGCGCTGCACGCGTTGGTTACGCTGATGGCGAATACATCATCAACCCAACAATCGATGAGTTGGCAGAGTCTGAACTCGACCTCGTCGTCGCCGGTACATCCGACGCTGTTATGATGGTTGAGTCTCAAGCCAAAGAATTGTCAGAAGATGTCATGCTCGGCGCTGTTATGGCCGGTCACGATTCTATGCAGGCTGTTATCAACGCGATCATCGATCTCGCTGAAAAAGCTGCGAAAGAGCCGTTCGACTTTGCTGCTGAAGACAATTCAAAAGAGCTGAAGCTGATCCAAGATCTTGTTGGCGCAGACCTGTCTGCTGCTTACTCGAACCCTGAAAAGCTGGCCCGTCAGGCCGCTGTCGGTGTTGCGAAAGACAAAGCGAAAGCTGCGCTCGTCACAACAGAAGAAACCGAAGGCGAAATGTCCGGCGAGACTTTCAAATCTGCGTTCAAAGAAGCTGAAGCCGCTGTTGTTCGCGGTGACATCCTCAAAACTAAGAAACGCATCGATGGCCGCGATCTTGATCAGGTTCGCCCGATCGAATCTGTTGCTGGCTTCTTGCCGCGCACACATGGTTCATCCTTGTTCACACGTGGCGAGACACAGGCGATCTGTGTTGCGACGCTGGGTACATCTGATGATGAACAGTTCATTGACGGCCTCGATGGCACGTCGAAGTCCAAATTCCTGCTACACTACAACTTCCCTCCTTACTCTGTAGGTGAAGCTGGCCGTATGGGCGGCACCAACCGCCGCGAAACCGGTCACGGTAAACTAGCATGGCGTGCGTTGCAGGCTGTCCTGCCACCGCACGATGAGTTCCCATACACAATCCGTCTGGTCTCTGAGATCACGGAATCAAACGGTTCGTCTTCCATGGCGACAGTTTGTGGGTGTTCATTGGCGATGATGGATGCGGGCGTTCCAATGACACGTCCAGTGTCTGGTATCGCTATGGGCCTGATCAAAGAAGACGACGGCATTGCTGTTCTGTCTGACATCCTTGGTGACGAAGATCACCTCGGCGACATGGACTTCAAAGTGGCAGGTACTGAAAAAGGCCTGACGTCACTTCAGATGGACATCAAGATTGCTGGCATCACCAAAGACATCATGAAAACTGCTCTTGAGCAGGCTAAGGGTGGGCGTATGCACATCCTCAGCGAGATGTCTAAAGCGCTTGATACGTCACGCGACAGCCTGTCTGAAAACGCTCCACAGATGGAAATCATCAAAGTACCAACCGACAAGATCCGTGACGTTATCGGATCTGGCGGTAAGGTTATCCGCGGTATCGTGGAAGAATCTGGTGCTAAGGTGAACATTGACGACGACGGCACGGTTCAAGTGTCTGCACTCGACAAAGAATCCATCGACAAAGCGCTGAAGATGATCAGAGAGATCACGGCTGAAGCAGAGATTGGCGCAGTATACGAAGGTAAGGTCGTTGGCCTTAAGGACTTCGGTATCTTCGTGAACTTCTTCGGCCCGAAAGACGGCCTCGTGCACGTCTCTCAAATGGCTGATCATCGCGTTGGTCACCCGAAAGAGCTCGTCAAAGAAGGCGACACTGTTTGGGTTAAACTGATGGGCTTCGATGACCGTGGTAAGGTTCGCCTCTCCATGAAAGTTGTCGATCAGACAACCGGTAAGGAAATCGAAGGCGCTGCTGAAGAATAAGCCACTTCACTCTAAATTTAATCTACGTAAGGCCGTCCCTTTGGGGCGGCCTTTTTCGTGTTAAGCGCAGGGCTTAAACTCACCGCTCCTCCCAAGCAATCAATTGATGTCTTCGACTGGCCTCCCAAACACAACGGGCGATGAGAATTTCTGCTCGCCTACTGGTAATGACGAGCCAAGTTTTGCAATCCATTTCGGCGTTCAACTGGAATAGACCACGGAATGCGTTATGCAGGGAGCATGACAAACGCCTCCAAACCCTTCCTCATCGCTATGTCCGGAGGCTCTGGCTCTGGCAAGTCCACTTTGGCAGCGGCGCTTCTCGAACATTTTCCCGAAGGCCACGCCGTCATGATTGGGGAGGATGGATACTACCACCCCCTCTCCCACTATGGAGACCCAAAGAATGATGAAGAATGGCGCGCGCTAACCAGCCAAATCAATTTCGATGACCCAGCTTCCAAAGAAGTCGAACGCCTACGGGTAGATGTCGCCGCGTTAAAAGCCGGGCAAACAATCGACCAACCCGTCTACGATTTTGATCGTCATGACCGTAAATCAGAAACCCGGCGCGTCGCCCCGGCCCCGATTATCCTGCTTGAAGGCATCCACGCCCTCTCAATCCCAGCCATCACCCCCTTGATCGACCTCTCCATCTATGTCGATACGCCGGATGACTTACGCCTCGCCCGCCGCATCCGACGCGACGTGGTCGAACGTGGCCGCGATATAGAAGACGTGCTGCGCCAATATTTATCTACCGTCCGCGCCGCGCATTATCAGTTCACCTATCCGACGAAATTTTCCGCCGATCTCGTCATCGCCGACGAAGGCCTACCCGCCTATGGCAATGTACGCCCTAACAGAGACGCGCTTGAGCGCATGCTGGCCCCCATTCTGACATGGCTGAAAAACATGGGCGCGATCTAAGAGCAGGCGCAGCTTCTCGCCTACTCCGATATGCTATCGCCCCTGATACCGGGCCAAGAAGCAATAAAACTCTCAATATTTTAATGTGTTGCGTAATTTAGCGCCCGCCAACAATACGCAAATACACGAGTATTTGCGATAATCCCGTGGACCAAAGACTGGCCAAGGAACCCGCCGTGATGCTCGAACAGATCGTAAAACATGTCAATTTGACCGGCCTTGCCGGGGCGGCTCGAAGCTTCAAAGATCGGCTATATAAAGAGAAGATCCTGTTCGTGCATGTTCCAAAGTCTGGCGGCACGTCCCTGTCCCACATGCTCCGGGCGCGATACCCACTGTCATTCTTTAAACTGGACGAACACGCGTCTCGCTTGGGCCATTCAGATCGCTCACTAGGCGAATGGATGCGCTTCAAAAGCGATATGATGCGCTACCACGCCGAAACGGGCGTCCACTATATTCAGGCCCACGCTCCCATTGATGGCGGCTTCGTTGAAGAGTTCGCCGGTAAATACCATTTCATCACACTCATTCGTGACCCCATTGATCGCATGCTCTCTCACTATTTCTTCGACGAACGCCTGAGCGTTATGACGCCCGAAGAATTTCTAGATTCACCAAGAGGCTTCACCGAGAGCCATGTTCTCTCTCATTTCTTCGGCGGCCTAGACTGGGATACGCCTGAGGATATCGAGGGCGCAACACAGCGCGCCATTCAAGTTCTAGACTCATTCAGCTGCGTAGGAATCTTGGACGAACCAGAGATTTTCGCCGACGACCTTAAAAGCGCAGTGGGCGTAAAATTGAAAATTCCACGCAGAAACATCGGACAAGACCGGAAAGATAGCGTGTTCACCCCAGAGCTTATGGCCCGTATGGAAGAAATGTGCGCCCATGACATTCGCATCTATCAGCACATGAAGGCAAAGCTCAAAACAGCGGAACCGGCGGCTTAGCGCGAACACGTTATGCTTATCATGCCGTCAGACGGCTGCTGAGGGCTTGGCGGTGACCGCTCTTTTTGCCACTATACCGCCATGTGGAAATACCTAATCGGATTGCCAAGCCTGCTGCTCGCGTGTGCACTGCCTGCACATGCCTGTGATCTATCACTGGAGCGGCGCAGCCCAGCCGTCGCCGATTATGTCCATGCCGCCTCCCCCTGCCTACTCGCGCTCCCAAGCGGCTATTTCGCTGACCGAAACATGGAACTGGGATTTTTGACCCATATCAATAATGAGCGCGCCAGCAGCGGCCTCTCCCCTGTCACCCTACGCCAAGAGCTAACAAGCGGTGCACGGTTTCACAGTCTCGATATGTCAGCCAATAAATTCTTCGGGCATAGCGGCCCAGATGAACGCCACCCAATTGACCGTATAAGCGCCTTTGACCGACGCGCCTTCTTTGACTACGCCTCGGAAAATGTCGCAATGATGGAAGTGCTGCAGGGTCACCTAGATCTCAAGCTCAACGCGCTAGACCATTTACATGGCGAGCTTATGAACAGCCCGCCGCATCAACAAAACATCCTCAACCCAGATGCCACCCACGTCGCAATCGGAGTCATCAGAACCGACAAAGGCGTATGGGTCACACAGTTATTCCTCGGCCTCGTCGGCACACTAGATCAAGACGCCCCGCTTCGCCTCAGCGCGGGCGAGCCGATCAACTTCAACGCTAAAATTAGCGACTGGACGGTCAAAAACTTTGAAGCCGAGCAAGCCAACCAACCCGCAAAAGTCTTCCGAACGAGCGGCGTCATGCACAAAACCCCTGATGACTTGCAAGGCGATTTCAGACTGTCCGCATACAGCGAGCGAAAAGGCGCCAAGCCCCGCACAACGTATTCCATCCATTTTGCAGGGCCCAGCATTTCAACAGACCGCTAGGCGGGGATCGCCCGCTCCAACGCATCTAAATCACCACCCGTTATAGCGGCTATATTCTCGCTGATCACTTCAACAGGCCAATCCCACCACGCGACCGCCATCAAACGGGCAACCGTCGCTTCCTCAAATCGCATGCGGACCAATTTCGCAGGGTTGCCCGCAACGATGGCATAGTTTGGCACGTCCGTGCCGACGACCGCCCCTGCCCCTATGATAGCGCCAGAACCCACGGTTATACCTGGCAATATGGTTGCGCCATTGCCGATCCAGACATCATGGCCAATCACCATGTCACCGCGCGAGGCAATGGTGTAAGCTGTCGGGTCAAACCCCTCCTCCCAACCATTGCCGAATATTGGGAAGGGATAGGTCGAGAACCCATCCATCAAATGGTTTGCCCCGTTCATGATAAACCGAGCCCCTTCCGCAATGGCGCAGAACTTCCCGATAATCAGCCGATCGCCGAGAAACTCATGGTGATAAATCACCTGCTCAGTCTCGAACCGTTCCGGCCCGCGACTGTCATGATAATAGGAAAAGTCGCCGACGCTTATGCTCGGCTTACTGACAATTGTCTTCAGAAATGCAGTGTCAATTTGTGGCCGCTCGGCCATTGGGCTTGGTCCCGGCATAGGGATACCTCCACGAAATGAATCAAGTCAACGCGCAGCTAGTGTGCGCGCAAATGCTAATCAATATGAGCGTGACTTATTTATTCATCGTAGGGCGCAGCCTCCTATGCCTAGCCAACAGATTAGGCGCAACACCTCGCCCGGTCAAATCAACCCGCCGCTTTGCGCCCACGCGCCTCGGCCTGTTTCAACCATTTTTCGATCTTCTCTGGCTTGGCGCTTTTTACCGTGCCGACTTGAAGCGTCTTCACCGGCTTCACGCCAGCGAATTTGAGCACGAGATTAGTGACCTGCTTCTTACCGGGGCGACCATACATGATTTGATCATACCAAGCTGGCGAATCCGCCGTAAGCAGAACATCAGCCGACCGGCCCACAAGCAGTTTATCCCAAAACGGCCCGGTCTCATGATATTTCATGGCAAAGCCCGGCAAGTAAGAGCGATCAATCGCGCCCTTCATTTTCGCGGGCATCCCGCCCCACCAATAAGGGTAAGCCCAACACAGATGATTGGCCCACATAATGTTCTCGCGCCATTCCTCCAAACAAGGCTCCAGCGTTTTGCGCGCGTGATAGCCCTCTTCCAGATCGGGGTCGAAACCCATATCCGACAAATTCATCCGCCGTATCTCAGCCCCGCGAGACTCAGCGCCGCGAGTATACGCATCCGCCATGCCATGGCTAAGCGATGTGGAGCGCGGATGCCCCACCCAAACGAAGATACGTGCTGTCATGTTTTGCCCCAGAGCGTGAATACTAAACAATTTTAATATTGTTCATTTCCGCTCAAAGCAAGCGATACTTAGCGGGCCGCCGGCCCTCTGCTTTGCCATAAACGGAAAATCGGGGTTCAGTCTTTCTTGCCCAACACATCCAAACTGGGTTGCTTGGCTGCGTCCTCCGATGTCCCGCGCGTCACCTCCCCTAAGATGTCTACCCAAGCATGCTTACGGTCTTCATAGACAGAGAATTTTGGTTCAGGAAACTCAAGATCAATGAAGTTGCCCACGGGCACAGCTGTCACACCGGGCCAGCCTTCGATCACATACGCCATTGTTGATCCGCATTCAGGGCAGAAGCTGTAAGTCACCTCAACGCCGCTATCGGCCGTGCGCGTCCAAATCTTGATCTCGCCTTTGATGATAATGTGCTCGTCCGGCCAACGCGCCTGCGTGGCAAACGCGCTGCCCGAGCGTTGCTGACAAGCGAAACAATGGCAGACCGAAACGCGAACGGGCTCACCCGTACAAGCCACGCTGAGTTGACCACAACGACAGCTAGCTACGCGCGTCTCCAACCCGGCTAGTCTTCAGCCAAGTCTGGCACACCCACAACGTGGAAGCCCGCATCAACATGCATCACTTCGCCCGTGATAGACTGGCCAATGTCAGACAATAGATACAGCGCAGCGCCGGCCACACCTTCCATCTTGGTGTCTTCCTTCAGTAGAGACCATTCACGGCCCGTGCCCATAAGGCCCTTGCCACCGCGAATACCCGCGAGAGAGAGTGTGCGCATCGCGCCAGCTGAGATCGCATTGACGCGAATGCCCTGCGGGCCGAGATCACGCGCCGCATAACGTGTTGAGGCTTCAAGCCCCGCTTTGGCCACGCCCATCACATTATATGACGGCACCGTCCGCTCAGCGCCCAGATATGTCATGCAGATCATAGAGCCGCCATCCGGCATAAGCTCAGCGCCGCGACGGGCACAGTCGATGAAGCTGTAGACTGAGATGTCCATTGCGCGGCGGAAGCCCTCGCGCGTGGTGTTCTCCACCATAGAGCCTTGCAGCTCGTCTTTACCCGCAAACGCGATGGAGTGAACGAGGAAGTCGATCTTGCCCCATTTCTGTTTCACGGCGGCGAAGGCAGCGTCCATGCTGGCATCATCGGTCACATCAGCCGAGATCATGAAGTCCATGCCGATAGACTCAACAAGCGGGCGCACCCGGCGCTCCAGCGTGTCGCCCTGATAGGTAAAGGCAATGTCTGCGCCTTGGGCGGCGAGCTGCTTGGAAATGCCCCATGCAATAGAATTCTGATTGGCCACGCCCATCACAATTCCGCGCTTACCGTTCATCAGGTCACCTGACGGCATGTTCCAATCTTCAGCCATTTTCCAACGATTCCTTCGTGTGATGTGTCTTCCCTATGACGGCTAGGGGTCGCCGCGCTTTCAGTCAAGCAAACAGCCACCGCCCAACTGGCACATTTTGTGCGTTTCGTGAGGGAACAAATTAGGTTACCAAATAGTTAACGTCGAGATTCGGAGCCAGAATGCACGCCCTTCGACCCTTATATCTGCTGTGCGCCGCTTTGCTCGTCGCCGCCCTCCCCCAACCGGGTGCCGAGGCAGATATTGTGCAGCGCGTACATTTCAAAGCTGACGCCAAAATCATCGTGTGGGGCGAGAGCGAACAGCATCAAATTGCTGCAAACTACACCCAAACAGCCCCCAAACTGCATCAAACTGCCCACCGATTGCACGCGCCAATCGTACAAACAGGCCTGCTTATCCCCGCACATATCCAATCCCTCTCCTCTACTCCCTTAGAAACTCACCCGACGAGCCAAGCAAACTTCAACGTTGCCTCGAATACCGGATTCATCATCAAGGCAGAGTTGAAACGCCACACGGCCAACCGCCCACAACTGCAGAACGTTCCATTTTCATTTGAACTGCAGAATATAGGCGCCAAAGCCACAGCGCCTGCGAGCGGCGAAACCGGAAATGCGACCAATCTGGCCGATCTGACAAAGCCCACGATCATCTATCAATCGCCAATGGCTACAGCAGCACAACCCGGATCCATCGCGGACCAATCGCTCGCCTTTCATGCACAATGGGGACGATCAGTTAGTGGTGACCCAATCGACATCACCTTCACTGTTTTCAGGCCATAAATCGCAGCAATCTGCGACATTTCACAGTTCACATTAACGCGAGTTAAGCATTTCTATGGGAGATTAGTCCCATGACTTTATTGCGTTTCTTTCTTTCAGCCAGCTTCTTGATGCTACCTGCCTCCACCGCTTTGGCGGAGATGCAGAACGCTCCAGCGTTTGAGGTATTTGGCCTCGTCGTCGTTTGGGCTGCGGACGAGAACTCCGGTGTCCCAATCGTCTCCGATTTCATCCTCAACACGGGCAATGGCGCAAGCGCAGCCAACTCAGGCGATGTTGATCTTATTGCCGCAGATGCTCACTCAGTGGTCACTGGCACGCTTGTCGCCACGCATGACGCTGTAAATTCAATCGGGACAATGCCGTTTGTGATCACCAACAGTCAACAAGGCAATATCAATACAGACTCCAATTCGGACGGCATTCTAAACGCCTCTGACTCGTTTTCAGCCTTTGGTTTGCTCAACAATAGTGACACACGCGTCGATGCCACGACCTCACGGTCCAGCTTCTATGTGGCCTCAAACGTACCCTTCGCAATCGATGCGCAAGCTGTACCACCGGCTACGATGCTAGACGTGACCCTACTCAATATCGTTCGCTTGAATATGACTTCTCAGGTTACAGGCGATGACGGGATTCCGTTCGGCGCCTCTGCGCAGTCAGCCCATTCAGCTGGTCCAACCAATGGCTTCGCCCCTGAACGTCGCTTGATCCAACTTCTCAATGCCCGCCGCGTGTTCACAGGCAACCGGCGTACGGCCTCCACGGGTGGCAGCTTGGCCGAGCAATCTATTCGCTTTGATGCAGAATACTCTATTCGGGCCCAGAATCTCGCCGGTTACGACTTGTCGCTTGGTACGTTCGATTTCCAAGTTGAGATGGTCTACACGGTTTTCGTACCGTAGCGCCTAAACGCGATCGACCCGATCTGCCAATGCCGCAAGCTTAGCCGAAACCTCATCCGTCGCGTCCCCAAACACATCGTCAATGAGTAAGTTGAATTGACAAAATGGGTCCTTAATCGCTGTGAGCGCTTGGACACCCTTATCAGTCACCTGCAGTTCCCACGCACGCGCGTCAGTGTCGCTGCGGCTACGCACAACCATATCCATCCCGAGCAGGCGGTTGATCATCGCCGTAATAGCAGACTCATTCAGCCCCAATTTCAACGCAAGGGCGTTTTGACGAATAAGCGGGCTTTCTCGAATCGTAATGAGAACCGACGCCTGAGACGTCGTCACGCCACCCGCTTCAATCAAAACCTGATTTGCAGCCTTATCCAAACGATGAGATGCCATTTGAAGGCTGTGGAAAAATTTACTGGAATTTGCACTCATGCGCCGGGTTCTTAGTCTGCTTACACCTTATTGGGAAGCAAAAAATACCCCGGCGCACAGCTATGCATGACACCGGGGGAATTTCTAGTTTTCACCTCTGCGCAGCTAACAGCGCTTATCGCGATCCAATCACTCCGGAGCAGGGCGCCGCACAAGGCCCACGCGCATATCTTTTGCGGTGTAAATTGTCTCGCCGTCGGCCTTCACAACACCATTGGCGATGCCCAAGACCAATCTGCCACGACGTACGCGTCGCATGTCGATCTCGTAGCGTACGAGCTTGATATCTGGGGTAATTTCGCCGGTGAAACGAACATCGCCCACTCCAAGCGCGCGGCCTTTACCCGGACTACCCGACCAACCGAGCCAATAGCCAACGGCCTGCCACATAGCGTCTAGTCCCAAACAACCCGGCATCACAGGGTCACCCGGGAAATGGCAACTAAAGAACCAAAGGTCGGGATTAATATCCAACTCGCCAGCAACAGAGCCTTTGCCGAACTCACCGCCATCCATAGTGATTTCGGTGATACGATCCATCATCAGCATTGGCGGCGCAGGCAGTTGCGCGTTACCGGGCCCAAAATAGGCACCTTTGCTGGATTCGATCAGATCTTCCTTGGTGTAGGAAGATTTGGGCGTATGAAAATCGTGTGGTCCTGACATAAAAGATGTCCTCATTCTGACGAAGCAACTGCGTCTAACCACAGTGCACCGCGCAGAATGTCAACACATGGCAAAATGAAAGGCTGCTACAATCCAGCCTCCGAAATGTCTGCGCCCCACAAAGCACTACGCCGGGCCCAGCCTGTGAGGCCCTTGGAGGAAACCTGACACCAATCCGCATCACATCGTCCAAGGTCGGCCAGTACCCCCTCCCCGAAGAAAGCAACATCTTTAGCCGCATCATCAGGCTTGGCCTTTAGCATCGTATCGGCTTGCAGCATGACGTCGTCGCCTGCCTTCAGCATGCGCGCATGCATCCAAACCTCAGCGCCAGACGGATCTCGCACCCGGCGCCAATTTGCGCTTTCTTTGATGATCATTACGGGCAAGCCTTGCCGTTCATACCGCCATTGCACCGCATGATCGCGGCTGGGGCCTGTTCGACCATTCACAGCGCTGTATTTGAGCATTTCGAACCGGGGGACCTGTTTGCCAGAGAATTGGCTAATACGGGTCACGACCTCTGGGTCTGCCAAAGAAGTAGGCGCGACGAGAAGCACGCTTAGCATTCCAAGGGTGGCCCATCTCAGTCGCATTTTCACCCCTTATCTCATGTTGGTTGTCCTTATTTCACGCTTGAATGAATCTGAGGTAAAACATGAAGCATTGGCGTTTTCACGCCGCTCTGCTAATCGAACTGAAAAGCATGTCTGGAAGGGGCCCCATGTCGTCCAAGAAGTTGAAAATTATCGTCACTCGCAAATTGCCAGCACCTGTTGAACTTCGCATGAAAGAATTGTTCGATACGACCCTCAATTCGGACGATACGCCATTCACCCAAGAACAATTGGTCGACGCGGTACAAACCGCCGATGTTTTGGTCCCTACCGTCACAGATAATATAGATGGCCGCGTACTGGCACACGCAGGCGAACAATTGCGCTTGATTGCTCAATTTGGTGCAGGGGTGGACAATATCGACGTCCAGACCGCTGTGCAACGCGGTATCACCGTGACCAATACGCCCGGCGTTCTCACCGATGACACTGCTGATGTGGCCATGTCGCTCATTCTGGCTGTTCCGCGCCGCCTACATGAAGGCGCGATGATTATGAACGAGGGCCGCTTTGATGGCTGGACGCCTACATGGATGCTCGGCCGCCGAATTGCTGGCAAACGTCTTGGCATCATTGGCATGGGCCGCATCGGCCAAGCCGTTGCTCGCCGCGCCCGCGCGTTTGGCCTGCAGATCCATTACCACAATCGCAAGCCGGTTAGCCCGCGTATCGAAGAAGCGCTGGAAGCAACCTATTGGGAAAGCCTTGATCAGATGCTGTCACGTGTGGACATTGTCTCTATCAACTGCCCGCACACGCCTGCAACATTCCACTTGATGAACGCGCGGCGCATCGAATTGATGAAACCCGAATCTGTGCTGATCAACACAGCACGCGGCGAAGTCATAGACGAAGCCGCCCTCGCCCGCGCAGTACGTGCGGGTCAGATCGCTGGCGCTGGCCTCGACGTGTTTGAACGGGAACCAAAGGTCAATGAAGACCTGAAGAATTTGCCCAATGTTGTACTGCTGCCGCATATGGGCTCGGCCACGATGGAAGGCCGCACAGAGATGGGCGAAAAGGTCATTATCAACATCAAGACTTTTGCTGACGGCCACCGCCCACCAGACCGCGTCATCCCGGCTATCCTGTAAATCTCAGGACAGCGAACGCGTTGTTCTAAAGTGTCAGTCTAGTTCGGCTTCTAGCGCGGGATCATCTTGTGCGAGAGCCTCGGTCAAAAAGGCATTGATGTCTTGCAGAACACGCTCAGGCGCCTCTAACGGGGACAAATGCCCCACGCCTTCATAGATCGACAGTTTCGCGCCGGGCATTTCCTCCGCGAACTTACCTGCGTGGGCCACGGGCACGAGGCGATCATCGGCGCCGTGCAATATCAAAACAGGCGCGTCAATCGTCGATAATGGCGCCGTATCGGCCATATTCCGTTCATCCACCCGTGACATCATCGTCAGTAGTGCAGCCCGGTGGCACGGCGCACGGCTTAGCGTGGCGTAGCGTTCGATCATATCGTCGGTGACCATTGCGCCGTTAGAAAAACTCATATCCAGCCCCGCTTTGAACAATGGACTTAAGTCCAGCCCCTTCAGAACTGGGCGCGCGAAACCATTGCGGACCACTCGGATAACTGTCGGGACGCTCTCGCGCTCTTCCTTGGTTTTCAGCCAGCCGGATGCATCAATCAGCACCATCGAGTCGAGACGCTCGGGGTGCGTGATGCCATAGTTCCAAGTGATATTGCCGCCAAGTCCCTGACCAATCAACGTGAAGGTTTCCACCTCCAGAGCGGTCGTTAATGTATCAATCGTCTCGACAAAGCGCTCAATACCCATGCCGCCATCGCTGTAGCAGCGCGACAATCCATGGGCAGGCAGATCAAGTGTGATGACACGGTAATCACCCTTCAACATTGGGGCGATTTCGTCCCATCCTTGCATCGAGGAGGCAAAGCCATGGACCATGACAACCACCGGCGCATCGCGCGGCCCCATGTCTCTGAAGTGTACGGTTGCGCCACCTTCCAGATCAGCGAACCTGCTGTCTTTATTGGTGTAAACGCGCTCAAGGCCCGCATAGGAGATATCGGCGCGACGCATCGCAAGCCAGCCAACACCTAGCACAATAGCGAACACGCCTAGAACGACGACTAATCGACGAAACACCTACACACTCCTCCTACTCCCAAGAGACATAAGGCTGCGCCTTGGCCCGCAAGTCAAATGCTGGATTCAGCCACAACTGCGACAGGCTGCGTCTCTGCGTAGGTTTAGCGTACGTGCACCGCCGCCAAGGCCATCAACCAGAAGGAGACGCCCTATAAGTGGAGTGCCTGCACCAGTGACGAGCTTGATGACTTCTAGTGCCATCATGCAGGAGACCAAGCCTGTCACTGGGCCTACAACGCCAACTTCATCACAGGCTTCGGCGTCTGGCGGGATCTCGGGAACCCAGCAATTGTAGCAGGGTGCGTTCTGATCGACACCGCGCGCAAACGTGCTGACTTGCCCAGTCCAGCCCGCTGCAGCCCCGTGCACAAGCGGGCGTTTTGATGCAATAGCGGTGCGATTTAGGGCAAAACGGGTGTCATAATTGTCGGTTGCGTCGATTAAGAGACCGCCTGCCAGATCTTCCCCATTCCACCTATCAGGGCGAACTCTGACATCGAGCGAGGCATTCATCGCAATGAGAGTGTCGCTCAGAGATTGCGCTTTGCTGCGCCCAAGGTCGCTTTCGTTAAATTGAACTTGTCTTTGAAGGTTCGAGCGTTCGACGACATCATCGTCCCATATCTCAAGGCCGCCAATTCCAGCGGCGGCGAGATACATCGCGCACGGGCCGCCCAAGGCCCCTGCTCCGACGAGGGAGACGGTTGCGGCTTTCAGTTTTTGAACACCGGGGCCGCCAATCTCTTTGAGCATGATATGGCGCGCGTGGCGGTCGATCTCTTCAGCTGTGAGCATCAGGCTTTGCCCTGCCTTGCCCGGCGGATAGCAGTTGAAGAGGACGGATCGACCGGGCCATCCAAATACAGCCATGCCGGACCTGTTCGATCCGCGAGCGACAGCGCTTCATGTTCAGGAACACGCGCGGATTGGTATCGCTGAGCAAAGGGTGAGAAGCGCGCCTTCGGGCCACTGCCCGGCCGCGCGATGACAGCAATCGGGACAGCCTCAGCGATCTGCTCCCACTTCTTCCAACGATGAAACTCGGCCAAACTGTCAGCGCCCATTAGCCAGACGAAATTCGCCGCAGGGGCACGCTGTTTCAATGCAGCGAGCGTATCGCAAGTATAGGTGAGGCCAGCATAGCGTTCGAGATCAGATACTTGCATACGAGGATGGTCTGCCACCTGCCGAGCTGAGGCGAGACGCGCATCATAGTCGCCGTGGTCAGACTTTAGCGGATTGCCGCGCGCGACGATCCACCAAACCCGATCGAGCCCTAAGCGCTTCATCGCCGTTTCAGCCACGAGCAAATGACCAGAATGGGCCGGATTGAAGCTGCCGCCAAACAGGCCGATCTTTAAGCCAGCTGTTGGCCCCGGTAGCTTCAGAAGCGGCGACGTTTTGCTCAACTGCGCGTCTGCCCTGTTCCGCGCACCACATATTTGTAAGACGTGAGCTGATCGGCGCCGACTGGCCCGCGCGCATGAATTCGCCCCGTCGCTATGCCAATCTCAGCGCCCATGCCGAACTCTCCGCCATCGGCAAATTGTGATGAGGCATTGGCGAGCACAATTGCGCTGTCCACTTCATTTAGGAAGCGGGTCAAGACAGCCTCATCCTCAGCCAACACAAAGTCTGTATGGCCAGAACTCCACTTATCGATATGTGCCAAAGCGCCATCAACACCATCGACGACAGCCACGGAAAGAATTGGCGCCAAATACTCCGTGGACCAATCTTCTTCTGTTACAGGGATCATATCAGGCACAAGCGCTCTGGAGGCGTCATCCCCGCGAAGCTCACACCCTGCATCGCTGAGCGCAGCCGCGATTTTTGGCAGTGCCGCGTCAGCAATTGCGCGGTCCACCAGCATTGTTTCCAGTGATCCGCAAATGCCTGTGCGGCGCAGCTTCGCATTCACGATGATCGCGGTTGCTTGCTCTATATCTGCGCTTTTATCGACATAACCATGCACCAGCCCTTCAAGGTGGCCGATCACGGGGATGCGCGCATCATTCTGCACACGCTCAACAAGGCTGCGGCCGCCACGAGGCACCAGCACATCAAGCGCGCCATCAAGACCTGTCAGCATGTGCCCGACGGCTGCGCGGTCACGCGTGCCGACCAGTTGAACGGCCTTCTCAGGCAGCCCTTCAGCCTTAAGCGCGGCTTGGATCGTAGCGACCAACACCCCGGATGAATTCAAACTCTCTGACCCGCAGCGCAAAATTGCGGCGTTGCCAGACCGGAAACAAAGCGCGCCAGCATCAGCGGTGACGTTTGGGCGGCTTTCATAGATGATGCCGATCACACCGAGCGGCACAGCTACGCGCGCAATGTCGAGCCCGTTCGGGCGCTGCCAGCGGGCAAGCTCTCTGCCGATAGGATCCGGTAGCGCGGCAACGATCTCAATACTCGCAGCAATCGCCTCAATGCGGCTCTCATCCAGCTCCAGCCGGTCGAGCATCGAAGCCGACAGCCCTTTCTCGCGGCCAAAAACCATATCGGCAGCGTTTGCGGTCAAAATCTCTGACGTTGCGGCACGAATAGCCGTGGCCATTGCAAGAAGGCCGCGTGTGCGATCATCAGATGAGACCTGCCCCAATTGGCGAGAGGCTGCGCGCGCATCGCGCCCCATCTGCATGAGGTTTTCGGTAAGGTCGGCGGGCGATTGGGTCTCTAAAACTGTCATGCCCTTCAAGTGGCGCATTCTGGCGCAACCATCAAGACCCAACGCCCATCTGTTTCGAGGGGCTGACTCTGCGCCTGAATTGGTTAAGTTGACGCCTAGAGGAAAACGACCAGACCGGAGACTATTATGATCGACGCAGAAGCCATGCCCTTCATCGCCGACATCACGCGTGTACAGGCCCAGCGCCGCCCAACCGAAACTGCATTCTGGTTTGAAGACACCAGCGTCAGTTTTGCCGAAATGGATGTGCGCGCCAACCAAGTGGCGAATGCGTTGCTCAAGCTCGGCTTAGAGCCGGGTGATCGTGTCGGTTATTTGGCCAAAAACACGTCAGATTATTACGAGATCTTATTCGGCGCAGCCAAGGCGCGCGGTGTGATGACCGGTGTGAACACCCGCCTCGCCGCCCCAGAACTCCAATTCATATTGTCCGACGCGAGAACCAAAGTGTTGTTCGTTGGCAAAGATTTCTACGATGTGATCGACGAGATTAAGGACGAGCTACCTGATTTGGTGCGTATCATTACCCTTGATGGCGACCGTGAAGATTGGGACTTTTACTCAAGCTGGCGTAACGCGCAGGCCAATACTGCGCCCGATACCACGCCAGTAGCAGATGATGATGTCATCCAGCTTTACACGTCTGGGACTACAGGCCTGCCGAAAGGCGTCTGTCTGTCTAATGCCAATTACAATTTCTATCTCCAGCAGAGCGCACGCCTTGAATGGGCTAGCTATGATGCGGGCGACGCCGTGATGAATGCCATGCCCCTCTTCCATGTTGCGGGTGTGAATATCGGTGTGCTGGGCATGGCGCAGGGTGCTAAAACGGTGATTTTGCGCGAGATTGATCCGACGGTGATCCTCGACCTCATCTCTACCCAAAAAATTGCACATGCCTTCTGGGTGCCTGCTGTCATCTTGATGCTGACCCAGCAACCGAATGTGCGTGATGTTGATTGGTCTAGCTTGAAGCAAGTATTCTATGGGGCTAGCCCGATTGCTGAAAGCCTGTTGGTTGAGGCAACTGAGATTATGGATGCGCGCTTCACACAGCTTTATGGACTGACTGAGACTATCGGCGCGGGCACATTCCTGCCACCTGAAGCGCATGATCCAGCATGGGGCAAGCTGCGCAGCTGCGGCGTGCCGTGGCCGGGTTCAATCGTCCACTGCATCGGTGATGACGGCAAACCTGTGCCCACGGGCGAAGTTGGCGAGATCGTCATCAAGGCTGGCTATGTCATGAAGGGGTATTGGAACCGCCCAGAAGCGACCGAAGAGGCCGTCCAAAATGGGTTCTTCCGCACTGGTGATGCCGGGTATTTCGATGAAGACGGGTTTCTCTACATTCATGACCGCATCAAAGATATGATCGTGTCAGGCGGTGAGAATGTGTATCCGGCCGAGGTCGAGAATGCGATCTTCGCGCATCCAGACGTCGCTGACGTCGCCGTTATCGGCGTGCCAGATGACAAATGGGGCGAAGCCGTCAAAGCGATCATCGTGCCCAAGCCGGACAAGAACCCAAGCCCCGAAAGCGTCATCAATTGGGCAAAAGAGCGGATTGCCGCCTACAAATGCCCGAAGACTGTCGACTTTGCGAAAGAGCTCCCGCGTAACCCATCGGGCAAGATTCTGCGCAAAGATCTGCGCGCGCCCTTCTGGGAAGGTCAGGATCGGAAAGTCGGTTAGGCGATCATAGGCGAATACGGGTGAGGAACGCCTCACCTGTCGTTCGCTTATGCGGCGTCGATATTAGTTGGCTTGAGCCTTCAACCAGGCACGTGCCTTCGTCAGAGCTTGGCGGACTTCGTCAGCGCTCATCAGTTCAGCCATCTCGTGACGCTGCTCAATTGCACCATCATGACCTTTAGAAGCGGCCAGATTGAACCAGCAATGCGCGGCAACCATGTCGATTTCACAATCGATACCTGCGGCGGCTTCTAGACCCTGTTGGTAAAGCTGCGCGGCTTCGTCGTCGATGATGATCTCATCTTCGAGCTCGTATTCGTAACCATAATCTGCAAACGGCATTGGTTCTTCCTTTTCAAAACACCGCCGATGCCTGCCGAGATTATTCCCGTGTCTGAGCGTCGGACCATCACGTCACCGATTATCCGGCGACAATCAGGAGAGTGCCCTCAGAAATTTGCATTATGGTTAATTTCAACTGCATTGCGAGACGGCATGGTTAATGTCTCCCCGCTCCGGGTTAACCATGGATAGACATGGAGCCCTGTATTTCTGGCAAGAAAAAACCCCGCGGGGCCATGTCCCACGGGGTTTTCTGCATGATGATTACGTAACTGGAGTTAGGTGTTACGCAGCCACTTTCTTTTTAGCCAAAGACTCAGCCAGTCTTTCCATCGCTGAGACTTTGTCGATATTTTCAACGGCAGCGAGTTCGCGAGCCATCCGGTCCAGCGCGCTTTCATAGAGTTGGCGTTCTGAATAAGACTGCTCAGGCTGATCAGCGCCGCGGTGTAGATCGCGAACAACTTCGGCGATAGAGATCAAATCACCAGAATTGATCTTCGCTTCATATTCCTGCGCGCGACGTGACCACATCGTACGCTTCACACGTGCGCGTCCGCCAAGGGTCTTCAAGGCATCTTCGACAAGCTTAGAACCAGCAAGCGCCCGCATGCCAGAAGCTTCCGCGCGATTTGTTGGAACGCGAAGGATCATTTTGTCCTGCACGAAAGCAACGACATAGACTTCCAATTCCATTCCAGCGACGGTTTGCTTTTCAATACCTGTAATCACACCGACACCGTGAGCGGGGTAGACAACGTTTTGGTCGATCTGAAATGCTAGACCTGCTGTATCAATCTTTTTTACCATTCTGTCTCTCGCCTTTTTTCTACGCACAAAAGCCGCAAGTCCTCTAGCCCAGATCGATTAACTTGATCTCGGATTCGGATTTTCGGCTTATGCTCAATTGTTACTCAAGCGTGAATACTACCACAAAGTCGCAAGTTTTACAACAGGTACAGCAATGTGTTGATGAACTGTTAAGTTAACAGAACCCGCAGTTTTGTTAACCTTTACTTAGACTTTGCTCGATCTGCAGCAACTACACGTGGTCACAACTGACGCCGCCAAGTCTATTCGTCGCCCGCACCGGGAGTTGTGCTGAAGTATTTCTCTAGCTTGCCTGTCTCTTCCACAAATTTCTCGCGGTCAGCAGGAGGCTCTTTGTAGCGCGTGATATTTGGCCACGTTTTAGCATACTCGCTGTTCAGTTTGAGCCACTTACCGTCCGGATCATCCTCAGTGTCAGGCTTAATTGCCTCCACAGGGCATTCTGGCTCGCACACGCCGCAATCAATGCACTCGTCTGGATCGATAACCAGCATGTTTTCGCCTTCATAGAAGCAGTCCACTGGACACACTTCTACGCAATCCATGTATTTGCAGCGGATGCAGGCATCGACGACAATGTAGGTCATGGGCAATTGGCCTTATAATAATAGTAAAATACGCAGCCGCGAGATGGCGTGCTATCGATCAGAAGTCAATGAGACCAGATGCGTCGTGTGTTTAGCGAAACTGTCAGGGCGCCGCCGCGATGCGCGCTTCAGCTCTCTGGCGCGCCCTTGCACGGGACAAATCGTCCACATGAAGCAGCGAGGCGATCTGGCGTACGAAACTGTCTTCAATGTCGCTTTTCTCACCATCGGCAAGCACCACGCGGTACAGACCTTCGACGATTGAGACGCGCTCCTGCATCTCCAGTGTTTTAACCTGCTTGGTGAACTTGTGAGCATCGATAGCGGCCTCAGCTAGCTCCTCGCCTTGTTCAATCAACGTATCGACCCGGTCAGCATCCAAGCCGAAGGCTTCAAGCAGGATCTCAGCGATCATATCGCTCTCAAGGTTCACGTAGACCCCATCGATGAGCGCAGCCTCAACCAGCAAAGCCGTTGCTGCGATCTGGGGATCAACTTCTTCAGCGAGGGCGGGAGACGCAAACAGGTTTTTGAAAAACTTCATCATTACGCGTCGCCCTCGATCAATCTATACAGCGCCTGTGCCTCGGCAGGCGGGCCACGGCGTTCGCCTAAGCCCAATATCTCCAGTGCCCTTATATCATCACCACGGCCATAAGTTACAACATCACCCACACAGATGGTTGCGCCCGGCTTGCCCACTTTGCGGGTTGCGCCCGCCCGGGTGACCCGCACGCCGCGTTTTTTGATGTATTCCATACTGAGCGACCGCGTTTTGAATGCACGCACACGCCACAGCCAGACGTCTAGTCTTAGCGCGTCAGTGTCAGCGTCGCTCAACAGCTCACCTCGTTATGAGGTGAAAGGTTTGTAGGTAAAGTCGCTCTTGGGCGCATCAGCTTCGCTTGCCTCGGCCTTAGGCGGCGTGGCTTTCTTCGGCTTGGGTTTCGGCTTGCGCTTTGGCTTCGGATCAGGAAGCAAAACGGCGAGCGCTGCGAATGGAGAGTCAGGATCAGCCTGCTTGGCCGGGCCGCGCCCACCGCCGCGCTGTGGCTTACCATGAGGCTTGTTGCCTGCTGGACGTGGGCCACCACGCCCCTGCCCCCGATTAGACCGACCGCCTTCGCCATCCTCGCGTTTGCGGCCTCCGCCTGAAACGCCGCCACCGTCGGGGCGAGCACGCGCTGCGTAGCGCCATGTCAGCACAGCGTCCTTCTCATCGTCTTTTTCTGCTGGAGCCAGCCCAAAGCCTTTGAGCACGCCCGGCCAGTCATCTGACGGGCATGACACAACCGATGCCATATCAATCGGAATAGCGAAAACATTCTTGCCAGCTTCTTTGCGACGTTTGGAAATCTCCCAGCCCAATCGCTCAGCAAGATCTGCACGAACTGCTCTACGGCCAAAGCGCAAATATCCATTCGCAGCGAGGGCCTCTTCTGGCCATGTACCATCGAGTGGGAAGCTACCTGCACCCTCTGGCGCGAGCGGGAATGGTGCATCAGCAGCTACGGCACGCAAAATAGCGATCAAACGCTGCGCAGCCGGCTTCTGAGCGTCAGGTGCGTGGGCAGCAACGCGGCCAGAGCGTAAGCCCAAAGCTTTCAGCGCCTCGCGTTGCTCCGGCGTTAAGCGCCCGCCGGGATCATCTTGGCGAAGGTCTACCGCTGCGCCGCTTTCGAGAATACGGAACGCGATACCACGTGCCAGTCCCTCAAGCGTGTCACCTGCCTTCTCGTGGCGCAGGCGCCAATGGGTCGGCAGCAACCGCTGCAGCTCTGCCTTAGCCCAATCTTCTAGGCGCAAGCGCGCCGCTTCGCGCTCATGCACCTCGACCTCGGATGCACCTTTGATCTCAACACTCGGGCTCATCCAATCAGGACCTTTGACCAAAGTGCCAACCGGGTGATTGATGAAGACGATCTCGCCTTCATCATTCAGGCTGAACTTATCTGACGGGCTACCCGCAATACGGGTCAAACGGTCAAGGATGAGCGGGCGCACGGCAGCCGTTGCCGCGCCGCGCACGGCTTTCCCCTCAAGCGTTCGCGCGTCCGTCACAGGCTCGAAGGTCAGTCCCTTGAGGCGGCCAACGACGTGGCCTTCCACGGTTACTTCGCCCTCAGGCGTCAAGTCTGTCACGAGTGCATCATCCTTCTTCAGGCTGGCTAGCAGCGCTGTTGTTCTTTTATCCACGAAACGCGCCGTCAGCGCTTCATGTAGCGCGTCAGACAGCGAGTCTTCAATCTCTCGCGTACGTTCTTGCCATTTAACCGGGTTGTCTAACCAGTCAGAGCGATGGGCGGCATACGTCCACGTACGTATATTAGCAAGCCGTTGTTGCAACTTAGCAATGTCACCTTGCGTGTTTGACAGATCATCCAGCCGTCTTGCAAGCCCCTCATCTTTCAGGCGTCCGTCTGGATCGGCCAGTGTTTCCGCCAATCCCAGCACTAAACGCCCATGCCCCTCAGGGCCGGCTTTGCGGAAATCAGGTAATCGCGCCAAATCCCAGAGGCGCTGCACATTCCGTTTTCCGGTCACATCCGGGCCAATGGCGGCGTCTTCACTCAATCTTCGCAGAACCCATTCGTCGAGCGCATATGGATTGTGGATAAGGGCCGGGTGGCCAGAGGGCATCTCAAGTGTTTTGATCAGACCCCTTAAGCTAGAGAATTCCAGATCTGAGTTTCGCCATTGCAAACTATCCACCGGGTCAAACCGATGATTTTCAATCGCGCGGAACATCTCTTGCTCAAACAGCGGACAGTCGCCCGTCTCGCCAAACTCGCCATCAGTACGAAACCGCCCGGCCCGGCCAGCGATTTGCGCGCACTCTGCTGCGGTCAGTGGACGAAGGCTTCGGCCATCAAACTTGGTGCGGGCCGCAAACACGACCCGGTCCACATCTAGGTTCAGGCCCATGCCAATCGCATCTGTCGCGACGATGTAATCCACTTCGCCAGACTGATAGAGCTCAACCTGTGCGTTGCGTGTGCGCGGGCTAAGCGCGCCCATCACAACAGCCGCCCCGCCCTTCTGTCGCCTCAACAGTTCAGCGATTGCGTAGACTTCATCTGCCCCAAAGGCGACGATGGCTGTACGTTTGGGCAATTTGGTGATCTTGGTTTTGCCAACATAGGTCAGATCAGAGAAGCGCTCTCGCGACTCGTTCTCTGCGCCAATATTCAAAGCCCGCAATACGGGGCGCATTGTGTCAGACCCTAGCAGCAAGGTTTCTGAATTGCCGCGCAGGTGAAGAATGCGGTCGGTGAACACATGACCGCGATCAGAATGCTCCGCTAACTGAATTTCATCAATCGCCACGAAATCCACGCGGATATCCACCGGCATGGATTCCACGGTGCAGATGTAATAGCGCGCTGTTTTGGGAATGATGCGTTCTTCGCCCGTGATCAGCGCGACGTGACGGGAACCCTTGCGCTCAACCACCCGGTCATAGACTTCGCGCGCCAGTAAACGCAGCGGCAAACCGATCATGCCCGTGCCATGCCCCATCATACGTTCGATCGCGTAATGGGTCTTCCCGGTATTGGTGGGGCCGAGCACGGCCTTCAGAATTTTCATCGTTAAATGGGGTGCCGAGGTTAAGGATCGAAGTCAAGTTCTGACGCAGCTATGCGAGTACCCATGAACTGGCCCTATCCCCTATTGGGGCGAGCAGCCTTTCCGCCGGTCGCCCCCATTTTTGTTACTGCGCGAGGCCTGCTTTGAAAGCCTCATAAGATTTGACCGCGGTTTGGTACGTCGTCTCCTCAGTCTTCATCGTTGGGTCAGCCTCTTTCAGCTTAGTGTTCACCAATTCAAGCTGTTCACGCAAATATTGGATGCGTTGCTTAATCTGGTTTCGGGTCGCTTCATCCTCGGTTTGCTTATACCGCGCGGTTAGCTGATTACCCTCAGTATTAATCTGCTCTTTAGCTTGCAACAATTGATCGTATTGCGCCTTGAATTGCTGATAACGTGCGACAGCCGCTTTTGTATCGCGCCCTGTCTCAAAGGCAGATTTTTGAACATCCGTGAACGGCTGGCACGAGAATGGATCACCCACGCCCTGCACCGTCGCATCAATCAAAATATTAGGCTGACAGTATGACTTCAGCCCCTCGGTACGGCCTGTATTGTACTTCTCTTTATCGACGTTCACGCCAAACGCGCCGCACTGCGCAATCTCGTCATTCAGCGCTGTCGGGTTCTCGCCCTTCTTGCCATCAGCAACGCCCATGGCGTGCCAATCAATGCCGGCGCATTGGTCCGCATTGTATTTTGGCCCAGACGACGCGCAGGCCGCCATCATCAAACAGGCACCCAGTGTAAAACCAGTTGTAAGTAAACGCATGTGAAGCTCCCCTTATGCTTTAAGGGGACAGACTAGATCGCCGCGCGTTTTTTTCCAAGCTCACGGCGCAAAATGCTCTAGTCGCCGCTGAGCTCCACATCCCAATACAAATAGTCCATCCACGTTTCATGTAGATGGTGCGGTGGGAATTTGCGGCCAATATCTTGCAGCTGGTAATTATTTGGCCTTTTCGGCGTACGGAGCAGGCCCATACCGCTATCTTTCAACATGCGGCCACCTTTTTTGAGATTGCACGGGCTACACGCTGCAACGATATTTTCCCAGTTCGTGCGCCCGCCTTTTGAGCGAGGGATCACATGATCAAAGGTCAAATTCTCAGACGTCCCGCAATACGCGCACGCAAACCGATCCCGCAGAAAGACATTAAACCGCGTAAAAGCGGGCGGGCGATCTTGGTTCACGAAATCACGCAACGCGATCACGCTCGGCAATCGAATTTCAGTCGAGGGACTGCTCACCGTGTAGTCATATTCAGCAATGATATCTACACGATCCAAGAAGACCGCCTTGATAACATCCTGCCATGGCCACAGGGATAATGGATAATATGACAGCGGTCTGAAGTCAGCATTCAGAACAAGGGCTGGTCTACCACTCGGCGGCGCTGTGATAACTTCAGTCATGGAACCCTCCATTCACTGAAGCAATATTTTTGCTAGTCGTATGACTGAAAGCGAAACTCCTTTTCGTGCTCGCCTAGATTTTTAGACGATTTCTATCGTGAGCTTATGACAGTCAGGAAAACTTGCAACAGGAAAGGCTCAGGGCTTAGACGCCGCCTCTTTCGCGCGTAAATCGTTCAGCCAGTCCCATAATAGATGCGCTGCTACGCCTCGATAGGGTCGCCAACACTCAGCGTGCGCCGTGAAGGCCTTGATCTCCATACGAGTTTCGCTAGCAGATAGTCGCTTGTGCGCCTCCATCAAACCGATGTCTCCGGGCGGAAAAGCGTCCATCGCGCCGACCGAATAGAGCAAGAACAATTCCGCTGTCCAAGGGCCAATACCTCGCACGGCAATCAATTCTTTGCGTGCATCGCCCAGTTCAGACCTGCACACCCGCTCCAAATTAAGTGTGCCCGTGACGATGGCCTCAGCAATTGTGTTGAGGTGGGAAACTTTAGGGCGCGACAGGCCGCACCCGCGAAGCGTGTCGGTGTCTGCCGAGAGAATGGCTTCTGGCGTCACTGCCCCGAACTCAGCTTCGACCCGCGCCCAAATCGTGGCGGCGGCCTTGGTGGTTATCTGCTGATAGGCAATCATGCGGGCCAGCGCCGCGTATTCCGGCACGCCGCTGCGCCAATTGGGCAGACCTAGTTGACCATACGCTTTTGCCAACGCCGGATCGACTTTAGAAAGCGCCTCGCAGGCGCGGGTGAGGTCGGCTGCGTTTGGTGCGGTCAATGCCCTGCTATGGGCAATTCAACAACCCGTTGGCCCATAACATAGACGCCATTTTCTTTGATCGGCAGCGTAAAGAACTTTCCGTCCTTTGATCCTGACTCAATGACTGACAATGCTGCCTGTGTCGGCAGGTCATAGGCGCCTTCAGTCTGTAGCGCCGAGCGTAGGTCGTCTGTATTTTCCAACCGCACACCAACTTTACCATTGGCTTTTCCGCCTGTGAACGCCGCGTCCAATTGCAAGCCTAAATCCAATGGGCCCCAATCGATTAAAAATTGCGCTACTTCCAACTCAGCGTCTTGGCGGATGAGCGTGTTCGCGAGGGAACGGGTATTTGCTCCGGAAACTCGCAGCGCTGGGAAGAAGCCGCGCACCTCGCCCACAAATCGGCTCGGCCCAATCTCTGTGCCAAGCCACGGCGCGAACAACGGCGCTTCTTGCAATTCAATTTGGTTCCACTGGACGGCGACCATCAAATCATCCCGGCTCTCTGGGCGCGGTGAGAGGTTTACTGAAAACTCTTTCAGTTGCATCGCAGCGCCATCCACCAGCGCCGGCGCATCATGGATCATCAGGCCCGCGCGGCGAATACCGGTTTCATCCCAAGACACACTGCCTGCTGCTTTATCATCTAGGTCTACCGTGTGCCGAATACCGGATGCATCCGTCACGCGATTGGTGCCCGGTGAACGCACAATAATGTGGTTCCAGTTCCAAGGCTGCATTGAGGCGATCATGCGCTTGCCCTCCCAGCGCTCAACGCTGTTTGGCTGATAGACAGGGTCATCAATCGTTAGCTCAAACAAAAAGGGATAACCGGACATTTTCTTGGACGAAAACTCAACAACCGCGCCCCCTGCCCGTTCGGTCGCGACCCATGTATCTACGTTTTCGTTCAGAACATTGCGCGCGATGACCCAATAGGCAGTGTATGCTGCCACGAGCAACGCAAACAGAGTGACCGGCAAGAACAAGCCCCAGCGTGATTTCCGCTTCCTCGTAGAGTTTCCCATTATGTTGTCCCCTCGTCAGCCGTTGGCCTCTCATACACATAGCCCGCCGGAAGCAGGGCTGTACTGTGCGCCTCAATTTCCGCCTCAACCTGCTGCATCATCGCTTTACGGGCAAGTCCAGCAGGCAATGGCGGTAGAATTTCATATACGATCGTCCCTTTATTCCGGCGCACACCTTTCGGCGGCCAGAATAGTCCGGCATTCGTAGCGACTGGCAGAACTTGCACATCTAGGGCTTTGTACAGGGAGGCTAGCCCAGCCGAATGGTACTTTGTCGGCGCGCCGGGCGCGATGCGCGTGCCTTCGGGAAAAATAACGATTTGCCGATTATCGGCCACGCGGTCTTTAGCGATTTTGGTCATGCCGCGCAGTGTTTTTGTCGTGCCCGCACGGTCAATCGGAATCATGCGGGAGCGCAGCGCAAACCAGCCCAAGACCGGGTACCAAAGCAGCTCGCGCTTCATAATGATTGCCGGCGCGTCGCACACAATAAAGGGAATGAACACATCCCACATGCATTGATGCTTCACCGCCAATATATATGGACCGCCGGGTATATGTTCTCGGCCGCGTATTTCGGTTTTGATGCCGCAAATCACCCGCAAGCCAAACCGCACACCTCTTACGTATAAACGGATCACAGCGAGTACGACGCGCGCGGAAAACGGCATTAGCGGCAGGCAAACAATCCCGAACAACGCCATCAGGCCATACATATAGATTACAAAGAGAATCGATCGCAGAGTCATTATCATGATGCTCTCTTAAACGCTTCTCGCGCCGCCGTCATGTCTTGCTACATCATCTCTTTTAGCGCGCGCATTACAGTGATGCGTGTCGCTATGCGTGCTGAAAGACCCGCAAAAAGCGGTGTCAGCACCAAAATCAGCAAATCAACGAAATCAAGACTAAGCTCTGGCAAAAGACCCGACCGTGCACCGCTCGATTGCGCTGCCAGAATTGTCGCCGCCGCTGCGCCAAGTGCTAGCAACGCGCCAACACTGCCAGCGCGCAAAGCAAGCACCCAGAAACGGCGCTCAAACAGGGCTGAGATAAACCGGTCCCGTGCTCCCGCTAAATGCAGCACATCGACGATATCACGCCGCGCGAGCAAAGCCGCATGGGTCGCAAACGCTACGACAGCAATCGCCGTTGACGCCAGCAGCGCCACAGCGACAAGCGCGACAAGCCGAACGATGCCGAGCATTCGCCGCACATCCCCTGCCCAAGCCGCATGCTCATCTACTGCGTTATCATAACCTGCCTCGGTTAAGCGTCGGGACAAGTCTGGCCCCATATTGCTGGCTTTGGGGTCGGCCTGCACAGCGATCAATTGCGGCAGAGGCAAACTATCGGGTAATCCACGATTGCCAAAATTGGGTGCCAGCAATTCCGCGATGTCTTCTTTGGTCAGCAAGACGGCCTCGCGCACGCCAGACGTGCCTTCGATCAGCTTACGCGCAGCCTCTGCGGCCCGCCTATCAACACCGGGCAGACTAACCGTCAGCTCGCCCTCCACCTCAGACGTCCAGCTTCTAGCAGCGCCATAGGTTGATTTCGCAGACAGTGCCGCTAGCGCCGCAAGGAAACACAGCGCCGCAACAACGAAGAACAGCGCAGTTTCGCGCGCGTCTTCAATTGGCAATAGAGGCGTTTCTTTTGACATTACACCCCCTCCTCACGCGGATCTGCTCGACGTCGCCCAGCCGGGCCAGAAAATTCGACATCTTTGACCAACAGACCATTGGCGATGCGATAGACCGGAGCCTCGACCTGGCGCACCAGCCCCATATCATGGGTCGCAATCACAACTGTTGTATGGCGGCGCCTGTTGAGCTCTAGGAAAAGCCGCATCAAGCGCGAACCCATTTCAGGGTCCACATTGCCGGTCGGCTCATCAGCGATCAAAATATCTGGCTGCGTGACCACCGCCCGGGCGATCGCGACGCGTTGTTGTTCGCCGCCAGACAGTGTGGGCGGTTTGGAATGAAGGCGCTCGCCCAGCCCTACCCAAGCGAGCAGCTCTTCAACATCTGCGCGGTAGTCTGACGATTTTCTCCCGAGCACTCTCAAGGGTAGCGCGACATTCTCATAAGCGGTCAAATGGTCGAGCAAACGGAACTCTTGGAAGACCACACCAACCCGCCGACGCAGCGCAGATAGCTGATCTCGCGTCAAATTGCGGGTCGAGCGACCAAAAAGACTCACATCTCCATGTGTCGGCTTCAGAGATAAATACAGCAATTTCAAGAGACTGGTCTTACCTGCCCCTGATGCACCTGTGAGGAAACTGAAACTGCCGGGTTTCAGGACGAGATCAATCTCGCTAAGAATGTCCTCAGACGTGTCATAAGATAATGACACCGAATCAAGGCGTACCGCGACATCGTCAAACAAGTCGTGCTTTGAATGGGTCATGGGCATAAGTTTTCGTCCATCGGCTAATACTGTAATGGGGCTAATCGCAGCAAAGACCAAGACATGATCCTCACCTGTCCTTCTTGTGAAACTCAGTATTTCGCCGATGACTCAACAATCGGTGAAAGCGGGCGCACAGTTAAATGCGCCGCGTGCGACCACTCGTGGTTCGTGCACCCCGATGGCACTGACGATACTACAGCACCAGCCGGACCAGCCGCGCATGAACTTTATCGAGAAAAAGTTCGCGAACAGCGCCGCCGTAAGAGCCGGTTCGCCGCTTTGATGTCATGGCTTGTCACTGCCGGGCTGTTTTTCGCGCTTGGGCTGGCCGCCATTATCTTCCGCAATGACGTCGTGAAAGTTTGGCCCGAGGCTGGCGCGGCCTATAAAAAAGCCAGCTTCAATGTCAATCGCTTTGGTCTTGAGTTTGATGACATTCAGCGCAGCCGAACCTTTAACGACACTATTCCCATCGTCACCGTCACAGGCAACGCCATAAACGTGGCGCGTACCACGGTAGACACTCCGGCCGTTCGGGTCGATCTTATCGATGATGGCGACACGATTGTCGCCACGCAGCACGGGCTGATAATGCCTGCCACATTGGAGGCTGGTGCAGCGGGTACGTTCCGCGTCGTGCTCGAGCAGGCGCCGATGGAGAGCTATAAAGTGCAGCTTACCTTCGTTGAGCGGACTGAAATGCCCGCGCCACCCCCAGAGCCTGAGATGCCCACTGCATCGGATGAACCAGTGGACGAGCTGAGCGAAGACGCATCAGCAACCGAGGACGCGGCGCAGTAATGAGTAAGCTCCCCAAGATCGAAGTCATCGTTTCTGAACAAGAATTGCAGGAACGAGTAGACGACCTCGCCCTCAAATTGGCGACCCGGCTTGGTGATGAAGATTGGACAGCCATCTCTATCCTCATCGGGGCAACGCCGTTCACAACCGACCTTATGAGGGCGCTGTCTCGGCACGAAATTTATCCCATGCTAGATGTGCTCTGGCTGGAGAGTTATCGCGATGCGCGTGAAAGTAGTGGCCGCGTTGTCGTGCGCGCAGATCTGTCACGCGCCATTGAGGGACGCGGCGCTTTGTTGCTTGATGATGTCTTCGATACGGGCCGTACACTGGCCTTCGCTAAAGCCCACTTGCTGGCCAAAGGCGCGCGCGAGGTTATCACCTGTGCCCTCACCCAAAAACCATGGGCCCCGCGCGGCGAAGACGGCGTAGACTTCTGCGCCATTGATGCGCCGGGGCGTTACTTGGTCGGATACGGTATGGATGATGCGGGCAAGTATCGCGGCCTGCCCTACATTGGCGCGCTAGACTAACAGCCCTACCAGCTACCGATATTTTCAGCGCTCGCCCACGGCTCAGCTGGGGCGAGTGACTCGCCGCGCTGTAACAGCTCAACACTGATACCATCTGGTGACCGAATGAACGTCATCCGCCCGTCACGTGGTGGACGATTGATGGCGATGCCCATGTCGGCCAAGTGCTGCGTGGTCTCATAGATATCATCGACCAGATACGCCAAATGCCCAAAATTGCGTCCGCCTTCATAGGCTTCCGGATCCCAATTATGGGTCAACTCAACCATCGGAATGGCCGACTGAGTTGGAAACTCTTTTTCACCAATCCCACCTGCGCGCTCAATGTCGCTCGGTGAGGCCAGAAAAACCAGCGTGAACCGCCCGGCGTCGCTGTCATGCCTACGCACTTCCTTCAGGCCCAGCCCTTCGCAGTAGAACCGCAAGGAGGCGTCAATATCAGCAACACGCACCATCGTATGTAGGAATTGAATTGTCATGTCGTACTCTCATTAAGGTCACGCAGCACGTGCTTAAGGTCGCGCGGCATTTTGGAATAAAAACGGTGCATGCTCAGCGCGAGGACGCCGACGATCAAACCGACAATCCCCAAGAACATGCAAAACGTGTGGACCAGCGTGCCCACTTCAAACACCAGTGACCGGCCAACGCCAACCCAGATGACATGCCAAACCAGATTAAACAGCTTGGCAAACACAGGCAGCATTACCGTGACGAACAGCGCGCTTAGGAACAAATAGGTTTGCGCACGCGGCCCTTCGCTTGCCACATAGAGCGGGGTAAACTCGGCGTCGGTAACCTCTTCGGGGATCTCCGCAGACTGCTTGCGTAGCGCCAAAAACTCACCCGCGAAATCCCGTGTATCCTTCCACCGCCACAGCACAAAGCCGCCCCATGCGAGCAACGCAACAAACAAGCAGGCGTAAATAAACATGGCCATAAAAAACTATCATCCAGACTAAACGCAGCGCGCATTTCCTATTTGTGAGAAGTTAGCGCTTACGAGCCACCTCGCAAACCCTCTAACTCAGACCCATGCGCGAATTGCCCCTTCCCCTACCCACAAAAGCCCTGCACAACAGACGCTTCCGATAATTGCCTGGAGGGCGCCAACATGGCCGATAACCGCAGCATTATTCTGCATGAATACCCTGAAAGCCCCTATGCAGAGAAAATCAGGCTAGCGCTCCGATTGAAAAATCTGGCCTATTCGCGCGTGCATATTCCGTCGATCATGCCCAAGCCAGACCTTATTCCGCTAACCGGCGGATATCGACGCACACCCGTGATGCAGATTGGCGCAGACATCTATTGCGACACCGCCATCATATTGCGAGAGCTTGAGGCCCGCTATGAGCTGCCGACACTGAAGCTACCGGGGCATGAAGGCTTTGCGCAAATGGTTGCTGGCTGGACAGATGGACGTTGGTTTCAAACCTCAGTTGCCATCATTTTTGGCGCGATCGGCGACAAGATCCCGCAAGAATTCAAAGATGACCGCTCTAAAATGAGCGGTCGCACCTTTGACACTGAAGCCATGAAACGAGCCGCCCCTTTGATGCGCGATCAGTGGCGCGCACGCTTGATGCTGCTGGAAGAACGCCTACAGGGCGGGCGCGGTGCGGGTAGCGGGAATTATTTAGTCGGCTCGAAACCCGGCCTCGTTGACGTGCATGCCTACATGAATGTCTGGTTCGTGATGCAACGCCTTCCGGAGTTTGTCGAAGCCTGCTTCGAGACAGCGACACTCACCAAGGCGTGGTATGAGCGCCTCAAAGAGGCTGATGGCCAAGCGCCCGAGACAATCGACGGTAAAACCGCGCTGGAGATTGCAAATAAGTCAGCACCCCGCCTCGTCGCCGCAACAACGAAAAATGAGCAACAAACTTTTGCCCCCGGTGAAACAGTTGCGGTCGCACCAGATGATTATGCGTGCGACTGGGTGACCGGAGAATTGGTGCACGCAGACAGTCAGCGCGTCATTCTTCAGCGCGCTTCTGAAGAGACTGGGACACTACATGTGCACTTCCCGCGTGCAGGATTCCTCGTTCGGCGTTCAGACTAGCCCTTCCCAGTTGGTATTCTCCTGTTTAAGTTGGTAAAAAACGATAATCGGAGGGAACCCAATGAAATCATATCTCATCGCTGCGAGCGCATTGCTGGCCACGGCCTGCATGACCATCGACGCACAAGAACCGGGCCCGACGGAGGTAGTGACAGCTCCTGTGTCTGCCCACGCAGACGTTAGTTCTGATGACAATTGGTTCCCGTCCCGCTTCGGCGGCGCGGATCGTCTCGGCGCGATGAACTATCTGTCTGATGAGAAAACGGCCAAGGCTGCTGCGCTCATCAAAACTGGCAAGACATACGCGCTTGGCATGGTGACGGGTCGCGATACGCCCGCTTACCCACCGCGCGAGTATGACGTGACGATCCTGCAACTCTCTGATGGTTCCGGCGTCGGGCTCGGTGCTAACAAGGCCACAGGCAATGACGACATCGTTGATGTTTGGGTTGGCATTGGTAGCCAGATTGACGGCCTCGGCCATATGGGCATCGACCACCGTTACTATAATGGTGTTCCGGTCGCTGACTTTGTGACCACGTCTGGCCTTACCCAGTTTGGCACCCAAGACCTGCCCCCTATCGCAACACGCGGTATCTTGCTGGACATGACCAAAACCTATGGCAGCCCCGTCCCAGTCGGCACGGCGTTTAACAAGGCCGAAATCGACGCAGCGCTCGAAGCTGCAAACGTATCAGTCGAAAAAGGTGACATTGTCATCTTCCACACCGGCACAATGAAGAACCAGTTTGACGGCGCAGAGTACACCCAAGAAATTCCTGGTATCGGCGTTGAGGGTGCACAGTATCTTGCAGATCTCGGCGTTGTCGCTGTCGGCTCTGACACTTGGGCCATCGAAGTCTTGCCGTTTGAAGTGGCCGACCGTCCGTTTGATGTGCACCTCACCCTACTAGCCAAGAATGGTGTCTATATCTTAGAGAATATGGTGACACATGAACTCGCAGCCGATGGCGCGACTGAATTCTTTCTCTCGATCGGGACGCCCCGCCTTGAGGGCACAGTTCAGGCGATCATCAACCCAGTCGCTATTCGCTAGAAAGACGCACCGATGAATGACACTCCACACAGACGCCTTTGCCTCATCACCGGCGCATCTGCAGGCATCGGTGCCGAATTTGCCAGACAGTTCGCTGCCCGGGGGTGGGATGTTGCCCTCACCGCCCGGCGCGGCGACCGTTTGAAAGCGCTGGCCGAAGAGCTAGAAACCGAACACCACATTACCGCAATCGTGCTTGAGCAAGACTTGGCCCTCAAAGGCTCAATCGTCTCACTAATGAAAAAGCTCAAAGAGACAGGCCGCGACGTCGACGGCCTCGTGAACAATGCAGGATACGGACTTCCCGGCACGTTCTTCAACACAAGTTGGAAAGATCAAGACGCCTTCATCCGCGTTCTATACACCGCCCCGATTGAGCTAACCCACGCCCTCCTGCCCGGCATGGCGGAACGCGGTTTCGGGCGCATCATCAATGTCGCCTCACTCGCCGGATACTTACCCGGCAGCGCGGGCCACACACTATACGCCAGCGTCAAAGCCGGCATCATAAAATTCTCAGAAAGCATCGTCGCCGAATGTCAGGCTGCGGGTCATTCAGATGTATTCTGCACGGCGCTATGCCCCGGCTTCACCTATAGTGAATTTCATGACGTGAACGGAACACGTGATCTGACCGACAAGATGTCAAAGGCGCTCTGGATGGATGCTGCGCCCGTGGTCACCGCTGGCATCAATGGCGTTAATGCAGGCAAACCCGTTGTTGTGCCGGGCATGGTCAACAAATCCATCGCCACGCTCGTACGCATTCTTCCGGAAAGCCTAGCCCGCGCGCTTGTTCGCCAGCAGTCGGGCAAGTTTCGCGAGATAGGTTCATTGGATGAAGTTGAGATTATTGAACCGGCACCAGCCCAGCCGGAAGCCGAAAAGACCTAGTCGGCGGACTTATCTTTCTTCGCCGCCCCGCCGTCTTTGTCACCCGTCAGGGACACAGCTTCAGCTTTCGAAAATTTAGACCCAATTTTGCTTTTCGCCCGAATGCGATCCGTGGCCGGGGTATCATCCGTCTCGCGCCAGTCAGAGGCTCTGCGACGAGGCACGATGCCCTTATCGGCTCCATCCACTTTACCAGTCTTTTTCTTGCGCTTGGTTAGATCCTCCGCAAAAGGGTTCGCGCCCAATGGGGCTGGCGCGGGCGTATTGTAAAATTGCTGCCAGTAACGGCCCAGCACATCGCGCCGCGCATCCAGTTTCCGTAAGCTGCGCACATCACGCCACCGCGTCAGTTTAGCGCCTTCTATCCGCACACGGCGGCCTGCCCCCAGCAATTCTGAAAACCCTGTAAACCGCAATGGCATAGCGACATTCTCATCAAACTGAAGCTCTCCAATGCCTTCGCTCTGCCCATCGGTTCCGTCAGAAAGGGCATTGCGCATTTTATATGACAAAACGGGCCAATCGAGCGCGAAATGCTCTACCCGTGAGTTACTCTCAACTTCAAAATCAGGCGTCAGCGTATGCCCAGTCACAGTAAACCCGTAACGCGCTGGTCGAATATTTACTACGGCGAGACGCGCGCCCTTGGCCCCGCCCCGCTCTGCAGCCAGCCATGTGCCCTCCACATATTGCTTCCCTAGCACCATCCGGCGAACTGAGGACAACCGAAACAGCACGGGAAAGACGAGACCGCGAAGGCAAATCCATGTCAGCGCCAATACAGCCAGCGCGCCGATCACAGCCATTGCGCCCTCGCGCGGCGATAGCGCTGACGAAAACGCAACAAGACGCGGCGCCCCAAGGCCCACAAGCGCGAGCAAAATTGCTACGGACGCACCAGACGAGATGCGGTCGAAACGAGTATAAGGAGTCATTATGGAAAGCCCGAAACGTAAAAAATCACAGCCCTGAAATTAACGCGTCTCACATTAACCGAGCGTTTACGGTGACACTCAAACGCAGCAAAAAAGCCCTCCCCGAAACACGGAAAGGGCCTTTTTTAGGTTAGCATTGGGCAGACTACTCAGTCGTGCCCGTTTTGCTCTTGATTACGATCTTATCTGACTCTGATTTATCAGATTTCTCAGAAGCTTCGGCCTCAGCCTTCTCGCGCTTCCAGTCACTAGACCGGCGACGAGGAACTACAGCCTCTTCGCGGTCTTGCCGTTCGCTACGATCTTTGCGGTCGGAACGAGGTTCACGGTCTGAACGGTCCTGGCGGTCTGATCTGTCCGATCGCTCGGAGCGGTCTGATGTCTCAGCACGCTTCTCTGACACGACCGTCTTAGGTGCGCGAGATTCGAGTGGAGCCAGAACGCCCTTTTTTACTGAGTGGATAGAGTTGTTGAAGAACAATTCCCAATATTTCGACAGGACAGCTTGGCGGCCCTCAAGAGAACGAAGACGTTTAACTTCGCTATTCTTCATCAGCTTCGCGCCTTCGATTTTCAAACGCGTTGGATCTTTAACATACTGCGCAAAACCATTGTAGCGCTGTGCAGAAGACCGGTTCATCTCGAACTGAATCTCGCCGACCCCTTCGCGCTGGCCGTCGCCGCCGTCTGACAAAGAGTTGCGGTATTTATAGGTCATGAATGGCCACTCAAAACGCGACAGCTCGATCAGCGTGTTGCTTTCAACTTCCATATCTTCGTTCAGCGCATAGCCTGAGAAGATGAAGTCGTGCCCTGAAGGTTGAATATCAATCACAGCGAGACGATGACCGTCTGCCGCGCCGCGCTCTGCCTGGAGCCATGTACCCTCAATATAGAACTTGCCGAGGATCATTTTACGGATGCCGTTGAACCGGAAGAATGCCGGGAAAATCGCTTCGGTCATTGCGAGCCAGAAAACGACTAGTACGGCCACGCAGCCACCGAGCGCCGCATACATCTTAGGCCCTGCCCCGCCTGCTTGCTGGGCTATCGTGTCAAATATAGGTTGGCCTAATACCGCCAGCCCCCCGACGATAAGTGCTGCTGATAAAGTATTCGAAACAAGTCTAAACCTTGCGTATGGATTCATAAGTGCGCCCCATTGGTGTGAAATCGTAACATTCACTATACATGCGCTTCTCGCGCTAATTTTCTACCTATGTTGTACTGGTTAACGAAACCTTATTTCAACCACCTGTTGGTTAACAAACTACTTGAAAATGTTAACGAATTTGACAGTTTTCGCCCTGCGATGTTGCACCGCACAATCGAAAGCATGACTCATTAGATATATCCTCGTATAACCACGTCAGAAGCGAAACAGCTCTGGAGGAACATTATGGGCGCAAACACAGGCGAAACGCCTATTCTCGACAATCTTATTCCCGCTATGGCTGAGGCTGTGAATGCACTCGACATTTATGTCAGCGCTGCGTCACGCTTGGTTGCCGAGCAACTCAAAACACCAGAGGGCAAAGTCGATCGCGTCGTTTTCGAGGCCAATCAACACATGGCCCACGGTCTCTCATGGGTTGCAACCTACCTCGAGACATTACGCCAAACCGCTGAATGGGCCGCCCGTATCGACGGAGAAGGCAAGTTCGGTGAAGTTGAAGCCCTTCTCGCGCAAATATTGTTTGGTGAATACCTCCAACAACTTGTTGGCGGAATCCCAATGAATCAGGGCGAAATCATCCGCCCGGCGGATCTTGGCTGTGGCGCAGAAGAGTTAACACTCCTCGCAGCGCCCGCAATCGCTAAATTCATCACCGGCGGCAAAACCCAAGATGCGATGGCCGCCGCAGCGAAATTCCTGCCCGACGCTTTGTCTCATAATACGGTTGAAGAAACCGGCCTCGACGAGACAATGAACATGATCCGCGAGCAATTCGGCAAATACGCCAAAGAGCGGATCAAACCCTTCGCCCATGAATGGCACCTCAAAAACGAGTACATCCCGATGGATGTTGTCAATGAGATGTCAGAGCTAGGCGTATTCGGCCTCACCATCCCTGAAGAGTATGGCGGCCTCGGCCTTGGCAAAACGGCTATGTGCGTTGTGTCTGAAGAACTCTCTCGCGGCTATATCGGCACGGGCTCACTCGGCACGCGGTCAGAAATCGCAGCTGAGCTCATCCTCATTGGCGGCACAGACGAGCAGAAAGCAAAATGGCTTCCCATCATCGCGTCTGGCGAAATTCTTCCGACAGCGGTGTTTACTGAGCCAAACACTGGGTCAGACCTCGGCAGCTTGCGCGCACGCGCGGTTAAGTCTGAGGATGGCAAAACCTACTCCATCACCGGCAACAAAACGTGGATCACCCACCCCGTTCGCGCCGACATGATGACCGTGTTGGCCCGCACTAACCCGGACACAAACAACTATTCTGGCCTCTCAATGTTCCTTGCGGAAAAGCCGCGCGGTTCAGACGAGACCCCCTTCCCCGCTGAAGGCATGACGGGCGGCGAGATCGAAGTGCTCGGTTATCGCGGCATGAAAGAGTACGAGATCGGCTTTGATGATTTCAAAGTGCCCGCAGAAAACCTGCTCGGCTGTGTCGAGAATATGGGCTTCAAACACTTGATGGCCACTTTCGAGGGCGCGCGCATTCAAACAGCGGCCCGCGCCATCGGCGTTGCGCAAAACTCATTTGAGACCGGCCTGCAATATGCGCTAGACCGCGTACAGTTCAGCAAACCAATCTTTGAGTTCCCACGCGTTTACAACAAGCTCGTCATGATGGCTGCAGAACTCGTTGGTGTACGCCAACTCGCCTACTTCTCTGCCCGCCAGAAAGACGAAGGCAAACGTTGTGACCTCGAAGCCGGAATGGCGAAATTGCTCGCAGCCCGCGTTGCATGGGCAGCCGCAGATAACGGTCTACAAATTCACGGCGGCAACGGCTTCGCATTGGAATACCCAATCAGCCGCTTGCTTCAAGATGCGCGCATCATGAACATCTTTGAAGGTGCTGGCGAAGTGCAAGCAATGGTGATTGCTCGCCGCCTGCTGGAAACGTCAAACTAGCTTTCTAATGGCTCACCCCAGCGTGAAAGCGTTGGGGTGGTCTTTGCTGCGAGTGGACAATGCTCCGTATCCAGCGCTATCTTTTTCGACATCAAGCATCCACACGCCTTGCACATCCGCTTGTCAGCCCCCGCTACGGCGCGCGCAATGCGATGTAGCCCCTCATTGGGCGCTTCCATCAATTGATCACATGCCTCGCAGGCTGCCTTGCGCAGCGCCAACTTCTCTGGTGGTGTCGGCGTAAAGCCACTCCCCGCCCATGTCGCGACGCCTTTTGCAAAATTAGATACCAGCTCACGCGTCTTTGGCAGACTCGTATGATCAGCGGCGTTATCAGCAATGTCCGGCGGCGCAAATTTGCCATTGAACGGATCATTGATCAGTTTATCGCGCCATCCGGGCAAATGCCCCATACCCGCCACAAGCGCCGCGAATTTAGTATCCACCAGCACACGTGCCGTCATGCCCGGTGGTGCAGGCTTGCTCAGTCCGATCAGACCCGCAAGCATTTGACGTGCCTCACCGAAGGATTTCGCTCCGCGGATTGGTGCCAATGCGCGACTTACTTTTTCATTTTCCATTCTGGGTCCCCACCCGTAATTTTCAAATATACTCTGCTGAACTTGGCCAGCAGAGTATATTCAATTCATTCAATCAGCGAATAACTCCCCCAAGCGGGGTAATGTCGTCCGGCTCATGCTGGATGATAATCTTCGCACCCATTGCCTCAGCGCGCGCTTCAAACGCCGCCATAGACTGCAAAGTCATCTGCTCGTCAGAATTAAAGCGCGGCACACGCTTCAGCGTCCGGCTCTCTTTGCGGTGATACAGGTCACCCGTCAGCAAGACAGGGCCAGTTTCTGGCATTTGTAGCTGTAACGCAGCATGCCCGGGCGTATGGCCCGGTGTTGGCACGATCACAACGCTTCCGTCACCAAACACATCATGCTCACCGGTGAACGTTTGCTTTTCTAGGCCTGAAAACGCTTGGAACATAGCCGCCTGATCAGCGGCAACCTTCGGCGCTGAGCCATCAGCCGGGAACATATGTTCGGCTTCTGCTTCGTGCACCAACCATGTGGCGCCTGTCACCTGATCAGCCTGACCGATATGATCAAAATGGCTGTGGGAAACACTGACAAGATCAACATCATCCATAGACAGACCAAGCGCTTCAATCTGGCTGGTCAGTGTGGACTCGAGCGAGACATTAAATATGCCGTTCTGCATGCCGTCTGTTCCCGCTAGCATGCCGGGAAGACCAAGATCCCACAAAAGCGTTCCCTCAGCATGACGCACGAGGAAGCAGCTATCAGCGAACACATCTGTTTGTCCGGCATAGTCGCCCGCAGAGGAGAAACCATCTAGGTCGCTAATCGCAATCGTTCCGCAATCCAGCACATTTACGATCAACGCCGCAGGCTCAACCGGGTCTGCAGTGACATCCGCGTCGCCATATCCAGCATGATTACACGCTGCCAGCAAAGCGACCGCTGGTAGGGCCATAAGAGCGAGTTTAGTACGCATGATATATCTCCTCAAAATTCATCAATTCAGACGCTAATCTTTTTTCAGACTCCGTCCATCTTCTTGAACGGTCCGATAGAAACAGTTTGGCCGATGCGTATGACACGCCGCGCCGGTTTGGCGCACGCGCAGCAGCACAGCATCTTGATCGCAATCGACCCGCACATCTACAACGGCCTGCGTGTGCCCGCTGGTTTCGCCCTTCACCCACAGCGCATTGCGAGAGCGTGACCAATAAGTCGCCTGCCCCGTCTCCAACGTGGCCGCCAGTGCCTCAGCGTTCATCCATGCCAGCATCAAAATGGCGTGGTTGTCAGCATCTTGCACAATCGCGGCGATCAACCCGTCAGCATTAAACTTAGGGCGCAGCGCATCAGTTTCGTCTTGTTCGGCCCCAGATAGGGGAAGTAGAAAGTCAGTCATACCGCTTGGCTTAATCCATTCACTCGCCTTGCACCAGTCAATCCACGCCCCAAATCTCCGCAATAGGCTTGTTTGATGACCCGTAAACCCGCATGACTGAGGCATGAAAAGGCACATTGAAATTGTCGAAGTCGGCCCACGTGACGGCCTACAAAATGACCCCGCAGACCTAACCGTGGCGCAAAAGCTGGAGTTTATCTCCCGCCTGCAAGACTGCGGCGTTAGACGCATGGAATCCGGCGCGTTCGTCAGCCCGCGTGCTGTGCCCAAAATGGCCGACAGCCCGGCTGTGTTTGAAAGTCTAGACCACAGCCTACCAACCCGCCACATCGCGCTCGCCCTGAATGAGAAAGGCGTGCGCCGCGCCATCGATGCCAAGGCCGATGAGATCAATTTCGTCCTCGTCGCCAGCGAAGCCTTCGGCACGCGCAATCAAGGCATGACCCCACAGCAAAGCGCTGACATGCTCGCCAAATGCGCCCCACTCATCTTGGAGGCTGGCATTCCACTATCAGCCACCATAGCCGTTGCCTTTGGTGACCCCTATTCCGGCAATGTTGATGAAGCCATAGTCGGCGATCTAGCGGCACAAGCCCAACGCGCTGGCGTCAACGAACTGGCCCTTGGTGACACAATAGGCGTTGCGACCCCTTGGGAGGTGCGCAGCCGTATTGATCGCGTGCGCCGAGAGGCCCCTGATGTCTCCCTACGCATGCACTTTCACGATACACGCGGCGCAGCCCTCGCAAACGTAGCCGCAGCGATTGAGGCGGGTGTTGATGTCATTGACGCCAGCTGTGGCGGCATTGGCGGCTGCCCCTTTGCGCCAGCAGCAACAGGCAACGTCGCCACAGAGGACGTGGTCTACATGTTAGAGCGCGCTGGTTTCGACACCGGTCTAGACCTCGCCAAGCTAATCGAGACATCGCTCTGGCTAGAAACAGCGCTTGGCCACCCGATCGCCTCATCGCTCAGCCGTGCAGGCCCCTTCCCCGTTTAGCCGCGCAAACGCAGCGCGAGTCCTATAAGCGGTGACAAGCAGGCCACGATAAGACGCTCAAACGGCCCCTTTGCGAACTTGCGGAAATAGCGTTTCAAGCTATCGGCCTTATGCGCATTTATCGTCGCTGCGGACGCATCAGACGTAGACGTATAATGCAGCGCGCCAGCCAGCTGTTGAAAGATCACAGACCCGCCTGCCTCAATCGCTCGGCGGCACAGATCAACATCTTCCACATGCAAGAAATAACCTTCATCAAAGCCGTTCAAGCTGTCGAAATCTTGGCGAGACACCGCAAAAAACGCGCCTGAAATCGCGCCCACCGGGATTGGCGCCTCCGGCAATGGCTCGTCCTCCAGGGTCCACTTCGTCAAACCGAGCGCAGCGCCAAGCGTTAGCGTGTTGCGTCGCCCGCCGCGTTCCTCGCGCCCGTGCACATCGAAAATTTTGCCTCCGACAATGCAAGGCGATGACTGGCCTCTCATGGCATCAATAAGCGGCTGGATACTCCCACGACGCAATACGGCATCAGGATTAATCACCAACAGCACATCACCGCTCGCACGGCGCACTCCAACATTCACCGCCGCGCCAAACCCTACATTTTCGCCATAACTCAACAATACGGCTTTGGAATAGTTTTGCGCAAAGCGATCGAGCCACGCCATCTCCTGCGCTGGATTACCATTATCGACGATGATAATCTCGCTCACATCAGGGTCACTGAGCAGCGCATACAGACATTCATGCAGACGGGAGCCTGTATGGTACGTCACCACAATGGCCGAAACACCGGGAAAGCTCATCAGAGTGACTTCCTATCACGGCGCGCTACAATAATCGTGGCAATCACCACCAGTACAACACTCGCCCAGAACGCTTCATTCCAAACGCTGTAGGCAAAGCTGAACATGGTTATAACCACACCGATCAAACCAGCCGCCGCATAGCGAATATCCGCGCGCATGGCGTCTGGCCGCGGCAAACTAAAGGCCAAGACGACGCAGGCCAACCCAGCCAAAACTGAACCGATAGCGCCCGTTTCCGCCCATATTTGCAGCGCCATATTATGCGGATGTCCGGGGATGATCCGATACTCGGCCCAGTTCGCCGGCACCTGCGCCATCCACTCCGGGATGTCGCTATACGTCTCACGCCACGTCTTGCTCGCACCAAGGCCATTACCCGTAAATGGACGATCCATTGTTTTTTGAATCACAAGATCCCACGCCCACACACGAGATTGAAACGAGGCGGGCAAACTAACATTCCCACTGCGCAACGCCGAAATGCCGATGCCATAAATGACAGGTGTCGCCGCAATGTATGAGCCGATAAGGCTAAGCAAAACTCGGAACCCAGACTGGCGAGTAACCCACACAACGAACATGCAGAAACCCATCAGCAAAACACCAATCACCGCCGATGAGGCATCAAGCAATTGGAATGCAAGCACAGAACTTACCAGCACGATCACTGTCGCGGTTTTCCCAAACCACCCCCGGCGCACAAAAAGATAGCTCACCAATAATGGCAAACATAAAGCAAAGGCATTGGCTGCCCGTCCCGCATTTTGATAGCCACTCGCAATATCTGACAAATCGTCCCGATACGCCCATTGCAACACAGTCTCTCGAATTGCAGGAATTGAAATCACTGCCAGCATTATCCCATGCACTGCAAACGCGCCGAGGATAATCCGAGCTGATCTGTCCGCGCTTTTGTCAGGAACACGTAGCGCCGCCGCAACGGCAAGGCTGGAAAACAAAGCCGCCAATCCAATCCGTAGACTGATGGCCCGAATAGCAAAATCACCGCCCAGCAAACTGCCCGAAATTAGCTGATCAGATCCCGGCGACCACCATTCGGTCATCACCACCCAAGCGATGAAACTAAAAAACACCAGAAAATATGGCGCGGGCGGCCAGCTTGGTCTGGCCAGCACCAGCGCGGCCAAACCCACCAACAACACCATGGGCGCAAACCCTTGTGCGCCAAGAGCGGCCATCACCGGCCACAACACAAATATTCCGGCAAAAACAGGTGCAAATCTCATGGCTGCACTTTGGCCCGCCATTGTGATTTTGTCATGCACTTTTGGCGGTTAATTTGCGCTTCAAATCCGGTGCTAAGGCTTCATGCACGAGGTCGGTCAATGCATCATCAAGCGAGATGATCTGCTGTTGCTTACTGCCAAACCGGCGCAGCGCCAGTGTGCGATCATCACGCTCACGTCCACCGACAACCGCAATCACAGGCACCTTCTGAACAGAATGCTCACGAACCTTGTAATTGATCTTCTCGTTGCGGGTGTCAGTCTCAACGCGAAGGCCCGCCGCGCGCAATTCTGCCGCGACCTCTTCAGCATAATCATTATACTCGTCCGTAATGGCGGCCACAACAATTTGAACAGGCGCGAGCCAGAGCGGGAACGCCCCAGAAAACTCCTCAATCAAGATGCCGATAAACCGTTCCATAGAGCCGAGGATCGCACGGTGCAGCATCAGCGGCACATGCTTCTCGCCATCTTGCGCAGTGTATTCAGCGCCAAGACGCTCAGGCAATTGCGGGTCGAGCTGCAGCGTACCGCACTGCCAGACACGGCCAATCGCGTCGGTCAGTTGGAACTCAAGCTTAGGGCCATAAAACGCCCCTTCCCCCGGTTGCATCTCATACGGCAGGCCAACGGCTTTGATCGCGTCTTCCAGATCGCGCTCGGCGCGGTCCCAGCTTTCCTCGGTGCCGACGCGCACGTCAGGCCGCGTGGACAGCTTCACCATCACGTCAGTAAAGCCGAAATCCTCATAAACGCTCTGCAACAGGTTACAGAATTTCACAGTCTCGTCGACGAGCTGATCCTGCGCACAGAAGATATGCGCGTCATCTTGGGTGAACTGGCGCACGCGCATAATGCCGTGCAGCGCGCCATGCGGCTCGTTGCGGTGACAACAGCCAAATTCGGCCAAACGCAGCGGCAAGTCACGATAAGACTTCTGCCCTTGTTTGAACACTTCAATATGGGCTGGACAGTTCATCGGCTTAATCGCCATGAGCTTGGCATCAGCAGGCACAGTCACGTCGCCTTCCCCATCGGGAACAAAGTCTGGCACCACAAACATATTTTCGCGGAACTTACCCCAGTGGCCGGACTTTTCCCACGCTGCGGAATCCATCAGTTGCGGTGTTTTCACCTCATTGTAATCTTCAGCATCGAGACGACGGCGAATATAGGCTTCGACCTGAAGCCAAATCTTATAACCATTCGGATGCCAGAACACTGACCCCTGCGCCGACGGATCCAGATGGAACAAATCAAGCTGCGTCGCCAACCGGCGATGATCGCGCTTCTCGGCTTCTTCCAGACGTGTCAGGTGCGCCTTGAGATCCTTCTCATTGGTCCACGCGGTGCCATACATGCGTTGCAACATTTCATTGTTGGAATCGCCGCGCCAATACGCGCCCGCCAACTTCATCAGCTTGAACGCTTTTGGCAATTTCCCGGTCGATGGCAAGTGTGGGCCGCGGCACAAATCGAACCAGTCGCCTTGGCGATAGATCGTAATGTCCTCGCCCGGCGGAATGATATCATCGATAATCTGCGCTTTGTAGTCTTCACCAATCGACTTGAACGTCTCGATCGCTTTGTCTTTGCTCCACACCTCACGCTCAATCGGGTGATTGGCGTCGATGATCTGATTCATCTTCTTTTCGATCTTCTCGAAATCTTCGGTCGAGAACGGTGTCTCGCGCGCAAAGTCATAGAAGAAGCCATCATCAATCACCGGGCCGATGGTCACCTGCGCGTCAGGGTACAGCGCCTGCACTGCTTGCGCCAAAATGTGCGCCGCGTCATGGCGGATCAATTCTAGCGCTTCAGGGTCTTTCGCCGTCACAATCGCCACCTCTGAATCCCCATCCAATGGACGGGTCAGATCGCGCAACTCACCATTCACCGTGGCTGCGATCGCCTTTTTGGCGAGCGAGTTGGAGATAGAGCTCGCAACATCAAACGGGCTTGCGCCGTCTTCATAGTCGCGAACGGAACCATCTGGGAGCGTGACTTTAATCATGTGACTTCACTTGGCTTTGTGCGCATTTCTACGCGTGAACCCATCTATATGGGTGTGTATCTGGAACCGATTGCATATCGCATAGCCCCCCTTAACATTCAATTGCCCGATCGATCATCGGGCGCGCCCGTTCGCCCGCCGGAGGCCCAGTCGCCATAGCGCCACGGCATCCAGAACGGCGCATCAGGCGCATTCACCGGCGCAGGGTCGTGCCCAAAACTGCCGCCCGGGCGACATCGAACAAACCGCGCAAAGGCCATCCACCCCCCTGCCCACCACCCATGACGGGCCACACATTCAGCGCCAAATTCACTACAGGTTGGCGTATGCTGGCACCGCGCGCCAAACACATAGAATATCTGGCTCGGCCCATGCTTATAGATCCAGAGCAGGCCGTAAGCCGCCCGCCGCCTCAGGGTTTTCACTGCGCCGCGCCGCGTTTGACCAGCGCTTCTTCAATCGCCGCAACCGCCGCCTCAAACGCCAGCAAAGTCGATGTATGCCGGGGCGGATAGTCAGCTACAGGCTGCAAATACCGCAACTCCCAGAACCGACCCTCGGGTGGCTCGCCATCTTCTTTCAGCATCGCGGTCATCTCATCGCGCGCCGCAATAATCTCTTCAATCGCCGCCCCTACCGCATGTTCAGACAGAACCGCCACCGCTGCTTGTCCCAGCGCGCAGGCCTTGGGGTCCACCGCAATCGCCTCAACATGCGTGCCAGCCTCATTGAGGCTAATATCCACATTCACCGTTGAGCCACAGATGCGAGACACCTTGGTCACGCTGCCGCCCGGCGCCTCCAACTGCCCAACATTAGGGATATTGGCCGCCAGTTCCAGAATACGATTATGATAAAGCTCACTCATGCCGCCTAAATGGCGCGCGATGGGCGTCAGCGCAAGTCAGACCAAAAAAGAGCCGCCTGTCACTTTCGAAAAAAGACAGACGGCCCAAAAGTATTTAGGGAGGTAGTACAAACGCCACAAAGGCAATCGCCTGCTCCCACATCTTGAATCAACCTTCAATTTAATGATCGGTCATCTTCGGCGCATTTTCCCCGCGCAAAATGTTCACATCATCAGCCACATCTACAGTCACAGACGTGATCTTTTTGATCGTCTTCATGCCCTTTAATGTCGTATCCAGCGCTTTCAGCTCGGCGTCCACCGCGTCCGCCGCCACCATTTTCGACACGGTTATCACCTTGCCCGTCAGATCGACCGCCAGAATGGTGACCTCTAAAAATTTCGCCGTCGTATCCAGCGCCGCATTGGTAAAGCGCACCGGCACCGTGCCGACATAATATACGCCCTTGCCGGTATGATACGCGCCCTTACCTGCATAATAGACGCCCTTACCCGCCATCTTCCCGCCCGTTACCACGGCTTTGGCGGGCAACGTCACCGCCTTGGTCGCCACCTTTGTGGCCGTGCAGCCAGACACGGATACGCTTGAGACAAAAGCAATGGCGACGAGGGGCTTAGAAAATCTACGCAAAAAAAGGGGTCTCCCAAATAATATGGAAGACCCTAGTTGAGAGACACTATTAGCACCAGAAGCGCTTACAGTCGTCGGGTGGTAATCTGTTTAGCGGCGCAGCACCTGCTGCTGGCCAACAATCGCATAGCCTTGCAAGCCATAAGGCGTAGGCTGGGCCGGGGCGGCCTGCTGTTGCGACACTTGATATCCGTAATTGCGTAACGGGCTTTGGGGAGCCTGCGCGTGCGCGCGCGGCTGTGGGCGCGTCGCCTTGCGCCGCACCTGCCCAGTCGCCTCCAATTTCGCGCGCTGTTTCAATACAGCTTCTTGCGCGGGAGACAGCGGCAAAGTCAGCGCCATCGGCGCGCTCTCGCCACGGCGCGGCTCAGCCACAGCGCCCATCGGCACGGCGCACATCGCAGCAAGCGCGAGGCCTTTGACCCATTCAGTCGATTTCATAAGCAGCGCCCTTCTGGCCTGATTAACTATGCTGCCCTTATCGCACAGTATAGCTAAGCCCACGTGTCACACCGCGCTGCAATTTCGATCAAATTTTGTGATTATTTGTATGAGGTTTGAGGAAAGAATAAGAGCGCCCTATTCAGCCCCCTCCACAGTATCAATCGGCCACGAAACAAGTCCTGTCACATCAGCGGCGCGCAAGGCTGAATGAAGTGCATCGGAGATATAGAACGGATTTGTAGTTGGAAAACCCACCTGTCTTTCGACCCAGGCATGGCAACCAGCAAAGCGCTGTCCGTCTAGAACGATTTTGACCTCACGCGCCTCGGTCGCATACCATCCCAATATTGTCATCCGGCCAATAGACATAGATTGTGCCAAGGAATCTATCCGGTTACAGATAATCATGAAATACATGGGTTCCGCTGGCGCGCCGTCTTTCCATACACACTCGACGGGAAAAAATTGGTGCACTCCGGGTTCGAAGGACTCGAAAATATCCTTCACCTTTTCGTTGACAAAATGCCCGCCGCCCGACCAAAGCGCATCTGGCTTGCCTTTTGAGGCTCCCCGATTATGTCTCAATTTTGTCGGCACGCCCTCAGGGTGAATCGCGCGACCAGCCCCCCATGTTCCTTTTTTAAATCGCCCATGCGCAGACGGCACATCGAGTGTTGTATCTATATAGGTGATCTTATGGCTCTCGCCATCCAACCACTCAGAATCGAGAGGATAGCTTACGCCCTCCTCCGCAAAACCTAATTTCCATGCCGTCATTTTGTGCTCCCCTTGGAAGAGGTCACAAATCATACAAGTTTATAAATTTCAACCTAACGCCACCTGCCCGAGCGCGCGCACAGCCCCGCCCTATTCCGCGCTGAGCCAGCCGCCGGTTTCTATGCCGTCAATCGTCCATGCGCCGATGCGGTAGCGGATGAGGCGGAGGGTTGGGAAGCCGACTGCCGCTGTCATCCGACGCACTTGGCGGTTGCGGCCTTCTGAGATCGTTAGTTCGATCCAGCTATCCAAAACCGTTTTGCGGAACCGCACAGGCGGCGTGCGCGGCCAGAGGTTTGGCGGTTCATCAATCCATTCGGCTTTTGCGGGCAGTGTCATGCCATCCTTCAGCTCGACACCATTGCGCAAGGCCGTCATGGCTTCATCCGTGGGCACACCTTCAACCTGCACCCAATATGTCTTGGTCATCTTGTTCGCAGGGTCTGTGATCTGATGTTGCAGCTTGCCATCATCAGTCAGCACCAGCAGGCCCTCACTGTCACGGTCCAGCCGCCCGGCGGGATAGACATTTGGCACGTGCAGATAATCAGAGATCGTCTTACGCGGGGAATCGACATTCCCTTTGTCGGTAAACTGCGACAGCACGCCGAACGGCTTATTGAACAATACGATACGCGTCATCTAAACACGCCTCCAAGTGGAGCCGCCCGGCCCGTCCATAATCTCAATGCCTTCTGCGGCCGCCTCATCGCGAATACGATCAGCCTCGGCCCAGTCTTTCGCGGTGCGCGCATCAATCCGTGCCTGCACCAAAGCGTCGATGCGGGACTTCTCGTCCCCCTCGCCGCCCTGCTCCCACATTTGCGGGGTGAGCGTCAGCAGGCCGAGCAATTCACCCGCCGCAAGCAAGTTCGCCCGCGCCGCGCCCATCGCTTCATAGTCTTTCTGATCCGCTGCATTGTTCGCCTCAGTGGCGAGTCTTGACAGGTTTGCTAGCGCAACAGGCGAGTTGAGATCATCCTCGAGCGCAGCCAGCACGCCCCAATCATCCGGCTCACTGCCCTCGGCGGCCCACACACGGCGCAGCGATCCATAAATCCGGTCGAGCGTCGTCTTGGCCTGCTTCAGCAGATCCTCAGTCCAATCGAGCGGCGCGCGATAATGCCCAGACAACATCCCAAAGCGCAGCACTTCGCCGGGCCATTTTTCCAGCAGGTCATGCACCAGCACGACATTGCCGAGAGACTTGGACATCTTCTCGCCGCCCATATCGAGGAAGCCATTGTGCATCCAGTAATTGGCCATCACATCGCCATGCGCACATTCAGACTGCGCAAGCTCATTTTCATGATGCGGGAATTGCAGATCAATGCCGCCGCCATGAATGTCGATGGTCTTGCCCAGATGTTTGGCCGCCATGGCTGAACACTCAATGTGCCAGCCGGGGCGTCCCCTGCCCCATGGGCTGTCCCAGATCGCATCTTCCGGCTCGCCCGGCTTGGCAAACTTCCACAGCGCAAAGTCTGCTGGGTCGCGTTTATCGCTCTCCACCTCAACCCGCGCGCCGGCTTCATTGTCTTCCGGCTTACGGCCAGACAATTTGCCATAATCAGGCATCGCGGTGACAGAGAACCAAACCCCCTGCTCCCCAACATAGGCATAGCTCGTGCGCACCAGCTTCTCGATCATCTCGATCATCTCAGGCACATGCTGTGTCGCCCAAGGCTCGATGGTGGGGGCCATCACGTTCAGCGCGGCGGTGTCTTCATTGTAAATCTGCGCGAATTTGCCCGTTATTGCATCAATCTGCACGCCGGTCTCTTGCGCCGCCGCGATAATCTTATCCTCAATATCGGTAATGTTGCGCGCATAAACCAACGCCTCGTCGCCATACGTCGCGCGCAGCAAACGTGCCAGCAGGTCAAACGTAATGGGCGGGCGCGCATTGCCGATATGGGCGTAATTGTAGACCGTCGGCCCACACACATACATCGTCACGCGCTCAGGGTCTTGCGGGACAAATTTGCGCTTTTCACGCGCTGCGGTGTCATAGATGCGTAGGGTCATAAGGTCGGCTCATTTTGGTTTAATCCAGCTCTATAAGGCCCCAGCGGTTAAAGGGGAATGGAAGAGTTCAAAACACTTGCGTCCGCTTAACGCAGCGTTCTGCTACCGAATCCGCCTGATAAGTGAGACGAATTGATCCACCGGTCTCAAAATTGCGTAGAAAGGCATGGAAAAATGCAGGGCCAGCCCCTACATTCCGCTAATCGCCCTGAGGGTATTAACTCATCGGGCGGGCGTTAAGTCCGGGCAGGGTGGCGTAATTGCTTTCCCAGACCAAGCCTCGGCTCGACCCTCGTCCCTCAGTCGAAGGATACTAACTATGGCTATGGATGCCATCACACCTAAAGATAAAACACGCGAGGATTCCGTGAAACGGCCGACTCAGCAGGAGGCTGAGGAAGCCGTTCGCACGCTCATCGCATGGGCCGGAGATGACCCCAAACGTGAAGGCCTGCTCGACACGCCCAAGCGCGTCGTCAACGCCTATAAGGAATGGTTCGCCGGGTATGACGAAGACCCTGTGAAATACCTCTCCCGCACATTTGATGATGTGAAGGGCTATGACGACATCGTCATGCTGCGCAATATCGACGTGGAGAGTCATTGCGAGCACCATATGGCACCGTTTCTGGGCAAGGCGTTCGTCGCCTATATGCCGACAGAAGCAGTTGTTGGTATCTCCAAACTTGCTCGCGTGGTTGAGATTTTCTCGAAGCGCCTGCAAACGCAAGAAACCATGACCGCACAAATCTGTGACGCCATCACCGACAGTCTCGCCCCAATGGGCACGGCTGTTCTTATCGATGCTGAGCACCAGTGCATGTCCACACGCGGTGTGCACCATAAAGATGTGACGACAATCACGACGCAATTTACCGGCGTGTTTAAGTCTGATGCTGATATGCGCAACCGGTTCTTGCGCATGGCGGGTCACGGCTAACTCATTGCTTCACATGCAAAATATCTTAAGCCCCACACGAAAGTGATGGGGCTTTTGCTATTGGGTCTGTAGTGTTTACTTGGAATCTCGCCACCACTCGTCTATCCGGGATATGCCTGAGTATACAAAACTATAGGCATCAAAAAAATTGAGGAAACGACATGAAACTAATGACACTCGCTCTGGGCACCGCTCTTTTCGCGCTTCCGGCACTCGCTAAAACAACAACCGTTGAATACAAAAGCGACGCTGGCACCACCACAGTCGTAGACTATGTTGACGATGGCACAGCGTCTACCGGCGGCATGGCCATGACCTACACATTGGACGAAACAACCAAAACGCTCTGCGCAGACATTAGCGGCTATGAGGTTTGCGTAACGTTTGACGACCTCGGCACAGCTGTTGGCGACACGTCTAAGTACACATCGACAATGGGCGATGGCGGCGTTGCTGAAATCACCAAAATCGCTGAGTAAGCGCAACACGCTGACTTAAATTTGGCGCGCGGCCTCTGAGCTTGCGCGCCATTTTTCTGCGTGGAACTCAGCCCTGCGTCGGCTTCTTGGACGGGTCAGTCTTCGTCCACGGCTCGAATTTCGTCGCCACTTCGGAGTAAACGTTCCGCTTAAACGGCACCACAAGGCCGGGCGTCTCAGAAAGCTCAGCCCAACGCCAGGCATCAAATTCTGGTGTGTGCTGATCCAAACGTACATCGCTATCTGATCCACGAAACCGAAACGCGAACCATTTTTGACGTTGGCCAATATACGGTCCGCCCAATCGCTTTTTCAGTTCTGCCGGGAAATCATAATAGAGCCATTCGCTGGTCTCTTCGAGCACATCGACCAGCTTTTCAGGCACGCCGATCTCTTCTTCCAGCTCCCTAAGAGCACCGGTATGCGCGCTTTCGCCTTCATCAATCCCGCCTTGCGGCATTTGCCACTGAAAGGATCCACGCCCATTAATGCGCCGTCCAATAAAGACGTACCCCGCCTTTGAAAACATGGCGAGGCCAACATTGGGCCGATAAAGACTAGGATCGCGCTTTTCGTTACTCACCCGCGTGTTTCTACAGACCCAACGCTCAAACTTCCAGTGCGCATCCGGCCTTGGTCCATCGCACCCAGCGGCGTGGTTGAGGTCAGCGCTGAAACCGGTGCAAGCAAAATGCCCTTCTGCTCCAGATCCTTGGTCCAAGCCCGGGCAATCTCGATCGTGATCGGGAAAGCATAACCACTGCCCATGGCAGAGCCTTTTTCCTTGGCCGCAGCTTCAAGTTCCATCAGTTCAGTCTTGATGTCGTCAGCCGTTAGTTTCGTATCAATCGCGCCATTAGCTCTCACATATGGCAGGCGAACCTGATCGGCGATCACATTGAACGTATCGCTCTGCAAACCGCCATCCTCAACAATGGCGAGGCCACGGGCAGTTAGGTGATTAAGCACCGGGCGAACTGCCGCCTCAGTGTCAGCGAATTTCGCGCCTTGATAATTGATAACACCGAAATACCCGCTCGCACGGCCAAGCAAAGCATCCAGCCGCTGCAAGTTCGCTTCGTTGCTATTTTTCGCGAGAATTGTCTGCGGGTGCATTTTCATGCGGCCATAATCATACGCTTCCATCGGAACTTCGATCAGCGTCTCATGGCCAGCAGCTCGCGCGCGATTGATCCAGAACTGCAAGCGTTTAGCATCTGGTGCAAAGGATAGCGTTACTTCTGGCGGCAGCTCTTCAATAGCTGATTTTGTGTGCGTGGCGTTAATGCCCAGTCCACCGACAACGAGCGCGATAACTGGCTGTTGGCGTGGGTTAGCAAATGGTCGCGCATAAACATCTGCAGGCGATGCCCCATCAGACCCAATGCGCGGCAACCGCACGCCGTTCACCGTCTCTGTCACGCGCGCAATTGGCGCCCGCTCTAGCGTGATAATTTTTGTTAAATCACTGTAAGATTCGCCCGGGCGGACGAGCTTACCGTTGATGCGCACACCAACTTCTTGTCCTTCGGCAGCGCCCTGCCCTGCGTTAGCAGCACTCGCGGTCAGAACCTCGCCAGACTCCACATACTCAACACCAAGACTTGGTGCGTCGCTCGCAGATTCTAGCGCGGGGGAGTTTGCTTCAGCATAGGCTGACAAAGCCATCTTAGCACTGTCATCACGCAAGCGTGCCTTCAGGTTAGGCGCTCTATCTGTATTAGATTCAAACAGGGCCAGCATTTCACGCGGGCCAGCATCCGCAGGATCACCAGAAAATTGAATGCCGGCGCCCAGCGCTGCAGCAAATCCGCCAAATACCAGCAGACTAAATCCAGCATGCACAATGCCAGACTTCAGCGGCGATGGATCCGCATCCCGTCCATATCCCATAGAGACATCTCTTTTCAGTTGGTGCTGCTACTAAGCATCCAACTTTGCCTCAATGTAGTTAACAGGAAGCAAACAAAACGTTAACCAGCGCCAGATTGCCGGCTAGCCGTGACAGCGCCATCATTTAGAAGCTCAATTGCTCGCTCTAACTGATAATCTTCACCCTCATAGTCCTCAGGTGGCTGATCATCTGGTACCGTCATTTCACGACGTTTCTCGCCATCTTCGTTTTGCAATGCATGTGGCAAGTCTGCCTCAGACCAGCGACGAATACGGTCAACTTGCTCTTCGGTCAGGCGCTGCTGCGCAATCTCAATATCTGGCTCGATGCCAAGTGCCTGAATTGAACGGCCCGACGGTGTGTAATAACGCGCGGTCGTCAATCGGATGGCACCAAGATCAACGCCCAGCGGAATAACCGACTGCACCGACCCCTTACCAAAGCTCGTCGTGCCAACAATTGTGGCCCGCTCACGATCCTGCAGTGCACCCGCAACAATCTCTGATGCTGAGGCCGAACCACCATTGATCAACACGACGACTGGGATGTCTTTAAACACCTCGCCCGTGCGTGCATTATAGGATTCAACATCGACTTCACGGCGCCCCTTGGTGGAAACAACTTCTCCTCCAGATAGGAACATGTTCGTCACCGAAATTGCCTCATCGAGCAATCCGCCGCCATTATTGCGCAGATCAATAATCAAACCGCGTGGTCGACCACCTGTCTTTGTTGAAATGCCACTGATGGCTTCTTCCAGCGATAGGGTCGTGCGCTCATTGAATGTCGAAATGCGAACATAACCAACGTCGTTATCTTCCATCCGCCACGTGACGATTTTCTGCTGAATAACTTCGCGCGTTAGCGTCACATCAAATGGGTCTTCATCAGCCCGCAGAATAGTGATCTGCAGGTCGCTACCTGCAGGCCCGCGCATTTCTTTCACTGCGTCATTCAAAGACAAACCAATGATCGGCACTGTGTTGATTGCTGTAATCAAGTCACCCGGCTCCACCCCTGCCCGGCTGGCGGGGGTATCATCCATTGGCGAGATAACTTTCACAAAGCCATCTTCCATCGTCACTTCAATGCCAAGCCCGCCATACTCGCCTGAGGTCTTCTCCTGCATGGCGTTAAAATCTTCCGGACTCATGTAACCTGAATGCGGATCGAGGGATGTCAGCATGCCGTTAATCGCCGCGTCCATCGCCTCACGATGATCGATCTCGACCACATAATCCTGCTGAGTGCGCGCTAAGACGACCGCAAAGAGATCCAGCTGTTCATACGCAACTGCGCGAGGATCTTCGATTTCCTGCTCTTGCGGGTAAGCCAATAGCGAAAACCCAACTGCTGCACCGCCAAGCACAACACCCAGGGCAGCTCCAGTAAGCAAAGAACGCATATTCCAGTCCTCAATCATTCGTGGCCTCTCTACTTGCCACTAGGCATCCATTTGGCAGGATTTAACACCTTGTCACCTTGGCGCAACTCCAAGTTAAGCTCAGGCGCAGGCTTCGCCCGATCAGACATTCGTCCAACCGGCTCACCCACAGCCACTTTCTGGCCCTCGGTGACATAAATCTTGCTCATTCCCATTAAGATAACATGGTATTTGTCGCTTGTACGCAAAATTAGCATGGTGCCATAGCTGCGGAAGGGCCGGGCAAACTCCACAACCCCCTCTGCCGGGGCCACCACTTGGGCATCGGCGCGTGTTGCAAAGGTCAAACCCTCGCTTTTGCCACCAATCGGCAGCTTCTCACCGAACTTGTACAGCAATCGACCCGCAACAGGCTGGCGCAGTCCAGCAGATTTTGAGGCACCCAATGGCTTACCCGCATCAACATATGGGCGCTTGGTAACGGCCTTTTTCGATGGCGACTTTGACGATTTTCGCGGGGTTCCCGACGCCAGTTTCGGGCGCAGGCTCGGCTTACTCCCCGGAGAGCTCGGCGCATGGCTTTCCAACGTATTCAATAGCTCTCGAAGGCTTCCAGCCTCATTGCCCAGCTTCTCTGCGCGCGCCCTCAGCACATCAATATCATCTGAAAGGCTCTCAAAATTCCCGCGCTTCGCCGCCGCCAAACGCTCAATCTCAACCTTTTTCACAGCCAAAGTCGCTTCCGCCACCGATAAGCGCGCGCGTTCCCTGCGAATTTTCCGCTCCAGCCCGTTGAGTTCTGAAATTTCCACCGAAAGCGCCTCAGCACGTTGCGATAGCCTCGGCGTTGTATTGCTCATCAGAACAGCACGGCGCACAGCCGTATTCGCCTTACCCGGGGAGACGATCAATGCAGGCGGTTTACGCCGGTTTGACGCAGCCAACGCACCCAGCAAATCCTCAAGCGCCTGTTGATCCACCAGCAAACGTTGCTGCGCCTCAACGCGGCGATTACCCAAAGTTATTAACTCTTTTTCTGCGTCAGCGGCCTGCGTTTCGCGGCGTTGCGATTCCATCGCTGCGGCGATCAATTGCTCCTCGACACGGCGCAAATCCGTCACGGTCTCGTCGCCCGCCTCTATCATCGCGTTGAGTTTCGCTTCAGCAGCGGCTCGCTCGCTCTCAAGCGCATCTAGCTCATCACGGCTAAACGTGTCCGGCGCAGCCGCAGACAGCATCAGCGCGCAAATACCCAGCAAAAAGGATCTAAGTAACAAGCCCATACCCTACTTCTACAGAGAGGAACGTGACTTTCAGATTAACCGAGGCGCTCTAAGGCCCGCAAATCATCATTAAGTAATGCAATCAGCACCCCCTCCCCTCCGCTCGCAAAAACGGGGGATTCTGTCACCAAATGTCTGACAATTCGGATCGTCAGCTCCAGACACGCAGGCGCATCCGAAATAGCCGACGTTTTCAAACTATGAACCGTCAGGTTCCGCCATTCCTGCATCATCTCAATCCGGCTTTCATCGATGTGCGACAGATCGAGCCGTAGCTCCTCAGACAAAAACTCATGCGAACGCACATAGCCGAGCAACATGGTGGGTGGGCCAAGACGGTCAACGTCACGCGGATGGTTGAGAATGTCAGGCTCGCGATCAATGATCGGCAATAGCGCCGCAGCGCAGGCCGCCTGTATCGCTAACATCATCGCCATCGGCACGCCTATGGCAGGCCTGCCCGTCGGCCCAGCTTGCCAATCACGCGCGATCAACTTGAGCGCCTCGTGCAGCGCATCCAGCGTCTCATAAAGGCTAGGCCGAAACATGCGTTAACTCCGCGCCCGCCACTCATCGGCGCTTTGCCCATAAATCTGCCACGTCACTTGATCGATTGGCTTAGGCGCTTGCGCCTCCCGCAACCAGCGCGACCCAAGGCGCTGGGCCAGCTTGATCGACGGCGCATTCTTCGCATCAATGCAATGGATCACGTCTGTCCATTCAAGAATATCAAATGCATAGTCGATCGCGGCGGTTGCCCCTTCTCTCGCATACCCCTTCCCTTGGGCAGAGGGCAGTAAGCCCCAGCCGACTTCTGTGCCGGGCCACCCTTCAGGTCTCCACGGGCCAAGCCGACCGATCCAATCGCCGGTATTTTTCTCGATAACTGAGAACAGGGAGAAGCCGTTAATCGTCCACGCGCCCGTTATCATGCACAGGCTTCGCCACACTTCGGGCGGTGTTTGCGGGCCGCCGATAAAGCGGGCGTCGTCGCTCGCCATAAGGTCACAAAAAAATGGAAAATCCTCCGCCCGAGGGGGACGGAGGATCAACCGATCTGTTTCAATTTCCGGTCCAATCATCATGACCGGATCATAGTCACTAAGCCAGTGAGCTGTCGATCTCTTTACAAGCGGCGAGCAAGCCATCGACCGCGTCGACTGATTTCTGGAACATTGCTTTTTCAGACGCATCGAATTCAAACTCGATGACCTTCTCAATGCCGCCAGCGCCGATCATTGCCGGTACACCAACATAGACTTCGTTCAGACCATACTCGCCCTTACAGTAAGCAGCCGTCGGCAAGACGCGCTTCTGGTCGTTCAGGTATGATTTTGCCATTGAGATAGCAGACTCAGCCGGCGCATAATAAGCAGACCCCGTTTTCAGCAAGGCAACAATCTCGCCGCCGCCTTTACGTGTGCGGTCAACAATTGCGTCCAGATCACCTTGGCTCATCCAGCCTTGCGAAACCAACTCCGGAAGCGGCAGGCCGCCCACTGTTGAGTGACGCACCATTGGCACCATCGTGTCGCCGTGGCCGCCAAGTGTCCAAGCGTGCACGTCAGCAACTGATACGCCGGTCTTTTCAGACAGGAAGTAAGCAAAACGTGAGCTGTCGAGAACGCCTGCCATGCCGCAAACTTTGTTTGCTGGAAGACCAGAAAATTTCTGAAGCGCCCAAACCATCGCGTCGAGTGGGTTAGTGATGCAGATTACAAATGCGTTCGGCGCGTGGGCTTTGATGCCCTCGCCAACAGCTTTCATGACTTTCAAATTGATGCCGATTAGGTCGTCACGGCTCATGCCCGGCTTGCGCGGTACACCAGCAGTTACGATGCAAACATCAGCGCCGGCAATATCAGCGTATGATTGCGTGCCTTTAAGGCTGACAGATGAATTATAAACTGGCGTAGACTCAGCAATGTCGAGACCTTTGCCTTCTGGAATACCTTCCGCGATATCGAACAATACGATGTCGCCAAGTTCTTCGCGTGCCGCAACGTGGGCGAGCGTGCCGCCGATCATACCGGAACCGATGAGAGCAATTTTCTTACGGGCCATGACTATAGTCTCCTTGAGGAATTAAGCTGAAAACGTGTGTATGCGCGGAGGGTTAGCCGACGCCCGCGCATTTCGCAATGCGCCAAAAAGTAAAGCCCCACCAGATAAGGCGGGGCTTTTCAACTCGATTACATGTCTGAAGGGGTCGCTTAGTCGCTACCCATTAGTGACAAGAGGAACTGGAACATGTTGACCACGTTCAGATACAAGCTCAACGCGCCTTGCGTCGTAGCGACCGCCAGTGCGCGCGCATTACCCTCAAGCGCAAAGTATGTGCGCTTTAAACGTTGCGTATCAAACGCCGTCAAAGCTGCAAAGATAAGCACGCCAACCACCGCAATGATGGTGTGCATCATAGGCGACTTGAAGATGAACATGTTCAGGATGGACGCCACTATCAGGCCAATCAGCGCCATAATCAGGAACGTACCAAAGCCAGACAGGTCGCGCTTGGTTGTATAGCCATACAGCGACAACCCGCCAAAGGTGATCGCCGTGGTCAACATCGCTTTGGCAACAATCATCATTCCGTCAGGGCGTGCGCCATAACGAATTACGATTGATCCAAAGCTCACCCCGATCAACGAAACAACCGACCAATACACGATATTCGTCGCCAATGGTGACGGGTTGCGCATAACAAAGCCCGAGATCAGCAATATCGCTAAGGGTGCAAACATCACCACGAGGCCAACTGGCCCGGTTAGCAATAGGCGCTGAATTTCAGGTGGAGCCATCGCGCCAACCGCATAGGCGATGGCTGCTGTCAGCAAGAGCCCAAGGCCCATTTTGTTATAAACGCCCAGCATAAAGCTGCGCAGACCCGCATTTACCGACATATCCAGCGCGTCAGCTGGGATTTGCCCGCGAAAATTCGATCCAAACTCACTCATAAGTCGAAACCTCGTTCGATTTCACCATTCCAATAATGGCAATCACTAAAATCGTTATATGGGTTAGATTGGCCTCTTCTGCAAGAAAAAGACGATGCGAATATGCTGATTAATAGCTGGCACAGCGAAAAACCTCCCGATTACAACTTGCGGCGACAAATAAAAACGCTCATTTATCTGCGAATACCTACTCTATTCACAGCATAACCAAATAAAAAATCCGGTTACTAAATTCTCAGCAAGCAAATATGTGCGTGCCCTTCACGCTGGTGTAATATTGTGCAGCATTTCGCATTGACTTCGGGTTCCGTCGGATTAACTTGCCGACGCTGGCGCTTTATCCGTTACGGGCGTCAACGTCAGAAAAAGGGGAATATCTATGGCTGACGCATCCGCATATGCCGACAACATCAAGAAATACGTAAAAGACTACAATCAGGCATCTGCCGAAAAGATCGTTGGTCACCTTGGAATTGCTCTTCGTAATCGCGATAGCTCTTTCGTCGCTTGCTCAGATTCCGGGGAATTGGATCGTGTGCGCGAAAAATGGTGCCGCGGTAAGCTAGGCCTCGCGCAAAGCCAAGGGGATTTGGATTCTGCGATCAAAGCTATTTGCGATAAACTTAAGGATGAGGGTAGCCAGAAGTCACGCGTGACATTCTACTACCTACTTGCTGAAAACTTCGGCAAGCTAGACCATCTCGCAAAATAATTCCGTCGGCTAAGCTATTTGGAATTTCATGACCCGGCCTTTCCCAAAAGGCCGGGTTTTCATTTGCGCAAAATCCTGCTTCGGTGCCTTCATGTACCGCCTATTCGCCGCCTTGGAGATGCCCGCCCACACGCATCAGCGTTTGCGCGACACGCAATCCGACCTCTTCGGCGCAAAATGGCGCCCGGCAGCGAACTTTCACATTACCCTACAATTCTTCGGTGATGTCTCCCGCGATCAAGCTCTGGACCTTGATGCCAAGCTCGCCGACATTCTCTCTCAGCCACTTCAGTTATCTATTGAAGGCACAGGCTGGTTCGGCAAGCGCGCGCCTCGCGCCGTTTGGGCTCGCATTCGCGAAGATGATGGCCTGCGCGCCCTCGCCTCACAATGTGAAAGCGTTGCCCGCCGCATGGGTCTGCCAATCGACAAACACCCCTACACGCCGCACATCACCTTGGCCTACCTTCACGACACACCGTTAGATGCCGCGCAAGACTGGTGCAGGCAAAACCAAGACCTCTCCATCTCACATATCAACTTCGAAACATTCCACCTCTTCTCCAGCCAAACAGGTGGCGGAAAACCCAGCCGATATGTTGCTGAAGCGGACTATGTATTGGGCGATTGAGAGGGGTCGAGCGAGCGCTCATACTCTACAATTTGGTACCGGTGGTCGGAATCGAACCGACACTTTCGTGAGAAAACGGGATTTTGAATCCCGCGCGTCTACCAATTCCGCCACACCGGCCCATAGTAGGGAAACGCTCTCCTGCCCAAGCGCCCCTCATTTGTCAATCTTATCGACCCGCTAACTCTTAAACGCTATGCAGTTGGATATGACCACCGACACCCAATCATCCGACCAGACCCTCCTCCAAACCATCGAAAAGCTCGCAGAAAAAGCACCCGAAAAGGGCTTTTCTCTTCGCGAAATCATTGATCAGCTGGACGAAAGCGCCTTCGGGGCCGGGCTATTCTTGCTCGCCCTTCCCTGCTGCATTCCGTTTCTCTATGGCGTGCCTCAAATTGTGTCGCTGCCTATGATGGCGCTGGCCGGTCAAATGGCGATGGGCAAAGACCGACCGTGGATGCCCGATAAATTTGCCAATCGCATGATAGACCGCAAAGGCTTGCTGCAAACAGCGCAAGGCGGGCGCAAATGGCTCGGCTGGATCGAAATTTTCTCCAAACCGCGCCTCGGCTTCATCACCGGCAAACGGTCAGAGCGCATCATCGGACTGCTGCTTGTCTTGTTCTGCGCGTCAATCCTCACGCCAATCCCGCTAACCAATACGGTGCCGGGCTTCGCTGTCGCGCTGGCTGCCTTCGGTCTTATCAACAAAGATGGCCTTCTCGTCATTATTGGCAGCATTATGGGAACCGCGTGGATAGGGCTGCTGATCAGCGCCGCCGTGTTCGGCGTTGGCTTTCTTGCCGGGTAGTGACGGTGCGCCGCATTGCGGACACATACGTCCGTAAGCTTAGGTAACTAAGATGAAACGCCTCAACCTCCTCTTGAAGGGCTCTAACTGGCCAATCGCTGCGATCATTTTTTCGGCAGCTATGCTGGCCGTTGCGCATGGCTTCGAGCGGATTGGCGGCATGCTGCCCTGCCCGCTTTGCCTCCGACAGAGAGAAGTCTACTGGGCGATCATCGCGATGGCCATTACCGGCCTCGCCCTTTGGAAATTCATTCCCAAGCGCCGCTTCATCGTCACGCTCGACATTATGATCGGCCTCGCCTTCGTCGTTGGCGTCATCGTCGCGGGTTATCATAGCGGTGTTGAATGGGGCATCTTCCCGGCGCCAGCTGGGTGTGGAAGTGCGATTGATGTCGATCCCTTCAACTTGGAAAGCATAGACAACAAAGTCATCATCCCAGTGTGCGACGAGGCCCCCTTCTATTTCCTCGGCCTCTCCATGGCGGGCTGGAACGTCGTTTCCTCCAGCATCCTTGCCGCGCTTAGCTTCCTTGCCGCTGCCGCGAGCTTCCCGCGTTGGCGCTCCGACGTCCCCGGCGAGTAACACGCCGCACAAAAAGCGGCGACATGATCGCTCACATCGCCGCTCAGTATTCATATGCTAGCGTTTAGTGCGCCTGTTCGCTCGCAATCCATGTATCAACCCGGCGCTCCAGAACATCTAGCGGCAACGCGCCGCCGCTCAGAACCGCATCGTGGAACCCGCGAATATCAAAATCATCGCCCAGCGTGTCTTCTGCTTTTTTGCGCAGGGTTTGAATCTTGATCATCCCGATTTTATAGCTCGTCGCTTGGCCCGGCATAACGATATACCGCTGCACTTCGCTGCGCGCTTGCAATTCAGTGATCGCCGCGTTCTCTAGGAAGTACTCAACCGCCTGCTCCTCGGTCCAACCTTTTGAGTGCAAGCCAGTGTCCACGACGAGGCGAATACCGCGCCAGACCTCTGACCCCAACCGTCCGAACTCTGAATATGGGTCCTCATAAGTGTTCGGGAATTCTTGCGCCAACCATTCCGAATAAAGCGCCCAACCTTCCACATAGGCGGTAAACCCAGCCTGCGTGCGGAACGTCGGCATATTCTCCAATTCTTGCGCTATGGAAATCTGCATGTGGTGCCCTGGAAGGCCCTCGTGATAGGCAATCACTTCCAACTCACGCTTTGGCATCGCCTTCATGTCTGACAGATGCGCATAATAAATGCCATCACGCGACCCGTCTGGCGTACCCGGGTAGTAGTGCTGCGCTGCGCCGTCTTGCTCGCGGAACGCCTCAACCCGCTTCACCTCAAGACCGGCTTCGGGCATCATACTAAAGAACTTCGGCAGCTCCCCCTTAATGCTATCAATCGCGGCCGTCGCGTCTGTGATATAATCTCCACGTCCCTCGTCCGTATTGGGATAATAATAGCGTGGGTCATCTTTGCTCTCACGCAGCTCTGAGAAGAACTCTTGTAATGTACCCTCGAAGCCAACCTTGGCCTGGATCGCCTCCATCTCACCCTTAAGCCGCGCAACTTCAGACAAACCCAACTCATGGATCTCATCAGCGGTCATTTGCGTCGTGGTGTTCGACGCTAACTGATGCTCATAGTAGGCAACGCCATTGGGTTGGATGTTCGCACCGACCGGCTTATCCGATGGCGGCGAGTTGGCCATGTCTGCCTCAGCAAAGGCAATCAATTCATTATACGCAGACAAGAAATCGCCCGTCATCGCCGCAGACGCCTCAGCCTCAATATTCGCCGCAGCGTCGGCGTCCAGATCGCCAGCCTCGACCAAGTTTGCCAACTCGCTCTTCACGTCTGCGAACAGAGAGCTATCCTCACCATCCGTAAACGGCGCACCGTCGATGATCTTCTTCGATTGCTCGATAACGCCCTCATACGCAAACACCGGCGCGTGCACTCCGTACTCCGCTCCCAACTTGGCCTCCGCAATCCCCTCACGCAACGCGCGGGCGCCCTCATTGATACGCGAGACATAGGCGTTCATGTCCTCAACACTGTCCACCTCGTGGAAATTCATCAAGAAGGTCGGCAAAAAGCTTTGCGCGCCATTCATCTGATCAAAGACAAATCCATTGTGGCGGAACGCATCGCCACGTTGCGCCGTTTCAGTCTGATAAACCCACAGATCGTAGGAAATCCTATCTTCGGCAGACAACCCGTCATAGTCAAAATCGGACTTCAGCTCGTCTGTTGTCGCCACTCGCCACGCCAACTGCTCTTGCGCGCAGGCGTGGGTGAAACAATCAATCTGATCATTCATGTCTTTGCGGCCCAAAAACGACATCTGGATCGGGCTGAATTGCAGCGATTCCTCATACTTGGTGTCGAACCATGCATTCAATTCGGCCGATTGGTCAGTCACCTCAACCGTCGCCTCTTCCGGCGCGGTCTCTGCGGGCGAACAGGCGCTGAGTGACAACGCGATGGCGAGCGCGGCGATACTTACAGTACGTTTTAACATCTCAAACTCCGGTGTGACCCATTTTAAGTTGGCACCAGCTATGGAACGACGCGGCGCAATGTCAATTGGCAAGGGCCGCACATAACGCTAGGACAGCTATATGACCGACCCGCAAGCCCCCTCCAGCGCGCCCCTTAAGCCAGACCAAACCCGCGTCCGCATCGGCACGCGCGGCTCTCCTCTTGCGCTGGTACAAGCACGCCTCGTTGCCGCCGCTGTGGAAGCCAATTCAGGCGGCAAGCTCAGCGCAGAGATCGTCACCTTCACGACAAGCGGTGATCAACTCACCACCGAGCGGCTGATAAACTCCGGCGGCAAAGGCCTTTTCACCAAGGAGATCGACCTTGCCGTCTCTGATGGCCGCGTCGATATCGCAGTCCACTCACTCAAAGACGTGCCGTCAATTCTGCCAGACGGGCAAGTCTTCTATGCCTACCCAAAGCGCGAAGACCCCCGCGAAGGCTTCCTCTCATCCAAAGCTACCTGCCTCGCTGATCTGCCAAAGGGCGCGACCGTCGGCACAGCCTCATTGCGCCGCGAAGCCCAAACCCTCGCCGCCCGGCCAGATCTCAACATCGTCACCTTCCGTGGCCGCGTTGAAACGCGCATGCAAAAGCTAGAAGACGGCCTTGCTGATGCGACCTATCTCGCTATGGCTGGCCTCACCCGTCTTGGCATGGCGCATTTTGCCCACCCCATCCCAGTTGAAGACATGCTGCCCGCCGCGGCCCAAGGCATTATCGGCGTTGTCGGCTTGGAATCCCTCCCCGGCCCAATCAAAATCGCATTGGACTTGCTAGACCACGCAGACACACGCGCCGCTGCCACAGCGGAGCGCGCCTTCCTGCTCGCACTAGACGGCAGTTGCCGCACCCCCATCGCCGCGCATCTGTTCGACCAAGGCGACACATGGCGCTTAAAGGGAGAGGTCATCGCAGTTGATGGCTCAACCAGCTGGCAAGCCGAGGCCTCACTCCCCAAAACCGCAACCGAAGACGCCCTCGCCAAATTGGGCCGCGAAGTCGGCGACGACATCAGGCAACAAGCCGGCGGCGACCTACCCGCTTTTGAGGATGATGAATGACAGAGCCGCACGTCATCACAACGCGCGCCCTGCCCGGCGCAGCAGAAACAGCCTCTCGCCTGCTTGAGGAGGGCTACGTGCCTTTACTCTCTCCTGCGCTGGAGCTGATCCGCATACCTGTCCCAGATTTTGACGATTCTGGATTCCCACAAATCATCTTCACCTCCGCCAATGGCGTGCGCTTCTTCTGCGATGCCTCATCCAGCCGAGACAAGATCGCATGGTGTGTTGGGCCGTCCACCGCGCGCGCAGCCACGCAAGCTGGCTTCGAAGATGTCCGCCAAGGCCTCGGCAATGGTCAGCAGCTCGCAAAGATGATCCTCGAAGACCCGGCCTCCGCCGACACGCCGCTGCTACATGTCGCCAACGACGCTGCCGCTGGCAAAATCGTGCGCACCCTCAATGCAGAGGACCGCAATGCGACCTTCGCCGCGCTCTACTCAACGCGCACAGCGGCCAGCCTTTGCTCGATTGCCAAAGAAGTGATCGCAAGCCCAGATCCTTGCATCATCTTGATCCATTCAGCCAAGGGCGCCGCCGCCTTTAATGAGCTGCTCGAGGGCGCCCTGATAAGCAATTGCACGATCGTTGCTATCTCAGACGCCGCCGTCGCCCCGCTTAAAGGCAAAGGCGCACGCGCAATCATTCTTGCAGCTACACCAAATGAGGACGCGCTTTTTTACGCATTAGACACAGCCCGCCTCTCCCTTTGATTGTGCAAGCGCGCTAAGAAAGCTAAAATAGCGTACATAATCGACCTGAGACGAAATGAGCTGACATGACACAATCCGATCTGCCAGACACAGATTTAGATGCCGTTGAGCCAATTGATGCTGATTTTGAGCCCGCCCCATCCCCCAAAGACGAAAAATCTAAAGCGCGCAAAAGCGGCGGTCCCGGCTGGCTAGGCGCGAGCGTACTCGCCCTCATGGCGGCGGGTGCAGGCGGCGTCATTGGACTGGTCGCCGACAAACCGCCTTTCACATCATCGCAAGGTGGCGCAGACAATTCAGCGCTTCAAAAGCAAGTCTCAGAATTGGCCCAGACCCAAGCGCAACTTGAAACCAAAGTCACAGAGGGCAATGCAGAGCTGGAAACCCGCCTGCGCACAGACCTCAGCGCGCTCGTCACAACCGAAGACGGCGGTGAAAACCTGTCCGCGCTAATCGCTGAGCTTGATACAGTTTCAAAGCGTCTTGATGAGGCCATGACCGCCCAACCGGGCAGCACAACCCTCAGTCAACTGACAGACCGTATCTCCGCGCTCGAAAGCGTCGACACCTCCGGCGAAGCCAGCGAGCAAGACGTCGCCCGCGCTGTGGCCGGGCTAGGCGAACGCCTCACCGCCTTAGAGACCGCCGTTGCAGAGCTGCCCGCCCAGAGCGCGAACGTGACACCTGAAAGCATCGCAGCCCTAGAGACAGAAATCGCAGCGCTCAAGTCAGATTTTGAGACCGTTTCGAATGCATCCTCAGAGGACTCCACCAAGGTCGCCACACTCATCCAAGACATGCGCGCCAAGGAAGAGACCGCGCTGGAATCTGCTGCGGCCGCTAAAGCTAGCACCGAAGCGGCGTTCGCCCTCGCCGGGATTGAGAGTGCCAGCGCGCGCGGAGAACCTTTCCCCGCTGACTATCGCGACCTGCGCGACACCATGCCTGACAGCGCGCCCGTTCGCGCCCTCGCCAACATCGCCGAAACGTCTGCGCCAACGCTCAATATGCTCGCGGCGGACTTCCCAGATTTACGTGCCGCCGCCATCAAGGCCGCGCCCAATCCATCAGAACCGGGCGCGCTCGGCTGGCTCAACCGCACCTTCGGGGACGCCGTAACGGTAGAACCTGCAAACGGTGAAGCCAGCAGCACAGAAGCACAACTCGACACGGCCAGCCGCGCCTTAAAGGCTGGCGAATTGGAAGAGGCAGTTGAGGCCCTTTCCGCACTGGACGCAGAACCTCAAGACGTGTTCGCAGACTGGACCAGCTCAGCGAAAGCGCGCATCAAGCTAGATAAGACCTTGGTCGCGGTTCGCCGTGCCATGATTGAAGGGGGCGAATAAGCCAACATGAATAGAATTATGCTGCTCATCCTTGTGCTTGCCATTATTGTTGTTGGCGCACTTGTCGGCTGGTGGGCGTTCACTCTGCCCGGCCAAGTCACCATCCCTTGGGGCGACAATGTCATCGGCATTCGCTCTGGCTTTGCTGCGCTCGGCATGCTGGTGTTTGGCGGCCTGATCGCTTTTGCGTGGTGGATCATCTCCGGCGTCTTTGTACTGCCCGGCAAGATCGGCAAATCCCGAAATCTGAACAAAGCTCGCAAAGCCAATAGCGTTTTAGCAGAGGGCCTGCTCGCCGCCGAAGCGGGCGACGCGAAAGCCGCGCTAAAGTTCGCCAAGAAAGCCTCAAAGCACGCCGAAGACGAACGCCTCAAACTCCTCCTCGAAGCGCGCACTGCTGAAGCCAAGGACGACTGGGCCGGCGCCGAGCGCGCATGGGGCCAACTCGCCCGCCTCCCCGGCGGACAGCTCGCAGGCCTTCGCGGATCAGCCGCTGCCGCCTCAGAGCGCGGCGACAACGCCACCGCCGAGAAGCGCGCCCGCGAAGCCCTCGGCCTCAAAACCAATGCCGACTGGCCGTTCAATTCCCTGTTCGACCTTCAAGTCTCTCGCGGGGAATGGACCACAGCACTCCAAACGCTCAGCATCGGCGAGAAACGCGGCCTCATCTCAGGCGACAGCCTGCGCCGCCGCCGCGCCGTACTTCACACCGCCCGCGCCGTCTCTCTTCCAGACGATTCCAAGCAAGACGCGCAAAAGGCCCTCGCCGAAGCCATTCGCTCAGCGCCGAAATTCGTACCCGCCGCATGGCATGGCGCCCGCCACCTCATGATCGACGGAAAGGCCAAGGCCGCTCAAGGCGTCATCGAGCTTGGTTGGAAAGCGCATCCGCATCCCGCATTAGCGCACCTATCGCGCCGCTTAGTGCCCCAAGATGACCCCCAAACTGCATCAAACCGCCTCAAAACGCTCGCGCAAATAAACCCCAAGCATCGCGAAAGTTGCATCCTAGGTGCAGAGCTCGCCATGCAAGAAAACGACTGGGTAAGCGCGGTAAAGGCGCTGGCATTACTGGTGGAAGAGAACCCAACTGCCCGGCTCTGCCTCCTCATGGAACGCGCGCTCAAAGGCTATGGCGACGAGGGCGAATCCAAACGCTGGGGCCGAATGGCTGCTACAGCATCACGCGAGCCTGACTGGTCAGACATAGACCCCAAAGGCATCGCGTTTGACTATTCTGATCGCGATTGGAGCCGGTTGGTATATACGTTTGGCGATGTTGGAGAGCTCATCCACCCGCGCCACGAAACCTTTGGCCGTGAGCTAGAGGTTGGCCGCGTGCTCGCCCTGCCCGCACCAGAAGGCAACCTCCTACCCAAAACTCCCACAGGCCCACTCGCGCCACCGCTAGACTATGCCTCAGAAGACGATTGATAACAGGGCTCTAGAAACCATCTTGCGCATCCCTCGCGCCTGACGTATCAGACCCAACACAAATTGGCGCGCCGCTATAGCTCAGCTGGTAGAGCATCGCATTCGTAATGCGGAGGTCAGGTGTTCAAGTCACCTTAGCGGCACCATTTAGGCAAAATTATGCAATAAAAACAATGCGTTGCGCGGCTTGAAAAGCTTGGCCCACCAACCAGTCCACCACTATATGTGCCGATGATTTCCTGTGTATAATTAGGCAACAGCGGGTCAGTCGAGGCAATTCATTGAGCCCGATCAGGCGATCGATTTGCGCACACCAAGTTCAATTCAACTGAGTTACACCATGAAAATTGATTTCATAGTGTAACTGTGCTTATACATCATGTAGAAATCTTTCATGGTGTAACAAATGACCCACAGTTTCCCACTTTCGGTACATACAACCTATCAGGATCTCCTGCAGGCTCATGCCGTCCGAACCATATCCGACATCCCCGGTAAGCCCTTTTTGCGCGATATGGGGACGAGGGGGAAATACTGGTATGCGCGCCAATGGATCGGCGACAAGTCAGTCCAAAAATATGTTGGACCCGACACACCAGCCATTCGCGAACGCATCACCGCTGCCGAAGCCACAAACGAGGAAACGCCAGCCTTCGACCGGCGATGCGCAAGCATGGTCGCCCAGCTGCGCGCAGCAGGCGCCCCTGCGCTTGATCGTGATACCGGCAAGGTCCTCAACGCCATGACTAAAAGCGGCGTCTTCCGGCTGGGTGGCACCCTCGTCGGGACACATGCTTTTAGGCTGTATAGCGCAGAGCTGGGGGTACGTTTCGACAATGCCCTTGCCGTGACCGGCGATGTCGATATCGCGGCGTTCGAAAACTTGAAACTGGTGATCGAAGATGAAGTCGATCCCGCCCTACCCCAAACCTTCAAAGACCTAAGTTTGCGACCAGCGCCGAGCCTAGACCAGAAGAACCGACCCACAAAATGGGTCATGGGCGGCGCAGGAGGCACCGAAGTCGAGTTTCTTGTTCCCCTGATGCGGGAGGGCAATGAAATCCTGAAACTCGAACCGCTGGGCGTGCACGCCCAAGCACTACCATTCTTAAATTTTCTGATCGCCGACCCCATTCCCGCCGTTGCCCTCTATCGTTCCGGCGTGCTCGTGCAGATACCGAGGCCCGAACGCTACGCCGTCCATAAACTAATCGTGGCGGCCCGCAGGCACTCATCCTCTACGCTCAAGGCGAAAAAGGATTTGGCCCAAGCTGAATTCCTCTTTGAAGTACTCAGCGAAGACAGACCCGCCGAACTCGCGACCGCATTAGTGACCGCAACAGAAAAAGGTCCAGCATGGCAGGCAGCACTTGAGGCGTCCTTATCAAAATCAGAGCGAGTCAGAGAAATTTCAACTGCTATTCTTGGATAAACAAAAGGCTCACCATCAGTATCCCGCCGTTGAGTCAAAGTGCTGCGCCTCGATGAAGGCATCGAGATCCGTTTGAAGATATCGGATAGCACGGCCCAGCTTTCGGAAACTGGGGCCCTCTCCGATACAGCGCCATTTGTTGAGCGTAGATTTCGACAGGCCCAAATACTCCGACGCTTCCGCTACCGTGAGAAGGCGTGGTCGTCTGTTGATTGACGCTGCTGTTTGTTTCTCTGGGATGCTGTGCTTAGGCGGCTCGCTACGAGGCACATGCACCGTAGGCTCAGCTTTCGCACGCGGCACCATCCCCTTCAGGGTCGCCTCAAACTCTTCAGAGAAGAGATCCGGCATCGGCGCTGCCGGGTTGTTTCGTTTCGCGGCCTTACCGGGTTCGGTTAGGGCCTTCTGGGTCGTACGCATTCATTTCACTCCTCAATCGGACCATGTCTTTTCTCTCTCATTAATCCTCAAAAGGTTGACACTAGGGCCGGGTGAAGGGCGTGACGCCTCCAGTGAGCTTGTTCTACCAAGCAGAAACTTCCAATCAGTTTGAATATTCGATCAAATTTTATCGAACGAAATTTCGGCTAAGCGATGAAAGTTTTCATCACGCCGGAAGGCCTTTGCCTGCGACTCGTGAGCGGACTTCGGCAAAGGCCTTCCGGCACCCAATCAATGCAAGAACGCCCAGCCCCTAACCGCTCGCCAGTTTCCCCCAATACTCACATGGTTTTCGGAATAGAAAATCACACAGCGGCGACGCGCTCAGCGCGACCTCACGAGTTTTAACGAGTGCACGCTTAGGTATGGTGCCCATACTTTCTGTTTTTATTGGATTTTTTTCGCTCAAAAAATTCGATGCACTCTATCGAAAATGCCGCCCACATCAGACGCAAAAATCACAAAAATCGCCGACTCCCAGAATCAGAAATGCGTCACTTGAAAACACCACTTTCTGAGCTGCCAAACCACCTCGATTTGGGCATTCGCCAGCGATCGAATTCAACCCGAAGCACGATGCTTTAGCTGGACGAAATTTCGAGCGCGTCGCAAATTTCCAGATACTCTAAGACATCTAACCGACGCTCCAGGCCCTCAGTTTTTGCAACAAACGACTGCGGACGGCCAAGCGAGTTCGCAAGCTCTTGCTGCGTAACCCCTCGCCTCAAGCGCACCGCCTTCAAATTCCTGATAATCGCAATATATCGCGGGTCTTCCAGCGTTCGCGCCAAGGCCAATCCCCTTCCAATCTCAGAAAGGGGATTGAATTAAGCCCAAATTCGGATAATCCCATTTTAGGATATATCGAGTTTGCGCCAAAGCACTGCACTTTACGGCACTTCTCGAAGGAGAGGCCCAATGACTAACCCAAGCAACATCTTCAACAGCGACCGCATTGAAGCCCTCAGAAACATAGCTCCAACCGCTTATGCCGCCGTTTCTCACATGATCGCGAACACGCCACCTGAAGCGACAGGCGCGATGAAGATGCAACGCGCGGCTTTGTTGTATGAAGTCTACTTCTCACAAGCTGACCATGAGAGCACCATCAGCGGAGCCGAGATCGCACAGATTTACGGCGGACACCACTCCGCCATATCGACCCATGCAACAATACTAGAGCGGGATGGTTACCTAAAAAAGATCCGCCGCCCCTCCCCCGGCACCCGCAACGGCGTACTCGGCTTCGTCCCAATTTTCCCTCCGGTTCCTCAAGTTTCCGGCACAGAGAAGAAAGCAACGTGACGTCCGTTGCGCAGCAAGGTGAGAGCAGCTCTAGAACACCCCTCAGAAAAATGGCTGACCTATAGGACAATCTAGTCAGCCCTGAGCAACGACTGGAATTCATGAACAGTTAAGCTTCTGGGTGCAAGGCTAATTACTCAGTTTGTCACTTGATCAATTGTCTTGTGCAGCATCTCCGCTCACGCCTAGTACAGTATGCAATAGATTGTTCAGGTTTGCCCCCCGAAGTCGACGATCACAAGTGCAACATTATTCACCAAGTTCTGATACCAGCCTCCAAAAGCAAGCTTCAATAGCTCGCATCTGCAATACCGGTCCAAAAAAGACTGCATGAGGAATCCAAGTGAGTTCTAATATCCATATAGTTGATTTGTTCTCGGGACCAGGGGGCCTAGGAGAAGGATTCTCCTCCTCAGAATTGCTCGAAAGAAAGCGACCATACCAACTAGCAGTATCGATTGAAAAAGAAGCGACCGCCCATAAAACCCTGAGATTGCGGTCCTTCTTGAGGAAGTTCGATAAATTTCCTCAAGAATACTACCTCTGGCTAGAGAGTGGATCTAAGGAACCAGATTGGTCGGAACTGTACCCAAATCAGTGGGCGCAGGCACAAAATGAAGCGTGGCTTGCCGAATTGGGAGCGCCCGAAGCTACTTTGAACCTCTCTCAACGGATTGAAAAAATCAAGGCCACGGCAGGCAACCAAACCCTGTTGATCGGCGGCCCTCCCTGTCAGGCGTACTCACTGGTTGGCCGGGCTCGAAATGTTGGTATAAAATCTTATCGGCCAAGCAAAGACCACAGACATTTTCTATACCAAGAATATTGCCGCGTTTTATCCGAGTTTTCTCCTAGCGTCTTCGTAATGGAAAATGTGAAAGGCATGCTGTCTTCTTCCGTCGAAGGTTTGAAAATTTTTGAAACGGTCTTAAGTGACCTAGAGAACGCTGGAGAGGGATACTCACTATTCGCGCTTTCTGACGCTGACCGCCAGCATGGCAGGCCCGCGCCCCAAGATTTCATACTACGAGCGGAAGATTATGGCGTACCGCAGGCACGGCACCGGGTCATTATCGTTGGCATTAAACGATCAATCGCGGATAGATTATCGCGCGAATATCTCCCGAAACTAGCAAAACACTCAAGAAAAGCGCTTGTGCAAGACGTCATCGATCAAATGCCAAAACTAAGGAGCGGCCTTAGCAAGGGTGATGAAACTTCAGCGTGGTACGAAGCGCTTTCAATGGCTACTGAGAATGTCCGTCACGGGTTATCCCGATACTCAGGTAAGAACAAATCTAAATTTTTGAAAGAATTAGTAAAGGTCGAATTGAGTACTAAAAGACCACCTAAGAAACGATCCTCGAAGTCGTCACCAAGCTTTCCTGACAGTATAGCCGCCGACCTCTTATCTTTGCTGCACGATGATCGTTTGCGCACACTTTCTAGCAATGAAACTAGAGGACATATGCCATCTGATCTTGGAAGATACCTATTCGCTAGCTGCTTCGCGCGAGCTGAAGGCAGGAGCCCCAAAGCGATTGATTTCCCTAGTAATTTGGCTCCCAATCATGCGAACTGGAAGAGCGGAAAGTTCAGCGACCGGTTTCGCGTTCAGCGCTGGGACTCACCAGCAACAACTGTGACGAGTCATATTTCAAAAGACGGGCATTACTATATTCACCCCGACCCTAGCCAATGCCGAAGCCTCACAGTCAGAGAAGCCGCTAGGCTTCAAACATTTCCTGACAATTACCATTTTCTCGGCAACCGCACCCAACAGTTTGTTCAAGTTGGAAACGCCGTTCCTCCATACTTAGCTAAGCAAATAGCCGATGCCTTACTACCGGTATTTGAGCATATAAAGGCTTTCGAAAACTAGACTGCTAAAGGGGTTCCGCGCGCGGAAATTTCTAACCGTGAGATCACTGAAACGCAGCAACTAAGAATAACTCATCGTTGCCATCATTAGTTTGCCCTACCTTTTTGTCCTACAGAAACGAAGTGCTCATCCAAAACAACTAGCACTACAGTGAGCACTACAGGCAGCTGGCTAGATATCTACTTAAACGAGCTTTTGGTGCTTGCGCGTATTTGTGACAAATGTAACTACACGTCTAGAAAGTCGGAGGCTCCCTTGAAGGCATCATTTAAACCAAGAGCGAGGTTGCTAAAACTACTTGGTGACCAATTGATCGGCACACCACAACTAGCGGTTTTCGAGCTTGTAAAAAACTCCTACGATGCTGACGCTGACAAAGTTGAAATCACAATCTTGAATCCTGAAGACATTTCAAAGGGATGCATCGATGTCACGGACATTGGTGGCGAAGGCATGAGCCTTGATACAATTATCAATGTTTGGCTTGAGCCGGGCGCCGATCATAAACAGACGGCGCGTGAACAAGGTAATCGTACGCCTAAGCATAAAAGACTGCCTCTCGGGGAAAAGGGTGTAGGCAGATTTGCGGTACACAAACTTGGGCAAGTTATTGAGTTAACTACCAAAACTAAGGACAGTCCCGAAGTCTTCCTAAGGATCGATTGGACGATCCTTGATGACTGCAAATATATTGAAGATGCAGAAATCGAAATTGAAGAGCGGGACTCACCGCAGGTGTTCCCTGACGGAAAAACCGGCACAAAAATTGTCATTAGAAAACTGAACTCCAGCTTCTCGCGCGGGGACGTCCGAAATCTCTATCGAAATGTTCAATCAATCAAGTCTCCCTTTGAGTTTGAGACCTATCGACGAGACAGTTCAGTATCATCTTTCGATGTATCGTTGAGCGTCCCAGGACATGATGACTGGACTACGGATCTATTTGATTTGGAAGCAATAGTTGAACAATCTTTATTCAAATTTTCATTTTTGTTTTCTGACGACACTTGGTCATGGGACTATCAGTTCACCCCTAGTGAGCGATTGAAGAAGCAATTCAAGATAGAGGGCCGTCAAATTTCCGAGACCGATAGCTATTTGGAATTACCCAAACCGAAAATTGGGGGTGAGGTAAACTTTCACTCACTGTACCAAGATGATCGGGTAGGCTTCCTGAAGGATGTTGGCCCGATACTTGGTGAGATTTATGTCTTTGATTTTGACGCCGCACTTGGTGAACAAAATGCCATTAAAAAGTGGCTAAGCGAAAACCAAGGGATACGCGTCTATCGTGATGGAATTCGTGTTTATAACTATGGTGAGCCAAGTGATGATTGGCTCGAGATGGATAGTCGGCGGGTTAACAGACTTGGCAAAGGAATAAATCGGAGAATTGCGGTTGGGGCGATCTCTTTAGATCTTGAGCATAGTCCAAGCCTTATAGAGAAAACGAACCGGGAGGGTTTCATAGAGAATGAGACCTTTTTTAAACTTAAGACTGTTATAAATTCGGCTCTAGGTAAGCTTGAAAGCCTCCGGCACATTGATAAGGACAGGCTTCGCCAAGTGACCAAGAAGTCCACGTCGGCATCATTGATTGAGCTGGACAATCCTGTCGATGAGTTGAAACAAATTGCGGTTGAGAACGGGTGGGAAGAAACGTTGGCCCCCGCAATTGAACGAACCGAAAAACGCTACAATGATATGCAAGACATCATGTTATCAGCTGGCATGGCTGGATTGAATATGACCATAGCATTCCATGAGATTCAGCATGGCATAGCCGATGCAAAAAGGAACCTGCTCGCAGGTAAAGACATCAGCATAGTGATTGAGCAGTTTGACCGATTTGAACTGCTTTTGGACACATATGCCAACTTGCTCAAGCAAGAAAAGTCGCGTGAGTGGGAACTAAAATCTCTCCTGCAATCCAATATTGATCTAGCTGACGTCCGCTTCACACTTCATGATATCATTTCCAGCTGCCCTATCTTAAGTGGCGAGCACCCGAACTATGTTGTGCGGGCTCAGCGTAACCTCATCATTAGCGCCGTGAACAATCTCATCGACAATTCAATTTACTGGTTAGACCAGCGGTGGGGCGGAAAAACCGACAAGAAATACATACACATTGGCGTCAGCGAAGAATTCGATAAAGGACCCGCTATAATAATAGCCGACAACGGACCTGGCTGGCGCGACATAAGTAAAGATGAAATGGTCAAACCCTTTAAGACCACAAAATCCGGCGGCATGGGTATTGGTTTGTATTACACGAACACAGTGATGCAGATGCTCGGAGGCGAGCTTGTTCTACTCGACCAAGGTGAAATTGATGGAGTTCCAGAGCAGGCAGATGGCGGAATTGTCGCCTTGGTTTTTAACGGGGGCACACCATGCAAGAAGTGATGAACGCCGTCGTAATTGACAACGACATTAAAGACATCATCGGAGTCACTACAGCACTGGCCGGTATAGGTATATCAACCCTTCCCGTGCACTATCAAGATCCAACGACCGCAGGAGACATGTGCGAAAAAATGGCGGTTGCCTCGCCACGAATCATCATCACAGATATTCAACTCAGGGATGGCGGCGCAGAGCCAACCAAATCAGACCTATCAACCGTTGCAAATTGTTTAGGGCGCATTATTAACGCAACGACTGGTCCCTATGTGATTTTGGCTTGGACTTCTAAGCCAGAAGCTCTTGATGAATTACGGACAAGAGTAAAAGAGTATTTCACCAAAACTGACCTCAGAATGCCTATGTATTTTGATAGAATCTGCAAAAATGAATGCCGTACTGAAGACGAACAGTATTCAGCTGAAAAAATACTCGAGCAATTCGGAAAACATTTAGCTCTCGAGACATCTGTTAAGGCCCTCATGCACTGGGAATGCAGCGTGCTGCAGGCCGCAATCGAAAGCGTGAACACTTTGGCTGAATTCGATGAAAATACACTCCCTCAAAGCTTGAAATCGCTGGCCATCAGCGTCGCCGGAAACAATTTGAAAGGTTTTGAGGCAACGGCTATTAATGAAGCTTTTTCCTATATTCTTAAGGATAAGCTCGCCCTTCTGGGTCTAGAGCAGGATTCTCAAAAAGTTTGGGAAGATGTCTTCTCTAACACTCAGGGTGAAATAGAGGAGAGCGCTAAGCATAACCTCAATACAATTTTACACATAGAAACGTCTCCTCAGAAAAACATCACCTGCCCTGGAGACGTATGGATTTCTGGACAACCTTGCAATTTATTCAAAAGGATCACCGGCACTAAGGAAGAAAAAAATCAATTTGAACGCATAAAAAATGAATTTCTTACGCTTACGGAAAACGGACACATGCTGAATAGGAAAATAATGGCGACGACCGATGCGTCCGAGAAAAAGAAACTAAAGGATACATATAAGCAAGATTGCGGAGAGCCACTAAAAAATGCGAAAGCAGCCTGCAAAATAGCGATGATTGAGATTAGCCCGACTTGTGATTTTGCAAATAAAAAAAGGCCACTCAAGACAATAGCGCTTGGTGTTTTGATCCCTGTGGATAGGGTTAAAGAAGAAGTCCAACTCAAACGGTCAGATTCAACGATTGTAGTTAAAATCAAGCTTGATGGCGCAGACCATCTATTAGGATTCTCAGCCAAGTATATCACCGCGATGTCAGAGAAATTAATCTCAAGCGAAGACCTGCAATTGACCAAAACCCTCCGAGTCCGAGAGAGCCTATTACAAAGTTGGATCCATCGTTTCTCGATGTATAATTCGAGAATTGGCACGGTTTCACTCAACTAGAATAAAACTTTAGACAGCGCTGGCCAACATGGCCTCACCACCTCGCTTGGCCCCTGACCGCATCAACCCACTCTTTAGGTTTTCACTGCCAATATCCGATAATGTGATGCGCTCTAGAGCGGTAGACGCCTTGCGAGGTCATGAGTGGAGTCACATTGTGACTTCATTGGCTCAGCGGATCAAGGTGAGCTTTAAATCGCTGTATGATTGGGTAAAGCTGTTTGGAGATCAGCCTGACTAGGTCGGGCTCGACGCTGCTGAGATAAAGCGGTTACTCGCCGGGCGGCCGAGGAGCGCGACATACTAAACTGAGATGGATCTGAAAATGAACGAGGACCGTTTCACCATCAAAGGCAACGGCGTGCTTCGCGAAGGACCACGGCTGAAGTATACCTTCATGAAGGCTCAGTGCGCTGAGTTCTCGGTGCGGGCAATGTGCCGTATGCTCGGGGTTCATTTCAGCGGGTTTTATGCGTGTTTGAAGGCAGGCCTGACGCCGGAGAGCATGCATCGCCTTCATCTGACCGGGTTGATAAAATAAGTCTTGGCTGGGGGGATGCTGCGCAGAGAACACAGTCGTCCGCCTCATGCGAGCAGGCGTACAAATCGATCACCACGGCAAGCATGGCAGCAAGCCATCGGTGGTTGCTGAGAACCAGTTGCGGAAGGCCTTTGACGTCACGATGTCCGATCAGATCTGAGTCACCGACAACACTTATATCCGCCTATATGAAAGCTGGCTTTTTCTGGCAGTCGTGATTGATTTCTACGCACGCAAAGTTTCCGACTGATCAATGGGCATCACGGATGCATACGTCACTCGCTCTGGATACCTTGCTGATGGCCTTCTGGCGGCGCAGGCGCTAACGCAGGGTCGTTATTCACTCAGATCATGGGTCGCCATTTACCAGTCAGGAATGGCGAGACTTCCTGAAAGATCACAATCTGCCCCAGCATGAGCTGACGCAGAAATTGCTACGACAATGCAGTGCCGAGAGCCCGTTCACCTCGCTGAAGTCCGGACAGGTCAGACAAAAGACTTACAAAATAGCGTAGGGCGCTCACTAGAAATGCGTTCGATTACATCGAACTATTTTGCAATCCAAAGCTAAAACATGCTAGAAACGGGATGCTGTCGCCCGTACATTTTGAGCAAGCAACAATCATGAAGAAGTAAGGCGTTTACATTTCGTGGGGCACATCACTCAGTTCGCTTTGTCGAAAGTGAGACTCCCATTCTTTATGCCCCGACGTACGAGGCGCGGTTATTGCTTCGCTTTCCACGCGAAAGCGGATGTCAAAGTGAAGGCTGTTGTAATGTCTGTAAATGTAGAACGTTTCGTTTCTTTCGAGAAGCAGAATGAGGGCTTCACGGAGCTCACTGAGTTGGATTTGTTACCGACGACAGCTGGGCGATTAAGATTTTATAGAGAGCTTGGTGAATGGGCTACTAACTACCACCAAGAAGGTTCGTCTCTCAAAACTGCATTTATCTCACCTAACCCATCACAGGGCTTCTGTTTTCCTACTCCATTTGATGTCCTGTCTTCAGCGTTAATGTTGCACCAAAATCCGGAAAACATAAGCTCCTTGGTCATGGAATACCTATCGAAAAGTGGCTTAACTGAAAGTAAGGCGCATCAGCCAATAACAACATTGTCGGGTGGAGAAATTCTACAGTTGAACTTTGCAAAAGCGAGCGCATCCCTTCCATCCATCGATCAGTTAGTCGCCTGCAGTCCACTATACTGGCTCAACGATTCAAAATACGTGTATTGGGAAAATTTGGTAAGTGAATACCAAGAACACGAGAAATCAATTGAGGTACTTCTACTAACTGGCGAACGCTACCCGTATGAGGGCTTAACACTCCCTGCAAAAAATAATTATACCGCCGCAATTGATGACCTTGACTGGGAATTGTGTATCGAGAGCACCACTATCGAGTTTCCAGAAACTAAGTTTCCGTCTTACTGCCCCAAATTTGAAATTTCTTTCGAAGGCAATCCAAATACACTAACACTTTCTTCCCCAACACTAATTACAGGCGACAACGGTGTAGGTAAGAGCATTTTTGCCAAACTAATGGCCGGTATTCTCAGACCCACCTCAGGTGCAATTCAGGTTACCTCGAAGAATGGCAAGACACCTGCTCGAATGTTGTTTCAGCATTCAACAATGCAGCTTTTCGGTATGTCAATCGAAGCGCACTCTAAATCCATCTTTCAATTTGATAAGGGGAAGCAAAAAGAGTTTAGGAGACTATACAAAGAGATAGACGGGGACATCAGAAATCTGCTTAGTAAAATTGGATTCGATTATTTGGACGCTCTGGGCCCTGCTGATTCTACGTCTACGTTACTTCAGGCCAATATAGCATTAGTTGCGGAGCGCATTATCGGAAAGCCCTCGCTGTTAATTTTGGATGAGCCTACATGGGGCTTAGCTAGGATTGTTTCGGAGTGCTTTGTCACAGTAACATGCAAGTACGCTCACAAAAATGGTTTGGCAGTCGCAATTATTACTCATCAATCTGATTGGTGGGACACTCTAGCTAAATCGGAAATTAGCTTAGCTAAATCCGAAGACTCCAAAGTAGTCATTACACCAAGCGAGGAGTCGCAATGAAGCTGCTCAGCATGACAGAAATACAACCGTGGTGGTTACGATTGGTTGTCCTTTTGGTACTTAGCATACCTGCATTCAGCGGTTATCCCTTTGATCAGGTTGTGCTAGGACTGAATGAGGCATTTCATATAAACAAAGATGATGCGGGACTGGTGGTTCTTGCTATTCCTCGCTTAATGTACATGGCACTTCTCTGGCTGGTTATATTTTCCAGCACGGGAGCATCGAAGTTTCAAAGCTACGCAATGGGAGCAACCCTCCTTGGACTGACAACCGTAATTATTGGAGCGAGCGTGAGAAAGCTTCTTCCGTTTTTGTCTGGCGGTGCAACTGAAGAAGAAATAAGTTTAAGAATGGTGATGCTGTTCTTAAATATCATCACACTAATTCCATTTTCACTACTGGCAGTTAATAGCTTCTCAGTAAAAAACTTATTGACAAAACTTACTCGACTTGAAGGAAAGTATGTAGAACTGGGATTCCATCTGGCGTTAGCCCTACGAGTTGTTCAGCATGCGGGCGAGGTTGTATTTAGCTTGCACGAAATTTGGAGAGAGCAGCATCCGAGCAAATTTTTGCCCAGGCACAAGCCTGACTGGGGCTCAAATTGGTATTCAAAGATCAATGTGCTAGCTTGGATATGTCATGTTGCACTCAGTTGGGTACATGCAACCATGATGTACACGTTTGAGCCAATACCACTTATGGTGAGTGAAATTGAGAGAATTAGTGATTCAAGGGAGTAATCATGGCTAAAGCAACAGAGCAGTGGACATTCGCTAAAACTGGCATTGTGGCAGCATTGATTGCGCTAGCAGCAATCACCACCATGACTATTCGTATTCCAATTCCGGCAACTACGGGCTATTTTAATATTGGGGATGTTTTTGTAATATTTGCTGCACTGTGGCTTGGCCCACGTGCTGGTTTTCTGGTGGGAGCGCTGGGTCCAACCATTGCTGACGCGATAGGTTTCCCCGTTTTCGTCCCCGCGACGATGATTACAAAAGGCTTAGAGGGGTTAATCGTAGGCCTAATTGCAATGAATGCCAAACCCGGAACCATGTGGTTACGAGTAGTTGCGGCGCTAACTGGTGCGCTAACTATTGTCACTGGTTATTTCGTATTCGAAGCATTCATATATCCCGCCTTAGGGGAATCCATCCCAGCGTTCGCCATCACTGACATTGGCGCAGCCCTAATTGAAACTGTACCCAATTTCATTCAAGGTCTGATTGGAGCTATTGGCGGCCTTGCTTTGTGGAAGGCAGTATCGGGATATGAAAAAAACAATTCTTCATAAGCATCTTTTTCCAAACGATTGTTGAGTTGATAAGCTAGAATAGATGCAATTTGCGTACAGTCATATCCCGCCACTCTAAAGAATGGTTTCTACATTCATTTGGTGTGAGGGTCGGCTGAGTTTCTGAGACGACGGCAAAGAGCCCGATGAATGTGGCTTGTTGAGTCCGATGGCTTAATGAACACCTGTCACCTTGTGTACGGGCAGATTTTCATGATTATAACGCGTCCAAGGACAGAGCGTTGGGGCAAAAAATCTATCGAGTGTATGCATGAAATTAGATACCGTCCAATAGACTTTCCGGCACGAATCGAACCGTCCAGACACCAAGTACCGATAAATGCCGTGGCGTCGCATCCGACACGCCAATGGTACATTTGATAACCGGATTGAGAATGGCAACGAGCGCTTCTTGCGCTGAGATAGTCACACCAATACATAGGAACCGCCCGCATGCGCGACGGCCTCATAGATCTTTTGTGATAGCTTAACTGATCTCCCCAGTTCGCTAGAGTGCCGAAGGAGGAGTTTAAACACCCCCCCTAGTTGACCTCAATCATCACCCAGAAACAAAGTCTGCCCACCTCGCTGCCAGCTCCATACGTCGCTCCAGATGGTCTGACCGCTGGTATGCCCTTTGTACGGAGTTTAGGGTTTGGTGGGCAAGCACGGTTTCGGCGACGTCGAATGGGCTGTCTGTGCATTCCGCTATCCACGTTCGTAGGGATGAGCGGAAGCCGTGGGGACGGTCTTCGAGGCCGCGTCGATCCATGAGGCGGGACATAGTTGCATCCGAAAGCACACCCTTGCGCATTGAAGGGAACAAGTAGCCATCTCGCTCGTGCTGGGTCGCCTCCTCAATCACAGACATCGCCAGTGGCGCGAGTGGGACGCGGAAGTCTGACTCCCTCCCCTTCACGCTTTTCATGTTCTTGGCCGGAACCGTCCAGATATTGCCGTCCATCTCATCGAGACGTGCTAACCGGATTGGGCCGGAGCGCAACCCAGTGAGTATGAGCAGGCGAAGCGCCAAGTGTGAGACACTTCCGTCATCCAGACTCGCATAGAACTCCGGAACGTCGCGCCAATCCATTGCTGGGATCTTCTTGCGCTGGTGCCGAGACTTTCCGAGCAAGGCGCGGGCTTTCTTCGTCGCCTGAATATCCACCTCCAGCCCCATCGCTGCCGCGTGGTTAAGAACGATGCCTAGCCTGTTGAGTGCCTTGGTGGCGGTAACAGACTTCTCGTGCCAAAGAGGCTTGAGAACTTCCGCGATGTCATTCTGAGTAATTTGAGACACAGGCAGAGCGCCGAGCTTTGGCAAGATGTGTAAATTCAGCGGGCTCATCCATCGACCAGCAACGCCATCGTCTTTCAGCTCTGCTTTGCGCGTCTCGAACGCCGCCTCGGCTATGTCCCTTAATAAGTGGCGATATGTGGCCGTCACCTGTGCGCGTTCGCTAATCGGGTCACGTCCTGTACGGATAAGATAGCGCGCATCATCTGCCGCGCGACGCGCCTCTGCGATACCTACATCGGGAAACCGGCCCAGACCCATTTCACGACGCCGCCCAAAGATCGTTGCGCGCAAAACCCACTTTCCTGAGGTTGGTTTTCGCTTCACCAAGTATAGCCCGCGACCATCATGATGCTTGCCCGCTGGGGCATGTTTCGCGCCGGGAGATGTCAAAGGTCTGTTCAAGTCCGCATCCTTTCAGCCCACCAATCAGTCCACCACCACATATAGATATGCTCGGGAAACGTCATGTAATGTGAGGAAACTCAAAATCACAATAATCATTATATTACAATGATTTAGTGTAATTTGAGTAAATCAGGGAAACTTGAGAAATCTACATATAGTAGCACCCCAGCCACCTTAGCGGCACCATTTTGATTACCTCATCATTGCGCAGCGTATGCTAAAGGTAAATGCGCTGGGACCTTCATCAAACAATTGTCCGAATACTTGAACTCTTTGTGATTTCCTTGCGTCAACCTTCTGATCTAACATCAAGACAAGACGTAAGCGTCCCCATCCGGACGCATTAGAGGCAAGGGCTTTTTAGAGATGCGACGACGAGCGGGGCTTCAGCCTAGCAAGGCAACCCACCACCGAAAATTGCTCGGACGCATCAAACTTTCCCGCTAAAATTACCTCGACCAACAAAATATACAATTTCATCCAATTTTTCTCTTATTTGTATAATTTTAATCATATTTGGATATCGTAAAATGCAGAAGAGCTCCATCTTCTTAAACATCGTGACTCCCCGGTCGGTTCGGAATTGGATCGACCGGCTTTTTATAGAACTCACCGAGGAAGACTAACCGAATCTACCGGCAGTAGTATTTCAATATTTGATGAAGCCGAACTGTTGATCAAACGTCGGCGATGATCGAAAGAGTTAAGATTAAGTACCCGGAGGCGAAATTGACAAAAAAGCGATCTCCCAAAGACATCGACATACAAGTTGGGGCAAATATTCGAGCATTACGAAAGAAGCTCGGATTGTCACTCATTGAGCTCGCTGAAATACTTGATCTCTCCTACCAACAACTTCAAAAATATGAAATCGGTGCCAATCGCATTAGCACAGGCACGCTTGTTCAGCTGGCAGATGCGCTTAACGTCTCCCCAGGATACTTAATTGAGATGCCGCACAACCAGAATAGCGAATCGTACGAGGTTGGCCGCATCAAACAACAATGCCAGCGTGACCTCAAATCCATATTTGACGAACAATCACTTCGGGCCGCGTCAATCATGCTGTCAGCGCTCGTCGCGAGCCAAAACAACATGAACGCTCAATAGTAAAGACCCACGCTCCCAGAATCGGGACCGCAATGCGCTGAAGTCGTCGCTAAACGTCTTTCTTACGCCTTTGCAGCGATCTTCTGACCGGAGCCACTCAAGAATGCGTCTAAGTCGCTTATCGCCCCGGAGATCAATCGCTCCGCTGGCGTGAGCTCCACATCATCGGCAGGCTCCACGAGGTTCATAGAGCCCCAAAGCACCAATTTCTTGAGAACTTCATCCAATGACTTTGCGGGGAGCTCAGCTATCCGATCGATCAGCCAGACCTGTCTGGCCTCTATGGACTTTAATCTTCGTTCGAATCGCTCGCGCAGCGCGAGGTCAGTTCGCAAAGAAACAGCCCCAGCTGCTTCAAGCTCAAAGATTCTCTCCATAGTAGTTTCAGCCTCATCCCACGCAAGCATTAGTTGAGAAAGAGACTTATTATCAGTCGATTCGCCTTCTTGATCGGCATCTCGGTACGTCCGCACGGCAGACTTATCCATTTTTTGTCCTACTCGTCTGTTACCCAAAGGTTGATCAATCCCATTACCCGTAGGTTGATCAAATTATACAGATTTTAGATAACTTTCTTATCAGAGATTAACAATTTTTACAACCATTACCGTACGATTAGATGGCACTTTTCGCCTATAGAGAATGGCCGATTAGCCAAAAACATCAATTGAATTTTGTTAGGTTACAAGGCCCAAGGGAATTTGCGAATCAAAATACACTCAAGGAAAATTTGTTAACCCCCGTGGAATCACAGGCTCCGTAGGCATGCAGAAATTCAATCTACAGTGTAATCTCATATACTTGCCAAATCGATTGCGCGCATAACGTGACAGAATACCCGTACTGCATGATATCTATGTGAATATGCGAAGACAGACTTGAAAAAGTGAATTTTGTTGCTCATACAACCATTGAATTAATTCAATGGAGCAATTGAAGCCATGACAGCGGTTACATCCAAGCGATCGAATGCACCAACGACAGTGGACAAAGATGTGAGCGAGCGCATTCGCTCTATCCGGCTTCAGAAGGGTCTGAGCCAAGCTGATGTGGCGGGCACCCTAGGTATTGTTCATCAGCAATACCACAAGTACGAGTCCGGACTAAATCGGTTCTCTGCTGGCATGATGGTCAAAATTGCTGAAGCGCTAGACTGTATGGTAGAGGATCTTTTCCCACCCACGCTACGCGGCACCAAGAACTTGGAATCAGAGCAACGCATCGACGTACTGAAACAGGAACTCGTGAAGCTGGTGTTGGATACCTCCTCAGAGGCTCAGTTAGTCGCCCTTCGCACGCTACTGCTCGACCTAGCAAACACCTCCAAGCGCGCTGCTGCCTAGCTCAGGCGCTCTACGAGGCGCAACCAGCGGTTATAAGAGATTCAACTGGCTTTCAGAGAACAGTGCCTTTTGCAGCTTGTGCTGGGCTCCCTGAAGCTCTGGCAGGAGTGCTGTGCGAGCCTGTTCAATTCCTCTGATCCTGGCAATCAAGCGCTCGACATACTGCTGAGACACCATCATCAACTGAACATCTTCTGCAGGCTCGGTGGACATGCCTGAAATTTTCTCTCGCAAGCGAGTGATTTCGGCTTCCATTTTCCGCTTCTTTTGAACTACCGCCTGATACTGACTTTCCGCCTGCTGGCGTTTCAGTGCTGCTATGCGTAGTAAAACTCTGTCCGCTTTCTTCATCTCACCTCACCATTTACATATCGAGGTTCTTGCGGACGCGGTCCACATACTGAATTGCAGCAGCCACTGCAGCGAAATGCTCAGGGCGGATCTCTTCATCGACCTCCACCAGCCCATAGATGGAGCGTGTGCTCGGTGGGTCGCGATAGATCGGGATATTATTCTCTTTTGCGATCTCGCGAATCTTCGCCGCAATGTGATCAACACCCTTCGCCATAACGATTGGCGCCTGCTGGCTGTTCGGGTCCCATTTCAGTGCCACAGCATAATGCTCCGGGTTGACCATCACGACCGTAGACTCTTTCACATTTTGTAGCATCTTACCGCTGGCAATCTCGGCCCCTCGCTGCCGGCGTGACTGTTTGACGTGCTGGTCCCCCTCGCTCTGCTTAACCTCCTTCTTCAGCTCCTCGCGGGTCATCTTCAGGCGGTTGGCGTGCAAACGGCGCTGAATGGGAAAGTCGACCGCAGCAAGACAGAATTGAAATATCGCAAAGGCGCCAATAAGCCGGAGCACCTGCCCGAACGTGAATTCGAAAATCTGGCCTGTTTGAATAGCGCTACTGGCATAATACTCTCGCGCGAATTGGAACAAAAACACTGACGCAATCACGCCAGCGAACAGCATTTTCGCAGTGTCTTTTGAAAAATCGATCAGGCCACTACCGCCATACTTCTTCTTTATGTTCTCAACAGGTGATATTTTTTTCAACTCAGGTTTAATTTTTTTGGCTGAAATCGCGACCGACTGGGTCACCACGAGCATCAAAATAGCCATCCCAGCCAGAATGCCGAACAAGGGTGCAAGGCTTACCAGCACGCCCTGTAGCCAATGCCGGGTTTGCCCACCGCCCGCGAAGAAAGCGTCATGGGCATAATCCTCGGCGTTTAAGAGCAAGCTGGAGAACTTAGAGAACAGCATACTCCCCAACACAGATTGGAACGCGAGCGCAGCCATGATCACGCCGATTACGGTCGCCAGATTGCTGGTTTCTTTGGACTGCGGGATGTTACCGTCTTTACGGGCTTGATCCTGCTTCTGTTGGGAGGCTTCAAACTCCTTTTCGCCGCTATCTTCTTGTCCCTCAGCCATGATCTACCTCACAACCACCCAATCAAGTCAGGGATCAGCGATTTCCACGCCAGCAGCAAGCTCACCACTGAGACCGCGAGCAAAAACATCCCTGCCCCAACCATAAACGGCGCGCCTACGAACGCCACCATCAGCTGAGGTAACGCCTTATTTATGAAGCCTAGGCAGATATTGTAAATAAGATTGACGGCCACGAACGGCCAAGCCAGCGAAACAGCAATTCCAAATGCGGCATAGATCCCCTCTATGAAGAACGCCTGATCCAGCGATGAGACCAGCCCAACAGGCACTTCTGTATAAAGATCGATCAGCGAAACAAACACCTCGACGTGATAATTGGCCGTCAGCAGGATGACTGCGCCAGCCATCGATAACAGGTTTGCCGTGATAGTCTGCGCTTCATGCTCCAATGCGACGCCGAGAAACTGGGCCAAACCGATGGACTGAGCGATCACCGCACCAGCTATCGACAACATCCAAATGACCACGCGCAAGCTCACGCCCAAGATAAACCCGATGAATACTTCGCTGATAAGGGCCAATAAGTACCCTGAGAACGGGTCAAACGGGATTGAGACGTCCACACCCGTGCTGCGGATAGCCATAGCCAATCCCAGAATAAGCATGAGCCTCACACGCGTAGGAATGACCTGCTCGCCAATGCCCGGCATCAGAAACACAATGAAAGACAGTCGAGCGACTATGAGGACGAAGGCGGCTGCCCACATCCCCAAAGGTAAAAACTCAACCGAAAGAAGCGGCATCAGACAACGCCAACGATATGGGGCCGCGTTTTCGGGCTAATTTCCTCATAGGCCAATACAGCGTTGCGAATGCCCTTGCTGGCCAAAACGGTTTGCATAAACCGGCGCCGCCGGGATGATGTCGCAATCACCGCCACGACCCCCTTCTGGGCTGACTCATTCAGCTTGGCTTGAATATCTTTGACTAGTTCACCAAACATCTCTGGCGGCAGCGCAACGTCCGAACCACCGCTGTCATTTGGGATCTCATGCTCGCTGAAACGTTGCTCCCAATGAGGAGACAATTGAACAAGCGGCAATCGGCCTTCTTCATCCTGCAAACGATCCACGATCTGGAATGCAAGACGCTGGCGCACAAGCTCGACAAGACGCGGAAGGCCTAGGTTTTGCGGCTTCGCTTCGGCCACAGTTTCGATGATGAGGAACAAGTTGCGGACCGAAACACGCTCATCCAGTAACGCACGTAGCACTGAAAGAAGCAGTTCTGGAGGCACTTTACCCGGAATATACTCGTCCAACAGGCGCTTATTGGCGGTTGCCCGGTCAGGATCGCTTACTTGAGTCAGCGCATCCAGCGTCTCCAGCATGACCAACCGTGTGAAGATGAGCGAGAAGTTGTTCTGGATGATCTCCAAGATGTGCGTTGCGAGCACTTCAATGGGCTCAACAATCGGAATAGCAGACGCAGATAGCTCTTGCTTCTTATTACCCTGCACCCAGCGCGCGGCGGCTTTGTAGACCGGCTCACGCACATTCTCACCCGCCAGATGCGGCAGCTGCTCATTCTCCATCAGTGCCAGCACAGACCCCGGCCGCAGCACGCCAGAATCGAGACGCACGCCCTGAATCCGCAGGCGATAATTATTCTTCTGCAAGGTCGGGTTATCCGTGATTCGAATCGAGGGCAACACGAACCCATATTCTTCAGCGATGTAACGGCGCATCTTATCAATTCGACTCTCAACGCCTTGATCGCCATTCAGAACAATGCTGACCAAGTCAGGCGCCACTTCGAGGTGGATCTCATCTGAGAAGATGGAGTCGCCAATTTTTTCTGCCGGCGTACGCTCGTCTTCTACGACCTCAACAACCTCGTCGCCCGCTGAAGCCTCCTTCTTCCCAATCATAAAGGCCAGCGTCCCAATTCCGACTGCTGCGAGCATAAAGGGAACAAATGGAAGGCCCGGAAACAGTGCGAAGGTGAATAATATACCGGCAACGATCATCAAACCGGTTTTGTTGCTCGCGAGTTGATCGGTCAGCGCCTTGTCAATCGCGCCCTCATCCCTGCCCTTAGAGAGCAGCAATGCGGCAGAGACAGACACAATAATCGCCGGAATCTGAGAGACCAACCCATCTCCGACCGTCAAAATGGAGTAGTTGCTAAGCGCTTCAGAAAGGCTGAGCCCGTGAGCCGTCAGGCCAAAGCCAACACCCGCCACTAGGTTCAATGCGGTGATCAACAAGCCGGCAACCGCGTCCCCCTTCACAAACTTAGATGCACCATCGAGAGAACCGAGGAACGCAGCCTCTTCTTGCTCGCGTTGACGACGGATTTTCGCTTCGTCATGGCTAATCGCACCGACCGCCAAGTCAGAGTCAATTGCGAGCTGCTTACCCGGCATCGCATCAAGGGCAAAGCGGGCGCCAACTTCAGCCATACGACCAGCACCCTTGGTGATAACCATGAAGTTCACAATGACCAGAACGCCAAAAACAACGAGGCCGACAAACAGATTGCCGCCCATGATGAACATTGCAAATCCCTCAATCACTCCGCCAGCCGCGCTCGTGCCAGAATGCCCCTCGCTGATGATCAGCTTGGTCGACGATACATTCAGCGCCAAGCGCAGGATGAGAGAGGCCAGAAGCACACTCGGGAAAGAGGAGAAATCCAAGGGTTTTTCGATGAAAATTGCTGTCGTGAAAATCAAAATCGCGAAGGCAAAAGAAATCGTCAGCCCAATATCCATGACCCATGCGGGCACAGGCAACACCATGACCAAAATGATCATCATAAGCCCGATAGCCAGCAAGGCCGTTGGCTTGGTGAGGTCGAAAAAATTTGGGAGTTTCATCGGCGCTAACTAGCCACAATCGGCAGGATTGAATTATTGAAAAGATCCAGACAAATGCGCGTCATATAGCCAAGCGTTAGAAAGAACACGACAACAACAGCCAGCACTTTAGGAATAAACGTCAATGTCATCTCCTGCACAGACGTAAGTGCCTGTCCAAGACCGATAAGAAAGCCAAGCACGAGGGTTACGCCAAGAATTGGCATACCCATTTTTACAGCCGCCCACAGGGACGCTCTGAGCAATTCAAATATTTCAGCCTCAGACAAGAGCGCCTCCTACTCAGTCACTAGACCGGCATACGTAATAATTCTTGGTAGGCTTCAACCACTTTATCTCTAATGGTTACAGCAGTATCGAGCACGAGCTCAGCATTCGCCAAGGCCTCGATCATCGCGTGTGGATCGGCGCCAGATATGGCTGTTTGCATGGCGGTAGATTCGGCTTCTTGCAGCGCGGTTTTGAAATCCGCAACGCCATCAGCAATGATATTCGTATCCTGCTCAGGCTTTACCGGAGCGCTCGGCGACGCGCCGGGGCGAACGGCCTGAAAGGATGCATAAGGATTAAGTCCAGCCATTGATTCAGCCCCCTATCGACGTAACACATCAAGCAGTGAGCGATACATCGTCCGTGCTTGTTGGAATGAGTTGAGATTGGCTTCATAGCTGCGGTTTGCTTCGCGCATATCGGCCATTTCAATTATGGTGGAAACATTTGAGTTTGTTATGTATCCGTCCTCATCCGCCATAGGATGGGAGGGGTTGTAAACGAGCTCGCCTTGCGCTTGGTCGAGGATAACTTGGGCCTGCTTAAACGATCCCGCAGCAACATCACCCGCCTCAGGGACGAGGAGCTTGCGCTTGTACCCAGGTGTATCCGCGTTGGAAATATTCTCCGCAGAAACCCCAATCCTTTGTGATTGCAGCCCCATGCCATTAATAGCCTGCTGCATCGTTGCTTTAAGAGCGTCCATTAAACTTCTCCTTAGCCCCTGCGACCGATGGCGGTACGCATCAATTCGAGTGTTTTGGTGTAAACTGTAAGCGCCAAATCATGCTGGCTCACCGCTTCGGCGGACCGAAAAACCTCTTGTTCAAGGCTCACCGAGTTTCCGTTGGGCGCGGCTGGGTTATTCGCTTCAAACTTTCTGACAGACGTTCCGTGGCCACCGCCGCTTTCATCCAGCTGTGTTCGCGCTAGAAAATCGGTAAACGGCTCAACATCTACGGCCTTGTAACCAGGCTCTGAAGCACGCGCGATGTTAGTTGCGCTTACTTTTTGAGTCTCAGCTGCATGGCGCGCCATGGCACCATAAACTTGGAATAGCGGCAGATCGGAAATCATGGCACATTCACCTTGGTTAACTCTTTGACAAAGATGGGAGAATAAGTTGAACAAATCGTTAATAAAACGGGCCCAAAAATTAAGATGTTAAAGCCCTCAAATGCGAGTTCAAAAAACATGTTCACTCTCTGGGGAACCGTAACCGCACTTTCATCAGGCATGATCACCATTGAGGGGATCAGTGAGTTTGCGGGAATCGGGAACGAAATTTCCATAACCACCGGTGGTCAGACCCTGCACGGTGAGATCCTATCGGTCTCGTCCACAAGCGCCATCGCCCTGCTCTTCTCAGGCAGCGAGGATGTGCGGATTGGTAACCGCGTCGTTGTTCATCCTGAGGCGACGATCACTGTTGGAGATCACTGGCTCGGCAAGGTCGTGAATTATCGCGGGGAAGTCGCTGGCGACCATACACAATTTGGCCAAGCAACCAGTCGCTCCCTCAATTCACCGCCACCAGAAGCGCACAAACGGCGGTCATTAGGAGATCGCCTCGATACCGGCTTGATGATGACGGACACTTTGCTACCCATCTGTCGCGGCCAACGCATTGGCTTATTTGCAGGCTCCGGCGTCGGCAAATCCACACTGCTCGGCGCACTGGCCCAAGGTGTTGGAGCTGATCGCATTGTTATCGGCTTGATTGGCGAGCGTAGCCGAGAGGTCAACGAGTTTGCCGAGCGCATACTCTCCCCTGAGGCCGCCGCACGCACGGTTATCATTGCCGCGACAGCAAGCGAGCCGCCCGGCGCCAAAAAACGCGCAGCATTTTGCGCGACGACTGCCGCTGAACATTTCCGCGACGAAGGCCACTCCGTCTTACTTATCATGGATTCCATCACCCGATTTGCGGAAGCGCACCGCGAAACCGCCCTTCTTGCTGGTGAGACCCCTGCCCTCAACGCCTTTCCGCCATCAACCGTCCGCGTCATTTCCGAGCTCGCTGAACGCTCCGGCCCCGGCACTGAATCAGCGGGCGACATCACGGCAATTTACTCCGTCCTCGTCGCAGGCTCGGACATGGAAGAACCCGTCGCAGATATGATCCGCGGCGTACTCGATGGTCACATCATCCTGTCACGTGAAATTGCTGAGCGCGGGCGCTATCCAGCGGTCGATGTATTGCGAAGTGTCTCAAGAAGCCTGCCGAACGCAGCCACAGAAGAGCAAAACCAGCTTCTAACCGACTACAGACGAAACATCGCACTCTATGAAGAGGTCGCACCAATGCTACGCGCAGACCTATACGAGTATGGCAAAGACGCGACAACAGACAGGGCTATCGCGCTCTATCCGGCTCTTGATAAATTCGCGGGATCGGTAAACCTAGGTGCAGTCGAAGAGGCCTTCTTCGAACTGCGCAAGATATTGTCTGGAGATTCAACGGTGGAGACCCCACCCGCAAAATAGACCGCAATCGATTGTAATAACTTGATATTTTACCAAGATGGCGCGGCGCGAAATCGATCAAAGCAGTCCGCTGAGAAACAGGTTCTGACTAGCTGTGCTGCCGATACCTTGCAGAAGCGTAAGGGCGGTGTACCCCGGAGTCGTTGCCGTTACGCCTTGATTGATTGACTCTATCGCTTGGAACCGGGTCAAAACCTTGTCCATAATTTCAGGGTCTTTCAGTTCTTTCATATCACTAATGCCGAACTGTCTAGACAAACGCTCCTCAAGCATCCCGACCTGCTTATCCAACGACAAGCTACGAATATCTGTTGGCAACCCCGTCGCTGTCTCAAGAACGGTGCGTATAGGCACACTACCGAGTATCCGATACAAGATCGCTTTTTCACTCGAGTCTTCACCGACAAGGTCAGAAATTCCAGACTGATAATTGAGCGCGAGCTTCATTGAGTTGTCGACTTCGCCAACTGCATTCTCGAATGTTTCAGTGTTATAGTCTGTGGCGAGCTCAGCTAAATTTTCAGCTGACAGTGTGATAACGCCATCGGTAGGCTGGAATACTTTGGCAAACGCCGTATACTGCGGATTATTCAATCTCGCTAAGAAGGAGCTTTCTGAGTCACTCGATTCAGTCAGCACCTTATCGATAAACCCGCGCTTCCATTCTTCACCGGTTAGATCAAAAGCGGCCATGGCGGCGCCAAGCAAGCGGCGATCATCCAAAAGGTCTTCCTGCGTGATCGGGCTCGATAGCTTCTCAAGCATATAGTCTCGATCATTCGCCACTGTTACTGAGTCTGAATGGCTTTGCAGCTGGCGATCATATGTCGCCTGCAGAAAGTTCCAACCAGCAAAGCCAGATGTGGGGATGACCGGGCTAAACATACCCGTTAGGCCGCAGCCGCATGGCCAGAAGGATCATTGGGAGAGCGACGCTTTAACAATGATTCTTCAACAGCAATTACGCCGCGCAGATGGCATAGCGCTGAATAAAAATTTCCCCGCTCTATCATTGTCTGCAGTGTCGGGATTAATTTTGGTTCAATCGTCGCGAACACGTCAGCCAGTTTGTCACACTCAGTCAGAATGGATGGCAGCGTCGTTTCGACTTCCAGATCACCAGTGATGAGTAACTGTATGGCAAAATAAACTTGCTTCACAGGCGTGTTGACTTGGCTAGGCTTCAGAGCATCGCTGCAGCGTAGAACGCGCGCGTCAGTGTCTCTAATTCTAATTCGTGCTGGCTTATCACCATTCTCCAACAAAGCGCCATTCACAAGGAACCGCTCACCTGCCGCAACTTTTAAAACCAATCCCGACATTAGAAAGCCCCCCCAGCAGACGCATCAGAACGCAGCGCCAGCCCGTCAATAATTGTATTGTTGATATCAATTAGGTCCGGAATCTCATCACTGCCAGCCAGCACGCGCAGGCTCGTTTTGCGGACGAATTCGGATAGGTTGATAAGACCCGTACGTATTTCTTGTGGCATCCCGTTATCCGGGCTCATTAAATCGGCGGCCAGTATCGCCCAGAGAGACATATTGCGGCTAACAGCATCGGCCCACTGCGAAAGTTCGGGTGAAGACGATCCAGAAACGTCCGTAAGGGCGCTGGTGATCTGCCGGAACAGGGATAACTCGATTGTGGTGTTGCTTGCGGTGCGGTCTCTGACCTCGCCGTATGCCCTGTATGCCAATGCCTGCAAGATACGCTCCTATGCGGTAAAAAAGGACCGGGTTGGAAGACCCGGTCCAGTTAGGGTGGAGTATTATATTATCTGAACAGAGACAGAAGGCTCTGTGGTGCTTGGTTGGCGATCGACAGCGCTTGGGTACCCAGTTGCTGTTGAACCTGAAGTGCCTGAAGCTTAGCAGATGCCGCTTCCATGTCCGCATCAACAAGGCTGCCGATACCGGTTTGGAATGAATCTACCAATGAGCTAACAAACTCGCCCTGATTTTCGATACGTTTTTGATCAGAACCGAATGATGCAGCAGCATCAATTGATTTGCCAAGCAGGCCTTCGATAGCTGTTAGAGCAGACGTAGCGCCTGCACCTGTAGTTACATCAAGCGTGTTAAGAGCACCAAGGCCCCCTGCTGTACCGGCTGTACCGCCAGTTGCAGATTCTGCTGTGATAGCCAAAGCAGCACCTGAAGAGTTGGTTACGCTGATCACATCATCTGTAAGTGAGACAGAGTAGTTAGTCTCACCAGTCGCTGACAAGAAAGTATTGATCTGGTCAGAAAGATTTTCAGCAACTGAAGCCGCACTGTCGTCAACGCCAGCAACATACTCAAAAGTACGTGTACCAATTGAGTTAGCACCAGCGGAGTCATCAAGTTCGATGCGATAGCTGTTACCACCAGCAACAGAAGCGATTGTGATCGCCTGAGTAGCACCAGTCGCTAGTGAGTCAGCTGTACCAGCGTTCGTGCCACCATTGTCGATGATTGAAACATCAGTAACCGCTGTGCCGCCGAATACCGCACCAGTACCAGTCGTCAAGGAAAGGTCCTGACGCTCGATATCGATGAATGATGCAGTAACAGCACCTGCTGAATCACGATCAAGTGAAGACAAGATGCTCATGTCGTCTGTTGAACTGCCGTCAAGCAAGTTCATGCCGTTGAACTGAGCAGCACCAACAATGGAACCAATCTGGTCTGTCAAAGCAGAAATATCAGTTTGGATCTTAGAACGGTCAACGTTCTCTTCTTGTGCGGAAACGATAAGTGTCTTCATGTCTTGCAACATTTCAGTCACTTGCTCAGAAGCGGCACGTGCAAGACCAACGGTTGCAGAACCAAGGTTCAACGAATCGTTAATCTGCTCAAAGCTTTCAACATCAGTCGTCATAACAGTCGAGATTGACCATACAGCTGCGTTGTCTTTAGCAGTAGAAACCGTTTTACCGGTTGAGATTTCGCTAGAGACAGAAGCCAAGTCTTTGTTGATGTTGCGAAGCGTGTCGAGCGCAACCATTGCGCTGCTATTTGTAAGAATGGAGGACATTTTGTGTTCCTAATTATATTGAAATAAAACAACGTTTAGTCGTCAAATTTCACTTTAAAGTCGCTTGTCATCCTGACGATCGGGAATCCCGATGAAACGCTCTAGGTTTCACAATCTGTTATGGGAGAATATTGTGTACATTCGGTAAACAGCTTAGATCTTTTTAAAATACCCACCGGTCGCACCAGTAAAGGCCATTTTGTTGCCATACTGATTATATGACCCAACATATGAGTCATGATCCAAACCTTCCATACGCGTGATCACACTGCGCATTCCATTACGTACAGCTATGAAGTGGCGCTCGCACTCCCCTGCCCGCTTCCCAATCGCTTCGATGATGGGGTGGAGAGAGTGCGAAACTCCTTCTTCTTGGAGGGTCATTTCAAAAGCTTGCAACAGACTGGTTTTCTCTTGGGTCAACGCAATAGCATCTGCGAGTTTCCCGGACTTTAGCAAGCCGATCTCTCTTTCCAGAAATCCGAGCAGTTGTTCAGCTTGGGTTTTCAGTGCAGTCATTTGCCCCGTCCTACTCTTTTATGTCAAATGTGGCTGGCGCAGGCTCGGCGGACAGTCCCAGCGGGTTCGTCTCAGCGATATCCTTGGCGATCGCCTCAACGACGTATCGCGCGAATGGCGCAGCCGCTTGGCCTCCACTTTTAGTCAGCGCATCTTCCAGTCCAGACTGGCTCAACATTTCTGCCCACAGCATTTGCTCAAATCGCTTTTGAATATCTGCCATGTTCGCGTCAGATGACTCTGGGCGGTTGCTAGACGTCAGTGGGCTCGACGCGCCTGCCATTTGTATTCCAGAAAGTGAGTTTAGCATCGACTGCTCCTTAAGTGTTATTCGCACTTTGGGGAGAATTTCACGTACAAATCGTTAATGGATCTTTTACCAAGCTTAATCATTCTGTCCTCATCAGTCGTAGGAACGCGGACTAGTCATGATAAACTCTCTTACCCTCTCTACATCTAATGTAGCGCCTGAAGAATCGGTCGTCCCGGCCAAGGGCGCTGAAATGTTAGAGAAATCTGGCGTTAACTTCGGTGAACTCCTAACTGTCGAAGAGGGAGTGGATATAAAGACTGACGCCACCGTCCACACTGAGACAGACGCCGTCGCCCTCCCCTGGTTTGAAGTAACGCCACCTCAAGCGCACACGAAAACCTCGGCTACTCCCGGCAAAACAGTCGAAATTAAATTTAATTTGACCACTGAGGGCATTCCAGAAACACCACCGGAGACACCGATTGCGCGCGCCAAGACCGATGCGCCGGCGACCAGCATAAAACCTCAAGCCATTGCGGCCACAGATATGCAATCTTTGGAGGCTGTCACAGCGTCAACGCGAAAGGCTGACAGCACTCCGCGCGCTGAACTGGTAACACCGCTTCAAAATGAAATTTCGCAGCCAGCAAACAGAATGGACGCGCCTGAAGTGTCACCATCACAGGCGAACTCGCGCGCGAAGTCAGCGTCCACCACCTCGCATCCCGCCGCGCCCACTCCCCCACCCGTAGCGCGCGAGCAAGTCGCAGCGCAGGCCAATACGACAGCATCAGCCCAAGCGACCGCAGAAGCATATCCTCCCGCCGCTCCTGAACCAGCTGCGCGGAATTTGAACCGGTTGAGCAACACTGATGCGCAGGCGCCTATTCGGCGTTCCACAAACAACCTCGCAACGACGTCCACCGCATTCCAAGCAAACGCTCCCGAATCTATCGCTCCAATCACCGGCGAGCCCATCGTGCAAGACATGGCTAATAGCGTGAATGCCCTTGAAGCCCCCTCAGAGCAAAGCACAGCAACGCGCTCCCCCATTGATATTGACACAGCACAGGCTGCCGACGCTAAGGCGCCTGTCATGCGTGATACACCAACACCTGAGCCAAAAATTGCTATGATCGAGACTGCGCACGCGCCAAAGGCCGACATCGCAACTCCAGTCTCCTCGGCACCAGCCAATTTCGCATCGGCAGACATAGTAGAAACCACAACAACGATTTCTCAGTCCGTCTCAGCCGCTGCGCCGTCATCCACCGGTCCAGCGCTCAACGCCGCCGCGCCGACACAACTGCAAGCGCCCGTCCCTCTTCCGGCTATGCCACCGCAAGCTGTTGCCGGCGTGGTCATCGAGCGGATGATCAATGAGCCTGACAACTCAGATCGGATCGTCGTCCAGCTCGACCCGCCTGAGCTCGGGCGCGTTGCGATCGACTTTAAGTTCGACGCTCAGGGCCTACAAACCGTTACGATCACAGGCGAGTCGCCCGAAGCCTTGAAACAATTACGCCTCATGCACTTCGAACTCGTGCAGGCATTGGAAGAGCATGGAATTTCCGGGAGCGACCTAACCTTCGCGGAAAACTCATCTCAGCAGTCTCAGCAAAATCCATCCTCATTTGCCGAGACCAACTCACAAGACACCGCCCCCGAGCCTGATTTTTCAGAGCCACAGGCAACACGCCCCACTCACTATACCAAGACTGATTCCGGTCTTGATCTCAAACTTTAGGAGTTTTCGGATATGTCGACCATCGCATCCATACTCAATCCAACAACAACGAGCACGTCCTCGGCAACCGCGACCAGCACAACGACGGCTGAGACGGGCCAAGAGTTCAATAGCTTCATTAAGCTACTGACCGCTCAAATTAAGAACCAAGACCCTCTGTCACCATTGGACTCGACCCAGTTTGTTGAGCAACTGGCCACGTTCTCAACGCTTGAACAACAAGTCGGCTCCAATACGCGCCTGGACAGCATTGCAAGCATCATGAACGATCTGCACACGGTTATGGCCAACGATTGGCTCGGCCAATCAGTCACAGTCGAGTCCTCATGGGTCCCTTTCTCCGGCGATCCAGTCACTTATGAGTTTGAACACTCCGATGATGTAGACCGCGCTGTTCTCACAATCAAAGACTCCGATGGCAATGCCAGCTGGAGCGAGACGCTCGATCTTACCGATGACGCCTTCACTTGGGATGGCCGCACATCTGCTGGTGGCCAAGTGCCCGCCGACACGCTGCACCAATTCAGTATCGATCTGTTTGAAGGCGGCGCCTATGTTGGCTCTGTCGCGCCGAAAGTTCACACCACCGTCACTGAGTTTGCGACAGAAGGCGGAAAGGTCGTATTGGGCACAGCCCTCAATATGCAGACCGAACTTGATTCCGTGCGCAAAGTTGACACGATAAGCTAAAACGCTCCCACAAAGGGGAGCGCGCTTAATCTGAGCTACAATTTCACAAAGTAACAAAGGGGCCTGCATCAGCGGGCCCCTTATTTTGTCTACAGATCCTGCTTCGCCATATCCAAGATGAGGACGTTCTCAACACCTGTTGAAACAACAGACTGAAGGTTCATAAGAACGACACTGCGGATCGTCTCATAACTCTCCGTATTCGTCGGACTATCAAGCGTTTTTCCATCATTGCTCAAGCTCACCAAAGTGGTCATGATATTATCGCGAAGCTTTGGTTCCAGAGAAAATAACTTATCGGAATAGTCCGTGTCGACCTCTAGATTGAGGTTTAAGATCACAAGGCTGTCCACGCGATTGTCACGCATGATAGGCACGACAAATTCTCGGCTGAAACTGAAGTAAACGAACTCCCCTGACCCACCGCCGCCATCGTCAGATTTCCCATGGCCGCCGCCATGCTTGTCCTTTTTCTTCTTTTCCTTTTTACCATGACTATCTTTTTTGCCATGGCTATCTTTCTTAGGTTTCTTTTTCTTATCGGCTCCATGCCCGCCCTTATCGTCAGACTTATGGCCAGCGTCCGCGTGCTTTTCTTCGCCCGCGTGGGCATCGCCAGAGCTTCCGTCGCCCTTAAGCATCTTTCCGCCAAAACTACCGGCGAGGATACACACCACAACAACGACTGCAGCAATAATGTTCTTCATAGGATAGGTCCTAATTCAGTTGAGAGGCTCGACAGCGCCGAAGCCAAGGCCGTTAGAAAGGCGAATATTTGTCAATTAGCGTAGGAATGGCCGCGCGCTTCACGCCGCCGGTCGCAATACCTTCGCTCACATAGGCAAGCTGAGCATCGGCAATTTTCTCATAGGTTACCGTATTGGTTCGCGTAATGTCCTGCGCTCGAATAACTCCAGATACTGTCAGATAGCGAATCTCGTTGCTGACCCGGGTTTCCTGATAACCTTCGATAACAAGGTTACCATTGGCCTCCACAGCAACAACCCGTGACGCAAGCTGGAAGGTAATCTTCTCAGCACGGTTCACAGCGCCACTACCATTCAGTGCAGAGTTCCGATTGATATCCACGCCCGGAGACAAAGTCGCGCCACCCGGCAAAACACCATTGGCCCACTCAGGCAGGCCTAGCAGCGCATTCACATTCATGTCGTCGCTCGAGTTGCGTGAGCGCGTCAGAGAGTTTTGCAAACTCGCCTGATCATTCATCTCAACCACAACGGTGAGCAAGTCGCCCACCTCTTTCGCGCGGCGCATGCTCAGCAAAGTATTGGCCGTCGTCCCCCACAGGGAGGCAGTTTGCTCTTCTGGTTCGGGCACTGCGATCTGCTGAGCTGCAGCAGTTTTCGTCAGCACCGGGCGGTAGGCAGGCACCTCATTTAAAGTCGGTACTGATGCACATCCTGTCGCTAAGCTGACAGCAAAAAATGCGGCGATGCGATAAGTCATTGTGCGAGTATCCATCCTTTTTCCGTGACTGTCCCATGGACCAGTTCACGTGATTGAGGGTTCATTACTGAAACTGTTTCACCAACTGAGCCGTCGGCCATAGCCCGCCCCATCATGGTAATCTCTAGTCCGCTCGCAACATACTTCACGGTTACGGCCTGATTGCGGGTCACCAAGCGAGGTGATCGCGTATTAGATTCTTCAATAGACTGCCCGGCATAGACAGTGCGGCGTACTTCACGGCCAAGCATCGACTCATCCTCTTCAGACACAAAGCCTTCAGATGCTTCGCTATTGGCACTCGATATACGATCGCCCGCGCGAATTACGTCGGTCGCCACGAGAGAGGCGGCACCAATTTGCAAGGACAAAACACCAACGCTTAAGACGGATAAAATGCTCATAACGCTATCTCAACCGTGTCGTCGCGGCGAGCATCTCATCGGATGCGGTGATCACTTTGGAATTCAGCTCATAACCGCGCTGCGCTTCGATGAGGTCAGAAATTTCCTTCACAACATCAACGCCGGAATCCTCTAGGAAGCCCTGACGTATCACGCCAACACCCTCGGTGCCCGGCACAAGTTGATTGGGCGTTCCAGACGCTTCAGTCTCGCGGAACATGTTGTCGCCCAAAGCCTGCAGGCCCTTCTCATTCACAAACCGAACAAGCGATATCGTCCCAATCGGTTGACCGTCAGCAGAGTCATTGAAATAGGCTGCAACTTCACCGTCACGACTGATAGAAATACGCGTTGCCTCTACAGGAATAATAATCCCATCGGCCAAGGGGAAACCGTCACTGGTCACCACCTCCCCTTCTGGGCTGAGGTTCAACTTGCCATCACGGGTATAGGCCACATCACCAGATGGAAGCGTGACCTCCAAGAATCCAGCTCCATCAATCGCAACGTCCAACTCAGCGCCTGTCTGGCGCAATGCGCCTTGCGTGACCTGCATAGAAACTGTGGACGGACGAACCCCGGTTCCGATCTGGATCCCGCTGGAAACAAGTGTTCCGGTTTGCGAGGTAATTGTGCCCGGCGTCAGAACCTGTTGATAAGCAAGATCGGCAAATTCAGCGACACGCGGCCGATAAGCGGCTGTGCTCATATTCGCAATGTTATTTGATATGACATCAACGCGGGTTTGCTGCGCGGCCATTCCGGTTGCGGCAATTTGTAGTGACTTCATCTCAATCTCCTTTTGTCAGCAGGCTGCTAATTATCGATCGCGTACAGCGGTCAACAGCTTACTGATTCTGGTGTCGTTACGTTCAAGCATCGTCTGTCCGGCCTCATAGGCGCGCTGAACAGCGATCATGCGAGAAATTTCCATTACGGGTGAAACATTCGATTGCTCCAATGCGCCCTGCAATACAGACGCGCCTTCCAAATCGGTGAACCCTTCGGCAGCGGAGAACAACGTGTCGCCTTCGCGCATGAGCTCCCCTTCCGGCATCACGATACGCAATCGGTCAATCAGTTGCCCGTCGAACGAAATGCTACCGTCGCCAGCGATCGAAACATTGGTGGCCTCTTCGGGAATCGTGATCGGTCCGCCGCCGCCCATAACTGCATTGCCATTGCCATCAATCAGCTGGCTTTCCGCTGACAGTCCGAAATGGCCCGCCCGGGTCAAGCGCTCACCGGCGTCGGTTTGGAGGACGAAATAACCCTCCCCTTGCATGGCGACATCAAACCGGCCGCCCGTTGTTTTCAAACCGCCTTGGCTCAATTCGAATGAGTGCCCAGCAAGGCCGCCCATAGAAATTGACGCGGTGTCATTACCTGTAGCGACGACAAATTCGGCAAAAACAGCGCGGTCCGCTTTGTATCCTGTGGTGCTCGAGTTTGCCAGATTGTTGGCGACAACCTGCATCTCTTGCATGAGGCCCTTTTGGCGGTTTAACGCTGCATAAATTGACGCTGTCATTGGTCGGCCTCCCCAGTGATCGCAGACAATGACGCCGCTGAGGCTTCGAGCACCTCTGCGGCATGAGAGATATCCGCTTTGCGCACGCGGTCATTCCCTGTGCGCTCACGCTGTCTCAAGTCCAGGATCTGCTGAATTTTCTTCTCATTATCCTCGGTCTTTAACTCACCTGCAGCCGCATAATATGCATACGGCACAACCCAATTTCCGCTTAGAGCATCTGCTTCAATCAACGGCACAATCGTATCAACATCTAGCGGCAAATGATCCTGCAGCTTTAGAACCCGCATGGCGTCATTGTGATCAATCGCGGCCATCGCCGCCCACAGAATGATCTGCGAATCATCTGGGTGCTGCTCCGCTAGAGCATAAAGCACCTCGGTGTTTTTCTCGCGGTAGGCCAGGTCTGCGGCAAGCAGAGCATCATCATAACCATACTGACGGCCAAGCTCCTTCGCGAGTGACAGATAACCTTGCGTGTTCGCAAACTCGACACTCCCTTGATACAAGGCGGGCAGTGCGGAGTGTTCATGCAACAAGTCTTTATGGCTGAGCAAAGCTTCAACAACCGCCAATACACGCACCGGCTCAGCGCTCTTTAAATCCTCTTCGAGGACCACAACAAACTGCTTACGCACCTCGTTCATCGCCTGAGGAGATTGCAAACCGGGCAGCGCCACCAAATCGTGTAGATGAGAATAGTCAGAAAGCGCGCTCATCTGCTGCAGAGCAATCTTTAGCTTAAGCGGAATATCCCGGCTGCCTTCAGCATGACTAAGGTCTTTGACCAATTCTTCCAACAGCACATCACGATCGGCCGCCGGAACTGGCTTGTTGTAGCGGATTAGCGCAGCAGCAGCAGCGGCTCTATATTCAGGATGCAGCATATATTCCTGCATCACATCCTCAATTGACTCCTTGCCCTCACTCACATCGATCAACGCCTTACTAAAGCCCAACCGGGATGCGCCTTCAATTTCTTCAGAGTCGAAAGAGGCAAAGAGGATTCGGGCAAGATCACGTTTGTGTACGCGGTCGAGCTCAGGAATGGCGATCGTCGTTACGTCGATACGCAATTGCAATGGAAGGCTTCTAAATTGTGGTTGATTGCGCGAAAGTATCTCTGCGCCCTCTGCCTGCCCTTCATAAAGAAGCGCCGCCGCCAGCCAGACTTGAGAGTCTGGATTACATACGGCATGCGCCCGAAAGAAAGCAACGTCCGGGCGGTTGTGCTGCTCCAAAAAATTGGACAACAGAGCGAGCGCACTCGATTCAGTCTCAGAAGCCTTTTCAATTAGCAGACGACCTTCAGCATAAAGACCAAGTGCGATATAAGCCTTCGCAACTGACAATGTAGCGTCCTTCGACCCTGCCTTCATCTTCTCCTCAAGCGTCTCAGCATAGTGCGTCAAATCACTGTAAGATTTCAGGTCAGAAAAATCGGAAAAATCTAGAGACGGGTCCACTTTACATTTGTGCGCCGAACGTCTTTTAGTCGTCTTCACTGGTGGCGGCGTTGCATGCGCTTCTGGTTCAGCGGCAGCCTCCAACTCCCCTTCTCCGGACTGCAAAAGTCCGCCCTCAATAGCCTCATTCAAGAACGCATCAAGACGCTTCGACAATTGCTCTTCTGCTGGTGATTTACCAGCAGAAGGGGCAGCCTTCTCTGGCGCTGCATGAGCCACATTAAGTGACAGCAAGCACCAGCAAACCAAAGAGAGGGGGGCGAATTTAATCATGCTGCTTGTTTCAGCCCCCGGATGGCCTGATCGATCTCATCGAATGAAGGGCGCAAACGCGACGGCGCATGACGACGCGCAACTTCAACACAAATGTTCACAGGATTTTTGTGCAAATTGGAAACCAGCACTTCGCCGATCATCGCATAAAAGACATGCTCTTCTTTACGCGTATGAGCCACTTTGGCCGCAAACGGACCCACAACACCATAAGCCAAGAACACACCCAGGAATGTACCCACAAGCGCGCCACCGATCATGCCGCCCAGAACTTCAGGGGGTTTATCGATAGATGCCATGGTTTTGATAACACCGAGAACCGCCGCAACAATCCCCAGTGCAGGCAACGCATCAGCCATATTCTGCAAGGCGTGAGAGCCGTGGAGGTGATCTTCCAGCAGGCTATCCAGTTGTTTTTCCAGCAGTTCTTCTACCTGATGAACATTATCAAAGTTCATGATCATCGAACGGAATGTATCGCAAATCATCTCTAACGCCGCATGATCCTTCGCGATCTTAGGATAACGACCGAAGATCTCTGAGCTATCAGGCGATTCAATATGCGCCTCGATATCAACCGGGTTCTGATTATATATGTTCAGCAATTCGTGCATAAGACAGAGAAGATCCTGATAGTCGTTTTTCTTCCATTTCGGGCCCTTAAAGACGGCGCCCAAATCGCCCATCGTATGCTTGATCGTCGTGAAATCATTAGACGCGAGAAAAGCGCCGGTTGCAGCGCCGCCGATCATCATCATCTCGAACGGCAGGGAGTGGGTAATGATGCCCATCTTGCCGCCCGCGAGGGTGTACCCGCCAAAAACCATGACGAGTGTTATGACTAATCCGATAGCTGCGCCCACAATATAACTCCCTTAAATTCTTAATTCGTGACCGTTACAGGTCGGCTATATTTCTCAAAAATTCGTCTGATACTGCGCTCGACAATTTTACCGCGCGCGCCTCTTTCCATATCCCCATCTCGCCCTGCGCAATGTCGAGCGGGCCTTTGAGTGTCTCAGTAGACAAACGTAAATATTTGGGGTCTGCATTTTCCAGCGGCAAAACTTGGCCAATATTCAAACGTGAGCACTGCCCTACCGACATGGTCACTTGGTCGAGTACGGCGCTCACAGTAATTGAAGACGTGCGAACAGACTTGCGCAGCGCTGTATGACTGCTCGCACCAGACCCATCGCGCGCGCCCGTTAGAGCCTTCCAGCGCTTTTCGGCGCAGGCACGAATTGTATCCACCGGAAACAGCATTCCAATACCAGTTACTTTTTTGCCTAATACGATCTCGAAACGGACATGAAGATACTCACCATTCCCGATAAAAATGTTCTCAGCGGGAACAAAACCCTCAGGTGCGCCTAAACCGGGTGCGCTTTCCTGTAGCAAGACGTCAGTGCTAATCTTTTCACAAAGGCTGACGGCGGATGCCTCGCAGGCCAGCTTCAAGAACACTTTGGAGGACGCTGCGATTGTCTCTATATCGTCGTCAAACCGTCTAGCCGCGCATTGCGCCACCAAGGCTTGATCCCAAAAAATCGCGCACGGGCCGGTTTTGCTATTTGTCGCGAAAATAAACTCTAGGTCCTCACCAAACAGGTCATTGGCGACATGCGCGGGCAAAACCTTGCGCACTTTAATCTCACAGAACGCTTCCAGATTGGTCGTTTTCGCTGCCCAAGTCTGAACAACCCCGGCAAGCTGGTCCCAAAACGCGCGCATCTCCAAAATACTAGGAGGTAACCCGCTATTGGATTCCATTTTTTTGCGAAGGGCCGACATCATGGGATTCACCAGTGGGAGAAATTAGTTACTATCCTGGTAACCTTTGACCCGAGCGAGTTGACAAAAGGTTACCGCGACCCAAAAAATGCAACCACTAATCTTCGCGGTTAATTCGCCATGTTTTGATAGGTTTCTCCCATCGAACCAAGGAAGAACCGATGGACCTCACTGCAGAATCAGAAATTCCAGCGCCAATTATCATCAAGCGCAAGAAGGTTATTAAAGGCGGCGGACACCATGGCGGTGCCTGGAAAGTGGCCTATGCTGACTTCGTGACTGCTATGATGGCGTTCTTCCTTCTCATGTGGCTCCTCAATGCGACCACTGAAGAACAGCGCAAAGGCTTGGCCGATTATTTCAATCCGACCATCCCTATTAGCCGCATCTCTGGTGGTGGCTCAGACGGCCTCAATGGTTCTTCTATCTTTACAGAGCAAACATTCGCGAGAATGGGCACCGGCGCGAGCCAGAAAACCACAATGGAAACCCCCGCTGATGAGGGTAAAGGCAAGGTCGACGCGGCAACCATCGCTAACAACCTGAAGACACTGCAGATAAAACTACAGGAATCAGAAGGTCATTTGTCGGAGCATATGTCTGTCAAACTTTCACCTGAAGGTATTGTCCTTGAACTGGCCGACTCTGACGACATGCCACTCTTCCCAGTGGGTCGCAGTGAGCCAACCCCCCTTCTCTATACACTCTTGGATGTTGTATCGGGCTCATTTGACAATTTTGACAACGACATCAAAATCGTGGGCCACACAGATAACCGCAGCTATCGTGATGGCGCAGAGTATAATAACTGGAACCTCTCGAGTGATCGCGCCAATGCCGCCCGTGACCTTTTGGCTGACAATGGCATTGCCGCTCACCGCATCCGCGAAGTCGCTGGCCGCGCAGACACTGAGCCGCTAATTCCAGACGATCCGTCTGCGGCTCAAAATAGACGCATCGCGATTGTCATATTGTCCGGTCCAATTGCAGACGCGAGCGAGGGTGTGGCGGGTGGAAAATAGTTAAACCCGGAGGGGAGAAGAGGTTTATCAACTTGTTAAGAAGTCTGGGTCAGAATCTGCGGTGTCTAAAGCAGGAGCTTCCCAATGACAATTTCTTCCTCCCTAAACGCCGGCGTGGCCGGGCTCAACGTCAACGCCACACGCTTAGCCACCATCTCTGATAACATCGCCAACTCAGCCACACATGGCTACAAGCGCAGTGAAGCAGAATTTTCGAGCATGGTAATTGGACAAACGTCGTCCTCATACGCAGCAGGCGGCGTTCGGGTGGAAACTTTTAAGAATGTTTCAGCGACAGGCCCCCTCGTATCAACGGGCAACGCGACTGACATCGCCATTTCGGGCAGAGGACTTCTTCCGGTCACCAACATTGGCGGCGTAGATGCCGGCCCTGCCGACCGCGCCCTGATGCTCGTCCCAACGGGATCCTTCGTCGCAGACGAAGACGGAAACCTGCGTACACAGAGCGGGCACTTCCTGCTTGGCTGGCCTGCAGACGGCAATGGTGACGTTGGCACAGTTAGCCGCAGTAGCGGAGCCAATCTTGAGCCTGTGAATATCTCCGCATCACAGTTCACCGCCTCACCAACCGCCAATATCGGAATCGGGATCAACCTTCCCGCAGATGAAACACAGGCCGGCGCTGCCGGTCAAGCATACACGCTTCCCGTTGAATACTATGACAATTTGGGCCGGGCACACACTGTTTCACTCGACTTCACTCCCATCGTAGCGGCCACCGGGTCAAGCAACCAGTGGACAGTAGAAATCTTCGATAGTGGTGGCGATCCAGCGCTCAGCATTGGTGATCTCGCACTCGAATTCAACGAAGGCGCAACCACCCCCGGACGCTTGGCCACGGCCACGGCATCAAACGGCGCAACATATAATGCCGCCACCGGCATGGTTTCAATTACCCTGTCACACGGCCCCGTCGAAATCTTCATCGGCCGTGAAAACATGGAAGAAGGCATGACACAACTGTCAGCCGCCTACTCACCAACTGCCGTCAGCAAAGATGGCTCACCCATCGGTGACCTTCAGTCAATTGATGTCGATGACAATGGCTTCTTGCAGGCTGTTTATGACACAGGTTTCCGCCGCACGCTTTATCAAATTCCTGTTGGCAACGTGCCAAACATGAATGGGCTGAATGCGGAAAATGGCCAAGCTTACACAGTGTCCGCAGACAGCGGCGACATGTATCTTTGGGACGCAGGAACAGGCCCGGTTGGCAGCATTGAGGGTTACGCCCTCATGGAATCAACAACCGACATCGCCTCCGAGCTGACAGATCTGATTGAGACTCAACGCGCATACTCCTCCAATGCGAAGATCGTTCAGACTGTTGATGAGATGCTTCAGGAAACAACGAACCTGAAGCGATAGTTGATTAGAGCGCAAAGCCCAATCCGATGAGCTTATCTAGTGCAATCAATTCAGCCCGATCCGGCCTGCAGGTAACCAGCCTGCGGGCCGAGACGGTTGCGACAAATGTCGCGAACGCCGCCACCCCCGGCTATGTTCGCCGTTCAGTAAGCGTGTCCGAAACCATTGCGGGACAGCAAACCACCGGGGTTACATCCAACGGCATCATTCGCGCCGGAAATGAGATTCTGTCGGGCGAGCGCAGGGAGCTTTCGAGCGACCTATCTCAGTCGAATGTTCTCTCCTCTGCATGGGCATCACTCTCCACCAGTCTTGGCGACACCTCAGATGGCCCCGGACTTTTTAATTCTATATCTGACTTTGAGTCTGCGATGACTGTCGCAGCAACCTCCCCGGAAAGCACCTCCGCCGCCGCTAGCCTGCTAAACACTGCCAACGGCGTAACAAAGCAATTCAACGACCTGTCTACTGCGGCTGTCGATATGCGCCGAGCGGCTGATGGCGAAATCGCCTCGGGCGTTGATACTGTGAACGCTGCCCTACTACAAATTCAAGAGCTCAACGCCGATATTGCCAGCGTTGACCCAAAAAGCAGTCAAGCCGCCGTAATTCGCGACGAACGCGGGCGTGTGCTTGACCAAATTTCAGAATACATGTCCATCCAAACCTATCCTCGCGAGAGCGGCACCATAGACGTCCTGACGACTGAGGGCGTCTACCTCGTCGCCGGTAGAGCGCGGCAGATCGAGTTCACCCCTTCTGCCGCATTCAATCCTGACCAAACTCTTGCAGGCGGGCAACTATCCGGCATCACAGTTGATGACGTCGACTTGACGCCCGGTTCAGCCTCTTTCGGTGCGGTTTCCAGCGGCATGTTCGGCGCCCTATTCCAACTGCGCGATGATGATGTACCGCAATTCTCCGCTCAATTGGATGCGGTTGCTGATGACCTCATCACCCGCCTCGCAGACGACTCAATCGACCCAACAAAACTCCCCGGCGAGTTTGGCCTATTCGTTGACCCCTCCCCTGCTGATGGTGTGGGTGTCGCAGGACGTATTGCCGTAAACGCAGCAGTTGACCCAAGTCAGGGCGGCGAACTGTCCCGATTGAGAGATGGCCTTGGCGCTGTCGCAGCTGGCCCTGAAGGCAACGCAACCATTCTAAATGCCATGCTCGCGGCCGTCACAGCCGTGGACACCGTTAACAATGGCAGCATAATCGGCTCGTACTCATCTTCCGAACTTGCCGCACACATATCCTCCCTAACCGGGCAAACCCGCATTGGTCACGAGTCGATTAATTCCTCCATTACATCCCAACATGAAGCGCTTCTGGAAGCCGAGCTTTCTGAGACGGGTGTGAATATCGATGTTCAGATGCAAGACCTTTTACTGGTCGAGCAAGCCTACGCAGCAAACGCGCGCGTCATCGAAGTCGCGAGCCAGATGATAAATAGATTGATGGAGCTGTAGAATGAGCATTCCAAGTCTCACCAGCCTAATTACCCCGGCCTTGAGTAGCCGGATCGCCGAGATCCGAGAGCAATTGTCTACGACATCTCAAGAGGCCGTCACAGGCCGCCATAGCGACATTACAGAACATCTGGACGGCCAAGTCGGTAAAGCAATGCTCAGCCATAAAATGGTCGAGGGCATCACACTTCAACGCCAAACATTCGCGCTGCGTGAAACCCGGCTCGACATAACGCAGGCCTCACTTGAGCAGATCCAAACCGCCACAACCGCGCTAGGTGCCCAGATGCAGGCCGCGATCGGGCGCGATGATATCCCCAGCCTAGAACTTGCTGGTAGGGACGCCGAGGCGGCACTTGAGCAAATCTTTAGTGCGCTGAATGTGCGCCACGGTGATCGCTATCTCTTCGCCGGTGACGCAACCTCTACCCCGCCCCTAGCTTCGTCTGAGGTGATGCTCGATGAAATCAGAATCATCGCGCAGACCAGCCCAGATTCGGCAACCTACGGCGCAGCACTGGACACGTATTTCAACGACCCGACAGGCGGTTGGCAAACAACTATCTATAGCGGCACCGCCACCTCATCAGACCCCGATGCCGTTGTTGCGATTGATCCAGCGATCACTGAACTTATTTCAGGGCTGGCCACGCTCGCGCTCACCAAACCCGGTGAGAACATTGCTCTTTTTGACCTCGACTCCCCTGCCTTGCAAAGGTCTGCGATAAGCCTGTCATCAGGTGAAACCGCCTTGGTGAATTTGCGCGGTGATCGCGGCGTAAACCAGGAACAAATCGCGCTAAGTACTGCTGCGTTAGACAAGGAAGAGCTCATCTTCACAAGTTTGTTCAACGCCCTGACGGCGAAAGATCAGTATGAAGCCGCGACAGAACTAAAAGATCTCGAGGCCTCACTGGAAGCATCCTATCTGCTCACCTCTCGTCTCTCCAACTTATCCTTGCTGAATTATTTGAGGTAATTCCATGAACTGGTCCCCCCTATTGGCCGCTTTCACAATGCTCGCATCGTTCTGCTTGGCCCTACCCGCAGATTCTCAAACGCGCCTGCGTGATATTGTCGATGTTGAAGGCGTTCGTGAGAATGATCTGGTCGGGTACGGTATCGTGGTTGGTCTGCACGGCACGGGCGATTCAGTCCGTAACGCACCCTACACTGAGGATACCCTCTCTCACATGCTCGAACGCCTAGGTGTCAATGTTCAGGGCGAAGACATCAAGCCCAAAAACGTCGCCGCCGTACTCGTGACGGGCACACTCCCCTCTTTCGCCCGCAATGGCTCCACCATCGATATCTCGGTAGCCTCCATTGGTGACGCGAAAAGCCTCAAAGGCGGCACGCTCATCCTCACTCCCCTTAAAGGCGCCGACAATACTGTCTACGCGGTGGCTCAGGGCAGCGTTCTGGTCAGCGGCCTGGATGTGGAGGCAAACGCCGAGCGCATTACACGCGGCACACCAACAACTGGCGCCATCCCAGACGGTGCCCGTGTCGAGCGCGAAATCGCCTACAACTTCAATCAGCGCGACTCAATTACACTTGCTCTGCGCTCTCCTGATTTCACCACGGCCGCCCGCCTCGAAGACCTCGTCAATGCGGCGCTAGGCACTGGCGTCGCCATGATGAGGGACCCGGGCACAGTTGATTTAGATCTACGCGGCCTCTCTCAATCGCCTGCGCGTATCCTCGCCTCGATTGAGAATCTACCCATCACCGTCGCCTCACCAGCGCGCATTGTGATCGACGAGAAATCGGGCACCATCGTGTTCGGCGAAGATGTAACCATCTCCAAAGTCGCCATCGCCCAAGGCAACATCTCTATCAAGGTGAGCGAATCGACCGTTGTGTCTCAGCCCAACCCCTTTGCCGCTGGCGAAACCATGGTTCTGCCCCGCTCGACCATCACAATCGATAAAACAGGAAGTGGCCATATCGCAATCGTGGAACCCAACACGACCCTGTCACAGCTCGTCACCGGCCTAAACGCGCTAGGCGTTGATCCTCAAGAGATGGCTGACATCATCCGATCAATGAGCGCCGCGGGCGCGATCCATGCTGAGCTGATCATCCCGTAAGGCAACAAAGAAATTCCTCCCGCAATAAGAAAAGCGAGCGTAGCCAGAAGGCCGCGCTCGCTTTGTTGTATCACTATGACTTGTAAAACTTACGCCGAAGCGGTGGCAGGCTTTGGCTTATCATTCAGCGTGATAATGCCCTTGCGCTTCATCGTCATAAGGTTCAGCAAAAATTTGCGCTGCACCCCTTCTGACTCCTCAGGAGACATCGCGGTAACTGACGGTATCTCTTCTCGAATTTGGTCAGATAGACGTGAGGAAATATTGGTCAGAAAATACTCTGAAACGGCGTCCAGCTCGCCCGTAAAGGTCGCCAACAGTTCTGTCATCTCCGGTGTCCCATACTCACGGAAAACAACAGACACAGCATTTCTCGGCAACAGATCAGGCAGCGCATCCAACGTAAACAGGGCCTTCTCGATGCTCTCCAATTTTGCCTCATGGTTCGAGCGCAGAAATTCGACCAATGAATTACGCTTCTCAGTTGGGATCAGGCTCAATATTTCGCCAATCCCGGCCAAATGCTCGTCGTCTTCAGTTGCCGCGCCTTGCTCCGTGTTCAAGAATTCCATCTCAACCATGCGCTCGATGACAGATATAATGCCTGCATCAGCCGTATCAGGTTCTATGAGGCGCTCCATGATTGGCTGGAGCTTGTCGTCATCAAGAAAATTCAAAACTTCAGACGAGAATGTCGTCTCAACACGGCGCAGAATAAGTGACGCAAGATTAGGGCTCAAACCATTCAGATAGGTCGCCACGCTTTCCGCTCCCTCGGCGGACATCTTGCCCCACGTCGTTTTAACGATCACAGGCTTGGCGCTACCATCCCCGGCATCAGCGGGGATCATGCCTGCCTCAAGGCTCTCTTGGCGAAACTCAACAATGTTAGCGATCAACTCGCGCGCATGAACCTTACCGCCCAGCAACTCACCAGACGTCTGACGAAGCTGCGTCAAAAATTCCAAAACGACTTGCGTGAGGTCACGCTTGGGGATCAGTTTTATCGTCTCAAGCGCCTTGTTCACCCGGGCGAGCGATGCATCGTCCAGCTTCTCCATAATCGGGCGCGCCGCCGTCTCTCCCAGCATGGCAATAACAATCGCCGCCCGCTGCGCAGGGGTCGCAACGAAGGGCGTTGCAGGAGCTTTGGATTTAGTTTGATCGTTCATTCTTTAGTTCCTTAGACGCCAACACGCGCGTCACGCATATCCACTCAAAAGTGCCTCGGTAATTTTCAGCCAACCATCCGCCAGAACGAAGAACCCGATCTTGAACGGAAGCGACACAACGGTCGGCGGCACCATCATCATACCAACGGCCATCAACACCGACGCCACAACAAGGTCGATGACCATGAAGGGCAGGAAGATGACAAAGCCGATTTGAAAGGCATGTTTAATCTCAGACAACATAAACGCCGTCGCGAGCAGGGAGAAAGTAGGCTCCTCCCCTTCCCCTAACGGTCGATTGACCGCATCGCCCAGCGTAATCAACGTCTCAGGCTCAATCCGGTTTATCATGAACGACCTGAACGGGTCCGTCGTCATCGTCCAAGCTTGCTGTTCCGTAATCGCACCATCCATATACGGCGAAATTCCGGTCTCCCAGGCTTGCATAAACACAGGCTCCATCACGAAGAAGGTGAGGAACATAGCCAGCGCCATGACCATCATATTTGGGGGCGCTTGCTGAATACCTAGCGCTTGGCGCATGATCGAGAATACAATCACCATAAACGGCAAACACGTCACCATCATCGCGATGCCCGGCGCGAGGCTTAGCACCGTCACGACCATGAACATCTGAATGACGCTGTTACTTAGCCCGCCTTCGGCATTTTCATTGAGCAGCCCCGTAATATCGGGAAGCGGGATCGGCGCAGCTTCTTGCGCAAAAGCGCCGCCTGCAAACATGCAGACAGCGACCGCCAGCAAAAGGCCAAACTGAGTAAGAAAGCGTATGGAAGCCACCTTAGTCACTCGAGCGTTCACCAATTTCCGTGATCTTAACGGCCAATCCGCCGGTCTCCGTTTCGATCAGTTCACCGCGCGCAATCAGCTTGTCATCAACCAACAGATTGATCGGATCTTCAATACGCGATGCCAGCGCAACGACGGATCCCTCGGCCAGCTCCAGCAGAGAGGAAACACTCATCCGCTGCTGACCAATTGAAACAGTCACGACAACCGGCACGCCGAAAATTGATCGTTGATGTGCGGCCCCAGCCGACTTATCACGACGCTCTTGGGCTTTTGGCTCTTGGGTGGTTTCTCCGTCCGCTGCCATAACCTAACTCTCCATCTTTTGGGCTTGGCCATTCACATGCATCATGCAGTCAGCCAAAAGTGCATTGAAATCGAAGTCATATCCGCCCTTGGGCCAAACGATGCGGATTGCATTGGCCGATTGCCCTGCAACCGCCTCCACAAACCGACAGTTTTCCGGCAGCGCATGCGTGCGCTCCACTGCAGCCTGCAATCGAAGCAACAAGCGAGGCGGCACTGAGATTTCCACCTCAGGCGCAAGCTTGGGGATCAAATGAGGCAGGTGACAGGCCAACTCTTCCGCGAGAAACACATCGGCGAGTTTTGGAAACATTTGCTCGGCGATGGCCTGAACATTCGCAATCGCTTGCTCTTGTGCATCACGGCCAAGTTGGGCGATCACATCCGAGAGCGAGACATTTAGCGCATCCAATGCCTCTAAGCCCAAATCTTCAGGCGTCGCCTCTTCAGCGATCTCTCCACCGGGCAGATGATCCTCTAGCGAGGTAATTTCCGCACTCTGATCGCCCCCTTGCCCACCAAAGTCAGAAGAGAATTCCGAGGTGACTTTTTCTGGCCCGAGGTCACGAAGCCATGATTGCCCCTCGCCGGGTGTAGGCGCGGGCTCCGGCGTGTCAAAGCGCGGTAGGCTGGCTAATAATTGTCTACTCATTTACAGCAACTCCCCGTTCATCCGTCAACCAGTCTTGCAACAAGGCGGCGGTCTCTTCTTCGCGCTCACGCGCATAATCTTTCAAGAAATCGAAGGCATCCGGTGGTGCATTCTCGTCGCCATCCAAGCCAAGCCCGGCATTCATTCCAGCCGCCGCTGATACTTCTGCCGTCTTCGGTGACATGATTGGCTTAATAACGCCCATGCCCAACACAAGGGTCACAAGGGTCAACAACAGCGCCTGCACGCCAGACCACATATGCTGCTCCATAAAGCGCTGAACAGCGCTCGGCGCAGGTGTAAGCTCACCTACAACGGGAAGTGAGAACGGCATTGTATCAACGGTGATGCTGTCACCCCGCTCTAGGTTCAATCCCGCTCCAGAGGCGATCAGCGCCTCAAATTCAGCAATCATAGCTTCAGCGGCAGCAACATCATCCGGCTCAACGCCTAGCGCCAACTCATTGACCAACACAGCGATCGACATGCGGGTAATCTCACCCGGCAAACGTTCAATCTCAGTGCGCGTTTCATTTAGCTCATACGCCACACTCTCTGTGGAGTTTTTGGTTGTGCTACCATTGCCACCGCTTTCAGCGGCCTCTTGAGGCAAATTACTCGCAACTGTAAGTGCGCCGCCACCACCAGTGCTCTTTTCGCTAACTTCCGTTGTCGAACGTTGGCGTACAACTTGTGATTCAGGATCAAAACTCACCTGCGAAATTCGCTCATGCTCACGACGCACATCTAGGGAGACAGAGACCTGCGCATTACCCGGCCCAAGCCGCGCCTCCAACAATCTCAGAATCTTGTCTTCAAGCGCGCTCGACTGATCTTCAGCAATCATCATCGGACGCGCCTTGCCATCCACAGTCGGCCCCGCGAGGATGCCGTATTTCGGGTCAATCACGACAACATCTTTAGGGTTCAAGCCTGATACAGCCAGCGCGACCATATATTGGATCGCTTCCGCCTGAGGCGTGGATAGATCCCGCGTCGTCGTCAAAGTAACAGATGCTGTTTGCGCCGCCTTAGAGCGTGAGAAACCAGACTTAAGGCTCGCGCCAATATGCACACGCGCTGCATCAACACCGCGTATCGCCAATATCGTCCGGGTCAGCTCGCCTTCTTTAGCGCGCCAGTAGGAGGCATTGTACATTTCAGATGTAACAGAAAATCCGTTCACATCATCCAGCAACTCATAGCCTTTGACTGCCTGCTTCGGCAGACCCTTTTGCGCGAGGCTAAACCGAATACCATCGCGCTCACTGCGCGGCACGAAGATCGATTCTTGATTTATCTCATAGGCAATATTGCTCTGGTCGAGCTCACCGAGGATATCACCCGCGCGTTGCGGGTCCAGCCCGGAATAAAGCAGAACCATAGGCTCTTTCATTGCGCCGCGTACCATGAACATCATAGCGATCGCTACGGCCATGACGGCCCCGACCAATACAAGCTGACGCTGAAGTGGTAATCCACGTAAATTGTCTAAGAAATTCATTTGTCAACCGCCGGTCCCGTCGCCATTTCTGAAGTGTGTTAACAATAGGGAGAAATTTATTAACACATCCTTTACCCAGCGCTGATCTTTTAGAGTCTCACTCTTTGAATGGATCAGATCAAATGGCTGGTAAGAAAAAGACCCCTGAAGCGCCCCCTGCAGATGGCGAAACAGAGAAAAAAGGTGGCGGCGGCCTCATCGGTATGGTCATGCTATCCGTCGCCGCGATTGCCGCTTCATTTGGCGCGAGCTACATGCTCACCCCTGCCGCAGCGGCTCCGTCCGAGGCATCAGCAGAATGTAGCCCGCAGGATCTGGCCAAGGTGCACGCCCCTGTCCGCAAAGACCACACCTTTGTTCCCCTCGAAGAAATCCTGATCACCATTGGCAGCGCGCCGGCCACCCGGTTCCTAAAGATGGAAGTCTCTATCGTTACAGACGACGAGCACGCTTACCTGGTTGAGCAAGACGCGCCGATCCTCATTGATGCGTTCATCAACTATCTGCGCTCGGTCGAGTTGGAAGACTTCGAAGACCCCGCCTATTACGGCAAAATGCGCGAGCAATTGTCTCGCCGCTCCGAATTGGTTCTGGGCACATCTGCCACAGACGGAATCCTCGTCACCAGCTTTCTATTGAGATAAATCTATGAACATCCAACCTACCGACATAGCAATTCTGCTTATCTCTGCCGCTGCGTGCATTTATTGTATTGTGCTAAATCGGCGCCTGAAGGCACTGCAAGACACCAAAGACGGATTGGGTGCAACCATTGTCACCTTCTCTAAATCCGTTTCCGACATGACGCAGAGCACTCAACAAACCCGCACCCATGCCGGACAAATCGCCGGGCGCCTCGCCGATCTGCTAAGCGAAGCCAATGCCGCGTCTGATCGCCTCCAGAGCCTCTCCAAGGATTTTGACTCAGAGCATTCCAGCTTGATTGACAAAGTCACCATAGAGGGCAACCAAGTCTGTGAGCGGATTGAAAAACTGACGCGCGAGCTAGATGCCCATGCCGGAGGGCGCTTTGACGCTATGGTAAAAAGCGCTGACAAAGAATACGCCCGCGTGCGGTCACAGTTCGAGGCACTCAGAACTGAACACTCCGACCGCTATGATGACGCGCTCTCAAAATCAGAAACGTCTTGCGAATGGATCGAAGCAAAAATTGAAGAGGCCGAGAAGCGCCTCTCTGACACACTGGAAACGATCAAATCTTCACAAAACGACTTTGATACCGAAATGCGCGGCGTTTTCACTGAATGCGCAAAGCAGGTCGCTGATATGACAACCCTCGCCAGCCAAGTACGCAGCCTGACTGACCGCTCAAAATTCAAAATTGAGGAAGCCCTTCAGCGCAGCGAAAAATCCGTTCTGTTTTCCTCTCAAGACATCCGAGTAGACTCATAGATCATGCAACAGACCAAATCGAAACGCTCTCACGTTCTGTTAACGCTCGGCATACTGTTCACCATTGGTGGCGCAGCCCGCTTCTTGCCTAGCGCACTCGCAAAAGCTGAAGGCCCCATCGCTGCTGTCGATCACGCTGCAACCCCAGCAAAAGCTGAGGAACACAGCGCAGCCCCGGAAGAGGACCACAGCGCTGAAACGACACCAGACACACACGCGGAGCCCACCCATGCAGCGACCCCAGTCGCGGCAGATGCACAAGTTTGCCTCACGGGTGAAACCGCACGCCAGATCTCAAAAGACCGCGCGCTGGTAGACGTCGAAATGGCCACGCTTCGCGCCAAAGAAATTGAGCTGAAAGACTGGCAGGCAAAGTTGCGGGCAGAGACGACAGACCTTCAAGCTCTGCAACAAGCCCTCGATGCGAAGTGGGAAGAGATGCAGGCTGGATCGTCAGCAGACATTAAGCACCTCGCGCAAATGTACGGCTCTATGAAGCCCGACCAAGCAGCGCAGATCTTTAACAAGATGGACCCCGGTTTCGCAGCAGGTTTCCTACGTAAGCTGACCAGCTCTCAAGCAGGGCTCATCCTCGCGGCAATGGAGACTGAAAAAGCCTACATCGTCAGTGTAAAACTTGCGAGCATGAACAATGATGTGCGTATCGCTGGCAAAAAATAGCCGCGCCTAGCATCAAAATCATGCCCTGCTTAAAAAAATTCTTCCTCATGGCCATTGTCGTTTTGGCCATCCACCCCTCCGCTGCTCCTGTCTGGGCACAAAGCGGCGACCTATTGGACCGAAGTTGGAAGGTAATAGAGCGCGGTCATTATCACGATAAATGAAACCACGCCGCCCAACCCAACGCCCTTGATGATCGCCTTAACATGCCGGCCAGATCCTCTAGTCAATCGCATCGAATAAATTGCTACGCCGGAGAGCGACAGCGTCGTTAGACCCAGCCCAAACACAAACCAAATCAGCCGCGTCCAAATTCCTCCAAATGTGCCGAAGTGGATCGGGTCAGCGCCCTCGGCAATGCGTGCATGCAGGCTCAAATCACGCGCATAAAGATCCAAAACCGGCTCATTCGTTTGCGCATCAATCCAAATCGCATTCACCCGGTGGCGCACCAAAACATCGCCATCCTGCCCTCGAAACCCAAACGATGCGCTGCCGGGTTCGGGAAACAATATCTCATAAATCTCAAGCGATGGCCGCTGCGCTCGCGCTGCCTCTAACGCCGCCCCAACCTCCCCTGCCAGTACAGGTAAAGTCGCATCAGCGGACACCGCGCCCGCCGCCTCAATCTGGTCCGGCGCGTCCAGTCCCATGCTCTCGACAAAATACCATAGCCCTGTGGCTGACACGGTGAACAGAAACCAAATGCTCCACACACCAATCAACCGGTGCATATCGCCCAGAAACACCCGCGCTGACTTCACCCGCAACGGCCCGGCAAACCCGCGCCACCATTTCTTATAAATCAACAGCGACGTAATCAACGAGATGAGCAGTAAGATCGACAAGCCACTAACAATCGGGATGCCGAACGCCTTTGGCAGAAACAAATGCCGGTGCATGTTGCGCACCACGCGCTGAACACTCACCCAACCATAATGGCCTTGGATTGTGCCTGTTGCCGGATCAGCATAAATCACCCGGCGCGCGCCCTCCCCATCCCTCACCACAGTACGCGCGGCAAAATACGCCCCCTGCGGAGCCTCCATTTTCTCAATGCGCCAAGTCGGGTGTTCAGCCGCCACCGCTTCGGCCATCTCTGCCCACGCAATATCCTCCACCGCAATCGGCTCTGCCCGCATTTCCGGCCTCAAAACCCAATCAATCTCATTAGAGAAAACAGCGATCGTTCCGGTCAACAATATCAAGCTGACCAGCAAGGTAAGCTTCAGGCCCACCCAGTGATGCACCTGCCACCAAAAGCGACGCCCAAAGGCGCGCGGGGGAGAACGGCGCGCGTTGCTCAAACCGTCTGTGTCGACGCCTTACGCCGCCGCCGCGCAGTCGTGATATGAACCAGCAACCACAAGGGCAACGACAGACCCACGACAAGGTGAACATATTTCACAACCTCGCGCAGCAACTCGCCAGAGGCGTAATAGAGCACATAGGCAGTGCCAATCTGCACGCTGAAAGCCACCAGCAAGCTAATGCCCAAGAAACGCAGTGTCTTAAGCCGCCACGACAGCGGCACATGGTTGAGCGCAATCGCGCCGATCATCATCATCATCAAGAAAGCGCTGGCGCCATGAATGCTCAAAGCGGGCTGCTGCGCAGGGTGGCGCATCGGGCCATACTCACCTTCAATCTGCACAAATGTATCCAGCACGAAGAAAGCGAGGCCGGTAAACCAGCTCACCGCCAGAAACACACACAGCATCGTCTGATAGCTAACCGGCACCCGGCTCGTGATGGGAGTAAAAAACGCCACGTCTAATTCACCCACTTCTCTCGCCCGTCTGCCTGCACCAACGCTCTCGCATTATAGCGCGTCAGTAATTTCTCCGTATCCGGCACCAATGCGACAATTTTAGTCAGCGCATCCGCCGTCATACAGCTGTCCGCAAACACAGATACGCTGCGCGCATCCATCTCAACACAGGCCGCAGTGGACGGGTCAATAATTGCGCTGGGCGCATTGTCGACAAAGTAGGATGCGCTGGTCGCAACCGACGCAAAGGGCGGCTTCAGAATAATCGTTCCACCCCCCTTCTTCAGGCTACGAATTTTCACGCGCTCGCCCTCTGGGTCGCTGAACCGTAAATCACCACCCGCATTCACGCTAAACCGCACAGAGGCTGGCGCCACATCCCGCAGCGCCTCTATGGCCATATCGACAGCATACCCCTTCGCGATACCGCCAAGGTCAATCATCACCGACTCATGGAACCGAGCGCCCCAATCTCCCAGTTGAATCGAGAGCCAATTTGCCTTGTCTTCTACGCCGCCTTCAGGGCGCGGCAACAGTCCCAGCCTCACCATCTGCGGAGCAACCGTCACGTCAAACACACCAGCACTTACCCTGCTTAGCTCCAACGCGAATTCCAGCACCGCCCGCATATCATCCGACAGCGGCGTCCAGTCATTCACTTTGGCTCGGTTTAATCGCGACAGTTCACTCGCCGGCTCATGAAAGCTCATGACCGAATGAATGTCCTGTATACGGTTGAATGCCACTTGGCTAAGCGCCATCAATTCGGCACGTGGCAAAGGGCCTGACAGGTTCACGTCAACATAGGTGCCCAGTAACGGCTTGCACCGCTGCACTTGTGTATCCGCTGAGCTGTCGTCAAACCGCGCCATAACTGGTTACAAATGCCTCAACACTTGATCCCACGTATGCAAAAGACGGTTCACGCCCTTCATCAAGTGGACACAAGACAGCGTCGCGCCAGAAATATTCACGATATCTTTGTCCAGCTTCAGCACCGTCTCATGCGTGCGATTTTTAAACTGATTGCGCCATTTCCGGTTCATCACCTCATGGCCATAAGATTCCCGGTAAACCAGAACCTCAAGATCCTTGTGACTGCCGTCTGGGTTTATCGCGAACGCAACATCGATATTCTCGTGCTTACCGATAATCTGTTCAACGATAAACCACCCCCCGGATTCTGTCTTCCAAGCCTTAAGAGGCCATTTGGGGACATTCGTCCGGGAGGCTTTTTTAATCGATTTGCGCTGCGCTTTTGTCAGCACAACTTCAACAGGCCACATCGGCTCGTCGCCCCAGAGCAAAGTGCGGGCCTCATCCACCGCCATATACGTTGTCGCATTGCCAAACAGCGGGAAAACCGCTGCGCCAATGGCCGCCGCCCCAGATTTCAGCATCATAGAGCGGCGAGACAATGAGGGGGAGAGTTTAGTCATTCACAATTCATCCTGAACAGCCTGAAGCAAAGACGAGTGTTTAGAACTCATATCCAAAGGACAAACCAAAGTGCACTTCTTCATGTTCATCATAGTTTTTGTTGTTCTTAACATACGCATGCTCCGAACCCCCGCCCGACACCTGAAACAAGATGCCAGACGTTGCCCACCAGCTTTCTTCAGCATAATGGATTGTCGGGCCAAAATAGTTGCCGTTCTGGTGCTGCGTACCGACGCGGATATCACCAAGATCCCAGCTAGAACGCTTAAGACCCGGATCAAATACACCGTCCTCTTCTGGGTTCAGGTAATCTGACTGGTGACGAAATTCGAGGCCACCGAACCATTTCGGTGCGAAGCGATAAGACACACCAGCAGCGACATCAATTGCGATCTCTTCCTCACGAACGCCCGGTGAGGTACGACTTTCAAGCTCCAATTTGGGAACAAGTACAAAGCTCAATTTGTCATCCATCGCGTTGCGCTGGAAGTACAATGTGCCCGTATATGAATCTTGATCAATTTCAGCGCCATCAAGGCGGTAAACGTCGCGCTTTTCATAACCAAGACCAACCGACAAACCGAACGGGTTGTCTTCTTTATACGGACTCATAACCATATATTTCGCGGTCAGCTCGACGCCACCATATTGGGTGTCTTTGAAGCTTTCACCATGATAAGCGAAGTCACCATTCACATCGACACTGCCCTGCGTTTCATACATTGGGCCGATCTCGTCTTGCACAGAGTAATCATGGCTGAAAATCATGATCTCAGCGCCAATGGTCAAACGATCTGTCACGCCATATTCGATCTCTGGACGGATATCGTGAAACGCATAGTCACCAGAATTTTTACCCAAGCGCGAGATAACGCCAAGCTTTGCTTCCCAGCTGCCCTGCGGCCGCGTGTCAGCGCCCTTCGCATAGAGCCATAGATTCTCTTCTGCGTGCGCGGTAGAGGCCGCCCCAATCGCTGAAAGACCGATAACGGCAGCGGCAATCAGTTTCGTTTTCATCATTCTCGGTCTTGCTCCTGACCCATAAGTTACAGTATGAAAGCCTCTTATCGCGAATGCGAATGACTTGCAATCACAAATACAACTAACTTTTGGTCCCGCTCAAATATGTTCCCCAGAAACCACACACCCCTGACAGCGCCCCGGATCTGGCGCCATACTGCCTGCGCAATCACCGCGCTCTTGGCCTGCAATCAGCCGGCGGCACAGGCGGAAGAGGCTCGCCGTCTTGCGCCGATTGCCGTCACCCAGTCGCGTATTGGAGCGGGTCCCGCCGCACCCTCCCCGGCACCGGTTACTCAGAAACCGCCCAGCAATTGCGCCCAGACGCAAACCTCTCGCCAGATTGGTCTCTCACCGCCTTCCATCAACGCTTCACCCAAGACGATGTAGGCCGCACCCATTCCACTCACGATGCGCTTTCTTTCGCAGGCACCAGCGTCGGAGCAGACCAGCGCCGCACCGACACTGAAATCCGCATCAAAGAAGACGGTAACCGTATCAACGCCGCGTTGACCGTCGACACATCCGGCATAGACCTCGCCTTCTCTCGCAGCGTCGGCAATCCCCACTTGCGTTACGGCGCCAGCTACTATTCGGATGATATCAACAGTGAACGCACAGATATTTCCACAGACGGCCTAACCATAACTCAGCAGATCCAAGGCCCCGTCGGGGACGACGCCACCTACACCCAAACAGGCCTCTTTGCCCAATGGGAACAGAACTTTAGCGACCAAATCGAACTCATCATCGGCGGCCGCCTCAGCGCAATAGATGCAGACATTGGCCGCTATAGAGACCCAGCCACCGGCAACACGGCCAGCTTTTCAGATAGCTGGCAAGACGCCTCCTTTGGCGCACGTGCCAGCTATGCGCTCACCCCTGCTCATGACCAATTCCTCTGGGCCTCCGTTTCAGAGGCCTTCCGCGCACTCGACATCACCGCCTTTCACACAGAGATTAGCGACTATATCGACACCGCCCCCAACCGGGCGCATTGTTGACGGCCTCACAGAGGTCACCAAGCAGAACCTATCCGATGGCTTCGTGCACGGTATAGATGTCTCTGGCACGTTCGATATAACCGCCAGCCTGTCCGCGCCGCTTAACACAGCCTCGACAAGCAACTATGAGCCCCTCAGCCGCCCCGCCCCGCCATCCTCGGCCTAAGCGCCCGCTTCTAAGCCCAGCGCGCACTTCGCGTCATTAGAGTATCAGCTCGACAGGCGGGGCTTTGCATAGCCATGTTCAGCTCATGTCACCGCGCCTGCATCTCTTATTTGGCCTCAGCCTCGCCTGCCTCGCCCTCACCGGCTGCCGAGAAACTGACCCCTTGGCTGAGCTGCTAGATGGCGAACGTGGTCGCGTCGTGCGCATTATCGACGGCGACGCCCTCGTGCTCGATACCGGCCAGAGCATCCGCCTCATCGGCATAGAGGCCCCCGCGCGTCCTTACAAAGACCGCGAAGGCGATCCCTTCCACGAAGAGTCCAAGCGTATGCTCGAAGACATCGCCCTTGGCCGTACAGTACAGGTCAAATATGCGGGCCTCACACGAGATCGCTATGATCGCGCGCTCGCGCATATTCAGACAACAGACGAACTCGGACCGCCCTATTGGGTCAATCAAGAGATGATCCGGCGCGGCGGCGCACGCGTGCGGGTCTATCCAGACACAGCCATCGCCAACGCCCCACTCCTCATCGACGAGGCTGACGCTCGCGCCGCCAAACGTGGCCTCTGGGCGCTAACCGCCTACACGCCCCCCAGCGCCGCTCACCTCCCACCAGACTTCTCCCGCTTCCAACTCGTCCACGGGGCGCTGGATGCTCGCATTAGCAGCGACGCCCCCGGCGCCTCCTGTGCATGGTCACTCAAAAGCGCAGCCCTCACCCTCACCATCAAACGCGACGCCGCAGAGCTTTGCCAAGCCGCGCCCGGCGCTCACATTCTCGCGCGTGGTTATGCCAAAGAGGGACAGCTAGAAATCAGCCACCCCCTCAACCTCCAGATTTCCCCTGAATAGATGGCGCGCTTCGTCCTCCCCCTGTTGACCAACCAACGGCCACAGCGTTACCTTTGATCGAACATTTCATGAACACGCAATCCGGATAATCTGATGACGATCGCACCACAGCCAGCCGAGACTCGCACCCGCGATACACGCACCGCCGAAGCCATCGCGCGCGGCACTTTGCGCCTCCTATCTGGCCTCGGCTTTGCAGGCCTTCAGGAGATGACTTTCGCAAACAACCGCCGCGCCGATGTCGTCGCCATAGATGCCACCGGGCACGTCACCATCGCTGAGGTGAAATCCAGCGTCGCTGACTTCCGCTCAGACGAGAAGTGGCACCACTATATGGAGTATTGTGACAGCTTCTATTTCGCCGTCGGACCAGACTTTCCGCAAGACCTCATCCCTGAAGACGTCGGCCTCATCGTCGCAGACAATTATGACGGCGCCATCATCAGGGAGGCGCAAACCGCCAAGCTCTCCGGCGCGCGGCGCAAATCTGTCCTACTCAAATTCGGTCGCCTTGCCGCCACCCGGCTTCAATCGCATCACGACGCAGACTGGACGGCGGCGCTCGCCTCCCCTACAGGCCAAACCTCATGAGCCATTCTTATCCCCTCGCCAAGAACGCCAAGGCCGCGATCAAACCCGGCCTCACTTCTGCGCGCACCCGCGCTGAGGCAGAGACGCTCGCGCCCGATCATGAGATCGACAGCTTGCAAACAGATTGGCTCCCGATGAGCGAGGCAGATGCGCAGGCGCTCTTTGATCGCAAAGATGAAGAGGACACCGCGAGCGGATTTCTCCAGCGCTATGAGGATGAGAAGGGCGGCCCAGTCGTCGCCGTGACCTATTGGAAGATTGTAGCTAAAGCGCCCAAAAAAGCACCTAAAGCGCCTCAAACTGCACCCAAAGAACCGCGAAATGCACCCGAACTGCCCGAAACTGCATCAAAAGATCACACGGATGATCTCTACTTCCGGCGCGGGCGCACAAAGCCCCGCCGCAAGAAGGTAGACCCAAATCAAATGGACCTATTCGGCAAAGTTAAAGAAGAAGACTAGGCGTCATCCGCCTTTTTTCAGGTCGAGCGACCAACCGCCTTTGCCTATCACAAACCGCAATATTAGATACAGGAACAGGCCGACAGGCCCGAACAGGAATGACAGCAATTGCGTCGGCGCGGCCATCCAGTGCGCGATGCCACGCTCACGTCTATCCCGGCCAATCCACGCGCCGATGAACAGATCAAACACCAGATAATGGCTCCACCCCGTCAACACCCCGTTCGGGTGGCTGAACAGCGCTGTGATACCGCCAACACTCGCCGCGCTCGTCCCCGGTGCCATGTGCCCAAACCCCATGCCCAAAGTTAAGCACACGAGGTAAAAAGCTCCTAAAATCAAAGGGTAGAAACAAGAATGTACGACCTGATGTGTCAGCCGTGCATTCGGAAATATGATCAACAATGCCCATGCAGGCAGAACAGACAAATTGAGAACCGAATAGATGCTTTCATACATTCGGCTCTCTCCTTATCAAGTCGCCAGTTGTGCCTTCACAGATGACACTACAGCTTCTGGTGTAATTTTGAAGTGCTCATAAAGCTTCTTGTAAGGCGCTGAGGCCCCGAAGCTATCCATGCCTACGAAGTCCCCGTCAAAACCGATCCAGCGATCCCAGCCGAAGCGTACGCCCGCCTCAACAGCAACACGCGGCAGGCCTTTGCCCAGCACGCCTTGCTTGTAGCGTTTGTTCTGCTGCTCAAACAGTTCCATGCATGGCATAGAGACGACATTGGTTCTGATGCCCTCTCCGGCCAACATTGCCTGCGCGTTCATCGCAATCTCAACTTCAGAACCTGTTGCAATGATCGTCGCTTGCGGCTTGCCTTTACATTTAGACAGCACATAGGCGCCTTTGGCCGATAGGTTCTCATCATCATGCTCGGTACGCGCCGGGGCAACGCCCTGACGTGTCAGCGCCATTGTTGATGGGCCAGTCTTATGCTCGAGCGCCAGTTCCCAGCACTCAGCCGTTTCAACGCCGTCAGCAGGACGGAACACCAACATGTTCGGCATCGCGCGAAGGCTAGCCACATGCTCAACCGGCTGGTGGGTCGGGCCGTCTTCGCCAAGGCCGATTGAGTCGTGCGTCATCACGTGGATAACTTGCGTACCCATCAGTGCGCCCAAACGGATCGCCGGACGGGAATAGTCAGCAAACACAAGGAACGTGCCTGAATACGGGATAATACCGCCATGCAGCGACATGCCGTTCATCGCGGCGGCCATTGCATGTTCGCGCACACCGTAATGGATATAACGCCCGGCCATATTGGCAGGGGTCAGCGCATCCGTGTGGCTCGTGCGTGTGTTGTTAGAGCCGGTCAGATCAGCAGAGCCACCAATCATCTCAGGAACAATACCTGTCAGCACTTCCAACGCCGCGCCGCTCCACTGACGTGTTGCTTTCGTCGCTTTCGATTTCACAACGGCTTTCTTCTGCTTGATGATCGCTTTGGAAAGATTGCGCGGCAAACGTCCTGCCAGCGCTGCAGTGAACTCGCCTTTATGAGATGACGCCGCTAGACGTGCCTCCCAAGCGGCGCGCTCGTCAGCGCTGCGCTCACCAGCCTTTTTCCATGCTGTCTCAATCGCAGCAGGCACTTCAAATGGCGCATGCGGCCAACCAATGTTCTCGCGTACACCAGCAACTTCGTCGGCGCCGTATGGGCCGCCATGTGCCTTGCCCGTGCCCGCAATAGTCGGCGCGCCATAGCCAATCAAAGTTTTGACTGCCAGCATAACCGGCTTCTTCTGTTTCTTTGCCCAACGCAGCGCAGCGGTGACGTCTTTCTCGTCATGGCCATCAACGCGCTTGGTGATCCAGCCAGAGGCTTCAAACCGGGCGCACTGATCTGTTCGGTCAGACATGTCTGTGCCGCCATCAATCGTCACGGCATTGTCGTCAAACAGAACGATCAAACGGTTGAGTTCCATATGCCCGGCCAGCGTAATCGCTTCTTGGCTGATGCCTTCCATGAGGCACCCATCGCCCGCCACTACATAAGTGTGGTGATCGACAAGCTCGTCGCCAAAGCGTGCATTCAAGTTACGCTCAGCGATGGCCATGCCAACCGCCGTTGCAATCCCCTGCCCCAGCGGGCCAGTTGTCGTCTCAACACCCGGTGTCACGAAGTTCTCAGGGTGGCCCGGAGTATTCGCGCCAAGCTGGCGGAAATTGCGAATGTCATCACGGCTGACAGATTTGTATCCGGTCAGATGCAATAGCGAATAGACCAGCATCGACCCGTGACCCGCTGACAAGACGAACCGGTCACGGTCTGCCCAATCAGGATTGCTCGGATCAAATTTAAGGAACTTTCGGAACAGGACCGTCGCAGCGTCCGCCATACCGAGTGGCAAACCAACATGTCCGGATTTTGCAGCTTCTACTGCATCCATTGAAAGCGCGCGGACGGCATTCGCCATATCCCGGTTCGTAACAGCCATTCTGCTTGTCTCCTAAGTGTTTGCGATTGCTAGGCCAGAGTCTTCGGAAAAAATCAAGCCGCTTGGCTGAAAGCATTATTCCCGCTAGTCATGGATCAGCATGACAAACATGGATACAGCCACCCTCCGCCTTGATGCGGCACTGCAACGCCTAGAGGGCGCGCTCGACACATTATTGTCCCGCACCGGCGACCCAGCAACCACCAAAGCAGAGCTAACCGCCCTCATCGAAGACCGGGTAAAACTGGCCGAAGAGCTAGACTCATCGCTCGCACGAGAGAACGATCTCCAAACGCTAGCAGACGAGGCAAGCGTGGCCCTTGGCGCTGCGATTTCTGAAGTACGCGCCGCCCTTGGCCGTGAGGAGTAAACCCAATGGCTAAAGCAGATATAGAGCTACGCGGCCGCACTTTTTCAATCGCTTGTGCCCCAGGCCAAGAAGAACGCGTCAATGCGCTCGCCGGGCAGCTAGACACACGGTTGCGCACAATTGTGGATGCTGTCGGCGACATTGGCGACGAGCGCTTGCTACTTGTGGCGTCACTTGCTCTACTCGACGAGTTGGATGACATGCGTAAGAAAGATCCGATCTCCATTCAGACCGAACAACGGTGCGCAGCAGCCATTACAGACGCTGCTGCACGCATTGACGCGATCGTGAACCGTATTGAAGGTGGCCAATAGGCCGCACATTTCCTGCGCCTCTGTCACATTGGCGCATCACTCAATTAACTGCTTACTGTTCATCAGGACCAAAAAGGGACCGACATGCAAAACTGGCTCAGCATCGCTTTCTTCATTGCGCTCGCGCTTCTTGTCGTGGTGCTATTTGTTGGTATCCTCAATCTGGCCCGCACAGATGAGAACCAGCCGACACGTTCAAACAAGCTTATGCGTATGCGCGTGATTGTGCAGGGCGTTGTCATTGCCCTCCTCGTCGCAATTGGTGTTGCGACAGGCGCCGTGAATTTCGGATTTTAGAGGCAGTCTAAATGGTTAAGCTAGATAAGATCTACACCCGTACAGGTGATGCCGGGCAAACCCGCCTATCAACAGGCGAGCAAGTCGATAAGTGGCACCCTCGCGTTGCCGCCTATGGCACCGTCGATGAGGTCAACGCAGCGCTTGGTGTCGCCGCGCTGAATTCCGGCGACGATCTCATCGAAGCGATCCGGCGCATCCAAAATGACCTCTTCGATCTCGGCGCAGATCTCTCAACACCGGACCGTGGCCGCGTGTTGGAGTGGGAGCCACTGCGCATTGTCGGCGCGCAGGTTGAGCGCCTTGAACAAGAGATCGACCAGATGAACGCCGACATCGCCCCGCTCGACAGTTTCATCCTGCCCGGCGGCACACCGCTGGCCACACACCTCCACGTCGCGCGCACGCTGTGCCGTCGCGCAGAGCGCCAGATGGCAGAGCTGACCAGCTTGGAGAATGAACCGGTCAGCGCCGAAGCGCTCGCCTTCATCAACCGCCTGTCAGACTGGCTGTTCGTTGCCGGACGCTTTGCCAACAATAATGGCGCAGACGATGTGAAATGGGTGCCCGGCGCAAACCGTTAGCGCCTGCGCATCGCGTCACGCGTCTCCGCCATCATCCCGAATAGCTCGACCACGGGCGTCTCGTCCGTGCTGCCGCTAAACTCGCGGTAAAGCGTATCGACATTCACCGCGATCCGCTCTGCATCGCCCCAGCTTTCAAAATCACCGAGCGCAATATCAAGCGTCGCATCGCGCACGCTCATCCCAGCATCAAACCGTGCGCGGGCCTCAGCCTCCACATAACGCAGATAGTCCTGCACACGGCGCACGCCTGCCTTATCCGTGATCGGCCCATGCCCCGGCACGATGACGTCCACATCCATGTCGCAAATGCGCTCACATGCGCCAATCCAGTTAGAGACTGGCCCCGCCCACATCAGCGGCGTGCCATCTATGAAGAGAATGTCGCCGGTATAGACCGTCTTGTCAGCGGGCACGTGCACCAGCACATCACCCGCCGTGTGCGCCGGGCCAACCTCAATCAGCTCCACCGCCTTATCGCCAACCTTTACATCCAGCTTGCCTGAAAACGTCTTGGTCGGCGCGCGCTCTTCCACGCCCGCAAAATCGAACATGCCAAATATGCTTTTGAAGTACGCACCGGCTGGCCCCAAATGCTCGGCGTTCTCGATCAGCTGCGCGAGCATCGCGGCGTTGACCGTCTCCATCTCCCTAGCGCTAGCCTCGGAAGCAATAATCTCCGCATGCGGGCAACAGCCATTACCATGCGTATGGTCACCATTGGCGTGTGTGTTGACGATGATGCCGATGTCTTCCGCGCTGCGGCCCGCCGCATCGGCCATCGCGCCCAGCATTTCATGCGTCAGCGTCATATCGAACAGCGTATCGACGAGCAGCGATTGATCCCCATCAACAATCAGCCCCGCATTAGACCAGCCCCAACCACCATCTGGCTGCAGCCAAGCAAACTGGCCATTACCAATATCATGCAATCCTTTTCGATAGGTCCAAGGTGTGGTCATCTGAGCGTCCTCCAGCGTTTTTAGCTAAGAGTATCACCCGCTAAGCGGTGACTTGCAAACCAGCCCCTAGAACCGATCGAGCAGCCGCTCCAGATACTCGCGCTCTTCATCCGTGTCGGCATCGTCATAACGTTTGCGCAACTCATCGAGGATGTCTTTGGCGCGTTGGCGTTCGCCCGCATCGGGAATGTCCACGGCCTCGCCATTATTGCCCGCTCCATTTGAAGGCCGACCGAGCGGGTCACTCTCTGCCCCGCCTCTGGCTTCACCTGTGCGGGCCTCACGAATCTCATCGAGCTGCTCGGCCACACCGCGTGAAATCTCAGACAGTGCTTGCGTTGCTTGCTCTTGTGCTTGGGCAGCACGCCCCTCATTACCCTGTTCTAATGCGCGCTCTGCTTGACGCTGTGCCCGGCGAATCCCCTCCAACGCATCGGGGTCAATTTGGCCTTCCAATGCATTCTCGCCCGCGCCTTCACCAAGGCCATTCTCCCGCGCGAATTGCTCAACCAGTTCGCCCAACCGCGCCTGACGTTCAGCCAGCGACTCCCCGTTCGGGCGCTGCCCCTCACCTGTTCCAAGGTCGTTATTGTTGGACAATTGTCCGCCGCCACTGCCTTCGGTGCCGTCACCAGAATTCTCGCCGCTGCCGCCCTGCGCATCGGCTGATTCCTGCCCGCCGCTTTGGCCGCCAGCCTGTTCGCCCTGTTGTTGCCCTTCACCCTCTTGCGAACCGCCTTGTTGGCTTGGCGCGGTCTCACCCGAACTAGATTCGCCGCTCTCAGATTGCTGACCAGATTGGCTCGGTTGCTCACCGCGCTGTTGGGCCAGCGTGTCATCATTCAACTCGCGTTGCTCTCTCAAAATGTCTGACAGCTTCTTCATCGCGTCGGTCAGCTCTTGCTCTTCCTCCGGCACATTCTCTGCGACTTCGCTCTCGCCAGGCTGGCCGGGCATTCCCGGCATCCCACTCCCGCTTGATCCGCCTTCAGCGAACTCCAAATTCTGCAACATGTTTGAAATGTCAGACAGCAATTGCCGCGCCTGATCTGACGCACCCGTATCGGCCAGGTCTTCAAGCGCGTTCAGCATGTCCTCGAAATCTTGCCCGCCCATATTTGGCCCCTGCCCGGTGGAGGCTTGCCCATCGGGGTTCTCGTCTGGGCTTTGCGCCCCCCCCGCCAAAGCCTCAGCCATGCGCGCTGCGAGGTAATTGTTAGCCGCGTCACGAAACGCTTCCATACGGCGCTTGATCTCTTCTTCCGGTGCGCCATCACGTAGAGCTTTCTCCAACGCCTTGCGCGCGGCCTCCAGCCGCCGCAGCGCATCAGCGGCGCTGCCATATTCGGTCTTCATCGCCAGTGCCCACAACAACGGCGCGACCGCATTCGCCTCAGATTTCTTGCTTGCCGAATCCAACATTCCATGCGCTGTGCGCAATGCCAGAAACGCCGTGATATTTGGCATATATCGGTCAGCCTTATAGGTCAGCGTATCCAGCATAAGCGCCGCCGTCTGAACATCCGCCGGGGCGTTCTTAATGCGGTTGGCCGCCGTCGTGTTGAGCGCGTCTTGAGTCAGCGTATCCTTGTTTGGCTCAATCTCCGCATACTCACGCGGCTCGCGCAGCACCGTAACGCGCACCTCTTGCGCCGCGCGCGCCAATGGGTCGAGGAAAAATTTCTCCGGCAAAGTAAACTCAACGGTTTCACTCGCCCCTTCCTGCCCCGCGCCATCCGTCGCGACCAAACGCAACTTCACTGGTAGCCCTGCCCACGCATGACGCGTCAGATCCAATTGGGTTACATCGGTTGCATCTTTCGGTGCCAAACCCGGCAACGCGACCCGCACTCGCTTCTCTTCTTCCGGCGCACCGACATGCGGCTCGGCCCGCTCCATCACCAGCTCTAACTTGGTCACTCCATAATCGTCAGTCGCGCGCCAAGAAAACTCTACCCGGTCCCCTTTGGAATAGGTTGGCTGTGAGACCATCTCCACATTTGGCGCATCATCAGGTGAAGCCAATATCTTCCAAACGGCCCGCTCGCCCCACCAATTCACCGAAACGCGCGTATCGGCCATAATCTTGGCTTGGGCCTCGTACACACCGTCCGGCGTCGGCTCAAACCGCTGCTTGGTAGTACGTTTCGCCTTCAATATCAGCTTAGGCGCAGACCGGGCGTCCGCGCGCAGTGTTATACGAGAACCCTCAGGCACCCTCAGATTTTGAGTTTTCGGCGTCAGAAATATAGGCGCCTGTCCAGAATGCTCCGGCGGCGTAATCCACGCCTCCACCACCATATTATCCGCGCCCATCAGCGCGCCATAATCTGGCATAAATGCGGTCTTCATACGACCGGGCAGTTCGCTCCAGCCAATAACGGCAATCGCCACAACGGCGACAGGCACCACATAGCGCAGATAAAATGGGTCAAGCACCCGCCACTCACGCAAAAACCGCGGTGGGCGCAACCGCTTCACTTCATCGAGCAACCGATCACGATGGCGTACCCACAGGCTTTGCTGCTCACGGGCGGGAACAACCGGACGATCCTTCAGGCTTGAAATGGGGCGCAGCTCTGATTGGCGATCCAACAGGTCTTCAGCCAGATTATCATCAATGGGAAAAAATCGCCGCGCACCACGCATCGCCAAAAGGATGCTGCCAACAAAAAAAACAAGCGTAAACACCGCGCCAATCGCTGGCTGCAACCGATCAAACACGCCCGCCAAAGCGGAAGCGAGGAACAGGCCGATGAAGACAAAAAGTGGCCAATACGCACGACCAATCGCCAGCGCCGTCAATCGGCGCTTGGTGGTTGCTATGCGTTTGTCCACTATCTTCATGTCGCTGGCGTCACCCAATCTGGCACTTGCTCCAGCTCAACCATCTCGTCGAAAGTCGGGCGACGGCGCACGATGCTGTAGAATGTGTCACTCACCAGCACTTCCGGCACCAAGGCCCGCGCATTATATGTGGATGACAAAACCGCGCCATACGCGCCTGAAGACATGAAGGCGATACGGTCCCCTTCTCTCATCTTGGGTAGGTCACGCGCCTCAGCAAACTTATCCGTGGACTCGCATATCGGGCCGACAAGATCATAAGCGGTTGTCGTAGCCGTCGCATCAGGCTCTGCAAGCGGCAGAATATCATGGTGTGCATTATAAAGCGCAGGGCGCATCAGATCATTCATCCCCGCATCAATGATAAGGAATGTCCGGTCCGGCGCGGCTTTCTCATACAGCGCCGTGCTGAGCATAACGCCTGCATTGCCCGCAATCACACGCCCCGGCTCAAGAATCACCTGAACGTCCAAACCGTCGGTAATCTCTGCAATCATCGCCGCATATTCAGATGGTGGCGGTGGGCTGTCTTGGTCAGAGTAAGGAATACCCAACCCTCCGCCGACATCCATGCGAGAGATAGGATGTCCAGCCTCGCGCAACCGCTTAACCAAACCCACTACTTTCTCAAAAGCCTCGCGCATAGGCGCAAGATCTGCGATCTGGCTGCCAATATGCACATCAACTGCAACGGCGTTCAAACCGTCCATCTCCGCTGCCTCAGCATACAGAGCTTCCGCCTCGCCCCACGGCACGCCAAACTTATCGCCCTGCTTGCCGGTGGAGATATTTGGGTGACCACCTGCAGCCACATTCGGGTTAACGCGCAAAGCAATGCTCGCAGTCTTGCCCATCTGTTTGGCTACGGCTGACAAAAGGCGCAGCTCTGCGGCGCTCTCAACATTAAATTGGTGAATACCTGCCTCTAATGCCAGCTCCATTTCAGGAACCGTTTTGCCCACACCAGAAAACACAATCTTGCTCGCCGGAATGCCCGCCTTGAGCGCGCGCTGCAGTTCACCGCCGCTCACAACATCTGCGCCGCATCCTTCTGCCGCCAACGTCGCCAGCACAGCCAAATTACCGTTCGCCTTAACCGAATAAGCGATCAGGCAATCCTGCCCTTCAAATGCCGCCTTAAGAACTTGCGCATGGCGCGTCAGCGTAGCCGTTGAGTATACATAGCATGGCGTGCCGACAGCATCAGCAATCGCATTGAGCGAAACGCCCTCGCAGTGAAGTTGGCCGTTTTTGTAGGAAAAATGGTGCATGGAAAAGCCTAGTTGTAAATTTCACCTAGCCCGCCGTCATCAACGGGAACTGTGGGTTTTGCTTCGGGGACGATGCCGCCCCATTGATTGTATTGCGTTCCCGTCGTCTGGCGCGCGACCAGCTGCGCAGCAACTGAAACTGGCGCTGTATCGGGCGCCGCAGCCAGCAACGTATATGTCGTCACCGGCGGCTTCTTATCCAGCAATGCACATGCGGACACGTTCAAAGTGCCCAGCAAAGCCACTGCAAGAGCTCCGCGCTTTGCCAGCCTCATAGTGAACCACCAACGCCGCCCAGAAGCTCGTCTTCTGCATCGGGCAACGCATCATCTTCTGCGCCATCACGATCAGGCAATTGTGGAAGCTGTGACCGATTGGAATCGGGCAGTTCCGCCGGCTTGGCTCCATTGGTGCCTTCGCCCCAAATTGGTGCGGGACGCTTAAGGTCACCCGTCAGGCCACAGGCTGATACGCTAGATAACGCAAGCACCGCAGCGCCAAGTAAAAGTGTACGTTTCATGTGTCGATTACTCCTGTCCAAGTCTCTGTTTCCATTGTGCCACTTGTTCGGCAACACGCACAGGACTCGTACCGCCATAAGATGTCCGCGATGAGGCAGAGGCCTCAACAGTCAGCACATCAAACACGCTCTTAGTGATCGCGTCATGCGCTGATTGCATATCTTCAAGGCTCAGATCCGCCAAATCGCATGACTTCTTCTCCGCCATCGCCACCAAAGTGCCCGTCACATGGTGCGCGTCGCGGAATGGCATGCCCAACTCACGCACCAGCCAATCAGCCAAATCTGTCGCTGTTGAGAAGCCCTTTGCCGCAGCCGCGCGCATATTCTCTGGCTTAAAGTTCATCGTCTCGATCATGCCGGTCATGGCCCGCATGCACAGGTCAAATGTATCAAACGCCTCAAACGTCAGGCGCTTGTCATCCTGCAAATCCTTGGCATAGGCCAGCGGCAACGCTTTCACAGCGCCCTGAAGGGCAATATAACTGCCCGCAATCAGGCTCGCCTTGGCGCGGATCAGCTCAGCCGCATCAGGGTTACGCTTTTGCGGCATGATGGATGATCCGGTGGACCACTCATCGGTGAGACTCGCAAAGCCAAACTGAGCGCTCGTCCACAGCACAATCTCTTCGGCTAGACGCGATAGATGGGTCGCGCAGATAGACAGTGCCGCCAGCGTCTCCAGCGCAAAGTCACGCGCAGACACCGCGTCGAGAGAGTTTGCCATTGGCCGCGAGAAGCCGAGCGAATCCGCTGTCATATCGCGATCAATCGGGAAGCCCGTTCCAGCCAGCGCCGCAGCGCCAAGTGGGCTCTCATTCAAACGCAGCGCACAATCATGCAAACGGGAGGCATCGCGCGACAGCATTTCAACATACGCCATCAAATGATGACCCAATGTGACAGGTTGCGCCGTCTGCAAATGCGTAAAGCCCGGCATCACAGTGTCGGTATTGTCCCCTGCCCGGCCCACCAGTGCTTTTTGCAAGCCAGCGATCAGGCCGCGACTATTCTCCAACGCACTGCGCGTCCATAGGCGAAAATCTGTCACCACTTGGTCATTACGTGACCGCGCGGTGTGCAGCCGTCCAGCAGCCTCGCCGACAATCTCCTTCAGGCGCGCTTCGACATTCATGTGAATATCTTCCAGCTCGCGGCGATAGGGGAAAGTCTCGTTTCGCAACTCAGCTAACACCTGATCCAGCCCCTCTTGGATGGCGGCGCAATCTTCCGGGGAGATGATTTCCATCTCCGCCAACATGTCGGCATGAGCCCGGCTGCCGGCGATGTCTTGCTCTGCCATGCGGCGATCAATATCCAGCGAAACATTGATCTCATCCATGATCTCAGATGGGGTCGCGGCAAACCGTCCGCCCCACATGCTCTGGCCTTTAGGTGTATTCATCGCCATATCCTTACTTGTCCACCAACGGAGTTGACCCGCTTATGACACGCTATGCTCTTATCGGCCTCTTTTTGATCGGCCTAATCGCAATTGTCTACACGCTGATGAGCGCAGTAGGCGGAAAACCCCAAAATAATCCACTTGAGGCCTACGCGCAGGGCCAAATGGAGAAACTGGTCTTTCCCCAGTCAGACCGCGAGGCGGCAACAAAGCCTTTCAAAGACGCCGACGGCAACACGGTTACACTCACCGATTTTGAGGGTCAGACCCTGCTCGTGAATTTCTGGGCGACATGGTGTCCGCCTTGCGAGCAGGAAATGCCCTCGCTTGCAGCTCTCGAAAAGGCGCGCGGCGGTGAGACTTTCAAAGTCGTCGCAATCAGTGTCGATGCCTCTGGTGATACCGAGTATGCCCAAAAGCGCCTCAAAACGCTCGGTTCTGCACAGCTAGATTTCTTCATGTCCCCGTCTGATGAGGGCATGCGCGCCGCCTATGCCGCCAGCGTAACAGGCTTCCCCACCACTGTGATTTACAGCGCAGACGGCGTTGAACTCGCCCGCCTCACCGGAGAAGCGGACTGGACGTCCCTAGAAGCCGTGAATTTCATCGATGCTGCGATCAAAGCAAGCGAATAGGCCTCCTTATCCCGACGAAAGATCGGGTCCAGAACTGAAACTGGATGTCAGCTCTCAGCGTCAAAGCGAACCTTAGATTTGATTGGCCCTTTGGTGAACCCCATCGTACAGATGGCATCATGCAGAATTTGTTCGAAAATTCGCCACCTGCAGCGCTTCTTTTGGGCCGCAAATTGATAAGCTATGATCAAGAGCGAGAGGAGGCTATCCTTGAGTATGAGGCGAGGCTCGAGTTCACCAATCGCCACGGAACTGTCCAAGGCGGATTGCTGACAGCGATGCTCGACTCTGCGACAGCAATCACTCTCATTGCGGGTCTACCTGACGGGTTCACCGCCGTTACCCGTCGCCTCGATAGCTCGTTTTTGAAGCCATCTCCAATCGGTCGACTGATCGCTAGAACAAACGTTCGCGACAAGTCGGCCAGAGACGCTGAGGTAGGAGCGGAGCTTTCTACGCCGGACGGAACGGTGATCGCTAGCGCGATTGCGTATCTTCGAATTCTGCAACGCCCTTAGCGAAACCTACTTTCGCATATTCCTTTGACGAGAAACGACGCCCCTAAGGAGACACCTGCAACGTAGCGGCTTGCCCGCCGCACCATGTCGGCTTCTTGTCGCCGCCGTCATAGTCCCACGCCTGATGCGTACCGGCTGCGACGAGGGCGATGGCGACGTCCATTCCATCGACTTCCAGATCAACAACCAGGCGGCCATAGCGGTCTGCCCCATAGTCGCGCGTTACACGCACTTCGGATTCTCGGGTCAGTGCGACGGCTTCGGCTTTGGCATTATAACCCAGCGCGCGTTCGCTCTCACACTTGGCGCCACCGCGTTGCTTCAGGCTACCTGTCTCTGGCGCATCAACGCCGTGCAGGCGAAACTTTGTGCCACTCGGCAAACGGCCACTGTCACCGTCTGACCAATAGATAAGATCTGTCGAGTCAGCCGACGCTTGGGCCGCGAAGGTGACCAAGCCAACAAGGCCGCCCAGTATTACAACTGAGACCATCCATGGTTTTACGAGTGCGCCAAATGTCATACCTGTCTCCAATTCTATGGAAACAAGTCTGACTGAGCCGGGTTAATGGCGCTTTAAGGCGTCATACCCTCAGGCGTGTTTAGCGTGTAGCGACGGGCGTATCACCAGAATAGTCGTAGAAGCCCTTGCCAGCCTTCCGGCCAACCCAACCCGCCTCAACATATTTCACCAAAAGTGGGCACGGACGATATTTTGTGTCCGCCAACCCATCATGCAGCACCTGCATAATCGACAAGCACGTGTCCAAGCCGATGAAGTCAGCAAGTTGCAACGGCCCCATCGGATGGTTCGCGCCGAGGCGCATTGCATTATCAATCGACACGACCGTTCCGACACCCTCGTAAAGCGTGTAAATCGCCTCATTGATCATCGGCACCAAAATCCGGTTCACGATGAACGCCGGATAATCTTCGGCATTAGTCGTCGTCTTTTTCAGGCGCTTCGTGAACTCCATCGCGGTCTCATAAGTCACCTGATCGGTAGCCAAACCACGGATAACTTCCACCAGCTGCATCAACGGCACTGGGTTCATAAAGTGGAGTCCAATAAACTTCTCAGGGCGATCCGTCGTTGACGCCAATCGTGTGATTGAGATCGACGAGGTGTTGGTGGCCAAATAGGTGTGGCTCGGCACGATTTCACAAATAGACTGGAAAATTTGCTCTTTAACCTCGCGCCGCTCCGTCGCGGCCTCAATCAATAGATCTGTCGCCTCATGCGCTTTAATCGAAGATGATGTCTCGATTCTCGATAGCGCGACGTCCATCTCATCCTTTGTGATCAACTCACGAGAGAGCTGGCGCACCATGTTCTTTTCAATAACAGCAATACCGGCCTCAAGCGCATCCGCCGAAATATCCGTGAGAATAACATTGTACCCAGCCAATGCGCTCACATGGGCAATACCGTTGCCCATCTGACCCGCGCCGATCACGCCAATTGTTTTCAATTCAGTCATCTACAGTTTGCCACCTGATATTACGCGCATCAAAAAGGACTAACCTTTATTGTGCGCCGCACAAAAACTAGCCTCATAGATACCGAAATGTCAGATCGAGGCAATCCCCTCTGTCAGCTTTGCCCCAAATAGCAAAAAGCCCAGCACAATGGCCGGGCTTTTCAAAATTCAATTTAGTGCAGTTCGCTTACAGCGCGCCGGTCAACTCTGGCACAGCGTTGAACAGGTCTGCCACGAGGCCATAATCAGCCACTTGGAAAATTGGAGCCTCTTCATCCTTGTTGATCGCAACAATGATTTTGGAGTCTTTCATACCTGCAAGGTGCTGAATCGCGCCGGAGATACCGATTGCGATATACAGATCAGGCGCAACGATCTTACCGGTTTGGCCAACCTGATAATCATTAGGCGCATAGCCAGCATCAACCGCAGCACGTGACGCACCAACAGCTGCTTCTAGCTTGTCAGCGAGTGGCACGATCAGGCGCTCGAACTCTTCAGCAGAACCGAGTGCACGTCCACCAGACACAACGCGTTTCGCGCCGGTTAGTTCAGGACGATCAGACTTGACCATTTCTTCAGACACGAACGTCGCTTTGGCAGATGCCGCAGGCGCGTCAATTGTCTCAACAGCGGCAGAACCACCGCCAGCTGCTGCAGCAAACGCTGTACCGCGAACCGTAATAACCTTTTTAGGGTCATTAGATTTCACCGTCAGGATCGCGTTACCCGCATAAATCGGGCGCACGAATGTGTCAGCATCAACAACTTCGATGATTTCAGAAATCTGCATCACGTCCAGCTTGGCTGCGATACGCGGAGCAATGTTCTTGCCCGTTGTCGTCGCAGGAACAAACAAAGCGTCATAGCCAGCCATCAAAGGCACAACCAACGCTTCCATGTTTTCAGCAAGCTGTTTGCCTACAGATGCGCCATCAGCGTGGAGCACCTTGCGGACACCAGCGATAGCACCAGCAGCGGCAGCAACGGCGCCAGCGCCCTCGCCAGCTACCAAAACGTCAACATCACCACTGGCTTGCGACGCAGCGGTCACAACTTTGTTGGTCAGTTCAGACAGCGTAGCGTTGTCATGATCAGCAATTACGAGAACAGCCATTACACAGCTCCTGCATCTTTGAGTTTCGCAACGAGCGCTGCAACATCTTCAACCTTCTCACCGGCTTCACGCACGGGTGGGTCAGTCACTTTCAAAGTAGAAAGACGTGGGGTCACATCAACACCAAGATCAGCAGGCGTGGTTTCCACGATCGGCTTCTTCTTGGCTTTCATGATGTTTGGCAGTGACGCAAAACGTGGCTCGTTCAAGCGCAAGTCGACCGTAACAACAGCCGGCGTGTTCAATGCAACAGTCTGAAGACCGCCATCAACTTCGCGAGCAACCGTCAATGTGTCGCCGTCTTTAGTGATAGAGAAAGCGAATGTGCCTTGCGGCCAATCCAGCAGCGCAGCCAACATTTGGCCCGTCTGGTTTGAATCATCATCAATGGCTTGTTTGCCAACAAGCACCAGTTCCGGGCTCTCATCGGCAACAACTTTTGCCAGTAACTTGGCGACTGCGAGCGGCTCAACCGCTTCGTCGGTTTTAATCAGGATACCGCGATCCGCGCCCATGGCGAGCGCTGTGCGGAGAGTTTCCTGCGCTTGTTGCGGGCCAACAGACACCACGATCACTTCCGTGGCCGTACCGGCTTCTTTCATACGAACCGCTTCTTCGACAGAAATCTCGTCGAAAGGGTTCATAGACATTTTAACATTGGCGAGATCAACACCGGTTTGGTCCGATTTTACACGAACTTTCACGTTATAATCGATCACGCGTTTGACGGGCACAAGCACCTTCATACGTTTCGCTCCAAGCATTTAAGGTTGCTACTTATACCGTGTCCCTACCCCCCTCAAACGCAGGACGCAAGGTTGACGCTAACGGAAGTGACAGTTCAACGCGGCTTGTTAACCATGAGCCTTAACAGACAAAAATGGTGCACCGCACCAAAATGACCATACCCAGCCTATGTTTTTCAGGCGGTCCCCAAACTCTAAATCAGCGTTTTCCGATAACTAAGCATTGTGTCGCACGGCCGAAAAATCCGATCTCATCGGCCAATTCACCATACCCAAGCCCCCGACCGTCCGGTCCAATCCACGCATTTGCAGCCAACATTATGCGCTCACCGACAGGTTTCCGCGCCAAGTGGATGGTTAGATCTGCGTTGATAAACGTCCACTCGTTGAAATCGAGGCCAGACCCAAATCCATTACAGTAATCACCCGTCGCAGCCGCGCGCATGATCGGCGTCGTTTCCTGCTCACCAAAAAATGGACGCGAAATATGGAACCAAGCTGCACGACGCGCATGTGCGGGCTTATCAAGCGCATCGAAAATTTCAACGCCATCATTGAACCCTTTGAAGCGCACGACGTCATGCTTCATCTCACTCGGCGGATAGTAAACCTCGGGCGGGCGCACATTCTCTGGCAGATCAAACTCCGCCTCTCGTATTTTTAAGATCGCGCCGCGACATACTTCCTTGTCACCAGACCAAAGCGAAATATCTGCCGCCAAAATGTTACGTCCCTGCCGGGTCACCACAGTCTTAATGTCTAGCTCACCCACGGGAATTGGGCGCTTCATATCAATGGTCAACCGAAAAATCATCATCGGAACATCTGAGGGGATATTATCAGCGATGTGGGCAATCAACGCAGTTGGCGCGCCACCATGCTGCATCGTTGGGTCCCATGGTCCGGCCGTGTGTTGGCTCGCAATGACTTTATTGCCGTCGAGTTGGAAGTATGGCTCCAAGACAGTGCCCCCTTTTTTTGTGTTCAATATAGTTGGCCTCACCCAAATCAGGGTGCGCCTCGCGTCAGTCAAGACAGGTTAAGTTGAAAACCGCACCGTTATGTCGGGGTCTCATCATTCTGGAACAAGATATCGCCAGCAAGATACAAAGATCCACAAATCAGAATGCGCTTTGCATCTGTTTCACTTGCCGCCCTCATCGCCGTTTCGAAATCACCACACGCAACCGCATCTAGGCCCGCCGTCTGCGCAGACTCCACCAAATTTATCGGCTCGGCGCCGCGATGGGCCGCTACATTCGGTATAGCAAAGACCTTTGGCCCCAACTGTCGGAACGGCAGGAAGAACCCGGTTGCATCTTTAGAGGCCAGCATCGCGCAAACAAACACTGTGTCGCCGTCTAGCTCTTCCAAGAACCGAGCAATCGCCCGCGCTGCGAGCGGATTATGTCCGCCATCCAACCAGACGTCTTTTCCGCCCGCCAGCTCGATCACCGGTCCGGGCTTTAACTTATGCATGCGCGCCGGCCACACGACTGACTTCGCGCCTTCAAAAATCGCTGCCTGATCGATCCGCGTAGAGTTTCCGAACAATTGCATCGCCATGCCCGCAAGCGCCGCGTTTGCGCGCTGATGCTCACCCAGCAAGCCGAGATCTTCCGGCATCGCATCAATGAAATGCGCCTTCAGCCGGTAATGATGGGCCCCGCGCCGCTTCGCCTCTGCTGCGATAACATCATCACAAACTTTGGTTTGGATCGCCGACAAGACAGGGCGTCCCGGCTTGATGATTCCAGCCTTCTCACCAGCAATATTCTTGAGGTCTGACCCCAAAAACGCCTTATGGTCGTAATCAACGGGCGTAATGACGCTAAGCGCAGGCTCATCGATAACATTGGTCGCATCATACCGACCGCCCAGCCCCACTTCTAACAACAGGAGATCAGCCTCGACCTCACTAAACGCGAGCAAAGCTGCGGCAGTGGTGGCCTCAAACTGGGTGATTTGATTGCCGTCGATCATATCATAGGTGCGGTGCAGCCATTCGACGAGGCGCTCATCATCCACGAGTTCACCTGACAGCCGTATGCGCTCATTAAAGCGAACCAAATGCGGGCTGGTGAAGACGTGTACTCTCAAGCCAGCGGCCTCAGCCATTGCGCGCATAAACGCCGTGGTCGACCCTTTACCATTCGTGCCTGACACATGGATCACAGGCGGCAGCCGATCTTGTGGCCGTCCCATAAGCTCAAGTGCCTCGGAGATTCGTCCTAAAGAAAGCTCAATTGTCTCAGGATAAAGCCCTTCAAACCGAGACAGTGCAGCGGCAACCGCTGGACTATTCCCGATCAAGCTTTTTTACCCTTTGGTGCGTGGGTTTTCGGCTGCGTCAACGTTGCTGGCGCCCGATCTGCTCTTCGCCGCGAATTTGGCAATAGGTGCGATAGAACACGCGCCAATGTCGCCTTCAACTCGCGCCGGTCAGCAACAATATCAACTTGCCCTTTTTCCCGCAGGAACTCCGACCGCTGGAAACCTGTCGGCAGGCTTTCACGAATTGTCTGCTCAATCACCCGTGGGCCAGAAAACGCGATCATCGCGCCCGGCTCAGCAATATGGATATCGCCTAGCATTGCGTAAGACGCCGACACGCCGCCCGATGTCGGGTCTGTCAGCACGACGATATAGGGCAAATTGGCCTCAGCCAGATCATTGATCGCCAGTGTCGTGCGCGGCATTTGCATCAGAGACAATGTCCCCTCTTGCATACGCGCGCCGCCAGAGGCTGTGCACACAACAAAAGCAGATTTACGCGCCAACGCCAACTCAGCCGCCGCGACAAAACCCTCACCTGCGGCCATACCCAATGAGCCGCCCATGAAGTCAAAATCTTGAACAAGCACGACAGTTGGAACGCCACCAATTTTGCCATAAGCGGCGACCATGCAGTCATCCTGCAAAATCGGGGCGCCACCCTCAACGCTGGTTTCGCGTTTTTCACGCGCTGCAATCTTCTGCTTCGCCGCTTTCAAACGAGCCGGGTACGCTTTGTCGTCTTTAAACTTCAATGGATCAATCGGCACGGATGGCAGCGCCAACGGCTCCCAGCGCTCATTATCAAACAATAGGCGCAGACGCGTGCGCGGTGATATGCGCAAATGAGCGCCCGCAGGCGTCACAAACCAATTCTCTTCTAGATCGGTTTTGTAGACCAGCTCACCAGAAATCGGACACTTGATCCAAAGATCATCTGGCGTGTCTTTCTTGTTGAGCATGGTCTTCAGGCCCGGCGGGGTGACCTTTGTGATCCAATTCATCGCTCATCTCCTCAGCCCGTGGCCGTTCTTAAGCTTTTGCAACTGCCTTTATAGCAGCGCTTAGTTCATTTGCTAGCGCGCCAATCGCAGGCGCCGCGGCGGCAAAATCGCCCGATTCGTGGGCATTAGCCGCATGCTCCACGAAAGCAGAGCCTACGACAACCCCATCGGCAATTTTAGCCATCTCTGCAGCTTGCGGTCCGGTACGCACACCAAAGCCCACACAGACCGGCAAGCCCGAGACGCGCTTTGCCATTGCGACGTTAGCGGCAATCTTTTGCGGGTCGGCAGATCCAGCGCCCGTGACGCCTGTAACAGCAACAAAGTATAAAAACCCAGATGCGCCCTCAGCGACCGTTTTCATTCGCTCTTCATGCGTGGTCGGCGTCGCCAATCGAATAACCGACAATTCATGCTCGGCGTATGCATCCCGCAGCACCTGATCTTCCTCGGGGGGTAGGTCCACAATAATGGACCCATCTATCCCAGCAATGGCGGCCGCTTTGGCGAATGCCTCATAGCCCATCATGTGGACTGGGTTGGCATAACCCATCAAAATCAGAGGGGTCGTTTGGTCATCTTCACGAAACCGCGCTGCCAGCGCGAGCGTATCCTGAAGCGTTGTATTCCGGGCAAGCGCCCGTAGGCCAGCCTTCTGAATCGCCTCGCCATCCGCCATAGGGTCAGTAAACGGCGCGCCCAATTCGATGATATCAGCGCCATTATCGCGCAGCGCACATATTGCCTGATAGCTCGCCTCAAGGTCGGGATCTCCGGCCATAATGTATGACACGAGAACAGCGCGATTTTCGGCCTTGGCGTTGGCAAATTTATTGGTGATGCGGGAGGTTGGCATTAGCTATCCGTATTCTCTTTGACCCAAGTCTCATAAAGGGCATTGGCCTGAAGGCAAGGCAAAGCAACAATTGCAGGCACATCATAGGGATGCTTTTTTGCAACAAGCTGCTCAATCGCCGCCCAATGCGATTCTGTCGTCTTAAGGGTTAACTCAACCTCAAAAGCTTGCTCAACTACACCCTTCCAGCGATAGGTGGATGACACCTGACCACTGATATTCGCGCACGCCGCGAGACGCGCCTCTACCACGGCCTCAGCGATATCTTCAGCGACACGCTGTGAGGGGCAAGTGACCCGAACCATAATCAAATCTGTCATGATGAACATCTGGACGCCGATAGGTTCTAGTGCAAGCCCCAATTGTGCATCGCAGTTAACAACAAACCGCCCTCAACTTAGCGCCCGAAGACGTAAACCACGCTCCCCGCAATAAGCTCGGGAATACACACAGTAAACGCCGCAACGCAAATTGCCGCCAACGCACACGATCAATTCTTGGATAGATCCCGGCTTGCCCCTAAACCTCAACACCCAGCGCTTTGGCGACGGAAAACACATCCTTGTCGCCGCGACCGCACATATTCAGGATCATAAGGCCATCCTTACCCAATTCTTCCGCCACTTCACCTACCCGAGCGAGTGCGTGAGACGGCTCAAGCGCAGGAATAATCCCTTCAAGGCGCGTGCAGAGTTGGAAGGCCTCGAGCGCCTCAATATCAGTACAGGAAAGATACGTCGCTCGCCCAGTATCATGCAAAAATGCATGCTCCGGCCCAATGCCCGGATAATCAAGACCCGCGCTAATCGAGTGCGCATCGATGATCTGCCCGTCATCCGTTTGCAGCAGATAGGTGCGGTTTCCGTGCAAAATACCCGGTTTTCCGCCATTCAGAGCAGCGGCATGTTCGCCCGTTTCGATGCCATGCCCAGCGGCCTCAACACCGATCAATTTCACTGACTCGTCATTGATAAACGGATGGAACAAACCGATCGCATTTGACCCGCCGCCAATACACGCCATCAACACATCTGGCAGTCGGCCTTCGCGCTCCAAAATCTGCTCGCGCGCCTCCCGGCCAATAATAGATTGGAAGTCCCGTACCATTTCCGGATAGGGGTGGGGTCCAGCTGCCGTACCTATACAATAAAATGTAGAGTCCACATTTGTAACCCAATCACGAAGCGCCTCATTCATCGCGTCTTTGAGCGTTCCTGTGCCTGAAGTTACAGGTACAATTTTCGCACCCAGAAGTTTCATGCGGAAAACATTGGGCTTTTGTCGCTCAACATCCGTTGCGCCCATGAACACGACGCACTCCAAACCGAACCGCGCACATATCGTCGCCGTCGCCACACCATGTTGGCCAGCGCCTGTTTCAGCGATAATCCGCTTCTTGCCCATCCGGCGCGCCAACAAAACCTGCCCGAGACAATTATTGATCTTGTGAGCGCCCGTATGATTCAACTCATCGCGCTTCAAATAGATTTTTGCGCCGCCAAAATGCTCAGTTAGACGCTCAGCAAAGTAAAGCGGGCTAGGACGGCCGACATAATGAGCCCAAAGATCGTCCATCTCCGCTTTGAAGGCTGGGTCTTTTTTGGCCGCGCGGTACTCTTTGTCCAATTCGAGAATAAGCGGCATCAGTGTTTCAGCAACATAACGCCCGCCAAATTCCCCAAACCGGCCACTTGCATCCGGAAATTGGTCCCAGCTATTCTTAATCGTCATAATGTCCTCAACGTGCCGTCAGGCAGATTTAGCTGCGCGAATAAAGTCGCGAACCTTCTCTGCATCCTTTAGCCCCCGGCGACGCTCAACACCAGTGGACACATCAACCGCACTTGCGCCAGTCGCCGCGATTGCATCCACCACATTGCTGGGCGTCAACCCTCCCGCCAACATCCATGGCACCGGCGATGACCATTCCTCTAGCAGCGTCCAGTCAAAAACCTCACCATTGCCGCCCGCCTGATCTACCCCTGCCGGAGCCGGCGCATCGATCAGCAACCGATCAACCGCCTCATAGGTCGCGGCACGCACGAGATCACATGGCGACGTCATACCGACCGCTTTCCACACCTCACGGCCCGTCATTTTCTTAATTTCTGCTACACGCGCTGGCGTCTCTGACCCATGCAATTGAAGCACTGGGAAGCCTAACTCCGCAATCGTCTTAACCAAGGCGTCATCAGGGTCGACCAATAGCGCCACCGGCGTCGCCTGCCTCACCTGTAACAGTAATGTAGCTGCGGCGGCTGGCGTGATTTGGCGCGCACTTGGTGCGAACACAAAGCCGATCCAATCAGCGCCTTCACGCGCTGCCAATCCTACCATATCAGGGTCGCTTAACCCGCAGATCTTAACTTTGACCATACCCGAGGCGTTACGGTATCTGGTGGTTAAGAGCAACCGCGCAATTTATCTGATACGTGTCCGGAAACTCACAGATCCCCACGGATCAGGATCGCCTGCCACGAGCACACCCTTCGGATTAAAGCATATAAATGTGAGGTCTGGGCGGTAGGTATTATCCGGTGCGACAACAGTACAAGCGCCAAATGAAGTTGGCGCTGTAGAGCCCGTCGCAAACGCCACATCAGTCCCATAGGTCAGCGTTAATGTGGAGCCATTGCCCTGCACCGCCCCCACTGGATCAGCACCCAAATAGGTGTCTGGACCGCCAGCATCAATGTCGCCATTCCAGAACTCGACCTCAGGCGGAATTACGTCCACCACGAAGACAGAATCGGTATCAGTTGGGCCTGCACCTGCATTGGTGATGGTGATCGTATAGATGATGTCATTGCCGGGCAGCGCATATAGGCCCAAGCTACTTGGGTCATAAATCGCGTTGGTTTTCGCGCCCTGAAGGATCGCCGCGCCCGTTATGGTAATGGCATAATCCTCGACCTCACCATCGGTCGCCGCCCCTGACGGACCGATCGCGGCGGTTGTCGACCAGCGCAAGCGCGCCATGGTCTGCGTTAACACAGTGCCGACAGGCACCGTTACAGGCACGCTCGCAGTGCCGGAATCGGTCGCAATCGTAACATCTGTCGCCACCTGCTCGCTTACGCCGCCGACAATATCATTGAAGTCGCCATCACCATTGAAATCAATCCACACCTGCAATAGGCCATTTGCGCCAGATACAGGCACATCAAGCGTCCCTGCCCCCCCCTCAAACAGTGCTGGGAAGGTGATAGACCCCTCATCCGCCGTCCCGATTGTGTCGTCGCCGTCTGCATTTACCGAAGTTTGTGTCGCCAATTCACCATCGGGCTGCGTCGAGCCAATATAAAACCCCGCCCTGATTAGATGAGAAGCCGCCCCGAAAGTACTCGGTTGAATGTCGCCAAAATCATACTCACGCGGGCAGTAGTGGAAGTCCCGGATCGCCATTGCCTGATTACGGACCCCTGGGTTAGAAACTATCGACTCAGAGTTTGAGTATGTTATCCGAACTTCATCCACCGGCTGAAGGAACGTCACGAACATGTTGCCATCTCCCACATTGGGAGCCGACCCCGCCGTGCCCGAGACTATCGAGCCAAATGCACTATTCGCCGCGCCCGGCGTCAAAACAGGCGATACGGACACGCCAGCCAGATAGCCCTCAATGAAGATTGCATCTCGAAATTGACCTGAAGAATAGTCAATGTCGAATAATTCAAACTGAACTTCTGACACGCCTTCACCCGCGACGCCCATTGTCGATGTAATAGTCACGGCCTCACTCGTTCCCGGGAGGTTTTGCCAATAATAAAGCGACTGCTCCGCAGGTACATACCCGCCAGAAAAATCAGCATTCGTAGCAGGCACGGAACCTATATCGCGATATGTAACGTCCCCTGTATAGGCAAACCCAAAGCTTGAGCCATCAGATCCGCCTCCCACAAAGGTGTGGCTCAGCGTCGTCGTGCCCGGCCACGCGTTTAGATCCCAATCGAAAATATCCGGCACAGAGCAGGTTAAGGTTGGCGCCACACCCGGTGTCCCACCCCCCGACGCGCCCGGCGTCAGGGTCAAACTATCGCTATCATCCTCAAAAGGGCTCGAACCGGCATTATTGGGTGTAGAATCGGGATCTGTTTGGCTAGAGGCAGTCACCTCCCCCGATACATCATACAATCCGGCTGTCAGCACCTCAGCCGTTACAAGCAACTGAGCAGACGCACCCGGCGCTAATGTACCTATTGTCCACGCGCCGGTTCCAGAATTAAATGTGCCATCGCCACTATGACCCTGATAAACAAGGCCTGATGGCAACGTCACACTCGCATTGACACCTGTCGTCGTCAGATCACCCTCTGCGTTAGAAACGGTAATCGTCAGGACTGTTGATCCGCCAAAGGCTGGATTTGAGGGCGCCGCTGAAATGTCCATTTCGACATCGGCGAAGTTTTGCGTCCCGGTCAGAAACAATTCTGCCTGTAAAAACGTACCGTCATTTCCGCCTACATTATCGCACACTAGCAGCGACCAAGTGCCCTGCCCGTCTTGACCGTTAAAATTATCCAGACTTGGTGTACTATCTGGTCGCACGGTGAATTCATACGGCGTGGCGCCGACATCGTTGTTTACCGCGTGCCCGCCCTGGTCCATAATTGTGCCGGCTTGCTGATCCAGACGCATATTATAGTTATTACGCGAACCGCCCGACCCAAAGAACAACAGCTCTTGGTTCCCCGCAGGAGATGTTAGTGCCGCCGCCAAGTCTCCACGATTATTATGATTAATGATCAGACCAAGGTCAACATCGGTGATCGTAAGACTCGAAGTGATATTGAATGTCCGCAACATCGCACCATTACAGGGCGTCGAACTGTTACTTAACGGTCCCGTTGTGGTGTTTAGGTCGCTCACACTCACCTGCGCTGTAGCCTGTGTGGCGACAGCGGAGATTGCAAGAAAAGCTACAGCACAGGCCGTAGCTTTTCTGAAAAAGGATGATTGTTTAGTCCGCATCATTAGTTATCTGGCGAAATTTTCTCCAATAGATTTCGCGCAGTGTGCTGGTCAAACTTTACGCGAAGTTTAACGTATGCACCTTTTCGGCTATATTCTGCTGCTTCAAAGTCATCATCCTTGAATCCTGAGAAGTTGTAACCAGCACTCACCCAGACATTATCAGCCGGTTTAAAGCCAATGCTTGGCCCAAACGCATAGTCTTTAGTCTTCGTGTTATGGTCGATCAAAACAGACCCTGAAACGCCAACGTCAATGCGCCGTGTAATATCGTGGCGAATTTCGCCGCCGACCAGATTAGTAAAGCCTTTGACCTTCGTGCCAGCAACAGTTCCCTTGCTGTACTTAACACCCCAGTTAACTGCAGCCTGTGTCCGCTCGCTCAACATGGCGTTTGCGCCAAGATTATTGACCACTTTTTGAGTATTCATGATGCCATCGAGCTTTTCATGTTTAATATCAACACGGTCGAATACGATGACACCCTCACCTTTCGGGCGCCAAGCTGAACCAATACGCGCCTCAACAAGCTCATGGGTTGCGGCGGCGGCAAAAGTTTCTTTCTGCGCACGCACAGCCACACCATAAGACATCTCAGCACTTGCTTCACGCGCCGCACCAATTGTCGCTGCAATACGCTTGCTCGTGGCGCTATTGCGATATTCTACGCGGCCTGATGCCGCGGCACTGTCAGCACGATACCCAAGGCCAACATAAGCAGATGAATAGCCTTCACTCTGCACAAGATCAGAACGCACGCCATCTTCTAATACGCCCACAGCATCATCAGCAGTCAAATCGCGTGGATCATCTCCGCCATCAACCCGTACACGCCGCGCTGCGCCCACGGAGGCGGACCACTTCTTGTCAATAATAATCGTCTGATCGACGCCCAAAGTTGCCCCAATTTGACGGGCAGAGTCTTGGGTAATCTCATCAGCGGAGGCGCGAATTTCACCGCCAGCCCATGGCTTAACCGTAACGCCCACAACCTTATTCTCACCGGACGCATCAGCGCCATTATTCATCTCATGACGCAGATTCAGCGTCACTTTGTCGTTAATAATCTTATCAATACCAAGCTGAGTTCGCATAGGGAACTGTGTAGCTTCGTCGCCCGCATCACCGAGCGGTTGCTCGTGAGAAGCCGTTACCGTGATACCTTGCTTAACAAAAGTCTTATTTACAGACCCAGTTAACAACAATGAGGTCCGCTCTTCAGATGCTGCGTCATATTTCTCACGAACCGCCTTGAGTCCAACGGATCCCCCAGCCAATGCCATTTCCTGGCGGGCTGAAATCTCTGCAACGTCGCGCGATGCATCTGTTGAGAGGTTTTCCTCGCGATAAGCGCTTGCATCAACCAAACGACGGCGTGTTTTTGCCTGCTCGGATGCTGTCTCGTCTATTAGCGCAGAAACTTGCGCCCCTATGCGACGAATAGACTGGGTGTTTGATGCTTGCTGCCCCAGACCGAAGCCCGCCTCTTCTTCGCGATAAAAACCGGTGACGGTGAGCGTTTCGCTCTGGCGCTCAACCTCAAGGAGGTAAGCGTCTGCACGTTCTGTGCCCGTCCCGGCCTCACGAGTAGAGGTTGCAACCTCTGCCCGTAACTCAGTAATCTCGTCTAATTTTGCCGTCGCATCGATAGCAAGGATTGAAGATGTCTGGTCATCAACAGTCGCTCCGCCCTCTTCACGCACATATGTAATGCCGGCTTCAAGGCGGCCATCTTTCGAACGGATGGCGGCGCGGCCACCAAGTGTTACGTTGCGCTCAGCCACGCCGGACACTTCATAATCAACCACGATAACACTCGGATTGAAGTCTGCATCGCTAGCCGCAACAGGATGACGGAACACAATTTCCCCACTATGGAAATCAATCTCATAATCGAAGTAACGCGTCAGTGTACGCACATTTGAAATCACATCTGGACGCAAACGATCACGTGTCTCCACAGTGATGACCTCTGAATTTCGTACGATTGGTGTAGATGTCAGGCGGAATGGACCTGAGGTGCCATCTGCAGCAAGCTCGTCTTTCACAAAGCTCTGATTTGTTTCAGCCGCAAAAGCTGTATACGAAACCCGCTTGTTATTACCTGTCGCTTTAAAGCCAGACAAGCGACGGCTATAACGACCCAACACAGTGTCATTCATATCGGTATCATAATCACCGAAGATCAACTGCGTCGTATCTTTTTCCAAACGCACATACAAAGGATAACGGCTTTCAGCGTCAGCGTGTTGATATGTTTGGTCGCCATAGAGCGTATAGTAAGCACTCGGATCAATATGATTTTGGAACACGGCCTCATCGCTGTCACCGCGGCGCTTAGCCGTATCGACAGCCAACGTCATCAGCCAGTCACCCTTTACCATACCCTTCGCGAAGAATGCGATCCGGCCATCACTCAACGTATTCGTACCGTCATTCAATGTGCCTTCGCTATTCTCAAGCTCTAGCGAACCCTCAGCAAGTCCAACAACGATCCAGTCGCGCTTCTCAGGCGTGAGCCACACGTCGATCTCTTCGCTGCGTCCATTATCAAGCGTTACATTCAGGCGCACACGGCCGGTTTGCAGCGTTGGCTCCAACTCAACCCGCGCGATGCCGTCAGCATCAACAGAGATACCTGCATTCGCAGACACGGCCACCAGGGCTGCCTCGCCTTCAAACTCCAACTCACGCTTCAGCATGAATGGTTCAGACACGTCCACGCGAACAACCCGGCCACGGTGCACCGGACGACCGGCATGATTCTCCAAACGCACGGCCACAACAGGAACACTACGACCATCAGCAACCAACACAGACTGATCAGCAACCAACGTCGCCTTCTCAATTGCTGCAACATGCCAGATCTTTTCCTCGAGCACAGCCACCTCTGCGCCAAATGGATCAATGATGCGGGCTGTGAAAGCGTTCATGCCGTCACGAATATCAACGCCGCGCCAGCGACTAATCTCAGCAGGTCCGCCCATCGCAGAATCGCGCCCGCTGAAGTTAATTCCAGACACAGCAGTACCGTTTAGGCTAAGCTCTACAGTGTGGCGGCGCGGGTGGACAATACCGATATTCACACTGCGTGATGATGGCGTGCGATCAACACTTGGATAAGCCCAGCGCGGTGTCGCGTCAGCTGTCTCAAGCCACTCTTGGCCGAACTGGAGATACTCTATCGTATCATCAAACACGTCAACTGAAACAGTCTCCGCAACGTCTTCCTTTTTAGTCAGGTAGAAGTTTGCTCTCCAGATCATGCCGCCCTTAGCGTCTACGAACTTTGAGATCGCAGAGCCTGCATAGCGTGAATTCTCTTCACAGATCATCGGCTCGTAACCAGCAGGCAGAGTCTCGTCATCTATTTGAAGTACATGCGTACCGGGACGCACCCCTTGGAAGTGATAAAGACCAGTTTCGTCAGTTACGACATACTCGCCAGTCTCCATATAGAGGCGCACACCAGCAACACCGATACCGTGGTCTAGCTCTTTCGCCCAATCCTCGTCCGGGTCACATGCTGCCTCAGCGACACGGCCAACCAATGTAAGACGCGAGCGCAAAAGGTCCTCGATGATTTCGACAGCCGCCTCAGATTTGTTTGAGATCGGGTTACCCGCAGAGTTTACAGCAACTGCCGTATTTACCGCTTGTCCAACCTTCGCACCAGCTGTAACAGCCGCCGCATAAGTAATAGTGAGCTGCTCACCCGGGGACAATATGCCCGCCTGAAAATTCACGATCCGTCCGTCATCTGAGATTGATGTCGCTTCGACAGAGCCAACGTCCACAGACGCAGAGCCCTCCACATAACGAAGGCCGCGCGGCAACATATCTTCCACAAGGATAGGCGCTGGCACAACATCGCGATTCATCACTCTAACTGTGTAAGCAACGGTGTCACCAGGCGCAGCGGTGTTGCTGAGCGCCGTTTTCAACAGAACGAGGTCGCCCGCAGGGTCGATAGGAATGTCAAAGTTCAGCGGTCCTGTGGCCAGCACAGAGAACACGCCGCCATAAGAGCCGGGAATAATCGCAAACGGAGCATTTGGCAGCCCAGAAAATTGCGATTCGTCGAACCCTGATGCAAAAAGATATCCCTCTGGCGGGGATACGATCACGCGATACTCACCCGGACGCATCAACGGGAACAGGAACTCACCGGGCTCCAATTCATACGTCAGCCCAGAGGCATCAGTAACCACTGAACCTGTAATAAGTGTTGAAGGATACACGCTTATGCCGTCGATGCCAAAAACATCGGCTGGCTCACCTGTAGCTGCATCCACTATTGTGACTTGGGTGCCATCGATCAGAGCACCTGTAATGGAATCAAAAACACGCCCGAACGGGTCCACAAGCGCAGTATCAACAGAGACCTCAGTTGCATCGAAAGCATCAACATAGCGTGCTGTGAGGACAGTTTCCTCCGGCGTGCTGAGGTGTACATCGTTTGGAGGCGTCTCTTCGCGCGTAGACGGCACGTAAGCGAAGAATTCGCCCGTGTCAGGGCCGGATTCATACAAGCGAAGCTCGATTTGGTCGCCCAGATCGGTCTGAATTTCAATTATGATGCGCTCTATCGCAGTAGGATCACCATTTTGCCCGGCGTCTATAACGCGGACAATCATCAACTCACCTGGAATGTAGGTCGATGCGGGTGCTAACGACACTGGCCCTGAGAAATCTAGGAGCGCGTTGCCGACGGTTCTTGGTTCACCAACCGGAATAAATGGATCAAAGCCTGCGACTGGCGCGTCGCCTCCGGCACTTGGATTGTAATCGGAACCGTTGAGGCGTGTCTCGAATGAGTCCGGCGCGTTCGGAGCGTAGCGGAAGAACTCGATGGTAGAAGGCGTGCGAACCGCCTCAATAACGAACACTGCTGGATTGCTGCGGATCGTTAGCGAAACATCTTCAACATCATACGAAACAGTCGCGATATTTGTTACTGTACGGCCCAATTGCGCGCTTGCCGTTCCCGGCTGCACGAACCATGCGAGCGCTACGCACAGTAAAGATATAAAGCTCACAAAGGAGCTTGAAGACGTTCTACCGTCAGTCATTACCCTATCCCATCATCACCCGACGCAGCCACCTCTTTTGGGTTGGTCTGCAAAAATTTCCCACGTCCTTTTGGATCTTTGGGAACTTACAATTCAGATCATCTCACATCTTGGTTAAAGATCTGCTCACGGAGATCGTTGAAATTTCACCGAATTTCTTACCAAAAAGCAAAAACCCCCAGCGCACGAGGCGCCGGGGGCTTTAGAAGTGAAGGCTGAAAGCCAGTTTGTTTACTGAACAAGTGCCCAGATATAGATCGTACCATCGTCGCCACCAGCCAATATGGCATCATCAAGCTGGATGTTGCAGTTTGTGGTACCATCGCAGTCTTCGGCAGCACCCGGCGCGGTCAAAATCGGCCCTACGCCTGGAGTAATATTGGTGTCATCAGCAAAGTTGCCCCCGAGCGACGCACTTAGGAAGCGAACCTCTGCTGGCAAACGGTCCGCAATCACAAGGTTTGACGCGTCACCAGCCCCCGTATTGTCCACGAAAATCTCGTAACGTATGCAAGCACCCGGCACACTGTAATCGGAGGTGCTTGGAGCGCCCGTCAAAGCGATGCAAGTGGCCTCATCTGCTGGCGCCGTTGCCATGACAGCGACAGTTTTCGAAGCCGCCAAAGTTGGAGCCAACACGTTCAGTGCTGCCACAGCGGAGTAGTCACCCGCATTGGACGCATCACCACCGGAACCACTCCCGTCAGCAAGAACCGTCTCAGCGTCCCCGGTAAGAACATTCGTACCGTCATCTGCGATTACGGCATCACCAGGGGTACATACCGTACAGGATGCCACTGGGGTTGACGGATACAGCGTATCAGCCGTGAGTGTCAGCGTTATCGAGTTACCATCTACCGCCGTTCCTGGCACACTGCTGTCCACGTACACGATGATTTGCGCATCCGCAGGAATATCGTCTGGCTGGGTCGCGATTGACGCACCATTATAAGTTAGCAGCGTTTCGCCAGCGTCCAGCGTGCCATTAACGACGACAGAATCCACGAAATACTGGATTGTCACAGTGCCCGGCGTGTAGTCGCCAGATGGCGCTACATTCAACGCATAAGCCTGTATGTCATTACCCAAATTGGTGACACGGAATATGGCCCGGTTATCACCCTCGGGTGATCCCGGCACAACACTGAGCGGTGAGTTCAACTCTGTAACCGTCAAATCGACCAAGCGGTCAACCGTGAACTGTGTTGGTGTAAGGGTATTGTTGATCGTTGGCTGCGGAGTGCCACCAACATCATAGTCTAGCGTAAATGTGTTGCTTACCGTGGTACCAGCACTGGTACCCGCTGCATGGGCGGTGCCCGATATGAGCGCAACGCCCAAGAGCGCCGCTCCAAAACGCCTTGTGAGTTTATTCTGTGTCATCGTGAGAATCCCTGCTACTTATTTTTTTTTGGCCCCTGCATTTTGCCCTAAAAGTGTTAAGGGGCGCCTAACCCAGAATCAGCAAATTCGCCGATGCGCAAAGGGAATTTGGGTGTAAAAAAAGGCGACCAAAATTGGCCGCCTTCTGTAATGCGTACTGCTAATTACAACTAATTTAAAACCGCTTTGTACGTTAAGGTTCCGCTAGAACGGCCAACCACGGCTTCAGCATATGTCCAGCGAACATGCGTGATATCTGCCGCTACAGCTGACTTCGACGAGTCGACTGCGGTGACGACCAATTCGTCCCGCGTAGCGAAGGATTCTCCATTGTCTGCGGAGAACGTAACTACGGCACGATCCGCTATGGCAGAGCCCTCAACATAAGTCACTTCAGCAGGCACAGGTACTGTAAATACAGCATTTTCTGCCGATTTCGCATCCATATTCTCCCAATTGAGAGAATATGCCAATAGCTCGCCCGGCACCACAGTCACCGCAGGTACCAACGCTTCTGTCCGGCTACCGTCTTCTGCGGTTGTCACAACAACCCGATCAACTGCCTGAGATGCCACCAGCTCGGCAGATGCTCCCAGCGCCAGCACAGCGCCTGCAGCGCAGAGTGTTACAAACTTCATCATGTCCCTTAATCCTCATTAACGCGCAAATTGTAATGGCCAGAGAATCCATCATTAGCGTTAACAACGCCTTAAACCGCAGTGCACGATGCTCAAGATAGCCAGTGATGATAAAGGATTTCGGAGAGTCCGAGGCCTTGGCTGCTCGCACCGTTTACCTTGCAAATACCCGCCAACTGGCGGTGAGACAGGGATTCGAACCCTGGAGACGCGTTAACGCCCACACGCTTTCCAAGCGTGCGCCTTCAGCCACTCGGCCACCTCACCATTTCATTACCAGCTTTGGCTTGAAGTTGGCTCAAATAGCCGATGGACACCTTTATCGCAAGCCAATGATTGCCGATTTGCGCATTAGCAGCCATATCTATGGGATAGTTAACAGATTGGCCCGATATGTTTACAAAGAAACCCAAGCCCCTCCCCACGGCAGAAAATGCACTCCCGGGACGGCAAAATTCGATCCCAACAGCGGACAAACATTTTATTTTCGACCGAGGGTTGTGTGAGGCGCCTCCATCCGGACACGAACTAGTCGTCTTCGCACTCGGTTGCTTCTGGGGCGCGGAGCGTATTTTCTGGGAAACACCCGGAATTTGGTTAACACGGGTGGGTTATGCGGGCGGTATGACCCCTAATCCTACCTATGAAGAGGTCTGTAGTGGCCAAACAGGTCATACTGAAGTGGTCGAAGTCGTATATGATCCGGATACGATTGAAATTTTCCAGCTCGTAAAACTCTTCTTGGAGAGTCATGACCCTACCCAAGGCATGCGCCAGGGCAATGACATCGGCACGCAATATCGGTCTGCCATTTACTACACGTCAGATATCCAGAAGCAGACCATCGACAACATGCTGTCTTACTATCGGTCAGCCCTTATGAAATCAGGACGATCAGGTGATATCACAACCGAAGTACTACCTCGCACGCAGGTCTTTCTCGCAGAGGACTACCACCAGCAATACTTAGCCAAGAACCCCGCCGGATATTGCGGTATCGGTGGCACTGGTGTGTCCTGCCCACTACCCCCTCCCCCAGAGTCCGCCTCGGAGTGAGCCTTAGGGTAAGACCAAAACGAAAAGTATGACTCAAATCACTTGAATCAGTATACGGATAATCAAAATCGACCGAAAAGTAGTGCTTTTAAGTTAACAGTCATGCCAAAATTCGATGCTTTGGGTTAACCTTCATAAACAAAAGGTTAACGCCACCATTTCGACTAAAAAATCAGAATACGGATGAAAATGGAAACTTCAAAATTCTAGTCAAAGTTGAGTGCAAATCTTTTCCGATTTTCGAGCATTGTTTGCGCTTTGAACATCGCATCTGACGCAGATTGCGCTTGTTGGATATTTGGATCCGCGCGCAGCGCCTCGACGACTTGCGATAATTCGCGGATCGCCTCCTGAACGGCCTTCTGGTCAAATTGTTTTTCGGCCCGCGCAAGCAATGCGCGCCCTAAATCCATTCGCGCTTGGTTGATACGGGCTGGGTTTGACGCCGAATTTGCGGCCTCGACATGCGCGCGGCGCAAACTGATGACCTTATCAAGCCCCTCGAGATCACCGTCTTCCTCCGCAACGTGAACGCTGCTCGCGCAAAAATCGGCCTCTAGATGATCCCTCAGGCCAAGCGGCAGGTCAGGCGTCTCATCCAAAATGGACGACAAGCGCCCCGCCAACACTTTCATACGCTCAGGGCGGAAAGATTGGGGATGCTCCAGCGCCGGTTGCAGTTTTTTCGCAAGCAAATATGCCACTATTTCGTCGACACGCTCTGCCCGATCCTTCTTTTTCCCGGGCAAAAGCAGGGTAAAAGGCTGGGCTTCGTCCGCCCGTAATCCGCCACCGCGAGAGAGCCCGTAAACCTCGAGGCCTATGGCCCGTCCGTTCACGCGATTGGCCCAAACCATCATATCAGCGTCAGATACGACCATCATCTTGCGGGCTTTCGCGATTGACTTAGGCGCCAACCCATTTTTGATCCGGCTGGTTTTCACCAGATTTAGTGGCGCTCCGAAACTGAAATCCGATAAATGCCCATCAACCGCGCGCGCCAACCACCGGCTCGCACTTGGGGAACCCGACACTCCGGCGACCAAAACACGATACCCAACCGAATTGTCCCGGCGCGCGCGCCTCAGGCGTATCGTGTCTCTCAAACGGCGGAATAAGCCGAACATAAGTCCAAACACCAGCAACGCGCCGCATAGTGCAATAGCAAGCAGCATTGCAAAGCCAAACAAGGCGAGATCCTGTGATGGGTAGACATGAGCGCGAAGCCCATCCTGAACCCTCTGAAACCACTCACTGTTAACCATTGTCTCTACACCTCAACGCCCGTTGGAATAAAAGTCTTACCAAATCCTTGCAACACGCAAAGAGTGCTGAGACAGTCTTTTGCAATTCCGCACAAATAAATTTTTGAAAATTGATTGTGAGATAGGCGCTCAGTTGGACACGAAAACGTATCGAACCCGGTTCGCCCCCTCCCCAACCGGTTACCTCCATCTCGGCCACGCCGCCTCGGCTCATCATGTCTGGGACGCTGCGGCGAAGTCGGGTGCAGAAGTGCATCTACGCATCGAAGACATCGACCGTGGAAGGTGCCGGCCAGAGTATGAAGCTGCGCTCATTGAAGACCTCCAATGGCTCGGCTTTAGATGGACCGATCCTATCCGTCGGCAGTCTGATCACTTCGCCGATTATGAGACCTGCCTAGACGCTTTGAAGGCAAAAGGCCTCATCTATCGCTGCTTCAAAACCCGACGAGAAATTACCGCTGCGCTCCCAGCAGGTTCAAATTCACAGACCGCCCCCTTTCGCAGTAAGCCTCTCTCGAAATCGGAGGAAAACGAACGCCTGTCCAGAGGCCACGCCTTCGCTTGGCGCCTAAACCTCAGTGCCGCGATAGAGTCACTGGGGTCCGCGTACGACTCCCTGCACTACTTCGAGAAAAACGACAATAAAACAACGCAAATCGAGGCAGACCCGACCCCTTTTGGCGATGTCATCCTCGCGCGCAAAGACACGCCGACCAGCTATCACATGGCGTGCTGCCACGATGACGCTCTCCAAGGGATGACCCATATTGTTAGGGGTGAGGATCTGCGTTCCGTCACCGGGCTGCACACGCTGCTACAGGCACTTCTAGGCTGGCCTACGCCGCAATATGAATTCCATCCCCTCCTCCTCAAGCCGGATGGACGCAAACTTTCCAAGAGCGCAGGCGATCCGAGCATCAAAGACTTACGTGCCGAAGGGCTGACACCAGATCAAATCAAGGCTATGGCCCTGACCAGATGACAGACATAAATTCCTCCCCACCTGCCTTAGCAGGGGCAGGCAACCTGCTCTGGGCTGGCCCCCTCATGGTCGGCGTCGGCGCCGCTTTTGTCGGGCTAGGCCCCATCGGTTTACGGGTCGGGTTGGAAGATTTAGGCGCTCAGGCAATCGCATTCTGGCGCTATGCATTTGCGATCCCCTTTCTCTTCTCCCTCGTCGTCCTTGTTCACAAAAGACTGCCCGCAAAACCCAACAAATATATTTTGCTCGCCGGCCTCTTTTTCGCCCTCGACATAGCCCTTTGGCACAACGCGCTGACCAAAACCACCGTCGCAAACGCAACCTTCATCGTTAACCTTGGCAGCGTGTCCGTCGGCTTCCTCGCGTGGATATTCCTGAAAGACCGCCCACAAAACCTGTGGTTCGCCTCCGTGTTGCTCGCTGTGCTGGGCGCAGCCGCCTTATCCCTCGGCGGCGTCAAAAACGAAGTCCTAGACGCCGCTCTACGCGCGACGTCCACTCAGGGCGACTTAGTGGCCTTCATCGCGGCATTCATGATCGCCAGCTACCTCCTGTTTTCCAAAATGGGTCGGAGCAACATGGGCGGCCTAGACGCTATACTTTGGCTGACAATAGTAGAGCTTGCCGCTCAAGCGCTCATCGTACTCGGCTCTGGAGAAGCATACCTACCAAAGGAAATGTCTGGCTTCGCCGCTCCGTTATTTTTAGCAATATTCGTCCAAATATGCGGTCAGGGGCTAATCATTGCTGGCATCGGGCGTACCCCCGCCGCAATCGCCGGCGTACTAATTATGCTCCAACCTGTTGTTGCAGCCGCCATTTCGTGGAACATGTTTGGTGAACCCCTTTCGGCAATCCAAATCGGAGGCGCCTGCACAATTCTTGTCGCCGTCTGGCTGGCACAGAAGCAGAAGTCTCCCATACCGAAACAACTAACTCAGTAGAACAGGCCCACATCATCAAACGTGCGCCGCAGACAACAGAATGTGGAACCAAACTCATGCGCTTTGGACTTTCTCTCCTTCTCAGCGGCGTCGCCGCAACTGTAGTTGGTTGCGCCTCTATTCCCAGCGCAACGCCGAAATTGGATCGCGCCGCTACCGTGCCCCAACAGTCAGATGACAGCTATTATGTCGATGCGAGCGCCGCCATCTCAGCCCGCATCGAAGAGCGTGGCATAGAGCCAGCCAAAAACGTCATCCTCTTCGTGGGTGACGGCATGGGCATCTCTACAATCACTGCGGCGCGCATCTATGCGGGCCAGTCTCGCGGCGTTGACGGCGAATCCTACAAGCTAACGATGGAGACCCTGCCCTACGCGGCCCTGTCACGCACTTACAGCCACGACTATCAGGTCGCCGACAGCGCCTCGACAGCCACGGCAATGGTCGCAGGCTCTAAAGTGCGCTCTCGCACCCTAGGCATCCTCCAAGACGCCGCATTGGGCAATTGCGCCAGCATGGAAGGCAATCGCACGGATACGCTATTCGATCTGGCTGAACGCGCAGGCCTTTCCACGGGCATCGTCTCGACGGCCCGCATCACACACGCCACCCCAGCGGCCGCATACGCTGAGCTCCCACATCGCGACTGGGAAGCAGATTCAGACATGGACGGCCAATCCTCAGCCGACTGCCCAGACATTGCCAGCCAACTCGTCAATTGGGCCGAAGGTGACGGCTTTGAGATCGCAATGGGCGGTGGGCGCAGTAAGTTCCTGCCTAACTCCATCACTGATGTTGAAGACGAGCTCAGAAAAGGCGACCGCACAGACGGCCAAGACCTCACCGCGCAATGGGCGGCAAAATCAGATGCCCACACCGTGATCCACACACAGGCGGACTTCGATGCCGTTGATTTCGACACTGACGCAAAAGTACTCGGCCTGTTTGATCGCTCGCACCTAAATTTTGAACTCGACCGCGCCGAAGGCACTGGCAACGAACCGTCACTCGAAGAAATGACCCGCGCCGCCATCACCCGTCTGTCACGCGACGAAGATGGCTATGTACTAATGATCGAAGCCGGGCGGATCGACCACGCACATCACGGCGTCAACGCAGCCCGCGCGCTCGGCGACACGGACATTTTCGACCAGTCAATCGCGACCGCTCTGGAGCTAACCGATAGCGACGATACACTCATCATCGTCACTGCTGACCATTCCCACACGATGACGATTGCGGGCTATCCGTCGCGCGGCAATCCTATCCTCGGCAAGGTCGATACGGGCCTCGGCGCAGACCTGAAAGCTGCGGACGGTAAGCCCTACACAACCTTGTCATACGCCAACGGTGATACCGCCTGCCGTATGGTCGGTGAAATCCGCGATTGCGCCCGTCTGGACTTGAGTAATACCGATACGACCGACAAGAATTTCAAGCAGCAATCGCTTGCCTTCGCGCCAGCAGAAACCCATGCCGGTGAAGACGTCGCCATCTTCGCAATCGGCCCCGGTTCGAGCCTCGTCTCTGGCACGATGGACCAGAACGAAATCTTCCACGTAATGGGCCGCGCCAGCGGACTTGTTGCCGAAGAATAGGTAGCCATCCCTCCCCCAGAAACCCAACGCCGTCATCCCGGAATTTGCACCGCAAATGTCCGGGATCGCGCGCATCCTTACGATTCCGGCGACTCGACCTTCGTCCAAGAATTCCTCGGTACACCGAGGTCTTCCTCACAAAACAGCAGCGCCATTTCTAAATCGTCTTGCAGATAGTCCCGCTCTGGGGTCTGCGACACTGGCGTCTCATACACATAAATATAGAATCCCACCTCTGGGATATCCGCCTCAATTGCGATGCGCGCAAAGCCTTGGCTGCTGGTTGTGCTAATCATATTGATCATAGAGCAAAGCATAGACCCGATCAGAACAGGGGCGCAAATAACGCCATTGTGTAACTTATTCGGCGATCTTCAAATAAGTGTCATTTAACTCTGCTAAAGCGCGGGCTTGATATCAGAATTCTGTCGCAGGCGGCAGGAATCAGTGACACCGATTTTAGAGTGGATACCGGATAATGTTTCGATCAAAAAGCACAGCAGCCCTCGCCTTCACAGGCGTTCTAGCACTCGCAGGCGCACCCATTGCGCAGGCCGATGATGCGATCACCGTGAAGCTCAACGGCCGCGTTCAGATCGACTACAACATTGCGGACGCCGATACCGCAAACCTCGACGTGAACGCCTCAGAATTCCGCCGCGTCTATCTCGGAGCATCTGGAACCTACGGAAAAGGCCTCAAATGCAAAGCCATTTTGAGCACGAACAGCTCTGGCGAAGTGAAGGTGCAAGACGCCCTCCTCGATTTCAAAATTCCGGACACCGGCTGGGGCGTAAAAGCAGGCCACATGAAGACGCCGAACTCACTGGATGAACAAACCTCCTCACGCTTCATCTCAACGCTTGAGCGTTCCGCGTTCACAGACGCATTCGCCTTCAACCGCCGGGTCGGCGTGATGGCCCACACCAAGGGCGACAACTACACATTCGCAGCAGGTGTCTTTGGCGAGAACCTTGATGTCGAAAGCAATCAAGAGGGCTACGCCGTCGCCGCACGCGCCACATACACGCCTATCAATTCAGACGGCAAAATCGTGCATCTTGGCGCGTCAGCGCGCTATAGAGAGCAAGGCGAAACGGCCGGAGACATCCGATACCGCCAACGCGCCTTCGCGCACATTCCGGGCCGCGTCATCTCCACCGGCTCGATCGCAGGCAGCGACATTTTTGTTGGCGTTGAAGCCGCAGGCCTGTTCGATCAGCTATGGCTCGCTGGCGAGTATGGCCTCACTAAAGCTGGCGCCACCGCAACAGCAGACCCGAGTCTCAGCGGACACTACATCGAAGCGGGCTACTTCTTCGGCGGCAAGAAAGTCTACAAAGACGGCAAGTTCAACCGCCCCAAAGTCGACAACCCGATCACAGATGGCGGCATGGGCGCGGTCTCGCTTGTTGCGCGCTATGACAGCCTCGACCTTAGCGACAAAGCCGTCGATGGCGGCTCGCTCGACACGCTCCTCATCGGCGCTGACTGGTGGCCAACACGCAATACACGTATCGGACTGAACTATTTCAACGGCGATGCCACCCTCGGCTCATCCACTTCTGGGCTAGACAGCGCGTTCGCCGCCGAAGTCACCAACGGCACAGTAGGTGACACCGCTCAGGGCGTCGTCGCCCGCCTTCAGTTCGACTTTTAAACCACCAAGCTGACGCGACGGGATGCCCCCTGATCGAGGCATCCCGTTTGCTCAGCCGTGAATAATCCGCCAGACTGCCCTCCATAAAAACAATATCTGGAGGAAATTATGAGAGCAGCCGTAATGCGTGAGCCTAATGCTCCGCTGTCCATCGAAACCGTTTCAATTGATAAACCCGGCCCGCGCGAAGTGCTGGTCAGGCTCAAAGCGGTCGGCGTGTGCCATTCAGATGTGCATTTCTGGGATGCTAATTTTCCCATCGAAGTGCCGGTCATTCTGGGCCATGAAAGCGCAGGCGTGGTCGAGGCTGTTGGCTCAATGGTCTCCGCTGTCAAACCCGGCGACCATGTTATCTCTATCCTCTCCCCGTTCTGTGGCACCTGCGAATATTGCCTGTCTGGCCACATGTCGATCTGCCACACGATCAATCAGGAGCAGTTCAACCGCCAAATGGGTCAGGCCCCGCGCCTCTCCATCAAGGGTGAGTCCGTCGGGCAATTCCTCAACCTCTCCTCCTTTGCTGAGCAGATCCTCGTCCACGAAAACGCGCTCTGCGCCATCGACAAAGACATGCCGCTCGATAAGGCCTGCCTCATCGGCTGCGGCGTCATCACGGGCGTTGGCTCCGTCTTTCACGCGGCCAAAGTTGAGCCCGGCTCTACAGTCGCAGTGATAGGCTGCGGCGGCGTCGGCCTCTCCACCCTCAACGGCGCGGCCATCGCCGGGGCCAGCCGCATTATCGCGGTCGATCTGTCAGACGAGAAACTCGAACTCGCCAAAAAGTTCGGCGCAACCGATACGGTAAACCCGTCCAAGGTAGACGCCATCGAAGCCGTCAAAGAGATCACCAAGGGCGGCGTCCATTATGCATTTGAATGTGTCGGCCTCAAGCAAACCGCTGAACAAGCCTATCACATGCTACGCCCACGCGGCGTGGCCACAATCATCGGCATGATCACACCGGGCGTAAACATCGAAATCCCCGGCATTGACCTGCTCGTCAGCGAGAAGCGCCTGCAGGGCGCCGTCATGGGCTCAAACCGGTTCCGGATAGATTTCCCGCGCCTGATTGACCTCTACAAACAGGGCCGCCTGCACCTAGACGATCTCGTCTCTGACACGATCGGCTTGGAAGGCATCACCGGCGCCATGCAAAACCTGAAAGACAATAAAAGCACCGTCGCCCGGCAAGTCGTTCTGTTCGACTAAACTCAGGAGGAACCGAAAATGTCATCCATTCAAATAGTCCCTTGCGAAGGGGTCGGCGTCGAAATTCACGGCGTCGACCTTCCCAATATTACGTCCAGCGATCTCGACACGGTAAAATCCGCCTTCAGCGAAAACGGCCTCGTTTTCTTCCGCGATCAAGATTTATCAGAGATCGACCATATCAGCTTTGCAGAGCACTTTGGCGCGATCAACATAAACCGCTTCTTCGCGGCCCATCCAGATCACCCGCAAATCGCGATGGTGGCTAAGGGCGAAAATGATCGCGACAATATCGGCGGCGGCTGGCACACAGATCATTCCTATGATGTAGAGCCAGCGCTCGGCTCTGTGCTGGTTGCGCGCCAGTTGCCTACATCAGGCGGCGATACCCGGTTCACCAGCATGTACCGCGCCTATGATACCCTTCCAGATGAACTAAAAACCCAAATCGAGGGCAAGCGCGCCATCCACTCGACACGTCATATATTTGGCTCAAAAAACAACAGTTATTACCAATCCTCAGACAGCGGCAAAGGGCGCATCGGCAATAGCGCCGCCGCCGACGCGATGCAGGATGTTACCCACCCCATCGTCATCACCCACCCGCTCAGCGGCAAAAAAGCACTGTTCGTCAATCCCAGCTTCACAATAGGCATTGAGGGCATGGAACCTGGAGCGTCGACGGAATTGCTGGTGAAACTCTACACCCACGCCATGGCGTTAGAGGCAATGCATCAGTTCCAATGGCGTCCCGGCTCGGTTGCCTTCTGGGACAACCGCGCCACATGGCATTGGGCGCTGAACGATTATCACGGCCAAGCCCGCACCATGCATCGCATCACGATTGAAGGCTGCGCCCTCGGCTAGCGCCTAAGCGCCAAACCGCTTCGGGTCACTCCCGATCAGGGATTCCAATTTCGGTAGCCCGTCGCGGATGCCCTTGGTCAGCTGTTTCGCGACCAAGCCGCCAATAATGATCGGTCCCGTGGCGCGGCCCGTCCAGACCAGCTCGCAGCCATCGGCATGGTCTTCAATAACATAATCCTCAACCGCTGCTTTGATCGGCAATGTGGATGCATCGAACCGGAACGCCATCCGACGCCCCTCTTCCCAGCCGAAGAAGACCTCCTCGACGATCTCTTTGCCAATCTCAACCGTGCGCGTTGTGCCCACGCCCATTGGCGCCGGGCTCGTCCATGTCACCTTGGTGATCGGCAGCCAGCGCGTCCACGCATCAGCATCAAGCAATGAGGCCCACACAGCAGATGCCGGAAACGGAAACACATGGCGCGCTTCATGCTTCCCCTTAGTGCCCGCGAGATACTCCTCGTTCGCTGCCTGATGCTTTTTTGGTGCCTTAGCCATCGCCATATTCTCCCTATTTCAAAAGGAAGATGGACCGCTTCACCATGCGTGAGAACGTGTGACGTGACGGAACACAATGCCTCAGAGCGTCAATTGAAGGCGCTTACGCAAGTACGATTTTCTCGATTTCACTTATCGGGTGGTTCGTCAAATCCTTGGCAAATTCTCCGACAATCCGGCCCGACACTTCCTGATGCAACTCTCCTCGGATCGTTCCCAGCGTCGACGGATTGGCGACCAGTATCAGCTCACCGAAGTCACCCTTTTGTGCATACTCATAAAGAAGCTTGGCAAGATCCACAGCAAACTGCGTTTCTGTCAGTTCGCGATTCTGAAGATTCTCGTTCTCCTCAACACGAAATACAATCAAGTTTGGAAATTGGCGATCACCTTCGTTCCTAAGAAACAAAGCCTTCCCGCCGTCAGCAACCACTATCCAACCATTCTCATTGAGCGCAATTTTTCCGTCCGTCATGGTCACCTCCGTTCTATCTGGGGATACCATACAGAACGAAAGTGCGTATGCGTACACATACGGATGATTCAGACTAGTCGCGCAACAACTCGTTCACGGCAGTCTTCGCCCGTGTCTGCGCATCAACCGTCTTCACAATAATTGCGCACGCCAAGCTAGGTCCGCCATTTTTGTCAGGCAGAGTTCCCGGTACAACAACAGAATATGGCGGCACTTTACCGTAAGTGATCTCGCCCGTTTTACGGTCCACAATTTTGGTAGACTGGGTGATGAACACGCCCATCGCAATAACTGAGCCCTCGCCTACAATTACGCCCTCAACGACTTCAGAGCGCGCACCGATGAAGCAATTGTCTTCAATGATCGTAGGATTAGCCTGCAAAGGCTCCAAAACGCCGCCGATGCCTGTGCCGGCAGAGATGTGGCAGTTCGCGCCCACTTGCGCGCAAGAGCCAACAGACGCCCATGTGTCGATCATTGTGCCTTCGCCGACATAAGCGCCAATGTTCACATAAGATGGCATCAGCACAGCGTTCTTCGCGATGAATGACCCACGGCGCACAGCAGCCGGTGGTACAGCGCGGAAACCCGCAGCCTCAAACTCAACAGCGCCCCAGCCTTCAAACTTTGAGGGCACTTTATCCCACCAAGCGCCGCCACCCGGTACGCCATTGATCACGCCATTCGCATTCAGGCGGAACGACAGCAGCACAGCCTTCTTCAGCCACTGATGCACAGTCCATGACCCGTCAGCGGCCTTCTCGGCCACGCGGGCTTTCCCGCTATCAAGCAGGTCAATCGCGGTGGTCACAGCATCGCGCACCTCGCCTGTCGTCGCAGTCGATAGGCTGTCGCGGTTGTCCCAAGCTGCTTCTATGGTTGTGGCGAGTGCTGCGGTCATTGGGCCGTCTCCGATTAGGTCAGTGTTTCAAGCGCCGCGTTCAAAAACGCAGCAAGGTCGCCCGTCACATAGTCGATGTGATCTGGCCCGTCATCCTTTAACAGGTCTTCAAGTGTCGCAGGACGCGCCTCAATCGGCTCATGGCTCCAGTCTTTTTCGGAATGGACCAGCACGGTTGTAAAGCCCAAATCCTTCGCCGGCTTCAAATTGCGGGCGAGGTCTTCAAAGAAAATCGCGCCATCCGCCTTCACGTCATGCTGCTTCAAAAACGCATGATATGAATCAAGCTGCGGCTTAGGCGTATAGGCCGCGTCTTCAATTCCGAAACTGCCATCAAACAGATGGTCCAGGCCCATTTTCGCCGTCACCCGTTCCGCATGGCGGCGCGATCCATTGGTGTAGACAAATTTGCGCCCCGGCAGCGCGCCAATCGCGGCACGAAGGTCTGGCAAATCTGGCAGCGGCGATAAATCAATCTCGTGCACATGATGCAAAAAATCCGCTGGTTCCATGCCATGCACATCCATCAAACCAGACAGTGTTGTGCCATAGGTCTTGTAGTAATGTTTTTGCACCTTGCGGGCTTCATCAGTTGGAAGTTCCAAAAACGACGACACAAATTCCGTCATCTTGGTGTCGATCTCAGCGAACAAATCGCACTCAGCCGGATACAACGTATTATCTAGGTCAAAGACCCAGTCAGTTACGTGCCCAAAGCTCCCAAATGGCGCTATATGTACGCCCGCGCGCGGATCAGTCATTTCCGGCCTTTGCGAAATCACGTTCAAAGAACTCGAACACTAGCTTGCGATCTACCGGTTCCGGCGTGGCTGCAAATAATGCCGTACGATAGGCTGACGCCTCACACTCATCCCGGCCCACAATCGCAAACCGCGACCGCCCGACACAGAAAGCATCCGTTGCTTTAGCCAATGAGCGCAGCTTGGCGCCATCTTCCATCTCACCATAGACGAAATGCTCATTACCTCGCAGCGGATCATCGATCACTCGTGCGCAGGAGCCAGCCTCCAGCATCCACCAGCCACGGCTCTCCCAGCCTTGAGTGCCTCGCCGCGCAATTGCGCTCCACACGCGTTTCTTGGTGCGGTTACAAAGCGTCATGCCAACCGCGCGCCCGCGATCCTTGGCCACTTGCTCAAGATAATCGATCAGATCGACATCAGACGTAGAACTCGGCAATCCGTTGCGCTCCAAAAAGCGGCCGATTGCGGCCCGTGTCTTGTGGCCAATGCGTCCGTCAATCGAGCCAGAAACAACGCCTGCCTCCTCCAACAAACGCTGCAAACCAGCGGCCTGCGCCTTCTCGGCGGTATAATTATCGACCTCAGTAAAATTCGTCGTCCAGCTAGATCGTTTCGTAATCTCAATGGCCCGGAAGCCACGCGACTCTAGCCCCATTGCAGCGCAATCAGGCGGACTATCGAATGAAAAGCTCCCAGTCGGGTCAACGCACAAATCCGTCTCCCCGCCCCACTCACGGGTTCCCCCACGATGGGCAGTTGATGTGCGCGCATACAGAAAGTGAAATTTCGGGTCCAGCGGTCCCGGCACAGCCAACAAGCATTTGCCTGGGCGCACTTTCTTCCAGCCATCGACCATAATGCCGTCTTCAGCCGGGTGCCCCACCGATGCCTCGATGATGTAACTGGTCTTATTGCACAAATTCCATCCCTTGCGGGAGGATTGCGCCTCAGCCGGTGCTGCCAGCAAACTTATGCCAGCCACTGCCAGCATCAAACTAAGAAATAAGCGTACCTGCGCCATGTTCGGTGAATAGCTCCGTAAGCAAGGCATGCGGCGCACGCCCATCGAGAATTACTGCCGCCCCAACCCCATGAATCACAGAATGGGCCGCCGTTTCAAGCTTGGGAATCATACCGCCCGCAGCCGTACCGTCCTCGATCAGGCCCGGAACCTCGCCAACAGCGATCTCCCGCATCAACTTCTTGTCTTTATCCAGAACACCCGCAACATCGGTCAACAGCAATAGACGACTAGCATCTAGCGCCGCTGCCAAGGCCCCCGCCGCCGTATCAGCGTTCACATTGTAACGCGCACCGTCCTTGCCAACACCCACAGGCGCGACAACTGGAATAAGCTGTGAATCAGCGCTCAGCAGCGCGTCCAGCACGCTAGTATCAATGCCAGACGGCTCGCCCACAAAGCCAAGATCAATCACTTGCTCAATATGGCTATCCGGGTCGCGCTGGGTTTTGTTGGCCTTTTCAGCCTGTATCAGATTACCATCAGAGCCAGACAAGCCAACCGCCTTGCCGCCCGCTTGGCTAATCGCGCGCACGATTGATTTGTTGATCGGGCCAGACAGCACCATCTCAACCACCTCCATCGTCGCCTCATCGGTCACCCGCAAGCCGCCTTTAAATTCAGACACAATGCCGAGCCGATCGAGCAGCTTACCAATCTGCGGCCCGCCGCCATGCACAATAACAGGGTGCAGCCCCAGCGTTTTCAGCAGCACAACATCACGCGCAAACATGGCAGACAGTTTCTCATCCACCATGGCGTGCCCGCCATATTTCACAACAATGGTTTGGCCCACATAGCGTTGAATATAGGGCAGCGCCTCAGACAGGGTCTCGGCTGTGATGTTCGGGGTCATATCAGTCATCCCCGCCCTTTAGCGCGGTTTGTGCGCGCGCTCAAACAGGTTTCGCTAAAGCACCCGCGACATGAACACGCTGTAGCTGTTCAGAAAACAGAGGTAAGTCTATCCAACCGATTGCCAAATCTGACAAACTTTAGCGAGAATGTTCACTTTTTATACCAACATGCCTATATATAACCTAAGGAGAAAGTTCACAGCACATGAGTTACGACGCCCGTCAAATAGCGAATTGGTTCGTCAAGCGGTCTATTAAGGATCAACGGAGCCTTTCAATTATGTCACTTTTGAAGCTGACATACATTGCCCATGGCTGGCATTTGGAGATCCGCAAGGCCCCGCTGTTTACGAATAAGATCGAAGCGTGGCAGTACGGCCCGGTCATTCCTGACGTCTACAATGACTTCCGGGCACAGAGAATCTCGATCAAAAATACGCTGACCTTATCGCAGCAACCGGACCTATCCGCTGCGGATGAAAAATTGCTAGAGCAAATATGGGATATTTATGGATCGCTAACCTCATTTCAGCTTTCAGACCTGACCCATATTTCAGGCGGCCCTTGGGATATTGCGACCAAAACTGGCGGGCATTATGCAACCATACCAGACGAACTCATTCGTCAGCACTACGTTCTGAAGCGCAGTGCTGCAAACGCCGCAAAAGTAGCCTAACGTGAACGAAGACGATATCCCGCCGTACGATCCGGACTTGGTGTCGACCTCCAACGAACGGGATTCAGCAAATAAGGAACTGCTAGAATTCAGGGCGCTAAATGCGGAGGCAGACCTGAACGATCTACTGAAAAAGGAGGTCGGACAGCGCCGCGCTCTAAAATGGGTAGCCGTCGGCGTCGGGCTAGGCGCCCTATTTTTCATGGCATTCGTACTCATTGGCCTTGTTAACAAAGTAATCGGTGGAGAACCGATATTTATGGGCTCCGCAATTGGCGTCGCAATAATTGTTGCACCAATTACCTCAATCACCACGATAACTGTTGCCTTTTTCTACGGAGCGTTCCGTAAGTTTGAGGACAAAGACATAGATGCTATCCAAAACGGAATTTCAGCAGGCAGCAAAATACTAGGCGGCGGGAATTAGCTTTTTCGCTAAAGCGCCCGCGACATGAACACGCTCATCGGGTCGTGCGTGTAATCGCCAAACGGCTCACAGTCGGCAAAGCCATGCTTCTCATACAGGCGCCGCGCTGGGATAAACCCCTCTGGCGAGCCCGTTTCCAGATACAGCGCGCTCATGCCCCGGCCACGCGCCGCGTCCACTATGTGCAGCAACATCTGCTCGCCAAGGCCGCGCCCACGTTCGCTCTCGCGCGCATGCATAGATTTGATCTCGCCATGCCCACCGCCAATATCCGCGATCGCGCCACAGCCAAGCAAACGCCCGGCCTCCCATTGGCTCCACACGGTAATGCTGGGCTTCTGAAGCCCTTCAAGTGGCAGAAAATGACAGCTCTCTTCAGGCGACTGCGATAGCATCAGATCAGCGTGAGTTTGCAACAGCGCAGCAATTTCTGGCCCCTGCAAATCATCAACTCTAATCTCAACGCCCATACGCTTTACCTTCTAAAGCAATCCAACAATCTCGGCCCGAAGCTCTGGCAAACCCCAGCCCTTTTCAGCCGATGACATGATGACAGTCGGGTGCGCCGCGCCATGCTTCTTCAGCACCAGCTCAGTTTCAGCCGCCAGCTTATCGCCCTCACCTTTAGACAGCTTATCCACCTTGGTCAGCACGATCTGATACGTCACTGCAGACGTATCCAGCATCTTCATGACATCAAGATCAGTATCCATCAGGCCCCGGCGGCCATCGACCAGCAAGAACACACGGCGCAGATTTGGCCGGCCGCGCAAATAGCTACGTGTCAGCTTCATCCAGGCTTCGGCCTGTGTTCGGCTGACCTTGGCATAGCCAAAGCCCGGAAGATCAACGAGGAACACTTGCCCCTCACCCAGATCAAAATAGTTCAGCTCCCGCGTCCGCCCCGGCTCAGCGGAAGACCGCGCCAGTTTGTTGCGGTTGGTCAGCGCGTTGATGAGGCTAGATTTGCCTACATTAGAGCGCCCGGCAAAGCACACTTCGGTCCGGTCGCCCACGGGCAGACCATCCAGCGCCACAACGCCTTTCACAAAGGCTACAGGCCCCGAAAACAGGACGCGCCCGGTTTCCAATTGTTCTTCAGTATAGGCGGGCGTATCGGTCATAGTATCAACTCGCGTCCTTGGCTTTACCAGTTATCAGACTTCGTATTTTCTTGACGAACTCCGGCTCAACGCCATTTCGGCGCATGATGAAATATTGCTGCCCGAACGACAGAAGGTTTGACCACACCCAGTAAAGTACAAGGCCAGAGGCAAAACCGCCAAATACGAACATAAACACGATCGGCAGCATCATCATCATTTTCGCCTGCATCGGGTCCGGCGGCGGCGGGTTCAGTGTCTGCATCGCAGCCATCGTAATCCCGTACAGCAACGGCAGGATACCAATACCAATAATGATGCCAATGATTGGCAACGCTTTGATGTCGCTCGCCGCCCAAGGCAACAGGCCGAACAGATTACCAATCGCCGTGGGGTCGGGCGCTGACAAATCCTTGAGGAACATAAACGGCGTGTGGCGCATCTCCAACGTCACATACAACGTCTTATAAAGCGCATAGAAGATCGGAATGGTCGCCAAAATAGGAAGGCACCCACCAATCGGGTTTGCGCCTTCTTGCTTATACAGCTTCATAACTTCTTGTTGTTGGCGCTGCGGGTCGGCTTTGAAACGCTCGCGGATCTCTTTCATCGGCTCTTGCAGCTTCTTCATCTTCGCCATGGACTTATAGCTCTGATTATATAGCGGCACGAGCGGCAGCTTGATCAAAACAGTAAAGGCCAAGATGGCGAGACCAAACGAGCCAACTACATTCTTCAGCCACTCAAGCGCATAGAAAAACGGCTTGGTCAGGAAGAACGCCCAACCCCAGTCAATCGCATCGACCATACGCGGAATGCCCAGATCGTTTTGATAGCCCTGTAGAATCTCAAACCGCTTAGCGCCGGCAAAGAGATGGTTTGTAATGGTCACCCGGTCACCCGCAGCCAACGTCACCGGCGCGCTTTCCGTGCGCACCTGCAATGACCCGCCGCTCGCAAGCTGGCGTTTATTGACCAAAGACGTAAAGGGCTGCGTCTGATCGGGAACCAACGCGCTCATCCAATACTTGTCTGTTAGGCCCCACCAACCACCATCCGTCGTGGTGAATTGAGCCTGCTCAGACTCGCCCTTCATCTTCTTGCCTTTGAACGCAGCCTTATATTTCTGCATGCGCAAATTGCCGTCCATCACGCCCATAATGCCCATATGGGCCAAACCGCCAGCGCCAGAGGCCGCAGACCCCGGATCGGTCACTTCGAGAAAGTCTTTGAAATCCCCTTGGCGCTCTAGCGTCCCAATCGCGCGCAATGAGCGTGGGCCATCAGCGGAGTTGATTAGCGTATCTTCGAACGAGAACATGTAATTATCATCAAGCGAAATAACCCGCTCAATCATCAAGTCTTTGCCCGTATCCAAACGCAGCTTCAGCGGATTGCTAGATGACAACGCCCCCTCGCTAAACTTCTCCCAGTCAGACCGCGCACCAGCGACCAGCGTTTTGCCCTCGGCCCAGTAATACGTGCCAAAGAAACTGACATCAGCAGTCTCGGGGCGCAGCAAACGCACCTCAGTCTCTTTCTCCACTGTCAGGAAGTGACGCTTCAAATTCAGATCATCAATGCGCGAACCTGATAGGCGCACAGAACCATCGACTGCGTTGCCATCGAACGCGACACGCGGGCTGGTCAACAAGGCCTCAGCAACCGGCACTTTCGAAACGGCAACAGGAGTACCCGGAATCTCAGCTCCGCTCGCCTGCAATTCAGCCGCAGCAACTGCCTGCTCTGTCTCGTGTTGCTTCTTGGACGGCTCCCAGAAGAACTTCTGGTAAGCGAACATAAATGCAAACAACAGGACCATTGCGAGAAGGAAATTACGCTGGTCTTCTTTTTCCATGGAACATGCCCCGAATGGTAAGTTTGTCTTAGCGAAACGCTATGCGTAAGCGCGTGATCAATCAGCCGCGAGGCTTATCAGCGCGCTTTCCATATCGTCAAGCAAGCGCTGCCACGCAATATCAGCTGTCACATTGCGTGCGATGAAAACATAGTCCCACCCCGGTTGACCTAAACCGGGTAATAATTGGCGGGACGCCTCTCTCAGGCGGCGCTTACATTTATTTCGAATGACAGCGTTGCCGATCTTTTTGGTGGCCGTGAAGCCCTCGCCGATATGCGCGCCCGGCGCGTCTCCTGCCCGGCGGCGGGCTTGAATCAAAAGCGACTTGCGGCGCTCTGTAATACCTTTGCGCGCAAACAGAAATTGAGGTCGTCGGCTTAGCCTGACGACCTCAATTCCAATAGTCTTGCTCATGTGCAATTTATCGCTGGACGGCATTAGCCATCCACCCCCGTCTTAAGCAGACAGTGAATTGCGACCCTTGGCGCGGCGACGTGCCAACACCCGGCGGCCATTCTTGGTCGACATGCGCTCACGAAAACCGTGTGTGCGCTTACGGCGAAGGTTGCTTGGCTGGAAAGTACGTTTCATGGGATTGGCCCTAGAATATTCTAAATCTCGAAAAAGGGGCCAATACAGTGCGGGCTGGTTTTGGTCAAGCCGTCACACCGCTGATTCACACCTGAGTTGATGTTCAAAATCACATTATCACAAATCCGTTACCATAATCGCTTGTGTTGTGAAGTGTGTGCTTTGCAGGCAAGTCTTATATGAGGGTGAGAAGATAATCTAAGATCAGGACGAAATATTCATTATGCTTAAAGCATTTTTCGGCGCTTTAGCCTACTTGCTCATGGCCGCACCAGTTCTGGCTCAAACGCCCAACGCGGCATGGAATGAAGCATTGGCTTCTTATGTCACGTCTCCAGATGATGGTGTGGCGCGTATTGATTACGCCCAGCTGAAATCTGACACCGCCGCTCAAGGCGCCCTCAACGCTTATATCGATCAGTTCGAAACCCGCGACCTCGACGCCATCACACCAGAGAATTACGCTGACTGGATCAACATCTACAATGCCGTGACCATCAGGCATATTCTGTCGCGATATCCGACGCGCTCGATCAAGAGTGGTTACCTATTCGGCGGGCCTTGGAAGAAAGTCTTTGTCACCATCAATAGCGAACCGATCTCCCTCCACACCATCGAGCATGACATTCTTCGCGAAGGGTACGAAGATCCACGCGTCCACTACGCGCTAAATTGTGCCTCCTATGGCTGCCCAGACCTGAAACCCACGCTATGGGAGGCCGAAACGCTTTCCGCAGATTTAGACGCCGCTGCCCGCGCCTACATCAATCACCCTCGCGGTGTGACCGTCAAACAGTCCGGCCTTGTCCTGTCCAGCATATTCAAATGGTATCGCGATGATTTCGGCGGCAGCAACGCACGCATTCTTGCCCATCTCGAATTCTATGCCGATGAGCCACTGGCAAGTGCTCTCAAAGACAGCCCGCGCATTCGCAAATATGATTATGATTGGTCTCTAAATGACATCAGATAGCCCCCAAACTGCATCAAACCGCCCGAAACGTCCCGTTTGGCTACGCTTATGGCCGCTCTACCTCATCATAGGGGGTTTGATTGCCGCTTGGTCCTTGGGCCTGTTCGAGTTTCTGTCCTTGGAAACACTAAGAGACCGTCGCAACGAGCTAGACGCCTTTGTAGCTAACAACTTCCTTTTGGCTGTGATCGCTTATCTCGGCGTGTACGCTGCCAGCACCTTCTTCATGATCCCCGGCGCCCTCTGGATCACCATAGCGGGCGGCCTCCTCTTCGGTCTCCTCGGCGGCACTATACTCACCGTCATTGGTGCAACGGTCGGGGCCAGCTTACTATTCCTCGCAGCCCGAACCTCCTTCGGTGAGAGCCTCAAAAAGGTCGCGGGCGGTTACGTCGAAAAGATCCGCGACGAGTTCCAGCAAAGCCCTCTCAGCTACATGTTTGCGATGCGCTTCATTCCCGCCATGCCCTTCCCCGTCTCCAATATCGCACCGGCGCTGCTGGGTGCAAAATTTCGCGATTATGCGCTTGCCACATCCCTCGGCATTATCCCCGGCGTGCTGGCCTACACATGGGTTGGCGCAGGCCTCGGCGCCACATTCGATCGCGGCGAAGACCCAGACCTAGGCTCAGTCCTCTGGAACTTACTGCCCGCTGTGATCGCCCTCCTCCTCGTCTCGCTCCTACCCATCCTGTGGAAAAAAACGATCGGTAAGAAACCACCCCAACTGGACACAAATAGCTAATGACCAAGCCCACAACCAAGCAACGCAACATCACCGCAGACCTCTGCATCATTGGCGCGGGCTCTGCTGGCCTCTCTGCTGCGGCGGGCGCCGCAATGCTGGGCGTAAAAGTCGTGCTGTATGAGCGCGGCGAGATGGGCGGCGATTGCCTCAATACAGGCTGCGTCCCCTCCAAAGCTTTGATCAGCGCCGCCAAGCACGCGGCTACTATTCGCGAGGCCCATGCTTTTGGCGTTGAAACAGAGGCGCCCCGCACAGACTGGAACGGTGTCAAAGCTCACATTCGCAAGACCATCGATACAATCGCCCCCGTGGACAGCCAGGAACGTTTCGAAGGTCTTGGTGTTACCGTCATCCGCGAACATGCCCATTTTGTTGACCGCAACACCATCGGATCAGACTCCACGCGCACCAAGGCGCGCCGCATTGTTATCGCCGCAGGGTCACATGCTTTCATTCCGCCAATTGAAGGCCTCTCAGACACCCCCTTCCTGACCAATGAAACCCTCTTCGACATGCCGGACTTCCCTGAGCATCTGCTCATTCTCGGTGGGGGCCCCATCGGCATCGAAATGGCGCAAGCTTTCCGCCGCCTCGGAGCGAGGGTCACTGTGATCGAAATGTTCAAGGCCCTCAGCCGTGCAGAGCCAAGCCATGCCGAAATCGTCCTAAACACCCTCAAAGATGAAGGGGTCAGCATACTTGAGGGCACAAAAGCCACCAAAGTTTCCGGAACAGCTGGCAATATTACCGTTACGCTTGAGTCCGCAGAGGGCGAGCACACGGTCTCCGGCAGCCATCTCCTTGTCGCAGTTGGTCGCCAAACGGCACTCGAAGGCCTCGATCTAGACGCGGGCGGCGTTGCCCACACCAGAAAAGGCATAACTGTGGACGATACATTACGCTCAAACAGCAATAAACGCGTCTGGGCGCTGGGTGACGTGGCGGGCATGGAACAGTTCACCCATGTCGCTGGGTGGCACGCCTCAGTGTTCGTGCGGCGAGCGTTCTTCAAACAAGGTACAAAGGCGCACAGTTTGCCCCTTCCAGCCGTCACCTACACCTCGCCTGAACTCGCCCAAATCGGCCTTACCGAATCAGAGGCGCGCGAAAAACATGGTGACCGCGTAAAAATTGCGCACTTTTCTCTCGGAGAGAATGATCGCGCAATCTCTGAAGGAAAGCCCGTTGGAGAGGCCAGATTAGTGATCCTGAAGGGGCGAATAATCGGCGCATCTATCGTCGGAGAAGGCGCCGGTGAGACCTTGCAAATCGTAGCGCTAGCTATGTCCAATGGCCTAAAGGTAAAAGACCTGACTAATTTCGTGTCACCCTACCCAACGCGATCAGAAATCGTGAAACGCGCTGCCTCTAGCCACTTCACAGATGCACTATTTTCTCCCCGAACAAAGACCCTCATAGGCTTGTTGCAACGCATTCGGTGAAGTAGCATTCACATGTGACTTCAGTTCAAACATCTGAGGCAGAAGACGCCCCGTGGCACACCGGCTTATCGGCGCGGCTATTCGCATTGACACTTGTGTCGATTTTGTTGCTCGAATTGGTCGTTTTTCTACCCAGCGCTTCTGATTTTCGAAAAACGTGGCTGACTGATCGCGGTGATGCCGCCCGCATCGCTGCGCTCGCATTAGAAGCAGCGCCATCCCGCATGGTTTCAGACGAGCTTAGCCGCACTCTACTTATGTCCGCTGAGGTACTCTCGGTAAGCGAAGCTGAGGACGATATCAAAACGCTGCTTTTGGCGCCGGTAGAACCCATTCATGGCTCGTTCTATTCCGTAAACCTCATCACCGACACCGTCATGGCGAATTTGTTCGACACCATTGGATTGCTGTTTTCCAAGGGCGAGCGCTACATCATCGTCACCGTAGATGGTACAACCTCTGATCGGCTCATCGAATTTATCGTTCCGCAAGTCCCGCTCAGAAATGACTTGAGAGCTTATGCATGGCGAATTGGCGGTTTATCCGTTCTCATCGGGTTAATCTCAAGCACACTGCTCTACTACGTCCTGCACAATTATGTGGTCTACCCAATCAAACGCGTCACCGCGAGTGTTGAGCAAATCGGGCTCGATCCGGGCAGTTGGAAACAACGTCTGCGCCCGACCAGCCGCCAAGATGAGATCGGGCGCGCCCAGAACGCACTTGCCGAAATGGAAACCGCCGTGGCGGAGAGCTTCAGGCAGCGGACCCACCTGGCCGAGCTGGGAAGCGCAGTTGCCAAGATCAATCACGATTTGCGTAACTCCCTCGCCTCGGCGCAAATCGTTTCCGAATCTCTCGCGCTTTCTGATGATCCGCGCGTCGCAAAAGCCGCACCGCGTATCGAAAGATCGCTTGAGCGCGCCATTCGTCTCGCCAATGATACCCTGGCTTATGGCAAAGCCGCGCCTCAACCCGCACAACTCATTCAACTAGGCTTGGCGATCGCGGCCAAAGAAGCCACGGAAGAAGCTCTCGCTCCCTTTCCGCAGACGAGCTACAAGATCGATATCCCCACTGATTTGTACGTTTCAGCCGACCGTGAACATCTGCACCGCATGCTGGTTAATTTGATCCGTAACGCCGCCCAAGCAATGACGCACTCACCAAAAGAGCCTATCGTAACGCTCTCTGCGCGTACCAATACTTTGCGCATTTCAGACACCGGAACAGGTATCCCCAGCCGCATAAAAAATTCCCTATTCACCCCGTTCCGCAGCTCTAATAAAGCTGGTGGGTCCGGCCTCGGTCTCGTTATCGCAAGAGAGCTCGCTGAGGGAATGGGATGGACGCTCGAGCTGGAATCGACAGGTAAAAATGGAACAGTCTTCCGCATTGGATTCCCAAAAGTCTAAGCGCATCGACTTACACAAGTGCCCGTGCTTTTACACAGTGTGCGCGCCTTGTCAGCGCCAAAATTTCAAATGCTTTTAGCTGAGGGCTCTCTAATAACAAATCACATCGCGCCCCCCTACTGCCCGCCCACAGATCCGCTCGAGATCATCTACGATGACCCGCAGATTTTGGTTATCAACAAGCCGAGCGGGCTATTGTCGGTTCCCGGACGTGGCCCTGGAAAAGCAGACTGCGCTATCAGTCGCGTGAAAAATATCCATGCCGACGTACTCACCGTTCACCGACTGGATATGGACACAAGTGGGCTGCTCATTTTCGCACGCGGCAAAGACGTTCAGCGCGCACTCTCAATGCAGTTTGAAAAAGGCCAAGTCACCAAACGCTACATCGCGAATGTTTGGGGAGAGCCAGACGAGCCTTCCGGGTTGATTGACCTGCCCATCCTAATCGATTGGCCTAACAGGCCACGCCAAAAAATTGACCATGAAACCGGAAAGCCAAGCCAAACCAAATACGCAATAGATGGAAACCACCCCCATGGCGCCCGCTTGATCCTGTCTCCGCTGACTGGGCGCACCCATCAGTTGCGTATCCACTTGGCCGCTATCAGAAACCCTATTTTGGGGGACGATCTGTATGCATCCGAAGAAGCGCTCGCCGTATCGCCTCGTCTTTGCCTCCACGCCGATCAACTTTCTTTCAAGCACCCGCTAACCCAAGAAATACTCAATCTCAGCGCGCCCTGTCCGTTTTAGTTTCTCACAATCGCTTCTTCGTCCGCCCCTCGTGTGGCTTGGCGTTGGCAGGGTCTTCCGGCCAGTCATGCTTGGGATAGCGCCCCCGCATATCCTTCGCCATATCCTTATACCCCGCCTGCCAGAATGCCGGTAAATCCTGTGTCGTTGCGGCGGGTTTCATGCCCGGGGACAGCAGTTCGACCGTCACCGGCACGCGACCGCCCGCAAGGGTAGGGTGACGATCAGCGCCGTAGAATGCCTGCGCCCTGGCAGACACTAAAGGCGCCCGCGCATCCAGATAATCCACACTGGCAGACTGGCCAGACGCGAGCACCAGATTTAACGGTGCCTGCTCGCGCAGAGCTTCTTGTACCTGCCAGTCAAAACGCTGCACCAGCGCTTCCCTCACCTTAGACGCAGACGGCAATTGCGCACCGCCTTTAACCAGCAGAGGCCGCAACCACTCACCTGCTGCTTCAGAGAGATCTTCAGGGGTGGGCAGCTCAATATCAATTTGTCCGGCATCGGATAAAATCTTTAGTCGCACGCAGGTCTCCGCAATCACGTCGCCCACTCCAATGGCTTCCCATCCAATTTCTGTGACGGCCTCCAGCATCGCATCCGCTGCCATCTTCGCATTCGGTTTCGGCAACGGAGCCTCCGACAAAATGATCGCGCCAATGGCTTTCACCCGCCGGGCCGAGAACCGCCCAGATGCCGGGTCGAACTCCGCCGTGTCTTTCAGGGCAGGCGGATTGATCCGCAGCACATCGACCTCACTGATAGGCACCGCCAAGCTTATCCGCGCCTCTTTCGACGCCCCGCCCAGATCCAGTATCACCAACCATTCACTTCCGGATAAGCTGTCAGTCTCATCCAGCCGCGCTGCACGCCCCGATGCCATCAGATAAGTCGCGCCCGTCCCTATGCGCTTGCGCGCCAATTGGTCAGGAAAGGCCCGCGCCAGTATCCTCCCTATGTCACCTCGCGGATCAGCCCCGTCGCCCCAACGGCTTGCCTGTTTCTGCAACACCCGTGCGCGCTGGCTTCTCTCAGATCGAAACCGTGCCAGCCGTTCCCGAATATCTGTGCTGTTGCCGCCGACACCGCGCTCTCCGGCCAGCGCTGCCACCTCAGCAGCTAACGCGCGCTCATGCCGATTTTCACACCCCGCCACCAGCGCAGCCAATCGCGGCGACAATGGTAATTTCGACATTTCCGCACCAAGCGGCGTTATCGCGCCCTGTGTGTCCAACGCGCCGAGCGACAGTAAAAGAGCTTGCGCCGCCTTCACCTTGCCCGCTGGGGGCGGCGTCATCCATGTAAGCTTACCGGGGTCACGCTCGCCCCATTCCGCCAGCGCCAAAACCAGACCGGACAGGTCGCTCGTCAAAATCTCAGGCTGCGGCGCGGCAGGTAGGCCTCGTGTTGCGGCCTCATCCCACAAACGATAGCAAACTCCAGACTGGGTTCGCCCTGCCCGCCCCCGCCTTTGATCAACAGACGCCCGCGATGCCGTCACCGTCCGCAAGCGTTGACCCATACCGCCAGCGGCATCCTCAGCAACTCGCGCAAGGCCGGAGTCGATAACTATCCGTACACCGTCAATTGTCAGCGCACTTTCAGCAATATCTGTCGCCAGCACCACTTTGCGCTGACCGTCCACACAGGCGCTCACTGCTGCGTCCTGTTTTTGTGGCGACAGCGCGCCATAGAGTGGAGCGATAAGCAAGTCACTGGGTAAATTTTCAAGCCGTTCCGCCGTGCGATTTATCTCCCCAGCACCCGGCAAGAAAGCGAGGACTGACCCATCCTGCGCGCTCAGGGCTTTTTTGATCGCGCTGGCCATACGATCCTCTATGCGCTGGTCAGATCGCCCCAGATAGACCGTTTCTACTGGGTATGCCCGGCCTTCGCTTTGTATGACCGGTGCGTCGATCACCCTTGAGACCGCGCCTGTGTCCAGCGTCGCTGACATGAGGATGACCGACAAATCATCGCGAAAGGCTGCCTGCGTTTCCAAGGCGAGCGCCAACCCTAAATCCGCGTTCAATCTGCGCTCATGGAACTCATCAAATATCACCGCGCCAATGCCAGACAGTTCCGGATCAGACAAAATCCGGCGTGTGAACAAGCCATCGGTGATGACTTCGATCTTGGTCTCCGAAGATACTTTACGGTCCACCCGTGTCGAGAGGCCAACTGTCTTGCCAAGCGGTTCACCCAGTGATTTTGCCATATATTGTGCAGCCATTCGCGCGGCAACCCGGCGCGGCTCAAGCAACAGAATTTTGCCGGAGATGCATTTCTCTTCGCCGGTTAATCCCGCCAGAAAAAGCGGCACACGTGTTGTCTTACCCGCGCCAGGCGGCGCCGCCAGCACGAGCCGCGTGCCCGCGCGCATTACCTGCCCAATCTCCGGCAAGACCTCGTCAATTGGCAGATCATGTTGCATCCCGCTTGGCTTACGCTGCCTAGCGCGCCAATGGCAAGCCTAACAAGCAATGGCACGCGCGCTGTTTGATGAGGCACAAAAATTGTATAGGACAGGGCAAGATATACCTGCTCCAGAACGGGCAGCACTAGGGGTAAAGAACATTGCTAAATAAGTTTTCGATCCGCTCGAAGCTGCTCGCGCTTGTGCTCGCGCTAGGTATTTCAATGGCTGTGGGCATCGCATGGGTGGCGTGGAGCAACGCTATCTCGTCCATGAAAGCGTCAGCTGAATCCCAGTTAACGTCGCTGCGTGAAGCTCGAAAACATGAGATCGAAGTCTACTTCAAAACGCTCGTTTCTGACTTTAGCCTTCAGGCAGAAAACCCCATCCTAGCCCCGGCTGTGGTCGATTTACGCGAAGCATTCGACAATTTCGACCCTGATCGCGTTGATATCGGTGCTCTGAAAGACGGCTACACAGACAAATACTTCGCAGACATCAAAATCCATGGCTCCAAAGAAGGCACCCCTGTTTTCGAGCGCCACGCCCCATCTGATCCACGCGGGCAACTCCTGCAACTGGCCTACTACATAAACAATCCCGGCGGCTGGGAAGGCAAAGCCGAGTGGCTGAACAGCCAAGAACCTTGGCTCATCCCCGAATATGATCTCGTGCATGAACGCATCCACGACTATTTCTACCAAATCACTGAACAGCGCGCCTATGAAGACATCATGCTGCTCGATCCTGACGGCAACATTATCTACACGACCTACAAAGAATCAGACCTCGGCGTAAACGTGCTCGAGGGCACCATGGCCCGCACATCATTGGCCGAGGCCTTCATTCGCGCGACTGCGGTTGGCAATGAGGGCAATGTCGTCCTCGAAGACTTCCGCCCCTATCCGCCCAGTTTCTACGCCCCTGCCGCCTTCATGGCCGCGCCTGTCTTCTCCAACGGGGGAGACTTGGTCGGCGTAATCGCAACAGAAGTACCCATCGGCGCGATCGACGAAGCCATGACCGCCAGCGGCAAATGGGAAGAGAGCGGCTTCGGAAAATCCGGTGAAACATATCTCGTCGGCAGTGACCGGTTCATGCGCTCCTCCTCTCGCTTCCTCATCGAAGACAAAGAGAACTACCTCAAAGCCATCGAGAAGATCGGTACACCCGCCGACTTGCTCGCCCAGATAAAAAAATCTGACACCTCCGTCCTCATGCAAAAGGTCGAGACGCCCAGCGTCGAGGCAGCATTCAGGGGCGAAGAAGGATTTATCATCGTCGATGATTATCGCGGCGTGCCCGTCATGTCATCTTATTCGCTTGTGAATGCAGGCGGCATGCGCTGGGCCATTCTCGCTGAAATGGATGTCGATGAAGCCTATTCGTCCGCCGTCGATTTCCGCAATAAAATGCTCCTCACCACAACGGCGGCAGCCATCCTACTTTCACTCGCCGCCTTGTGGCTCGCGGGCCTAATTATGAAACCAGTTGAGCAGCTCGCCTTTGCCGCCAACAAGCTTGCGGAAGGTGAGCGCGGCATCCGCGTGCCTGATAAGGGCACGGACGAATTTGCTGTCCTCGGCCAACGCTTCAACGCGATGGCAGGTGAGCTAGAGGCCCGCGCTGACAAGCTTGAAGGTCAATCCAAAGCTTATGAAACAATGCTCCGGTCCATCTTCCCCGAAATGGTAGCGGACCGCCTTGGCGCCGGGGATCGCGTTATCGCCGAAACCCATGATGACGTTTCTGTCCTGATCGTTCTCATCGAAGGCATAGAAGCCCTCATGGTCGACCGAACAGCGAGCGAGACGCTTAAGCTCCTCAACGACCTTGTCGGCTCGTTCGATAGCGCGGCCGAACGCATTGGCGTCGATAAGGTAAAAACCCTTGGCGAAATTTATGTCGGCGTATGCTCACTGTCTGGGCATCGACTCGACCATGTACGTCGCTGCATCAATGCTGCAGGGTCTCTATCCGATATTGTTGCCCGCTTCAACAAAACTCACGGTATGGCGCTCTCCATTCAGGTAGGCATCGCATCAGGTGAGATTGACGGCGGCATTGTCGGCACTCAGCGCCTCGTTTATGACGTTTGGGGCCTTCCCGTAGCGGCCGCCCGCCGCGCTGCTGAAAAAGCAGAACACGGAACAATTGGTATCGCTGAATCTGCAATGAAAGACGTCAAAACCCTCGTCATGCCAAACGCTAAGCCGTTAGATGATATTTATCTGGGCGGTCAAAACCAGATCATAGAGAAAGCCTGGCAGTTGCCCATGGGCGTGCTCGACAACAAGCCCACTGGTCCGAACAAAACGCGCCGTCCAAGCGGAGCGAAACCAAAATGACGGTCTGGTCCATCATCCTTCTCATAGGGTTTCCCATCTCGTTGATTGTGTTCAATGAGATAAGCCAACGCACGGCCCTGCCTAAACCCCGGCTCAGCAAAGTTGTGCGCATGGCGCGCGACACGGTGCTTCCGCTGGTCGCGGCGACCCTGTTCGTTCACTATGTGATGGAACTACCGCAATCGTCTGTCCTATACCGGGTGCTGTTCACCTTTGCAGCTATCGCCTCGCTCAATGCGCTGATCGCCCTCTTCAATCTCGCCTTCTCCTCAGACGGGCGATACCGCGTCCCCAACCTGTTGCTAGACCTGATACGGATCATCATGGTTGCCGCCGGAACAGCGGTGATTGTCGCCTCCGTATGGGAACAAGACCTCGGGCAACTCCTCGCCGCACTTGGTGTTGGTGGTGTCGTGATCGGCTTGGCGCTTCAGGGCACGTTATCAAACCTATTTTCTGGCCTCTCCCTTCTCTCGGAGCAAGCTGTCAAAATCGGAGATTGGGTGCGCGTGGGTGAAACCGAGGGCCAAGTCACACGTGTCACATGGCGCTCACTTTCCATCCGCACTTACGAGGCCACCACCGTCATCATCTCCAATGATGGGCTCGCCGGAGGACCCATCGAAAAGCTTACCCGTGAAGATGGTCTGACCGAGCTGCAAATTCCTGTGAACGTCATGCCCTTCGTGCCGCCAGAAACCATCCGCCGCGCCTTTATGGAGGCCGGTCGCGCTGTACCCCACACGAATGGCGAACCGGTAGTCACGATGGAAAAGTATGCCCGCGAAGGCATAGAGGTTGAAATGGCGCTATTGCTGCCAGACTTCTCCAAACGCGATGCTGCGCTAGACGCATTCAACAGTCTGATCTGGTATGCCTGCCAACGCCACAACGTCCCCCTCGCCTCTGCAAGTTGGCGCCAGTATGACCCCCGACCGGATGAACTTACTCGCGGCGCCAGCGCTAATGAGCGTATGGAAATGCTGCGCGCCAGTGAGATTTTGCCAGACCTGTCAGGCGATATGCTCGCGGCTGTGTCAGCGGTTGCCCAATATCAAGAATGGCGCACGGGCGAGCACCTCGTCTCGCGCGGGCAAATGGGTGACGGCGCGATCTTCATTTTGTCTGGCCAATTATCAATTGAAGCCATGGAAGTCGACACAATCTCAGAAATCGACTCCCTCAAAGCAGGCCAAGCCTATGTCTTACCCGCACTAATGCGCCGGGATTTATCGCCCGTAAGCTTGCGCGCCATTCAAGACTGCTCTGTCTTGCACTTGAAGGCTGACGCTGCCGAACGCCTGATGACGCAAGACGGTGATTTTGCCCATATGCTAGAAGAACTCATGGAGTTCTATGAAGCTGATTTGCACGAGGCTGAAGATAAAGACCGCACCCTCACACCAGAGACACGTAAACAACTCACCCAATAATCTCAGCGCCTACCGTACGCCGCATTTGCCACGGGCGCAGGCGCACTCTACCTTGCCAAAATTAGGCTAGAATAGATGGGAGCACACGCCATGGCTTGGTGGTTTAAGACAGACCTTTGGAAACGCGTCATCGGCGCGCTAGTACTCGGCCTCGCTGCGGGCCTCATCATCCGCTCCAGCATGGGCGCTGAGGCCGGGTCAGAATTTGTCACCACTTGGCTAAAACCGTGGGGCGATGCCTTCCTCCGCCTCATCCGCATGCTCATCGTGCCGCTCATCTTCACCACGCTGGTCTCCGGCGTCATCGCAATGGGCGATCCCAAACGCCTCGGCTCGCTGGGTTTCAAAGCCATAGCCATGTATTTTGGCACCACCGCCATCGCCGTCACGCTAGGCCTCATCGCCGCCACCATCGTGCGCCCCGGCAGCGGGCTTAGCCCAGACACATTCGCCGGCGCTGACACCACCTCCATTATGGCCAAGCAAGCCGCAGCAGATGCCGCCGGCGGCATTGGCGAGCGCCTCCTCAAGATCATCCCAGAAAACCCGATTGCCGCGCTCGCCAGCGGTGATGTGCTGGCCATCATCTTCTTCTCCATCATGGTCGGTGTCGGCATCCTGGTAGCTGGCAAGATCGCTGAACCTGTCGCGAAACTCTTCGATGGCGCCGCTGAAGTGATGATCAAAATCACTATGATCGTTATGGAAACCGCCCCCATCGGTGTGTTCGCACTTATGGCTTGGGTGATGGGTACGCAGGGCCTCGCTGTCTTGCAGAACCTGTTGCTCCTCGCGCTCACGCTCTACGTCACCTGCATCATCCACATCATCCTCACCTATGGCGGCATCGTGAAGGGCATACTGCGCCTGCCGCTCATGCCCTTCTATCGCGGCGTGACGGATGCGCAGGCCGTGGCGTTCTCCACCGCCTCATCCTCCGCCACCCTGCCCGTCACCATCGCCTGCGCGGATGAGAACCTCGGCATCGACAAAGCCGTTGCTTCCTCCGTTCTTCCGCTCGGCGCTACGATCAACATGGACGGCACCGCCATCTATATTGGCATCGTTGCGCTGTTCGCTGCTCAGGCGCTCGGCTTTGATGTCTCTCTGTCGATGTATGTCATGGTCGCGCTCACCGCTTCGCTCGTCTCCATCGGCGCGGCGGGTATCCCCAGCGCGGGTCTCATCCTATCTGCGATCGCGCTAGAGCAAGTCGGCATCCCGCAAGAGCAAGCAATTCTGGTCATCGGTTTCATTCTGCCATTTGACCGCCTGCTCGACATGATGCGCACGCTCACCAACGTGACGGGTGACGCAACAGTTGCTCTTGCTGTGGCCAAATGGGAGGGCGAATTTGATGAGGAAATCTACATCGCCCGCGACCCGGTATAGCCCGAGGCAGCGCCACACCTTCCATCGCTAAGTGCAAGTTTTCCCTTCCGAAATCCCGCCTGTGACCTTAAGTTAACCTTAACGGCCCCGTCCTGCGGGCCTGCAAGGGAAAACTATCATGCCAGGTATCAATCTATTCGACATGCTGACACAGGCCAGCAATGGCGGCGCCGTTCAGCAAATCAGCAAGCAAACCGGCCTCCAGCCTGACCAAGCACAAGCGGCGATCAAAGCGCTACTTCCTGCCATCGCGGGCGGTCTTCAGCGCAATGCGGGCAAAGAAGGTGGTCTACAAGATCTGCTAAGCGCTCTTCAAGGCGGCAAGCACGAGCAATATCTCGACCAACCAGAATCACTCGGCCGCCCAGAAACCATTACAGACGGCAACGCCATCCTCGGCCATCTGCTCGGCTCTAAAGACACCAGCCGCGCCGTCGCTGACGCCGCCTCAAAGAAAACAGGCATTGGCGCCGGCATCCTAAAATCACTGCTCCCAGTCGTCGCGTCAATGGCGATGGGCAGCCTGTCCAAGCAAACCAAACAGCCTAACGTGATGGACGCCCTCGGCGGTCTTCTCGGCGGCGGCGCACCACAGCAATCAAGCGGCGGCGGCCTTGTCGGCAGCTTGCTAGGCGGCCTCCTCGGCGGCGGCGCAAAACGCCAACAGCCAAAAGCAGGTGCCCTCGGCATGCTCGGCGGCCTCCTAGACGCAGACGGCGACGGCAACGCCATGGACGACATCTTCAAAATGGTAATGTCCCGCCGCTAGTCAGCAGCAAAGAACCAAACAAAACCGCCGGGCCCACGCTCGGCGGTTTTTCTTTTACAGTGACGTGAGGAATGGGTGCATGTTCGTCCCGCTCAGTCAAACATAGCAAATGCGAGCTCTGCATGTCCGTCTACAACCAGATTGGCGCCAGCATTAAGTAAGCGCTCACCATGCTCAGCGTCAGCATGACTGCCGCCAGTAAAACCAACAGTGAGCATATTTGCGCTCCGGCCTGCCATCACACCATTTATGCTATCTTCGATCACCAAACATCGAGAAGAAGGCACACCGAGTTTTTCAGCCGCATGAAGAAACAGGTCGGGCTCAGGTTTGCCCTTCCTCACATGATCCGACGAATAAATATGTGGGGAGAAGACCTCGAACAAATTGGTGAGCTTCAGCTTATGAACAAGCCGAGGCAAAACTGCTGATGAAGCCACGGCTACTGGGCCACCAAACCTTTCAACCAATAAATTTACTCCAGGTATGGGCTGCAATTCAGCGTCTATGCGCCGCCAAATTCGTCGTCTTAACTGATCGCCGAAGTCTTCTGGCAATTTACCCAGCCCTTGGATTTCATAATCTCGGCTTAGCTGAAAATGGTAATCTGAGTTGGAAAGACCAACATAGCGAGCAATGTAAGTTTGTAGATCGCACTCAAACCCCAACTCGCCGAGCAATTCTCGCTCCACAGCGATGTGAATTACCTCAGAGTCCACCAGCACTCCATCGCTGTCGAATATGATTGCGTCAATATTCGAAAAATCCATTCCGTGACCATGTCATTATGAGTGATTTTCCAGAATTTGAAATTTGGAAATATCAGCAAAACTACCACCAATATCCCTCACGCGCAAAACTCGATAAACCGCGCGAATGCGGACGCGCGCTTGGCCTCGGTGAGTTATCACGACTAAGAACTGCCCCAATTCCCAACCGAAGATACCTGCGCAGGCAGGTATCCATCACGGGGCTGTGCCTCTCGCACTTGTCGAGACAACTAGAGCTGGATCCCAGCCTCCGCTGGGATCACCGGAGAGCGGCGCTGGCTCATCCCCTCCCCCGTCATCCCGGAAATGCCATCGGCATTGTCCGGGACCCAGATCACGAAGTTTCCGAAACGAACCCGAGGTCCCGGCCCGCTTCGCGTCCGGGATGACGAAGCTGTGTAACACCCCCCATTTCCCCCCACACCCAAAACAAGATAAACCGCGCGGATGCTTACGCGCACTAAAGTCTTTGCTCTTGCCTTGCCCATTATCGGCGCACAGGCGGCCACGGCCACGACGGGCGTGGTCGATACGCTTATCATGGGGCGCTATGGCACGAAGGTAGACCTTGCCGCCGTCGCCATTGGCGCGATTGCCTATGGCTTCATCTATTGGGGCTTTGGCTTTTTGCGCATGTCTACCACTGGCCTCACCGCGCAGGCGGGCGGGCGGGGCCAACATGCCGAAATGCGCGCTATCCTCTGGCGCTCCCTCCTCCTCGCCCTCGGGCTTAGCGTCTGCGTCCTTGCGCTGTCTCCCCTGTTAAAGCTCGGCAGTTTCGCGCTGTTTGCGGGCACGAGTGAGGTCGAGACCCTCGCGGGCGGCTATTACACCGCGCGCATGTGGGGCGCGCCTGCCTATATGATGACGCTGGGCATAACCGGCTGGATGCTCGGCACAGGCCGCACGGGCCAACTCTTCATCCTGCAAGTCATATTGAATGGCCTCAACGTCATCCTCGATTGGTATTTCGTCACACAGCTAGGCTGGGGCCCCACGGGCATCGGCGCGGGCACCGCAATCGCAGAATGGACAGCCTTCCTCATCGGCCTCGCAATGATCGCGCGTCACCTCAAAAACCCCGCCCGCTTGATTGACCGCCAACGCCTCGTCGCACTTTTTGGGGCCAATCGAGACATCATGATCCGCACCTTCGCGCTCATCGTGGCCTTCGCTTGGTTCGTGCGTTCAGGCACGCTCATCTCCACCGCCATCACCGCGGGCAATGAAGTGCTGATGCAGTTCATCACCGTGTCGGCCTTCATCCTCGATGGCTTCGCGTTTGTGGCGGAGAAAGAAGCCGGCGAAGCCTATGGCGCGCGCGACCCCAAGCGCCTCACACGCGCCATGCGCCTCACCAGCGAGTTTGCGCTCGGCATGTCACTCGTCATCTCACTGATGTTCTTTTTCCTCGGCCCCATCGTGCTGAATGCCTTCATCGCCGATGTTGAGGCACGTGATGCTGCGCTCGCCTACCTGCCCTATTGCGCCATCGCCCCGCTCATCGCCGCGCCAGCGTTTCAGCTAGACGGCATGTTCATGGGCACCACACAGGGCAAGGCGCTGCGCAATGCAGGTGTGGGCATCCTCATCGTCTATATCGCGCTGGATTTAGCGCTGCGCCCATGGCTCGGCAATACCGGCGTGTGGCTGGCCATGCTCGGCTGGTATGCCCTACGCAGCGTGGCGCTCGGCCTATATGTGCCGGGGGTATTTAAAGATCTTTCCCAACCGCCTCAGCCAGAGAGCTAATCCCGTCACGCTCCATGCACGCCTTCAAGTCATCCAGCATCACTTTGACGAGGCCCGGCCCGTGATAGACCAACGCAGAATATAACTGCACCGCGTTCGCACCCGCGCGGATCTTCGCATACGCATCAACCCCGCTCGCCACACCGCCCGCACCGATCAGATCAAACTCACCGTTTAGCGTGCGCGCGAATTTCTTCAGCACCTCAGTTGATGGCCCCATCAGTGGCACGCCAGACAAGCCGCCCGTTTGGCCTTTATGCTTTGATCGCAACGTCTCAGGCCGCGCAATGGTCGTGTTAGAAATAATCAGCCCACAGAGCCAATTGCCCGCCCCGCGCACAACACCGCAAATATCGCTAATCGCCTCATCATCCAAATCTGGCGCAACCTTCAAAAACACAGGCCGCCCGGCCCGGTCAGCGCTCGCGCACGCCGATAACAGCGCATCGAGCGACGCCTTATCCTGCAACCCTCGCAGACCCGGCGTATTGGGCGATGAGATATTGATCGTGATATAATCGCAATAAGGAGCAACCGCCGTGATGCCATTCACATAATCAGCAATTTTATCGACCGCCTGTTTGTTGGCGCCAACATTCGCACCAATCGGCGCGCCGCTGCCATAGGCTTTCAACCCCTCAACAAAGTTCGGCAGGCCGCCATTGTTAAAGCCCATCCGATTGATCACCGCGCCGTCTTTGGTCAGACGAAACAGGCGCGGCTTTGGGTTGCCCGGCTGGGGCAGCGGCGTAACAGTGCCGCACTCCACAAAGCCAAAGCCATATTTGGCCATCGCGTCGGGCACTTCACAATTCTTATCAAACCCAGCCGCCAGCCCAATCGGCGACCGAAACTTCAGGCCAGACTTGGGCAGCTCAATCGCCAACGCCGGATCGGGCCGCACGCCTTTAAGCGGCACATCTAACCCGCGCTTCAACGCCTTGATCGTCACGCCATGCGCCGTTTCTGGCTTGAGCAGTTTTACGACGGCCACGCCAATATCAGTTAAGCTCATTTAAAGCACCTCCGGCATGACCGCGCCGCCATCTGGCCCCTCGGCGAGCCGCCATGTTACGTCCGCTAGCTTCAGCTCAAGCGGGCCATAAAGATGCGGGAACAACTGCCCGCGCCGGCTTTCTTCCCATTTCAGCGGCGGCAAGGCCTCCACTGCAAAGCGCACTAAATGAACGACGCCGCGGCCTTTGAAATACTTATCCGCCGTCTCCTGCACCTGCGCCTTGGTAGAGAAATGGACATAGCCATCCTCCCGGTCCACCGGCACATCCGTCACGCCAGACGCCTGCGCCGCCTCAAGCTCAGCACCCGTCAGCAATTTGTAAATATGGGTCTCAGTCATAAGCCCGATAAATCAGGCTCCGCCGGTCTTGGCAATTGGGTAATTGCCCCTCCACCCTTGGTCATCCGAACCGACGCAGACCTCCAATTCGTCGTTTATGTGAAGGACTACTCCGCACCGCAATTCATAGCGGACAAAAATACGGCCTCTATCGGTGTTGGTTGACCTCGATGAGATAGGTAAATGCTTATCTCTTTGGAAGGCGTTGTTGGCAGGCTGTGAAAGCTGACATTGTCCAACTCGATTTTCTTCAAGCTCGCCTGCACGATGGCCAAAGCCAACCCGGCATTCACGAGTTCAAGCGCGGCCAGCGGACTCAGCGCTTCAACGTGCCCCTTCGGTTTGAATCCGATGCTTTCACATATTTGAACGAACTCTGTTTTCGCGTCCGGATAAGTTTTTTCAGGGAGCCATACAAAATTCTGCCCATCCAATTGTTCTGGTTGATAGTCATCTCCGAGGTTCAAACTTTTTGGGACAGCCAAAATATAAGGCTCAGAGAATATTTTCGTACTCACGATATTCTCGCTCGACGGCTTTGCATACGTGAGTGCTATATCGATCTCGCCCGTCGCCAGTTTCTCAAACTGCTCTCGTGACCGCATGGGGAGAAGCTTGAGATCAATCGCTCGGACTCTCTCATCTTGAGATTTCAACGCAGACGAAATCAACTCAGCGTGAATAGCCCCATCGACATATCCGACCATCAAAGTGCCAGACCGCCCGCCGCGCATTGCTTCCACCTTTTGCGACAGCCGCTCTGCATTGGCCAATAGCTGTTTGGCATCATTCAAAAACTCTCTACCGACTGGTGTTAGCTTCAAACGTCTCTTCGAGCGATGAAACAACGAAAGCCCCAGCTTGGCCTCTAAATCCAATATCTGCCGACTAAGGGGTGATTGGCTCATATTGAGACCCGCAGCAGCCCGCCCGACATGCTCCAATTCTGCGACAGCGACGAAATAGCGAAGTTGGCGAAGATCAAACATAAGACCCATTCTGACTGAACTTGTTCCATATTAAGCTTGGACAGGTCTCTAATCGATTGTCATTAAGAGGACAAGGGAGATGCACTCATGGAACGTCGGTCAATACTGAAAAGCCTTGGTGCTCTGCCTTTTGTGACTCTAATTTCTTGCTCCAAGGAGGATGCAATGGGCCTTTCGAAATTTGGATTTATAGTGACGGGCAGCGGCCTTGACCCAGACACCAACAGAATGTCGATGAAATCTGATTCCTTCGAGATGATCGCAGTAGGTGTCGAAAATGCGTCCGAAGGCGTCAGTGTAGCTCAAGACATGGTCGCAAACGGGATCGAGTTAATTGAATTATGCGGTGGGTTCGGGCCGATTTGGACCAGTAAGATTATCGAAGCGATCAACGGGAAAATTCCGGTGGGTTCTGTCGGTTATGGCCCAGAGTCGATCGATCAGATGTACCACCTATTCAAATAAAGTGCTGCGCGCACCAGCGTCATCTACACCCTGCCAATTGATCTTGCCCCGCCATTCCCGTTAACTTACGTGCAGGAGCTAAGGGGTAGGCATGGCAGACTTTATTGAAGATCAGAGCATTCTTGATCTAACACTTGAGAATGGGCGCACGGTTGAGGAAGAGCTTCGCCACTTCCGCGCATTCGCAAAAGTCATGGATGCCAAATTCTCGCTGTTCGGCGTTCGCTTCGGGCTAGATTCCATACTCGGCCTCATCCCGGTTGCGGGTGATATCAGCATGGGCATCGCCGGCATCGTCGCGCTCATCTCCGCCTTCCGGCTGAAACTCCCGCTCAGTGCAAAGCTTCACATCCTTTGGAATCTTGGCTTTGACACGCTGCTCGGGTCTATCCCGATCATCGGCGATATTTTCGACTTCTTCTTCCGCTCAAACACGAAGAATTTCAAAGTCGTCGAAAAGCACCTCGCCCGCAAAATTGCACGCCAGCAAGCGGACTAAAAGTTCAACTCTACTAGAATTGAAGCTTTTGAAGCCCGGTTGAATAACGATGCTGTTTCGGTGACGGCACGTCTGTTGAGGCGAGGCTGAAATTGATCGGCTGCACACGCGGCGCAGCGCGGTAAGAATTGCTCACCTGACGTGTCGTTTCAGACTGGGCAACCCGCGTCGTCACGGCTTGCGGTGTTTTGGTTTGTGGCAGCGCCGCACTCACTGTGCGTGTAACTGGCGCCCGCGTCACAGTATTATCCGCAACCTGATTAAACCCACCTGTCGCTTCAGACGCACGCGCCATGTTCCAAACCGCCGGATTATCCGCGGATTGACAAGCTGCGAACCGACCACGCTCCTGCCCCTCAAAGGCATAAGCAATATCGCGGCACAAGACAGACACTTGATGCGCAGATCTCGGATTACTCACCCGCATCACAGTGTTGGAACTCGACCCGCTATACTGTAGCGGGCGGCTGCCACTTTGCGAAATTTTTTGGCTCAGTGAGCGCTCAAACGTCACGGCGAGTTTACGCCCATCCGGCGTTGTCATTGTGCGCGTCGTGCCGTCCGGCTGCGCCGCAACGACAGACAAGAAGTCCGTTTCAAACTGCGTAAGGTTCGCACTCGGATATTGCGTCAACTGCGTGCGCTTCACCCGCTCGCTCATAAAGTCAGACGCAAGGCGCGGGCTAGGCTGGAACCCCGCCCCTGCCCGAGAGAATTCCCGTACAGATGCAGATCCGGTGGTCAGCTGCTTCGGCGCCGCACGTGTCGCCACGGGATACGTGCGCACAATCGCTGCATTCTGAGATGAGCCCGTCGTGCGCGCCGTGGTGTTCGCATAAGTGCGCACGGTCTGCCCGCTCGTATTGTTGGCATACGTCACCCGTGGCTTGACCGGCTTGGTCGATGCCGGTGCAGGGATTGAACCATTATAGGCCGCAAATACAATCGGAGGCCGTGGCTTGGGCGCAGGCTTCACTGCCGCCACTTGCACCGCGTTCCGCTTAGCTTTCGCCGCAGCAAGCCGCGCCTCTTGCTTCTTCTGCGCATCAACAGTCGCAAGACGCTTCGATTCAATATCGGCTTTACGCGCCGCTGCAGCATTCGCTACCCGTAGCGCTTCTGCTTCCGCCGCATCCTTAATCTTCAGGTCAGCGAGGCGCTTCTCTTCGGCCTTCGCCGCGCGATCCGCTTCGGCTTCGGCAAGGCGTTTAGCCTCTGCCGCCGCAGCTGTTTTTGCCTGCGCTGCCGCAACACGTGTCGCCTCGGCTTCCTTAGCTTGCAACTCGGCCAGGCGTTTGGCTTCTGCCTCTGCCTTGGCTTTTGCTTCTGCCTCTGCAACCTGCGCTGCCTTCGCATCGGCCTTCGCTTTCACTTCTGCTTCAGCAAGGCGCTTAACCTCTGCCTCCGCTTCGGCCTTCGCTGTCGCGTCCGCAACCGCTGCCACTTTAACCTTCGCAAGGCGCGCAGCTTCCTGATTAGCCTCAAGTTGCTTCTGGGCATTCACGCTCGCGACCCGGGCTGTCTCGGCCTCTTCCAGCGCAACCCGCTCAGCCGTCTCAGCTGCGTTCTTCTTTGCCGCTGCCTCCGCGAGGCGCTTGGCCTCGGCTTCAGCGATCCGCGCTTTTTCTTCTAGTTCAGCTTTGTCCGTCGCTGACGCCGCATCGGCTGCGCGCCGCGCGTCTTCGGCCAAGCGATTGGCTTCAGACTCGGCGATAACGCTCGCCGCCTTCACATCAACAGCGGTCGCCTCATTGGCGGCTAGCTGCTTGTCGGCCTTGTCCAGCACAACTTGGCGCGCGGCCAAACGATCGGCTGTTCCTCGATAATCAAACCAAGGCTGCACACCACCCGTCTTCGTCGGCGCCGCCGCTTCAGCGAGCGCAACAGCAGACGTGTCGCCCTGTGAGGGAGTTACTTTACCTGCGCCGCCATCGGCCAAATCCAGATCATCAGACGAGGCATCGCCATCATCCGGTTGCCCCTTCAAGGCGCTTTCAGCCGCCAAAACTGACAGCCCAGCCAAGCCTAAAACCGCAAGGCCCGCAAACGCGAACTGCGAGATATCGCCCAAACGGCTTCCGCCATTGCGCTCATCACCGCCGTCTCCACCACCACCGCCAGACCGTCCCAGCCCGTCAGATGCCATAGCTGTCGCCGCAATCGGCAACGCAGAGGTTTCATTGCTAGAAGCCGCTAACCGGTCCTGCGCAGCCATCACCGGATCAGCCGGTTCGTTCTCAGCAAAATCAGCCACATTATCTGCTGCTTCTGGTAGCGCAGACGCACTTGGCGTTTCAGTCGAAACAGGGTCGCGATTGATCAGACTGCGGGTTGGCGCATCCGCTGGCATAGCGGCGTCATCCTTATCCAGCCCGGCCAGCATAGCCATCGTAGACGGCCCACGCCCGGCCCCGCGAGCGGCCATGCGCTCACGAAATCCGGTTGAATCGCCGCCATCTTGCCCTGTGGCAGGGGCGGCATCGACCCGGGCTTTATCAGTTTCAGAATTCGGTTTTTTGTAATCTTTACTGAACATTACGCTGTACACACACCCTTCCCGGCGTGTCCCTTTTTACCTTTAGCGCCCAGTATAACGCGTTAAGAAATGATAAACCATAGTAAAATGCGTATCTCTGTCGCCTTGCTTTGCCCCCGTCCCGGCCTTAAGGCACAAGGCAAACCGCAGCGTATCTTGAAGGGGCAACCAAATGGCCGTCGCAACAAAGCCGAAAAAAGTCGTACTCGCCTATTCTGGCGGCCTAGACACCTCAATCATCCTTAAATGGCTACAGACTGAGTTTGGCGCCGAAGTTGTGACCTTCACCGCAGACCTCGGCCAAGGTGAAGAGCTTGAGCCCGCCCGCGCAAAAGCCCTCGCCGCTGGCGTTAAGCCTGAAAACATCTTCATCGAGGATGTACGCGAGCAATTCGTCAGCGAATATGTCTTCCCAATGTTTCGCGCCAACGCTGTGTATGAAGGCGTTTACCTGCTCGGCACGTCCATCGCCCGTCCGCTGATCGCCCAACGCCAGATCGAGATTGCAGACATGGTTGGCGCAGATGCCGTCTGTCATGGCGCGACCGGTAAAGGCAACGACCAAGTGCGCTTCGAGCTTGGTTATTACGGCCTCAACCCAGACATCAACGTCATCGCCCCATGGCGTGATTGGGATTTCAAATCTCGGACCGATCTGCTCAAATTCGCCGAAGAGCACAACATTGAAATCGCTACCGATAAGCGCGGCGAGGCCCCGTTCAGCGTAGACGCAAACCTCCTCCACTCCTCCTCCGAGGGCAAAGTTCTGGAAGACCCCGCCGTGCCAGCGCCAGAATTCGTCCATATGCGCACCGTTGCCCCAGAAGACGCGCCAGATAAGCCCGAAATCATCAAAGTCGGCTTCGAGCGCGGCGACGCTGTGTCGATCAATGGCGAGGCGATGTCGCCCGCAACACTCCTTACGGCACTCAACGAGTATGGCCGCAAGCACGGCATTGGCCGCCTAGACCTTCTAGAGAACCGCTTCGTCGGCATGAAGTCACGCGGCATCTACGAAACCCCCGGCGGCACCATCCTCCTCACCGCTCACCGCGGCATTGAGCAAGCGACGCTAGACAAAGGCGCAGCCCACCTCAAAGACGAGCTGATGCCGAAATATGCTGAGCTAATCTATAATGGCTTCTGGTGGAGCCCAGAGCGTGAAATGCTGCAAGCAGCCATCGACCACTCACAACGCTGGGTCACCGGCGACGTCACGTTGAAGCTCTACAAAGGCGGCGTCCACCTCATGGCCCGCTCCAGCCCGTACAGCCTCTACCGCGAAGACATCGTAACCTTCGAAGACGACCACGGCGCCTACAATCAAAAAGACGCCGAGGGCTTCATCAAGCTGAATGCGCTGCGCTTGCGCTTGCTGGCTGGGCGTGATCGGAAGTTTGGGAAGAATTAGGGCAAGCACCACCCTCCCCGATGACCCCTGCGAAGGCAGGGGTCCATCACCCAAACCTCACACCCTCCCAAGATCGCCAAAGCCAGAGATGGATACCTGCCTCCGCAGGCATCCTCGGAGACGGGCTGAGCGACCACAATCAAAGATTGACATACTCGCCTGTTAGGTGAACCTCCCCCGAACAACAGTTTTCGAGGAGAGGTCATGTTCCGCTATTTATTCACCGCGCTGTCGGCTCTGCTTTTAGCCGTATCAAGCACTGCAGAATCGCCAATAGAGTTCGTTCCAGACTTCGTTTTCAAAGCATCGGATGGATCAATCCTTATCGAGGACGGCGACTCATTCTGGGTCGGAAACCACAGAGTCAGATTACTCGGAATCGACACACTAGAATCAAATCAACCTTGCGACGGCAACAATGTGAACGTCGACTGCACCAAGCTAACGATGAAGTATGTTGAACCACTTTTGAACGACCCCAGTCTGATCTGTCATCCCCAAATCGGAAAATATGGAAAACCCCGAATGAGCGGCGGTCGTTATGTTTCTGTTTGCCTCGTAAACGGGAAAGAACTGAACCAAAAAATGGTTCGCGATGGCTATGCCGTCGCCTTCAAGTCCATGAGTGGAAAACGTTATGAGGAAGCAGAAAAGCGAGCGCGGGCCACTCGCTCTGGTTTACACAAATACAAGTTCGAGCGCCCAATAGAGTTTCGCCGTCGGTCTTCAACAAAAGCCTGCCCCACTCCGAAATAATTCCTCCGATGACCCCAGCGCAGGCTGGGGTCCATCTCCCAAGTCTCGCCGCCTTTTCCAGATCGCAAAAACCAGAGATGGATACCTGCCTGCGCAGGCATCTTCGGGATGAGGCATTTCAACTAAAACTTGCCAAACTCACTCGCCTCTCACACAAACCTTCATGGCCTTCTACGTCTACCTGCTCACCAATCGCAAGAATGGCACGCTCTATTGCGGACACACAGACGATATCGCCCGGCGCACATACCAACACAAAGAAGGCCAAGGCGCCGCCTTCACCCGCAAATACAAAATTGATCTCCTCATCTGGTATGAAACGCATGATACGCGCGAGGCTGCCAAAACTCGCGAATACCAAATCAAGGGCTGGAAACGCGCTTGGAAAATTCGCCTCGTCGAAGAGGCCAATCCGGACTGGAAAGACCTCTGGTTCACCCTGAATCAATAACCCCAAATCACCGGATGAGACCCGCGAGACCCCCTGAGACTCAGGTGAGACCAATATGAGACTCTTTTGAGACTGTTTTTTGGGGGAGAGGCGGGGTACAGCACTCCCCATGTCCAACCCAAATACCTCTTACGACGTCATCGTGCTCGGCGCGGGCGCAGCGGGCCTGTTTTACGCTGGCTTAGCCGCCCAAAAGGGCCAGCGCGTGCTGGTGCTAGACCACGCCAAACGCCCAGCCGACAAGGTGCGCATCTCCGGCGGCGGGCGCTGCAACTTCACCAATCTGGACACCAAGGCCGACCGCTTCCTCAGCCAGAACCCGCATTTCGCCAAGTCGGCCCTTGCCCGCTACACCCCGTGGGACTTCATCGCCCTCATGGCCGAACACGGGCTGACCTACACCGAAAAGCACAAGGGCCAGCTCTTCTGTGACCAGAAATCTGGGGCCATTATTGATTTGCTTTTGGCCGAGTGCGCCAAGGGTGACGCGGAAGTTCGACTTTCAACCAAAATACGAAACGTTAACCATGATAATACCCGCCACTACATCAGTGTCGGCGATGACGAGACGCTAGAATCCCGCGCTTTGGTTGTCGCGACAGGCGCCCTTTCGATCCCAAAAATGGGCGCGACGGGCCTTGCCTATGACATCGCTCGCAAGGCCGGGCATGACATTATAGAGACCCGCCCCGGCCTCGTCCCGTTCACATTTTCAGGCGCGTTGCAGGAGGCATTTGCGAGCATATCCGGCGTCGCCCTGCCCGTTACCGCCAGTGTTCCAGCGGCGACCTTTGAAGAAGACCTCCTCTTCACCCACCGCGGCCTATCTGGCCCGGCGGCGCTGCAAACCTCATCATATTGGCACCCCGGCGAAGCCTTAACCCTCAACCTCGCGCCCGGCCTGAATGTTGAGGACGCCCTGCGCGCCGCCAAGGTAAACACCCCCAAGCAATCACTCGCCAAAGCCCTTGAGGCCCTGTTCCCAGCCCGCCTCGCCGCCCTGCTGCCTGGCCTGTCAGATATGGAGTCAAAGGCCCGTATGGCAGACCTCAGCCACGCGAAAATTGCAGAAATTTCAGCACACTTGGCCAGTTTCGTCTGCACGCCGACCGCCACAGAGGGCTATCGGACAGCAGAAGTAACCGTAGGCGGCATTTCCACGTCGGGCCTCGACCAGAAAACGATGGAGAGCAAACACGTCCCCGGCCTCTACTTCATCGGTGAATGCGTCGATGTGACCGGCTGGCTCGGCGGGTACAATTTCCAATGGGCATGGGCCAGCGCTGTTGCCGCAGCTAGCGATTTGACCGAATAGAAATCTTTCCATTTAGTCACGAAAAAGTGGGCCACATTTATGGTTACTTCGTGTTAACCATAGCCTCCCAATGGAGAATACGAATATGAAAAAGCTTACCCTTTTGGCCAGCGCAGCCCTGCTAACCATTGCGGCCTGCGCCCATACGCCAGCCGAAACCGCCCCTGCAGAAACAGTCGATGTTTCCAGTGCCATTGCCATCAGCACCGAAAACCGCTCAGAGGAAGACCTCGCCAAAGACGCCGCCCGCAAGCCAGCCCAAACTCTGGTTTTCACCGGCATCGCGGCCGGTGACACCGTGTTGGAAGTCGAAGCTGGTGGCGGTTACTTTACGACCATTCTGTCAAACGCAGTCGGCCCTGATGGCACTGTTTATATGCAAAACCCAGCCGGGTTTGATGCATTCTGGGGCGGCGGCGACCCGCCACGCCTCGCAAGCCTGCCCGATCATGTTACCTATGTACGCAGCAACTTTGATGACTTCAGCGCTGTAGCAGACGCTTCAGTAGACGTTGTCACATGGATGCAAGGCCCACACGAGATTTGGTACACACCAGACGGCGCGCCGGGCCCACTCGGCGACAAGGAAACGACGTTTAGCGAAATCGCCCGCGTCCTTAAGCCCGGTGGTGTCTTCATCGCGCTCGATCACGCTGCCCCAACCGGCAGCCCAGAATCCACAGGCGGCGACACGCACCGGATCGACCCGAACCATATCGACAAGCTGGCCGCCTCTAAGGGCCTGACGAAAACAGATTCATCTGACATGTTCGCCAATCCAGACGATGATATGACCACGAACGTGTTCGACCCCGCCATTCGCGGCAAGACGAGCCAGTTCCTGATCAAATATACCAAGTCATAGACCTTGAACGGGCGATCAAGACGGTGTCTTGGTCGCCCCTTTTACCGCTTGGAATGTGGTCGATTTCATACCGCCCACCGGGGTCTTTTTACCATAACTCGGCGCCCCACTCATCGCACCAGATACTGCAGATGGCGCGCCCCGCGTGGTCGCTTTGCTCAGGGGTGGAATCGACATCGCGCGCGGCTCTGGCCCATTCTCATCAAACAGGCTGGCCAGCTGCTCAGTCATCGCACCGCCGAGCTGTTCAGCATCCACAATCGTCACGGCGCGCTTGTAATAACGGGTCACATCATGACCGATACCAATCGCAATCAGTTCCACAGGGCTCCGGTTCTCGATCTCTGCGATGACATCTCTCAAATGACGCTCAAGATAATTGCCCATATTGAGGTTCAGCGTCGTATCATCCACCGGCGCGCCGTCAGAGATCACCATCAGGATCTTCCGCTGCTCGCTGCGGCCTAGCATACGATCATGCGCCCATTGCAGGGCCTCACCGTCGATGTTCTCTTTCAGCAAGCCTTCGCGCATCATCAGCCCGAGATTTTTGCGAGCTCGCCGCCACGGGGCATCAGCCTGCTTGTAGACGATGTGGCGAATGTCGTTCAGGCGGCCCGGCCGCGCTGGTTTTCCAGCAGCAACCCAATCCTCGCGAGACAGACCGCCCTTCCACGCCTTGGTGGTAAAGCCCAGAATCTCCGTCTTCACCCCGCAACGCTCCAACGTCCGCGCCAGAATATCTGCGCACAGTGCCGCAACCATAATGGGCCGCCCGCGCATAGAACCTGAATTATCCAAGAGTAGCGTGACAACCGTGTCTCGGAAATTTGAATCATCTTCCTGTTTAAACGACAGCGGCGCCGTCGGATCGGTAATCACCCGCATGAGGCGCGACGTATCCAGCACGCCCTCCTCCAAATCGAAGCTCCAGCTACGGTTCTGCTGCGCCATCAGGCGACGCTGAAGCTTGTTCGCGAGCTTGGACACAGCGCCTTGCAAGCCCTGTAGCTGGTGATCCAGATAGGCACGCAGGCGCGCTAACTCCTCAGGATCGCAAAGATCTGGCGCATTGGCGACCTCATCATGGGCGCGTGTGAACACTTGATAATTGAACCGGTTAGCATCATCGGCATCCCGAAAATTCGGCCGCATGGGCTTTGTGCCCTCATCATCATCCGGCGTCTCGTCAGAATCCATATCGGCGTCCATTTCGACATTGGATTCTTCGCCTTCGATATCGTCGGAATCGCCTGCTTCCATCTGCTCCGTGGTCGAGCCCATTTGCTCTTCGGAAGTCTCGTCAGACTCGCCCTGATTCTGATCAGAGTCCTGCTGCTGGTCGTCCTCATCCTGTTGCTCAGACTGTTCATCCGCTGAGTCCGTCGCGTCCTCAGCCGCTGTGAGGTCACGGATCATGCTGCGGATCAAACGCGCAAACGCCTCTTGATCGTGCAACGTCTTCGTTAAATTGTCCAAAGCATCGGGCGCATCGGCCTCGACCTTATTGCGCCAAACTGCGGCGACGCGCTCTGCGCTGTCTGGCAAAGGTCGACCTGTAAGTTTTTCACGCAGCAAAAACTCGATCGCAGGGGCGAGCACAGCGTTGGCGTCTTCTGAGCCAGCGCCATAATTCTCAGACTGGCAACGATGGTCCAACAAAGCGTCCAGATTGCCAGCTGTGCCCTCCATGGCCCGCGCGCCTAGGCTTTCCACCCGCGCAACTTCAGCACCATCATAGACGCGCTGCGACAGGTCTCCCTGTGGCCGATGGGCGGCATGGGCTGCTTCATTATGGTGAGCACGATAAAGCGCGATGGCATCGGCCTCCCCACGAATACGCGCAGCAACCTCAGCAGTCACCTCCAAGGGCGGTGGGCGAAGCGTAATCCGTTCGCCATGGTCGCCTACGTCATTACCAAAGCCCACCTCAACCTCACGGTCAGATGTCATCGCCCGCGTCGTGGTTGCGAGAGCCTGCTTCAGCAGTTCTTGAGGGCTGTTGACTTTAGTCATTAACGTTCCAAGGCCGCCCCAAATAGCTCAAGCGTGCGCGTCATCGCCAAGGCATCGGCTTCAGGCGCGTAATCATTCCCTTCACGCGCAAATCCATGTCCAGCATCATACAGATAGGTTGGCACTTCTTTGCGAGCGGCCATGAACGCCTCCACACCCTCCACCGGAATGTGGGGATCGTCACGCCCAAAATGCGCAATGGTCGGACATTTCGGAGACAAGCTTTTCAACGTGGGTAACAGCCCGCCATAATAGCAAGAAGCCGCCGCCAAACCGTCGAGTTCACATGCAGCCAAATACGCCATCGAGCCGCCATAACAAAAACCTGAAATGAAGACAGGTCCCTCGAGCGTCGCAATACATGCTTCAATGTCAGCCATAGCCGCGTCGCGTCCATTTGCTTGCGCGTGCGCTACGCCGCTTGAAATCGCTTCTTCGTCATGGCCCTCGCGCGTGAAGCCCTTTTCCTGACGATCAAACATAGACGGCATAAGCACCTCATAGCCCGACGTGGCGAACCGCTTGCCGACCGTCGTCATGAAAGAATTGAGACCAAAAATCTCCTGAATGAGGATCAATCCGCCCTTGCGAGCACCAGACGCTTGAATACGTTCAGCCTCGAAAGCGAACCCGTCTGTCGACGTTAGTGTTTCACGCGTCATAATTTGGTCTCCTCTCGTCGTTTAGGCCACCCGTACCATGAGAGCGCTTTCTGGCAGTTCCACACCGAAACAGCGCTGATACATCTCAGCCACCAAGGGTCGCTCCAGCTCGTCACATTTGTTCAGGAACGTCACACGGAAGGCGTGGCCGAGATCGCCAAAGATGGCGAAGTTCTCTGCCCAAGTAATAACTGTCCGCGGGCTCATCACGGTCGACAAATCACCAGCCATGAAGGCATTACGGGTTAGGTCGGCCAACGTCACCATCTTGGCCAACGTGTCATCCTCGACCCCTGTGGCCTTGCTTTTCACAATCTCAACTTCGGCGTCATGCTCCAGATAATTCAACGTGGCTACAATGTTCCAGCGGTCCATCTGACCTTGGTTGAGCTGCTGCGTACCGTGATACATGCCTGTCGTATCGCCTAGGCCAACCGTGTTGGTGGTGGCGAACAGGCGGAAATACGGATTAGGCGCAATCACGCGATTTTGGTCAAGCAAGGTTAGTTTACCGCTCGCTTCCAGAATCCGCTGGATCACGAACATCACATCAGGACGGCCAGCATCATACTCGTCAAACGTAATCGCAACTGGGCGCTGCAAAGCCCACGGCAGAATGCCTTCACGAAATTCTGTGATTTGCTTGCCATCTTTCAGGACGATCGCATCCTTGCCGACCATATCGATCCGGCTGACATGGCTGTCGAGATTTACGCGAACAACCGGCCAGTTGAGGCGCGCGGCAACTTGCTCAATGTGGGTTGATTTACCCGTACCGTGATAGCCCTGAACCATGACGCGGCGATTGTGCTCAAATCCAGCCAAAATGGCCATCGTGGTCTCAGGATCAAAACGATAAGACTCGTCGAGTTCGGGTACATATTCCGTACGGTCGGCAAAGCCATGCACGACCATATCAGTATCAAGGCCAAACACCTTGCGAACATTGATCTTCTTAGTTGGTTTCAAGCCAGCAAGTACGTCTGTTTCATTCATCACGGTCATAAGCGCGTCGTCTCTTCATCGGTCGGAATATGTTTGTGCGAGTGTTCTAGCACGCCAGCGCCAATCGCATAGTGGGGCATTTGATTTTACTCGCCCCGCAAGGGCCCTGCCCCCGGGTCACGATAAGAAATTGAGATATTGCGCCCAAACAAAAAGCGCGCCCCAGAAGGACGCGCTTTTATAAATGCCGTTTGGCAGATCGCTTAAGCAGCGGCCTTTTTCGCGATGTCGCGTTTGATTTTGCGTGCTTTGTCAGAGAGCTTCTCTTCTTTAGCTTTCGCGAGGAAGCCGTCGAGGCCGCCTAGCTTGTCTACAGTGCGCAGGGCCTTCGCCGCGATACGCATGCGGAAGCTTTGGTCAAGCGCTTCAGAACGAAGTGTCACTTGAACAAGGTTAGGCAAAAACCGACGCTTGGTTTTGATTTGTGAGTGGCTAACTCGGTGGCCAGTAATTGGCTTGGTGCCAGTAAGTTCGCATTCGCGGGACATGGTCACGCTCCGTCAGTTAATCTGGTTGATCTCGAAGGCGCGTCGTTACACAGCCAAGGGGGGTTCTGTCAACTGTTAGAGACAGGTTTGCCTAAGGTTTTCGCTGCCCCAAAATCGCCTTGGGCGCATGGTCAGCTAAATTCACCAATCAAATGCGGCGTGATCAGGGCAGTTTCATTCAGCCTGCGTTGCCTATTACCCCTTATATGGGTGGCATGGGCGAATCGCATCAATATAAACGCCAGGGAGGAAATACCTGATGAGAAAATCGATATTTGTAGCGGCCGGAGCTGCATTGGCCGTCGCTGGCCTCTCCGCAGCTGACACGGCCCCGCTTGCCGCTGAGACGCTCACCTCCCCAATCCTAACCAATGTGAAGGCCGGAGAGCCGACCCGTATGATATACGAGTTGAAGGCCAAGGCGTATGTGTTGTTCATCCCGGCAACAGGGCGCGCATATTTCGATGTGAAGATGACACCAGAGAATTATACGATCCGCTCCCGGGTGAAAGTAACTGGCATTGCCGATTGGTTCGTCAAGTACGACATGCATTTGAATGCCAGCGGATACACACACAATAATAAGCTCAAAACCTACTCCTACAACTCTCAAAATCGGGACAGCAAAAAGAACCGCAAGGTGAATTTGACCATTACCGATACAGACTTTGAGATGCAGGCTGAGCCTCACTTCGGGAATCTTGGGTTTCCCGCCGCCTCCACTGAGCAAGTGATGAAAACGAATGACCCGATAACCGCGCTGATTACGTTTGCCTTAGAACCACGCGCTGAAGGCGCCGACCCGTGCGGCGGGCCGATCCGTATCTTTGACGGCCGTCAGCTCACCTATTTGCACCTAAAGAATGCCGGCATGAAGAAGGTCAAAACAGACGCATGGCGTGGGCAAGCGGTCGAGTGCCATGTCACGATGGACAAGATGGCTGGTTATGACAAAGACGACCAGAACGACAATCTCACCGCAATCGACGGCCCATTGCGCATGTATCTGGCCCCACTAGACAATGGCGCGCATGTGCCAGTGAAGATTATCGCAGATTCTAACAAGCTCGGCAAAGTAACCCTACAGGCCAGCAAGCTGCGCTTTGAGCCGCTTGAGGCGGAATAGCTATTTCGGCATTTTGCGCAATACGCGAACAAGATCAGCCATGTCATCTGGAAGAGGCGCTTCAAATCGAAGCGTCTCTTTCGTTATGGGGTGCACAAAGCCCAGCACTGCTGCGTGAAGCGCTTGGCGCTGTAACGCGCGCGCTGCAGTCATCGCCGCATCATAGGCCGGTCCGCTGCCATGCGCTGAAATCCCTTTGGACCGTCCATAAACAGGGTCCCCAATTAGCGACGCACCGATATGGCTCATATGGACACGTATTTGATGCGTGCGCCCAGTTTCCAGTCGGCACTCTATCAAAGTCGCTGCGGGCTCTCCCGTCCCTTTCGAGCGCAGGCCGAAAGTCTCCAAACCTTTGTAATGGGTGATCGCCTCGCGAGCCATCGCGCCTTCCGGGTTGCGCATCACGGCCATTTTCTTTCTGTCGGTTTTTGAACGCGCCAAATGCTCATCAACTGTGCCCGACAATGGACGCGGCGCGCCCCGTGTAAGCGCTCGGTAGACGCGATCTATATCATGCGAAACAAACAGAGCAGCCAATCCATTATGTGCCGCCTCTGTTTTAGCCGACACCATCACGCCTGTCGTTAGCTTATCAATGCGGTGAACAATGCCCGGCCGCTCAACCCCCCCAATGCCCGAGAGCTGCCCCGCGCAATGATGGAGCAGCGCATTGACCAAAGTGCCCGTCCAACTGCCCGGCGCGGGATGAACTGTCATGCCCGCTGGTTTGTTGACGATAATAAGATGCTCATCCTCAAACAGAATATCGAGCGGAATGTCTTCAGGCTCAGGCACAGCTGGTATGGGGTCTGGTACCTGCAAGACATAAGTCTGGCCCTCAATCACGCCTTTGCGTGGGTCGAGCGTCACGACACCGTCGCAGGTGATCGCGCCCTCTTTAACCAGCGTTTTGGCACGGCTGCGCGATAGGGAATCGGCGCTCTCTGACAGGAAGCTGTCTAGCCGTTTGCCCGCGTCTTCGGCGCCTACTGAGAATTCTGTTTCTTGCATGCTGGCTCTCTTAGACGAGTTGCTGCGCCGCGTCATGCTATTGTCGTGGATTGCCAACAAAGGGAAAATGATAATACGCTCATAGATTACGACCTAGGAGACGCCTGATGCCTAAACTCACACGACGGGGCCTGCTCGGCGCAGCGGCCACAGGCGCGCTTACTCTACCCGCCTGCACTACGCCAAATTTCTTGCGCCGACATCGGAATATTGGCGAAGCACGGTTTGACCATGGCGTAGCCTCTGGTGACCCCTTAAGTGATCGCATCATTCTGTGGACACGTGTGACGCCGGACGACATGACTGCTCGGGTTGAAGTGGGATATGAAGTCATCGACGCGACAACTGGGTTGGTCGCGAGCAGCGGTGAAGTCTACACTGATGCGTCCCGAGACTTCACAGTGAAAGTTGACGCAAAGGGCCTGAGCCCAGCCACGCCCTACACTTATAAATTCACAGTCCTGAACACAGACGCAGAAGTCGTCTCCCCAATCGGGCGCACACGAACAACGGCCATCAGCGGCGATGCGCCCGTACGGATCGCAGTCGTCTCCTGTAGCAATTGGCAGTTTGGATATTTCAACGCCTATCAATCCATCGCCGAGGAAGAGCCGTTGGACGCCATCGTGCACCTTGGCGACTATATCTATGAGTACGGAACAGACGGATATGGCAGCGAATCCGCCGAGGCGCTGAACCGCAAACACGACCCTGCGCATGAAATTGTCAGCCTGTCCGACTATCGAAAGCGTCACGCGCAATATCGGTCTGACGCAGCCACGCAATCTGCCCATGCTGCGGCCCCTTGGATTTGCACATGGGATGACCACGAAAGCGCCAATAACAGCTACAGAACCGGCGCGGAAAACCACGACCCAGACCAAGGCGAAGGCAAATGGTCTGACCGCAAACAAGTTGCTATTCAAGCCTATTTTGAATGGATGCCAATTCGTGAACCAGAGGGCAATTTGCGCTCGGCTGCGTGGCGCAGTTTTACCTTTGGCGATGTTGCAACATTGCACGCGCTGGAGTCACGACTAACCGGGCGCTCAGAAGAACTAAGCTGGGCCGAAGCGATTGGGGACGCGACGGATCCTGATGAGGTATCAAACCGCGTCCAAGATTATGTTCCCAAAGTCATGGACCCAAAACGTACTCTGCTAGGCAAGGAACAAGAAGACTGGCTGACCGGAGAATTCGCCTCATCAACCGAAAACGGAAAGACATGGCAAGTGCTCGCCAATCAGGTGATCATGGCGCGGGTTAAGCTGCCCAATTTGACCCGTACATTGTCGCCTGAAACAATCGAAAAGCAGATTGATCTCGTGCAGCAGATGATTGGGTTCTCTGCTTTGGGCATGCCTATGAACCTCGATGCGTGGGACGGTTTCCCCGAAGCACGCGACCGCCTTTACGCCGCCGCGAAATCAACCAACGCACGGCTCATCACATTAACAGGCGACACGCATGAAGCGTGGGCAAATAATCTATATGATGCGACCGGGGAGCAGCGCGGAGTTGAGATTGGCTGCACGTCTGTCACCTCCCCCGGAACCGACGCTTATGTAAAAGACATCTCAGACCTCGGCGAACGCATGGCAGCCGCCAACTCGGAAGTCTTGTGGAATAAGTCCGCCGGCAATGGCTATACGATCGTGACCTTTACCACCGCGTCCGCTTTAGCTGAATTCCGCGAGGTCTCCACAGTTTTGGAGGAGGGCTCTGAAACAACAACAATCGCCCGCTTCACCACGCGGCGAACGTCAAACTCTCTAACGCCGCTGACTAAGCACTCAGGATAGAATACCCGACAGCCCAGACCGACCGCCATCCATCGTTAGCGTCTCACCTGTAATAAACGCAGCCTGTGGCGACACGAGGAAACGCGCCGCGTCTGCAATTTCGTCAGCCAATGCTGCGCGGCCTAACGGGGTACGCGCGGTGGTGAACTCCTCCGTACGCAATTCTCTCGGCCTAATTGCCGCGATCGCGTTGACGCGAATCCCCCGCTCTGCCAATTCCAAAGCCCCTGCCCGCATCACGCTCAGTATGGCCGATTGTGCAACACCAGCAGTGAACTGACCCGGCATCGCACCCTTGGCCAAGTAAGACAGGATGAACGTAACCGTTCCCTGCTGAGTCGGCCGGTCAATATTCTCGATGCCTTCAGCTTGCTCTTCCAGCCTGCCCGCAAATGCATGCATGAGGAGCGCAGCGGCGCGCACCGAACCCGCCATCGCTTTGTCGAATTTCTCTATCGAAAGATCGGTTAGAGTGTCGCTTTCATAAATCTCTGGGATAACGACAATGTTGTCGATCCGGCCAAAGGCCTCGTCAGCGGCGGACATAACATTGCGCAAACCGAGCCGTGTATGAAGCTCGCTATGATGCAACACTACCTTATCTGAAAGTGATGTTTTCGCTGTCTCCAGCCGCTTCGCACGGGGGTCCGCCGCGACAACATGGTGCCCCTGTTCACTAAATCGTCGTGCGACAGCGTCGCCAACTTCACGGCCCAGACCGAGAATCGCCGTTACGGGTTGTTCCATGGATCAACCCGCCTGCTTGTCGGCATAATTCATGTCATTATTCATTGGCATTTCCTGCGCCTACCTTTTGCGAAAGCAGACACAGGACAAATGTCAGGTGACGCTTATTGCTAACTTGCCTTCAATAATCGCAGCTCTTCTTTAATCTTCAGTTTCTGTCGCTTTAACGTGTTGATCATAAGTCCATCAGTTGCAGCGTGTTTCTGCGCTTGCGTGATCCGAAGATCGAGTTGACGATGCCTATTAGAAAGCTCGTCGATCCGGCCTGCCATTGACATGAGGGGTGTCTCCTTCTGCTTGCTATTGAACTTTTATGATTATGGAATCAGCTAAGCACGCAGGCAGCAGGACGTCAGTTTAAAAACCCGAATTGTGGACCAGACTTAATCTCCTCGATTCTATCTAGAAGAGTTACACCAATTTTCGGCACGCTTTTCGCGCAAACATTTCTTGGTCCGCACTGGCGATTAACATTCCTGCGTTCTGCCCTGGTCGCCACTCAACAACACCGCACGAAGCCCCAAGAATAAGATCAGGCCCCTCTTCACCATCGGGTGGCTTCATCACAAAGCCATCTATAATTTTTTCGAGTTGTTCGGCTTTCAATTCACTATCTGCGCGCGCCGCGTGGGCCAATACGATGCCAAACTCGTCACCGCCCAGACGGCCAACAACATCGGTCTCGCGTGTATTTCTGGCCAAAATTTCGGAAATCGTCACCAACACATCGTCGCCTGCTGCATGGCCATACACATCATTGACGCGTTTGAAATTGTCCAAGTCGATGAAAATGAGCGACAAGCAAGTCCGAAAACGCCCGGCCAGAGCTATCTCGCGCCGCACTTCACGCTCGAATGCGCGGCGATTGAAGACGGGACAAAGCGCATCAATATCTGCCAATGATTCTGCTGCTGCGAGTGCATCTTGCAGGTCGTCTACTTCATCATGGAGTGCCAGCACTTCTTCACTAAGGGCCTCCATCGCGGCCCGATCACGTATTTTCAACTGCGCTAGATCAACCCCCAAAACCTTCAACAAGGCCTGCCGGGCCCGCAAACGAGGAGAGGTCTGCTTTGTCATCATTTGTCTACAATACGCCTAGAAAGGCGGTCTGTGTATCCTTTACGCATCTCAGGGGAATTTGACGGGTAACTTGACCGCGCGAGCCGCCTGCCTATTGTGCGCGCTTTCTCGCGAAAAGGCCTTATGCATATGAGTGATTCCCCAAAAGTTGGCATCATTATGGGCAGCCAGTCTGACTGGCCTGTGATGAAAGAAGCAGCGCGCATACTCAACGAACTGGGTGTGGCCCACGAATCTCGCATTGTTTCAGCCCATCGCACCCCGGAGAGACTGGTAGAGTACGCGAAGTCAGCCAAAGCTCGGGGATTGCAAGTTATCATTGCTGGCGCAGGCGGCGCTGCCCATTTGCCCGGTATGACAGCAGCGATGACACCGCTGCCCGTGCTCGGCGTACCGGTTCAATCTAAAACTCTTTCTGGGCTGGATAGCTTGCTTTCAATCGTTCAGATGCCGCGCGGCATACCTGTTGGCACACTCGCTATAGGCGAAGCTGGCGCGGTTAACTCCGGCCTGATGGCGGCCTCAATCGTGGCACTACAAGATGACGCGGTCGCCGCAAAGCTAGATGCCTATCGCGCGGCGCAAACCGATGGTGTTGCAGAGGTCCCGCAAGGATGACCACGCTTTCACCCGGTCAAACGATCGGCATTCTTGGTGGCGGGCAACTTGGGCGTATGCTCGCGGCCTCCGCGCACCAGCTCGGGTTTGATACGCTCATCCTATGTCCAGAGAGCGACGCCCCGGCGACGCGCACTGCGGGCGGGCATATTGTTGCAGATTATGCAGATGCTGATGCTCTCAAGGCTTTTGCTGACGCCTGCGATGTCATCACGCTGGAATTCGAAAACATTCCTGTCGATGCGGCGGAGATTCTGTCGGCAACCAAAACGCCGCTGTATCCGGGCTCTCAATCCCTATCCGTGTCGCAAGACCGGGCTGATGAAAAAGCGTTCCTAAACAAAATTGGCATCACGACCGCCGACTATCGCGCGATAAATAGCGCCGAAAATATCCTAGTTGCACTGGCCGAACTCGGCGGCATAGGCCTGCTGAAAACACGTCGTGACGGCTATGACGGTAAAGGGCAAAGCTGGATCCGGTCTGCTGATGACGCTGCAAGCGCTTGGGAAAATATTGGCAGGGTCGCGTGCGTTCTAGAAGCGCCAATAGACTTTGCGTGCGAAATCTCAGTCATAGTGGCCCGGTCTTCGACGGGTGAAACAGCGTCATGGGCACCACCCCGAAACCACCATGAAGATGGAATTTTGGCCACTTCTACCGTGCCAAGCGGTCTGGCCCAAAGCGTTGAAGACACAGCACGTGAGCAAGCGATGCATCTCGCCCGGGAGCTAGGACATGTTGGCGTTCTGGCACTTGAGTTTTTCGTGCTGAAGGATGGGAGTTTGATCGCTAATGAGTTCGCGCCTCGCGTACACAATTCAGGGCATTGGACACCTGAAGGGTGCCAGACTGGACAATTTGAACAGCACATTAGGGCTGTCGCCGGTTGGCCACTTGGGGACACGCGCCGTCTTTTTGATATTGAGATGCGCAACCTTATCGGCGATGCTGGAATTGTTGACCCTGCCTCGCTAAAGCCGAACGAAACGCTGACCCTCTATGGAAAACGCGATGCTCGGCCCGGGCGGAAAATGGGGCACATAACAAGTCGGATTGCCCCGCGAAAGGACTAGCCGCATGCGCCTTCCTGTTTCTACTTGGCCTGACATTGAATCATGGCTCAAAAAGTCAAAAACAATTCTCGTTCCCATCGGATCGATGGAGCAGCATGGCCCGAACGGCTTTATCGGCACGGACGCGCTTTGCCCTGAAATTATTGCCAATTATGCCGAAAACCTCGCGCCTGATGATGTACTGGTCGGGCCGACCTTTAATGTTGGCTGCGCGCAGCACCATCTGGGCTTTCCCGGCACAATCACGCTACGCCCGAGCACCATGATCGCCGCGATGAACGACTGGACAGACAGTCTAATGCGCCATGGGTTTGAAAAGATCTTTTGGCTGAATGGGCATGGCGGTAACATCGCGACGATACAGGCGGCGTTTTCTGAGATTCACGCCAAGCGTAGTTTCGACCCAAATGGCGAGGCCAACCGCCCAGACCTGACGCTTAAGCTTAGGAATTGGTGGGACTTCAAAGACGTGATGGGGTTATGCAACAAGCTATATCCCGTCGGGCATGGCTCTCACGCCACGGCGTCTGAAGTATCAGTCACCTATTTTGGCTATCCTGACCGGGCGAGACCAGAGGTTCAAATGAGTCCCAAAATAGCTCCAAATGGGTCTATCAGCGATGCTGTTCAGTATCGCCGTGATTTCCCCGATGGGCGCATTGGTTCCGACCCAACCCAATCAAACGCCGCCGATGGCGAAAAGATCGTCGACATGGCAGCGCGGGCAATCCTCAAGGAATTGAAGCATTTTTAAATGCTGATGCAGTCGTAGAGGTTTCAATGCGATCTCTGTCCATTTACACTGGAAATAGATAAAACCCCATCTTTCCGGAGAGGCGATCAAAACCCGAATGTTGGACATTCAGAATCTGGAAAAATCATTCGGCGGTAAACGCGCCGTTGATGGCGTTTCCTTCACATTGGAACCGGGCACAGTGCTTGGCTTTCTCGGCCCAAATGGCGCGGGGAAGTCGACAACAATGCGCATGATTTCCGGTGTGCTAGAACCCGACACAGGCGACGCATTTATTGACGGTCAATCCATTGTTGAAAACCGCCGCGTTGCACAGCGTAGCCTCGGTTATTTGCCGGAAGGTGCACCGCTTTATAATGAGATGACCCCGCCGCAATTCCTACAATTTTTGGCGCAAGCGCGGCAACTGCCCCGATCTGAGCGCAAGCCAGCCGTTGAGCGTGCAATCGCCGATGCGCGCATCTCAACCGTGTGCAAGCAACGTATTGGATCGCTTTCGAAAGGCTATCGCCGCAGAGTTGGACTGGCTGGCGCTATTTTGCATGATCCACCAGTTCTGCTGCTGGATGAGCCAACCGATGGACTCGACCCAAATCAGAAACGCGCAGTTCGGGCTCTCATCGCCCGTATGGCGCCGACTAAGGCTATCCTCATCTCCACTCACACACTGACCGAAGTGCCCGCAATGTGCACGCGGGCGGTCGTTATAGATAAAGGCCGGATCGTTGCTGACGATACGCCTGAAGGGCTGCTAGCTCGCTCAGAGGATGGCACATTGGAGAGCGCTTTTGCGCGCCTAACCGATCAGAATGAGGCTGGGTAGGATGGAGTTTCTCAAAGAACAATTTGCAGGATTCCGCGCCACATACTGGCGCGAGGTGAGCGCCTACTTCACCACGCCCATGGCCTATGTGTTCCTTACTGTGTTCTTGCTCGCACTTGGTGTGTTCACGTGGGAGGCCAGCCGGTTCTTCGATACGGGCGCAGCTGACTTGTCACCTTTTTTCGCCTGGCACCCTTGGCTGTATATGATCTTCCTTCCAGCGCTTGCTATGCGCTTATGGTCTGATGAACATACGGCGGGGACAGATGAGTTGCTTTTGTCACTACCGCTGGGAATGCCGGGGCTCGTCTTGGCAAAACTGTTTGCTGCGTGGACAGTTGCAGGGCTCGGCCTCATCCTGACCTTCCCGATGTGGATAACGGTCAACTATCTGGGCACACCGGATAATGCGGCGATTGTTCTGACTTATATGATGAGCTTCCTCATGGCCGGCGCTTATCTGTCTATCGGCGCAGCGATCTCCGCGCTCACGGGGAGCCAAGTGACTGCCTTCGTTTTGTCGGTCGTTGTCGCGTTCGTTTTCACCGCTGCTGGCTGGCCGCTCGTTTTGTCAGGTGTTCAGTCTGTCTTCGGGACTGGGTTTGCCGAGATGGTCGCCCAATTCAGCTTCCTGACCCAGTTCGAGGGCGCGCAGCGGGGCGTGCTAGAATTCCGCGCGATGTTCTATCTTCTCGGCTTTACATTGTTCTGGTCCATTCTGAATGGCCTGTGGGCCTCTCGAAAGAGATTGGGGTAAGGCGCATGAAATCCAAGCATTATCTCATCGCAGCAAGCGCGCTTATGGGCGTTGTTTTTGTGTCTTCAAACCTCATCATGCAAAAACTGCTCGCGAGCGCCCGAGTTGATTTTACAGAGAACAATCTCTTCACCCTATCCAAAGGCACGGCGAACACGCTAATTGAGCTTGCCGAACCTGTTGATGTCACCTTCGTTTACAGCCGCCAAGTAGCGCAGGAATTCCCGGCCGTTCGCGCCTATGCCGCACGCGTCAGGGAGCTGTTGGACTCTTATGAATCACAATCGGGACGGAAGGTTATCATACGCGAGATCGACCCGACCCCCTTCTCACCCGCAGAAGACGAAGCGCTCGCTGCCGGCATAAGTGCGATCAATACCAATGGCCAAGACCCGCTCTATTTTGGCATCATTGGGCGCAATACGATTGATGATGAACATGTCATCCCTTTCCTTGCACCGGAACGTGAGGTGACGCTGGAATATGACCTAACACGGATGATCTCTCGGTTGGATGATCCATACCCTCGACGGGTTGGCATTCTTTCTTCTCTTTCGGGCATGACATCCCCGGGTGGCGAAGGCGGGTATCAAATTTTGCGTGACATCAATAAGTCCTTTGAGATTGTCCCTATTGCAGGCGAATTCCAATCCATTCCGGACGAGCTAGATGTATTGGTCATAGCACATGCTAACCCGCTATCGGACCGGCAATCTTGGTTGGTTGAGCAGTACCTTATGCGTGGTGGCAGCGCTGTCATTTTGACCGACCCTGCGGCCAAGGTTGCCGCCGCCAATGGCGCATTTGAATTCTCCGATACACCACTCTCCTCTGATCTAGGTCTGCTGGGTAAGACGTGGGGCATCACCGTATCTAAGATGGCCGTTGCCGATGCCGCGAGCGCGCTGCCCGTGCCTGTCGATTTGGGCAATGGACGGGTTGAGGAGATGGCCCATCCCCTCTTCATTGGTACGCCCGCCGGAGACATGAGTCAGGAAGACCTTGTAACGGCTGACCTGTCTCGCACCGTGAACATGGGCGCACCGGGGGCCATTCTTTATGATAGTCCGGCCAGCGGTCTGACTGTCACAGCCTTGATGCAAACGGGGCCGGGGCCATCACTGATTGACGCCGAACATGCTGGGCGCGACATGGCGCCGGGCGAGGTTTTGCGCGCGTATCAGGCGCATTCAGGGCCGTTCACACTGGCCGCGCGTGTTTCAGGAAAATTGCCCAGCGCATTTCCAGATGGCGCACCTGAGTTAGTGGTGCCGAGCGATCCCGTGCTGGCAGAGATCGCGCGTGCTGGCGCGCAGAACGCACCAGAGCATTTGAGCGTTGCGAGCCATAGCAGTGAGGTAATCCTCATCGCCGATGTCGACCTGTTGGCAGATGACTTTTATATTTATCCGGGTCAGGACATTGTTGTCGCTGACAATGGCGCGCTGGTGCTAAACGCGATTGATGCATTATCAGGTGGGGGCGAGCTGTCCCGCCTGCGGTCACGCGCCGCCAGCCAGCGCCCGATGGAGCGAATTGATTCCATGCGAGAGCGCGCCGAAGCACAATACTTCCGTCAGCAGGGCCAATTGGAATCTCGCCTAAATGCGGCCCAAACCCGGATGGAGGAATTGCAAGCGATTGGATCGTCTGATGGCTTCTTCGCGGGTGACCTTGAGGCGGACCTGACAGAGATCGAGCGGGCCGAGCTATCTGAACTGCGCGAAGACATTGTTCGCTTGCGCGGATTGCTGAGAGACATTGAGAGAGACTATCGCCGAGATATCGACCGCATGGAAAACCGCTTAAAAGTCATCAACATTTGGGGCGGCCCTTTACTTGTGGCGTTGTTGGGTTTGCTGGTTTGGTGGCGTACCCGGCAGAAAGCAGGGGCTGACGCATGACCCAAATTCGAGAGCAAACACGGCGAAAACGTCTACTCATCCTTGCAGGAGGTGCGGGCGCACTTGCCTTGCTCGCACTGATTATCGAATTGGGTACAGACGGGCCTAAAACGACAAACGCACGCACCGGCACACCTGTAATGGAGAATTTTTCAGATATCCGCGGGCAGGCGACACAAATTCGCGTCACGCTTGCCGATGAAGCTTATAGCCTTTCAAACACAGATCAGGGCTGGGTTATGGATGGCACGAGTGGTTACCCGGTGAAGCCGGGGCGCTTGGCTGAACTATCCGCTGGGCTTGAGGGCCTCGTCTGGGATGCGCCGCGCACGACCGATCCGCTCAAGCTTGACCATATTGGCCTTGGCGATCCGCGTGAGGGCGGGACGGGCGCGCTTATTGAACTGTTCGATGAAAACGCCGAAACGCTCGGCGCGCTCATCACTGGTCGGAAGGGAAAGTTCACCTATGCCCGTAACCCGAATGAGACCCGCGCCTATCGTATCAAGGGTAGCCTGCCGCCCTTGTACAATCATGATGCGTGGCTCGATATGGATATCCTGGATATCAAACCAGATGCTGTTCAGGCCCTGCGTATCTTCGATATTTCAGGCAAAGAGCTGTATATTCAGCGACGCGTTGGAAGCGGCGAACGCAGTTTTAGGCCAGCCCCACCCTACCAAAATTATCGCCTCGTTAGCCGTATCGCGGCATCCACCCCAGCATTAGCACTATCGCGGTTCCAGCCGATTGGGGTGAAGCCTCGCAAAGACCTTAAGACCAAAGCGCTGACACGCCACATTACTCAGACGCATGATGGGCTAGAGGTGAACCTGCTCACCTATCGCGAACCGGATGGGTTTTACGTCACCTTCCGCGCCATTGAGGCGGGCGAAGGCGCACATAGGGGAAGCTCCATCAATGCCAAAGCAAAGGGTTGGGCTTTCCAGATTTCCGAATATGACTGGAACGACTTTACGCCCCGTGTTTCGTCAATTGTAAGCGCGCCTGCTCCAGTCGCTACGCCCTAGCGACGCAAAGGCATCGTTGCCAGTACGTCACCGAATCCACGTTCTTGCACGACCATTACGCATGATCCGTGACAAATGCTGGCGTCAATGCGCAAATCCTCACCTGCCCAGTAGAGCAAGCGCTTTACATCAGACACAGGGTTGAGCATTCGCGACGGGTTAGCCTCTCCCTCAAGATAATGAATGATATACACATCTCCGGCAGTGCCCTCAGGACCTGAAATCGTGATACCGCCGTCACTGTTTGAAAGCTCCACTCCACTCGAAGCGCCCCGGCTAACGGCCTCCAAATTGCTCATCACATGCTCAATCCGACTTCCAGCACCCTGCTCTTTTCCATCGAAAACTGTTTGCGGCGTATAGGGTCCACGGAGTTTGAAGCGGTCAACATAAGCACGCTGTCGTTCATTGGACGCATCCAATGCTAGGGGCTCTTTACCCAGATAGTCCCAGTAATTAACTGGCCACGTTAGAACCTGCACGTCATCTCGTGACGTCGCGACTTTGGTCAGAACCTTGGTCGCTCGTGGACTTGCAAAACAACTTTTGGCCGCAAAAAGCTCAACAAGCACAGGACCGTCGGCGCGTGCTTGAAAGGGAGCTAGCCCTAAAACCAAAAGGAGAGTTGCTAAAACTTTGAACATCTAAAGCGAATCTATAGGATATATTTGAAACACACACCAATCAATGAATCGAGAATAGGTACAAAAAACTGCACCCACGGCAAACTGTAGTATACTTGTAAACATCAATATAGTTATGTCTAGGTAACATTATGCAATCGGAGCGGGATATCGTTCTGCCCATGCGCCAATCTCAATCCCCATCGATGCAGCAAACAACCACGTTGACCCAGCGCTCATAGACGGTAAGCCTCTGTTGAAGTTTGGACGAAAGGTCTGACGGGATATGGCTGCGCCCGGCGTGTTACTCTCTGCCCGAAATTTGGGTATTCTTCGCGGCGAACGGGTTGTCCTATCGGATACGAGCGTCGACGTGCACGCGGGTGAAGCAATTATCCTACTTGGAGCGAACGGCGCGGGTAAAACGACGTTACTGCGTATTCTGGCCGGTCTAACGCAAGCAGAGACCGGATCCGTAGAGCTTAGCGCCCCCTTTCACTGGTTGGGCCATCGGGATGGGCTGAAACCACATGAAACGCCGTACAGTCATTTGATGCATTGGGCAAAAGCATGGGGCGCACCAAATTCTCCGATCACCAACATAATCGAACGTCTCGGCCTAACACGGCCCATGGATGTCCCCGCGCGACACCTTTCAGCTGGACAGCGCAGACGCACAGCTATCGGCAGGTTATTGCTCGAGCCGCGTGCACTCTGGCTATTAGATGAGCCTTTCACTGCGTTGGACACCGATGGGCAAGATCTGTTGAGGTCGCTCATCACAGCACACCGAGCAAACGGCGGGGCAATTGTGACCGCTATTCATGGCGATGCTGGCCTAGAGACCAGTAAAGAGATGGTGCTATGAGCCACCCGGCACCCTATCGGGCGGCTTTCTCGCAAGCCTTCAGCGAGGCATGGGCGGGCGGCGCGGGCGCGCTGTTGCCGATTGGCTTCTTCGCAGGCGCAGCTGTTCTCGTGCCCCTCGGCATTGGCACAGAACGCGCGCAGCTTATGGCCATCGGTCCGGGCATTTTGTGGGTCGCGCTCGCACTTTCCAGTTTGGTTACGCTTGAGCGCCTTTTCCAATCTGATCTGGAAGACGGCGTGCTCGACTTGTGGCTCTCAACCAAAGCGCCGATGGCAGGCATTGCCGCCACCAAAACGTTCGCGCATTGGCTCGCCGCTGGCTTGCCACTCGCTCTGCTGTCTCCCCTACTGAACCTATTGTTCCAAGCCGAGGCTAGCAGCGCTCTTTTGGTTCAAGCGGGTTATTACGCAATTGGTGGCTTAGCCTTCTACTTCTGGGGCGGTGTTGGTGCTGCGTTGACGGCCAGCGTTCGGCGCGGGGGATTGCTCATTGCGCTTATCGTCCTGCCGCTCTTTGTACCCACCGCAATTTTCGGTGCCATGGCCATGACAGACGGCCCGAATAGCGCGATAGCTCCGCTCCTCCTAACTGCCACGACGCTTTTTGCGCTTGCTGTTGCGCCATTTGGAATGGCTGCCGCCTTGCGCTTGGCGGCCGACTGACGAAAGACTAGTTTCATGGGCATGTTTTCATATCTCTCCAATCCGATGCGCTTCATGCGATTTTCTCGCATTGCTGCGCCTGTCGTCGCAGTGCTCGGCGTCGTCATGATTGCGTGGGGCGCGTGGCAAGGACTGTACATCGTGCCCAAGGATGAAGTTCAAGGCGGCGACATTATGCGCGCTATGTTTGTGCACGTGCCGTCTGCGTGGCTCGCCATGGGCAGCTATACGGGGATGGCGATTGCTAGCTTCGTATGGTTCATTTGGCGCCACGAGCTTGCTGACATTGCCGCCAAGGCCATTGCACCGCTTGGCGCGACTTGGACTGCCCTATGCCTGACGACCGGGGGTATATGGGGCAAACCTACATGGGGCACATGGTGGCAGTGGGACGACGCCCGCATGATGTCCGTCTTATTTATGTTCTTCCTATTCCTTGGCTACATCGCACTGCGCGCCGCCATGGACACACGGCAAAAAGCTGCACGAGCGGGTGCTATCCTAGCCATGGTCGGCGCGATCAATTTGCCGCTTATAAAATTCTCGGTTGATATGTTTGCTTCGCTTCACCAAGACGCCAGCGTTATAACCGCTGATGGCCCCAAAATGGCAGCGGTCTATCTTACACCGTTGCTGATAAGTGCATTGGGACAAATGTGCGTCTTCTCAGCGCTCGCAATGGTCAGTATGCGCGGGGAAATATGGACCCGCCGCGCAGCCGCAAAACGTGCCAAACACTTAAGTGGAGCTTAGCCTATGTTACCCAAACTGGATCACAACGCGGCCTACATTTTTGCCATTTACGGACTTGGCGCATTTGGAATGGCGGCAATGACACTCAGCATTATGCTCAAGGTTCGCGCCGCGCGAAAGGAATTTGAGCGCATGGAAAATCTGGATAAGTCATGAAGCGCTGGATCGCTATCGTGCCGATCGTTGGTCTAATCAGTCTCGCCGCATTGGGAGCTGCTCGTTTGATAAACCCTGAGCGAGGGGATTTTGAACTACAAATCCGCAAGGCACCAGACCGCACCTTTGATACATTCTCCGGCGAGGCGATAAATTTCTTCAGCACAGCGACTGATGCGCGAATTGTGAACCTGTTTGCAAGTTGGTGCGGCCCATGCCGCGCCGAACACCATCACCTTGTCGCACTGAGCGAAGCCTATCCGGGACAAGTATTTGGGGTATTGTACAAAGACACTCGCGCGAACGGCGAGAAATTCCTAACAGAACTCGGCGATCCGTTTACTGATGTTGCGATGGACGACGATGGCCAAGGTGGTTTGGATTTCGGATTGACCGGGGTGCCTGAGACATTTGTGATCGCCGCGAATGGTGATATTCTCTTGCATATTGATGGTCCACTGACCAAAGAAGCAGCCAAAAAAGTGGGCGAGACGCTCGAAAGCGCCTCGCCCCTGAACCGTTAGATCGGTTTTAGAAGACTATTTTTTAGACTTCTTAGCTTTCTTAGCTGGCTTAGCCTTCTTAGGGGCCGTTACCTTTGGTGCGGCCTTTGCGGCGGCTTTCTTAACGGGCGCCTTTTTAGCAACTGCTTTCTTTTTCGCAGGAGCCTTCTTGGCTGGTGCTTTTTTGGCAGCAGGCTTCTTAGCCGGAGCTTTCTTCACAACAACTGGCTTAGCGACAGGAGCTGGCTTCTCTTCAACCTTCTCAGCGTCAGCAACAAGTTGCGATAGACCTGAAAGCAAAGCGTCTTGCTTTACCTTTGGAAGCGCCTTGAACAGAAGAGCATCAGCAGCGGCAACGGCTGGCTGTGCTTTTTCAAGAGACTTGCGGCCCTTAGACATCAGTGAAACTGATTTGGCGCGGGCGTCTGTCTTAGACGCTGTGCGCTTGATGAGGCCAGCGCGCTCCATACGTGCAACCATGTCGGCCAGTGTAGAGCGGTCGATGCCTGTGGCGGAGACAAGGTCAGACTGACTGACGCCTTCGTTACCGGACAAAGCGGCAAGCACTGAGAACTGACGAAGCGTGAGGCCTGCGTTCTTCAATGCAACTGCTGAATGGTTAGACGCGATTTGCTGTGCGCGGTGCAAAAGGTGGCTAGGTGATTTGTGTAGGTCGAATGTGGTGCTCATGATGTAATACCCTTTAATTAGTCAAAAGTTTGTTTTGCTGCTGAATCCGTTTACTTAAGCCACCATTAATGTGACACGTGTGCGGATCAATCCTTTTCTCCATACACGCGATAGACTGAAGAAAGCATGACCGGTAACTTTCCAAATCCTTTCAAATCCCAAGTTTTCGCCTGAAAAGCACCCGATGGGGACAATTAGGAGAGAAATGTTGGCAAGATATGTGGATTCGTGGACTTTGTGAATTCTAAGATCGTGGTCGGATCTTTGGTAACGAAGAATAACAAGATATTACTCTGCAAGCGAGGCATTAATCCGCGTAAAGGCTTTAGGTACTGCCTGTTAGCTTTATGCAGGAGGGTGAGGACAACAAAGACGCAGCCCGCGATTGGCCCTTCAAGAGGCCACAACTATCATAGAGATGGGCCAGATACTCGGCGCTTACTCTGTACCCCGCACTTCGCGGTCTCCAATCATGCTTAGGGACGCTTCGTGTCAGATATTGCGCCTGGATCGGAGAGTTTAGAGGCTGGACTGCTCGCCTGGGAGGAGATTCCTTGGAATCAACTAGCCTTCCCTACAGTCGTCTGGGCACTGACCCATTTCGCACCAACCCGGGATACTACAAATTTTGTATCTTTCGGGAATAGACCGACTTACTCGTTAGGCGAGGCCTCAGCGTCGTCTTCAACCGGAGTCATGTGCTTCAACATGTAAGGTGTGTTGGCCAACGCGAAGGCGAAGCTAATGGCAATGTTGCCGAGCTTCCAATTACCCCAGGTCATTTCTGAGAAGTTGCGCCATAAAAATTCATTCCACGCTGCCATCGCCAGAAAGAACAGGCCCCAGCGGATAGCAATCGTCTTCCATGCAAAGTCTGGCAGATCGAAAACTGAATTGAGAAGCATTTTCCCAACATTGCGACCAACGGCAAGACCACCAAAAATCACTCCCGCATAAAGAAGGTTCATAATGGTCGGCTTCATATAGAGAACTAATTTCGACTGCGTGATAATCCCGATCGCGCCGAACGTACCGATCAGCACCGCGGAGATGAGCAACATGGGCGGAACTTTTTGCTTGTTGAGCAAGCGCTTCGCAACGACCACTAAGGTCGACGCGATCAACAAACCAGTCGCCCAATAAAGCGCGTTGTCTTTGGTCAACAACCCCTCACCGTCCGGAAACTTCAGCAAGATATTGTAAGTCACAACAAATAAGAGAACGGGGCCCAACTCTGCCCAAACGCTACCAACTTTTTCTTTTGCGGTTTTTTCGTCGACTGGGGCTTTCGGCGCTTCGGTCATGAACACTCTATCTCATTCTACTAGGAACTTATCCGCGGTTTAGTTTGTCTTGCACAAACTGGCGTGCGCCACCAGCATTGAGCGCAAATGCAGCGATGACATAAACAATCCCGCCAGCAAATGCCTTCAAGAAGAGTTCTGGCCAACTACCCAAATCAGGCATCAGCGCAATCGCTGGCCACATGAGGCCCGCCGCTATGCCAATCTTGAGTATGTCGAGACCCGGAACCGGCAAGGCCACATGACGGCGACCGATCAGCGCCAGCAACAATATACCCACTGTATATGACGCAAGCGTCGACCCAACCGCCCCCATCAAGCCGAACTGCGGGATAAGGAAGAAGTTGAGACCGATGTTTACCGCAGCAGGCACGAGCATCAACAAAGCGCGCTGATGTGTTTTGTGCGCGAGCTGAAAACTCTCAGAGAAGTAGTGGATCAACAGGCCATTGAGCAGCCCGGCGATTGCGATCCATGGAATGATTTGCTTGGCCGCCTCTCTCACCCCTTCCCCGATCATCGCTTCGGAGAGTGGCTCAGCAACCAGCGCCAACCCGACAGCAGCGGGCACCGCCAACAATAGAAGCGTAGAGATCATACTGCGAGCCGCATCTCGCGCTGCGTCTGCGCCGCCACGCTCATACGCCGCCATAACAAGCGGACTTCCCGCCATTGCCGCCCATGCGCAAATAAGAAGAACCGTTTTATCGGCGACGCCATAACCCGCCGCATACGCGCCAACCGCCGCCTCGCCATTCGGCATCAGCGCCGCGATCATCGGGCGGTCTATGCCTGAAACCACCTGATCAAGGAACAATGCTGCCGCGATGGGCATGCCGTAGGCGACCCATGCTTTAAAGCGTTCTTTATCAATCCGTCCGCCGCGAGATGCTTTGATCATATAAGTGAGTTCGCGCGCAGCCATCAGCGCAGTTGCAGTTGCCAGCCCCGCCAAGGGCGCGGCAGCGCCGAGCCCAGTGAACAGACATGCAAGTGCGCCCAGCGCAAACCCTACCAGCAATCTAAACGTGGCCGTAAACGCATATCGGCCGACCCGTTGCCCGGCCTTGTGCATTTCCAATGAGGTTTGCACCAATGTGTTGACGGGCAATAGCACGCCGATCCAAGGCAAGGTGCTCGCATAAAGCGGCTTATCTCGAAATATGAACCATAGCACAGCTGTTATCAGCAGGCCGACAAAAAGCGCGCGCGGTAACAGACTGAGCGCTGTACGGTAATGCGTCGGCAAATCATCGGCGGCCTCTGCTGCACCTGCGAAACGATAACCGGACGCCTCCACCCAGCATAGGCTGAACGTGTGCACCATCGCCATAGCCCACAAAGCAAGTGCGTAGACACCATACTCTTCCGGTGCCATCAGCCGCGTGAACACATACACCCCCCCAAAAGAGGCAATAGCAGCGGCCAAATTCACCGGAGCGTATCCTGCCAGATGGGAAAATATCTTCATTATGCGCCCTTCGCAGGTTTCGTGCCTATCCGCCCGATACCTGCATCAGCACCAGGCCGCAAGCGAGGATGCTCGCCGCAAGCGTTCGACGGGCACCAAAACTCTCTTTGAGCAGCAACGCCCCTAAGCCAGCGGCAAACACCACAGACGTCTCGCGCAAAGCTGAAACATTAGCCGCATTTGTCATGCTGAACGCGAATATCGCCGCTGCATAAGAGAAGCTGCCCGCAACCCCCGCAATGATGCTGTCGCGCAATTGGCTACGGATGGCAGTGAAGGCGCGCCCCCGGCGCTGGATGAGCGTGACGGTCGTTATCCCGATCCAATCGAGCAGAAACAAATAGACCGCAAACGTGCCCGCGCTCGGAAAACTCCGCGAGGCCTGTGCATCCACCACGGAGTAACCACCGATACCAGCAGCGGCCATAACCGCCCAAAACAAAGCCGACCGGTCAACTTTCCGCGAATCTAATGTCGCCCCCGTGGGAACAGCGAATACGACAATTGCCGTGCACGCCAGTAACAGGCCGATAATTTGCCAGCCACTGAGGGATTCATGAAGGTAGAAGATCGCGAAAATCGCTGTCGCCAACGGGGCCAACCCACGCATTACCGGGAAAACGAGCGATAACTCCCCCCTGTGGAGCGCCCGCACCATGCAAAACTGATAAGCCCAGTGTACGCCAAGGCACAGCGCCATAAGAGGCCATAAATCCATGGAGAGCACCGGAACGAAGGGCGCGAATGGCAAAACGCTGACGCCCATAAAGAACGACACCAGCATTCGGGATGTCAGCACATCCCCGCCTTTTTTGACCAAGACATTACACACCGCCAAGGTGATGGCAGAGACCATACAAAGTAAAATGGGGATAAGATTTGCGTCCATCAGCCCCCTCCATGCGGAATAATTGACGCGAAGTGAAGAAGGCAAATGCGCGCTTTTTGTTTTATGATCACCACAAAAGAACAATAATCGGGAGAGACAGGTCTTATGGCAACGCATGACACAGTTATTCGCGGGGGTTTAGTTTATGACGGAACCGGCGCCGCGCCGATCAATGCCGACATAGCTATCGATGACGGTATTATTTCGAAAGTTGGCGAGGTAGCTGGCACTGGCCGCGAGGAGCTTGATGCGAGCGACCAAATCGTAACGCCCGGATTTGTCGACATTCACACCCACTATGATGGGCAAGTCACATGGGGGAAAGTCATCAGCCCATCTTCCCTTCACGGCGTAACAACGGCAATTATGGGCAATTGCGGAGTCGGCTTTGCGCCGTGCCGCGTAGATGACCATGATCGGCTAATTCGGTTGATGGAGGGCGTTGAAGACATCCCCTTCCCCGTTCTGGCCGAAGGTCTACCTTGGAGCTGGGAGAGTTTCCCAGAGTATCTGGAGTTTCTCTCAGATCGTGAGTTTGACGTAGATATTGGCGCGCAACTGCCCCATGCGGCCTTGCGCGTGTTTGTTATGGGTGAGCGCGGCGCGAACCGAGAAGATGCGAGCGCCGAGGACATTGCGGAAATGGCCACGCTCACTGAAGCCGCCATAAAGGCCGGGGCGCTCGGCTTTACGACCTCCCGTACACTCAACCATCGCACCTCAGATGGCCAGCCGACCCCCACCCTGACAGCAAGCGAGACCGAACTCCTAGGCATAGCAAACGCATTGAAAGCCGCGGGGTCAGGTGTTTTGCAATTCGTCTCTGACTTTGATGACCCGAAGAAAGAAGCCGCCATGTTGCGCCGACTCGTCGAAACATCAGGGCGACCACTTTCAGTGTCGCTCGCGCAATCAGATCTCGCTCCAGAAGGCTGGCGTGCATTGCTCGGATCAATTGAAGCCGCCGCTGAGGAGGGTTTGCCGCTACGCGCTCAAGTCGCCCCTCGCCCCGTCGGCGTTCTGTTGGGCCTAGAACTGACTCTCAACCCATTCAGTGGGCATGCGATCTATCAATCTATCGCCGACCTGCCGCTAGATGAACGCGTCGCGGCACTTCGCACGCCCGAAGTGCGCGAGAAGCTACTCAACGAAGAGCCGGACTCCGACAATCCGTTCGTGCGTTCTATGCTACGCAGTTTCGGGAAAATGTTCGTCCTCGATGCGCCGGTAAATTATGAGCCTGATGAAACACGCACCGTAGAATACATGGCTAAAGAGCAAGGCGTCAGCAATGAGGCTGTCGCACTAGACTTGATGCTCGCCAATGACGGGCGCGGCATGATCTATTTGCCCTTCCTCAATTATGCACAGGGCTCGCTAGATCCGATCCGTGAAATGATGAGCAGCCCGGCAACTCTACCGGGCTTGTCCGATGGCGGCGCGCATGTTGGTATGATCTGTGACGGTAGCTTTACGTCCACGATGCTGACCCATTGGGGGCGTGACCGCGTGCGGGGACCGGGCCTTCCTCTCGAAGCGATGATTCATAAACAAACCCAAGCCACAGCCAATTGGGTTGGGTTACACGATCGCGGCGTGCTCGCGCCCGGCTATCGCGCCGATATCAACATTATTGATCACAAGAATATGCGCCTAGATCTCCCACATATTGTTCATGATCTTCCGGCTGGCGGTCGCCGCCTGATGCAAACAGCGCATGGCTACACCGCTACCCTACTGAAAGGCGAAGTGACCCATCGGAATGGATGCCCAACTGGCGCAACACCTGGGCGTCTAGCGCGGAGAGCGCCAGCTCCGGCCTAAGCCAACAGAGCACAAATTGGAAAGCTAGCTTGACATGCAAAGCCCGCCTGTCTATGTAAAGGACACTAGACATGTGAAATTTTGTGTCCAAAGCACTCGGGCTCAATACGCCAACAAAAGATACCAATGTAATTTCGACGTTCGAAGTCTTTTGGTTCGGGCTCGTCCGTTGCCACAACCTTTTTGAGAAGACAATCTAAATGGAAAACACATTAAAGGTCCGGCGCGCCGATAAGGGATGGAGCCAAGCGCAATTGGCTGAGCGCCTCAATGTCTCTCGCCAGTCAGTTAACGCGATTGAGACAGGCCGCTATGATCCGTCCCTCCCATTGGCGTTTGCCTTATCTGACATTTTTAGTTGCCGTATTGAAGATATATTCAGTTACCGGAGAATAATGGATCGCCGAGCTGAGTAGATTTTACTCTACGCCGCCAACCAGCGCGCGAGCAAAGCCTTGTGCGCTAAATGGTTTTAAGTCTTCAGCGCTCTCGCCAACACCAATAAAGTGAATTGGCAAATCATGTGCCTCGGCAATAGCAACCAAGACACCCCCCTTAGCGGTGCCATCCATTTTGGTCATCACCAGACCCGTAACACCTGCCGTGCTCCTAAACGCTTCGACCTGCGATAACGCATTTTGCCCAACAGTTGCATCCAGCACCAAGATCACATCATGCGGAGCGTTTGGGTCTAGCTTCTTCACAACACGGACGATTTTTTCGAGCTCCGCCATCAGCTCTTTTTTATTCTGCAGCCGTCCGGCTGTATCGACCAGAACAAGGTCATATTTCTCTGCCTTAGCCCGCTCGATTGCATCAAACACAAGCCCGGCGGCGTCCGCTCCAGTTGGGCGTGACATCACCTCAATCCCAGCGCGCTCTCCCCATACGGTCAATTGCTCAATCGCTGCGGCGCGGAAAGTATCACCTGCGACCAGCAATGCCTTCGCTCCCTGCTCTGTTAGCTTGGATGCGATCTTCCCAATCGTCGTGGTTTTACCCGATCCATTTACACCCACAAATAGGACAACGCGGGGGCTTGGCCCGTCAGAAAAATCGACCACTTGCTCTCGGGGTGCCAAGACAGACTCGATCTCCTTCGCCAAGACTTCCCGGATTTCCTCTGGTGTAATCTCTTTATCAAACCGCTCCTTTGCGAGCGCAGCTGTCACACGCATAGCGACCGGTGCGCCCAAGTCTGACGTGATCAGCAAGTCTTCCAGTTCCTCTAGTGTGTCATCATCCAACTTCCGCTTACTGAACAATGCGAGACCTGAAGAAATTCGACCAGATGACCGCGCAAGACGCTGCGCGAATCCGGGTGAATTTAATTCTGCTTCAGCCTCAGCCTTTATCTCTGCTTCGCGGATATCTCTTAGGCGCTCTGCTTCGCGGCGATCGTCTAGAATTTTAAGTTCTGCGGCGGCTTTCTCCTGCGCGGCACGACGGGTGGCCTCTGCCTCACGGGCAGCCTCTGCTTTTTCAGCGAGTCTCGCCGCTTCTGCCTCTGCTGCTTCTGCTGCTTCTTGGGCGGCGGCGTTTGCCTCTGCATTGGCGCGCGCTTCTATCGCTTTTGTCTCAGCGTCTTGGCGGGCAGCTTCTACGCGCTCAGCCTCTACGGCTAGACGTTCAGCCTCTACCGCGCCTTCGGACGCCTCCCGTTGCTGGCGCTCTTCCCACGCCTTGTTGGCTGCATCGATGTTTGCCTGAATACGCGCGCCTTCGGCAGTCGCCTCTGCCTCCGCCGCCTGCTTGGCCGCTAATTCGTCGGCAGACAATTCAGGACTTTCCATGGCTGCGCCCACAGCCTTGGCTTCATCTTTGTCTTTCTTTTTCCCGAACCAGAGGATCATTCAATACACGTCCCAAAAAGTGTTTCACTATCATGCCGGGTTATATGTACGCGGCTTATGCGTCCAGCTTCTCCAACATTTCCTTCAATCCGCACGGGCGTGAAATCAGCCAATCTCGCCATGGTGCCACGTTCGATGAGTGCGTCCTGCGTTTTGCCCACTTGCTCGTCCAAATGACGAGATAATGCGCCGCTCGCCGCCTCTCTCAAACGCGCCGCTCGTCCTTTGATGGTCGATTTCTGCAATTGCGGCATACGCGCCGCTGGCGTCCCCGGTCTCGGCGAATATGGGAACACGTGCACGAAAGCGAGGCCGCACTCCTCGATCAGCCTCACCGAGTTTTCAAAGTGCTCTTCAGTCTCCGTCGGAAACCCCGCGATGAGATCGGCTCCAAACGCCATGTCTGGACGAATAGTTCCAAGGCGCGCAACCAACTCAATCGCGTCCTCGCGTGAATGGCGTCGCTTCATGCGCTTCAAGATGAGGTTGTCGCCGTGCTGCAATGAGAGATGCATGAAGGGCGCAATCCGTGGGTCGCCCAGCGCCTCGAACAGTGCGTCATCAATTTCAATCGCATCAATTGAGGAGATCCGCAGCTGTTTCAGCTCCGGCACCAATTTCAATATTCGCTGCACCAGATTGCCTAGCTGTGGTTCGCTCGGCAGATCACCCCCCCAGCTGGTTAGGTCAACACCGGTCAGCACCACTTCGTGATGGCCTGTTTCGACGAGTCGACGCACTTGGGCCACCACCTCCCCCGCCGGGACTGATCGCGAGTTGCCCCGCCCATAAGGGATGATGCAAAACGTGCAGCGGTGATCGCAACCATTCTGAACCTGCACATAGGCCCGCGCGCGCCCTTCCATTCCATCAATCAGGTGAGCGGCTGTTTCGGTGACGGACATGATATCGTTCACCCGGACTTTCTCAGTGCCGCCTAGCAAGTCCACCGGTGCCCATGTCTCAGCGCTCATTTTGTCATGGTTGCCAATAACTCGCGTTACTTCTGACATCGCGCCGAACATCTCCGGGTCAATCTGCGCAGCGCAACCCGTCACGATTATTGGTACCTTAGGATTGTCTTTCGCAGCCCGCCGAATGGCTTGGCGCGCGGATCGCACGGCTTCGCCCGTTACTGCACACGTATTGACGATGATTGCATTATTAAGCCCAGCATCGCGGGCATGACCGCGCATCACCTCTGATTCATAGGTGTTAAGGCGACATCCCAGCGTTATTAGCTGAGGGCCAGATGGGAGCTTAGTATCGGTCATGTCGTATCTGCACAGGCGATGTCGCGCCGAAAGCCCGCAGAATCAAGTGGTAATAGAGTCCGACCCAATAATCAGGGCTTAGATTTCGGTCTCAAATTCCTTCTCGACCGGCCCTGTCATGTAGACGCGGTCATCATTCTCAGACCATTTGATGTGCAGTTTACCGCCATCGACGATTACATCCGCCGCACGCCCAGTCAGTCCCGCCCGAGCTGCACATACCAGAGCCGCGCAGGCACCCGTGCCGCAAGCCTTAGTGAGACCTGCACCGCGCTCCCAGACGCGAAGACGTATGGTTTTGGAATCGAGAATCTGAGCAAAGCCAACATTGGTGCCTTCTGGGAACGTCGGATGCCACTCAACCAACGGGCCGAGTTGCTCAACATTGTAAGCGTCCACGTCATCAACAAAGAAGACCGCATGCGGGTTACCCATAGATACGACGGCTGGACAAGCGAGCGTCGGATTATCCATCGGACCCACTTTAACGTCTACGCCGCGCACATCCATTTTCTCAGACAAAGGGATATCTTCCCAGCCCATAAGCGGGGAGCCCATATCAACCGTAATGAGTCCGTCTTCTGCGCGGAACGCATGAAGGATATCGGCCTCCGTTTGTATCGTCACGCGATCCTTGCCTGTCTCGTCCAGCATCAACAGGCCGACACAGCGCGAAACGTTGCCGCAAGCCGCAACTTTCGTTCCGTCAGAGTTCCATATGCGCATGAATACATCGCGCGCAGCATCCCGCTCCATCGCGATCACTTGGTCCGCCTTCATTTCGCGCGCAATTTCTTGCACCTGCTTTTCAGTAGGCGCAAAATGCGTCGAGCGAGCATCGAAGATTGCGAAGGCATTGCCCGCGCCGTTCATTTTCCAGACTTTCATGGTGACGTTCTTATGTTGTTTTCACTTCAGCGCAATGACATCATTCACGGTATCATTTAGGTAAACGGGTCGCGATTATCCATCCTGAAACTTGCGCCAGCAAGGCCGGAATGAGCAACCACTCAAACACATGCTTCAATGCGGGAAACGGAGTGACGATGGCCAGAACTGCAATAGCCATTCCAGCATAGTCGACAGCATCACTGGACAGGAGCCACCCAATTGGGCGCCGCGCACGGCGTGTCTCAAATAAACTCACGCTGCCCCACACACGGCCCATATCTGGTGGACCGAAAATTTGCAGAAGCAGTTTCGGGTCCATAATTCCAGTCAATTCAGCCAGGTCAGCGGTTTGTGCTACGCCAGCGATGACGTTCTTCTTGCGCGTTGATGTGCCACCCAGACTCACAATAGCCAGCAGGATCGTCGCTATCGCCATAGCAACAAGCATCAATCCATCGGTTGGCCCATATCCGCTCATGTCTCTTGATATAGGGCGACCACCCCTCTCACGCTAGCGAGAACGCGGAATAGACGCCCAATAATCGAAATCTAGCAGCACGCCGGGTGCGTATTTGCCATCTTCACCTTTGTAAGCGAAATCACCGGGATTTTGGTCTTTAACAGCCACCAAACGCAGACGTAGCGCACCAACTCCCGGTGCTAATTCGGCCTTGTCGAGCACTTCTGACCACGCATAAATCGTATCACCAGCAAACAGCGGTGACGTATGGCTACCTGCATTGATCGCGAGGATTTGGCCCGCATTGGCCAGGCCATTAAACGCAAGTGAGCGGGCGATTGAGATCACCACGCCGCCATAAATTAGGCGCTTGCCGAAGCGGCTTTCTTTCTGGCCATGCGCATCGAAGTGCACTTTCGCAGTGTTTTGATACAGTCTGGTTGCAATCTGGTGCTCGGCTTCCTCAACCGTCATGCCGTCGACATGATTGATCTTCTCGCCGACCTCATAGTCTTCAAATGTGTGCTTGCTGCCCGCGAGATCAAAGTTCCATGATCCCATTTCAGGATAACCGGTGAGACGATCCACGGACACAACCTTAGGCAAATCAGGAATAACCGGCTCTGGCGCAGGGCTGGACACGTCGCGCTTATTGACCATCACCCAGCGGCAGAAGCTCATCACTTCTTGGCTATTTTGGTCAAACCCGGTGGTACGCACATAGACAACGCCGGTCTTGCCGTTTGAGTTCTCTTTAATGCCAATCACTTCAGACACAGTATTCAGCGTGTCACCCGGCAGAACGGGACGCAGGAAACGTCCGTCCGCATATCCGAGATTGGCTACAGCATTCAGCGAAATGTCGGGCACAGATTTGCCGAAGACAACGTGGAAGGCGTGAAGCGGATCGAGGCAAAGGCCCGACATACCCGCTGCTTTCGCAAATTCTGCCGACGAATACTGCGCAAAGCGATTGCCCGTCATTGCCCGGTATAGCGCGACATCGCCCTCAGTGACCGTTTGGGGCGTCGCATGGACGATTTCCATGCCGACTTTGAAGTCTTCAAAGAAGTTGCCCGGATTAGACTTTTGTACTGCGGCCATGTCCGCCTCCATGAGTAAAATTATAGAATATCGAGCAGGTTTTCAGGTGGACGCCCAAGCGCCGCCTTACCCTTGTACAAGCCAATAGGCCGCTCGATCAGTTTTGGGTTCTCCGCCATTGCCGCATAGACCTCAGCATCAGACGCATCGAGACCAAGCCCGTGATCCTTCGCATTGCCCTTGCGCAAAAACGCACGCGGGCTATCAGCGCCCATCTCCTTGGCAATAGCTTTGAGTTCATCAACCGTCAGAGCCTCCCCCGCATTCATATATTTGCGAACTGTCAGATCGGCCCCCTTCTCTTCCAGAAGAGCCAATCCCTGACGGGATTTTGAACAGCTTGGATTGTGCAGCAATGTGTAGGTCATTACGCGGCCTCGAATTTACGAATAGCCTCATCCATTTCGACCGTATGCTTAGCCTCGTCGAGGTGCAGCAGCTCAGTCATTTTACCGTTCACCTTCAATACGCCCTTGCCGGCATTGGCGGGGTCAGCGAACGCCTCGATTACGGCTTTGGCCTGCTCAACATCCGCCGGGCTTGGCGCAAAGATGCGGTTGGTTGTTTCCAGCTGAGAGGGATGGATCAGTGTTTTGCCATCAAAACCAAGCGTACTGCCCTGCTCACACTCGAAGGTCAGCCCGTCTTCATTCTTGATGTCATTGTAAACGCCATCAATCGCCGTCAGCCCATAGGCGCGGGCCGCTGCGATAGACAATTGCAGCGCCGTCTGGAAAGCAAGCCGGTCGGGCGTCGCTTTCGCGCGATATTCTTTTGCGAGATCATTCGTGCCCATAACGAAGGTTGTGAGGCGTGTGCCATCAGCAGCCTCAGCAATCTCTTTGATATTCAGAATCGCGAGCGGCATCTCGATCATCACCCAAAGTGCCATGCTTGGCGGCGCGCCTGCGCGGCTAAGAGCATCATCAAGACGCTTAATGTCTGCGCCAGTTTCCACTTTTGGCGCCAGAACACCGTCTGCACCTGACTCCACGGCCATCTTAAGGTCGTCACTGCCCCAAGCTGTATCAAGGCCATTCATCCTCACTAGAACTTCGCGGTGTCCATAGCCGCCTTCAGCCAATGCGGCGCGAATTGCATCACGGGCCTCGCCCTTAACATCAGGAGCCACTGCGTCTTCTAGATCTAGGATCAGCGTGTCAGCGGGCAGACCGCGCGCCTTCTCCAAAGCGCGCGTATTCGCGCCCGGCATGTATAGGCAGGAGCGGCGGGGGCGATTTGCAGTAGCCATGACTATGTCTCGTCTTTCGTCTTGATTGGATTTCCTCAACCCGATCAATGCCCAAGGCGCGACGTAAGGGCAAGGGGCGTGGCGTCGCGCCTCTCAAACTTTTCAAACCCGCGCGCGAGGACTGGGCCAACAACGTCAATCAGGTTATCGAAACAGAATGGAACTTCAAACACACATACTCTCCCCTGCTTTCGAACCCATTTTAGACGTTTTCGAGCAGAATTTCACTGACTTCGAGGAACTTGGGGCAGGCTTCGCCGTCATTCTGGATGGCGAGCCCGTCCTGCATATCACCGGGGGCTGGGCTGATAAGCGCAAGACTATTCCCTACGGCAAAGACACGCTCGTGCCCGTCTACTCAACGACAAAAGGCATTGCCGCATTGGCACTCGGTGGATTGGTCGAAGCTCACACACGGCAAGGCTACGGCACATTGGTTAGCGAGATTTGGCCGGAGTTTGGGGTGAATGGCAAAGAAGCAACGACAATTGGCCATGTAGTTAGTCATCAGGCTGGACTGCCCGGTTTTACCGAAGAAATCGACCCCGCACTCTGGCTTGATCCGCCAGCCTGCGCCGCCGCGCTCGCCACGATCGCGCCAATGTGGGCGCCCGGAACGGCGCACGGATATCACCCACTAACATGGGGATACATGGTGGGTGAACTTGCGAGGCGGCTGGACCCGAACGGACGTACACTTGGCCAATACATAGCCACCACAATGACCAACACGACCGGTGAAATGGGGCACAACGATCTGATAGATTTCTGGATCGGACTACCGGAATCCGAACATGAACGCTGCGCTGATATTGCCAGACCCAAGGCGTTGGCCCGTTTGGGCGAAGTTACCCCGCCACGGCGCGCCGCGTTCATGACCAAATGGGCCGCCCCAAACCGGAACGCTAAGACATGGCGCGAGGTCGAGATTCCCTCAGCCAATGGCCACGGAACAGCGCTCAGCATCGCCCAAATGTATGAACCCTACGCCGCCAACGGCGCACAAGGCGACAATCACGTCACAATGACAGCCGATATGATGCGTCCCTTCTATCCCGACACGCCGGACCTTGTGCTGGACATGAATACCAGCTTTGCCGCTGGTGTTATGCTGAATTCTCATGGTCATTTCGGACCAAACCCAGACGCTGTGGGCCATTGCGGCTGGGGCGGGTCCATGGCGATCGCCGATGCTGACCGACGCCTAACATGCGCCTATGTCATGAACAAGCAATCCAACATCCTCGTCGGCGACCCACGCGCAACAGCGCTGGTTTCAGCTGTATATGGTTGCCTCTAGTCAAAATGTTGTCCGCTAATCTCGACTGGACAGCTTTTTTACTGGCGATGGCTATCGTCGAGCTAACACCTGGACCGAACATGGGTTGGCTCGCAGCACTTTCAGCCCAATCTGGACGACGCGTTGGCTTTATGGCCGTCGCGGGCGTTACACTCGGGCTCTTCATACAGTTATTGGCCGCGGCGACAGGTGTTTCTGCAATGCTCGCCAACATACCGTCGCTGTATGAGCTACTCCGCTGGGGCGGCGTGTTTTTCATGCTCTATCTAGCGTGGGAGGCCTTTTCCCACGCAGGGTCAACCACTACCGCGCGAATGTCTGGTCGCTTTGGATTTGTACGCGGCGCCATCGCAAATGTGTTGAACCCAAAAGCGCTGGTCTTTTACCTTCTCATTGTTGGGCAGTTTGTTGATCCATTGGTAGGCCCAATCTGGCGACAGATCTTCATTCTCGGCTTATTGCATCTAGGCATGTCCATTTTGGTGCATTCAGCGATCGTATTACTAGGGGCCAAACTAGGAACACATCTGGATAAATGGCGCGAATCTTTACTGGCTCGCCTCGCTTTCTCGCTGCTTCTAGTGGGTATTGCAGCATGGATCGCGATCTCTACTGCCAATCCGGCCTAGCGCGTCCCAGATTGAGATACCGTCTTCGCAGAAGCTGGCACGGGCATTGCAAATTACAAATCAGAACGGACTCTCCATCATCCTTTCTAATTCATGCATACCTTTTTCGGTCGCGTTCTTCGCGGCCGTTTTTTTTGGTCTAAATGCCTGATTAGCTAGGAGCGATTACAGCTCAATCATATCGAAATCTGATTTTGGCGTACCGCAAAGAGGGCAAATCCAGTCTTCCGGAATGTCGGCCCAGCGCGTGCCTGCGGCTAGCCCTTCGCCCGGGTCGCCGAACTCTTCTTCGTACAGGTAACCACAAGTGCGGCACTGCCAGACTTTGAATGGAATCTCGCTCATTTCTTCACTCCCTATTGCCCCGGCGCGAGTCGCACACGGAGCGACTGGATCAACGCCATTTTGATCGGTGCGATATCTGTGCTGGGATCGATCATTTGTTGCATGCGTATGCCGATCAGGGCGCAGCCGGTCATAAGGGCTGTCGCATCCGCATCTACCCCCGTCTGAATACTACCCTCTTCCTGCCCGCGCTCAATGAGGCCCCGGATCAGAACGCGCTCCACCTCGTGCGATTCAGCAAATGCAGCGCGTGTTTCCAATCGGTCAGCCACAGCCGCTGACAGCAGCATATAATAGGCTTGGTCTTCTTCCAGTCCGCCCAGCGACTGACAATGCAGCTCGACGAAGGCACACAGCGCAGACAAGCCATTCATCCGCTCAACATCGGCCTTATCTAAGGCCCCCTGCTGCTTGCGGTGGAGGCCAGCAATGAGCGCGCTAATTAGTCCGCTTTTTGATCCGAAGCGTTGGGTAACCAGTCCACGGGAATATCCCGCCTCTTTGCCAATAGCGTCGAAAGTTGCGGCAGCCACCCCTTTGCTCGAAACGACACGCATCGTCGCCTCCAACAATTCCTGTTGCGAGCGCTCGCGTCGCTCCGACTGTGTCATTCGTTCGGGCCGCACTGGTGATGAAAGTGTGTCTTGTGTAACCATACGTCATCCTACATATTTGTTGGCCGTATAGCAACTATATGATATGCCCAAATTCAATAAGCCAAAAATGGCACCAGAATATCCGGAGGAACGCATGCCAATACCCACCCATATCGCCGAAACCATTGTTGACCCCAAGGCCTATGCCCATTGGGATCGCTCGCACGAAGCCTTCGCGTGGCTGCGCAAAAACGCCCCGCTAGATGTGGCGCAAGTTGAAGGTTTTGACCCCTTTTGGGTAGTGAGCAAGCATGCCGATATTCTGAATGTCGAAAAGCAAAACGACCTGTTTCACAATGAAGATCGCTCTGCCACGCTGACGACGATTGAGGCCGACAAGAAGGTGCGCGACATGATGGGCGGGTCACCCAATCTGCTGCGCTCGCTGGTGCAGATGGATAACCCAGATCACATGCAGTATCGCCGCCTGACCCAATCTTGGTTCATGCCGCAAAACCTGCGCAAACTAGAAGACCGTCTGCGCGAGATCGCGCGTGGCTTCATCGACAAGATGGCCGGAAAAGGCACTGAGTGCGACTTTATGCGCGACGTGGCCTTCCTCTATCCGCTACACGTGATCATGGAGGTCATGGGTGTCCCCGAAATAGATGAACCCCGCATGCTGAAGCTGACCCAAGAGCTGTTCGGCGCGCAGGACCCCGAGATAAATCGCTCTGGTGAAGCCGTTTCAAGCACAGACGCCGGCATTGGGAATATCATGGAAACCGTGTCAGATTTCATGACCTATTTCACCGCGATGACAGAGGATCGCCGCCAGAACCCACGTGAAGATTTGGCCAGCGTGATCGCAAACGGCGAAGTCTACGGCAAGCCACTCGGCCACCTTGAGGCAATGTCATATTATATTATCGCCGCAACGGCCGGGCATGACACAACGTCTAACACGGTAGGCGGTGCACTCTGGGCGCTCGCCGAAAACCAAGGCCAATTCCGTAAGTTAAAGGATGATCTCTCGCTCATCCCGTCGATGATTGAAGAGTCTATCCGCTGGGAAACGCCAGTGAAGCATTTCATGCGCACAGCCACGGCTGACACCGAAGTCTCTGGCCAGAATATCAAAAAAGGTGATTGGCTCTTCCTCGCCTATCCATCGGGCAATCGCGACGAGGATATCTTTGATAATCCATACGAATTCCAGATTGACCGGTCACCAAACAAGCATGTTGCCTTTGGTTATGGCGCGCATGTTTGTATCGGCCAACACCTCGCACGGATGGAAATGCGCATACTGTGGGAAGAGCTGCTGCCGCGCTTAAAATCTGTCGAGCTGAACGGCACGCCAACCCGTGTTCAGGCCAATTTCGTTAGCGGGCCTAAATCCATTCCGATCAAATTTGAAATGACCTAACCCTCAGGCTGGTCCCCATTACCTCACGTCACCTGCGCAGCTCTGGCGAGGCGCTTTGATTTTGCATCGCCCATCATAGAGTCAGTCGTGAAGATGATGAGGGCCAGCCAAATGCATCCAAATGCGCCCGCATGAATCCATGAGAACGCCTCACGGAAGACGAACACCCCGATCAGCAATTGAAGGGTGGGCGCGGTGTACTGCATCATGCCAACCGTGGACAAACGAAGGCGCTTCGCCGCGAGGGCAAACAGGATGAGCGGCGTTGCTGTGAACGGCCCGGCGAGCATCAACAGCGGCAGGGTCCACCCGCCTCCCCCAGTGAGGCGACCGTCGGGCTGAAACTGGAACCAAATCATCCACCCCACCGCCAATGGCAACAGACCGAGCACCTCAACCATGAAACCTGCGCGGCTATCCACAACGATCTTCTTACGAATTACAGAATAGAGCGCAAACGTGGCACATAGCGCCAGCGAGAAATAAGGCACTTGCCCATAGGCCCAAGTGGCCACTGCCACGCCCGCCGCCGCAATTGCGACAGACACCCATTGCGCAACACGAAGACGCTCGGAGAAGAATAGCATTCCGAAGAGCACGTTGACGATAGGGTTCATATAATACCCAATGGAGGCCTCCAATGTGCGCTCTATACTGACGGTATAGATGTAGATCATCCAATTGCTACCGACCAACAATCCGGAGAATAATAGCCAACCCACATTGCGTGACGTTAGCGCCACTTTCACATCCGCCCACCGCGCAGCGACGGTGATCAGAATCAAGGCTGTAGGCACCGACCAAATGATACGATGAGCCCACAGCTCCATCGGGCCAACGCTATCGAGTGCGCGAATATATAGCGGCAGCACGCCCCATATAAAGAACGCCCCAAAGCCAGCAAAGAGTCCGAATCTTACATCGCTTGTCATAACTTACCCCTCCAGCCGCACGCCTCATTGCGGCAATAAAAAAGGGCCATTCCAGTTTCCTGCAAATGGCCCTTTTCGAACAATAAAATTGTATCAAAGACCTATGCCGGTTGTTTTTCCGCTTTCAAGACGCCGCGATTGAGCAGCTCTTCAGCAATCTGCACCGCGTTAAGCGCCGCGCCCTTGCGAAGGTTGTCGGAGACACACCAAAAGATCAGACCGTTTTCAACTGTCGGGTCTTTACGCACGCGGGAGATGTAAGTTGCCCAGTCGCCCACGCATTCTTTCGGCGTGATATATTGGTCTTCCTTAGGATCATCGATCAACATAATGCCGGGTGACTCGCGAAGCAGCGCTTGCGCCTCTTTCGCCGTCATGGGGCTGTTCAGCTCGACGTTCACCGCCTCTGAGTGGCCAACAAAAACGGGAACGCGCACGCAAGTCGCCACCAATTCGATCGCCGGATCGATGATCTTCTTGGTCTCTTCGCGCATCTTCCATTCTTCTTTGGTGAAGCCGTCAGGCATAAACTCGTCGATATGCGGGATAACGTTAAAAGCGATCTGCTTTGGGAAAACGTCCGGCTCTGGCTCATCATTGACGAACACGCCGCGTGTTTGGTGCCACAACTCGTCCATGCCGTCTTTGCCCGCGCCTGACACGGACTGATAAGTCGAGCACACAACGCGCTTGATACCGACAGCATCATGCAAAGGCTTCAACGCGACAACGAGCTGCGCGGTTGAGCAGTTCGGATTGGCGATGATGTTCTTCTTTGTGTAACCCATGACGGCATCAGCGTTCACTTCAGGAACGATCAGCGGCACGTCGGGGTCCATCCGGTATGCAGACGAGTTATCAATCACAATCGCGCCTGCCTTGGCGATCTTAGGAGACCATTCCAAAGACGTTTTCCCGCCAGCAGACATCAAGACGAGATCAACCGTTGAAAAGTCGAAATTATCAATATCTAGGCATTTGAGCGTCCGGTCGCCATAAGAGACTTCTTTGCCCTTCGAACGACGTGATGCGACTGCAAACACCTCATCAGCAGGGAAAAGACGCTCGTCCAAAATGTTCAGCAATTCGCGCCCGACATTTCCGGTTGCACCAACTATCGCTATCCGCGTGGCCATAATAATTTAGCTCCGATGTTCAGAAGACGGGGCTTATGCCGCATTTTTTCCAATTGCGAAAGAGGTGTTGCGGCGGATAGGCAATTCATGCAGGACTGAGTCAGATAAACAAGGACGCAAAAACCCGTGCTCGACGAAATCATCTCCCGCTACATTGCCTGCTATAACGCGCGTGACATTGAAGGCATGACCGATTGTGTCACTGATGACATCGTCTTTGAAAATATCTCAAACACAGGCCAATCCATGCGCCTTGAGGGCAAAGAGATGATGAGCCAAGTGGCCGAATTGTCAGGCAACGCCTTCTCTTATCGCCGCCAGCGCGTCGTAAATCTCGTCACCGGGTCCGGCAAAGCCGCAGCTGAGATTGAATTTGAAGGTAAAGCCGCTGTCGACCTGCCCAATGGCGTCAAAACCGGCGAAACTGTCAAAGTGCGCGGGGCCAGCTTCTTCGAGTTTCGAGGAAACCTGCTCTGCCGTATTGCTGACTACAGCTAAGAACAAAAATGACCGAGACGGCATTGCCCCGGTCACTTCGCAGTCTCAAACTTTTTAGGCGCTAACCTTTGGCCATCGCCTGAACAGCACCTGCTGTCAGCATTTGGCCGCCAATCGCCCAGTCCCCCTCTTCGATCTCCACGATACGAACCCATGTCACACCGCGCAGAGCCTCGCCTTCTATCCCAACCATCGTGTCAGTCACTTTCGTGATGATCTCGGCTTTCTGTTCAGCTGAAAATACGTTTTTGATTACATCTATCGTTACGAGTGGCATGTGAAATCTCCTACAAAACTACCACCGGAAAACCCGGTGCCTGTAGAGACATTGCCTCGGTTTAGCATCGCAAAATACACTGCAACAAATAGCCCGGCACTACGCAAAGCGGATCATTCCACTACTAAATAAGTAGTAAGAGGGCCCTATTCGGCCGCGGTTATATCACTGACAAACCGCCGAGGCCGCACGTCAGCATAGTTGGACTGAGAAAACCACTGGCCTGCAGATCGCTCCAAATAGGATGAGCCTGTCATAAGAACATCCCCAGATTTCAAGGCACTCATGACATCAACATCACCCATCCAGATTTCGGCCATCATTGGCAGAGCACTGGAAATATACAGATCGACCTCTTTACCGGGGTCGTCGGTACAGAGTTCAACGGTTTGGCCTTCTGCTATCAGCCACCATTTTTGATATGCCTCTAAATCTGTGAATGTCACCGAAAGAACCGTTTCACCATCCGGCAAAGCATCCGTATTGAGCGTGCGATGAAAATCCCACATGAAGCACCCGACATCCAGATCCTCTTCGCTCATACGGCGACGCGCCCAGCGCAGCCCCCATTTAGCCATATAATTGACCAACGGTGCCAGCTCCCGTCCGCTGCGGGTTAGCCTATATTCTGTGGCTTTTTCACCCGTGATGGATTTCTTGATGAGCAGGCCATCTTCTTCCATCTGCTTCAATCTTTTGCTGAGCACCGTCGGAGAGATACGAGGCATTGCCCGTTGAAACTCGTTGTACCGGCTCGCGCCAACCAACAACTCACGCAGCAAGAGCAAGGTCCATTTGTCCCCGATCATATCCGCCGCTTTCACGGCCGGGCACAAGCTACCGCTCTGGTTCAGCTGTCTCGGCTCGTCTTCATCAGACAAATGGTCGTCGATCATTATGAGCCTTTCACGGCAGTTGGTTCACCCCCGCATCCTATCGCATGCCCACGGTTGTGACCAACGCCAGTGATTACCCCTCGCCTATTCCGCCGCCTGCATTTGCGGGCGCCGCAGTTTTGGCGCGAGGCCCTCGCCCATCAAGTCGATGAAGTTGCCCGCGAAAAATTTATCCTTTGCTGTTTCAGACTTCCCCTCAAGCAGCATATCGAAACGCTTCAGCGGATTTCTACCGCCTTCAACGTGCGGATAATCTGAACTGAACATGCAGATGTCTTCACCGACATTATTGATGATCCAGCCCGTGTCTTCATGCGGATACGGCGCCGCGCGGAACTGGCGCTGGGCGATCTCTGACGGTTTGGCCGACAGCTTTTGCAACCGGTCTTCATTGCGTTTGAACGCATGCGCTGCAGAATCCATAGACTGCATCCAGCCGGGCACCCATGCCGCACCGAGTTCAATAGCACCAAACTTCAAAGTCTCGAATCGATCGAAAACACCATCAAAGATCAGCGTTGCGATAGTCTGCATCGCCGAGGTCGGGATTGGCATGTAGCTGATAGAGGTGAAATTATCATCGCCGCCGTGGAAATCTGGCACTGCAGGCAAGCCATTTTCTTTATAGGTCGGGTTCAATTTATCCTCGTAGCCAACATGAAATACGATTGGCAGACCGGCCTCCTGCGCCATAGCCCAGAGTGGATCGAGGCTAATATGGCTAGGGCTATGGTTCTGCGGGCAATAGCTTGGCACCATTAGAGCCTTCGCACCGCCTTTTATGGCTGCCTTCGCGGTCGCCATCGTGCGGTCAAAATCTTCCAGCGGAATATACGCCGTCGCCAACATGCGCGGATCAACCGAGCAAAAATCGAACATCATCCGATTCTGAGCATCCGCTGCCGCATAGCACAGTTCCATATCGTCTGTTTTATCGAGACCGAAATTCGCGAGCGAATGCGTCGTAAACACAAGCTGACTGGCAAAGCCCAACAAGTCTAATGCAGCAACACGGTCGGTCTTTAAAAAGGCGCCATGCGCGTCCCAGTTTTTCCGTGTCAGCAAATTGTCATTCGCGCCCGATCTAAACTCTGGATCAGCATGATCAGCTGCAGCGCGGTGGAACATCTCCATCCGCTGCAATTTCTTTTGATAGGCGGGAAGTTGTCGATACCGTTCCAATAGTTTGGCCTCAAAATACGGGTCCAAACAATCTGGCAATTCCATCAAGTGGCTGTCGGCGTCATGCACCAACCGTCCATTCGCGTAAGTCATATCACTTCCTCCTCATTTAGATTTTTGAGGAGTGTTTCACGATATTAACCTATCGGCAAATCCGTCGCCTATAGCGCGTCGAGAACTGCGTCGCCCATTTGCGCCGTTGTCATCTCTCCACCGAGGTCTTTTGTACGCGCGCCATTGTTCAGCGCTTTGCCGACCGCTGCATATAGCGCATCAGCTGCTTTCTCGTGACCAAGGCTCCATCGTAGTGCCATTTCAAGCGACAGAATGGCCGCGCAAGGGTTTGCAATCCCCTGCCCTGCAATATCCGGAGCCGAGCCATGCACTGGCTCAAACAAGCCCGGCGTGCCGTCGACACCCAATGACGCAGACGGCAACATGCCAATAGAGCCCGTCAACATCGCTGCTTCATCAGACAGAATATCGCCAAACAAATTGCCAGACAGAATAACGTCGAACTGCTTGGGAGCGCGCACCAATTCCATCGCGCACGCATCTGCATACATATGCGACAGCTCAACGCCCGCGCCATATTCAGCGTGGGCAAGCGTCACTTCTTGTCGCCAGAACAAGCCAGTTTCCATCACATTAGATTTTTCAGCGCTGCACACGCGGCCACCACGCCCACGCGCAATTTCAAACGCGACTTTCGCAACGCGCTCGATTTCAGGATGGGTATAACGCGAGGTGTCATAGCCTTGGCGGATACCATCTTCGTTTGTGTCGATGCCGCGCGGTTGTCCAAAATAGACGCCGCTTGTCAATTCGCGCACGATCATGATGTCGAGGCCTTCAACAAGCTCACGCTTCAAGCTCGACGCGTCCACCAATGCAGGAAAGCAAAAAGCCGGACGCAAATTCGCGAAAACGTCTAAGCCTTTGCGGATGTTCAGCAGGCCCATCTCAGGGCGCTTATCGCGCGCAACATCATTCCACTTTGGCCCGCCCACTGCGCCTAAAAGCACCGCATCGCTTTTTGCGGCCGCGTCCAATGTTTCATCAGACAGAGGCACGCCGTTCGCATCAATCGAAATGCCGCCAATCAGGCCTTCGCTGAGCTCCACGTCTGGTGCCAACTCGGCCACGAAACGGCTCGCTTGTTCCAGAACTTCAGGGCCGATACCATCACCGGGAAGAAGAAGCATACGTTTTTGGCTCATGGAAAGGCACTCCTAAACTGTTCGCGCCACTCCTAAACCCGCAGGTCAGATGGGGCAATGATCGCCGCCCAATAACCCACGCGGCAAAGCGCGCTAGGCCCGCTCAAGCCAAGGCGTTTGAAGGCGGCGTTCAGCTTCAAACTGGTCAATTTTATCAGACGCCTTCATTGATGTGCCAATGTCGTCCAGCCCTTGAATCAGATTCGACTTACGGCCCGCATCGACTTCAAATGTGTGGGTTTCACCATCTGGCGTCGTGACCGTTTGGCTTTCTAGGTCGATGGAGAACATGTGATTGGCGCCGCCAGCTTGCTCGGCCAGTTTTTCACACACTTCAACAGGTAGACGCACCGGAAGAATGCCGTTCTTGTAGCAGTTATTGTGGAAAATATCCGCAAAACTTGGCGCAATCACGCATGTGATGCCCTGATCCAGCAACGCCCACGGCGCATGCTCACGAGACGACCCACAGCCAAAGTTCTGGCCCGCAATCAATATGCTTGCCGTGGCATATTGCGGCTTGTTGAGCACGAAATCGGCCTTTTCTGAGCCATCACTATTGGTTTTCAGTTCGTAAAACAGCCCCTTGGACAGACCCGTGCGCTCGGTCGTCTTCAAGAACTGTTTCGGAATAATCATGTCGGTGTCGACATTCGACATCGGCTTGCCCTTCTCAAGAAGGGGCGCCGCCGTGCCTATCAATGTTGTAAAAGCTTTCATGAGGCCGTCTTTAGCGCGCAGTGTGAGCGATGAATAGGGTTGGCACATTCATTGTTCCATCCCGCACCGTGAAAATCTGCGTGCCCGGCTTACGCCCGGTTCGAATTTCCGACAGCGTAAAGCCCGCTTCATCCAAACGCTCATGCGCCGCTTCAATATCATCAACTGTCCAAGTCAGCCCGAAAATCTCGTCCGGCGCGGCTGGATCGGTTGAGCTATCCAGTCGATTGATGACCTCAAGCGTCAATCCGCCAACCCGGAAGAATAAGAACCGCGTATTCCACTGCGGCGCTGTACGATCCAGCTTCAAATCCAGCCCCAGTCGCGCGCCATAGATGGTTCCCGCCCGGTCTGGGTTAGGCGTGTTGATGACAATGTGATCCAGTGACTGTACCGCGCCGGGCACCGCCGCAGCAGCTGGCAGCGGCCCGTCTTCATGCTCCAACACGAATGTTTTGATGCCTGCCGTCGCTTCGTCGTCGCAGCGAAATCGAGACCACTGACGCACCTTGCCATCCGCCTCATTCTTGCTTTTGCCAGGCGTCACATCTTGCGGGTTTAAGCCGCGCCGCGTGAGGCGATGATGCGCATCGCCAATGTCATCGGTTGCGTAGACGAGACTGGTCAGACCCGGACCGGACTCCATGATAATTTCACGCAACCGATCGCCCGCCGCACCCTCACCCACTGGGGCCAGCAATTCGAGCGCCGTGTTCTCAACCCGAAACATGATAGAGCCTTCGCCAGAATCGCCCGTTGCACGCCAATCCGGCGCGCGGCCAAGCAAGCTCGTATAAACGCTCTCGCCCATCCCCAAATCAGGGACGAGCAAGACCATGTGGTCTAGCGCTGTAATCATCTTGAAGACTCCTGAGGTTTAGCCGTGAGGCTAGATACCCTCGAATAATGCGGTTGAGAGGTAACGCTCAGCGAAGCTTGGCAAAATGACCACGAGCGTTTTGCCCGCCATATCGTCGCGAGATCCCACTTTCGTTGCCGCCGCCAATGCCGCGCCAGATGAGATGCCAGCCGGAATGCCTTCAAGCTCAGCAAGCAAACGCGCCATCGCGAATGCTTCATCATTGGAAACCTGTACCACTTCATCAATTTGGCTGGTGTCCGCATTCTCAGGAATCATCCCCGTGCCAATACCTTGGATCATGTGCGGGCCACCTTCCCCGCCAGACAGCACAGGGCTGCCTTCAGGCTCAACCGCGAACATCTTCAGTGCAGGCTTCCGCTTCTTCAACGTGCGGCTAATGCCCGTCATTGTGCCGCCCGTGCCAACGCCAGAGATTACAGCATCAACCTTGCCGTCCGTGTCGGTCCAAATTTCTTGCGCGGTTGTTTTGTCGTGGATATCAGGATTGGCCGGGTTGGAGAATTGTTCTGCCATAACCGCGCCATCGATAGACGCTGCCAGCTCTTCGGCTTTTGCCATGGCACCTGCGATACCCTCTTCCTTAGGCGTCAGCACCACCTCTGCGCCGAGATAGGCAAGCATCTTGCGCCGCTCAATCGACATGCTGTCTGGCATGGTCACGATCAGTCTATAGCCGCGCGCCGCTGCCACAAAGGCAAGGCCGATGCCCGTATTGCCAGAGGTCGTCTCAACGATCGCGCCGCCGGGCTTAAGCTTGCCGCTCGCTTCCAAATTCAAGATAATGCCGAGCGCGATGCGATCTTTCACACTGGCGAGCGGGTTAAAGAACTCAAGTTTGACGAGAAGATCAGCTTTGATGCCCTGCGCCTTGGCAAACTTGCTGGCGCGCACCAATGGCGTTGACGCAATCGTCTCAAGTACATTCTCGTAAATGCGACCACGCGGGCCATCAAGCGTGACACCGCCATCAAGGCTTACAGTCTTATCAGTCATTGCAATCTCCCATGGGAACCAGTTTCCATGGGAGTGTCTGCGCGACCAGACCGAAAAGCAACTAATAGAAGAGTTTAGCCAAGCACGCCAGAGATTGCGGCGCGGGCAGCGAGCGCAGGGCTAACCAAATGCGTTCGGCCTTCGCGGCCTTGGCGGCCCTCAAAGTTACGGTTTGAGGTTGAGGCGCAGCGCTCTTGCGGGGCAAGCGTGTCAGGGTTCATGCCAAGACACATGGAACAACCCGGCTCGCGCCATTCAAAGCCTGCCTTGATGAAGATCTCGTCGAGGCCCTCTTCTTCAGCCAGCGCACGCACAAGGCCGGAGCCAGGCACGACCATCGCTCGCACGCCATCTGCCACGCTATTGCCCTCAGCAATGGCCGCAGCGGCCCGTAAGTCCTCAAGACGGCTATTGGTACAAGATCCGATAAAGACCCGCTGGACGGGCGTGCCTTTGATGGGTGCGCCGCCCTCAAGCCCCATATAGGCAAGCGCACGTTCGCACGCGGCGGCTTTTACAGGGTCGTCAAAGTCTTCTGGCTTTGGAATGCTAGCTGAAATCGCAATCGCCTGCTCAGGGCTAGTGCCCCATGTCAGTGTCGGTTCAACATCTTTTGCGTCAATCGTAACGACCGCATCCCATTTTGCATCATCATCAGACAGTAGCGTCTTCCAATAGTTCACAGCCAAATCCCACGCGCCACCTTTTGGCACCGCTGGGCGACCCTTCATATACGCAAACGTCGTCTCGTCGGGCGCAACCATTCCTGCACGTGCGCCGCCCTCAATGGACAGGTTACAAAGCGTCATGCGCGCTTCCATCGACAGCGCGCGAATGGCCTCGCCGCGATATTCAATCACATGCCCTGTGCCGCCTGCTGTGCCGATCTTCGCGATAATGTGCAGCGCGAGGTCTTTGGCCGTCACATCGTCCGCCAATTGACCAACGATTTCGACAGCCATGTTCTTCTCTTTGCGGGCGCGCAGTGTTTGAGTGGCAAGCACATGCTCAACCTCCGACGTGCCGATACCGTGCGCAAGCGAACCGAATGCACCATGCGTTGATGTATGGCTGTCACCGCACACAATCGTCATGCCCGGTTGAGTACGCCCCTGCTCTGGCCCCACAACATGCACGATGCCATTGCGAATATCGCCCATCGGGAAATACTCAATGCCATGTTCAGCCACATTGCGCGTGAGCGTTTCAAGCTGGTTGCGCGCTTCGGCGTCTTTAACACCAGCAAGCCCTGCGGCTTGGTTTTCTGTTGGGGTATTATGGTCAGCCACCGCCAAGGTAAGATCCGTGCGGCGCACTTTGCGGCCAGCATCGCGCAATCCGGCAAAAGCCTGCGGCGTCGTCACTTCGTGGATAAGGTGCAGATCGATATAAAGCAGGCTTTCGCCCGAAACTGCATCATTGTGCACCGTATGTGCATCCCAAATTTTGTCGTAAAGTGTCTTACCGGCCATAATGTACTTCCTTCATCGCGGCGCACCATAGCGATTGCTGCGCAAGAGGAAAGTAGCCGGGAGCCTTCAGAGGCTTCTTTGTCGCGATTTCAGGCAGCTTGTCCCTTAATCTTGATCTGCCTGCTCGCAAGGCTGCGCGAGCATTTCTCCTAGGGACCGAATGTCACCGCTATAGAGCTTACCGTCAATTACGAGCTCCCCATTGGTAATCATATCTGGAATGAAAGGCGATCCGAGGCGCGTATCGCCGATCAGCAAGGGGATGACTTTACCCACATAAAGCGCGCTCACATCCTGCAGTGTCCGCGCAGCCGTACCGTTAAACTTGATAAACAGGTGATCCATTCGCGCCCGGCGCTCTAATACAGAGACCGTGAGATGCTGAGGCAGGAATTCGGCTGGGCCGACATAGAAGCTCGCCGCGCTCACCTCGGCAGGCCGGCAAAGCGGGGTGATATTGACCTCAATGGGAGTCACCACTGCTTCATCAGGAGCGTCAGCCTTAGGTGAGCAGGCGACGAGCAGAGACAAGACGAGAACTGAGCTGAGGAGATATTTCATAGGTATCTCTATCCCCTGTGTCGCTGAAACCCGTCAACCAGAACATGGGACAATGAAAAACGCCCCCACAAAACTGCGAGGGCGTTTTTGTAAATTTAATCAGGTAACCGAAAAGCCTACGCCTCTTCGCCACCCTCAGCAGCTGCAGCGGCGGCAGCTTCTTCAGCGGCCTTAGCTTCTGCTTCTGCTGCTTTCGCAGCAGCGGCATCCGCCTCAGCTTTTGCCTTCGCAGCGATTTCGCGCTCTTTAGCAGCAGCTTCTTTACGAGCAGCTTTTTCAGCATCTTTCTGACGGCGGCGCTCTGTCTTGGACACAGCGATTTCAACAGCCTCAATACCGTGGCCAGTTGTACGCTCTGCGATACGAGCAGATTTACCGCGACGATCACGCAAATAGTAAAGCTTCGCACGGCGCACACGGCCCTTGCGCTTAACTTCGATGCTTTCGATCAGCGGCGAAGCCACTGGGAAAACACGTTCGACACCTTCGCCGAATGAGATTTTGCGAACCGTGAAGTTCTCATTGATACCTTGACCAGCACGCGCAATGCAGACGCCTTCGTAACGCTGTACGCGTTCACGGTCGCCTTCTTTGATGCGCACGTTTACTGCCAACGTGTCACCCGGAGAAAAATCCGGAATTTTTTTGTCGCCTAGGACGCGGGTGTATTCTTCCGCTTCTAGCTGTTGGATGATGTTCATCGCCATTCTCCGGCGGTTAAATTTCATGAGTCTTAGAGTAAGCGGCGTATAAATCTGGACGGCGGTCAAATGTCAACGCTTTTGCGCTGTTCAATCGCCATTCTTCTATACGTTTATGGTCTCCAGATAGCAAAACAGGAGGAGTCTCGCGTTCCTCCCATGTTCTCGGGTGAGTAAAATGCGGATGCTCGAGCAATCCCGTCTCGAAAGATTCATGCTCCAAAGACGCTTCATTTCCCGCGATTCCGGGCAATAAGCGCACGACTGCTTCAGTCAACGCCATTGCAGCAACCTCTCCGCCTGCGAGCACAAAATCACCTAGTGACACCTCTTCCATGCCCCGCGCCTCAATGACGCGCTCATCAAGCCCCTCAAACCGTCCGCAGAGCAGAACCAGACCCGGCAATTTGGCCAGTTCTCTCACTTTTTCTTGAGTTAGCGGTTTTCCGCGAGGGGAAAGATACAATAGCGGGCGATCGGCGCTCGAAATGCTATCAATCGCTGCCGCCGCTACATCTGGCCTTATAACCATGCCCGCACCACCACCGGCCGGTGTGTCATCAACCTTCTTGTGCTTGCCGAGACCAAATTCGCGCAGATCGACTGTTTCCAGTTCCCACAATCCGGCTTTATGGCCGCGTTCGAGGATCGATACGCCCAATGGCCCGGGAAAGGCATCTGGCATCAAGGTAACAATACTAACTTTAAACATGCCCCCGCCTTTAGCGCATGGCCTTCCGAACGTCACCCTTACTGCAATCGCACCGCGCCATTCCTTCGGTTTGAGGGCGAGTCACGTTGACTTGTTGGCTGACACAGGCAACGGCTAAGCTATGTCTACCAAACCGCCTCGCCTCACCGTTCTCATCCCCTTCTTCAATGAAGAGGGAAATGTTCGCCCCGTTGTGGAAGAGGTTCGAGAAACATTGGGCCATTTACCTCTAGAAGTAATTTGCGTGAACGATGCTTCTGAGGACGCGACAGCCGCTGATCTCGCTGCACTGAAATCTGATTATCCAGACCTGATCACCGTGCTAACCCATGTGCAGCGCCGCGGGAAATCCGCAGCGCTTTTCACCGGGCTTAAGTCGGCGACGGGTGATTGGGTCCAGTTGCTTGATGGTGATGGCCAGAACGATCCAGCAGATACAGCCCGCTTGTGGGATGAAATCATCCTTCCCGGTGCGCCCGCGCGCCTTGGCATTATCGCCGGGCGACGCAACAGTAGAAACGATAGTGGCTTTAAATGGCTTCAGTCGCGTATTGCCAATGGCGTCAGACGCTTCATGTTGCGTGATGATGCCAAAGACACAGGTTGTGGCTGGAAACTGATCCGCACCTCAGCGTTCAAAGACCTGCCCTATTTTGCGGCTATGCATCGCTTCTTACCGGCCTTGATTAAGCGCACGGGCTGGGATGTTACTGAAGAGCTTGTGAATGATCGCGTTCGCCTTGCCGGCCAATCCAAATATGGGTTTTTCGGACGCCTAGGCGCTGGCATCTTCGATTTGCTCGGAATGTTCTGGCTGACCCGTAGGGGCGGATATGGGATTGCCCGTGAATGGGAAGATCCACGGGCAACTCATACGTCAGACGCTTAAGGCTAATGGGCCTCTATTCGAGCACCTGACGATTGCGTATCCCTTTAGCAGAACGCGGATTAGGACGCGGCTGACTACGCGGTTTTGGCTGTGAACGCGGAGCCTGTGTCTGCGCTGGGCGAGCAACAGGCGGCGCTGCACGTTGCTGACGGCGAGGCGCCTGGATCGCACTACGACCATTTCCAACGCGCTGAGCCCGATTGTTAGACTGCACTGGTGCAGGCGTCACATTGCGCAAACGCTCAGCTCTCACACGGCGACGGTCATTCGTTGCCGTACGATTTGGACGCACACGATTGGTTGCGCCGGGTGCACCTCGGCTCACCTCAGGGGCACCGCCCATCAAAGCCGGACCAACACGTTCCTGTACATTGCCACCAAGACGACGGCGCGATGGATAGAGATTGCCATCACGGTCATCACTACGGCGCGTACCGCGATTACCGCGATTTGTCCGCCCAGTCGTACCCGTCACTCCAGCTGGACGGATTGATGAGATATTGTCGTTGAGACGCAATCCATTCAAACGGCCTGTTGAGGCATCAATAACTTCACAGCGTCCACGGAAATTGGCGTGTTCGCACACTTCCCAGCGGCCAGTGCGGATATCAATCGAGGACACATTGTCATTAAAGCGCAAGCGACTGAGATCAGATATAGCCCGGTTCAGACCAAGCGAAGCGCCTCTGCGATTTGCATCTGTGTAGACAGTCACCGCTCCGTTGCGAGCACCATAGTGGCCGCGCAGTTGACGATGCTGGCGCCTGTGGTGACGGTTTCCGTAATTGGATGAATAATTGCGACCATAATTATAACCGTATGGGCCATGCCCTAAATGCGGGTTGTAATACCCAAACTGGCCATAATCACGTGACGTCCCATAATGGTAAACGTCTACTCGGCGCACATTACGCTGGGTCGAATATCGGTCATCATAGTCATAATCATTATCGGCATAACGGATGTATCCGTTGCGATCCCGCTTAAACATCAAGCCATGCTCAGCATCGGTGTACTCGAAAATGGGTCGAACCGACGAGATATTGCGGTTCAGACCGAAATAGCGAAGATTTTCAACGTCTTGTCGGATGAATACACAGCGGCCCGTAAAATCAGAATGCTCACAAATCTCCCACTGGCCTTCCAGCACAGCTATCGAGCGCGCACGGTCATTGAAACGAATATCAGGCAAGGCTGCGACGGGCTCAAACACCTCGCGAACGTCACCGCCAAAATTCTCACCACTGAACAAGATCAACGCGGCGCGATCATCATTCTGGTAGCCGTCATTTCGATCTGCGTGTGCAACGCCAGCGAGTGCTAAGGGAGCGGCCAAAACAGCGCTAAGGCGCAATAATTTTCTAAACATGGGCCATGCCTTTCATATTACTATGCGCTCTTTGTAGCATATGCCACCTGAACGCTTCGCAACATGATGTTTGCAAGGCTTATTCCTCTTTTTCGGGAATCTCCGCCCACGCGTCCAGTTCAGGAATTATGACCCGCCCAGAAGACACATCTATGGTTGGAACATCGACAAGCGTGAACGGTACCAAAACTGTGTGGGATAGGCCTTTGACCTGAATTTCAATCAAGTCCTCGGCACCAAAATTTTGAACGCCGCGTACACTACCAGCGGCGGCCTCACCGCCCGAAAACACCTCTAAACCAACCAAATCCTCAATGTAGAACTCATCATCGTCCGCCTCTGGCAGCGCATCTCTGGACACATGAAGCAGTGTGCCGCGCAGGGCATCCCACTCCTCTTTTTGAAGGATTTTACGAGGTTTTACGATGAAGTGATCTTTTCCGGCACGCGCGGAAACCGGCTCAAACACTTCGCGTCCATTTTCGTCGACCAAAGGACCATATTCAAAAACGGCTGCTGGGTCTGCCGTAAAACTTTTCACCCGTATATCACCGCGAACACCATGTGCGCCCTTGATGGCGCCCACCACAATCAGTTTGGTCTCAGTGTGTTTTGGCATTCAAAATCTCTCATACGGGTCAATTTACAAAAAAGGGGTCGGCACATTTATGCCAACCCCTTCTAGAATTGCGTCAAATGACCAACCTACTCGGTTGCTGCATCTTCTGCAGGTGTTTCAGCAGCAGCTTCTTCAACCGCTGGTGCTTCTTCTACTACAGGTGCGGCAGCAGCTTCCTTGGCAGCTTCGGCTGCAGCTTCAGCTTTGTCTTTACGTTCTTGAACACGATCTTGTGCCTTCTGACCTGGTTCACCCTTTTTCGGGTTATTACCATGTTCCCATTTGGCTACTGGAACGCCTTCAACTTCCAATTTGGACAAGAAGCGTGCAACGCGGTCAGTCGGTTGCGCGCCCTTTTTCAGCCACGCAGCAGCTTTTTCAGCATCGATTTGAACGCGCTGCTCTGAGTCTTTCGGCAAACGTGGATCATATGTGCCGATTTTTTCGATAAAGCGGCCATCACGCGGCGCACGAGCGTCTGCGATAACTACTGAATAGAATGGGCGCTTTTTTGAGCCACCACGGGCTAGGCGAATTTTGAGTGACATTGGGGATACTCCTATAAACGTGTCGTCTCGGTATGTTAGGTGTCGGTCGCTTGACCGCGGATCTGCTCATGATGGCGGATAACTTCCGCCACGATGAAATTCAGGAATTTCGTCGCGAACTCAGGATCAAGCCCGGAGTCATTTGCCAGTCGGGTTAGCCGCTCTATCTGGCGTCCCTCACGCGATTTATCTGCGGGGGGCATGTCATGTTGTGCCTTCAGTTTGCCAACCTGCTGGGTTGCTTTGAACCGTTCAGCCAAAGTGTGCACCAAAATCGCATCGAGATTATCGATGGATGAGCGCAGCTGATTAAGCTCATACAATGCGAGGGTTTCGTCTGATGTGGTCATTTCTTCTTTGGTCCTCCAAGGCCCGGAAGGCCGCCCATACCGGGTGGCAAACCGCCACCACCGAGACCAGGTAATCCGCCGGGAGGAAGTCCCCCTCCGCCCATTTTGGCGAGATCACCGGGTGAAATTCCCGCAGCGGCAGCAGCACTCATCATGCCCTTCATGCCGCCCTTTTTGCGCATCTTCTTCATCATGCCGGCCATTTGCTGGTGCATTTTGAGGAGCTTATTCACCTCCTGCACCGTCACGCCCGACCCGGCCGCAATGCGCTTACGACGCGATGCGTTCAAGAGCGCTGGCTTGCGCCGCTCTTTACGGGTCATTGATGAGATAATCGCTTCTTGGCGCTTGAGGACATTGTCATCAAGGCTTGAATTTTCCATCGCCTGCTTGGCTTTGCGCGCGCCAGGCAACATGCCCAGTAGGCCACCCAAACCACCCATGCGCTGCATTTGGTTCAGCTGATCAGCCATGTCTTCCAGATCGAACTCACCTTTGCGCATCTTCTCGGCCATGCGCTCGGCTTTTTCCATGTCCATCTGTTCGGACGCTTTTTCGACCAGACTGACAATGTCACCCTGCCCGAGAATACGCCCAGCAACACGGCTGGCATCGAATGTATCTAGACCGTCGAGCTTTTCGCCGACACCTAGGAACTTAATGGGTAGGCCCGTGACCGCGCGCATAGACAGCGCCGCGCCGCCGCGCCCATCACCGTCCATACGAGTCAGGACAAGACCTGTCAGCGGTAGGCGTTGATGAAAGCGTGTCGCGGTTTCAACGGCATCTTGTCCCGTCAGAGCATCTGCTACGAGGAGTGTTTCCTGCGGCGTCGCGATCTCAGCGATCTCTGCTGCCTCGGTCATCATCTGCTCGTCGATAGATGTCCGGCCAGCTGTATCGAGGATGAGAACATCATATCCGCCGAGCTTCGCCGCTTGCATAGCGCGCCGGGCGATATCCGCTGGCAACTGGCCTTCGATGATAGGCAACGACGATACGTTCTCGCTGCACTGGTTGGCGAGGATGGCTAGCTGCTCCATCGCGGCCGGGCGACGGACGTCGAGCGAGGCTAGCAAGATCTTCTTGCGCTCTTTCTCTGAAAGGCGCTTGGCCAGCTTGCCTGCAGTCGTTGTCTTACCTGAGCCCTGCAGACCAGCCATCATAATAACAGCGGGCGGGCTATCAATGCGCAGTGACCCATCAGCTTCCGCGCCGCCAAGCATATCGACAAGGCCGTCATATACGATCTTGATGACTTGCTGACCGGGCTTAACTGAACGGACAACCTCTTCGCCAACAGCGCGGGTTTTCACTTGGGTGATAAAGTCTTTTACGACGGGAAGCGCGACATCGGCTTCCAGCAATGCCACGCGAATTTCGCGCAACGCTGCAGACACATCTTTCTCAGACAGCGCACCGCGACCTGTGAGGCCGTCGAATATACCGCCAAGACGTTCGCTTAACGTATCAAACATGTGTCATCTCCTTTACCAGTCGCCTGAAGACAGACTTTGGCTGCGAATTATATCCGCACAAACCTCGATTGCCCCGCTGAGCGAAATTTCGCCGGGCGGGGGGCCTCGCTGGCCTCGTGTGCCAGTCAAAGCGCGCTTCTCAAATTTTGCGCTGATGTAAGCGGCGCGTAAAGCACGCCTGTGGAAAAACGTCAAGCAAGCTGCAGCGCAGCCACGCGATCTTGAAGAAGCGAAATCGCAGCATTGATTTCGCCATCAACCAAGGACAACACAGCCATATCTGCCCAGCCGCCATCGGCCAGACGCAAATACTGCCTCAAAACGCCCTCTTTGGTGGCGCCCAGCTTCAGAACGGCCTGAATCGCTCGCTGATTGTCGCTTGCCAATAGATATTCTATCCGCCGAATGCGAGAGAGCTTCGCACGCTCCAACATCGCCAGTTGTGTTGCCGGCGCAATAGCGGTCCCGCGAAACTCTTCCGGATGCCAAACATAGCCAATGCGCAAACGGCGGTGCGTACGTGAAATGTTCAAAAACCCGATAACGCCTGCAAATGCATCATCAGAGACCTGCCTGATCGTGAAAGGGAATATTTCCCCTCGGCGCGCCATTGCCAGCATGAAGTCAAAATAGGAATCATAATTGGTTCCTGTCGGAATGACCGGCATCCAATTCCACATCGCTTCGACGCCCCCAGCATCCGCGATCGGTGCGCGGTCAGCTTCGCAAAGTAAGCTGAGTTTCACAACGTCATTTCCGAGATTAGGGGCATCAAGTTTCATGGGATCAGGCTGTCACACAAGTTTCAAAATGCCAACGTGAAACTCGTGAACAGCCAAATTTCATTTGCTAGCACAGCGCAAGGACAAACATTCCCAATTATTCGGCTTTCTCGGGAAGGCTCAACCCAAGCTGCTCTGTCAGATAGGTATACTCAAGCGCGGTACGTTTGGCGCGTGCGGTTTGATTTGCCGCCGCTGAGTGACCGCCATCCATATTCTCAAAATAGAAAAATGGCTTATCCGCATCCTCAAATAGTTTGGCCATTTTCCGCGCATGCGCTGGGTGCACCCGATCATCCTTTGTTGATGTCACGAAGAATGGCGTTGGGTAATCCTTCTCAGCATCGAAATTATGATACGGCGAGATGGTGTGCAGAAACGTGCGTTCCTGTGCATTTTCGGGCGATCCATACTCATCTACCCATGATGCCCCCGCCAAAAGCGTGTGATATCGCAGCATATCGAGCAACGGAACTTGAACGACGACAGCGTTCCACAGGTCCGGGCGCTGATTGAGCATAACACCCATCAACAATCCGCCATTGGAGCCGCCCATAATACCCAAATGATCCGGTGAAGTGACCTTGCGGGCAATGAGGTCTTCAGCAACAGCAATGAAATCATCATAGACGCGCTGACGATTTAGCTTAAGGCCAGCCTGATGCCAACTCGGACCAAACTCTCCGCCACCGCGAATATTGGCGAGCACATAGGCACCGCCCTGCTCCAGCCATAAGCGCCCTGAAACGGGACTGTATCCGGGCGTCATCGACACTTGGAATCCGCCATAGCCGTAGAGTAACGTCGGCGTTTGCCCACTGAGCTCAATATCAACCTTGCGAACGATAAAGTATGGCACTTTGGTGCCATCTTTCGACACCGCAAACTTCTGATCGACGACCAACCCAGTTGTATCGAACTTTGGAGGCAGACTCTTCAGCGTAGAAACGCGCCCTGTTTTGCTGTCATATTGCAAGAGAGAGTCGGGGGTGAGGAAGCCCTCATACCCCAGAAAGACGATGTCTTCTGTTTTGCTCGCAAACAGTAGGCTCGCCTGCCCCGTACCCGGCAAAGTGATGGGTTGCGTATCCCAGTTTGCCGCCTCTTCATCCAAATTCAGGCGCAAAACCTTTCCGACAACATTTTCTGTTATCGCGATAAACGCAGCATCCTTAGATGCAGAGACGCCGCTTACCGCCTGCGTCGTATTCGGGCGGAACACTGGCGCTATTTCAAGCGGGCCACCCTGCTCCATGAATTGGTCGATTCCAACCGCAATCAAATCGCCTGCTTTAAATAAGTTGTCGGCTTCATCAGACCAATCCTGCTCCAGTGTAACGAGCAGTTTGTTCAAGTATGTATCCTGAATAGTAGACTTAGGCGGAAGTGGTATTTGCTGAGCCGTGTCCTCGTCACCTACAAACAGGTGATAGCTGGAGGTGAAAAACGTCTCTGCCCGCACGGCGCCGCCAATGCGCACACCATCCGCCATTTCCAGAACCATTGGCCAAACACCAACATCGGTCTGCTGACCGCGCTTCACTTCAACTGCGCTCTCGATCGGTGTTCCGCGCGTCCAGCGTTTCAGAATGAACGGATAGCCCGACTCAGTGAGGCTCCCCTCCCCCCAATCGGTCGCGATGAGGATTGTGTCCTCATCGAGCCAAGACAAATTCTGCTTGGCTTCATCAGTTTGAAATCCGCCTGAAACGAAGGTTTTGGTAGCTATATTAAACTCACGAACCACAACGGCGTCTTTGCCACCATCGGACAACGATATCAGGCATTTGTATTCCGTCGTTCCGTGGGGGGCGAAGCAATCCGCCCCTTTGTAGACCCAGTTCTTATTTTCAATAGCGGCCAGCTTGTCGAAATCGATAAGCGTTTCCCACTCTGGTGTCGCAGTAGCGTAACTCTCTGGTGTTGTCCGGCGCCATAATCCCCGAACACTGGTCTCATCCTGCCAGAAATTATACACGAGCCCGCCACGCATAGCGCCGTAAGGGATACGCTCATCAGCGGTTAGAACGTCAATCGCTGCCGCTTCATATCCCGCATAGGCCGGATGCGCCTCTAATATGTCGAGTGATCGTTTATTCTGCGCGCGCACCCATTCTAAGGCACGCTCACCCTCAACTTCTTCCATCCAAAGATTGGGGTCGACCTCTGTTTGGGCCTTAAGCGAGGTGGAAATGTTTTGTGAGGGCAATTCAGGCTCCGTTTCAGATGCTGTTCCGCAGGCAGCCAGAACAACAAGCACCCCGCTTAGAATGTAACTTCGCATCATCGCCTCACACTTCAAAAACATTGAGCCATCAGTTTAGCGATGATTCTGGCATTCAAATGGCGATGTGTGAATCGATGAGAATTAAAAAATTTTACCCTCAGTCGGGTAGGCGCTCCAACACGATTTTTGAAATTAAAACACCTCGAACACCGTCAGGAACAACTGGTCTGATTCCCAAATAGTCTGATGCTTGGTCGCCCTGAATTTGGGGGACAGTATACTCAAAGGCCACATCCAAGTTCTGCTGCCCAAGGTCGAAGGTTTCCCAGCCCGACTCCCCTACCCGACCAGCGCTATAATTGATGAGCAACTGCTCTGCACCTTTTGCTTCGGCAGGCTGTGCGCTGACCGTCACGCGAATACGGCGACCGGAGAACTGAGTCTCAATATCTGCAGCCAATCTGAAGTGCGGGCCATACTCAACACCATCAGCAAGCGCGCCGGCTTCTACTTCTAGGAAAAGCTGTTTTTCACCCTCCGGCGTCGTCTGAACCTCAGTTCTCAGATCACCCCCGGCAATAACCTTATAGAGCATATCCCCCGACACTTCGATACGATCATAATTTACGCCATCACCAGTCACTGGACCTGACGGTTTAGCGCCGAATGCCGGCATTATCGATAGCCAAATCATACCACCCGCGAGCAATGCAGCGAGAGGAAAGAAAACAAAGTCGCGCATAAGTGACCTGCCCCAAATAGACTAATTAAACGACATTTCTGCCGCTGGTAAATATGATAGCCACCTGTTAGCAGGTGCGTGCATTGATTGGCGAGACATATCATCAATGCACGTTGAAACGGAGTGTCTGCCGTCATGGAAAAATCAGCATTAAGACGCCGCGCGAAAGAAGCGCGCTCATGGTTATTCGATAATTGCTTTCCGCTTTGGAGTGCCGAAGGGGTTTATCCAAGTGGCCTATTCGCGGAGTCACTAAGTTTAGACCATTCCCGCATGGCTAAGGACGTGACACGCGTCAGAGTACAAGCGCGGCAATCCTATGTTTTTGCCGAAGCATACCAATTGGGTTGGACCGCGGAACAAGCACTAGAGCGCGCGGAAAATGGCCTGAAAATTCTTTCAACTCATTGCCGTCGCCCCGATGGATTGATTGGACGGACCTTGCATGTCGAGACAGGTGCATTTGTCGATGATGTACCCGATCTCTACGATACTGCTTTCGTTCTTTTCGCGCTCGCCAGCATCGCTCGCATTGAGCCGTTGAAAGCTGAGGCGCTTGAAACCGCAAATTCCATTCTGTCGGCCGTCGACTCAAATATGCTTGATCCCGTCACTGGCGGATATCTGGAAACCCTGCCACGCGGGCCAAAGCGCAATCAGAACCCACACATGCATCTGTTGGAGGCCTGCCTCGCTCTGCACGCCGTTCAACCAGATGGTCGGCATTTGAGCCGCGCAAGCGAGATTATCGACCTTTTTGAAACACGCTTCACAGCCGGGCCAAAAAACCTGTTGGCTGAATTCTTTGTTACCGATTGGACTGGATCCGAGGGGCGCGACGCAAGCATTGTTGAGCCGGGCCACCAATTTGAGTGGGTTTGGCTGCTTCATGCTTATGCAAAGGCTGCGAACTTACCCGTTTCTAACAAAGCCCCTGCCCTTTTCGCATTTGCTCAAGCGAGCCGCGACGAAGACGGACGTGCGATTCAAGAAATGACGCGTGACGGCGTTGTCGAAGATGGCTCGCGTCGGACATGGCCACAAACTGAGGCACTTAAGGCTCAACTGGCGATGTATGAAGCGACCGGTGATGAAGACATGGCAAGCGCAGCATGCAAGACATTCGACGTGCTGATGGATGAATATCTAACGCCGCAGGGTGGCTGGATTGATCATTACGCCGCAGATGGTGCTATCTTGGCACGAGATATGCCAGCATCTACAGGTTATCACGTCGTATTGGCTTTTTCTGAACTAATCCGCGTTATGGGCGCATAATTAGATTCACCCGATTAATAGAGATTTGAATACATGACAAAACTAGTTCTTGTTCGTCACGGACAATCTGAATGGAACCTTGAAAACCGTTTTACCGGTTGGTGGGATGCAGGCCTAACCGAAAAGGGCATCGCTGAGGCGAAAAATTCTGGCACTTTGCTTAACGAGCTCGATATCGATATCCGGCAGGCATTCTCAAGCGTGCAAAGCCGCGCAATTCGTACACTCTGGTTGGCGCTGACTGAGATGAACCGCGTTTGGATACCGGTCGAAAAAGACTGGCAACTCAATGAGCGGCATTATGGTGGCCTGACAGGACTCGATAAGGCCGAGACCGCCGAAAAGCATGGCGCCGATCAGGTGCATATCTGGCGTCGCTCTTACGACGTTCCCCCACCGCCGCTAGATCAGGACAGTGAGTTCGATCTGTCAGTGGACCCGCGCTATCAAGGCATAGACATTCCAAACACTGAAAGCTTGAAGCTCACCCTTGAGCGCGTGCTGCCATATTGGGAGAGTCGTATCGCCCCCGTTCTTAAAGGTGGCACCGACACGCTGATCGCCGCGCACGGTAACTCACTGCGCGCGCTAGTGAAGCATTTGTTCAACGTACCTGATGATGTGATCACCCAAGTCGAAATTCCAACAGGTAACCCGCTCCTTATTGAGTTGGACGACGATTTGAAGCCGATCTCAGTGCGTTACCTCGACGCTGACCGGGCAAAAGACCTGCCGGCGCTTCCATAAATGGGCGTACGATCGCACCGAAAAGACAAACGTCGGATGGGCCGCGCAATTGCGTTGGCCCGTCTGAACTATGGCCTAACAGGAGACAATCCGTCTGTTGGATGCGTGATCGTTGACGCGATGGGGCATGTCGTCGGTGAAGGCGTAACCGGCGTAGGCGGACGCCCGCACGCCGAAGAAATTGCCCTCGAAGAGGCGGGTAGTAGCGCCATTTCAGGGACAGCCTACGTTACGCTAGAGCCGTGCCGCGAGCGAACAAGCGGCGCGCCATCTTGCTCAAGCAAACTGAGTGACGCCAAAATCGCGCGTGTTGTATGTGCGACACGAGACCCCCACCCGACTGCCCGAGATGGGCTTCAAAAGCTCAAAATCGCAGGCATAGAAGTCAATTTGGGAATACGGAAATCAACCGCTCAACGCCTCTATCAATCATTTTTCGCTGACATTGCACGCTAGACTCAGAGACCTTCAAATGGCCCCGCATGCGCGATGATTTTCTCGTAGTATGCAATTGAGTCTTTCTGGAAAACAGACTTCGTGAATTGCTGTTCAAACGAGGCGCGCCCACCTTCTACGAGTTTCGCCGCGAGTGCCTTGTCTGTGATGACCCTTCGTAGCGCTGTGGTTAGCGCCTCAACGTCATTTTTCGGGATCAGTAAGCCATTCACCTCATTTTTTACATAGGCGGCCGGCCCGACCGCATCAGCGGCAACAAGCGGCTTTGATGCAGCCCACGCATCAACCGTAACAGTCCCAAACGGCTCATAACGTGACGGGAACGCCACGACATCACACGCCGCAAGCAACTCGCCACGATCATTCCGCCAGCCCAAGAACCGCACACGATCATCCAAGCCAAGGCGCGTGCAGTGCGCCTTCAACTCTGCCTCTAACGGGCCGTCTCCTGCGATCCACACATAGAGACCGTCAATTTTGGCAGTCGCATCAAGCAGCGTATCGAGGCCCTTTTTCTCATGCAAGCGAGCCAATGCTAGCGCCACAGGTGCGTCCTCAGGCGTATCAAGCTCTTTGCGGCTCGCCGCTGGGGCACCTGAGAAATCTGCATAAGTGTGGACGATGCTGGAGCGATCATCCGACACGCCTTGCTCCTGGATGTGGCGCAACAGGTCGATCGTCAGGCCAATATGCCACTCGCAATTCGTAAAGCGGGCAAGCTTGTAGTATCCACCATACCAAGCGGCTGACCTTGCGCGGTGCTCTTTCGCCGCAAACTGCCCGGCGCGGCCCATCCAATATTCAATCACATCGGGTTTAAACGTATTGATCGCGTCATTGATGACCCGGCGAGTAGGGAAAGGCCATGCATTGTTAAACGCCGCCACATTAACGCCGATACCTGCGTCCTTGAATTGCTGGATTCGAAACGAGTTATCGGGACGCGTCACAACATGCTGTTCCAGCCCCGCCTCAGCAAGGGCCAAGACAGATTCTAGCATGATATTTTCAGCGCCGCCCTCTTGGGCGCCCGCCATAACGTGCATGATGCGCATGATCCGTATCCTTCGTGTTTTCTACCCAATTTGGGAATCGCCACTGCATCTGCGCATACCCACATTGCAGTGACATCGCAAACGCCGCTTGGCAGTTGGCCGATAAATGTTACAGATTGGGTCACGAATCAGAAAGCTTAGATATGACCGATTATCGCCTATTTGGTGCAGACACTTCGCCATACTCCATGAAAGTGAAATCCTGCCTGAAATTTAAGGGTTTGGATTTTGAGTGGGTGTCGCGGTCTCGCGATCATGAGGACGAGTTCAAAAGTCACGCGAAGGTGCCCTCAGTGCCGTTGCTATTGGCCGATGGAAAACCGCTGAGCCAAGACTCCACGATCATTCTTTCGACAATCCAAGAAGAGCATTCCACTCCAAGCATTTTGCCTGAGGATGATGCTTGTATCGCCCTTGCCCTAATCCTTGAGGACTATGGTGATGAGTGGTTGAACAAATGCATGTTCCAACAACGCTGGAGCCAGATGCCGGACCGCGAACAAGCTTCGCGCCGTGTCCTTGCTCAACTTTACAATGGTAAGCCCCCTCGCACCCGCAAAGCCATACAGAACCAAATCGCCGAACGCATGATGGAGCGTCTCTCACTAGTTGGTGCAGATTCCGACAACTGGAATACACTAGAAACCTCGTATCGTCGCTTTGCGTTACGATTGAACACCCACTTGAAAGAGCATCTGTTCATATTCGGCGGGCACCCAACCATTGCCGACTTCGCAATTGCGGCTCAGTTCCAGCAAATGCTGCAAGACGCGACCCCAGCCGCTTGGATGGCGGACCATACGCCGTTTATCGTTGCTTGGGCTGAGAACATGGCTGATCCGAAAGTAGGCGGGCCATTTGCATCGCTTGAAGAGCTCGCACCGACGCTGAAACCGCTGTTCGATGGCGAGATCGCATCCACTTACCTGCCTTGGGCGAGCGCAAATCTTGCAAGCGCATCCCGCAAGAAGGGCAAGTTTTCAGTCACTCTAGATGACGGTCTATTTGAACAGAGAACACAGCGTTATGCGGCCAAGGCCTTTGAATCTGTTCGCCAGTCTGTTCGTAAGCAATCAGACAATTCTGCCCTCCAAGAACTCTTAGAAGCCACTGGTGCTGCGCGCTTCTTTGCTTGAGTGAGTGTGGTATATTTAACACTTAAAGAAGTATTAAGCTGCGGAATCGGCCCCAAATAGTCTAGAATGGCCCGATTCCACTCGCGCATATAGAGAAAGACCTTCCGCCGACAAATCTCGTTTCGTATAGCCAACAAACGGCGCATATTTTGCGTCAGCAAGTTGCGATGTTCTAAAATGGTTTAGAATATCTTAATGAGCGACCCAGTCGTTAGAAAACAGACCTAGTATAGAGGCCAGCACGGCCTTAAGGGGAAGGTGGAATGAAAATCAAATCAAGCTTTATTGCGATGAGTGTGCTGGCTATAGCAGCATTCCCAGTCGCAGCAGTGGCAGTGGCACAAGAAGCCGGCGAGCGCTACACGCCTCGCGGTGAAATGGCCGACGGTGTTCTTACACAAGAAGAAATCAACGACCTGATCGAACAGGCCCGCGCATCGGGTGTGAACGTAGCAGGCAGCACAGACGTGCGTTACGTTGGTGGTTCTGAAACAGCTGTTGAAACAGTTCAGTGCTGTGAAAACGTTGAAGAGCGCATCGAAGAGCGTTCAGAAACGAAAGAGACTGAAACATATTTCGAGGCTGTTACAGCACGCGAAATCACTCAGCCAGTTGAACGTACTCTGATCCAGCCTATCGAGCGCCGTATCGCTCGCGGTTCAACAGAAACTGTGACTGAAGACATGCGCATCGAAGAAACTGTTCTTCCTGTTCGCATCGAGAGAGATCCTGTTCCAACGACTGTTGTTAACAACATCGCTCAGGAAACGACTGAGACTCGTGAAGAAGTCACTGAAACATCATATGACGTAATCGGTCGCCGTGAATTCACGCAGCCGGTTGAGCGTACAATTGTTGTTCCAGTACAGCGTCGCATCACGCGCCCTGTCATCGAAACAGTAACTGCTGAAACACGTTACGAAACACGTACGTCACCTCTGCAAGTTCAGCCTCAAGCTGTTCCAACTGTTATTGAAACTGTAACGAACGCTCTGACAGAAAACACTGTTGAAGAGATCACAGAAGTAACTGTGGACTATGTTGCAACACGCGACGTTATCCAGCCAGTTACTCGCGTATCAATTCAGCCGGTTGAGCGTCAGGTCCTACGCGGCACAACTGAGCAGGTTACTGCTGAAACACAATATGTAGAAGAAGTTCTGCCTGTTCGTGTTGAAACTCAGGAAGCGCCTGAAGTTGTTGAGACAACAACAGAGCAAATCACTGAACGCACAGTGTTTGAAGTGGAAGATGTTTTCATCGACCAAGTCACACGCAACGTGATCCAGCCTGTTGTAATCACAACAATCCAGCCGATTGAGCGTCAAATCCTTCGTGGCACGACTGAGCAAATTACTGCTGCAGTACAGTACGAAGAAACACGCCTCACAGGCATTGTTGAGGATGCTATCATCCCTGAAACTCAGGTGAACTACGTCCCACAAATCACTGAAGAGTCTCGTGAAACACTGACCGAGACATACTTCGAAGCTGTCACAACTCGCGACGTTATCCAGCCAATCGTACGTACACTCGTACAGCCGGTTGAAATCCGTCGTCCAAGCGTGACTACAGAGACGATCACAAACCCAACTCGTTATGAGACAGTTCGTGCGTCACTGGTTGTTCTGAACGTTGGCGGTGCTTGTAACTGCAACTAATTCAGAGCTCTAGACTGGTATCTCACCAGCCTAGAGCAGCAAATATTGAGCCCCTGAACTGTTTTTGGTTCGGGGGCTTTTTTATGCGCAACCCTGAGATAGATCTCGTGAAATAGTTGTTGAGGAGATCCCAATGTCGAAATCCCACGCTTATGCGAGCCATATCTTTTGGACGGGCAATCGTGGTGACGGCACCAAAGCCTATACTGGGTATGATCGCACATGGACGGTGGCGGTGGATGGAAAACCCCCTATCCCCTGCTCTAACGACCCGCTGCTGGGTGGTGACCCGACTCTAATGAACCCTGAGGACTTGCTGATCTCGTCTTTGTCGGGGTGCCACATGCTCTGGTATCTGCACTTGGCATTCAAGGCTGGGATTAGCGTCGTCTCCTATGAAGACACGCCCGAGGCGGTCGGTGAGAACTTACCGAGCGGCGCAGGGCGCTTTCTCTCTGCAACACTAAAACCCAAGATCACGATTGAAGCAGGCGGCAGTATTGAGCGGGCGCAGGCCATACATGGTGAGATCCATGAGTACTGTTTCATCGCGCGCTCAGTGAACTTCCCGATCACATATGAGGCGAAAATCACCCACGCTTTAACGTAACTGCACGCCCCGGGCAGAGGCGTGCAGTCGTGTGCAATACCGTGCAGTTTGATGCACTTTATGGGCAATTTGGGGCGTTTAGGCCGCGTTATCGTTCGATTTCTCGGCAATCAGGGTTGTTTGACCAACGTCTGAAGCAGTTCCGATCGCAATTTTGCGTGGCTTTTTCGCTTCTGGTAGTTCGCGCAACAAATCGATGCGGAGCACGCCATGATCGAGCCGGGCATTTGTCACGAGGACATGGTCAGCCAGTTGGAAGCGCCGAATGAAGCCGCGCTGGGCGATGCCGCGATGGAGGTATTCTTTTTCACCGCCATCTTCGGGTTCACCTTTTTTGCCAGCGACTGTTAGCAGACCTTCTTTGGTTTCGATGTCGAGATCATCTTGCGTGAAACCGGCAACCGCGACTTCGATAGCGAAGGCATTTTCGTCCACGCGTTCAATATTGTATGGAGGATAACCCTGCGCGCCATCTAAACGAGACGCGGTGTCAATCATGTTGGCCATGCGGTCAAAGCCAACCATGGTGCGGTAAAGCGGAGTCAAATCTATGTTTGTCATTTCAATCAGTCCTAATTTTAGCAACTGCAAACACCTTGCGCGAGACAAAGCATTCAATTTATGGTTTTTCAGACGTTCGAATTCCCGACCCGTTATTCGGCATCGGCGTACATCTGGTCTCGGCCCGAATTCGGCGCCGTGACAATACTTATGTGGGGCGATAAATGTTTGGTTCAAGATGTCATTTAAGGAGGACATTATGATGAGAGTTTCATTTCTATTGGGGGCAATCGCTTTAAGCGCAGCTGCCTGTAGCCCAAAAAACGCTCCAGCAGCACCAGAAGTGGTCGAGGCGCCAATGGTTACAGAGGCTGAATCCAGTGTTAGCGCACTCGATGCCGCACTGATTTCTTCACTGCGCTCAGATGAAGAAAAAGCCCGAGACGCATGGCGCCACCCGAAAGAAACGCTCGCGTTTTTTGAAGTTGGGCCGACGGATACCGTGGCCGAAATTTGGCCCGGTGGCGGCTGGTACAGCAACATTCTCGCACCTTATCTCGCGGCTGAAGGTCAACTCGTTCTGGTCGGGCTTGACCCGAACTCAGTAGATGATCCTGATACCAAAGCCCGTTTCGTGGGATATGTTGCGGAAACAATCGCCGCATATGAAGACCCAAAATTTGGAACGGTTCAGCACTCAGCATTCTCTCACCTCAGTGGCCCGCTCGCTGAGCCGGAAACACTCGATGTGCTTCTGTCCTTCCGCAATGTGCATAACTGGATGGGCCGTGGTTATGCCGACAAGCTGTTCGTAGATGCTTATGCTGCGCTTAAGCCGGGCGGCGTGCTGGGTATTGTTGAGCACCGTCTACCATCAACCCAGACCCAAGATCCAACCGGGTCAACCGGATATGTCCACGAGGATTATGTGAAGGGTCTTGCTGACGCCGCTGGTTTTGAGTTCGTTGCTGGCAGCGAAATCAACGCCAATGCTGCCGACACCGCCGATCATGCGTTTGGTGTTTGGACGCTGCCACCTAATAGCCGCACAGAAAGCCGTGATGGCACTGTTGTGGAAGGCTTTGACGCTGAGGCTGCACTCGCCATTGGTGAGAGCGACCGTATGACGCTGAAATTCCGCAAACCGGGATAAGCATTAACTGATACATTTATAGGCCAGCCCGTACTCCCTTCAGGATGCGGGCTGGCCTTCTTACGTTTGGATATCTGCAATGCTACGTTCCCTTTTTCCTACTCAAATTTGGCATTCTAAACTTGCCGACACAGACCTGCGCGACACGCTGGAGGCAACATGCTGGGTGCTGTCAGATGATGACGCTGCAGGCAATGAATGGTGCGATAGAGAGGGTTATGATGGCTATACGTCCTATGCCTCCCTCAATGATCTGCCGGAGCGCTTCCCGGACTTTGCTAGCCTGAAATCCCTCCTCGATGCTGAAGCTGCCAAGTTCGCAGCTGCTCTGGAGTGGGATTTGAGCGAACGTACACTGAAGCTGGATGCATTATGGGTGAATATATTGGGTGAAGGCGGAAGCCATTCTGGGCATATCCACCCTGGAAGTGTAATTTCAGGTACCTTTTATGTGACTGTTCCCGAAGGCGCTGGCGCTTTGAAATTCGAAGACCCGCGCCTTGCCGCAATGATGGCGGCCCCTGCCCCATTGGATGATGCGAGCGATGCTGCGCGGCGGTTTATCTACCACACGCCGCAAGAGGGCCATGTGCTTTTGTGGGAAAGCTGGCTGCGGCATGAAGTCATGTCCAACAATAGCGAGGATGCTCGAATTTCCATCAGTTTCAACTATGCGCTCGCCGACGCATAATTTTCATGACCCTATGTTAAGACACCGCGACCGATGACTGACTTGACGAAAAGCCGCTAGCAGGCCATCGGCACGGCATAAGCCCTGCATAGGGCGGCAGTAGATAAAGCAAGGTGAGATTACCAAAATGGACCTTAGTAAAATTTCGAGCGGCGAATGCCCGCCTGATGATCTAAACGTATTGATTGAGGTTCCGCTCGGCGGCGACCCTATTAAGTACGAGATCGATAAAGCATCGGGCGCTATGTTCGTTGATCGGTATCTCTACACCGACATGCGTTATCCTTGTAATTACGGCTTCGTTCCACACACGTTGAGCCTTGATGGTGACCCAATTGATGTGATGGTTGTCGGCAATCGCCCATTGGTGCCGGGATCCGTTGTACGCGCGCGCCCGATTGGCGTGCTTATGATGACGGATGATGGCGGCCAAGATGAGAAAATTCTCGCGGTGCCACACCCGAAACTGACGGGTTATTACGATAAGATCGAATGCTATACTGATCTGCCGGAAACGCTGTGTAATAAGATTGCCCACTTCTTTGAGCACTATAAAGACCTCGAAAAAGATAAATGGACACGCATTGATGGGTGGGGCGATGCTGATAAAGCTCGTGAACTTATCAATCTAGCCGTAGAGCGCGAAAAGCAGGCTTAAACGCGCCTATTGGTGACTAATTTTGGCGTCAGCGAGGAATGAGATGGAAGTATCTGTCTGGTTTGCCTTGCTGGCGCTTTTCTTTGCTGGAGGTTTAACCCTGGGACCTGCGGCGATGTGGGTGATGAGCACCTCGCTTTGCAACGTTTGCCACCAGCCACTAAGGTGCAACGATTTCAAATCGACCCGATTTTGCGTTGCGCCAGTGCAATTCGCCGTGGGCAATGGCAAACCATGCGCCGTGAAGTTCTAGATTTCCGGCATTCACCGCCTCTGCAACAAATGGGAAGGTCATCAGATTGGCAATGGACGTATCGACGCCTTCAAGTTCCAGCGCGAACTGTGGGTTCACAGAGCCACTTTCTATGACGCGCTGACGCGCATCATCCAACAGGCGCACCCATGGCGTGACGAATTCGCCAATCTCCGGGGCGTCATCTCCTGACAGGGACGCAGCCACGCCGCCGCAGCCACCATGGCCCATGATAACGATGTGACCGACTTTCAGCACATTTACCGCGTATTCCAGCGCTGCTGACACGCCGTGCAGGCCATCATCAGGCGCGTAAGGCGGAACAAGATTAGCGACATTGCGCACGACGAAAAGCTGACCCGGAGCGGCATTGAAGATATCAGACGGGTCTGCTCGACTATCAGCGCAACCAATCAGCATGATGTTTGGGTTTTGCCCATCTGCCAGTTCCCGGTAGAGATTTGCACGCTCTGCGTATTCTCCGCTACGAAAACTGCGATATCCAGCGATCAGGTCTTCTGCTGATTTCATGTGAGTGCTCCAGAAAAATATTTTTGCCTGATTAGTGTATATTGAGAAATCAGCAAACCAATTGTGCTCTAGTGTACAGTGAAACGACTGGTCTCGCCTATTTGGCCCTCTCATTTTTCGGGCTGATCTTAAGTTTAGCAGGAGTGTCTTATGACCGCCACTGACGCAAAATCGAGCGCTTCCCGAAAGGGACCGACGCGAAGCGAGGCTTCTAAAGCAGCGATTCTGGATGCCACGCGTGTTGAACTGGCTGAAAATGGCTGGCGCGGGTTTAGCGTTGACGCTGTTGCCAAACGCGCTAGCGCATCAAAGCAAACCATTTATCGCTGGTGGCCCTCAATCGGCGCCATGTGTGTGGATGCGGCTCTCGCACTCGTTCCTGACGCGCCAGATGGCGGACGTGACCCGCAAGAGCGCATCACCGCGCTTATCGTACCGCTAGAGGCCGCAGCACGCACAGGGCATGGCCATGCTGTCATTCGCGCGGCGCTTATTGCAGCGTCAGACGATAAGGAGGCCGGCGAGCTGTGGCGTGCTTGGGTGAGGCGCGACATTCGACAACCTTTGCGTATGTTGCTAGCTGAACTGGCCGGAAAACGGGTTATTCGCCGGGATTTCGACCTTGATGAAGTGGTAGATACACTGATGGGGCCGATGCTGCATCGCCTGTTGATAATGCGCGCACCAATTCGAGAAGGTTTCTGTCACGGATTGGCCGGCACATTGTTGAGTGTTTACGCGACATTTTAGCGCTCTAGTAGATGAGTGTTTTGCATATACTTTGCACGGACGCACGTCATGTCAGATATTCTTAGCCTCCCCGCCAATGAGAATCGCGTCGCTTGGGTCGATTACTCCAAGGGAATATGCATTCTTCTCGTCGTAATGATGCACTCCACCCTGGGTTACGGTGAGCTGGTGCATGATACGGGTTGGATGCATTCTGCTGTGGCGTGGGCGAAGCCTTTCCGGATGCCTGATTTCTTCATGCTGGCCGGATTGTTCTTGAATCTCAGCATATTTGGCTCAAAAATCGACTATTTCGACCGAAAAGTGCTACATTTCGCGTATTTCTACATTCTATGGCTGGCGATACAAACCTTCGTATTTGAGGCCGGAACGCTTGCGCACGACCCCATCACCTTCTCCAAAATTTTCCTGAAGGCCCTGATTATCCCAGAAAGTAGCCTGTGGTTTATTCATGCGCTGGCTGTGTTCTACGTGGTAACTTGGTTCGTTCGGAATGTGCCAACTTACTACATATTCGGAATTGCGGCGGCTCTGCAGGTCATTCATTCGACAGGCCTGATAGATACAGGTTGGTCAGTCACGAACCGATTTATGGAGTGGTATGTGTTCTTCTTCGTTGGTTATGCCGCGTCGAAATACATCTTCAATTTTGCAAAGTGGACCGGAACCAATTGCGGTGCAGCGGTCGCCTTAGTAGTCAGTTGGATTGTCGTGAATTCGGCCCTGATCGCGCTAAATGTTGCGGATCTGCCTGTGATTAGCTTGCTGCTCGGGTTTGCCGGCGCGCTGGCAATCGTAATGATTGGCGTCTTTTTGACAGATCGAAACTGGGCGGAATTCCTGCGCCATGCGGGTAAATACTCGATCGTAATTTACCTGACCTTCTTCCTGCCGATGAAAATTCTTCAAAAGGTGCTGGCTAAGAGCCAGATCATTCCAGATGTTGGATTAGTGAGCTTGATCGTACTTATCGTTGCAGCCGCATCGCCCCTGCTCTTCCACGCGCTTGTTAGGGACACGCATTTCAATGCGCTTTACGTTCGCCCAACAATTGCGCGCCTCAAAGGGACACGGCGCGCCGCGTAGTCCAGTCTACTTTGTGCGAGACCACACCATAAGCGGATCAAACGCGCCGGAATCGGCAGCTTCTTGAAGTTGAGCCAACTGGTCAAAGACCGGGCTGTGCGCCTCTGGGCGCGGCGCATCGAGATATAGTGCAGCGTCCATTCGGCAGATTTGTTCAAACATCGCCTCGGATCTTTCAACAAGATCGAGGAAACGATCTGGTAGATGGCCGCGTTGCTCTGCGGCGTCCAAGGCCGGCTCATCGCGATTGATGCGGTACTTTTCTGAAAAAGCTTCTTCGCGGCGCATTTCGCCCTCGCGAACCGCCTTTTGCATGACCAGCCAGCTCGCAGCCTGCATAAGGCGCGTTGTTAGCTCCATACTCCATGCAGAATAGGTTAGCCCCTCTTCGCGTGGCAATTCTTTTGATAAATCGCGACCTGCACCATCAAGATAACTCGCAGCCTCCTCCACAAGCGCCATTCCGCGCGTGAAAACTGTGTCGAATAGTTTGCCGCCAGTGAACGTCAATTCAGCGCCATTGCCCGCATCCTGTGGGCCATTTGCATTATCAGCGGTCATTCAGAGCTGTCCTTAACTACCTTCGGCATTCCCGCTAGTTTATGAAGTAGGCGTTTCTGTGGTCTTAACTTTAACGACCAAAAAGCGCGTCGGCTGCGGATTTTTGGTTTTGCTTTTTTTCAATCTCGGTTTCGCACGCGCTAATGGCCTCTTTTAGCTCACCTATGCGCGCCTCCAATTCTTCGACGGACATTTGCTCAAGAGTCTGATTGCGGTCTGTCAGAATTGGGTCTTCGTCAAACATCAAAATGTGTCCTTCTATGGGATTGTATTATAGATTCAGATTTCCACTTTAGTAGCAACTCTAGTACGAAAACGTGATCGCCCAAATTTCTCTAAGGATAACCACAGACCATGACCGATAAGATGTCCGCCATCATTGTCACCGCAGATCAGCCATTGGCGCTGGGGCAGGTGGATAAGCCAGAGGTCAAAGCCAATCAGGTTTTGGTAAAAGTCGCTGCATCGGGCCTAAACCGGGCCGATTTGATGCAGCGCAAGGGAGCTTACCCTCCCCCGCCGGGCGCATCTGACATTCTTGGCTTAGAAGTGACCGGGACGATTGTTGAGACTGGTGCGAATGTATCAAATTTTAAATATGGTGACCGGGTTGGCGCCTTGCTCGCCGGGGGCGGATACGCTGAGTTTGCTGCGGTTGACCAAGGCTCGCTCTTGCCGTTGCCAGATGACTTATCGTTTGAAGAAGCTTGCTGCTTCCCAGAAGCGCTCTTTACCGTGTGGGCTAACATTTTTGACCGCGTCGTTCTTAAAGCCGGAGAGAATTTCCTCTGTCATGGGGGCACAAGCGGGATTGGCGTTATGGCCATACAGATGGCGAAGGCGGCCGGCGCGGCCAAAGTGCTCACCACCGCAGGCACAGCGGAGAAATGCGCTCTGGCGACGTCTCTAGGGGCCGATATTGCCATAAATTATCGCGAAGAGGCGTTTGAGAAGGTCGTTAAGGACAATGGCGGCGCCGATGTGACGCTAGATATGGTTGGGGGCGACTATATTCAGCGCAATATCTCCGCCTCTAATCTCGATGGACGGATCATCAACATCGCCTATCAGAACGGATTTAAGGCTGAGGTGAACTTTGCATCTGTGTTGATGAAGCGCCTAACCATTGCAGCCACCACGCTACGCGCACGCCCTATCGAAGAGAAGCAACGTATCCGTGACGCTCTCCTCGCTGATTTTTGGCCACATGTTGTTTCCGGCAAAATCAAACCCGTATTGGACAGCAAATTTGCCTCTTCAGACGCTGAATCTGCGCATGAAAAGATGGCGTCTGGCCAACACTCAGGAAAGATCATTCTAAGCTGGTGACGCAAATGACTTTTCATTAAGGACCGCCTGCTATATATAGGCGCGTAAGGTTCTTATATTTCGTTTGAGATCCCGACCGCCCGGCACGCAGTGTCGGGCGGCTGCATTTCAGACACTATGTTTTTCAAGGAGAGTTCCATGTCCGAAGTATTGATGCCGAAGGCCACCGCCGTTTGGTTGCTGGACAACACGACACTGACCTTCAACCAAGTCGCCAAATTTTGCGGCCTTCACCATCTTGAAGTTAAGGGCATTGCTGACGGAGACGTCGCAGAGAATATGCGCGGTGTCGACCCAATTGCTGGAGGCATGTTGTCTCGCGATGAGATCAGACGTGGCGAAGCAGATGGCGACCATGAGCTACAGTTGGAAGCATCGAAAATTGCGCATATTCCACAGCCGAAACGTAAGGGTAGCCGCTATACTCCGGTTATTCGCCGTGCTGATAAGCCGGACGCGATTGCTTGGTTCATTCGCAACCACCCGGAAGTGACCGATGCCAATATTTCAAAGCTGATCGGCACGACCAAATCGACCATCAACAATGTGCGCGATAAGAGCCATTGGAACACTGCTCAAATTCGCCCGGTTGACCCGGTGACACTGGGCCTGTGCTCACAGATCGAGTTGGATGAAGTGATTGCGAAAGCGGCTGATAAGCGTCGTAAAATGGAAGCGGCTAACTTGATCCAGAATGAAGGCCCGAGCCTTCAACCGATTGTAGAAGCCCCAACTGAACCAGAGCCAAGTCATAGTGGCCCAGCCCCTTCTGCCGACGATATCTTCAAGAATTTCGACTAGGTATCGCTGACTTCGCAGGCATTTATACAGGTTGATTGCGGCGTTTGCTGCTTTCAATCTGGCTTGCGCAAGAACACGTAGAAGGCTCCGGCGCCGCCATGGCGTTGATGGGCCTCTGCAAAGCCGGACACGATTGGCCTCGCCGCTGGTGAGTTGATCCAATCGAGAAAATTGCGCCGCAAGACGCCTTCCCCCATTTTGCCCTTACCTGTAATAATCAAAACACAACGCGCACCTGCTTGGCGTTCCCCGATTAGGAAGCCGGGCAATATGCGCGCGGCTGTTGCCTGTGTATGGCCGTGCAGATCGAAGGTGGCAGCGATGGCGATTTTGCCCCGTTTTACCCGCTTTTCATGGCCGCGATCTGCGATGCCTTTTCGGGCAGTTTGATGCAGTTTAGGGGCAGTTTGGGGGGTGTTTAGAGGCGCTTTAGGTGCCTTTTGCTTCGCAGGAACCTCCACACTGGGCGAGTCGAGCTCTTTCAATAGCGCCTCGAAATCGTCCGCCGCGCCATCATCGATGCGCTTGATGGAACGCGCAACGCGGGACCATGCGTGGGCTTCGTCTGAGGAGAGATCACGTTTCGACATGCCCCTCACTTAAGGTGCAGAATCGACCCTGCCAAGCAAAGACGCAGACGGCTCGCCCTCAAGCACTATCCGCAGACGCTCTGCCACACGTCGTGGCACTAGCGCCCACATACGACCGGGGGCGTTCATTGTGCCTGCGCGGTCGCCAGCTTCGGTGCCTGTGCCGAAATAGATGTCCCCGCGAACCGCACCCTTAATGGCCCCGCCTGTATCTTGCGCAATGAGCAAGCCTGACCATTCGCCGCCAAGACCTGGCGCTGTAGTTTGTACGAACATCGGCATGCCGAGCGGGTGAATGCTGGTATCAACGGCAACAGAGCCTAGCGGTGTGAGCGGGACAGATTGCGCGCCCTTTGGACCGAGCGCAGCGTCCCCTTCTGGCTGTGCATTGAAGAACACAAAGCGTGGATTGTAGTTCATGGCCCGGCGCACATCTGACGGCTTGGCGCGATCCATCCATGCGCGGATGCCCTGCATTGACGCCTCTCCGCGAGAGATGTGTCCGCCGTTCATGAGCCAATTTGCGGTAGATTTGAACGGGTGACCATTATGAGCGGCGTAGGCTGCGCGCAGTGTGGTGCCATCAGGGAATTGTAGACGGCCCGAACCTTGGATCTGCATGAAGAACACATCAGACGGGTGCGCGTAAGCAATCGCGCTTACACCGTTGCGAGTTATCTCAGCGCGCGACGGATAAGGCCGGGTTTTGCCGTTGCTGAGACGCTGTTTGGGATTGGCGCCACTAGGCACGAGATCTTTGGGAAGCGCTGGAACGGGTTCTGTATAGGGGTGAACCGGGCGCCGGCGTGCCTGATAGGTTGGCTCGAAATAGCCGGTGAAACGGCTGTCCCCTGTTTGGGATTGGATTTCGATGGGGACGAAAAGCGACTGAATAACGACCCGGGCGCTATGCTCATCTTGGACGACATCAAGCGCCGCGCAAGCGGGCATCCAATCGGCGGCGGTGCCTGCCCACCATGCTTTTTTGGACAATGGGTCTTCGGCTGATTTCTTGGCGAAGCGTATGCAACTTCGCCCGAACGCTTCTAAAGCTGGCAATATGGGAGAGGTTTCCCAGCCGGGCAGATGATCGAAATAGCCTGTGTCGGATGCGACGGGCGGTACGAAAACCGGGGGCTGGCTTTCGCGCTCAATGGAAGGTGGCGGTGCGGGAGCCGGTGTCACGTCGGGCAGTATTACGGGCGCGGTTTGACACGCCGCCAGCAACAGCGAGAGAAGTGAGATATATCGTGAGCGGCCCATATACATATATATGGCTCATTCAGGCTTCGTCTGTCACCCCGGAGATGAGAAAAATTCGCTTAATTGGCGACTTCTACATCATCCAGAATCCAATTTGGGTCGGGTGAATTTACACTGTGCATAAAGGTCCAGATTTCTTTGGCGTTACGAACAATCTCGCCATTGCCCAGTTCAGACTCGAACCGAACGAGAATACGAGCGACACCGTCTGTTAGGCTGGCGCTGTCTATTTCGACCTTACGAAAGCGCAAAACGGCGAAGGGGTCGGCGTCTGGATCTCGTGCTTCAATGGCTTCATCCCACGCTTCATAAACATCAGTATCGAGCATGGGTGCGAGAGTATCGCGGTCACCCACGCCGAATGCGTTGACGATGATTTTGTAGGCGGAACGTGCGCCCACCATGAAGTCGCCTTCTGAAAAGCGGTTGTCGGCCTCGTAAATTTCTTCAAGGCTACCCGCTGCGGGCCCCACAAAGATGGGTCGCGAATTTCCAGTTTGGACAGGTGCAGATTCAGGCTGTGCCTGGTCAGACATTGAACGAACGGTCGCGCTTGGCCGTTTGGCTGGCTGATCATCATCACCCTTGCCCAACGTCGTATACAAACGCACCAAAACCACCAAGGCAATGGCCGCCAAAATAAGCACCTCAACTACAGGATCAAACATCAAACCGTCAAAATTCCTCTGAAACATCGTATAAGTGTAAGAGATAAGGCTTTTTACGCGCATATGCCAGTCAACATTGCGCAATAGGGGTGTGCGTGTTAGGCGCGAGCCTGTCAATTGGTAGAGGATCGACGAGACATGACCGACACAAGCGCCCCATCACAGCCAGACCAACCTGTAACAGGTAATCCGGAACAACCTTCCATGCGTGTGATGGGACAGTACATTAAGGATCTGTCGTTCGAAAACCCCGGTCATGGCCCCGTGCAAGCCCAGCCAAATATTGATCTAGGCATTGATGTTGGCGCAACCCCGCACGCCGACGGCAATGGCCTGTTTGAAGTGTCGCTGAAATTGTCAGCCAAAGCCCAGTCAGAAGACACTGTGCTGTTCATCACAGAGCTCGATTATGCCGGCCTTTTCCAATTGCAAAACGTGGCTGAGCAACAATTAGAGCCTATGCTTCTGATTGAGTGCCCGCGTCTTTTGTTCCCGTTCGCACGGCGCATTGTTGCCGAGATCACACGTGAAGGCGGCTTCCCGCCCCTGCTGATTGACCCAGTTGATTTTGTGCAATTGTACCAAACACAGTTGCAACGCGCGCAACAGCAAAACGGCAACGGCGCGGCAACACCGCAAGCCTAAGAGCTTTGCCCGCTACCAAATCTTGCCTTCGCCGAGTTCCTCAAGAAACTTGGCGTGGGCAACGCGCTCTTCCTCAGTGATTTGAGATGGTAATGGGGTTGGCCTTTGTTTGGCATCTGCCCGCGCCATTGCACCTGCCCCGCCCTGATTGTCGTTGAACTCAAACGACCGCGCGCGCCCGCCGAGCAATTCCAGATAAACAGATGCCAGCAATTGGCTATCGAGCAATGCGCCGTGGAATGTGCGGCTTTCTAGCGAAATATCGAACCGTTTGCACAGCGCATCGAGACTGGCCGGAGCGCCGGGGAACTTTTTGCGCGCAATTTGTAGCGTATCGATCCAGCGCTCATCGGGAATGATGGCGCGGCCACACTTCTCAAGCTCCATATTGATGAAGCCCTTATCGAACGCAGCATTGTGCGCAATGATTTCGTCATCGCCGACAAATTCTAGGAAGGCATCTACGATGGCAGGATCTTCGAAGCGCGGTTTGTCTACCAAGTCAGCATCCGTGATACCGGTGATGCGGATTGTGTCTTCAGACACTGGCTTTCCCGGGTTTATGAGGAGGCGAAGCGTTGGGCCGCTGGGGATGTGATTGATCATCTCAACCGCGCCGATCTCAATCACGCGGTCACCCTCTAGCGCCTTTAGGCCTGTGGTTTCCGTATCAAAGGCAATCTGTCTGATTTTCTCAGTCATGAATCGTCTCCGGTGGATTTGCGGTGCATCAAGGCAATGAGTGCCTGAACGGATTCATGGGCGTAGGTAAAGCCGTGGGCCGTGGAAATGATGAAATCCGCTTTGCCGCGTTTCTCCGCATCTGGCATCTGGCGCGCGAGGATGTTTTCAAACACTTCTTCAGTTACGCCCTCACGCGCCAAAACACGTGCGCGCTGTACTTCTGGCGACGCAGAGACGACAAGGACGTAGTCACACCGCGTATTACCACCCGTTTCAAACAGGAGCGGAATGTCAAGGATGGCCAGCGCCGCGCCTGAATCTATTGCAGCTTGGCGGAAGTCTAACTGTGTCTGACCAACGAGGGGGTGGACGATGCTCTCTAGCGTTTTCATCGCGGCGCTATCATCGAGCACATGGGCGCGTAGGGTGGCGCGGTTGATTGCGCCGTCTTCTGCTACGCCGGGGAAGGCTACCTCGAGGGGCGCGACAGCGGCGCCGCCTTTTTCATAAAGCTGATGCACGGAGGCGTCGGCGTCATAGACCGGAACGCCTTCTTTGAGGAACAATTTAGCCGTTGCAGACTTTCCCATCCCTATCGAGCCCGTCAGTCCAAGGATTATCATTGCGTTGCCTCCACGACATCACGGCAGCGTTTTAGCGCGGTTGCTGTGTCGGGCAAAATGCCGAACCAGAATTGAAAGCTGTAGGCCGCCTGCGTGACGAGCATTGAAAGGCCGTCGGCGACCTGCCAGCCATTCGTCTTTGCACTGCGTAATATTTCAATCGCTGCTTTGCCGTAAGAAATATCAAAGAACAGGCGGCCATTGCCGGGGGGCAAATCCAATGTCGCGCCGCTATGGCCGATGCTGAGTGTATTGATGACAGCGTCTGCGGCAGCGAGCTTTTTAAGCCCATCTTCTAGTGACGTAACTGTGCTGGGTGATGATACTATTTTGGCTAGCTCCTCTGCGCGGGCCACTGTTCTGTTGCAGATAGTGAGGTTTGCGCCCAAATCTGAGAGCGAAAGCGCCACAGCGCGGGCTGCGCCGCCTGCACCCAGAATGAAGACTGATTTACCGGCGAGGTCTACATTTTCGTTTTTCAGCGCGAGCGCAAAGCCGGGTGCATCAGTGTTTTCTGCGCGCCAGCCGCCATCTTCCGTGCGGATCAATGTGTTCGCAGCGCCGAGGCGTTTTGCGATGTCACCTTGCTCGTCTGAAAACCTCAACGCATCTTCTTTGTGCGGAAGGGTTATGTTTAGACCTTTGCAGCCCTGCCGGGTCAAAGTCTCTAGCGCATATTTCAAATCACCGGGGGGAACCTCCATCGCTTCATAAGTTGCGTCGATTCCATGCTCCCGAAACCACGCATTGTGGATGAGTGGGGAGAGCGAGTGAGACACAGGGTGGCCGATTACGCCTAGGAGCTTTGTCATGCTGATAATACTCCGCGTGTTCTGAAATAGTCGAGTAGTGGGAGCAATGGCAGGCCGAGGATGGAGAAATAGTCGCCTTCAATCGCAGTGAAGAGTTGCGCGCCGAGGCCTTCGAGTTGGTAAGCGCCCACGGTTGCTAAAAGCGGCTCGCCGACGTCATTCACGTAGGCGTCAATATATTCAGGGGTAAGACTACGCATTGTGAGGCGCGGTCTTGCCAAGAATCTCCAGACAGGACGGCCATTCTCGCAGACAACGATGGCGGTCTCTAGCGTGTGGGTCTTACCCGATAATTTGGTGAGATGACTGCGCGCGCCGTCAAGATTTACCGGTTTATCGAAGGCTTCATTGCCCAGCGCGAGCATTTGGTCGCCGCCAATGACGAGGCCCTCATGTTGGAGCGAAACTTTTATGGCTTTCATTTCAGCCAGCCGCATCGCTTGGTCACGCACAGACATATTCTCCGCGCGGAAGGCGGCTTTGGCGGCATCTTCATCGACGCTTGGTTTTATGCACGCGGCTTCGACCCCTGCGTTTTCCAACAGTGATCTGCGGCTTGCGCTGCCGGAGGCGAGAATTACGGCGATAGACATTATTGTTGGCCCCGGCGTTGATTAAGAACATTTAGAATTGCGGCGGCTGTTTCTTCCACTGAGCGACGTGAGATATCGATCGTCTTCCATTTGTTGCGTTGAAAGAGCCGGTTGGCTTCGGTCACCTCGCGCTGGACGGCGTGTTCGTCAGCGTACTCTGTGATCTCCATCTCATTAAGTGAGAGGAGCCGCTGCCGACGAATTTGAACCAGACGTTCGGCGCTGATTTTTAGACCGATGACGATGGGGCCATCTTCGCCAAGTTCTTCTATAAAGCCCGGAAGTGGGACACCGGGCACCAAAGGGATATTGCCGGCGCGCACTTTGCGGTTGGCGAGATACACGCAAGTTGGCGTTTTTGATGTGCGGCTAACGCCCAGCAGAATGACATCGGCTTGCTTTAGGCCCTCGACGTTTTGGCCGTCATCATGAGCCAGTGTGTAATTGATGGCTTCCATGCGATCAAAATAGTCTTGGTCAAGAGCATGTTGATTTCCGACCTTATGGTTAGCTGTCACACCCAAATGGCGCGAGAGCATCGCGACCGAGCCATCGAGCACAGGCAGCGTGGCGATTGAATTCTCGCGGCAGAAATTTTCTAGGCGGGCGCGCAATTTCTCATCAGAGATTGTGTACCAGACAACACCGGGCGCGGCCTCAATCTCTCTGATCACGCGCTCTAATTGGCGCTCCGACCTGACGAGATAATAATTGTGCTCTAGCGGCTGCACATTTTCAAACTGTGCACAGGCAGAGCGCTGAATGGCGTTTAGCGTTTCACCTGTACTGTCAGAAACAAGGTGGACGTTGAAATAGATACTTAAACGGTTAGGCTTGGTCATGCTTTGGTTCTTGCCGGGGTCTGGGGTATTTCACAAGGCCTGTGAGTCTCTTGTGACTCCACTGATTGGTCCACAGGGACTCACAATTGATTCACAATGAGAAGAATTCGACTCCTAAAGAATCCCGATCTGTTCTGTGGTGTGACTCCATCCGGGCGTTAACCCTTCATTAACCCTGAGTCTATTGAGGGTTAATCAAAGGTTAACGGGGTGCGACACGCTGTGACTCCCGTGTGGAATTCTCTGGACAAATCTTGTGAGTGCGCTTTCTCCACGTAATACACTGCCTAATAATCATAATCACCCTGACGGGTTTTTGTTTGAATGAAAGAAGGCTTGCCAATGAGCAACATCATCCAGCCACCACTTCTCTCTGTTCTCAGTGGAAACATCGCAGATAGGCCACCAGTATGGATGATGAGGCAGGCTGGGCGTCACCTACCTGAATATTTGGAGTTGAGATCAAAAGCCAAAGACTTTCTCGATTTTTGCTACACCCCTTCCCTAGCAACTGAAGCCACGCTTCAACCCATCCGCCGCTATGGAATGGATGGAGCGATCTTGTTTGCTGACATCCTTTTGGTTTTGGATGCAATGGGATTGGATGTTGAGTTTCAAAAAGGGGTAGGACCGGTAGTTCAACAGATTACCAAGACGTCTGACCTCCAAAACATACCGGCAAAACAGGCTGCTGATCGGTTATCTCCCGTTTATGAAACTGTTTCTCGCGTAAAATCGGCTTTGCCAGAAACCGCTACATTAATCGGCTTTGCGGGATCGCCTTGGACTGTCAGTCTTTATGCAATCGAAGGACGGGGAAAAACCGACAAATCAACGAGCCTTCGCTGGGCACAGGGGCGGCCGGATGAATTGCAGGCTGTCATGGATAGCGTAATCGAGGTGACTGCGCACTATATGCAGGCGCAGGTAAACGCTGGCGCCGATGCTTTGATGCTGTTTGATAGCTGGGCTGAGGGTCTTCCTGATAACATCTTCCGTGAGATCATTATCGCGCCGACTAAAAAACTCGTTAAAAAACTGCGGTCTATGGGTATTACCGTGCCTATAATTGGGTTTCCGCGCGGCGCAGCAGCGATGCTTGGCGAATATGTGCATGAGACCGGCGTAACAGCCGTAGGGATAGATACTGCCGCGACGCCCGCTTTCGTGAACAATATTTTGCCCGAGGGCATGCCAGTTCAAGGAAATCTTGACCCACTGCTATTGATTGAAGGGGGCACAAGAATGGAGGAGCGGGTGCGCGAAATTGTGAAGGCGTATGAGAATAGGCCTCACATCTTCAACCTTGGTCATGGTATTCGTCCAGAAACACCGATTGCCAATGTTGAGCGCGTCGTTGAGATTCTGCGTAAGGGGTAATTTTGTATGCCGAAGAAGCTCGCGGTCGTTCTGTTCAATTTGGGTGGCCCAAGGACAGCAGATGATGTTCAGCCGTTTTTGAAGAATTTGTTTCGCGACAAAGCCATCATTCGGGCTCCTTTGCCTGTGCGGTTTGTGCTCGCGCGGATGATTTCTAAATCGCGCGCGTCTGTTGCTAAGAAAAACTACGCCATGATGGATGCGGGCGGTGGGTCTCCCCTACTCGCAGAAACAGAGGCGCAAAGCGCTGCATTGCATGCTGAGTTAGTGAAAGAATTTGCGGCGCGCGGTGAAGAGATTGATCTGAAGATCTTTATCGGCATGCGCTATTGGCACCCCTTCACAGAAGACGCCGCTGCGGATGTAAAAGCGTGGGGGCCGGATGAAGTTGTTCTGTTGCCGCTGTATCCACAATTCTCAACCACGACGACTGGTTCTTCGCTTGAGGCTTGGCAAAAGGTCTATAAGGGGCCGAGTAAGGCGCTGTGCTGTTATCCGTTTCAGATGGAGTTTATGGATGCGGTTGTTGAGCGCATTCATGAAGCGCACGCCGAGGCTGGCAAGCCTGAGGACGTAACGCTGTTATTGTCTGCGCATGGTTTGCCGGAAAAAATCATTGAGGCAGGTGATCCCTATCAATGGCAGTGCACCACGTTGGCGAATATGATCGCTGCACAAGTGCCGATGGATTGGGATGTGAAGCTTTGTTACCAGTCGCGCGTGGGTCGCCTTAAATGGATTGGGCCTGACACTGAGTCTGAAGTGAAAGCTGCAGCTAAGGCCAAGCGAAACATACTTATCGCCCCTATCGCTTTTGTGTCAGAGCATATTGAGACGCTGGTGGAGCTGGGCGAGGAATACCGGCTGGTGGCTGAGCAGGAAAACGCGCCGTCTTATACGCGTGTGAAAACTGTGGGGACGCATCCAGAGTTTATTGCGGGTTTGGCGCGCGAAGTGATCGATACGATGAAAATGAAGGGCGCGATGCGGTCTTGCATGGATAGCCGGCTCTGCCCGCATGACCATAAGGGCTGCCCGTTGAAAGGCGGCGCGCGCAAGTCTGGCAAGAAGGTTGTCTATGATGCTGTATAATTGGGTCAAAGCGCTGCACATCATTTTCGTGATCGCCTTTATGGCCAGCATGATGATCTATCCGCGCTATAAAATTCACCAGTTATCGAGCCAACCAGGTGAGCCTTTGTTTGAGGCGATGAAGCGCGCGAGCAATCTGCTGCGCAAGATGATTATGAACCCGTCTTTGGTTTTGATCTGGGTGTTTGGCGGGTCGATGCTGTATCTGAATACGGGTTTGCTGCAGCAGCCATGGATGCATGTGAAGTTGTTGATCGTGTTTTTGCTGTCTGGTTTGCATGGTTATTTCATCATGCTGGGCAAAAAGATTGATCGCGGCGGCGATGGTATGAAGCCAAAAACGTTGCGGATGCTGAATGAAGTGCCGTTTTTGTTGATGATTGTTGTGGTGATTATGGCGGTGGTTGAACCGTTTTAGGCTTGGCGCCGTGTTAAGCTTCTATTGACGTTTCAATTCGTTTGAGGGCATAAGGCCGCTTAATCCGGTGCACGGTCCTCGTGCTGCGTTCCTTCTAGGTCGCCCGGTTTCCCAAAATTTACATACGTCTAGTACAGACCCCCCGATCGGACCCATGTCATGGCATCATCATCCCTCGACACCATTACCAGTGTAACGCTGCGCGAGCTTAAGGCGAAATCACCTCAAGAATTGCTAGAATATGCTGAGGAATGGGAAGTTGAGAACGCCTCCTCTATGCGGACGCAGGATATGCTGTTTGCTATTTTGAAAGAGCTGGCTGAGAACGAGGTTGAGATTATTGGTCTTGGTGTTCTCGAAGTGCTGACCGATGGGTTTGGGTTTTTACGTTCACCAGAGTCTAACTATTTGCCCGGCCCTGATGATATTTATGTCAGCCCGGAAGTGCTGAAAAAGGCCAATATCCGCACAGGCGACACTGTTGAAGGGCCCATCAAAGGCCCACAGAATAGCGAACGCTATTTTGCGCTGACCGATGTGTCTGCGATCAACTTTGAAGACCCGGAAAAAGCCCACCAGAAAGTTCACTTTGACAATCTTACGCCGCTTTATCCTGAAGAACGCCTGCGTATGGAGAGCAGTGACCCAACGCGGAAAGACAGATCTGGACGTGTTATTGATATTGTTGCCCCGATTGGTAAGGGCCAGCGGGCGCTTATTGTTGCGCCCCCACGCACAGGTAAAACGGTTCTGTTGCAGAATATCGCTGCGGCGATCGAGGAAAACCATCCTGAGTGCTATTTGATCGTTCTGTTGATTGATGAACGCCCAGAAGAAGTAACCGACATGCGCCGCAGTGTTAAAGGCGAAGTGGTTGCCTCAACATTTGATGAGCCATCGACGCGCCACGTTCAGGTTGCTGAAATGGTGATTGAGAAGGCTAAGCGCCTTGTGGAGCACAAACGTGATGTTGTGATCTTGCTCGACTCTATCACGCGCCTTGGCCGTGCCTATAACACGACCGTACCATCATCAGGCAAGGTGCTGACCGGTGGTGTGGACGCAAATGCGTTGCAACGCCCGAAACGCTTCTTCGGTGCCGCACGTAATGTTGAGGATGGCGGCTCGTTGACCATTGTTGCAACGGCATTGATTGATACCGGCTCGCGCATGGACGAAGTTATCTTTGAAGAATTCAAAGGCACCGGTAACTCTGAAGTCGTGCTTGATCGCAAGATTGCGGATAAGCGGACCTTCCCAGCCATCGACATCATGAAGTCTGGCACACGGAAAGAAGAGCTTATTACTGAGGCGACGCAGCTCCAGAAAATCTACATTCTGCGCCGTATTCTCGGACCAATGGGCACATCTGACGCCGTTGAATTCCTGCTGGATAAACTGAAGCAGACGAAGAATAATGATGAGTTCTTCGAAGCGATGAAGAACTAAGGAGCGCCGGGTCATGAGCGAGCGCGATACAATTTGCGCACTCGCTTCTGGTGCGCCGCCATCTGCAATCTCCATTATTCGCGTGTCTGGACCGTTGGTTCAGGTGATTGCTTCTGAGCAGTTATCCACAGGTATTCCACAACCCCGCGAGTCTGTTTTAGCGACGTTTTTAGACCTAAGCGGCGATGCCGTTGATGAAGGGCTAGCTTTATATTTCGCCTCTCCGGCGAGTTATACAGGTGAGGATACGCTGGAACTTTTCCTGCATGGCGGGCGCGCCGTTGTTGAACATGCTTTGATCGCTTTAACCGAGCGGTCAGGTGTGAGGCTGGCCGAACCGGGCGAGTTTACGCGCCGGGCTTTTGAATCTGGAAAATTGGATTTGACTGAAGCTGAGGGCGTAGCTGACCTTATTGAGGCCGAAACCAAGGCGCAAAAGGCGCAAGCTCTGCGGCAATTGTCTGGTGGCTTGTCAGAGGTTTATGAAAACTGGCGTGCCGAACTAACCGGGCTGTTGGCATTGGTTGAGGTTGCGATTGATTTCCCTGATGAAGGCGACGCGCCGCAAGACACTGACGCGCCGGTTATCCAAAAATTGGATGCGCTGATTTTAAGCTTACAGGGCGCGCTGGGTGACAAAGGTATTGGCGAGAAGATTCGCGACGGCTTTCGTGTGGCAATTATCGGTCCGCCAAATGCGGGTAAATCCACACTTTTGAACCGGATTTCAGGACGTGAATCAGCGATTGTGACGGCAAAACCGGGCACAACACGGGACGTGATCGAGGTGAGAAAAGTGATGGGAGGCCATATTGTTTGGTTTTCTGACACGGCCGGATTGCGTGAAACGACTGATGAGATTGAGGCCGAAGGTGTGCGGCGCGCACGCCGTGTCGCAGCGGAGGCCGATTTAAGGCTGTTCCTTACCACGCCAGAGTGTCCCAATTTGGCACAAGAAACGCTGCTATACCGTGTATCGACAGATATAGTATTGGTTAACAAGATCGACTTGGATGTTAATCAATCTTGGGAAGAGGGGGATTTGAGCATCTCCGCTTTGCATGGAACTAATGTTGATATTTTGGAGCAGAGAATTGCTGAGTTTGTTCAGTCGCGAGCCTCATCCATAGAGGCACCGGTGATTACGCGGGCGCGTCATAGAGAGAAAATCGTGTCGGGTTTGGAGGCGCTTTTGGCCGCGCGTGAAAACCTTATCGATGGGATTGGCGCGGAATTGGCGGCGGAAGACCTGCGAATGACGCTTCGCCATCTAGGTTCTATCGTTGGCCATATCGGCGTTGAAGAGATTCTCGGCGCGGTCTTCTCAGAGTTCTGTATCGGTAAATGACCCCTAGGGCCTCGGCCCATTTGTGACTATAAGGCGTTCAGATCTGCGACCATAAACGCAGGCGGGATTGATGTGATGGAAAACAAGTTTGATGTAATCGTCGTAGGCGGCGGACATGCCGGATGCGAAGCTGCGGCCGCAGCCGCGCGCATGGGCGCAAAGACAGCGTTGGTCACTCACAAGTTTTCGACCATTGGCGAGATGAGTTGTAACCCAGCAATTGGCGGTTTGGGCAAAGGTCATCTGGTTCGCGAGATTGATGCGCTTGATGGCGTTATGGCGCGGATGGCCGATGTATCTGGCATTCAATTTAGGATGCTGAATCGCTCCAAAGGCCCCGCTGTTTGGGGGCCGCGCGCACAGATTGATCGCTCTTTGTATCGTAAGACCATGCAGGCGGAACTCTCCAACTACGCGAATCTCACGATCATTGAAGATGGCGCCGAAGATCTGGTTGTTGAGGATGAGTGCATTGCGGGTGTGGTTGGTACGTCCGGCGATATCTATGCGGCCAAAGCCGTTATCATTACGACCGGGACTTTTCTAAAAGGCGAGATACACATCGGCGATAAGCGCATTCCCGCGGGCCGAGTTGGTGAGAAGCCAGCAATAGCGTTGGCAGATCGACTCTATGCGCTGGGTTTGCCTTTGGGACGCTTGAAGACCGGAACGCCTGCCCGCTTGGATGGCCGGACGATAGATTGGGATAGCCTGGAAAGCCAACCAGCCGATGACAAACCTATCCCGTTTTCATATATGACGGACCGGATCGACGTTCCGCAGATTGCCTGTGGTGTCACGTGGACGACACCGGAGACGCACGCGATTATTGCAGACAATATTGAGAAGTCGGCGGTGTATTCGGGAGCTATTGCTGGGCGTGGCCCGCGATATTGCCCGTCTATCGAGGATAAGGTTCACCGGTTCGCGGATCGGGATCGCCACCAGATATTCCTAGAACCGGAAGGCCTCGAGGATTCTACGGTTTATCCAAATGGCATATCATCCTCTTTGCCAGAAGATGTTCAAGACGCGTTTATCCAAACGATCCCGGGATTGGAGAACGCCAAGATCCTCCAACACGCCTATGCGATTGAGTATGATTATGTCGATCCGCGCGCTTTGAAGCCGTCATTGGAAGTGAAAGTGGCGGCGGGCCTTTATTTGGCGGGTCAGATCAATGGAACGACGGGATATGAAGAGGCCGGCGCTCAGGGATTGGTCGCGGGTTTGAATGCGGCGCGACAGGTTACCGGCCTTGAGCCGATCATATTTGATCGGGCCGAGGCGTATATTGGGGTTTTGATCGATGACCTTGTGACACGTGGCGTGACGGAGCCGTATCGAATGTTTACATCGCGCGCCGAGTATCGATTGGCGCTACGAGCGGACAATGCGGATCAGCGTTTGACGCCGCGGGGGATCGAAATTGGGTGCGTATCGTCGGATCGGGCGGAAATGTTTCACGTGAAACATTCGGAATTGGAAACGGCGCGTGAATCCCTCAAATCCTTGAAGATGTCGCCGGCAAAAGCCGCCGATGCGGGATGGGCCGTCAATCAAGATGGCCGAGTGAGATCCGCTTGGGAGTATTTGGCGTATAAGGACGTGACTTTCGAGAGTCTGACCGTGGTATGGCCGGGTCTTACCGAGGTTTCTGATCCAATTCGGGAGCAAATCGCCATTGAGACCCTATATTCAGGATATATCGAACGTCAGGCGGGTGATGTCGCGGCGTTGCGTCGGGATGAGGGATTGATGATTCCGGGAGATTTGGACTATTCGGGGATCGGCGGCCTTTCAAATGAGGTTCGCCAGAAACTTGAAGCGGTTCGCCCGGAAACTCTTGGACAAGCCGGACGGATCGAGGGTGTAACGCCCGGTGCCATGATGGCGCTTTTGGGCCATGTCAAAAGACGTAAGAAAACGGGATAAATTGTGACAACCGAAAATGACCGCGCGATATTTATGGATCGCCACGATGTTTCACGTGAAACAATGGATAAATTGGATCGGATTATCGAGACTCTGGATGAGTGGCGTATCCGGTCTAATCTGATTGGACCGAAAGAGTGGCCCAATATTTGGGAGCGCCATGTCTGGGATTGCCTGCAATTGACGGATCATATTGAAGATGGCGCGAGAATTTGCGATCTCGGGTCTGGTGCGGGCTTTCCGGGATTGATCTTGGCGGCCGCGGTGCCCGGTGTTCACGTCACTCTGATTGAAACATCTGGCAAAAAGTGTGATTTTTTGCGGGCTGCGATAGATGCGGCGGGCCTTCCAGCCCGTGTTATTCAGGGCCGGGTCGAGAATACAGAGGGCTTTGACATTGATATTGTGACGGCGCGTGCGTTTGCGCCGCTGCCAAAACTTTTGGAATTCTCATCAGTTTGGATGGAAAATGGGGCAAATGGCCTGTTTTCGAAGGGCGAACGCTGGCAAGAGGAATTGACGGCGGCCCAACAAAGTTGGACATTCGCCTATGACGCGACTCCAAGCCGGAGTGGCAATGGGGTCATACTGAAAGTAAGGGAGCTGCAACGTGGCATCGAACAAGCCTAGAATTTTTGCGGTGGTGAATCAGAAGGGTGGCGTTGGTAAAACGACCACCTCAATCAATTTGGGAACAGCATTGGCCGCAGTGGGGCGGCGTGTTCTCATCGTAGACTTTGATGCGCAAGGTAATGCATCGACTGGCCTTGGCATTTCGCGCCAAGAACGCCTGATGACAAGCTATGATCTGGTTATGGACAGGGTGCCGATGGAAGAGACGGTGCTTTCTACGATTGTACCGCGTTTGGATATTATTCCCGGTGATGAGAATTTGTCAGGTGTTGAGACGCAATTGGCGAACGACCCTCACCGGTCATATCGTTTGCGCGAAGCCTTGCATGAATATACAGCACGCGCGGCGACGTCTGAGCTTGTGCGCTATGATTATATCTTGATTGACTGTCCGCCATCTTTGTCGGCGATGACGATCAATGCGATGACCGCTGCTGACTCGCTTTTGGTGCCGTTGCAGTGCGAGTTTTTGGCGCTTGAGGGCCTTGCCCAGTTATTGCGGACTGTTGATGTGGTTCGTAGTGGCTTGAACCCTGATCTGGATATTCAGGGCGTGGTTCTAACCATGTATGACCGCAGGAATAACTTGTCAGACCAAGTGGCTGAAGAGGTTCGGAGCTTCTTTGGTGAGAAGGTGTACAACACGGTTATACCCCGGAATGTCCGCCTGTCGGAGGCGCCATCCTTTGGTAAGCCAGCGCTTTTGTATGATTATCGGTGCCCGGGAAGCGAGGCGTATATTCGACTCGCGTCGGAAGTGCTGCAGCGTGAGAAGGCGAGGGCGGCCTAAAGCATTATGAGTGAAGACAATAAGAATAAGACGAGCCGATTAGGCCGCGGAATGGATTCGCTTCTCGGAGAAGTGAAGGCGCTAAAACCGGTCGAGCGGGAAACAGTGACGGTTCCAGCGGACGGGAATTCTGCGGGGATGATTGAGTTGCCTGTTGAAGCGATACGCAGGAACCCAGCACAGCCGCGCCGCACGTTTGAAGAGGGCCCGCTGAACGAGCTGGCTGACTCAGTTAAACAGCGCGGCATACTGCAAGCAATTCTGGTGAGACCCGATCCAAATGATGAGGGTAAATTCCAAATCATTGCAGGGGAGCGCCGGTGGCGTGCTGCGCAAATTGCTGGACTGAAGACTATTCCGGCAATGGTGCGTGAGCTTGATGAGGTCGAGCTGCTTGAAATTGGCATTATTGAGAATGTTCAGCGCGCAGACCTCAACCCGATTGAAGAGGCGGAAGCTTATGAAGCGCTGATGAAGCGCTTTGGGCGGACGCAGGAAACGATGGCGCAAAGCGTGGGCAAGAGCCGCGCGCATATCGCCAACACTTTGCGCTTGTTGCAGTTGCCCGAGAATGTGCGTTCTTATGTGCGTGAGGGTAAGATCACTGCGGGCCATGCGCGAGCGGCGCTCGGAGCGTCTGATCCGGAAGCCTTGATGGACCTTGCAGTCGAGAAGGGGTGGAGTGTTCGCGAAGTTGAAGCGCGGGCGAAAGCTGAGCGTAGCGACGATGCGCCGGTAGAGACTAAGGGAGCGAGGGCGTCATCATCTGAGAAGGATGTAGACACTGAATCGTTGGAAGCGGATTTGAGCCGGCAGCTTGGCCTGGTGGTAGATATTCGCCACAGCAAGAATGGCGGCGAACTGCGCATCAAGTATCGCGATCTGGAACAATTGGACGATGTGTGCCGGAGGCTGACAGCTAAGCGTAAGCCGCTGTCATAATCTAGTTAGAGCGATCGGCAACTTTCGCTAAATCATTCATCAGCATACGAACCGCTGGACCTGCGCTAGGTCCGGCTGTTTTTGCTTGGCGCTCGGCATCATAGATGCGCTCTAGAACACGCAGCAGGTGACGGGTGGGCCATATTGAGAGGCGCTGACGAAATGCGGGCCAATCGGATTGCCACACGGGCGGTCGCAGCATGCGGCCGGGATTTCCATTGCCCGCGGCAACTTTTGTGTGAGCATCGAGCATTCGGGTCACTTCCATTTGGAGTGACCGCAAAATGCTAATGGGGGAGGTGCCGATCTGATCGAGGCGATCGAGCGCAGAGTGAGTGCTGGCGATCTGCCCTGACAGTGTGGCGCGTATGGCCGCGGACATATCGTGCTCGAGGTCTGTTGCACACAGCGCGCGGATGTCTGTGGTGTTTACGGCGCGGCCCAAATTCATCGCGTACAGGATAAGTTTCTCGACCTCTGAATTGGCGAGTGTGCGGTGGCCGGGCAGGTCTCCTACAAACAGCGCGAGCGCGTCCGGCTCTATCGCCATACCCGCGCTCAGCAATGCCGCCTCAACGCGCTGGGTTACATCTTCAGCTTGGTCTGCGAAGAATTGCAGGCAGGCGGTGTGATTGGCGTTCTCGGCGAACTTCCGCAGTTTGGACTTGGTTGCGAGCGCGCCTGCCTCGATGATGAGTTTTGCGGCAAACCTGTCGGGGGAGGCATCACCCGTAGTGAGGGCCTCAACGAGTAGGGCTGCGATTTTGTCGCCTTTGGTGCGGATCCGCAGCACGCGCTCATCGCCAAGTAAGGACACTGCGTCGAGCGCATCGAACAGCAGGCTGGGCTCTTTTTTTATGGAGTCGTCATCAAGTGAGATGACTTCGAGTTGCTGGTTTTTGGGTGTCCACGCTTTGATGAGTGCTGTCGCAGCATCAGCGGCTAGGCCTTCATCTTCGCCAAATGCCAGCACGGCCCAAATTTTATCATCGGGACGTTTGCAGAATGTCGTGGCCTGCCTACCCTTTAGGAGCATTTTTGGCTGATTTCTTGAGGCGGATGTCGTCAACGATGCGTTTCGCCAAAAGGCGCATGTTCCGCTCTGATGCGTTGGTTTGCGCAGAGATGTCGCCATAGGGCTGCGCAGGAACGGCGAATGTGGTGGTGGCTTTCACCCTGCCGGTCATGCTGCCGTTTTCAGCTGCGAGTGTGTAGGTCGCACTGGAATTGATGTTGGAGCGCGAAGCTGCGCCATCAGGCCGGAAGGCGAGGCGGCTGAGGTTTTCTTTGAGTCTGACGTTAAGTGTTGCTGGTATTTCTTGGCCCGGAAGACCAATTGCCAGCTGCTTTTGCAGCTCTTGGCGCAGGAAGTATCCTGAGCGGCCATCGATCGGTTCAACAGAGATCACTGCGTCTGGATTGTAGTTAGCGCCTACACCCGGCGCATAGACGGGCTGAAAGCCGCAACCGGCCAAAACGATCAGGAAGGGGAGAATGAAACGTTTCATGCCACTACGATATTCACGATACGGCCGGGAACGACAATAACTTTTTTGATGTCCTTGCCCGCCAGGAAGCTCGCAACCTCTTCGTTGGCCAGCGCAATTGCTTCGACTTCATCTTTGGAAAGTGTCTTGGCGACTTTGATTTCACCGCGACGTTTTCCGTTGACTTGGATAGGGAGCGTGACGCTGTCATCGACCAAAAGAGTATTGTCAGTTTTGGGCCAAGGTGCAGCAGAGACAAGACCGTCTTGGCCAAGGTGCGCCCAGCACTCTTCTGCCAAATGCGGCATGAACGGTGTTATGCAGCGCGCAAGCATTGAGGCGCCTTCGAACTCAGCGCCCAATGTCGCAGCGTCTTTGCCGCTCGCTTTTTTCAGCGTTGAGACCCATTCGTGAATTGTCGCGACTGCAGAGTTGAAGCGGAACTCGTCGATGGCTTTGGTGATGGCCTCGACGGCTTTGTGCGATGCGCGGCGTATCGCAACAGACGCTTCATCAGTGCCGATTGCTGGGCTGTCGCTATCTGTTAGTGCATCAAACACCGACCAGACGCGCTGAACGAAACGGGCCGCGCCTTCTGCGCCAGATTGGGTCCACTCAACATCGCGTTCTGGTGGGGAGTCTGAGAGCACGAACCAGCGAGCCACATCTGCGCCGAAGCTGGAGATGATCGCATCAGGATCAACCGTGTTCTTCTTGGACTTGGACATTTTCTCAATCGGGCCGACAGTTGCCGGGTTACCGGTTGCGATTTCAATCCAGTTTTCACCTTGTTGCTCGACCTCTGACGGTTCAAGCCACTTGTCTTGCGATGATTTGAAGGTTTCATGCGTGACCATGCCTTGCGTGAATAGGCCGGCAATTGGCTCGCCAGTTGGCAGATCAAGTTCGCCAACCTCATTCATGGCGCGCGCGAAGAAGCGGGAATAGAGCAGGTGCAGAACAGCATGCTCGACGCCGCCCACATATTGATCGACAGGCAGCCAGTAGGAGCGCTCGGCTTTGTTATCCGCGCCAGCAAAGCGGGAATAGTACCAAGACGAGTCCACGAACGTATCGAGCGTGTCTGTCTCGCGCCGCGCTGGTTTTGCACATTTAGGGCAGGGGGCGTCTTTCCAAGTAGCGTGATGCTCTAGCGGGTTACCTGGCTTATCAAAGCTCACATCATCAGGCAGTCTTACCGGTAGGTCTGCCTCTGGAACGGGCACGATACCGCAGCTTTCACAATGGATCACCGGGATTGGGCAGCCCCAGTAACGCTGGCGAGACACACCCCAATCGCGCAGGCGATAAGTGGTGGTTTTCTCGCCGAGGCTCAGCTCTTCTAGCTTCGCGATAGCAGCGGGCAGGGCGTCTTCTGTGCTCATCCCATCAAGGAAGTCTGAACCGTAGATTGTGCCGGGGCCTGTGTAGGCCTCTTTGTCTATTTTGTAGCTTGCGGCGTCTTCTTCTGGCGGAAGAACGACGGGCTTAACTGGCAAATCGTATTTGCGGGCAAAGTCTAGATCGCGTTGGTCGCCAGCAGGGGAGCCGAAGACTGCGCCGGTGCCGTAAGTGGAGAGCACGAAATTTGCTGACCAGACTGGGATTTCCCATGACGGGTCGAATGGGTGTTTGACGCGCAGGCCAAGATCAACGCCTAGCTTGGGCGCTGTTTCAATCGCTTCTTCGGTTGTGCCGATGCGCGCGGCTTCTTCGATGAAGGTTTTGATGTCAGGATTGGTTTTGGCCAATTCGCGCGTGATGGGGTGATCGGGGGCGAGGGCCACAAAGCTCGCGCCGAAGAGCGTGTCTGGGCGCGTTGTGAATGTCTCGATGCCATCTTCATAGCCAGCGACTGGGTTACCAGTAAGGGGCCAACGGAAGGTTGCGCCTTGTGAGCGGCCGATCCAATTGCCCTGCATGATGCGGACTTTTTCAGGCCAACGATCAAGTGTTTCGAGCGAGTCGATCAGGTCGTCAGCATATTTGGTGATCTGGAAAAACCATTGCGTCAGCTCGCGCTGCTCTACCAATGCGCCAGAGCGCCAGCCGCGACCATCGATGACTTGTTCGTTGGCCAGAACTGTATTGTCGACAGGATCCCAGTTCACCTTGCTGGCTTTGCGATAGACAAGCCCGGATTCGAGGAACTTCAGGAACAGGGCCTGCTGTGCGCCGTAATATTCAGGGTCACAAGTTGCGAACTCGCGGCTCCAATCGAGCGACAGGCCGAGCTTTTGGAACTGGGCGCGCATGGCGTCGATGTTTTGATACGTCCACTCGCTGGGATGGACATTGCGCTCCATTGCGGCGTTTTCAGCTGGCATACCGAACGCGTCCCAGCCCATAGGGTGGAGCACATTATGGCCGGTGGCGCGTTTGTAGCGGGCCACAACGTCGCCCATGGCATAGTTGCGGACATGGCCCATGTGCAGCTTGCCAGACGGGTAGGGGAACATCTCCAGCACGTAGGCTTTGGGCATGTCCCCAGCATCTTCTGGCGAGATTGTTTTGAACAGGTCAGCTTGATCCCAAGCTGAACGCCATTTTGCTTCCGACGCTTGCGGATCGTAACGCGTGACCATCATCCACGTCCTTTAAATTGTGTTCTTGTTGGCTGGTGCCTAGTTCAGGCGAGAGGCTTTGAGGCGTCTTGCTTTATCTAGAATCTTGTTTTCCAGCTGGATGCCTGTTTCAGGATCAACCTCTGCATCGACCCACTGGCCGTTGGATTGAGTTTGTCTGAAGACTGAAACCTTCACGCCATCGGCGCGTAGGCGCGTGTCGAGAATATATACGGTCGCCTTGATACGCTCATCAGCAGCGCCCTCAAAAGACATCCAGTCATAAACGATGAGACCGCCGGTTGAGTCAGCGCTAACCACGGGCATGGAGGTGAACGTATCGAGCGACGCACGCCACAAATACGGGTTCACAGTTCCGACAGATTCAGAAGTGATTTGTTGCTCAATATTGCCAGTGGATTTGGATTGGCACCCAGTGACAAGCAGCATGGAGACAACTGCCGCAGAAAAAACGTGTTTGATCATGAAGATAGTTCCTGAAAGCAAGACCTTGTTGACGCTCGTCTGTATAACAAGGCGTTATCGCACCCGCCAGTGCTCATCTGCGCATTCGTTCACGCCGCCGCCTTGGATATTGATATGTTTAAGCCTGTTCTGTTTCTTAGCCTTGCCAGTTTGGTCGCCGCTCCAGCCTTTGGGCAGGATGTGTGGGACGACTACTCGCCTTGGGAGCATAGCGTAGAAGGGGAGGTGGTTTTGGCGATCGCCGCGAATGACGATGATAAGGGCGGAGAGAAATTCCTGGGGGCGGCAAGTGTCACAGGCAAATCGACATATATCTTCGATTCCGGGCTCATTATAGGCGCGGTTGGCCAGATTGGCCTGCAAAAGGATCATCCTGCGCGGGCCGGGTTTTCTAGCGTTGTTTCGGGGAATGCCGGGTCTACTGCACTAACCGCGCCTTATACAGGTGCGTCCTCAGCGCTGGTGCCTGAGCATGTTGGCCCGCGTGCAGCCTTGGAAAAGGCCTATCTAATGCTGGAAGGCGGATATGGCGAAGTGAGACTGGGTAGAGATGAAGGCGTGGCCACGCAGTTCCATACTGGCCCGGAGCCGATTTTAAACGCTGTGACGGTCACTAATGCGCGTCTTGATCCACTGGGGTCTGTTTTTGCGAGGACTGATCATGATGTTACGGGGCCGTCGGTGAAGGTCTCGTATACGACGCCGCGCATTCTGGGTGTGAAAGTGGGCGCGAGTTATACGCCAGATGCTGATGTACGCGGGCTGGATCGTGATCCGGCGCGACGTGTTGCTGGTGGACCCGGTGTTTCGATCGAGGACACGTGGGAGCTGGCGCTGAATGGGTCGCGGCGGTTGCGGGGCAGTGGATTGCGGATTGAGGGCGCGGTGGCGTGGAGCACGGCTGAAGTGTCTGCTGCTAATTTTGCCAACTACGGCCGCATGACGACGGTCTCTGCTGGCCTAACAGTCTCTGGCGAGAGCTGGAGCGTAGGCATTGATCATGTCGCCTCCGATAATGGTGTTAGCGCGGCAATGTCTGACTATACCGCCTCTTCTATCGGAGTGAGCAAGCAATGGGGAAAGACGAAGCTGGGTGTATTCCATGCGCAAAGCCGTGATGAATTCCTGAGAATCGAATCAGATGCGACCAGCTTGGAGCTTGGCTACGAGGCTTTGGATGACCTCGACATTGCGATTGCCTACCAAGACATTGGAATGAAGCTGCCAAATTCGGCCTCTTTTCAGGCAATATCGCCTGATACACACGGAGTTGTGATAGAAATCACACGCAGGTTTTAAAAATTGTACACTTTCCAATTGTTAAGCTTCTTTTAACGATATGGCCTGCTAAATATAATCCCAAGAACAAGGACTGGGTTTCATGAAGACGGGTATCGCCGCTTCCATCGTGATTTTATTTGCTGCTCTGGCACTGCCAGCTGCTGCGGATGAAGTGTTGGCGAGTGAAACTCAAGTTATTGAAACACCTACTTTGAAGTCCAGTATCCTTCAGTCTGAATGGTATCGGAATTTCACGGCGGACACGTCATTCGGTAAAAAGCCGGCTTGGCAGGCAGAGCCGACTGATGATCAATCCTTCAGTTTTGGTGCGAATACACGCTGGCAGCTGAACCTTGATATGTTGAAGCGTCCGAGTAACTCACCTCTTCCTAGCGAAGAAATGAAAGCCGGAGCGACATTCCGTGTCACGCCACGTCTTTCTGTTGGTGGTGAGGTTAGTGTTGGTGCTGACAAGCTGAATAATAAGCTGCGCTGGGAAGACGAAGGTCTGGAAACCGGCGTTCGTTTGAAGTCAGCCTTCAAGTTCTAATTTCCGAAAATTGTTTCGATAGTTGAGACCATGGCTAATCCGGCCACGGGTGCGATTGTTTGCGCGTTGTTTGGGTCTATGCCGCCTAATCCGTAGCAGGGAAGTGGGGCTGAATTGGCAATTGCGCGAAATGTATGCGCGCCCATTGGGGCTGTTGCTGTTGGGCTAGTTGATGCGAACACGCATGAGAGCACGACGCCATCAAAGACATTTTTGGGTAGTTGCCGAACGTCTTTTGCTGAATGAGCGCTAACGGTCATGATCGGAAAAGTCTTTCGCCAGTATTTGGCGCGGCCTCGATTTGCATGGGGCCAGTGTACACCATCGGCGCCAACGCGCTTTGCGAGCAATGGGTCATTGGCGATGAGGAGAGAGATGTGTCGGTGTTTGCAGGTTTGAACCAGTCGAGCGGCCTCATCTAGACGGCCTGGGTGTCCGAAATGCCTGTAGATCACCCCCCAATCACGTGGGAGGTTTTGGCACACCGCCTCGATACTTTGTGTTCGCTGCGGGTCAGTCATCCAGAATATTGGAGGGTTTTGTGCTGGAAGCTTGGATTGAGCCTGTCTTGCGGCCGCTAGCAGCTTGCGCTTGGCATCAGATTGATGGAACACACTCATCCCATGACTGATACGCTTTTTGATCAAATTTCCAACCGCCGCAATGATGTTGTCGAGGCATTGGCAGCTGCATCTGACAGGCCGGTGCAGTTGGTAGCGGTAACGAAAACCCAGCCGGATGCAGCATTGGACGCCATATTGGCGACGGGGCAGCGTGTATTTGGTGAGAATCGCGTTCAGGAAGCACAAGCCCATTGGCAAGATCGCCTTGAGGAGTTCAATGATTTGCAGTTGCGCCTGATTGGGCCGTTGCAGACCAATAAAGCTGAAGATGCCATCGCGCTGTTTGATGTGATTGAGACGTTGGACAGGGAAAAGCTCGCAGCAGCATTGGCCCGTGCTTGCGAAAAGCTCGGTCGGAGCCCTAAAATCTTAATTCAGGTCAACACTGGAAATGAGCCGCAGAAATCCGGAGTGCTAGTTGAAGAGTTATCTGATCTATATAAATGTGCCACTGAGAGCTATGGGCTGAATGTGGTAGGTTTGATGTGCATTCCGCCTGTAGGTGAACCTGCCGGACCGCACTTTGCGTTGCTAAAAAAGCTCGCAGATGACCTCGGTTTGGCGCAGCTCTCTATGGGGATGAGCAGTGACTTTGAGGTCGCAGCGGCGTTCGGTGCGACGCATATTCGAGTTGGTAGTGCGCTATTTGGGGCACGAAAAGTTGAATAAAATCTCGTTAAGTAGAAATTTTTATGATCGATTCGGGAGAAAGTTGCGTCGCAACTGACAAAAGGTCAGCTAAATTTAGCGCAATACAACCCTCGGTCGACTCAAAGTTTGGGCGGGCCACATGCATGAAAATAGCGCTGCCAGCATGAGGTACAACAGGGTCATCATTGTACCCTAACTCTACCACGACATCGTAGACATGATCGTCGCGCCATAGCTTCTCATGAGAGGCCTCAAAAGGGAGTGAAACAAGTGCATTATAGGACGGATGATCAGGGGCATCACACCAGCCCATATCTGTAGTAATTTCTACGATTGGCAGAGCAGTAACAGGGCGTTTGACCCGGTCTGGCCGGTAGAACAATCGGCGGGTCTTCCATGCCCCAATTGGCGAGGCGCCATCGCCTTCTTTCTTGTCCGCTGCTGGGACCAGTGAACCTTTGCCAACGGCGCAATAAGTCTCCATGTCGGGGCCGACAAAAAGGCCTTCCGCATTGGCCAAATATTGAGCATTCACAAACATCTCCCTTTCTTGTGATTGCAAAACGTCAATTCATTCTTAGGTCTATTGTACGATATTCGATATGGAAATTACTTAACGAGTTGTAATTATGGGGCCTCCTGATGGCGACGCTAAAGACTGTTTTACTTATCGATGACGATGATGATTTGCGGGACGCACTCGCAGAACAATTTGAACTACATGATGGATTTTCTCCGCTAACCGCTGCGAATGCGGCACAGGGGATTGCTCTTGCGATGGAAAACCGTGTGGACCTTGTCCTTCTTGATGTGGACATGCCTGACATGGATGGCCGCGAGGCGTGCAAATTGATGCGCCAGAAGGGCCTGCGTGTTCCGATTATTATGCTGACGGGTCAAGACGGCGACGCTGATACAATTTTGGGCCTAGATTCAGGCGCAAATGACTATGTGACAAAACCGTTCAAATTTTCCGTACTGCTCGCACGAATTCGTGCACATTTGCGCAGTTTCGAGCAGTCTGAAGACGCTGTGTTCCAGCTTGGCCCTTATACATTCCGTCCGTCGCAAAAAGCGCTTGAAGACGATAATAGCCGCCGCATTCGTTTGACGGAAAAAGAGACAAATATTCTGAAGTATTTGTATCGAGCAGGTGGAGCTTCAGTTAGCCGTGATGAGCTGTTGTCAGATGTTTGGGGCTATAACTCAAACGTAACGACGCACACTTTGGAAACGCATATCTATCGTCTGCGCCAAAAGGTCGAGCCGGATCCGTCGCGCGCGAGCTTATTGCTGACTGATGCCGGTGGTTATCGCCTCAATATCGATGGTTAGGCCTTAACGGTGATGCTGATGGGTGCGTGGTCGGATGGTTTCCATCCGCCGCGGTAGCCTAGGTGAACCTTGTAGCTGTTTAGATCGACGCCTGGCAGCGCAGCTTTGTTTGCCCAAATATGGTCTAGACGACGCCCGCGATTGGATTTTGCCCAATCTTTGGCGCGATAGCTCCACCATGTGTAGAGTTTTTGTTCGTCTACATGGGCGAGGCGGGCCAAGTCTTCGAAATTGCCCAAGGCTCTCGCAGCTTCCAGTCCTTCGGTCTCTACAGGTGTGTGGGACACAATCTTGAGTAGCTGCTTGTGTGACCAGACATCGTTCTCATGCGGGGCGACGTTCAAATCGCCGACGAGAATGCGTTTGCTATCGTCCATCTTCTTGTACGACTTGCCGAGACGGTCGATGAAATCGAGTTTGTGGGCGAATTTGTCGTTTGTGTCTGGATTGGGCTCATCTCCCCCGGCGGGCAGGTAGATGTTGTGCACTTCGATGCCGGCAACACTGGCTGCAACGATGCGTGAATGGCCTTCGCGGCACAGGGCGGGTGCTTTGAGGCGCTTTATGGGGTGTTTTGAGGCGATAGCGACCCCGTGATGCCCGCCTTTTTGTCCATTAAGCACAAGATGGGGCAATCCCATGTCACGGAAGGCCTTCTCGGGAAACTCGCCATCTTGGCATTTAGTTTCCTGCAGGCAGACAATGTCCGGGGCTTCTTCTTCGACAAAGCGGGCAATGTTGGGCGCGCGCAAACGAACGGAGTTGATATTCCAACTGGTGATTTTGAGGGCTTTGGGCATGAGTCTGACTAAGCGGGGTTCCTCAAAACGTCAACGCGCCCGAACGCGGGGGAGAGTTCGGGCGCTAAAGACGTGTCTTTCAACGTCATCCAAGGAGGAGGAACCTTGGTAAGAGAGAGCCGGATCAGTCGCAGCGGGGGGGGATTATAAGCTGCACGGGGTTCCGACCCTTCTATAGTTGTATTAATGTCACTGCAGAAAACTTATGACAAGTGTTATCTGTCGAAAAAGCTGGACATTACGAAAATATTACCTCCCGTCATTTTCCTGTGATCGGAGAATATTTGCGCTCTCTGCAGCGAATATTGCTATTCTTCGAAGTTGCTGTTGATGAACAGGCGGGGGTTCAATCGCTTGCCCGTTTGGACATTTAGCAACTTAACATTGGTGCTATTGCCGCCAGAGTCGGTTGCGACCCACGAATCAAGCTCGAGATCATCGGCTGAGAAGATCAATTGAAGCTCTCCATCGATCTCACCGTTCGGGTCAGCGATAGTGACGCCAAATTGGGTGTCACTGCGCACGATATCGAGCACCTCAGCCTCTGAACCGAAGTCTAGCTTATCATCAAGCAAGAGCGACAGCGGGGTGGCACTAAGCGGAATACGGTCAACGGTTTCAAGCTCTGTGTCCTTCATTGCGACGGTTGTGCCGTCCGCAACGATTAGGAGGGGAACCGGATCGTCATACTCAAACCGTATCTTGCCGGGGCGAGAGAGGGCGAACTTGCCGGTTGAGAGAGAACCATCTGGAGAGACTTGTTCAAATACGCCCCGTGCTGTCTTCACTTTGGCCAGAGCGACTGAAACATCAGCGAGCAGTTTTGTACGCTCAGCTTGTGTCATTGGCGCGATAGTAGGCGCAGCCACTTGCGGCACTGGCGCTGGTGCAGGCGTTTGGAGCGCGAAGGGCGCTAGGGGCAAACCAGCCAAAAAGGTCGCGGCGCTCAGGGTTGTCAGCAAATTCATCATCGAACAGCCTCCTTTCAATAAGACTTGAATACATCTAACCAGCTGAACCCTGCATAAACAGGGCTGAAAAAAGGTGATTACGCCGTGTTTTGTTGCCTGTCATTCAGGTAAACGCTGGATTCTGCGCTCAATTGTCGGTGGGATGAATGCATCTCCCAAAATTGCGGGTGTGAGAGTTAGATTCCAGCGGTTGCGCATTGGCGTCTCTAGGCCCATGTTTAGAGCAGATATAAGGACACCACTATGACTGATGCTGCCTCACTCCACACTTCGGACACGACTGACGCCACCTTTATGGAGGATGTCATTGCAGCGTCGGAAACTCAGCCTGTTATTGTGGATTTCTGGGCGCCATGGTGTGGACCATGCCGTCAGCTAGGCCCAATCATTGAGCGCGCTGTTGAAAGCAAGCAGGGCGCAGTGAAACTGGTGAAGATCAATATTGATGAAAACCCCTCCTTTGCGGGACAGCTCGGTGTGAAGTCTATTCCCGCTGTGTATGCCTTTGATAAGGGCAAGCCTGTGGACGGATTTTTGGGCGCGCTGCCTGAGAGCCAGATCACGGCATTCATTGATAAGCAGCTGACGGGCACTGATAAGGTGCAGCAAATCACTGAAGCCTTGGCGCAGGCAGATGCAGCCAGCCAAGCGGGTGATATTCCCACCGCAGCGCAAATCTATGCGGCGATCATTCAGGAAGACCCTGAGCATGCGGCGGCAATTGCCGGCCTCGCCCGATGCTATCTCGCGAATGGTGACAAAGAGCGGGCGCTGGCGACTTTGGACATGGTTCCTGAAGCGAAGAAGAATGATAGCGCCGTGAAAGGTGTTCGGGCCGCGCTGGAAATGATGGATGATGGACCGGTGGCCGAACCTGATGAGTTCTCTGCGCTGGCAGAAGCCGTGGCAGCAGCACCGACGGATTATGACAAGCGATTTGAGCTGGCTGAGAAGTATGCCGGGGCGACGAAATATGAGTTGGCGATTGATCAGTTGATCGAGATTTTGTCTCACAAGCTCGATTGGAATGATGGCAAAGCCAAAGAGAAGCTATTGCAGATTTTTGAGGCGGCAGGTGATGCTGACCCGGTGACCGTAGATGGCCGCCGGCGGTTAGCATCACTTATGTTTGCCTAAATGATGCGCCGATAATGGCGCGATAGGTGAGGAGAACTCAGCGATGAGGCTCGGACAGTATAAGGGGCGAGAGGATCTACCTGATACGATCCCGGTGTTTCCGCTGGCTGGCGCATTGCTGCTGCCGCATTGGCAATTACAGCTGAACATATTTGAACCCCGATATTTGGAAATGGTGGATAAGGCGCTATCCGGCGACCGGCTGATTGGCATGATCCAGCCTGTTGAGGGTGGTGTGGAGCGCCGGGCTTTGGCTAAAACAGGTTGTGTTGGGCGCATCGTGAGTTATCGCGAAACGCCGGATCATCGCTATGAGATCTCACTTGCGGGTATTGCGCGCTTTGATGTGGACTATGAATTGGACACGCCAAGTGCGTTTCGGACCATTTGTCCTCGCTATGACAGTTATCTCATGGATCTGGTGCCAACAGACTCGGCAGATATGCCTGATCGTGACCTGCTGATGGGCGTGTTGCAGGAATATGTTAAGGCCAATGCGATGCGCATAAGCTGGGAGGCGATTGGCGAGGCTGATACTGAAACGGTGGTGAATGCGCTGGCCTGTGGGTGTCGCTTTACTGAAGCAGAGCGCCAAGCCTTGCTGGAAGCGCAAGATTTGAAGTCGCGCGCGGAAATATTGATGACTTTGCTAAAGATGGATATGTCCGGTGGAGACAGCGGGAACTTGCAATAGGACGCCTATGACCGATCAAATTGAGAATGCGGAAGAGAAGAATGAGACGCCGGTGGATCCTCGGCTTCTTACGAGCCTGATATGCCCAGTGAGCAGGCAGAAGCTGGTCTATGACGCGGTGAACAATGAGCTGGTGTCTAAGACCGCGCGGCTGGCCTATCCGATCCGTGGAGGTATTCCGCTTATGTTGCTGGAGGAGGCGCGAGATATGGATCTGACGCCTCAACCGATGCCGGACCTGCCAGCAGGTGAGGGGGACGAGGATGTCTGATCCGTGGCCAGCGACGCTTCGCTTTCAGAAATCAGCTCAGCAGTTAGTGATTTCCTTCGACGATGGCGAGGAGGGGACTATTGCGTATAAGTTTTTGCGTGAGGAGAGCCCGTCTGCGGAAGTGCAGGGGCATGGCCGAGGGCCGAAACCTCCGCAGGCGACTGTGCCGGATGACATATCAGTTGAACGCGCCGAACGTGTTGGCCGCTATGCTGTGCGCATCGTGTTCTCTGACGGGCATGATAGCGGGCTTTATACGTGGCGATTGCTGCGCGAGTTGGTTACGCGCCAGCGCGCTACTGCATAAGGCGGGGCAGGTTTGCTTGATCGGCGCTGGCTTGCTTTGCCATGGCGCGCCGGATGGGCGTTAGCGTGTTGGCCGCTTTAAGCGCCAAGCCGCGAATAGGTTTGAGGATGGGATTGTCGTTGGTAAACAGGCGATCGACCGCGTCCATGAATAAGGCGGTGGCGTTGGTGTCGATGCGCCGCCATTCCTCATAGGATTTTAGCGATGTTTCTGCGCCCGGATCGAGGCCGACACGTTGAGAGTCTTCCATCACATCAATGAGTGCAGCGACATCTTTAAAGCCGAGGTTCAGGCCTTGGCCCGCGAGTGGATTAATGCGGTGGGCTGCATCACCCACTAGTGCCGTACGTGGCCCGATCATTCGTTCAGCCAGCTGTAAGTGGAGCGGATAGGCGAGGGGAGGGCCGACGAGTTTCATCGGTCCGGCAAAATCGCTGAACCGCTCATTCAATTGCGCTTCAATCTTCTCAACAGGGAACTTGGCTAAGGCTTCTGCTGCGCCTGTCTTCATGTACCAAGCGAGGTTGGCGCAGTTGTTGGGCATGGGCAGGGTCGCAAAAGGGCCTTCGGGTGTGAACAATTGCCGGGCAATCCCATTGTGTGGGGTTTCCAATTGTACATCCGCCGCAAACACAGATTGGCGATAGGGGCGGCCCACTGTTGGGATGTTTAGCGCGGTGCGAACGGGTGAATTGACGCCGTCACAGGCGGCTACGAGACCCGCTTTCACTTTATGGCCTGCTCGTGTTGTGATTGTTGCACAACTGGCAGATGCATCGATGTCTGAAAACCAAGCGTTTCGGAGCCATGTGATGCGGTCAGAACTGGCAAGTTGATCATCTAGCGCAGCCTGCAAAGCCTGAGCGGGAACCATTTGGCCGAGCGGCTCGTCGCTGTCGGCATCCAGATCGTTCAGACCGAAGAATACTGAAGGCGCGCCGAAATAGTGTTTACCGCCATCTATCGCCTCAAGTCCGTTGAGCGGTTCGACCTTATCGGCGAGGGCGTCGTGAACACCTGCGCGCCCGAGCATGCGCCAGCTTCCGGCCACGACTGCGAAGGTCCGGGTGTCGCGCCGAGCAGGGGCCTGTGTGTCGCGGGCATCAATGAGGCAGACACTGAAGCCAGCTTGCGCGGCAAGAATGGCCAAACTCGCACCAGCTGGTCCCGCGCCAACGACGGCGAGATCGAACTTGATGTCTAGATTTGATGTTGAATCCGTCATTTGTGCAAAATAGCTGTGGTGATATGGGCCGTCCAGCAATGATGCCCGTTTGGGCGAATGGCCGCATGAGTGCGCAATTCTTAGTCACTTGGTACAAGAACCTGCAGGTTTGTTAACACTCGATGCGACTTTCATGGGCAGGCGCAATCATATCAGCTTTGGGAGAGCGCGGGGGTTCCGAGCTCTGAAAGGTGTCTGAGACGAAGGAGGGGCCAAGATGGGCCAAACATTATCTCTGAAACGGTTAGCGGGTGGGTTGGCGTTGTTGCCATTGTCACTGTTGGCCACTGCGAATGCGTTCGCACAAGAAGCAAGCGTCGAGGAGCGGCTAGCTGCTCTCGAAGGCAGCTCGAGTGCTTATGTAGATAACAGTTATTTGTTCCTCATCGGTGGTATCATCGTGATGTTCATGGCAGCTGGTTTCTGCATGCTGGAAGTTGGCCTCGTGCGTTCAAAGAACGCTGCGATGCAATCCATGAAGAACGTCGCTTTGTTCGCCATTGCGGGCATCATGTTCTACATAATCGGTTACAATGTTGCATATCCGGGCGCTTGGCTTGGTGGTGATGAGGGCATGAAACTCTTCGGTATGCCAGCGGCAGATGCATTCTTCTGGGCCGGCGGTGACCTCGGCGTTGAGAGCGATGCAGGTTATGCACCAGCATCTGACTGGTTCTTCCAGATGGTATTCGTGGCGACAGCCGCGTCTATCGTTTCCGGTACTGTTGCGGAACGTGTGAAATTGATCCCATTCTTGCTCTTCACTGCAGTGCTTACCGCATTCATCTATCCTGTTGTTGCAGGTTGGGAATGGGGCGGCGGCTACCTTGATTCAGCTTGGGGCTTCTCTGACTTTGCCGGTTCTACATTGGTTCACTCAACAGGCGGTTGGGCTGCTCTCGTTGGTGCAATCATTATCGGGCCACGCGCTGGGAAGTATTTCGGTAAGAATGTGAACCCAATGCCGGGTTCTAACATTCCGCTGGCTGCTCTTGGTACATTCATCCTGTGGTTCGGTTGGTTCGGCTTTAACGGTGCGTCGCAGCTTGCTGCGGGTACAGTGACTGACATCAATTCTGTTGCGCAAATTTTTGCGAACACGAACATGGCAGCATGTGGCGGTGTGATCGGCGCAATGCTTCTGACCGCGATCCTTTATAAGGGTAAGATCGATGCGACTATGGTGTTTAACGGCGCTATTGGTGGTCTCGTATCTATCACGGCTGAGCCGCTTGCCCCTTCAATGGGTGTCGCAACACTGATCGGCTTTGTTGGCGGTCTGCTGGTTGTTGTGTCTGTTCCAATCCTCGACAAATTCAAAATTGATGATGTCGTTGGCGCGATCCCAGCGCACCTTGTGTGCGGTATCTGGGGTACGATCATCGTTGCGGCCTCTTATGGTAACAACATCATGCCAAACGAAGCTGGTGACCCTAGCTATGTTGGTCAGCTCGTTGGTGTCGGCCTAACAGGTTTGTTTGTATGTGTTGCATCAGCAATCATCTGGTTCCTGCTGAAATTCACAATCGGTGTACGCGTTAGTGAAGAAGGCGAAACCGAAGGCCTCGATCGTCATGAAGTTGGCATCGAAGCTTACCCAGAGTTCGTAAGCCGCTAAGGCCAAGACGAAACACAAATTCAAAGAGCCCCCGGCGTGGAAGCGTTGGGGGCTTTTTTTGCGGTTGTGCAGGTTGAGTATTCGTCAGCTGTTCTGGTCTAAACGAGAATTGAGGCTGACCTGCTCCACGAATTTTTCGAAGCTCTCCTTCTCCGCAGAGATGCTATACTGATCCAGTAAAGGTGTAGTTCTATTCAGATTATCGGTGTGGACGGCCAACTTCTGTATGACCTGCTCAATCAAGCCTAGTATAAAGTTTTCTGAAAATTCAAAAACAATTTGGTCATCCAGGTATTCGGAGTTTCCGCCCGCCCTCGAACAAAAACTATAACTCCCCAAGTAAACTGCTTCCAACGGGGGCATATAAAAACCTTCAATTTCACTTGGGCAAAAAATCGATACCCTGGAATTTGATATCAAATTGAGATATTTGTACTGAGGTACCCTATCACTTATGATAGTGATATTTTCGGTAAATTTTGCTATCTCTCGAGAAATTTTACGCCCCAGCTCGGGATTTTTGACCGCATCGATGAAAACATCGATTTCACGCTTTCCCCTTGAGTTGTGTATCGAAAGTAAATCGAAGTTGATGCCTGGGGGGATAACTGAAGATAAAACTGTGTCGCTGAAATGCTGAAACGCATGGCTTTCTACGAACTTGGAAACAGAGATTATCGCGTTTCTGGTATCAGAGAAGTTTGCATTATTGTCGATCGACGCAACTCCCTGACAATAGAAAATGTTTGGTTTGTGAATTTGGTCACCGAAAAAGAGCTCTAACTCTCTTCTCATAGTGGGCGTCGTGAATGACACGGAGTTATCGCAATTGTAGAGTGTTTTGCGATAATGATGATCGAGTTCAATAGTGCCAGATTTGCTACGGCGATATGTCACGATGTTTGGCGTCAGAGCCTTTGAGGATTGCGCGTGACCGATATAATCGAAGAACTTACGTAGTCCTCCCGGAAAAACTTCGCTCTGCTGACCGTGAAGGTACGGTTCATCAATAAATTTCAAAATTCGAGCGCCTTCAGGCACGAAGAAGTCGACTTGAATGGGGGCTCTCATGGCGTCCTTTTTATCTCGAGATGACGTTCAATAATCTGCTCCACCTTAGGCGTCAAAGCAGGCTGGGTTCACCAGTTTTTTTGGGGCTCGACCCTCTCACTTGTCTGTATCTTGCAATAACGCTCATATTCAAGTCCTAGGAATGCAATGACCCAGAGTGCAATTCAAAGTGGGCTCCTTAAACTTTTTGACCTGAATGTCCTTCGGATACTTCTATACCGCCGGCTCCTTGGTCTGGTTTGTTTTGGTTTACAGAAAAAGAGGGGAAGGGGCTCAGAATATAGGATTTTGGAGGATCGCCCCGGAAATGCCTCCAATCGTTAACTCGACGAAGGCGGCTGGGACCCCTCAAGCACGTCTTTTGCGAGGGTAATAGTCAGCAGAACCGAGATGACGGAACATTACAAACTAGCAATGATGACTAACGTTAACGGCCCGTATGGCTCATTTGGGCGCCTTTTCAGAGGATGTGGGGTTTGTAGGGTGCGCAAAGGTTAACAACAAAAAGCAAATTTTTTTCAATGTTATTTGGAGGGTGTTAAGCCTGTTGCGCCAAAGTGGGCTCACGTTCAGCCGAATGCGGAGACCAACACGCCTCATGAGTGATATTGCCTATAATGATGAACGCCTATCTTCCGCCAGTGATCCTGTGTGGAGAATTTTGACTGGTGCGGCTGCTTTTGGTGTCGGGGTTTTTGTTTGCGGGGCGGTTGGTTCTTACACGCCGAGTGATCCAAGTTGGAATGCAGCAACAGATGCGGTGGTTCAAAACCTGTTTGGTGAAACAGGGGCGGTCTATGCTGATGCTTCACGTCAAATGCTGGGTTGGTCAGCATGGACGGCTGGTCTTGCACTCATGATCGGCGGGGCGATGCGCGCAGTTTTGATTGGCGCGCCGAGTATGAAACGCTGGACGCTTGGCGCCGCTTTCGTGCCTTTGTCTGCAGCTTGTTTTGCGAGCTGGCCTGTGCCTGAATCTTGGCCGATGAGCACAGGACTGGGCGGTGTTGTCGGTGACGCGCTTTTTCATGTTGCGAGAATGCCATTCCGCGCCTTGATGCTGCCAAGCCCTGAAACATGGGCCGGGTTCTTGCTCGGCGGCGCTGCGCTCTGGACCGCGCTATCTGCTCTCGGCTTCCGTAGAGGCGATGCTCAGCTACTTCAAAGCGCGGCGACAACGTCTAGCCTTCGCGCGGCTCGTCAGGCGAAAGGGGCAGGGGGGCTTCTGTGGACCGTAATGAGCCGTCTGAAGCTGAACCGCAAAGCGCGTGATGACGCGTATGAGTATGAGGACGAGCCCATCCAACGCGGTGCGCGAATCATCCTGCACGAAGACGAATTCGACACAGAAGAGCGTTTTGTCGCGCAAGAAAACTATGACGAAGACTACGACACAGACACGCAGGAATATGTCGACGAGGATGAGAGCGAAGCTGAGTATCTGACCGATGAGGTGACGAAACCTGCGGCAAAGCCGAAGTTTAAGCTGCCTAAAGCGATCAAGGGCTCTGCAGCGACACCTAAAGTGAAGAACACGCAGCGCCGGAACAATTCAGATCGCTTGCCATCCATCAGTCTTCTGCAGGTAGCAGAAGAGCGCGGTGAGACGATTGACGAAGACGCACTTATCGAAAAGGCAGAGCGCCTTACAGCTGTGTTGAAAGAGTTTGGTGTTCGTGGGCGCGTAAAAGAAGTGCGTCCGGGTCCTGTAATTACCTTGTTTGAGCTTGAGCCCGCTCCGGGTGTTAAATCACAACGTGTTATCTCGCTGGCTGACGATATTGCTCGTTCGATGAGCGCGATCTCTGCGCGTGTCGCCGTGGTGCCCGGTAAGAACGCGATTGGTATCGAGCTGCCAAATGAGCATCGCGATACGGTCTTCCTGCGTACACTGCTTCAGTCTGATGGCTATCATGGCACCAAAGCGACCCTACCGATGGCGCTGGGCGAAGATATTGGTGGTATACCGACGGTTGTGGATCTGGCGAAGATGCCTCACTTGCTGATTGCGGGTACAACAGGTTCTGGTAAATCGGTTGGTGTGAACGCGATGATATTGTCGCTGCTTTATCAGCACACGCCTGAACAGTGCCGTTTCATAATGATTGACCCCAAGATGCTGGAACTGTCTATCTATGAAGGCATCCCGCACCTCTTGGCGCCGGTTGTTACGGATCCGAAAAAGGCCGTGAACGCATTGCAGTGGACTGTGCGCGAGATGGAAAGTCGCTATGAGCTGATGTCTAAGGCGGGCGTGCGTAACCTTGCTGGCTTTAACGATAAAGCCAAAAAGTATCGCGAATCTGGTGAGCATTTGGCGCGTAAGGTGCAAACCGGTTTTGATGAGAATGGTCGTCCGATCCATGAAACTGAAGTTCTGCCAACGGATCATATTCCGAACATCGTAGTAGTTATCGATGAGATGGCTGACCTTATGATGGTTGCGGGTAAAGAAATTGAAGGCTGCGTACAGCGCCTTGCACAGATGGCACGTGCGGCGGGCATTCACTTGATTACCGCGACGCAGCGTCCGTCTGTTGATGTTATCACCGGTACGATCAAGGCTAACTTCCCAACCCGTATCTCTTACATGGTAACAACAAAGATCGATTCGCGCACCATTCTTGGTGAGCAGGGTGCGGAACAATTGCTGGGTATGGGCGATTTGCTCTATCAAGCGCCGGGCAAGAAATCTAAACGTCTACACGGACCATTTGTTTCAGATGAAGAGGTTGGCAGTGTTGTCGATTGGCTCAAAGAACAAGGCGAGCCGGACTATGTAATGGACATTCTGGACGCGCCAGAAGAGGGCGGGACCGGGTCTGCTGTGATGGACGCGATGCTCGGCACATCAACAGGTGACGAAGAGGACGACCTTTACGCACAGGCCATGGCGATTGTGATTGGCGACAAGCGCGCTTCGACCTCTTACCTGCAACGCCGTTTGAAGGTTGGATACAACAAGGCGGCCGGGTTGATTGACCGCCTTGAAGAAGAGGGTGTTATCTCAGCGCCCAACCATGCCGGGAAGCGGCAAATATTGGTTCATGGTACGCCGAGCGCTGAAGAAGCCTGATAGATGCCCCTATCCCATCGGGTAGGGGATATCTTTCGAGACCGCGTCAATCGCCGTCATCGTTTCGTCGGACAAGGTTAGGTCCGCAGCGGCAAGAATATCGGCCACTTGATCAAACTTTGAGGCACCGACAATTGTAGAGGCCACGAAGTCATGTTGTTTCGACCATGCGGTTGCCAGCGTGACGGGTGAGATACCAGCTTCTTTCGCGATGTCCATAAAGCGGGCTGTAGAGGCCAATGATTTCTCATTCACGAAGCGACTTGCCATGGTTGTGTGGCGGCCACCCATCTCCAGATAACGAGAGAAGCGCGCGCCTTCGGGGCGTCCACCATCATTGTATTTGCCTGAGAGTACGCCGCCCGCGATTGGGGAGTAGGGGATCAGGCTGATCTTTTCGCGACGGCAGATTTTTGCCAGCGCATCCTCAAACCGGCGATTGTTGAGGCTGAAATTGTTCTGGATGGTCTGATAGCGCACGGTGCCGAGTTGTTCAGCGACGGAGACTGATTTCATCAGGCCCCATGCGTCTTCGTTCGAGCAACCAATGATGCGGATCATGCCAGCGCGCACGAGCTCGTCCAGCGTTTCCATCGTCTCATCATACTCAGTGCCGTGATCTGGCCAGTGGGTTTGATAAAGGTCGATATAGTCGGTCTGCAGGCGCTCAAGGCTGGCCTCAACCGCGCGGATGATGTTGTGCCGGTCGAGCGCTGTCATCGCAGAGCGCTGGGAGGATTTGATCCAGCCGTGGGAAGGCCCGGAGACTTTGGTGGCGACGATGATGCTGTCGCGCGGCTTGGTCTTCAACCATTTGCCGAAAATCTCCTCCGTGCGCCCAGCCCATTTTGGGTCTGGCGGGACGGGGTAATTTTCGGCTGTGTCGTAGAAATTGATGCCGGCATCGTAGGATGCATCGAGGATTTTGAAGGCCTCTTTCTCGTCGGTTTGCGAGCCGAATGTCATCGTGCCCATGCAGATGTCTGACACGTAAATGCCGCTGGCGCCTAATCGTTTGGTTTTCACTATTGTTCCTCCGTTGGTGGAGTGAACATAGCGATATTTAGCTATAGCGCGAGGGGGTGGGGCTCAATCGGCGAAAGTAAGGTAGAATGATGCCCGGCGTTACATAGTTTTGGAGCCGGGAAACTTGATCAATCAAAAATTCATTCAAATTCAACCTGAGGGGTGTATTGTTTCACACTAGACTGCGGTCTGAAGTGTTTTTGGGGGTGAACAGTGTGAGCAGTAGCGAGAATATTGAACGGCTTGGCGACCAGTCTTCGAACATGTGTGATCGCGTGGCATATCGCGGTGTGAAAATTATTAGAGGTCTTGCAGATCTGTTTTTTAGAGAACGCTACGGCCACCGCGCAGTCATCCTCGAGTCGATTGCCGCTGTTCCAGGGATGGTTGGCGGATTGTTGCTGCACTTTAAAATGATCCGTCACGTTAGGGATGATCAGGGCTGGATCCGGGAGATGCTGGACCAGGCAGAGAACGAGCGGATGCACCTGATGACGTTCCTTGAAATTGCGAAGCCTTCGATCTTTGACCGTATATTGATTGTGATCGCGCAACTCGGGTTTTCGGTGTTGTACTTTTTCGGGTACTTGCTTTTCCCTCACACAGCGCATCGGTTTATTGCCTATCTGGAAGATGAAGCGGTGACGAGTTACACGCATTATCTGGAAGAAATTGATTCTGGGCGTCATGAGAATGGGCCAGCGCCTCAGGTAGCGATTGACTATTGGAACATGACGGAAGGATCGACACTCAGAGATGTTGTTCTTCTCGTCCGCGAAGATGAGGCACGCCATCGCGATGTGAATCACGGATTTTCTGATTGCTTGAGCGGTGTTGTTGAGGCGTACCGCCCACCACGAATGATGACGGTTCATCACGGGTAGATTTCCAATTAGACCTCGCTGAAATCTATCATTTCAAGCTCATGCCCTGTTGCGGTTAGGAAGCGTTTGAAATCTTCGCGCTTTATGGCGGTTGTGCCGGTGTTAGTTAGGGGGTGAAAGTTTATGATGTCGTGCCGCATAAGCGCGGCGTCTAGCAGGAAGCGTATGCGGCCGCTGACATCATTCATTAGTGCAAAGGCGGTGACGGAGCCGGGCACTACGCCTAGCGTTTCGAGTAGGAGATCTGCTGGGCCGAAGGAGAGGCGTTTGGTGCCTATGAGCTTATGAAGCTTGTTGAGGCGAATCTGCGTTTGGCCCTCTGCCGAGATGAGGATAAGTGCGCCGCTCTTGTCCTTTAGGAACAAATTCTTCGTATGACCGCCGGGCAGGGCGGCTTTGATTTCTGCGCCTTCCTCAACCGTGAAGACAGGCTCGTGCCAGTGCGTCGTGACGGGAATGTCGCGGCGATCTAAATAAGCGAACAGGTCATCAGGGCTTGCGGTCATCCTACACTTTGGGCCAAGAAAACAGTGCGCCGTCAAGCAATCTCCACGAGGATCTCCCCCATGCATTTGGATGCCTACAAGATTTATGAGGTTGCACCAGACTTGGTGCCCGCCCGCAGCAATCGCGATTGGATGGACGTGTTCACTGATCGCCACCCGTACCGTTGCCTACCGCTGACGATGGCAAACTCCACTGGGTGGGAATTGTTGTGTCCTATGGACATAAAGATCAAATGGAATGGCGGACCGGGTAACGAGGACATTCAATTCCTCACAAAAGGCGATCCGAATGCGATTTCCAGCTTTGCTGATAGCCACTTTATGAGAGGGATTGCGACGTTCCACACCGGGCATTTGTTTCGCACACCGCCCGGCTGGGGCGTTTGGGTGACGGGGCCGCCTAATTGGCCCAAGGATGGGATTTCGCCGCTGACGGGCCTGGTTGAGACGGACTGGTTGCCGTTTCCTTTTACGATGAATTGGCAGATGACAAGACCGGGGGAGGTGATCTTTGAGAAGGGTGAGCCGTTCGCGTTTATCACGCTGATGGAGCACAAGAAGCTGGAGGAAATTCAGCCGGAACGTAAGCTGTTGTCGAGCAATCAAGAGTTGGTTGATGAGTATAAGGCGTGGGCCGAGAGCCGGGCTGATTTCAACACGCGCCTTAAGGGCGGCGAGAAGAACGCGATGAAAGAGCGTTGGCAGCGCCACTATATGCGGGGCGAGAAACCAACTGGTGACAAGGCCGAAACGCACCAGACCAAGCGGCGGATGAAGATACCGAAAGAGCTGTAAGGGGGAGGGGATAGTGGCGGGCCTGTCCGGGGGCGCTGCCTGTTGGATAATCGGTCTCACTAGACTCTCAAAAGAGTCTCATATTGGTCTCACCTGAGTCTCAGATATTGAGACTGTTGTCTCACCCGCTGTTTTCAAATGGCGCGGCTTGCCTGTAAGGTTGGATATCATAATCGGGATATACGAAATGTCAGAACACTTTGAACGTCATCGCCAAGCTTGGAAGCCAGATGAAGTGCAAAAACTACATATGCTTGCCGCCAAGGGGATGAGCCTCAAGGCGATTGCCAAGGCGCTGACCCGGTCTGAGGAATCGACCAAGAATAAGGCCAAGCTCGACAAAATCAAAATTCAAAAACTGCGCTAAGCAGGCTGTTCGCGCCCCATGACTTAGCGGCTAGCTTTCTCGTCGATGCCGGAGATGCCTTGGCGTTTTTCTAGCGCTTCGGCGACTGCGCCGAGGGGGACGCTGCGGGCGCGTAGGGCGACGAAGACGTGATAGAGCAGATCGGCGGCTTCTGACGCGACGCGCTCATCAGATTCTCCGCGTACGGCATCGGCGAGCTCGCTGCCTTCTTCGGCGACCTTATCAGCGCACAGCTCTGGCCCCTTGGTGAGAAGCTTGGCTGTCCAGCTGCTGCTTTCGTCACCTTCTTTTGCGCGCGCGTCGATCGTGTCGGCGAGGTGGCGCAGCGCATTGCCGAGGCGCGGGAAGTCTCCCAATTCTTTATCTGACATGATGCGAGGCTCCTCAGCCGATTTAGTTTAGGGGACGCACGGGAGCGCCCGCCGCCGCGAGGGCGGCTCTTGCGTCTGCGACTGTAGCTTCCCCGAAGTGGAAAATCGAGGCGGCAAGCACTGCTGTCGCGCCGCCTTCGAGCACAGCAGGGGCGAGGTGATCGACATGGCCCGCGCCGCCAGAGGCGATAACGGGCAAGTTTACCGCGCTGGTGATGGCTTTGAGGAGGGGCAGGTCATAACCGACTTTCGTGCCATCACGGTCCATGCTGGTCAGCAGGATTTCGCCCGCGCCGCGCTTTTCGGCCTCTATGGCGAACTCCACCGCGTCGATGCCGGTTTCTTTGCGGCCGCCATGGGTGAAAATCTCATATTTGTCGCCGTTTTGGCGCGCATCTATGGCGACGACGACGGCTTGGCTGCCTGCTTTTGCGGCGCAGCGGCTGATTAGTTCTGGGTCTGCGACGGCGGCGGAGTTTATGCCCACCTTGTCGGCCCCGGCGCGCAGCAGCGCGACCATATCTTCGGGTGACCGCACGCCCCCGCCCACGGTGAGCGGCATGAAGCATTGCTCAGCAGTGGCCGAAACAATCTCCATCAACGTGCCGCGCCCCTCATGGGTGGCCGTAATGTCGAGGAAGCACAGCTCATCAGCGCCCTGCGCGTCATACGCCTTGGCCAGCACAACGGGATCGCCCGCGTCTTTGAGGCCAACAAAGTTGACGCCCTTAACGGTGCGCCCGTCTTTAACGTCAAGGCACGGGATGATGCGGGTTTTAAGTGTCATAGCAGGGGTTTAGCGGTGTGTGTGGGGATGGGGAAGGGGGGAGTGAATTTCACAGTTAAGCATATTCCCTGTGACTCACTGTTAATATACACAAAACGCCCCTGTGGTTGCGCACGAGAATCACTCAAGTTGAATTGAGGAGGTGCCAACATGACGCGCGAAAAAATCTGGGAAGACGATCAACTTGGCCGACAGAAGGAAGCTGAGCTTCTTCAAAAATACTTACTAAAGATGGCTGAGAAGAAAACGCATGCCCATGGGCAGAAGTCGTTTGTGCTGAACTTAAAGGGTGATTGGGGAAGCGGGAAAACCTATTTCCTTGAACGCTTTGAGCAGCAACTTAAGGCCGATAAATATCTGGTTGCCAGAGTCGATATGTGGCGAGTTGATCCTGAAACAGACCCGCTGACTTCCATAATATTGGCAATCTACGATGCGCTTGATGACTTCATAGAAGAGAAGCCTATGCTCCAAAAGGCATGGGACGGCGTAAGTACGAATGCGGCTCAAATTGTTAAACCTGTGCTCTGGGGAATCCTAAAAAAATTGGCTGTGCGCAATATCGGTGCTGTTGCTGACGATCTAATGGATGAAATAGAGAACCCGCATGTAGAACAGTTTACTGAATCCTTTAAGGATTCCGCGGTTGAAAGCGTAGAGTCTTTCAAACCTACTTTAGATGTCGATACATCTTTTAAAAAGTCGCTAAAAGATTCCGCGCGAAAACGGCAGGCAATCGACGGATTCGTAGCCGCGTTTTCGAAACTGACTAAGTGCTTGGAGGAAGATTTCGAGCGTCAGCTTCCAATATTTATTGTAATCGACGAGTTGGACAGGTGTCGACCAGATTTTGCGATACGTGTTCTGGAGCGCATCAATCACATCTTTGATATTGAAAACGTCGTTTTCATAATTGGATCAGACAGCGATCAGTTGGCCCATAGTATAAAGGCAGTCTACGGATCTGAATTCGATTCGAGAGAATACTTGAATAGATTTTTCACAAGAACCTATCATTTGAAGACTCCAAGTTTGCAGCAAGTATTTACTTCAAAAGTGGGCCTTTATCTGCCTGCGGAGATAGAACGGTATAACCCCATTCCGGGGAAAAAAAAATTCGAGGTCATGGGTGAAGTTATTAGCACTGGATGCTCCACCGCAAGACAGGTTCATCAGACCTTGGCACTTCTTGAGGGCTTTTTCGTATTCTGGCACCCTAGAGTGCCGATCGATGAGATCTACCTTTCCATTTGCGCTTTGTCAGTACTTTATGAAGTGGATGATATTTTCCAGATAGGTAGAAGTGTTGAGGCTGACTCATCCTCATTAATGAAAAGACTGTCTGATAAAACTCTCGTTCTCAATCCTATGAGATCGTCTACTCGCGTAGATTTACTTCATTACTCGGCGGAGTTTTCTGCTGCTGGAAATAAAGAAATTAGTCAGTTGTACAATGAAACATCTGCGGCGGTTCCGTCGAGGATATCGGATTTGGCGTACCTGGAGGCGAATATCAATATTGATACTGAGAAGGGTGTGCCGAGTTGGGCTAAGTACCGAGCAACATTTAAATCTCTTTCTGTAGATTTTGATTAAATCCCGGTCTTCCCAGCGGACGCTGGGATCTAGTTTTGGAGTTTGGTGCTGGGTCCCAACTTTCGTTGGGATGAGCGGGAGGCGGGGGTTTTCCCAGTGGATGAGTGGGCCTCAGTCTTAACGCTGATATTTCACGAAATCTGTGCGGGTGGCGACTTGGTCGTAGAGTTTGCGGGCGGGGTTGTCGGTGGTGGTTAGCCAATAGACTGTGGGGGTGCCGGCGGCGTCTCCGACGTCATAGACCGATTGGATGAGGGCTTTGCCAGCGCCGGTGCCGCGCACGTTTGGGTCTACGAACAGGTCTTGCAGGTAGAGGACGTTCTCAACGTGCCAGCCATGGCGGTGCGCGAAGAAGTGCACGAGGCCGATGGGCGCGCCGTCTACGATGGCGAGGTGGCAGCGGGGCTCAAACTCTCCATAGCTGAAAAACCGGGCGAAAGTGGTGTCGTAGATGGTCTGCTCTAGGCTGGTTTCGTAGAAATCGAGATAACCTTTCCACAGCACCTCCCACACGTCGCGGTCTTCTGCTGTGATGGGGCGGATGGTGCAGGTTTTGTTGGTCATGGCGGGAATCTAACGCGGATGAGTGGGGGAGAGGAAGGGAGAACCTATTGTTGGCATTCGCCCCGCTGAGTTGAAACCTTGAAACTGTCGGTTTTGAATCCCTTGGAACTGTTGTGAATAGTACAGTTTTGGCGATCTGCGTTAGTGAGATCGAAAGACTATTCACTCATCTTTGAGTGATGTTTTTCTGTCGCGCACTCCGAAATTGCTCAACTGCGAGAAAAAGGCTGGCCTTGCAGAGGATCGGCGTAATTACGCTTGGTGCAACTGTTGCTGCCTTTTCGATGGTGTTTATCTGGACATTTTTTGACCCGAATATCACCCCGTATGAAGCCTATTTGGGCGGCCTGATAATTCCGTTGGTCATCGCGCCGCTTGCGTCGGTCGTCACGTTGCGCCTGCAAATCCGCGTGGAAGAATTGGCAGATGAAAATTACAAGCTGGCGAATGTCGATTCCCTGACGGGCCTTCCGAACCGGCGGGCCTTTATGCACCGGGCCGAGGCGCTGCAGGTGCTTGCAGGCAATGGTCGCATCTTTGTTTGCATGATCGGTGACGCCGACAATTTCAAACGGGTCAACGATACATATGGCCATCCCGTGGGCGACGATGTGTTGGCTTTTCTGGGCAATCAATTATTGGCGCTGGAGATGGATGACGGCGTTGTAGCCCGGCTTGGCGGGGAAGAATTTGCGGTGGCGGGCCTGTTCGGCTCTCTTGAGGAAGCGCGCACCTATGGCGATGCACTTCTGGGCTCTATCGCGCGCCAAACCTTTGTCGGGCGGGGCGTGAGCCTGTCTGTGACGATCTCTATGGGCCTAGCCGTGGATCGCGGCGGCGAAGGCGTATCGGCGCTGCTGTCGCGGGCTGATAAAGCACTGTATCGCGCCAAGGCCGACGGCAAGAACTGTTTGGCCGAGGCGGCTTAAACACATGGGTTGGGGTCAACTCGCACTAATTTCCCTCAAAAATTGACAAACTAATTAGATGGATTGAAATCATTTTCTACCATAGTGGGAGAATGTCACTACTCGATCTTCTCAGGGACGCTCCGCCAGAGCGGCGACACAAAGCGTTTTGGCGCGTCGTGGGGGTCACCGTGATCGCGATAGTAACAACAATGGCAGTTAGTCTTGTCTGGGGTACCCTAGACAAGAAACTGACCATGCTCGATATTTTTATCGGGTCCATAGTAATCCCGTTGTGTGTTGCACCTATAGCCTCGATATCTGGGACGCGAGCAATTTTGGCTTTCGGGGCATTGGCAGACGAGCAGCACCGACTTGCCAACGTAGACGCGCTGACCGGATTGCCGAACCGGCGGGCCTTTATGGCGCGGGCGCAAGCTTTGCAGGCCATGGCTAGCGAGGCGCGCTTGTTTGTTTGCCTGATTGGCGATGCGGATGATTTCAAACAAGTAAACGATTCACACGGCCATCTAGTTGGTGATGATGTGTTGAGCTTTCTGGGACAGCAATTGTCAGCATTGGAGACCGATGATGGCATTGTTGCGCGCCTTGGCGGGGAAGAATTTGCTGTGGCGGGCTTGTTTGATTCTGTTGAAGCTGCACGCACCTATGGTGAGACACTGGTTGGTTCTATCGCGCGCCAAACCTTTGTTGGGCGGGGCGTGACGCTGTCTGTGACCATCTCTATGGGCCTAGCCGTGGACCGTGGCGGCGAGGGCGTATCAGCGCTGCTGTCGCGGGCTGATAAAGCGCTGTATCGCGCCAAGGCCGATGGCAAGAACTGTTTAGCCGAAGCCGCTTAGCCCGCTTCTTTGATTGCCTCAGCTGGAATGATGTCGCCGTCATATAGCGCGCGGCCTAGGATTGTGCCTGAGATGGGCGCGTCTGCGGCGCGTAGGGCGGTGATGTCGGCTGTGCTGGCCACTCCCCCACTGGCGATGAGGGGGATGGAGACGGCGTTGGCCAAATCGGCTGTAAATTGCACGTTTACCCCCGTTTTCAGACCATCGCGACCGATATCTGTGGCAATTATCGCTGCGACGCCGCAGCCTTCAAAGGCCTTTGCCAGTTCAATTGCCGACATATCAGAGGTCTCGGCCCAGCCTTCGACAGCGACCATGCCGTCTTTTGCATCAATGCCGACGACGATTTGGCCGGGCAGGGCGCGGGCGGCGTTTTTTACCAGCTGCGGATCGCGCAGGGCCGCTGTGCCGAGGATGACACGGGAGATGCCAGCTTCTAGCCATGCATCAATCTGGGCGCGTGTGCGGATGCCACCGCCGAGCTGTACGGGGGCTGGTGTGCTGGCGAGGATGGATTTTACCGCGTCCGTATTGCTGGATTCGCCTGCGAACGCGCCGTTAAGGTCAACCACGTGGAGGTGGGTGAAGCCGGCCTCATGGAAGCTCTTTGCCTGATCGCCGGGGCTGTCTGAGAACACCGTCGCCTGATCCATTTCCCCGCGCAGGAGGCGGACGCATTGGCCGTCTTTCAAATCAATGGCGGGATAGAGCGTAAAAGGCATTTAGGGTTTCCAATTCAGGAAGTTTGATAGGATTCTGAGGCCAGTGGCTTGGCTTTTCTCGGGGTGGAACTGTGTTCCGATAATGTTGTCACGCGCAAGGGCCGCGACAAGGGGCTCACCATAGGTGGCGGTCGCGGCGATATGGCCGGGGTCTTCTGGACTGAGCGCATAAGAGTGGGTGAAATAGACGTGTGGCTCGTCGCCAAGGCCGCTGAGGACAGGGTGGGCGCGGGGCAGGTCTATCTCGTTCCAGCCCATGTGCGGGATGCGGTAACCGGGGCCGGGCTGTATGCGATCGACGATGCCGTGCACCCAGCCGAGGCCTTTGGATTCGCCGTCTTCAAGGCTGAAATCGGCTAGTAATTGCATGCCGACGCAGATGCCAAAGAATGGGCGGCCCTTGTCGATGATGGCGTGGTTCAGGGCTTCGACGACGCCGTTTGCGCCGAACAAATTGGCTGCGCAATCGGCGAAATGGCCAACACCGGGCAGGACGATTTTGTCCGCGGCTGAGATCGCATCAGGATCGGCGGTGGTTAAGACCTCAACCGTTTCACCCGAAAGGCGCGCCGCTTCGTTAAGTGCGCGTGCCGCGGAGTGTAGATTGCCGGAGCCGTAGTCGATGAGTGCAACAGTGGTCATAGCCGCGCTCTTACCGGGGCAGGCGGCGTGAGGGAAGGGGCAGGCTGACGCTTTGCTCATAAGGCGCAGGCTTACCGAGGCTTTTTACACACAATGAACCAAGGTTCCTGACAAAGGTGATCGGCTCTGCCATTGTGCATTCACTTCATTACGAGAGGACGCAGTATGTTGGAGATTGAGGGCACCGTTTCGGTTATAACGGGTGGGGCTAGTGGGATTGGCTTTGGCCTTGCGCAATCGATTGGCCGCCAAGGCGGGGAGGTCTTAATCGCAGAGCCCGATCAGGCGCGGTTGGAAGCGGCCTGTGCGCGGTTGGCAGAAGAAAACATCACGGCACGCTGGGCAGTGTGCGATGTGCGCGATGAAGCGAGCGTTCAGGGACTGGCTGAAACCGCGTTTGCGGGCGATCTACCTGTTTCGATTTTGGTGAATAATGCGGGGGTATCGTCACCGCGTGCCAGAGTGCAGGATAAGTCGATGGACGAAGTGCGCGCACTGTTTGACGTGAACTTCTTCGGCGTTTGGCATGGCTGCGCCGCCTTTGCCCCGCGTATGATTGAGCAGGGGACGCCGGCGGCGATTTACAATCTGGCATCAGAGAACGCGTTTTTCCCAGCTGTGAAGCGGTCGGCGGCGTATATTGCCTCTAAGCATGCGGTTGTTGGGCTGACGGAATCGTTTCGTGAAGACGTGCCGGGATTTATTTCTGTTGGGGCAATTTTTCCGGGGTTTGTGCAATCGGAGATGACAGAGGGGCCGCTATCTGAACGTGGTATGCCAGCCGATGTTTTTGGGACGCGAATATTGGAACAAATGCGTGCAGGTGAGCCGGTGGCGGTAGCCCATTCCTACAATATTGTTCATATTGATGAGCGCCACGACGTATTGAATGCCGCACATGCCAAATATGCGCCGCGGCATGAGGGCGATGATTCCATGGATATTCGATTGATTATCCAAAAGCTGCGGGCCGAAAAGGGCTAGAGGCTGCCCTTGGTGCTGGCCGGCTTGCCTTTAAGGCGCGGATCAATCGCGACCGCATCACGCAGCGCGCGGGCGGTGGCCTTGAAGCAGGATTCAGCGATGTGGTGACAGTTTTCGCCGTAGATATTCTCAACGTGCAGGCACATGCCGCCATTGCCGGAGAGGGCGTGGAAGAATTCTTTGAACAGCTCAGTGTCCATGTCGCCGATTTTGTCGCGTGTGAAATCGACCTTCCAGACCAGATAGGGACGTTTGCACAGGTCTAGCGTGGCGCGCGTGAGCGTTTCATCCATCGGAATGTATGAGTGCGCGAAACGGGTGATGCCCGCAAAATCGCCAAGTGCTTGTTTGATGGCCTGACCGATAACGATGCCAGTGTCTTCGACCGAGTGGTGCATGTCGATGTGCAGGTCGCCTTTGCAGCGCACTTTCATATCAATGCCCGAGTGACGGGCAAGGCTGTCGAGCATGTGGTCGAAGAAACCAATGCCGGTGTCGAGGTCTGCTTTTCCGCTGCCATCAAGATCAACCGTTACAGTGATGTCGGTTTCTTTTGTGGTGCGCGATACGGTGGCGGTGCGTTTGTCTGTCATTTTTCTCATATAGGATGCTGTTTGACCTAATCATACCCGACTTTGTTCACTGAATTATAAACATATCCGGCCAAACATTGGAGATAACGGGTTAAATTGAACAGTTTTGGGCAGGATTTCGTTGAAAAAAGGCAGTCTTCTCTACCAGTCTATCTCCAAAATGCCGCTGCCGGTCTTCAGCGCAGCGATTGGGGGGACTCTGGCATTTGGCGTAGAGGTCTCAACCGTTGCGGCTGGGCTGGCCTATAATTCTGTTGTTCATGACAAAGGCTTGGCGGCGTTTGACTGGGGCCTTGCGGGCACGGCGTCTGTGATTGCGCTGATCAGTGCGACGGGGCTGGGTTACCTGACTGGGCGGGTATTGAAATCCAGCATCGAGTCGCTGACCGCGGAAATGGAAGCAGCGTTTGACGATAAACCGCGTAAGCCGTCCATGCTCGCCTCTGTAGAATTACGCCATTTTCGAGCGAGAGCGCTGCGCCGGGTGAGCCAATTACGCCGGAAGAACCATAAGCTAGCGAAGACGGCCTATATCGACTCGCGCACGGGCCTCGGTAATGCGACGGCTTTGGAGTGCGAGATCGATTCCACGGTTGGGAAGACAAGTTTTGAGGCGCCGGGCGCGCTTCTATTGCTGGATTTGGATGGGTTCAACCGAATTACAGAGCATCATGGAACGGTAGTTGGCCAACAATTGCTACGCCAAGCGGGTGAGCGCATGGAGCGTGAGCTTGCGAATGTTACCGGTGAGTCGAAAGAGGCGCTACGTGGGTCTCGATTGGTATCGTTGCAGAATGATACTTATGCATTGTGGATGCCTGATGCGAAGGGCCGCGAGACTGTAGCCAGTATTGCCCGGTCACTGCGCATGGCATTTGTCGCGCCATTCTCTGCTGAGGGACACCAACTTTCTATCGGTGTGTCCGGCGGTATTGCGATGGCGCCGGAAGAAGGCGATACGCGCGCGAAACTTATGCTGCATGCTGATTTAGCGGTGCGCCAAGTGCGTAAGGAAAAGGCGTCTGGCTTTAGATTTTTCACACCGCGCCTGACACGCCTTGCGCGTGGGCGTTACCAGCTTGAAGCTGAGCTAAGAGAAGCGGTGAAGAACCGGGAGTTTAAGCCTGTATTCCAGCCGAAGGTAGATTTTGCGACCGGACGGGTTGTGAGCGCTGAGGCGCTGGCGCGTTGGCGGCGCGGCAATGGCAAAATTATTTCTCCGGCTGCATTTATTCCGTTAGCAGAAGAAACTGGCTTGATCGAACAAATCGGCGACCAGATTTTGGAGGCGTCTTGTCTGTCAGCGCGTGCTTGGCTTCGTGAGGGGCATGATGTGTCCATTGCCGTGAACGTCTCGCCGAAACAGTTTCAGACAGGTAACCTGACCCAAAGTGTGCGTGGTATTTTGAACCGTACGAATTTGCCACCGAGCCGGTTGGAGCTGGAAATTACAGAGAGTATGGCGGTGTCTGACCCGGAGCATGTTGCCAAGGTGATGAACCCGCTGCGCGCGATGGGTATGAAGCTGGCTATTGATGATTTCGGAACGGGGCATTCTAATCTTTCGATGCTGACCCAGTTGCCGTTTGATGTGTTTAAGATTGATCGGCAATTTGTGTCTGCTCTGGATAAGGACGAAAACGCACCGGCGATTGTTGAAATGATCTTGGCCCTTGCCGACACACTCGGGTTGCAAACGGTTGCGGAAGGCATTGAGACACCGCGACAGGCTGAGTTTTTGCGCAGCCGCAATTGCACGATCGCGCAGGGCTTCTTGTATTCACCGGGTCTTCCGCATGAAGGATTTATGGATTTCTTGCGCAATTGGCGGGCCAATCCGGTGCCTGCAGCGCAGCGATCTAACCGTCAGGTTGGTTAAGTTTCGCGTTGCATCACATTGACGGGTGTATCCCCATAGAGAGAATCTGTGAGGAAGCTGTAGCCGATTTTTTCCGCTACTCGGCGTGAGGCGACATGTTCTGGGTTCATGATGCAATGGCTTGTGCCGGGTAGTTTCGTGTCTAACCAATTGTGCGCGGCAGAGACGGCCTCAGTAGCGTAGCCTTTCCCCCATGCGGATTTTACAAAGGCCCAACCTGCTTCAGGGTGAACGGAAAGGTCTGGTGTCATGCCACGCTTAAAATCGGCAAAGCCTGCTTCACCGATGAAAGCGCCGGTTTCGCGCTCTGTCACCATCCAGTAGCCATAGCCGAGCACAGGCCACATCCCCCGCGCACGGATTGAAGCGAACCATGCATCCTGCGGTGTGCGAGAAAAGCCGATAAAGCGCACAACGTCTTCATCCGCCCACATATCGGCGACAGCTTGAAAATCGCCGGGCTCGAAACCGCGCAGGATGAGGCGCTCGGTTTCGAGAGTAGGGGGCGTGGTTATCATGCGCGCCTTAGTTGCCTTGCATCTTAGCGAGCTGGGCGCCCATTGCGGCGTGTACAGTTTGGATGGCTTTGAGCGGGCGCACCATGACTTTGAATTCGGTGATTTGGCCGTCGGCGTTCCATTCGATCATGTCGATGCCGTTTACTTTGATGCCGTCCATCACGCATTCGAACTCGAGCACAGCTTTGCCGTCGCAGTCGAAAATGCTCGTGTAGTGGAAGGTGTCGCCGCCAAGTGTGTCACCCGCTGCGAGGAGATATTTTAGCGTGATGGCTTTGCCTTCCTGCGGGGTGTGCACCACTGGGCTGAGGAAGGTGACATCATCGTCGAGGATTTTGGTGAGGCTCTCTTCGCTGTGATCTTTCATGATCCAGTCGATCCATGCCTGAAGGTGGGTCGAGTATCCGGTGAGAGGCGCTGTTGGCTTAGTCATTTGTGCAAAATTCCCATTTGGTGATCATGCCGGGCAGGGGCGTGGCTTTGTCGCCAACAGTAAATGGCATCCACCGCATGTTTGAAACAGCTTCCTCGGCGTGAGCTTTGAATCGCTCATCCGAGCATAGAGCTTGGATGTTTGTTGCTGTGCCGTCGGTAGTGAGATCAGAAACGATGTTGCAGACAGCGCTTATGCGCAGGGCTGACATCGCTTTGGGGAGCCGCATAGGCTTGGTCTTCAGTTGTCGGGGGAGCGGGGCATCGCCAATGAGCGCGCGGCCTGCATCTACGCGTGCCTTAAGCGAGGCGGGAAGGGGATTCGCGTCTAGTTTTGTGCGCAGAGGACCGCAGGTTTGCGCATAAGTGTTCGTGCCCGAGCGCAACGCGCGGGTGGCGGCCATCTCCGCGTTATCGACTGCTTGCGGCGCGAGCTGTGGTGATAGCTCAGGCTCAGCCACAGTGTCGGGCGTTATGGTTGGCGTGCAGCAAGCGACAGCGACTAGCGCCAAGAGTGGAGCGATAAGATGTTTCATCTCGTGACGATACAGGCGACCGCCTGAACCGGCAATGACGCCGCGCGGCTTAGTCTAGCGCAGTGACGGGTGTGCCGATCAGATATGTGTCTGGTTCTTCAAAACAGTCGCCACGCATGAGGACGAAGCCGCCGGGAAAGTCTGGCTTGGTGAAAATCATATCGACGCGGCCCCAATTATTGTGGGCCATGCCAGTTGAAGGATCGACGATGGAGACGTCGCAGCCGTCGCCCTCTTCGCGGTCACCTTCGATCCATACGCCAGAGAAAGCGCCGCGCTCGGTGTATTTCCCCGCGAGGCCGTCGATGAAGACTTGGCCGCGTTCTTCGGTGTCTGTGGCAGGATAGGAGAGGACAGCTTCGCCGCTTTCCAAATCGGCCTCATAGATGACATCGCCAATATTGGTGGACCAGACTTCATCGGCCATGGCGGGCAGGGTAATGCAGGCGATGGCTGCGATGAGGGTGGATTTAATGAACATGACGTGCGTCTCCTGTAACGATCATTGGAGACTAGCACGTGCTGTTGGGCGAGAATGGGGCGCTCAGGCGTTGGCGATGGTTTATTACCATGACGCACCATTCTACTCGGTTTCGTGGGCCTACTCGATAGTTGATGATGCAAAAAGCTGCTTCACGAGTAGGACATCCGCTTTCTGGACGTGCGCTGGCTCACTCAGCAGATCATTCATTCTTTCCAGATCGCGGAATATTTTGCCTCCTCCGCCTGCTACATGTGCATCGCGGCCCTTAATGCTGGGAAACGCTTCGAAAATAGCGAAGCTGGAAGGCGCTAATTGAACACAGAACCAAGGCCCGGTTTCGGGCTCATCTTCGACACAGGCCCTGATATCGGACAGCATTCGAACCACCGCTTCCTCGCGTCCGGGCTTTGCTTCAATTTTGATGAGAAAGGCTTTTGGTCCGTCCTCTCCATCCTTGCCAGTCATTTGTACTCCAACGTGCTGTTCACTGCCTGATACTGCGGTCATGATGAGTCTCCTTTTGTGCCTAGTCCCTAGAATTACCCCATTTTCGGCATTTTTATCTTCGCAAAACTCTCATATTTTTGCCTATTACTCCGAAGTTGCTATCGATCTTCTTATGTCGCTGCTATGTTAGATGCATGATTCAAGATCTTGCCTCTGCTATTGAACACTATGCGCATCAAAATGCGCTTAGGGATGGAGTGCTCGATACGAAATTGCGTGGGGTCGGCATCGTTCGTAGAACAAAGGCGGAAGGGGAGCAGTATGAAATACAGCGACCTTTGCTTTGTTTGGTGGTTCAGGGCGAAAAAGAGATTCTAATCGCTGGACGGGCGCAAAATGTTCGAGCTGGGATGTCTTGGGTAATCAACGGAGACAAGCCGACCGTTACCCGAATTATTAGAGCGAGCCCGGATGAGCCCTATTTGGCTTTTGCTATGAATCTTAATCCGTCAATTATTTCTGAAATGGCGGTTTCGGCGGAGTGCCGTTGTAACAAGAGCGGTAAAAGTACAAAATTTGAGGTGGAAGATACCGCCCGCAGAATGATCCATCTGCATGAGCATGACGGATCTTTATCCGTTCTTGCACCATCGCTCATTCGAGAAATGCATCATTGGCTCATGATGGGTGAGCATGGCCCTCAAATTCGTCCGCTCGGCTTTCGTGACGGCCATCAGTTTCGTGTTCAGCGCGCGGTAAACGCTATTAGAACGGAGTTCCGGTCTACTCTGACGGTTGGCAGACTCGCGGAAATATCTGGCATGAGCCAGTCCACATTTCATCACCATTTCAAGGAACAAACTTCGCTGACTCCCATCCAGTTCCAGAAGCAAATTCGCTTGATCGAGGCCAGGCACATCATGACCACAAAAGGCACAACGGTGAGTGAAGCCGCTTTCAACGTCGGCTTCGAGAGTGTGTCGCAGTTTAGCCGAGAATATCGGCGGCTGTTTGGGCTTCCGCCCCTGCGGGATGTCAAAGGCATCCGCGCAAGGGCCAAGTTCTAGCCGTTATAGGCGGTGGCTAGGTCTGGGTCTTTTGAGGCGACGAGGTCGGCTAGGTCGGCGATGACTTTGGCTTGTTTCCATGTCGCGTCATCTTGCATTTTGCCGTCGAGCATGGCGACGCCCGTGCCGTCTGGCATGGCTTCGAGGATGCGGCGGGCGAACTTCACCTCATTAGGGTCTGGTGAGAACACCTTTTTGGCGATGCCGACTTGGCTGGGGTGAAGGCTCCACGTGCCAGCGCAACCGAGAAGGAAGGCGTTGCGGAATTGTTGTTCGCAGGCGTCGAGGTCTGAAATGTCACCGAATGGGCCATAAAATGCGTTGATCCCGGCCATGCGGCAGGCATCGACCATGCGAGCAATTGTGTAATGCCAAGGGTCTTGCTGGGCATTGGCGCGGGGCGCGCCGTCTTCGTTCGGGTCATCAATGACGCGGTAAAACGGGTGTCCGCCGCCAACGCGGGTGGTTTTCATCTTACGGTTCGCGGCGAGATCCGCTGGGCCGAGAGAGATGCCCTGCATACGCGGGGAGGCAAGGGCGATCTCTTCCACGAGTGCCATACCTTGCGCCGTCTCTAGGATCGCGTGGAACAGGATGGGGCGTTTGAGACCGGCTTTGGCTTCGAGCTGGGCGACATACTGGTCAGCGAAGTGGATATCCCACGGGCCTTCGACCTTTGGCAGCATGATAACGTCGAGCTGGTGGCCAGCTTTTAGCACCAATTCAGACACATCTTCTTGGAACCAAGGGGAGTTGAGCGGGTTTACGCGGCTCCAAAAGCCTGTGCCTTTGCCCTGCCAGTCAACCATGTTTGCCATTTCGATTGCGCCAGCGCGGGCGGCGTCTTTGGCGTCGGCCGGGATTGCGTCTTCTAGGTTAGCGAGGATCACGTCAGCGGTCTCGGCAATCGCGGGAACTTTGGCGCGCACTTTATCCAGATGCGGCGGCACGAAATGGATCATGCGCTCTAGCTTGATCGGCAATTCCCGCATTGGTTCTGGGGCGCCGATAGCGAGCGGTTTGAAAAAGTCTCGTGGTGTCTTCTGGCTCATATGGTGTTTCCTCCGTTAGAACGATGGGTACAGCTAATGCTGCACTGCGTCAAAAGGCTAGATTATCGCAGGGGTGGCAAACTAGTTCGCCAGTGGATGGGCTGTCTCTAGTAGCTCGGCCAGTTCATCGGTGATGACGTGGGTGTAGATTTGGGTGGTGGAGATGTCGGCGTGGCCGAGGAGGGTTTGCACGCTGCGCAGGTCTGCGCCGCCTTGGAGGAGGTGGGTCGCATAGGCATGGCGCAGGGCGTGAGGGTGAACGCGGGCCGGGGCGATGCCTGTCTCCATGGCGAGTTCATCCAGCACTTGGCCTAGGCGGCGACGGGTTAGGTGGCCTGATTTCCCGCGTGAGGGGAATACGAAGGCTTCAGCACGTCCTCTCGCGAGAGAGCCTTCCGGCAAACTGCCTTCGCGCACGGCGAGCCAATCCGATAGGGAGCGCAGGGCGGGGCCGCCGAGCGGGCAGAGACGATCCTTGCCGCCTTTACCGCGAATAATGATATCTTGCGTGACCCAGCGCTTGCCTTTGCGGCGAGGAAGATTGCCCATTGTGAGGGAGACAAGTTCTGACACGCGCAAGCCCGCGCCATAGAGCAGCTCCAGCAGGCACGTAAGGCGTAAATCATGCGCGCAGGAATCGAGCAGGCGGGCCATTTCTTCGCGGCTGAGCACATCCGGCACATCGCGAGTGGATTTTGGGCTATCGAGTTGGGCGGTGGGGTCGTCTTTGCGGTCACCTTCTTGGAAAAGGAACCGGAAGAAGCGGCGCAGGGCAGAGAGCTTTCTGGCCTGAGTGGAGGCTGCAAGGCCACGCGCGGAGAGATCTGCCAAGAAATTGGAGAGATCTGCGGGGCGGGCGCTCGTGAGGCCGCCACCGCAAAATTCTGAGGCATCAGACAGGTCGCGAAGGTACGCTTCGAGCGTGTTTTCTGCTGCGCCGCGCTCGGCGGACATCATTTCGAGGAAGGCTTCGATGCGGGCGTTATCTGACATGGGTTTAGACTGTCAGATTGATGTTAAAACGCGGTGAATAATCCGCCGCATGTGATGTATGGGCGGGATTGGCGATGGTTAACGCGCACTATTGTTGGTAGTAAAAATATTATCTAAAATGGATTATCCAATTCAATGGTAACTGGACCATCGGCAGGCTTACCCTTGACGGCTTGCTGTCCCAACCACCACATCGTACCCATGACGAGCGCTGCCAAAATACCTATTAGAATGAGAAACTTGCGCATAAGCGAAATGCCTTTGTGTTCTGCGCCATTGTGGCGCTGTGCCCGATTGCACGACCTGCCCGAGAGCTATAGGACACGGGTTTGGTCTATGTTGAAAGTCAAGAATGTCGCTTGATAATGACAGGAATAAGCCGGCGCAATCAGATCGCGCACCTTGGCATGGGCGCACGATCGCGCTTGTCGGGATGATGGGGGCTGGCAAATCCACTGTTGGGCGCAGGCTCGCAGAGAGACTGGGCCGTAGGTTTTATGACAGCGACACCGAGATCGAAAAAGCTGCGGGGCAATCAGTTTCCGACATATTTGACACGCATGGCGAGGAAGAGTTTCGACGCGGGGAGCAACGCGTTCTGGAGCGTCTGCTGACGTTGGAGCCGCACGTACTGGCGACTGGTGGCGGGGCGTATCTGAATGCCGATACGCGCGATCTGATGCGCAAGCACGCGGTGACGATCTGGCTAGATGCTGATCTGGAAACGTTGTGGACCCGTGTGCAGAAGCGGCAAAATCGACCTTTGCTGAAGCGACACGATGCAAAACAAGTGCTGACGGATTTGCTGGCGACGCGCCAACCGATTTATGCGCAAGCGGATTTAGTGGTTCAGAGCCAAGACGGGCCGCACGGAACAACGGTCGACGCAATTTTGCGCGCGATAGAATATTGGAGACCGCTATGAGTGCGACAGATACAGTTCGCGTTGAGCTTGGCGATCGCAGCTATGACATTTTGGTCGGGCATGGCGTTTTGGACCAGCTTGGCGAGCGCTTGAGTGGCTTGCTGAAGCAGAAGCGCGTTTTTGTGCTGACTGACGAGACGGTTTGGGCAACGCAAGGGCCTCGTCTTGAGGCAGCGCTGTCTGGCGCGGGCATCGCGCCTCAGCATTACGCGCTCCCCGCGGGTGAGGCGAGCAAGTCTTTCGGCAATCTGGAAGGCATTCTTGCGTGGTTATTTGAGGCTGGCGCTGATCGCTCTGATATTTTGCTGGCGTTTGGCGGCGGTGTCGTGGGTGACATTGCTGGTCTATCAGCGAGCTTAATGAAGCGCGGCATGGGTTTTGTGCAAGTGCCGACGACGTTGCTGGCGCAGGTGGATAGCTCTGTCGGTGGCAAAACGGCTGTAAACGCACCCCAAGGCAAGAATTTGATTGGGCAATTCTATCAACCGCTATTGGTTGTGGCTGATACGGCGCTGCTAGAGACACTGCCCGCGCGCCAATTGCAGGCAGGATATGCTGAGGTGGTCAAATATGGGCTTATCAATGATCGCCCGTTTTTTGATTGGCTTGTGGCGGAAGGCGATAAGGTTTTGGCGCTTGATCCGGATGCCATTCGGGCTGCTGTTGCAAAATCTTGTCACGCGAAGGCCGATATTGTTGCGCAAGATGAGCGCGAAGGCGGCGTGCGTGCCTTGCTGAATTTAGGGCACACATTTGGCCACACGGTTGAGGCGGCAAATGCCTACCGCCCGAGCGTGTTGCATGGCGAGGCGGTGTCCATCGGCATGGTGTTGGCATTCCGATATGGCGTGGCAGAGGGGCAGACCCCTGAAGCAGATGCTGCAGCTGTGGCTGATATATTGGCGGGTTCCGGTTTACCAACTGAGCTGAAAGATTTGCCGGGCGGGCCGTATGAGGCGGGACAATTGGCCCAGCTGATGACGCAAGATAAAAAGGCGCGCGGCGGAAAAGTTCCGCTCATTCTTGCGCGCGGCATTGGGCAATCCTACATCCAGCCAGATGCGGACCTTTCGACAGTTGAGACTTTTTTGGCGGCTGAATTGTTTCGGGCTTAACCGAAATGCTGTAAGCGACTTCCAATCATGATCATCGGTTACATTGTCTCGATCCTATTTTTGCTCAGCCTGTCTGGCTTTTTCTCCGGCTCGGAAACGGCGCTGACCGCCGCTTCGCGTGCGCGCATGCACCAGCTTGAGAAAGATGGGGACAAGCGGGCAACTGCCGTGAACCAATTGATTGGTAATCGAGAGAATTTGCTTGGCGCTATTTTGCTGGGCAACAACCTCGTGAACATTCTCGCATCAGTTTTGGCGACGTCGCTGTTCACAATGGTGTTTGGGCCCGGTGGCACAGCCTTGGTGGTTGCAACCGTGGTGATGACGGTGCTGGTTCTCGTTTTTGCGGAAGTCTTGCCTAAGACTTATGCAATTATGCAGCCTGACTCGGTGGCGATGAGTGTCTCGCGGCCGATATCAATCTTGGTGTGGACGGCTTCATGGCTAGTGAAGTTGATTCAGGCGATTGTCGGATTAACCTTGCGCATTGTTGGTTTAGGCGCTCCTGCGGAAGTGTTGAGCGCTGAGGCGGAAATTCGCGGTGCGATCGATCTGCACGCCTCAGAGGGGGGCGTGGGTGTTGAAGACAGGCTGCGCCTCGTGGGCGCGCTGGATTTGAAAGAGCTGACCGTCGAAGACGTGATGATCCACCGTAAAAACATCAAGATGCTGGATGCGGACATGGAGCCGGAGCAGATCGTCAATGACGCGTTGGCCAGCCCGCATACGCGTTTGCCCCTTTATAGCGCCGAGACGGAAGAAATCGTCGGCATATTGCACGCTAAAGATTTGCTGCGCGCTGCCCTGCCTTTGGGTGGCGACTTGTCGAAATTGGATCTCCAAAGCATTTTACGCGACCCATGGTTCGTGCCGGAAACATCAGCCGTCCAAGACCAATTGGATTTGTTCCTAGCAAAGCGGAATCATTTTGCGCTCGTTGTTGATGAATATGGTGAGTTGCAAGGTCTGATCACGCTGGAAGACATTCTGGAAGAGATCGTGGGGTCAATTCAGGATGAGCATGACGTGGTTGTTGAGGGCGTGCGTTTGAACCCTGACGGATCGGTCTTTGTTGACGGTTCAGTGTCTATCCGTGACCTTAATCGTGCGACCGGCTGGTCTTTGCCTGATGACGAGGCGGTTACGGTTGCTGGTTTGGTGATCCATGAAGCGCAAACTATTCCGGAGTCGGGGCAAAATTTTGCCTTTCACGGCTATCGCTTCAAAGTTCTACGTCGCCAACGCAATCAGGTGACCGCGCTGAACATCTCAGCAATTCAGCCCGATTAGTCGGTGTTGGTGATTCGTTCCAGTAACTCGCCTTTTTGGGGAGTTATAGGGTTGGGAATTCGCCTGTGAGGACAAAACTGCACCCCATTGGAGATTTAGGATGGGTTAGTAGGCGCATTTGCCTTGAGGCTAAGCGCGTGGAGGCCAGCGTCGAACTCTGGCTGGAGAGCGCTCATAACAAGTCTTTGTGATTGAACACGCGAAAGTCCGCGAAATTTTTCAGAGACAATGTGCACTGAATAATGCGTTTCCCCCAATGGTGACGCGCCTGCATGGCCTGCATGCTTTGCACTATCATCGACGATTTCACACACCTCTGGGCTAAATGCCTGTGTAAGAATTTCAAGAATTCTCGTTTTTCTGTCTATTCGTTCTGGCATCTTTAAGAAGCCCTCCATATTATGCACCACCATGTCTGATGAAGAACCCTTCAAGTACCGTGTCAAATTCTCTGACATGCGAATTAAACCGCCCGCTGCGGATGTTTCCAAAGCGAAGGCGAAGAAAACCCGTGTCTGCGAACATGATGGCTGTGACCTAGAGGGCGAGTTTCCCGCCCCGAAACGCACAGGTAATGGCCGTCACCATTTTTGTAAGGCGCACATTACAGAATATAATAAGGCCTTCAATTTCTTTGAAGGCATGAGCCAAGCGGAAGCGGCGTCTTTCGCGCGCAATGAACGGTTTGGCCACAAGAAGACGTGGAAGTTTGGCGCCGGCCCGATGGCCGGGCAAAAATCTGCCAAATCGCATGACCCTAAAACGTGGCGCGGGCGTCAGTTTTTCGATATGGACGAAGCGTCTGCTGTTGAGCGATCAAACACAACACGTCGTTCTGCGATGCAGGTGCGTGCGCTGGCCGAAATGGATTTGGAGGCGGATGCGACGCCAGCCGATATTCGGGCGCGCTATGCCGAATATGTGCGCCGGTTCCACCCCGATTCAAATCAGGGTGATCGGTCATCCGAGCATAAATTGCAGCGGGTTATTCGTGCGGGCAAGCTGCTTAAAGCGGCCGGCCTGATGAAGGGGTAGTACGCGTGTTTGACCTGTTAGTGATTGGCGGCGGTATCAACGGGGTTGGTATTGCACGCGATGCAGCCGGGCGGGGCCTAAAGGTTTTGCTGTGCGAGCGCGACGATTTTGCCTCTCACACATCATCGGCTAGTACGAAGTTGATTCATGGCGGGCTGCGTTACCTCGAGTTTTATGACTTTAAGCTCGTGCGTAAGGCGCTGATCGAGCGCGAGATACTTTTGCGCGCGGCGCCGCACATTATCTGGCCGATGCGGTTTGTGCTGCCCCATGCGAAAGATTTACGCCCAGCTTGGCTGATCCGGCTTGGTTTATTCTTGTATGACCATATGGGTGGTCGCAAAATGCTGCCAGCGACGCAGACATTGCGGCGCGGAAGGACGACGAAGCTTTATCCGCTGCAGGAAGATTTTCAGCTCGCATTCGAATATTCAGATTGCTGGGTCGAGGATTCGCGCCTTGTTGTGCTGAACGCTGTCGACGCGAAAGAACGCGGGGCAGACGTGCGCAGCCAAACGGCGGTGACCGGCCTGAAGCGTGATGGGGAGAGCTGGACGGCTCAGCTGAACGGCCCTGAGGGTGAGGCCGAAGTGAGTGCGCGCATGGTCGTCAACGCGGCAGGCGGCTGGGTTGATGATATTATTGATTTGGCAGACCCGACGGACGAGCAAACGCATTTGCGCCTTGTGAAGGGGAGCCACATTATCGTGAGGCGCTGGCATGAGGGTGAGCACGCTTACTTCTTCCAGAATGGCGATGGGCGGATCATGTTTGCCATTCCGTATGAGCAGGGGGAGTTTACCCTAATCGGCACGACCGATGTGCCGTTCGAGGGCGACCGGTCTGACGTGCAGATCTCGCAGGAAGAGATTGAGTACCTCTGCGCGGGTGCGAGCGAATATTACAAGCGCGAGATTAAGCCTGAAGACGTGGTGCACACCTATTCTGGCGTGCGGCCGCTTTATGATGACCATGCGGCAGACGCCTCCAAAGTGACGCGCGATTATGTGCTGAAGCTGGATAAGGCAAAAGGCGCGCCGATATTGTCTGTGTTCGGCGGGAAAATTACGACCTATCGAGAGCTTGCCGAAGACGCGATGGATAGCGTTGTCGAAGTGTTGGGCGCGGACCCTAAGCGCTGGACCGAACATGCGCACTTGCCTGGCGGCGACATTCCCGGCGCGGCGTTCGAGGAATATTGCGAGGGGTTGTTCCAGAAATTTGCATGGATAGACGAGGCCGTGTTGCACCGCTTGGCCCGGGCCTATGGCACTCGTGTCCCGCAAATATTGGGCGACGCGAAAACGACGGCAGATCTCGGGACAGATTTCGGCGGCGGCCTATATGAGGTCGAAGTGCGCTATCTTCAGGAAACAGAGTTTGTCACGCAGGCCGAAGACCTCCTCTGGAGGCGGTCTAAACTTGGATTGCATTTGAGCGATGAAGAGATCGCGCAGCTAACTGAATTTTTGATCGGGTAGAACTTTCACGCTGCATTGTCGCGGGATTACCGTGGGTTTAGTGAGTATTGAAGACAGCCCGTCCATTTGAAAATTTATTGAACTCCAAATCTTGCACTTTGATCAAGATTGAGATGTCGCCGTAATCCCCCCATTCAATTCCCGTGTAGGGAAGGGGGGCAATGCTAAAAAGCATCGTCCAAACATTGTCCGACTGCACGGGATCCTGAGAGCTGGCTGCATGACCGCCAATCTGGGCAATGTAAACATCTGTGTCGACGCTTGGCTGTCTGCATAGGGAGAATCGATGGAATTGCGGGCCGACGATTAGTTTTAAAATGTCGATAACTGAGTTTGAAAGTGTCGGGTTGTGTTGATCGATCTGTGCTTGAAGGATCGCGCGCTGTAGCCGGTGCATTAAGAGACGATCATACTCCGTGATCGGCCACGTGAAATCGGCAGTGTTATGATCGTCGATCCTATAGGAGCAAGCCGATTTCCACACCAGCGGTGCGCGGTCACCGTCTTTTTGGGATAGGCCGCCGAACGTCTCGCAAACTTTGCTCCACTTGGTGTGCACCAGGGTCATCATACGATTGGGCACGGTATCCCATGGCCCGTGTTCCGATGCGAGTACAGAGAAGGCATCAAAATGTTGAAGGTATTGCTTTGCGCGCGCATGCGTCGGACTCAGCGGATCAATCTCTCTGAGGACTGACGAGACTGTGCGCTTACAAGCGTCGATGAACGCATCCATGAAGAGCCAGTACGCAGTGATGCTGCCATCGCGATCAGGTGTTACGGCAAAAGTGAGGTTTTTGAAATCTTGGTTACACGTGTCCACCTCTTGCTGTGTGGACTTGCCCAATGCGGCCGTTATGGCGTCCCGTCTGTTTTGTGCGCACTCTGATGTGTCCAGAGGTGGGGATTGAAACGGAATAAAGGTAACCGGCGTTTCGGGTAGTACTTCTGGGGTCGCTCCGTCTTGAAAAGCCCCTAAACTGTTGAAGGGGTTGCCATAGTCTTCATCGTAGACGGGCATGATTCCGATTGGCGGTTCGACGACGGTTTTGGGCAGAGTATCGTGTGGTAAATACCTGACGATGATGTCGTCGTCTTGGTCGTCGCTTCCACAGCCGGCCAGCATCGCGAAGATGTAGAGCGTACCGCTTTCCGGCAATTGATTGGCCCGGCGTGCCTCGTTGGGCAGCTCAGCGCAGCAAATTTGCGCAACAAAGGTGAGCGGGTGGCCGTATTGTTCTGATGATTGATTTTGCATGACGGGCCATGCCAGGGGACGACTAGCCTTCGGTTTTCCGCCGAGCCAACTATTTGTAAAATGCGAAACCTCATTGAGCAAATGATAGTGCGGTTTTAGCAAAATAGCTGGACGAGCAGAGACGGGCATCGCTTGCGCCGTTGCTTCGATAGCGCCGCGCTCGATAGTGGTCTTTGCAATTTGATATTTCTTGTATTCACTCGTTATGCGCGCCAAAATGTGCCTGTGCCAGCCGCCGTATACGGATGGATTGTGAAATAGGAGTGAGTGGTGGACGAGTTCGCAATCCTCCCCGTACTCACGCGCGACGCTAACAAGGCTAAAATGGATTTGACTGATGGTATTGGCGCTGCAGGTTTTGAAAAAATCCTTGAGGCCATTCTCTGCCCGCGCGAGGGTCATCAATAGGTTTTCAGGAGCTGTCGGCTTTTCGGAGGCCATGACGTGTTGGACAATACTTAAAAACAGTTCGCGCGGACCGCTACGGATAACAATTCTCTCAGCGCTGCTTTCTGAATGTTTGGCCGTCGCCATAACGGTGAAGGCATGGTGGAAAAAGTCTACTGAAACTTGCTGCGCCAGTTTGGAGCGTAAGTCGTTGCTCTGTTTCTTCCCGAACATGGAGGCCACCTTTCAATCTAAAAGAAGTTTGCGGGGTTTTTCCTTCACTGAGGTTAACCAGAGGTGGCAAAGTTACTGACATACAAGTTCGGAGAGCTTCGCCGCTTCAAGCGACCTGATTGAGTGATGGGTCGCCTCTCAATCCCAAAGAACGGGCGCAAGTTGAGTGATCTTGTGATCGCGCTCTATGATGTGGAAGCTGGATGAGCGCAAAGGATTCCGAGCGCTCGAAGCAAGTGATATACTCAACCCTTGAGTGGACCGCGCGGCTCAAGAGCGAAACCAATGGTGCCAGAAGAGGCATCCAATCTAATTCGTGATGTGTTGTTATTATTGGTGTGTGAAAATTTGTTGAGGATCAGTACCCCCAATTATACCCCCATTTGCAAATTTCGAATCGTCAAACCGCTCCGATGTCTTCTTCAAACTGGTGAACGAAGGCCACGGCCCTCTCTGCGACACGCTTAACTTTTCGGCGGCGTTCTAGAATTCTAGGCTTTTCATCCATGGCGGCCACTACGTCTTCAGGTAGTGGTTCTCGTCCGGTGAATTTATAATCTTTGATAATGGTGTCTATCGCCTGCCGGTTTAGACCTTCTTCGGTGCACAGACCGCCAATTGCACTTTCCTTTTCGCCTGCCCAGAAAGAATCAAAGGTCGCTTTAACTGACGTACCCTTCTCAATTTTGGGCATGTAATCACGGATAAACCGTTCGATTAACTCTCGCTTACTGCGTAGTTGAGGTTCATTTCCGAGCAAATCTAACACGGCGTCGCGTTTCTTTTTACCCTCATCGGTTTGTCCCTTGGCATCGTCCTCGGTTGCTTGTTCGAGTAAGCTCAAAATGTAGGCAACATTGATTTCATCGCGATGAATTAGCTCCAATTCGAAATCAATTTCTTCCACTATCGAAACGGTATCGGTATTCGCTTCACTCTTCACTCGGTCGTGTATGTCGAGATATTTGCTCTTGTAGTCTTCGAATGTTTGCGGATCTAAATCGAGGTCGCCTGGTTCGTATTCGCTGAAACCTATCAGTACGTTGCGTAGACGCATCACTGCTCGGAATGCCCTAACGAACAACGCTTGGTCTTCTTCACTGATAAGATCGTCAACACTGCTAACGCTTGGGGCAATTGCAAGTAAATTGGCAACGGCCTCGTTGAACTGCGACAAATAGCTGTCATACGAATCCAGCAAAATGGTTTCAGTTGGATTTTCGTCTGAGAACAGTTTTATCGCTTCATCTGTGGCGGATTTCAGGTTGCGAAAACAGACCACATTGCCTTGTGATTTGAGTTGCCCAAGCGTTCTGTTTGTTCGAGAGAATGCTTGGATAAGACCGTGATACTTCAGGTTTTTGTCGACATAGATCGTGTTCAAGCGTTTCACGTCGAAACCGGTTAGGAACATGTTTACGACCAATAGTATGTCGATACGGTCTTTTGGTTTGTCTGTCTTATCTCGCCCCTTCATCCGTTTAGAGAGATTACGGAAATAGGTGTAAAAAGCCGCGCCATCTTTGACGTTTTGGTTCTCTCCAAACATCTCGTTGTAATCTTCGACACATGCAGCAAGGCGGTCGCGCGTGTGTTGATTGCCGGTGCTGGTATCGGCGACAAAATCGACTTCTTCAATTTGTCCGTCGGCGTCTTTATCTGGCTCGTTGGCTTGAAAAGTAAAGACGGTTGCGACCCGCAAGTCATGGTCGCCTGCTTCGCGTCTCTTTTTGAACGTGTCGTAGTAGGTGAGAAGGCCATCAACGCTGCTCACACACATGATCGCACTGAAGTGTTTTTTGTGGGTCTTGCGGTCGTGATTTTTGATGATCCAATCAACGACTTGCTCGATGCGCCCCTCATCTTGGAAAAACTCCCGCGTATTGATCCCCGCAACATCCTCATCGATTAGAGAGCCATCTTTGCGGCGTAGCTTGCCCCAATATTCCACGGCGAAACGTAAGACGTTTTGATCAGCAATCGCGTTGGTGATGACGTATTTGTGGAGGCATTCAGTGAAGAGATCTTTGGTCGTACGTTTACCGAAATCATTTTTACTAGTATTCTTCGCGAAGATAGGCGTTCCCGTGAATCCGAACATTTGTGCCGATTCAAAAAACTCGGTGATTGCCTTGTGAGTCTTCCCGAACTGGCTGCGGTGGCATTCGTCGAAGATGAATACAATCCGCTTGCGTCGCAGATCCTGTAGTGTCTTGGCGTGCTTTTCTCGTGTTATCGCCGTGTTTAGTTTTTGGATGGTCGTGACAATCAGACTGGTGTCGCCTGACAGTTGCTTCACGAGTGCTTTGGTGTTGTCGGTTCCGTCTACGCTACCTTCAGAGAAGGCGTTGAACTCTCTTGTTGTCTGATCGTCTAGGTCGGTGCGGTCGACGACGAAAACCACTTTGTCGACCTTCGGGTTTTTCGTCAGTATCTGCGCGGCCTTAAAGCTGGTCAGCGTTTTGCCTGATCCCGTCGTGTGCCAAATATAGCCATGCTTGCGGCCAGCCTTTACGCGGTCAACAATCGCTTCCACGGCGTAGTATTGATACGGGCGCAACACCATCAACAGTTGGTCGCCCTCGTGCAGCACAATGTACTTCGCGATCATCTTGGAGACATGGCAGGGCTCTAGGAAGGCGTCGGTGAAGCCCTCAAGATCCGTTACCAATTTGTTTTCAGTGTCACTCCAATAGAATGTTTGCTTGAAATTTTGACGGCGATTATTGGCGTAGTATTTTGTGTTCACCCCGTTGGAGATAACGAAAATCTGCACATACTGAAAAAGGGCATTATCGGCGCTGTAGGAGTGGCGGTGATAGCGGTTTACCTGATTGAATGCCTCGGCAATCTCTAGCCCGCGCCGCTTGAGTTCAATTTGTACCAAGGGCAACCCATTGATTAGAATGGTTACGTCATAGCGTGTCTTGTATGCGCCCTGAACACTCACTTGGTGCGTGACTTGATATTCGTTCTGGCACCAGTGTTCGGTATTCATAAAGCGAAGGTAGATCGTGCTACCATCATCTCGGGCCAGCCGCATGCGGTCGCGAAGTGTCTTGGATTTTTCGAAAACACTGCCCTTGGCGAGATGGTTTAGGATTTGCCCAAACTCACCGGCGGTGAGGGGCGCGCCGTTCAGAGTTTCAGCATTGTGCTTCTCTAGCTGGCGCTTCAGATTAGCTTCTAGCTCGCCGGAATTGCGAATTGTGACGCGCTCATAGCCAATCCCGCCCAATCGCTCGATCAGGGCATCTTCTAGCTGCGCTTCGGATTGGTAGTCGGACAATTATTTTCTCTCGGTCTGAAATAATCGAAAATACTCGTTAAACAGAAATAGTCGATTGCGACGCTGGCCAGTGAGTTCAACCAAAATTCCGTGTTTAACGAAATCAGCGACGAGTGCGTTGGCTGTGTTTGATGCTATGCCTAAAACCTTTGAAACAACTTTCACGTCAATTACAGGTCGTTGATACAAGCTCCGCATTAATGTCTGAGCATTCTCTTGCCGTCTGGTGCTAAAGTGCGGCAACAGTTCGCGTTCTATGCGCTCTTTCAGCGCGAGTATATCGCGGAATACTTGAATCGATTGCTGGGCTGTTTCTGTCACCCCATGCAAAAAGAAGATGAGCCAGTTCTTCATATGATGACCCTCACGCACAGCCATGAGGTGATCGACATACTGGACCTTATTGCGTTCAAAATAGTCTGAAAGATACAGCGCAGGTTTGGTGAGGAGCCCTTCACTGGCAAAATAAAGCGCGATCATCAGGCGGCCCAAACGGCCATTGCCATCCAAAAAAGGGTGAATGGTTTCGAATTGGTAGTGTGCGATCGCAATCTTTAGCAATGGCGGGACATTGATCTGGCTATTGTGGAGAAATAGCTCAAGATCAGACATTAGATCGGGTACTGTGTCGTGATGCGGGGGTATAAAGACCGCGTTTTTCAAACTCACACCAATCCAATTCTGACTTTCTCGAAACACACCCGGCTGTTTGTTTTTGCCGCGGACACTTTGCATTAAGGTGAAGTGTGCATTGCGGAGTAGGCGGTTTGACAAAGGTATTGTTTCAAGCGCTGTAATTGCAGAATTGATGGCGCGGATATAATTTTGAACCTCGTTCCAGTCATCCCGGCCATCGATGGAAATATCGCGTTCTTCGATAAAGGCATCTTCAATATTGGTTTGCGTGCCTTCTATTCGGTTTGATTGCGTCGCCTCTTTCGCGACGTGCATTCGAATAAAAAAGTCAACATCGGGGACGAGTTGCGAGAATGCATTCAGCTCACCTATGGCGCGGTCAGCTTGACTCAGTAGTGTTTGCAGGTCTGGATCAGAGAAAAGCCATGCATGATTGACTGGGCTGGGTTGAAAGCTTTTATACTCATATTGGTCGAGATAAGTGCCTGAAATATATGATTCGAGTTTCATAACTCAAAAACTACCCTACTTTTCGACATAATGAAATTCATATGTCGAAAAGTAGGTGTAAGGAGCCTCCCTTAGGTTGACGATCGTGTTTCGGTCAAATTTTGTATTAGGCACCGTCACACAAACATCTGCTGCAGCAGGCCCTTTTTGAAGGTGGTTAACTGCGTGATTTGACTGGTGACGGCGCGGATCGTGGCATCCATAGCGGATAGTGCGTCGGCGATCTTTTTTTGTTCGTCAATACCGGGTATGGGGATCTGAACCGATGAAATATCCGCCTGACCGATCGTAGTCATGGTGCCCGTTTTTCCACGCGCTACCAATTGCTTTCGAAGCAGGTTTGTTGAAAGCGAATAATAGATGAATAGGGGCGTGATTTTCATTAGATCGGGTTTAAGTCGAATAAGGTGTCCGTCGAAAGTGATGTCCTCATCGTAACTCAGCAGCACATTCGAGTATGCTATACCTTCTTTTACGAGTGACGATCTTGTAAAGAATATGTCTCCCCAACTGGCTTGATTTTTTTTGAAATCGTTTTCTCCTATATCAATCTTCGATAAGGTGAGCGGGTCGATGATGTTCGTTGAATACATATCTTTGACGTTGATCAAACGATATCCAGAGCCAACTTTCGTGGGATCATTAAAGACTCCGTTCGAAAGCTTCCCCAGGGAGATTTGGTTTAACCGCTTTTCTTCCCAATCTGGGTAGTTGGAGCCGTCTTTGCGGGTGAAGCGGAGGGTTTGGGAGAATAGGGCTTGCATTAGGCCGCGTTTGAACCGGGTTAACGCCGCTTCTTTCTCTCGTAACGCCGCGAGCTTCGCATCCACCGCCCCTAGAAAATCCGCGATTTTCTTTTGTTCTGGGAGGGAGGGGATGTCGATTTTCCAATTGAACCAGTCCGAAAGTTTGAAAATCATCTTCTCGACGTGAACGCCAATACTTGAATGAAAGCAGGTCCTTTGAAAGTATGGCGTATGCGTCAGGTAGGATAGAAACTTTAAGTCTAATGCGTCCGTGCAACGTAATACAGAATATTCGTTTGAAACGATTGAGCCCTCGAACTGAGGCGGGACCATTGTGCACGCTCCATGCACAATTTGACGTTTAGAAATCAAAAAATCGCCAACCTTCAACTCAAACTGAGATTTCACTCCGATTTGTTTGCCGAAAAGAGTGCTACGCTTCTCAATTCCCCCACGAGAACGCTTTACCGTGACAAGATTATACTGAGTTTCGTCCTGAACTTGCACAGGGCGAGGGTGCTCTTGGAACAACTCTCCAATTTGTACACGCTTCCAGCCGGACCTAAGCGGGCCAAGTCTCGGAATTCCGGGGCTCACGGATTTTGGAAAGGTACGTTGGGGAAGACTCATACTGGTGTCTCTATTCCCAGCTCTTCGCAGAAGCTCGCTATCGCGGCATCCAGATCGCCCATCTTCGCATCAATGGTGTGCAATTCGGCTGATACCTCCGCTAAATCTATCCGTTCTTCTTCCTCAAACGTATCGACATAGCGAGGAATGTTCAGATTAAAATCATTCTCGGTTATTTCCTCTAAACTGGCCCGGTGGCTAAAGCGTTCTGCTTCGGTGCGATCACGATAGGCGCTGACGACTCGGTCAATATCTTCGTCCCGCAGAATGTTTTGAGCTTTAGCCTTTTCAAAGTAACCGCTCGCGTCGATGAACAGTACATCGTTTGGGTCCTCTCGACATTTCTTGAATACCAGAATGCAGGTCGGAATGCCGGTGCCGTAGAAAATATTTGCAGGCAGGCCAATGACGGCGTCTAGCCAGTTTTGATCTTCGATGAGATAGCGCCGGATCACGCCTTCTGCTCCACCGCGAAATAGAACGCCATGGGGCAGTATCACCGCCATGGTGCCGTTCTCTTCCAGATGGGCCAGCATGTGCTGCACGAAGGCATAGTCGGCTTTTGAACTCGGGGCTAAGCGACCATATCGGGCAAAGCGCTCATCGGTTTCGAATAGCTTATTGGCGCTCCATTTGGCGCTGAACGGTGGGTTGGCTACAATAGCCTCAAAGGTTTGCCCCTCGTGCTGTGGGCGCTCTAGTGTGTCTTCCTGTTGCAGGTCAAACCGGCTGTAATGCACGTCATGCAAGATCATGTTCATACGGGCGAGGTTGAACGTGGTGCGGTTCATTTCCTGACCGTAGAAATTCGCCACGTCTTTCACTTCCCGCGCTACGCGTAGCAGTAGGGAGCCCGAACCACAGGTCGGGTCATAGACTGACTTTAGCCGATCCTTACCCGTTGTGACGATTTTGGCCAGAATGGTGGAAACTTCTTTCGGCGTATAGAATTCACCGGCCTTCTTGCCCGCGCCGCTGGCGAACTGGCCAATAAGATACTCGTAGGCGTCGCCCAATACATCACTGTCAGAATTGGCGAGTTCAAAGTCAATCTTCTCTAGGTGCACCAAAACCCGGGCGATAAGCGCGTTTTTGTCGGATTCGGAGCGGCCGAGCTTGGAGTTGCCAAGGTCCATATCTTCGAACAGGCTTATGAAGTCTTCTTCGCTGTCTGTGCCTTGGGTGGATTGCTCGATGCTGTTAAGCACCGCGATGAGATCGCCGAGAATGAATTCACCGTTTGCACCGCGCGCCGCGATGATGCTGAACAGCTCAGATGGTTTCAGGAAGTATCCCAGCTGGCGCACGGTGTCGGCACGAATCTCTTTTAGTATTTCCTGACCTTCGCCGGTGGCCTCATCTATCGAGATGTAGGAAACTCCGTCCTGTTTTAGCAGGTTATCAGCATAGAGCCGCATTTTCTCAGACAGGTATTTGAAGAAGATGAAACCTAGGATGTAATCACGGAACTCATCGGCTGCCATTTTGCCTCTCAGCTCGTTGGCGATGTCCCAAAGGTGCTGTTCTAGCTTCTTTTTTTGTTCTTCGGTCATGTGAGGTTCCCTGTGATTCGCGTAGAGATAGCGAAATCCGGCGAGGCGCGCTATCCCGTCAACGTTATCGACGGGTTTGTTGATTAAACCAATCCATGACTTCAGGGGGCAGGTCGACCGCGTTTGTGCTTTTAGGGTTGGCTAGATGCTCCATAATCTCAGACGTACGGTGATCGGGTAGCGTGCCGTAGCTGTTGAAGCTGGTGGCGAGATTTTCGTGGCCGAGGTTTTGGCTCCATGCTTTCAGGGCTTCTGGGTCTAGTTTGAGCCGATATGCGAGTTGCATGAGTGTTTTTCGGAAGCTGTGTGGGTTGAAGTAGGGAAGGCCCGCCGCTTTGAAACGCTCGCGGAATATGCAGCGAATGCCATTGGCGGCGCTCCAATATTCACGAGATAAGCCCGTTGCTGCGAAAGCGCCGCTGTCATTCAATCCAATCTTGGTTTTTGGGAATAATGGATCAGAGTCTGCGAATAAAAGTTCGGTGCGCAAGTAGGTTGCCCATTCAGTGACGATTGTTTTGGCATCGCCGCCAACGGGGAAGAAATAGGTGGTCATCGTTTTGGCGTTCTTGGTTTTAACAGTGCGAGCGTCTTGAAACACTTCGCAGCGCTCTATTTGCAATTTGCCGAGCGGTAGAGACGCGATAGCCGCGTCGCGCATACCTGTTAGAAGCGTGAAGGCAAGCAAGGCACGATCACGCTTTTGTATGGGAGTATCATGCGGCGCGCTGGTTATGACGTGATGCACTTGCTCCAAGGTCGGGACGGGTCGTTCTCGACGGGCGGTGGCGATACGGCGATCATTAGCCGTCATACTGAAATACTCACAGTCTGAATGGCTGATCCTGCTTTTGTAGCCTGGTTGATCGGCTAGCCATTTGAAAAATTCTTTCACAGCCGTAAGTCGTGACATAATCGTGGACTTTGCCAGCTGTTTGCCGGTCTTTGCATTTGTGGCGGTCTTCAGGTCGCGTTGGAATTTCTTGGGCTGTTCGATGTGGAACGCTGCGAAATCCTTCCCGTTTGTCGATTTTTCGAATGCGGTGATGGAGGCGGCCACTTGGTCGATGGTCTTCTCAGTCATCCCCCTCGCGGTTTCCACCCAATCGAAGTATTTCCGCTTAATGCGCTCGTTTTTCGAGTGTGCTTTTCTCATCTCTCAACAGTCCTTCTTGTTGTGATCATTTGCGCAGGGCTGTGCGCTATCGATTAGGTGTTTGAGAGCGTGCGGAGCGGTGAGGCTGACTAAGCCAGATAATCGAGCGATGTCATTTCGGCTGACGCGCTTGTTCATGAGTGTCGCGCAGGTTTCGCACAGCATTCGCACCATCGGAGAGACGCCCTTTGTCTCGACCAATTCGGCTTGGGCTAGGGCGGCATTTTTGGGCGCCTGGCAGCGCATGCAGAAGCACTGATCAAGGCGACATGACTGCTTTGACATTCGCCGCCGTTTGCCGAAATCAATTAGCTCCGTCCCTAAAATTAGGGTTGGCTTGGAGTCATCTAGGGGAAGGAGTTGGCGCGTCTTGATCCATCGCCTAATCGTTCCCTTGGCCACCCCCAGGATTAGGGAGGCCTGATCGACGGAATAGTTGCGATGAATGCTGAATGCGCGCCAGTTGAGCTTCCGCGCCATTTTCGATTAACTCGCGAATGTCCTCCACGCGCCAGACTGTGACGCGCGCACCGAGTTTTAGGGGTTTTGGGAAGCGTCCGTCTTTAACGCCAGCCCACCAAGTTGATTTACTGACCGGAATTGGCCCTTCCGGCGATAGGATTTGGCGGAGGCGCAAAAGGCCGGTTGCGGGTAGTTGGGATTGGTTTGACATGAGGTTACCTCGTTCGTTTGGACGTGAGGTAAAGCTAAGAAGTGTGGCTGATTCTGTGCCGGAAATCGGGTTAGACCTATTTAATCCGGTTGGCGTTCCCAGAATTTATCGGTTGCCTCTTTGAGGTATTTTCGAACGGTGTCTTCACTCATCGTTATGCCATGCTCTGCGAGATCTGATTGGATCTGAGTGGTAGCAGTAGAGCGCTGGGCGATAGGATTGTAATCGTACTGTTCAAGCGCCATCCCCAGTATGAGCTTGAGGAGACTATTGCGCTCGGATGTTTTCAACTCTTGTCTATTTGGCGGCGCCATAGTCGCTAACTTCTCTTCTGGTTGTACGGGGAGAGATTTTGGGATTGCTTGGCGTAGTTCCCTCGGCACAGACAGAGAAATACTGTCAGCCCACTCCAAGAAGGCCTCCGGCTTGATTCTTTTTTGTAAGATGAGCGAAAGGATTGCTCGAGATACCAACCGCTCTCGCTTTGTGTATTGTTCCTCTAGCCACGTGCGGTTGCGGCTGGAATTGCGCCACTCTGATTTTACGATTTTGTCGGGATTCCGATTTAATGATAAAGCAACCACTTCAGATGCACTCCAAATTGGAAGTTGTGCCCATTCAGAATGATCGGGCCATGCGTCAGGGCTATTAGCCGGGTGGCATTGTTCCTTAAAACGTTCCAGAACTGACGCGAGCGCATCTATGCATTTAGTATGCTTTAGGGTTTGATCAACTAGTGCGCTCAACTCTTGCAAAGAAAGAGCTGACAGCGTTTGTTCAAATTTTGGCTTTTGCGCTTCCTTAATATCGATCTCAGCTTGTCGGGCTTGGGAAATGGTCGAAGTGAATACGCCTGCTCCGCCACTACTCGGCGGAAAATAGTAGATTAATAGAGTTTTGATCAAATCGGAGCGTTCCGAGTCAGCTGGCAATTTCATTTATAAAGCATCGTAGATCCTACTTGCGGGGGCAACCGGTTATTTTCTACCCATTCCGCTAATTTCACTGGCCCACCAATCCGCCATCTTTACGCGCTCTTCCCAGTACAGCGCACGGTGATATGCGCGGCGTACTTGATCGGCATCCAAGATGCGCAAGCTCGGCTTCGATGGCGTCGCTGTTCCACAGGCCGCTTTCGTTCAGGAGGGTGGAGGCGCTGGCGCGGAAGCCGTGTGAGGTGTGTTGATCCTTTTCAAAGCCCATCCGTCGCAAAGCTTGGTTCATTGTGTTCTCGCTGATTGGTTTATCGCGCGCGATGGATGAGGGGAAAACGCGGTAGTTGCTTCCGGTTTCGTGGCGAACGTCTTTGAGGATTTGTATTGCGAGTTGGGGGAGGTGTTTAACGTGTTCGCGGCGCATTTTGGTGCGGCTTGCTGGGATCGTCCATGTCGCCGCCTCAAGGTCAAATTCTTCCCAGAGTGCAAGTCGAAGTTCGCCGGGGCGAGTATAGAGCAAGGCCATTAGCTTGAGTGCTGCCCGTGTGGAAGGTGCGCCGCTTTCGTATTCCCAGATAGCGCTTACGACTTCTGCAAATTCCTCGCGTGTCGTTGCTGCGGCCATGTGGGTGACTTTCGGCGCAATCAGTGCACCGCGCAGCGCATAGGTCGGGTCATTATCGGCGCGCGCGGTGGCGACTGCATATCGGCACACTTGGCCAATGGTAGAGCGTAGCCGCTTTGCGCTTTCGTAGTTGCCAACGGCCTCTACTTTACGAATCGTCTCCAACACGCGCGCGGGCATTAGTTGCCGGATTGGCATATCTCCGAAATCGGCAATTGCCATGTTTAGAAGCCATTGTTTCTTGTGAAGCGTTGATTCGGCTTTGCCTTCCTTTTGTATCTTTTCCATAAGCTCGTCGGCGATGATCGCGAAAGTATGCTCATACAGCGCCGCGTCTTCTTCCTTGACGGCTTTGGCGTGCGCTGCTGGGTCGATTCCGTCGGCTAGTAGAGTCTTGGCCTCACTTCGCCGCTCTCGCGCCCTCGCTAGCGTCGTTTCGGGGTAGGGACCGAACGACAACAGCTTTTCCTTTCCGTCGAAGCGATATTTCAAACGCCACAACTTTGATCCCTTGGTGTTGACCAGAACGAACAATCCGCCGCCATCAGATACTTTGTAGGGCTTGGTTTCGGCTTTGAGCTGGCGCAATCGCGTGTCGGTAAGGGGCATGCGGGTCTTTCTGGGGGTATCGAGTCAGCGACTCGGGGGTGGAAACACCACCTTACCCCCATATCTACCCCCAATAAAGCTGGATGCAGACGGATACCCCCAACCCATATCGGACAATAATTAGGTTCATAACGACAAAAATCGTATGTTTTACAATGTAATTTGGAGTTTTTCGGACTGTGTTGGATGAATGCCTGGTGCCCAGAAGAGGACTCGAACCTCCACGGCCTTGCGGCCACTGCGACCTGAACGCAGCGCGTCTACCAATTCCGCCATCTGGGCTGATGGGCTTCGTCTTGCCTCTAACAGCAAAACGAGAGCGGGTAATACGGTGAAGGAGAGGGGGAAGTCAATTGCCCGGCGAAGTGAATGATATATTAGGGGTCTAGCGCCAGTGTGAGCGCTCAGTTGTGCCGCATAGACAGCTTGGCTCCAGTGTGGTCAAAAGCGGCAAAAGATTATGCCCTGCGGGGCGAGCGAATGGATGAAGCAACATGCCCAAGGGTTTGGTCACTATTTTCGGCGGATCAGGTTTTATCGGGCGCTATGCGGCGCGTGCACTGGTCGAAAAGGGCTGGCAGGTGCGTGTGGCGTGCCGGAATGTGGGCACCGCGCAGGATGTGAAGCTGGCGGGCGCGCCGGGCTGGGTTGAGATTGTTCAAGCTAATGTACGAAATGAGGCCTCTATCACGCGGGCGCTTGAGGGCGCTGATGCTGTGGTCAACCTTGTGGGAATCCTGTGTGAAAAGGGTTCGCAGAGCTTTGTTTCGACACAGCGTGATGGTGCAGAAAATCTCTCCAGATGTGTAGCGGATGCTGGTATTTCGCGGTTTGTGCATGTGTCTGCGATTGGCGCGGATCCTGAGTCCGCCTCCAACTATGGGCGCACCAAGGGCGAAGCTGAGGCAATCGTGGGCAATACCGTGCAGTCTGCGGCAATCCTGCGCCCTTCTGTGGTGTTTGGGACTGAAGATGGCTTCTTCAACAAGTTTGCGGCGATGACAGCGTTTACCCCGGTTCTGCCTGCGATTGGTGGTGGCAAAACCAAGCTTCAGCCGATCTTTGCCGGCGACGTTGCCGAGGCGATTGCGCTGGCGGTTGATAATGAAGAGACGGCTGGCAAGACATACGAGCTGGGCGGCCCGCGCACTTACACGCTGAACGAGATTTACGACACGATCTTCTCAATGGTCGATCGCAAGCGCGGGAAAGTGCCGCTGCCATTCTGGATCGCCAAGCCGATTGGCTATTTGATGGGCGCAACATGGCGGTTTGTGCCGCCATTCTGCTGGGGCTTCCTGGGTGAGCCGCCAATTACCGGCGATCAGGTTGAGATGCTGAAGACAGATAACGTGGTGGCAGAGGGCGCTTTGACGGCGGCTGATTTGGGGCTGACCGATCTGGAAACGGTTGAAGCGATCGTCCCGGCATACCTCTGGCGGTTCCGTGATTATGGCGAGTTCCACACGCCGAGCGAAGCTTAAGCGCAACACGTTAACGTCAACACGAATTAACCATAATTCGCCTGTGGTTTGCCCCAAAGGCGTCGCAGCGCGTGCGCGATTACATTGCGATACTGTAAGTCCCCTGCAGGCTATGGGACGCAAATGCGAGGGGGCAACACGCGGCACGGGCTAATAGCTTGAGGCGCGTGTTGCTTTGTGTGGTGGTCGGGATTGCGGGAATTAAACTAAAGGAATAATGTATCCTCTTTATGGTGGGGTCATGAGATGCTGCAGGACTTAATGGATCCGTATATTCTAGGATCTGCCTTTGGTGCGGCCGTTATCATTGCATTGATAAGCTTTTTCATCGCTGGAGTTTTGAAGCGGCTGGTTTCTGTTGGGTTGGCAGTAGTACTTGGGTTTTGCATTGCAGGCGCGATTGTAACGGGTCTTGCTGCCTACGGAATGGCGGATGGCGCTCAACCAAATTGGAATAGGTCTGCTTTTGCCTATGGTGTTCCATCTGCTCTCGCTGCGTTTTGTGCATTGTTTTTGCGAAATAGGCTCGATCGAGAAGAGCAAGGGATGAGTTGGGCGAGGGGGATAGTTGTGCTTGCGCTTGCGGTAGGGGCCCTATTGGGCGCGCGCCTCTCTATGGTGGACGAGGTGTATGCCGACGAAGAGCTATTGCTCTCTGATCCATTAACCGTTGGGCTTAGAGCCGTACGGGATGAATATCCTGCATTGTGGGAGCATCTGTCTTCTGACTTGCGGGCGGCAGAGATGTCTAGCAAATCTCTTTTCCCAGTCGCCTCAGATTTTTATCAGCGACATCAGGCAGAGTTTTATCGACATGCGAGCGATAAGGCAGTCGTGCATATGTCGATGACTATTCAAGATAAACTTGAGTACCTGTCGAAAGTAGCGCCTGAATTGTGTGTTGAGCTAGCTTTGGGGCGTCCTAGTGCAAGGATTCCAGAGGTCTTACCATACGAATACAAGTTGTCTGAGGCGAAAGCCCTTGAGGTTTTGATTCGAAGCGCGGGGCAGGGAAACTCAGGCATAGCACCACTACATGAGGCTGAAACGGAGGTTGTCGGTGCATGGGAACATCTGGCTGGTATGTATCCGGATGATTTCTACGCGGCCACTAATGCGGCCTCGGGAGAGGACCATAATTCTGAAGCCGCCTGCAAAGGCTTTGTGGCGCTGCAAGGCTTTTTACTTGAGAGGCCCGAGAGCACCTTTGCCAGAATGAGCAGAAGTAAGCTAAATTTCGATCCGCAGGTGCAGTTGAGTGCCGACGCACAAAACCAAATGGCGCTGGCTTCTTTGCACGCTGAAGCCGCGCTATTGTCGGAATCAACGCCTGAGCAACTTGACGCGGTAACTACATTGGTTGGTGGAGCCTACAAAAACGGTCGCTTCACTTACGCATATGAATTACGGTCTACCGATATAAGCGTAGATTCACTTGAGGAAAACTTCGAACAAAGTTCACTTGCTAGTTTTTGTGATTCGCTGGACGTTAACTGGGCTATTGAGCTGGGTGTGATTTTTGAATTTGAGTACACGTTTTTAAACGGCTCTTCTCATTCAATCCTCGTAGATTCCGCTCGTTGTAACGCTGCAAACTAAAACAATCCAATCAGCGGTGATGTGAGCACGAGTGCTACGCCTAGCAGCAGCCGATACAGCACGAAGGGTAGGAAGCTCATGCGCTTGATGAGGGACATGAGAAACCAGATTGAAGCGATGCCGGTTAGGAAGGCAATGCCGGTGACGATCATGCCGTCTTGGAAGGTGACTGTGCTGGTGCCAGCGGCGGGGTCTAGTAGGCCGAGCGCGCCATAGAGGCCGGCGGCGGCTAGGATAGGCGCGCCGATCAGCATTGAGAAGCGGGCGGCTTCTGTACGTTCATATCCGAATGCGCGGGCGGCTGTCATGGTGATGCCTGAGCGGCTGGTGCCGGGGATGAGGGCGGCGATGGCCTGGGTCGCGCCAATCCAGAACGCATGTTTGAGCGTCATGTCGGCTTCTGTGCGATGGCGCGGGCCTTTCACGTCTGCCCACCAGAGGAGCAGGCCGAAGATGATGGTTGAGGCGGCAACTGTTTCGACGCTGCGCAGCGTGTCTTGAAGAGGGGCGGGGAGGAACTTCTCGTAAACCGCAGCCACGGCGAGCGCGAAGGGCGTCGCGACGAGGATACAGAGCGCGAGATTTGCACCGCGTGAGAGGGGCTTTTTGGTGACTGGCGCGCCGACAAGCTCGAACCCGCCCAGAATGGCGGCCCATACGTCTTTGCGGAAATAGACCAGCATGGCCAATAGTGTGCCGATATTAGAGACGGCGTTCATGAGCAACTCGTCACGCCCCTCCAGCCCGAACCAGTTGGAGGCAAGCAGAACATGGCCCGATGAAGAGATCGGGAGCCATTCTGTGATGCCCTGTAGGGCGGCGATTATCATTAGCTGTAGCAAGTTCATGGGCGACCTGTTTGCAAGTGTTGGGCCTTAGCTAGCGGAATTTGGTTATCGGGGGCTGAAATATTATAAGTATCATTTTGATTGATACTTGATGTAACCGCGCCGTGATTTCGTAAAAATTATAGATACTGAGGGTCAATAGATATCATTATGAGTTGTGTTGGTTTGATTCCTCTTGCTGCATTGGTTGCTGGGTGTCAGATTGTGCCTTTCGTTGCAGGAGGCACAAATGGCTGGAAAAATGCTCCAATTTACACATGTCGAGCGGTCTATGCCGGACAAACGCGCCGCGAAAACGCGCGCGACGGACTTTGATGAGATCTATAAGGCCTATTCGGCAAAAGCGGCAAATGCGCAGGCTTCGCGCTGTTCTCAGTGTGGTGTTCCATTCTGTCAGCAAGGGTGCCCACTTTCTAACAATATCCCCGATTGGCTGCGGCTGACCGCAGAAGGTCGACTGGAGGAGGCGTATCAGGTTTCTTCTGCGACCAATAATATGCCTGAGATTTGTGGCCGAATTTGCCCACAAGATCGCCTGTGTGAAGGCATTTGTACGATTGAACAGTCTGGCCATGGCACTGTGACGATCGGCTCTGTCGAGAAGCACATCACAGACACTGCGTGGAAGAAGGGCTGGATCAAGCCGATCAAGCCATCGCGTGAGCGCAAACAGTCTGCCGGCATTATCGGGGCAGGGCCGGGTGGTCTGGCAGCGGCTGAACAGCTGCGCCGTAAGGGCTATCAAGTCACCGTGTATGACAGCAATGATCGCGGTGGCGGTTTGCTGGTTTATGGCATTCCCGGCTTTAAGCTTGAGAAGGACGTTGTTGAGCGCCGTATCAAGCATCTGACCGATAGCGGCGTGACGTTTGAGTTTAATACGCGCGTTGGCGAAACTGTTACTCTGCAAGGGCTGCGCGAGAAGCATGACACGTTGCTGATTGCGACGGGCGTTTATAAAGCGAAAGACTTGCGCGTGCCGGGTAGCGGCGCGGAGGGTGTTTTCCCGGCGCTAGAATATTTGACCGCGTCTAACCGCAAAGGGTTTGGCGACGAGGTTGCAGAATTTGACGACGGCACGCTGAACGCAGAAGGCAAGCGCGTTGTGGTGATTGGCGGCGGTGACACGGCGATGGACTGTGTTCGCACGGCGATCCGCCAAGGCGCGAAGTCAGTTATCTGTCTTTATCGGCGTGACCGGGCGAATATGCCGGGCAGTCAGCGAGAAGTACAAAACGCGGAAGAAGAGGGCGTTGTGTTCAACTGGCTGTCGTCTCCTGAAGCTATTCTCCACACCAAAGCCAATAAGGTGAAAGCTGTGCGTGTTGATAAGATGCGCCTTGGCGAGGCCGATGCGTCTGGTCGCCAGTCCCCGATTTCGACCGGGGAAAGCGAAGAGATTAAAGCTGATCTCGTGATTAAGGCGCTTGGTTTTGACCCTGAAGATTTGCCGGAACTGTTTGGCGAGTCTGCGCTGACGGTGAACCGTTGGGGCGCGGTGCGTATTGATTTCTCAACGTTGGAGACATCACTATCGGGCGTGTATGCGGCGGGCGATATTGTGCGCGGTGCTTCACTGGTCGTTTGGGCGATTAAAGATGGCCGGGATGCAGCGGAGGCAATGCACAAAGCGATGCGTGAAGCTGAACGCGCCGCAAAAGTGGCGGCGGAGTAGGGGCATGGGCGAGAGACTTAAAGGAAAATGCCTGTGCGGCGGAGTTCAGTTCGACATTGGCGGATTTTCGCATGTTGACGCCTGTCACTGCGCGATGTGCCAACGCTGGACCGGAGGGCCGTTCATCGGCGCAGATGTTACTGACGGGGACGTTGTGTTCTCAAACGAGTCCACGTTGAAATGGTATGCCAGTTCAGAATGGGCTAAGCGTGGCTTTTGCTCTGACTGCGGATCGAGCCTGTTTTATCGGCTGAACGAAGCGCCTGATTTCTGGGCCATTGCTTCGGGAAGTTTGGATATGCCGAAAGGGGAGCGCATCGGAAAAGAGATCTTTATCGATGAGAAGCCCGATTATTACGACCTTGCTGGCGAACAGCCAAAGCTGACCGGTGCAGAATTCCTAGCCACATTGAATGGCGGAGACGAATAAATGACTGATACGATCAAAAAATATCTTGAGAACCGTCAAAAACTGATCGACGGAAATGCCTATAACCCTGCTGATGAGCATGATGCTTGCGGTGTTGGCCTCGTGGCTGCGCTTGATGGTAAGCCGCGCCGCGCGATTGTTGAGATGGGCATTGCTGCGCTGAAGAATGTTTGGCACCGGGGCGCGGTTGATGCTGACGGCAAAACAGGCGACGGCGCGGGTATTCGTGTTGAAGTGCCGCAGGACTTTTTCCGCGAGCATGTTGAACGCACGGGCCATAAGCCAACGGATGACCCGATTTGCGTTGGTCAAATCTTCTTGCCGCGTACGGATTTTACGGCGCAAGAGGCTGCGCGGACTATTGTTGAAACTGAAGTGCTGCACTTTGGGTTTTATATCTATGGCTGGCGCCAGCCTCCGGTAGATGTGGGCGTGATCGGTCAGAAGGCGAAGGATACGCGGCCGGCAATTGAGCAGATTATGTTCCGCGACGCACGTGGCCGTAGTCCAGAAGATCTGGAGCGCGCACTGTATATTTGCCGCCGGCGGATTGAGCGGCGCGCACGTGAACAGGCGATACCCGATTTTTACGTCTGTTCACTGAGCCATTCGTCATTGATTTATAAGGGCATGTTCTTGGCTGAGGACATCGACAACTTTTATCTAGATCTGCGTGACGAGCGCTTCATCTCCGCTTTTGCTATTTTCCACCAGCGTTACTCTACCAATACATTCCCGCAATGGTCGCTGGCGCAACCCTTCCGCATGATTGCGCATAATGGTGAGATCAACACAGTTCGCGGTAATAAAAACTGGATGAAGAGCCATGAAATTCGCATGGTGTCTGAAGATTTTGGCGAGCATGTCGATGATGTAAAGCCGGTCATACCGGATGGTACGTCTGACTCTGGCGCATTGGACTCCGTGTTTGAGTTGTTGTGTAAATCCGGTCGCTCTGCGCCGATGGCGAAAGCGATGATGGTGCCAGAGGCGTGGTCTAAGCGTGGCTCTATCATGCCGGATTCGCATCGGGCTTTGTATGACTATTGTAACTCTGTGATGGAGCCATGGGATGGCCCGGCAGGTATCGCGGCTTATGATGGTCGCTGGGCAATCGCAGGGCTTGACCGTAATGGCTTGCGCCCGTTGCGGTATGCTTTGACAGATGACGGAATATTGGCCGTTGGATCAGAAGCAGGCATGTGCCCGCTTGGCGATCGTAAAGTTATAAAGCTTGGCTCTATCCCGGCTGGTGGCATGATCGCGGCTGACCTGAAAGAGGGTAAGTTTTACGAGCATAAAGAGATCATCGATATTCTGGCCGATCAGGCACCATATGAAGAATGGCTTTCTAGCGTAACTGAGCTCGACCCGATCATTGGACCGGGTGATGAGCCGCAATTGTTTAACACTGAAGACCGTATGCGTCGCCAAACAGCGGCTGGGTTTACGCTTGAAACGATTGAGCTGATCCTCTCGCCAATGGTTGAGATGGGTAAGGAAGCTATCGGTTCGATGGGGGATGATACTGCGCCAGCGGTTCTGTCATATTCTTATCGCCCGATGAGTCACTTCTTCCGTCAGAACTTTAGCCAAGTGACAAACCCGCCTGTTGACCCATTGCGCGAAGCCCGCGTGATGAGTTTGAAGACGCGGTTTAAAAACCTCGGCAATGTTCTGGATACCGACAAATTACAGCAAGACGTATTTGTGCTGGATAGCCCGGTACTTACGACCGGTATGTATGAGCGCCTGATTGAGAAGCTGGGCGTTGATACAGTTGAGATCGATTGTACGTTTGACGCTGACGCCGCCACGAAAGACGGTGTCACTTTGCGCGACGCGCTGGCACGTATTCGGCGTGAGGCCGAAGAGGCCGTGCGCGAGGGGCGTGAGCATATCATCTTGACCGATCAGCATCAGTCAGCCGATCGGATTGCAATCCCGATGATCCTCGCGACTGGGGCGGTTCATTCGCATTTGGTAGCGCAAGGTTTGCGGACATTTTGTTCGCTTACTGTGCGCTCAGCCGAGTGTCTTGATACGCACTATTTCGCAGTTTTGGTGGGCGTGGGCGCAACATGTGTCAACGCATATCTCACGCAGGACGTTATCGCTGATCGCCATGCGCGTGGTCTGTATGAGGGTCGTTCGCTGAATGAATGCGTTGGCGAATATAAGAAGGCTGTCGAAGGCGGCTTGCTGAAGATCATTTCCAAGATGGGCATCTCGATCATCTCGTCCTACCGCGGCGGACATAATTTTGAAGCACTTGGACTATCTCGCGCACTGATGGCGGACTATTTCCCCGGCATGACGAGCCGGATCTCTGGACTTGGCCTTGCTGGCCTAGAAGAGAATGCGCTTGAGCGTCATATGGCGGCGTTTGACGATGATGTGGTCTCACTGCCAGTGGGCGGGTTCTACCGCTTGCGCGCCTCTGAAGAACCACATGCGCTGGACGGTAATTTGATCCACACGCTTCAGGCAGCCTGTGATCGCGGGGATTACTCGATCTATCGCAAATATGTTGAGGCTGTGCATGCGCGCGACCCTTTGCAGTTGCGTGATTTGCTAGACTTCAAGGCGGCAGGGGAGGCTATTCCACTTACGCAGGTTCAGTCGATCAATGAAATCCGCAAGCGGTTTGTTACACCGGGTATGTCTCTTGGCGCGCTTAGCCCTGAGGCTCACGGCACGATGAATGTCGCGATGAACCGGATTGGCGCAAAATCTGTGTCTGGTGAGGGCGGGGAAGACCGCGCGCGTTATCGTCCACTGCCTAATGGCGACAATATGAACTCTGCTATTAAGCAGGTGGCGTCTGGCCGCTTTGGTGTGACGGCGGAATATCTAAACCAATGTCGCGAGATTGAAATTAAGATCGCACAGGGCGCGAAGCCGGGTGAAGGCGGGCAATTGCCTGGCTTTAAGGTGACCGAACTGATCGCAAAACTGCGTCATGCGACGCCGGGCGTGACATTGATCTCACCGCCGCCGCATCACGATATCTATTCGATCGAAGATTTGGCTCAGCTGATCTATGATTTGAAGCAAATTAATCCAATTGCGCGCGTGTGTGTGAAGCTCGTGTCTCAATCAGGCGTCGGAACAGTTGCTGCCGGTGTTGCCAAGGCGAAAGCGGATATTATTCTCATCGCTGGCGGTGTAGGTGGTACGGGTGCCAGCCCGCAGACTTCGGTCAAATTCGCGGGTCTGCCGTGGGAGCCGGGCCTAGCGGAAGCGCACCAGATTCTATCACTCAACAATTTGCGTAATAAAGTGACGCTCCGTACAGATGGCGGACTGCGCACGGGGCGTGACATTGTGATCGCGGCGATGCTGGGCGCTGAGGAATATGGCATCGGCACGGCGTCTCTAGTGGCCATGGGGTGCATCATGGTGCGCCAGTGCCATTCAAACACATGCCCGGTTGGTGTGTGTGTTCAGGATGAAGAGTTGCGCAAGAAGTTCACAGGTTCCCCGGAAAAGGTCGTTAATCTGATGAGCTTTATCGCAGAGGATGTGCGTGAAATTCTCGCGAGCCTCGGGCTTAAATCATTGGACGAAGCGATTGGCCGCACTGATCTGCTCGCGCAGGTTAGCCGTGGTGCGCAGCATCTCGATGATCTCGATTTGAACCCATTACTGGTTCAGGTGGATACGGATGAAGCGGTTGTTTATCAGCCGAACCGCCGGGAAGAAGTACCGGATGCGCTCGATATACAAATCTTGCGCGATGCGGAGCCATTCTTTGAGCGTGGTGAGAAAATGCAGCTTGAGTATGGTGTGCAAAACACGATGCGGGCCATTGGTACACGGGCGTCATCGCACATCACTCGCAAATTCGGTATGGCTGCGTTGCCGGCGGACCGCCTGCACATCCGCATGGATGGATCGGCCGGACAGTCGCTTGGCGCGTTTAGCGTTCAGGGCTTGAAGCTGGAAGTGCTGGGTGATGCCAATGACTATGTGGGCAAGGGCCTGTCTGGTGCGACCATCGTTGTTGCGCCGCGTCAGGAGAACCGTAAGTCCTCCGTGGGCGACTCGATCATCGGCAATACCTGCCTCTATGGTGCGACCAGCGGTAGGCTGTTTGCGTCGGGCACGGCGGGCGTTCGCTTTGCTGTTCGTAACTCTGGCGCAGTCGCCGTTATCGAAGGCTGCGGCGCAAATGGGTGCGAATATATGACGGGTGGCCGCGCAGTTATTCTGGGGCCAGTTGGTGACAATTATGGCGCGGGCATGACGGGCGGCGCTGCGTTCATCTGGGACCCGGACGCGAAGTTTGACAAGGTTGCTAACCCGGATGCGATTGATTGGTATCCACTGGGCGACATGCCTGCAGAGTATATCGCTGAATGTAAATCACTTATTGAGACGCATGTAAGCGAAACCGGCTCTGTGCGCGCGACTGAGTTGATGAATGATTGGGACCGCACCCTCAGCCAGTTGATTATGATTGTGCCGAAAGAAGTCGCTGAGCGTTTACTTGGCGAAACGAAGCCGAAGAAAAAAGCGGGCTAGTAAGGCTTTGATCGAAGAATTAGAAAAGCCTCTCTGAGAAGAGGGGCTTTTTTTGGTCTAGGCTTTTGGCTTACGCTTGATGCGTGGCCAGATCATTTTGAGCCAGAGCCACAAGAAGACGCCGAAAAGGATGAGCCAAGGTAGGCCAACCGCAAAGGCAGTGATTACGGCGGCGAGTGCACCCGATAAATTATAGAAGAAATTGCCGAACGCATCGCCGAGCGGGCTAAGCGCGCTTTGGCTGATTGGGTTACGCTTGGTTTCGTAGTTGACCGTCAGCACACTCATGTCCACACGCTGGCGTAGCGCCTTCATGCGAGACTTAAGCGAGTCGATGTCACCGTTTACACGGGCAAGTTCGCGCTCAGTTTCCAGCAGTTCACCAAGCTCTCCGGGTCGGGTGGCGAGCAGGTCTTGGAGGCGTTTTTGCAGCGTTTGCTGCGCTGCGAGGCGTGCGCCTGTGTCGATGATGGTTGAGGTGAGGTCTTCAGCCGTACGCTGACGATTGGTGACCTCGCCTTTGGCGGCTTTAGCCTGTGCGTCAACGCCGGAGAGGTAGGCGTCAATCCAGCTCGGCGTTGCGCGAATTTGCAGCATCGCTGAGGCTTGATCTTCGGAATAGGCGTTGAGCCATGAATTGGTGACAAGGCAATTTGTCGGGCCAGCCGTCGTGCACGCTTCGACATGACCTTGCATGATCGGTTCAATCTGGGCGACGGGCAGGCGTAGGCCTAAGCTATGTGCGTAGGCGATGTATTGTTGAACGGTGGGGGCAGTGTTTGCTCCATTAGGGGACCCATCCATTTCCATCTTTGGGGCAGGGGATATGTCTTGGATGGAGGCCGCTTCGGGGACGTAACTCGCGTCATAGGATCCTTCGCTGGTGTAATCTTTGGACCCGCAGGCGACCAAAGCGAGCAGGGCAGCGGAGAGGAGGAGGGGCGTTTTCATATCGATGCGATCCTATGCTTGGGCCCGTTTTCCGGCCGGTTGTCTTGCTGTTTATCTGATCACATCATAGAAAAACGGCAAGCAATTGGTGGGTGGGTGCCGATACCGCGTTGAAAAAGCGGCGGTTTAAGGGCGCCAGCCGCGCTTCATAGGCCCTGTTTCTAGTGTGCGTACTGCATTCTCCACGAAATCTACGAGTAGAGGGCGCGTATCGCGTGGGTCGATAATCTCTTCGGCGAGGAAGGCTTCAGCTGTGCGGAACGGTGAGCCGATCGCTTCGAACCGGGCATAGAGCTTCTTCTTATACTCTTCCGGGTCTTCGGCTTCGAGGATCTCTTTGCGATAGGCTGCTTCGATGCCGCCCGCGATGGGCAGGCTGCCCCAATCGCCACTTGGCCAGCAATAGCGCCACTTCATGCGGCTTTGGTTCATCATCACAGACCCTGCAAGGCCATAAGCTTTGCGCACGACGATGGAGCAGGTAGGCACTTTGGCTTGATACACAGCGGTCATGGCTTTTACGGCAGCGCGTGAGACGCCAGCTGTTTCTGCCTTAACGCCCACGGCAAAGCCCGGACAGTCAACAAAGTGGATGATAGGCAAGTGGAATAGGTCACAGAGGTCTACGTGCCGGGTGACCTTGTCGCAAACGTCTGCTGTCCATGCGCCATCTAGGAAGAAGGGATTGCCGGCCATGATGCCCACAGCGTGACCGTCAATGCGGGCAAAGCCGGTTACGATGCCGCGACCCCATTCGTCGCCAATTTCAAAGAAACTGTTCTTGTCGACACAGGCATCAATAATCTTGTGCGGCTTGTAAGGTGTCTTGCCATCGTCTGGAACGACAGAGATGAGGCTGTCTTCGCGTCGGTTGGGGTCGTCCGTCGGGGCGGTGCGTGCGGAAAGCTCATGTATGGAAGAGGGGAGATAGGAGAGGAAGCGGCGTGCGACCTCAAAGGCCTCGGCCTCACTCTCGACCACTTTATCTACGGTGCCGTTGCGCCCTTGGATGAGCCAGCCGCCAAGCTCTTCCTTGGTGACGTCCTCACCAAGCGCGATCGCCACCGGCGGGCCAGCGACGAAGACTTGGCTGAGTTCTTTGACCATGACCGCGAAATGGCTCGCGGTGAGGCGGCCAGCGCCCATACCTGCGCACGGGCCAAGTCCGAGCGACACGCAAGGCACTTCCGCCAAGGCGTGGACGATCTCTGCCCAACCGGGTGTCTCGGGAATGTAGGTTCTGGGGTCTGTCTCGAACACTTTGATAGAGCCGCCGCCGCCTGTGCCATCAATCATCTGGACGAGGGGCATGCGGTATTCAGACGCCATTTTGATGGATTGTAGGAGCTTACCGCGAATGGAGGCATCTGCTGCCCCGCCGCGCACGGTGAAATCATCTGCTAGAAGGACAACGGGGCGACCATCAATTTTGGCGCGTCCAATGACGGAGTTTGACGGAAGAAAATCTTCCATCTCTTGTCTATCATTATAAGTGGCGCGGCCCGCGATTTTGCCGAGCTCATGGAAACTCCCCGGGTCTGCCATGAAGGCAACGCGTTCGCGCACGGTGAGTTTTCCGCGAGAGCGCTGTCGCGCTACCGGTTCTTCCCCACCCATTTTTTCTGCCAGGCGCTCGCGCTGGCGCAGCTCAGTAATCGATTTTTCCCAACTCATGCTGTCTTGTGTTCTATCCCGCGCATGGTCAGTCAAGGAAATTGTCTTGCTGAATGCTGATTGGTTTGCTTTATCTTTAAAAGAGCAAAGTCAATTAGGGAGAAAACCATGACACTTGCGGAACTTACCGAGAAAGCAAACTCAGCTGTTGAAGCGGGTGGTGACTTTACCAAGAAGGTGAAATTTGACTTTGGTGACGAGGGCAAATTATTCATCGATGGCGTTAGCGGCGATGTGAACAATGATGATGCCGACGCGGACGCGACGATTAAAGTTAGCTGGGGCGACTTCACAAAACTGTCTGCTGGTGAGCTGGACCCAACAATGGCGTTCATGCAGGGCAAGCTAAAAGTTGAAGGCGACATGTCTGTGGCTATGCAGCTACAGGGCCTGATGAGCAAATTCTCTTAGTCTGATTTTCTATCTATTCGAAAAGGGCGCTACCGGGCTAAGATGGCTGGTGGCGCCTTTTTTCCTAAAGAGGCAAATGTCTTTTTCGCTAATTGATCGAGATGCGAATGACCCACACTGCATCATCTGAGTTTGTGACTGTTCCGGATAATCCCTCGCCGTTGGGCGCAGAGATCGTTTGGTTTAAAGGCACCGAGGGACGCTCTTTGCGCGCTTGTCTCGCGCCTGCGCTAAGCGATAACAAGGTGCGCGGAACGGTTATCGTCTGCCCGGGGCGTACCGAATATATTGAGAAGTATTTCGAGGTCGCCAATGAGCTGCAGGTGATGGGCTTTGCTGTGCTCATCATTGATTGGCCGGGGCAGGGGCTGTCTGAGCGTTTGCTCGACGATTCCCGCAAAGGGCACATTGATCGGTTCGAGACTTTTATGGGCGCGCTGGCAAATGGGCTAACTGAGCTTTCTGATCGATTGCCGCGGCCTTATGTGGCGCTCGCGCATTCAATGGGCGGCGCGATTGCGCTGTCTGCCATAGCGAATAAACAGATCAAGGTAGAGGCAGCGGCGTTTTGTGCGCCTATGTGGGGTTTGAAAACCAAGTTCCTCGGTATGCGCTATCTGGTGTGGGCGATGCGCGCGACGGGAAAATCCCAAGACTATGCGCAGCAGCCGGGGCCAGCAGAGACATTTGAAACCAATGTCGTCACACATGACAAACGGCGTTGGGAAATTCACAAGGCGCTTATCGAGACGTCGCCGGATTTGGACCTTGGGCCCGTAACATGGGGCTGGCTGGATGCCTCTTTGACGATCATCAGCAAATTCGGGAAAGCGAAATACCTCAAAGAGGTCGGCATCCCAATTTTTGTGGCCTCGGCCGAAGAAGAACAGCTGGTTGATAATGCTTCCCACACCAAAGTTGCAAAGCATTTGCCCGATTGCGAGCATGTGATGGTCGAGGGCGCGATGCACGAGATACTGATGGAAACCGATGATCGCCGCAGCGAATTCTGGGGCGGGTTCCAGCGCCTACTTATCCGCGCGGGTATTTAACTCGCTTGACTTCCCTAGCGTCTGGCGTCGCCATTTGCTCGGGTATTTTAATGAGAGAGAACAAGATGAAAGTTGCAGCTGTAAAGAAGCCCGGTGGCCTAGAAAATCTGAAGATTGAGGAACGTGAGAAGCCAAAACCGGGGCCCGGTGAAATCCTCGTTCGGGTTCGGGCATCTAGCCTGAATTATCATGACCTGATGGTTGTTGTCGGTGGTATTCCGACGCCGGACGGTCGTATCCCCATGTCGGACGGCGCGGGTGATGTTGTTGAACTTGGCGAAGGCGCGAGCCGCTTTGCTGTCGGAGACAAAGTCCTGGGCTTGTTCTTTCCTGGATGGCAATCTGGCCCCCCGCAACTGGGCGGGTTTAGCAGCGTTCCCGGCGATGGCGCAGATGGATTTGCCGCTGAATTTGTCGCCATGCCAGAGTCGGCATTCACTACAATGCCAGATGGGTACAGCTATGAAGAAGCTGCGTCGCTGCCCTGCGCCGCGCTGACTGCTTGGCGTGCTTTGTTCGTAGAGGGAAATGTTAAGCCGGGTGATTGGGTGCTAACCCAAGGCACGGGCGGCGTGTCCATTTTTGCGCTACAGTTTGCAAAGGCCGCTGGCGCAAATGTGATTTCAACATCCTCGTCACCGGAGAAACTCGCTCGCCTTAAAGAGCTGGGCGCAGACCATGTGCTGAACTACAAAGAAGAACCGAAATGGGGCAAGGCTGCGAAGGCTTTGACTAATGGTCGCGGTGTTGATGAGGTCGTGGAAATTGGTGGGCCGGAAACGTTGGCCCAATCAATCGCGGCAAGTCGCATTGGCGGACATATCTCACTGATTGGTGTGCTGACGGGTGTTTCAGGTGAGGTGCCGACTGCGGCGCTGTTCTCGGCCAATATCACGCTAAGCGGTATCACTGTTGGGTCGGCCGAGCATCAGGAAGACATGATCGCAGCGATCAATGCGAATGGCATCAAGCCGGTGCTGGACCAAACCTTCCCGTTAGACAAAATTGCCGAAGCGTTTGCGCACCAAGCGGCGCAAAAACACTTCGGCAAGATCATCTTGTCTATTTAGTCAAACGGCGATGTGCCGCTTCCGAATTAATGCCGGAAGTGGCGCATGCCTGTGAATACCATTGCCAAGCCAGCTTCGTCCGCAGCAGCAATAACCTCATCATCACGAATTGACCCACCCGGCTGGATAACCGCTGTTGCCCCGGCAGAGGCCGCTTGCAGCAATCCATCAGGGAAGGGGAAGAAGGCGTCAGATGCCGCGACGCATCCGCTTGTGCGGGGCGTGTCCCATCCGGCGACTTCAGCCGCGTCAACGGCTTTGCGCGCGGCGATGCGGGCTGAATCGATCCGGCTCATCTGGCCAGCGCCAACGCCAACAGTTGCTCCGTCTCGTGCATAAACGATCGTGTTTGATTTAACGTGCTTAGCGACGCGCCATGCAAACAACAGGTCTTCCATTTGCTGTTCTGTTGGCGCCTTCTTGGTGACGACGTTTAAGTCTGCTTTGGTAATGCGTCCAAAGTCTCGATCTTGCATCAGGACCCCGCCGGCGACTGTCTTCATGAAGAAGCCTGCGGATGCCGGGTCTGGTAGCCCCTCTGTTATGAGGAGGCGCAGGTTTTTCTTTTTCGCAAAGATCGCTTGCGCGGCTTCGTCCGCACCCGGCGCGATGACGACTTCGGTAAAGACTTGAGTGATCTCTTTTGCGGTGGCTTCATCAAGTGGTCGGTTCAACGCAACAATGCCGCCAAATGCTGATGTGGAATCACATGCGAGCGCGGCGCGGTAGGCTTCAATTACATTACCAGCTTGGGCGACGCCGCATGGGTTGGCGTGTTTGATAATGGCTACAGTTGGGGCTTCATCACCGAGTTCACCGATCAGCTCATAAGCTGCATCTGTGTCGTTGATATTATTGTAGGAGAGCGCCTTGCCCTGCAGTTGCTTTGCCGTGGCAACGCCGGGGCGCTGTTCTCCGGTGACATAGAAGGCGGCTTTCTGGTGAGGGTTTTCGCCGTAGCGAAGCGCCTCTTGCAGTTTTCCGCCGTGGGCGAACCAGTCTGGCGCGCTGTCGTCTAGTTGCGCGGCGTACCAGTTTGAAATGGCCGCGTCATATGCGGCTGTGCGTGCATAGGTTTTGGCGGCGAGCTTGCGGCAAAGCGCGACAGGCACTTCGCCATTGTTTGCATCCATATTAGCGAGGACATCATCAAGGTCTCCGCCATCTGTGCAGACAGCCACGAAAGCGCCGTTCTTTGCTGCGGCGCGCAACATGGCTGGGCCGCCAATGTCGATGTTTTCGATACAGGTATCAAAGTCAGCGCCTGAGGCGACTGTTGCTTCAAACGGGTAGAGGTTCACATAGATGAGGTCGATGGCGCCAATGCCATGAGCTTCTGCTGCTTTCACATGCTCAGGATTGTCGCGCAGGTAAAGCAGACCGCCATGGACCACAGGGTGCAGTGTTTTAACCCGGCCATCCATCATCTCTGGGAAGCCAGTTAGGTCTGAAACGTCTTTAACAGGCAGCCCGGCGTCTTTGATGAGTTTCGAGGTGCCGCCGGTTGAGACTAGTTCAACGCCCATGTCGATAAGCTTTTTGGCTTGTTCTACGAGGCCTGTTTTATCAGAGACAGAAATAAGTGCGCGGCGAATGCGGACTGGATTCCCGCGTGTGGCGGCATCGGACATAGCAGTTTCCTTCGGATGGATCACGTTGCGCGCGGCGTAGCACGCTAGGCCAGTGCGTCAAGCGCTATGACGACGCGCCTTTTCCAACTGGTTTTTGCCATACTCGGGAACGAGAAGGCCGAGCAGGCGTAGCGTCTCTTCGCTATCACGCCGCGCTGCAGCCTCTAATAGAGCCGCAAGTTGTTTGTCGAAGAGCGAGTTGTGATGAGCCGCGCAGGCAACCGATTGAATACCTTCAATCTTGGTTTGCGCAACCGTTTCGTGGGCATAGACGAGCTCTTCATGCATCTTTTCGCCGGCGCGCATGCCGATAGTTTCGATTTGTATGTCTTGTCCGGGCACGAGGCCTTTGAGGCGGATCATCGTTTCGGCGAGCTGATAAATTCGCATGGGCTCACCCATGTCCAAAACGAAGAGGTCAGCTTGGCCGGGTGTGCCCAAGGCGCTGGCCTGCAGAACGAGACTGGAAGCCTCTTCAACTGTCATGAAATAACGCGTGACGTCTGGATCAGTGACGGTAACGGGCCCGCCCAAGCTGATCTGTTTTTCGAATAGGGGAACGACTGAGCCGGATGAGCCGAGGACATTACCGAACCGCACCATTGAGGCGGCTACAGAGGTGTCCTTGGTATAGCGCGCGACGATGATCTCAGCGAGGCGTTTGGTGGCACCCATCACATTGTCTGGATCAACGGCTTTGTCGGTTGAGATGAAGACGAAATGCTTCGCCTCTGAGCTTATGGCCAACTTCACCGTGTTCATCGCGCCGCCCACATTTGTCAGCACAGCCTCACACGGATTAGCTTCCATCAGCGGCACATGTTTCAGCGCGGCGGCGTGGATGACGATATCTGGCTGAATTTGCTGGAAAACGTTTGAAAGGCGTTCAGCCTCGCGGACATCGCCAAATACTTGAACCACGTCTGCGGATTCGTCACTCAGCTTTAGATCCATGTCGATTGAGTAGAGATTAAACTCTGAGGAATCGAGCAGTGCCAAAGTGTTTGGTTTGAATGAGGCCAATTGGCGCGAGATTTCTGATCCGATTGTGCCGCCGCCGCCGGTGACTAGCACGTTTTGAGTTGCGACAATATTTTGAACCGGGGTCGGGTCGAGCTGGCGTTCGTTGCGATAGAGCAGATCAGCAGGGTGGATGGGGTCCAAAAGCTGGGCGGCACCGTCAGGAGCAAGCGCCATAATTTCTGCGCCATGAAGCGAAGCTGTTTCCAGAATTTCCAGCATCGCATCGCGGGTGCGCGCGGCGCCTGTAACTGCGATCCAAGGCTTTTGGTCATAGCGCACGGTGAGGATGTCGATCACTTCGCCGAGTTGAGACAAGTCTCCCATAATTGGGACACCGCGGATCGCGCGGCCCGGTTCGGCGCCCCGAATCTCGACCATGCCGAGAATGCGAAGCTTTTGAACGCGGTCATCGTTTTGAACACGCCGCAGAAGCTCAACGCTGGATTCAACATCGCCGACCAGCAAGATGTGTTGTCCGGTTTTGGATGTGCTGCGGAAAATCTGGAAGGGCGCCCGCGTTGAGCGCATTAGCGCGCCCATCCGCCCAATGAAGAGTGCAATCGTCCAGAACACTAGGGTGACAAACAAAATTGGCCACGGTGAATATAGCGCGCCATTCAGCAACAGGATGGCAGGAATGAATAATAGCGCCGTCAGCCCAACGCCTTGAATGACGCCGAGTGCATCGGGCCAGCACAGGTGTCGCCATACTTGCTTCTGAACGCCGCGAACCAAAAAGCCGATAATTGCGACAATGATAAAGGAGGAGGTTGTCAGAATCAGTGACTTGGACGGAAAGGGGAACTCGCCGCCTTTGAAATACCAGACACATCCAGTCGCCAGCACCATCGCGAGCCCAGCCATAGCTGCATCGAACCCGAGGGTTAGCATCATTGCGCGACGGGCGGACGATTTAGGCGTCATAGAGAGGCCTCCTTCAGGAACGCCCAGCGTATACAGTTCGGCGGTTCTGTACCGTCGCCATTCGGGTCTGCGCGTCCGGCCAGCACGATTTGCTCCGGGCGTTCAACATTACCACGCGCGAGATATATTGTCCGCTCAAGACGGGCGTTCTCATGGCTGGTTTTGAACCGCCAGACAGTGCCATTATCGCAGATAAGCCTGATGGCGTCTTTCCCCATGAGGGCGGTGACGGTTGGGTGCAAATGGAAACGTATTTCGAAATTGACGAAATAATGGTCATCACTGTCAGCATGTGAAATTGGGCGCACCAGCGCGTCTTCACCGGTTAGGCGTTCGCCATTGCCGGACATAAACAAGCGGCGCCGATGTAGTAGGCCGTGCGAGTTTTTGTAGCCACTATGCTGTGCGTCGAGCCAGATTTCGTCAGACTCTTCGAGGCGTTTGGCGGAGATGCCTTCAGGCCCATTTACTGCGAGGACGCGAGTTTCGTCGTTTAGAGTGAAATTGGCCGAATCCCTGCCGTTTAACACCAATGTAGAGTGCGCCCCGGTGCGTCGCACGGCGGCTTGCCAATCGACGTTCACTTCTGGGCTAAACCCGCAGGATGTAACGATACGGGCCGGGCCATCAGATAGCTCAAAGCCCAGCGCGCCAGCATGGGCATAATCACCAAACGGGCGTTCAGGGGCTTCCCCGCAATCGAGGATTAAACGGAGCGTGCCTTTTTCGAGCTTCTGGAAGCCGGATTTAGGCGCGAAGGTGAAGCGCCGGGGTAGGCCATCAAGGCGCTCCATCGCCGCTGAAACAGCCTCGGGACGGCTTTCATGTCCATCATTGAAGGGATTGAGTGAGCCATCAGGCACTCTGAAGAATACTATCATAGATCCCATTCGCGGGATCCATTTGTCGAAGTAATCGGGGACAGGCTGACCCGCAGTGTTCAACAGGTTTTTTAGAGCCAACAAATGGGTGAGGGCAGATAAGAGGCGCGACGGACTGCGGCTGACATGCCCGCCATCCGGCAGGATTTGGGCTGAACATTCTGATTCCAGTCGATCCAGCGCTTCATCGAGGCGGTCGATCTCTTTCGTGCAGAGCGCCATAGCGACGAGTACACATGCGCCCATCCAGCGCCCACGCGCGTCGGACGCTCCATCGACGGTCTCGCGAAGGAAGCGCAGCTGCCGCATTAGGTTTTCTAGGCGTTCGGTGCTGCCGGGATGCTTGGGGTCGAACAGAATTTCGCCGCAGCGCATCCAGTTCCATGCCCGTGTCGCCGTTACATCGACCCGCCACGAGAACCCATCAAAGCGGCCATAATGTTCTATCCAGTCGTCTACAAATGCGCGTGCTCGATCTTCAGATACGGATTTCTGAGATGCCAAGTCGGGCAGCCATGCGAACCGATGCAGGCGATCTGCGAAATGGCGAGATGGAAGGGGGGCAGACCATGGAGGATGCCCGGATGGCATTACCAAACGCTCCATGCCGATGCGCCAAATATCGTTCATCAGCGCTTCGCCGCGACGGGCATCTGGTGGGAGCAGGTTGGGAAGGTGGAAACTCAGTGGAACCGGGGCATTTGCCGACAGTTTTATGCGCTGGAACGTCGAGACTTTGGCGTCCTCGCCCGTTAGGCCGCGAAACCGTTTCCACAACGCGATATCATCCGCCGTTGAGCGGGTTCGGTCGGCCTGAAACTCGTTGTCTCCACTCAACGCCAAATGACTTTAACCTGTACTCGTATTATACAGCGATACTCGGTCTGAGCCCGCGAATATTATCAGCATAGGCGGAAGGACCGCCCTTGAAAACAGCGGATCCCGCTACGATTGCAGTGACCCCGGCTGAAATGGCTTGCGGCGCTGTTTCTGGGTTAACACCGCCATCAATCTCAAGAATGATATCGCGCCCTGTCTGATCGATCATTTTGCGAAGCTGTTCAACCTTCTGCAATTGCGAATAAATGAAGCTTTGACCGCCAAAGCCGGGGTTTACTGACATGACCAGAACGAGGTCGATAAGGTCAATTACAGGCTCAATAATGCTCGCTGGTGTGCCGGGATTAAGGGCAACACCGGCTTTCATGCCTAGCGCCCGAATTGTTTGAAGCGTGCGGTGCAGATGTGGCCCAGATTCTGGATGAACTGTCAGAATGTCTGCGCCAGCCTTAGCAAAAGCGCCGATGAACGGATCAACAGGCGCGATCATCAAATGCACGTCAAAAGGCTTTTTGGAGTGCGGACGCAATTTTTCCAGTATCGGCGGGCCGAATGTGAGGTTTGGAACGAAATGGCCGTCCATAACATCGATATGAATCATATCGGCGCCGGCCTCATCGATTGCGCGAATTTCTTGGCCTAGGCAGGCAAAATCAGCGGAGAGAATCGAGGGAGAAATAAGGAGCTGTGACATGCACTCTCCCTAGAAGGGAACAGCCGGAGGCACAAGACCGTCCGGCTGTTGTTTTGATTACAAAGTCGCAGCATTGCTGCGGCTGAGATTAATACTGGCCTTTGGGGATGAGTTTGAACCCATCAACACCGGCGATGATGTTAACCGGCGTGCCCGGCTGAATAAGAATATCGCCGCCTTGGATGATTTCTTTTACGTCGCCCTCGTCGAACTGAACGACATAAGCGTAGCCGCGTTGGGTGCCGAGGGATTTGCCTGCTTCGTTGCCTGCGATGCCACCAAGGACCGCGCCGCCAATAGCGCCAGCGGTTTCAGCTTTATCGCCGCCGCCAAGCTCTGAACCGGCCAAGCCGCCTAGAACGGCGCCTGTGGCTGCACCGATGATTGATTTGTCAGGGCGAATGGTCACTTCGCGAACAGACGTCACGACACCCGTGTAGACTGTTGAGGCCTGACCAACAGATGCGCTGCTTGTACTGTTGGTGCCGTAGGAATTGGCGCAGCCCGCTAGGGCGAGTGACAAGGCCAGAAATGTACCGGCCGCCATTTTCCCCGAAAGGGCGCGGAATGTGGAAACTTCAGTCATAATGCGTGCTCCTTGCACAATTTGCTGAGCTTATTATCGCTCATCATCCCTGAACCAGATATGAATTGTCTGTCGCGCGTCTTAAAGGGTAGCTCAAGGGTTTTTCACCAATCGGGAGATGAAAAATGCGTCATGTGCCAGATCTACCGGAACTGTAATCAAGTCTCCGTCTGGCGTAATGCTGCTTTCAAAGCCCGGCGCTTCTGCGGGCGTGATGGGCTTACGGACGCAGCTTGCGTTCGCGATGGCGGCGTTGATGACGCCTAGCCCTTCTTCGCGCAGCGGTGTGCAGACGCAATAGACTAGCTCGCCATCAGGCCCCAGCATATCCAGCGCCGCCGCGAGTAACCGGGCCTGAATGCCTGGGAAGCGCTCCAGATCGACCTCGTGCTTGATCCACGCGCCTTCAGGGTGGCGGCGGAGCGTGCCGAGCGCCGAGCAAGGGGCGTCTAGCAGGATACGGTCTGCAGGCGTATCTGGACGCCATGTTTCCACATTTGCGCTGACGACATCAGCGTGCAGTTTCGTGCGGTTTAGGTTCTCTTCGAGGCGCACTAGCCGATTTTTGGAGCGATCCACGGCGGTCACGTGCGCGCCGGTGCTGGCCAGTTGTAATGTTTTGCCACCAGGAGCGGCGCAAAGGTCGAGCACTTGGTCTGTTTCGCGCGGGGCGAGGATACGGGCGGGCAGAGCCGCCGCGAGATCTTGAACCCACCATGTGCCGTCTTCGAAGCCGGGAATGCTCTCGACTTGTCCGCTGTTTAGACGAACGCTGCCGCCGGGCAGAAGTGTGCCGCCGGTGAGTTCTGCAATGGCGTCCGGGTCTGATTTTGGCGTGAGGTCCAGATCAGGCTCAATGAGTTGCGCATCCGCGAGCTTGGTCGCCATTTCGATACCAAGGCTCTCAATGAAGCGAACTGACAAATGCTCTGGCCAGATGCTGGGCGAGGGGAGGGCGTCGAAGTCTGGCGTGATTTCAGAGGCGCGGCGGAGCACCGCGTTGAGGAAGGCGCCGCCGGTGCGTGCTTCATGCCAGAATTTGGCGGCCTCCACGGTTTCGCCAACGGCGGCGTGTGACGGTGTGCCGAGTAGCCAAAGCTGTGTAACGCCGACACGCAGAAGGGCGCGAATAGCTGGAGTTGCTGCTTCGAGGGGACGAGAGAGCAGGGGTGCGAGTTCTGCATCAATCTGCCCAAGTCTGCGCAGGGCCGTGCTGGCGATTGCCCGAGCAAAACCGCGATCTGAGCCGTTGAGCATGTCGAAGCTCTCACTAAGCGTCATGGCTTCATCGAGCGTGTGACGCCGGTCGAGTGTGATGTTCAGAAGCTCAGCGGCAGCGCGGCGTATTTCAGCGGCGCTCACGAGCCTATCCCCACGGGCCAGAGGCGTAGCGTGCTTGTGGCTGTGGTGCTTCGATACCCATCTCGCCCGCCATGCGGCGCAGGGCAGAGACTCGGTCGGATGTAACTGGGTGTGTGGAGAATAATTTTTTCGCCCCTTGCCCACTGAGTGGGTTTGAAATGTACATATGGGCCATGGCCGGATTGCGTTCTGCCTGAATATTCACAGCAGCGCGAGAGCCGCGTTCAATTTTTTCCAATGCGCGGGCCAACCAAAGTGGGTTGCCGCAGATTTCCGCGCCACGTGCATCGGCGCGAAATTCGCGTGAACGGCTGATGGCCGCCTGTACGAGGCCAGCGGCGAGCGGGGCAATGAACATGATTGCGAGCGAGCCGATAAGACCGGTGCGCCCGCGCCCGAAAAACAGCGCATAGTTGGCGAGCATTCCGATGGCACCTGCAAAGGTGGCGGTCACGGTCATGGTTAACGTGTCACGGTGTTGCACGTGCGCTAGCTCATGCGCCATGACGCCTGCGACTTCCTCACGATTGAGCATTCCGAGTAAGCCGGTTGTGGCCGCTACGGCGGCGTTTTGCGGATTACGCCCTGTTGCGAAGGCGTTGGGCTGGGGAGACTCGATGAGGTAAATCTTGGGGTGGGGCAATTCCGCCCGGTCGGCGAGGCGGCCCACATCTTCGGCGAATTTGCGGACCATTGGTGAGGCGTGGGAGAGATCGACTTCTTTGGCGCCCTGCATGCGCAAGACGACTTTGTCTGCATTCCACCACGCAAAGAAGTTCATGCCCGCAGCGACAGCAAACGCGATGAGCATGCCGATTTGGCCGCCCACGAGAAAGCCAACCCCCATGAAGAGGGCGGTCATGACTGATAGTAGCGAGAAGGTCTTCAACGTACCCATGGGCTGTAATACTCCAGCTGCGTAGCTATTACTCACTACGCATGTTCGATCTTCATGTTACATGGGGATCGTTAATGAAATGAGGAGTCAGCATGACAGATAATACATCTTTGGATGCATCCGAGCCTGTGATGACTGAGGCAGAGCGCCGCGAGGGTTTAAGTCCCGTTGCGCGCCGTGCACTGGAAGAGGCGGATGCCCGCAAAGCTGCAGCAGCGAAAGCAGAGCAGGAGGCATTGCCTGAGAATGAGCGAGGTGGCCCGACCAAGGTTGAGCCAACCCGGTATGGTGATTGGGAACGCAAAGGCATCGCTTACGATTTCTGATGCGAAATCAACCCCTGACAGTCGCCTGTTAGGTTAAGCTGCTTGCGCAAATTGCTCTCCTATATTTTACTTCGAGATGAAGAATGGCCCACGGGTTGCGTAGTAGGTGCCATAGATCACGAGATTTCGCCTCGGAAGGGAATACCATGTCGAAACGAAACATTTTGGTAGCATTCGGATTGTCAGCTGCGCTGCTTTGCGCGCCGGCCTATGCTGACGGTAAAGCCAAGAAAACTGTCTTTAACGCGCCAACACCGCTGAAAGCACAGCCTTACTGTGAAAGTGGTAAAGGATATTACGATGATGCAGGCCGGTTTATCTGCCCCGTTGTGACCCGCAAAATCATCAGAAAGCAGCGTCCGGTTGTGACGCGCATTACAGCGCCCGCGCCTGCCAAGCAACTCGACCTGACTGGCTTTAATGGCGGCGTCGGCTCCACGATTGGCACGGGTTATGTTGGCGGTGGACGGGGATATATCGTAACCAACCGCGCATCATATTCTGGCGTTCTGTCCCATGCGGCAGCGGCCTACACCTTTAGCCACCGTGGAGGAAACGGTGGCGGACACGGGGGGTATCATTGCGGGTGCTAAGCACTGCGTAATGATCCAAAATGAAAAGGGCGTCCTGTTTGAGCGCCTTTTTTTGTGGCCGCTATAGCGGTGGGGACACTGTCATGTTCCGCTTTCTGAGCTGTTGCTCGCGGATGGTGATATAGACGGTTGCGCCAATGATGATGACCGTGCCGACCCATGTCCATACGCCGGGTAATGCATGGAACAATCCCCAGTCCACCAGCGCCGCCATTGGAAGGCGCAAATAGTCGATAGGCGCTAAGAAGGAAACGTCACCCATGCTCATCCCGCGAATATAAAGATATTGCCCGACCGCGCCGCAGAGGCCCATAGCACCGATAAGTGACCAATCCTGAAGTGAGGGCATGACCTCCGGCCATTTCCAAATCGCGAGTGGTAGGAGCAGAACCGACGACAATAGATTGGCCCAGATCAGCAAGGTGACAGGGGCATGGCGGCGCGACAGGGCCTTCACCAACGCGATCGCCCCGGCCATACAAAATGATGCGGATATTGCGAGGAGCATGCCGAGGCTGATGCCTGTTTGGGGCTGTGTCATGACCAGAACACCGATGAGGCCCAGACCCGTAGCGCCCCAGCGGTGCAGGCCGACATGCTCCTTCAGCACAAAATACGCAATTACTGTGACGAACATGGCCCGTGAGAAGCTGATGGCGTTGAATTCCGATAGCGGCAGGCCGAACGCATCTGAGACGGCGTAGAAGGCGAGGATGAAGCCAAGTGTGCCGAACATGCTGCGCAGAAGGACTAACCAAGGCTGATGCAGTTTCATAATTCTCAAACCCTGCGCGAAAATAATTGGCAGGGTGATGATGAGGGCGATGGCTGTGCGCCAAAAAGCGAGGAAGACGGGCTCAAAACTCGCGGACTGAATCTTGGAGAGTGTGAGGAACGCCGTGAACGCGACGCCGGACGCCGTCATCCAAAGCGCGCCTTCAAGGTTGCGCGCGGGCGGCGTGGTCGTTACCCCGGCAGGTGTAGTCGTTTCAGGATTAGACATGGGCTTGGCATTTACATCCGCTGAAATCGAAGAAATCGATCAGTTGTGGCGCAGTTTGCCGCAAGAGCATATGTGGGCTGGATGGGCCGCCACGGGGGAAGCCCCCGGCACCGTATGGCTGTTTAGAACACGGGCGCATTGGCGGAAGTTTCCCCTGACAAAGCACAAGGCGGGCTTTGCGCTGGCTGATGAAACGGGTCGCCGAGTCGCCCGTGCGCGGACACTCGCAGAGTTGCTTCGGGCCGTCGAGGGGGTTCCGGCGCTCGGCGATGAGGATGCGTTTAAGACACCGCCCGATACAGCACAGTCTTAAGCTCTGCCTCTGGCACGTCGGTTGGATCATCAACGTAAACTTCCCAGACGGGTCGTTCCTTGGTGTAGCCGGACGCGTCGCAATGATCCCAAATAGCTTTGTGGGTTTCGCTCAGCCGGGCATAGGGGCCGACATGGGTGGTGGTGACGGCGTCGCCCGCTGGGATGGTGGCGGCCTCTATGTTTCCGGATGCTTTTGCTGCGTCTTCAGCCGACACGAAGACCCCGGCGCGGAATGCCATTTTGGGGCCATCGGGTATTTCTGTGTAAAGCGTGATCGGGGCGGAGAGTGGTTGGATCTGATTGGCGCCGACAAACTCGAACACGGCTTGGAACCCTGATCCGATTGCGGCGCTGATGGCCTCGGGGGCAAAGTCAGTTTCGCTCGCTACATAGATGTAGTGCTGCTCTGGCAATGTGATCTTTTCGATGCTCATTTTCAGTCCTCCATTTTTCTAATAGTACTACGCCTTCAGGCCCACGTCACTCAGGGTAAGTCCTACTTGCCACCTGTGATGACGCGAAAGGTGGGCTTTTTGGGGGTGGTTTGAGGCGTTTCAGGTGCGTTTTGCTTTTGCGGCGCATCGGGTAGGTCTGAAGCACGTATCAGCTCAGGCTTGAACCCGCGTGGGGACGGCGTAGGCTCTGACGGCGGGGTGTCATCCATCTCAATGTCGATCTCATCATTGATGTCACGGCTGCGCGGTTTGAAGCCGGATTTACCTGCTTTGGATTTGAAGCCGCCTTTGTTGCCGAAGCTAGACTTGGTGGCTTTGCCGCGCGCTTTCTTGTCGATCTCTTTGAGTTTGATCTGTTGGAGCGCGGAGAGGGCCTCGCCATTGCCGCCCTTTTCAGGGTCAGCGAAGGCGGAGCCATATTTCTCGATGCGCTCCTCTACCTCTTCCAAGAACTCGACCTCCCAATCTGACAGGGGAGGGCCGAGGCCTTGTTCAGCAAGTTCGGCTGCCTTGCGAAGTTTCCGCAGGGCAGCGCGTTTCTTACGGTCGTCTACATCGCGGGCCATTGGCGGAAACTAGCCAAACCAGCCATGGCTGGCAATTAGGCCTCGCCAATCGCGATGAGGTAAGTTTCCAAGATCATCTCTTGTTCCTCGCGCTCGGCGCGGTCGACCTTGCGAAGACGAATGACTTGGCGAAGTGCTTTCACGTCAAAACCAAGCGCCTTGGCTTCGGCGTAGATGTCTTTGATTTGCTCGGCGACTTCTTTCTTCTCGTCTTCAAGGCGTTCAATTTTGGAAACAGTTTGGCGCAGTTTTTCGCGCGTTGTTTCGTTCATATGCTGGATTGTTTCGTCGTCCATGATGGATCCTCGCGCGGGTGATTAAAGGCGGCAGATAAGCGCCCGTCTCTTAACGGGTGATTGCGATACTGGCCAGAGGTGGAATTAAAGCTCTAAACCTTCAGCTTCTTTTGAGAGACGCCCCTCGGCCCGCTTGGCTTGTGGCATCATCGGGTAGACGGCGAGCGCCTCACGGTAAGCCTCCAGCGCCTCCTCAGGGGCCTGCATCGTCTCGAACAGCATGCCGAGGCCCGCCCATGCGCCAAAGTGGCGAGGCTCATACTTGAGGGCCTCATTCAGGTCTCGCAGGGCTTCGGGATAGTTCTCCTCGGTCAGGAAGATGCTGGCGCGCCGGTTCCACGCTTCGGCATAGTCTGGTCGGAGCAGGATGACGCGGTCGAGCAGAGCGCGGGCGGTGTCATTGTCGCCCGCCGCTTGGGCCGCCGTGGCGCGCTCCATCGCAATATCGACCGTGGCCGAGCCGGACTCCATCCACGAGGCCCAAATGTCCATCGCGCGGTCATTGGCCTCGCTCTCACTGGGCGCATTGCGCAGCTTATCGAACATCTCATCCGACGGCAGGGCGGCAGCGGGAAGGGACAGGAACATCAGGAATAGCGGGAGGAGGAATTTCATGAAGGCTATTTACGCGGCAAATGGGGAGGGCGGCAAGGGAGGGGCCTGTGATCATTCGCAAATCCCGAAGACACCTGCGCAGACAGGTATCCATCTCTGAACGTTGCCTCATGCGCCGGAGGAGATTGCTGGAGCTGGATCCCAGCATCCGCTGGGATGAGCGGGGGGAGAGCAGGTTTTCGCCACAGGCGGTCATAGAAGATCGTCCGCGCTGAGCGTCGCGTCAGCCACCACTGTCCTCATCGGACTGCTCAAAAATCCCTAAATGGAAAAGCGCAAACTCCTTCGCACGCAAATCAGTGATCTCCCCCAGTTGGGCAGAAATACGATGAGCCAGCGCACCTGGAAGAGTGATGTCGTCAAGATCTTTGAGGTACTCGACATACTTTTCAGTCTGATTGTACTGGTAGTGATGCTGATATCGATAACCCGCCCACGCCACCCGACGATCCCAAATCGCGTACAGACCTGGATTTAGTAAGTGAAGGAACTTCGATGTTGCAATTAGTGAACCACCCACGAATGATTTAAGAACCTCCACACGTTGCTCATCCAGCCGTGCTTTCTGCGCATCAATTATCGCGCTTCTTGCCCGGTTGAAGTTTTCGAACGAGCTTGGATTGAGGCGTGCAGGGCTCATCCAAGTATATACCAGAAAGACACCGACTTTGGCGTCGTTCTCAGCGATGCGGTCGGTGCTCAACCGTTCTCTGAAGTAGCGCAAGTACGTTTGATAAGATGAGAGGTAAAGTCGGTCTCGGTCGGTGTTCCGAATTGGAAACTGCGCAGATAGCCTGTCTGGCAGTGTGCTGTCGAATGGCATATCTCTCCCCTACGCTGAGCCATCCGATTACGCTATCGTGGACACTCTGCTGTCAAGGCGAGCGGCCTGATCGCGCCAAATCCCGCCTAAAGCAAACCCTGCTCAATCAGCGCCGCTTCCAGCCCATCCGCGCCTTTGAAGTGGTGGGCTTGGAGGCCGAGGGCGGTGGCGGCTGTGATGTTTGGCTGTGAATCGTCGATGAAGAACACGTCTGACGGGTTCGGCTGGCCGAGTTTGTCGAGTGTGTGGAGGTAGATGTCGGCGTTGGGTTTGACCATGCCGATGTCGCCGGAGACGACGATGTGCTTGAACACGTTCATGATGGGGAAATGCTCGAACATGAGCGGGACGGTTTCGGATGGCATGTTGGTGAGGGCGTAGAGCGGTGTGCCGCTTGCCACTAGGCGCTCGATTAGTTTAACCGTGCCATCGATATAGCCATCGAACATGTCCATCCAGCGGCCCCACCACGCGCTGATTTCGGTCTCATAGTGTGGGAATTTGGCGATGAGGGGCTTTGCGTTGTCGGCAAAGCTCACGCCTCTATCGTGATGGACGTGCCAGTCCATCGTGCACACTTCGGCGAGGAACGCGTCGCGCTCCTGCGGTGTGTCGAAAATTTTGTCGTAGAGACGGGCGGGTTCCCAATCGAGAACCACGCGCCCAATATCGAATAGAACAATTTCAGCCGCCATTTTGGTGCCTCATTGTCCAGTCAATTTGGACTACTTCTGTCTAGCTTTAAAGCGTGGGTCTGTTTTATTGATAACGTAAACGCGGCCACGACGGCGAACGATTTTACAGTCACGATGGCGCCCTTTGAGCGACTTAAGTGATGAGCGAACTTTCATGGGCCTGGCCTGACGATCATTTGGTATTAAGGAAAGCGGTGCGACTAATGAATTCACGGGCAAGAGTCAAGGACACAAACTGTGACGGGCGCAGATTTAAGGGGGTTTTAGGTATGGTTCAAATGGGTTTTTGGAAGTCGAGATTGCTGACGAGCGTGGCGTTTGCGGGGCTTGTGGCCTCCTGCGCAGCGGTGCCGCAAGGCCCTGACACTTTGCCGCCGCCAATTATTCCTCCGGTGGAACAACCGGGTGGAGTTGAGCCCTCAGTCGGTGAGACAGTTTCGTTTAAATCGTCTGGTCATGACGGGATTGATGCATGGCGCGAAGATTTCTCTGCTCGCATGATTGAGAAGGGGCACGCGCCGAGCCTTGTGAAAGCGCTGTTGTCTGACCTTGAGCCGATTTCGATGTGGCTGGGCAATGATTTCCAAGCTGCTGCGACTGGTATTGGCGACCAAGCAGAATTTGCCAAACCGATCTGGGACTATCTGAAAGTGCCGCTTGGTAATACGCGCATTTCGACGGGCACGAAGAAGTTGGGTTCAGACCCGATTATGTTTGACGCGCTCGAAGCGCGCTATGGCGTGGACCGAGAAGTGTTGGCGGCGATTTGGGGTATGGAAACGAGCTATGGCTCATACATTGGCACATTCAACGCTGCCAATGCGCTGGCCAATATGGCAGTTGAAGGCCGCCGCAAGAGTTTTGCTGAGAGCGAGCTGTTCGCGTTGGCGAAGATTGTTGAGCGCGGTGATGCGACGGCGGATGATTTGATCGCTGGCTGGGCCGGGGCGATGGGACAGACGCAATTTATGCCCACGACCTACCTCAGTTACGCTGCTGACTTTGAAGGCGATGGCCGGATTGATGTGTGGGGCAATGAGGCCGACGCTTTGGCCTCGGCAGCGAATTACCTCTCAAAGTCTGGCTATGTTGCGGGACAGCCTTGGGGCTTTGAAGTGAAAGTGCCGAGCAATTTCAATTACGCGCTGGCCGATGGCAAAGAACGCCGGGTGACGACGTGGGAGAATACCGGGCTCGCCCCGATTGGTGGTGGCGCGTTTGAGACAGGCGGAGCAGACTTTGCGGAGCTGTGGCTGCCTGCTGGCGCTGAAGGGCCGAAGTATCTGCTGTTCCATAATTTCAGCGTGTTTAAGAAATATAATCGGTCAGATTCATATGCGTTCGCAGTGGGCATGGTTGCCCAGACGCTTGGTGGGAATGTGGGGCCAGTGACAGCATGGCCCAAGCATTTGAAGCCGCTATCTGTGGCGAATATAAAGCTTATGCAAGCGGCGCTGAATAAGCGCGGGTTTGATGCCGGTGTGGTTGATGGCATTCCGGGCCGACGGACCAAAGGCGCTTTGCAACAGTATCAGGCGTCTATCGGCGTTGTTGCGGACGGATACCCGACGATTGAGATGTTGGACCTGCTGGAGGGCCGCACGTCACCCAGCTGATGCGGAGGGGTCTGTATCGTCGATGGGGCCTGTTGCTTCGCCTAGGCCATCTGCGAGGCCGAACTTTGCAAAAAGGCACATGAAGATGAGCAAGCATGTCGTGAAGATAAACGGCATTTGCGGGCTGATGAATTCATACACGAACAAGCCAAATATCGGTGTGATGACGTAGCCGGCACCGTTCGCTGAAATGACGAGGCCTGCGACATTGCCCTGTAATTGGGGTGAGACCGCCATTGATGCGCCGCTGGAGAAGCCGGGGCGGGCGAGCCCTTGGCCGAGACCTATGCAGAATTGCGCGGAGATAAGCGCGGCATAGTCTTTCGCGAAGACCATGAGCAGTGAGCCGACAATAAGTGGGATACAACCAGCAATCATAAGCGTTTTGTTTTTGAGTTTTAGGCGCGGGATGAGCACAAGCTGGGCGAGCAATACGGCCATCGCGCCAACCATGAAGGCCGGAGCTGTGAAATTGGCAGCATCGCGCCCCGAAACCTGCATCGTGTCCATAACTGAGAATACGAAAACTTGGGTCAGGATGCCGGAGGTTAGCGATAGGCAGATTGCATACACCAAGAAGGGGAGGACGTTCTTGTTGCGCCATAAGCCTTTTTCAGCGGTGTCGTCCTTTTTACGAGATGCGTCGGTCACCGGATCTATGTTCTCTGGCAGTTTGAACCAGATGACCGCAGACATGATGAGCGCGATGACGGCGGTGACGGCTAACGGGCTGAGTAGACCTACTGAGGCGACCAAGAGCGCAGCAAAGGCGGGGCCGACAACCGTGCCGACGCTAAAGCCTGAGGTGACAAAGGCGATTTCAGATTGGCGCTCTTCGATGCTCGTACGGTCGGCAACATAGGCTTGCGCAGCAGGGGATGAGCCAGAGCCGATGACACCGAAGACGCCGCGTGACAGGGCCAGGCAGGCGAAGATAATTATCGAGCTGCTGATAACACCTGAAAGCGCTAGCGCGCCCGACGCAAGCAGCATGAGCATGGAGACGCCATAGCCAGCCAATCCGATAGCGGCTATGGGGCGGCGACCGATCGTGTTCGATTTTTTGCCCCAGAAGGGAGAGAAGAGTGACCAGCACAGAGCAGAAAATGAGAAAATGGCGCCGGCCATCCAGTCGGGTAGGCCGAGTTCGCGCGTCATAGGGGGCAGGACGGCGGCGATGAGCATTGTATTGCCCGCGCCGATTGCCATCAGGGAGAAGAACAATAGAAAAAAGGCTCTGCGACGATCAGGGCGCACAGCCTCTTCAGTGTTTGTCGTTTCCCCGGTCATCGCAGCTTTTTCTGCCTGACCGGTAGAAATGTCCAGTGGAAATTTTTAACCGCGATCATTACCGCTGGTTGGATAGCATTCACCTGACCATGGCTGAATTTTCGCGTCCATCATCGATTTGTTGGAGTAATCAATGCAGGCCTTGCCATATTCGCGAACAGCTTGCGTCGCTTGGTCTTGAGCCCATGAGTGGGCGCAGGCTGCTTTGTCGGGCGCGGTGCTGTCTGCGGGCGCGCCGGGGCGACGGAATGAATTGATGAAGCTTGAGACGCAGCGATTATAATCACTGACATCACCGGAGAAAGATTCGCGCTTGATACGCGCGGCTTCTAACTCGCTCAGAGAGCCGAACTTGGCATTTGAGAAATCTGGACGGGCAAGGCGGCCGCATTGGTCCGAAACAACGGTGAGCCCCTCAGTCGTCTGCGGCGCGGAACAAACGCGATAACCGCTATTTGATGCGTATTGTTGCGCTGAGGCAGTACCCGCAGCGGCGAAGAGGCAGATGGCCAAAAAAGTACTTTTCACGAAAAGAGCTCCCACTTTCTGCGCGCATAATATCGCGCAACTCTATTTTCTACTTTCTATACTGGGACATGACGTGTCCCTTCAAGCTCCTCGGTAACTATCTTTGAATCAAGATAGCGAGGAATCCATAGCGTGTCTTACTTGCTGAGTAGGTATAGCCCGCAGATTTGGCCAAATGTAGGGCGCAACTGCATTAAAGCCGCGTAAGGCAAGGTTACCGGGTGTGAAACTTCGCCTTAAGACCCGTGATGCATAGTCTAACTGTCCAGTGTGGGCGTGTGTTAGGAGCAGTTTTATGCCTCAGCTAGTGGGCCTTGCGCTTATAATCTTGCTAATTTTCGGCGGACTGATTTGGTCTGGTGGCCAAGGAGTTATGCATGCGCTGCCGTTTGAGCTGGCGCTAATTGCAGGCTCTGGGCTTGGTACATTGTTGCTCGGTAACTCATTGCCGGTGACCAAGCAGGCGCTGCGTGGCTTTGGTGTCGCGGTGCGCGGCGCTAAGTGGAAATCTGAAGATTATACTCAATTGTTGGTGCTTCTGGGCGGACTAATGCGCCGGGTTAAGCGCGGTGGGTTTGTCGCGATTGAGCAAGATATTGAGGCACCGGAAGAGTCGGCAGCCTTTCAGGCGACCCCAGCGATTTTGGCTGATGAGGGCACGCGTAATTTGATTTGTGATGCGTTCCGGCTGATGGCGCTCGACCTATCAGACCCGCAGCGGGCGAGAGATCGTATGGCGCAGTCCATCCATTTGCATCTGGACCAACGGCTGAAAGCGGTGTCTGCGCTGCATACATTGGCGGACGCGCTGCCTGCGCTTGGGATTGTAGCGGCGGTTCTGGGCATTATCCGGACGATGGCAGTTATCGACCAGTCACCCGCGATTTTGGGCGCGATGATCGCGACGGCTTTGCTGGGCACATTTTTGGGTGTGTTTTTGGCCTATGGCATCGTCGGCCCTGTAGCAGCCCGGTTTGGCCAAGTGGTGGAAGAAGAAGCGCGCATGTTGGATACAGCTGAAGCGGTGCTGTCGGCGTTTGGCGATGGATTGCAGCCCGGTGTGGCTCTTGAGATGGGGCGTTCATCTATTCCGATTGAGCAGCAACCAACGAGCGAGGCTGTTGATATGGCCACCTCAGCCGCACGGTTTGCTGAGGCCGGGAAGCGCGTCGCCTAGGCAATTGTTGAAATTTCATCGATCGATTTAAATGCACCTCAAGATTGATGTGTCAGAATTCCCACTAGACGGAGTTTTAGGGGACCCACCATGACAGATGCGTTGATGACAGAATCAGTAGGCCGGAATTACTGGCTGACCGGGACGATCAAGCAAATTGGTACTGGGCTCACTGGTGTGATCGCTGTCTTTATGGCGCTTAAACTGGCTGGGCACGATACTGGTTCGGTCCTCGCGACGTCTGATCATGTTTTGCGTATGGTCGCGTATTGTTCGCTGACTGTATGGATCGCGCTATCCATTGGACTGAACCGTCGCGGCGCTGCGGCGATTATGGTGCTAATATTTGCGAGCGTTTGTGAATTACTCCTTTTGCCGGCACGTGGCGATTCAGTTGGCACACTGGCATCAGCAAATCTGGGCATCGTTTTCGCTTATTGCGGATTGCAGCTGTATGTTTGGCGCGTGTCTTCTGAGGCAACTGAGGTTCCTGCATAACAATCTAATGGCATTTTGATTGACGGGCGACCGGTAGTCAGGCGAATAGTCTGGCTATGCCCTCAATACGGATAGCTACGTTTAATTGCGAAAATTTGATGATGCGCTGCGACTTTCGCGAGGCGGGCATTTCTCATGCGCGAGAACGGCTTACCGAGGTCGATAGCTCGATTGTGGCTGAGCATGTTGATTCTGTTTTTAATGTCTTATCTGAAGATGATCGCACGCTAACCGCGCAGGCGCTCGTAGAGGCTGGCGCAGATGTCTGCGCGCTTCAGGAGGTCGAGAACCTCGTCACACTCACCGCTTTTGATATGCGCTATGTCGCCGAATGGGCTGGGCGTCCTTTTGGTGAGCGTGTGCTGATAGAGGGCAATGATACGCGCGGCATAGATGTGGCGCTGCTGTCGCGCTTTCCCGTCGTGTTTCAACGGTCCCACGCTCATCACACCTATGGCTCGTTGAACCTGAAACCGCCCAAAACTCTCAGTGTGAATGACAATGCGCTACGCCGGGACTGTCTGGAGGTGGATGTGAAGAAGGATGGGCGGGCACTGACTCTGTTTGTCTGCCACTTTAAGTCTATGCATGGGGGAAGGGGGCTGACTCAGCCTGTTCGCGAGGCGGAGGCGATGGCTGTTCGTGAGATCATTCGAAGACGCTTCGATCGTCCAGAAGAGGAAGAATGGGTCGTGCTCGGCGATTTCAACGATTATTGCGATGTGGATGGTGAGCCGGTTGAGAACGCATTAGGGCCGCTGCTAGATGACGGATTTGCTGTTGATCTAGCCGCAATGGCTGTGGCTGATGCGTCGGATAGGTGGACGCATCATTATCCTAAAGACGACACCTATGGAGCGTTGGATCACGTGCTGCTGTCTCCTAAACTCGCGGTCGCCAATAAAAACGCGGAAGTGACGATTGTGCGCTCTGGGGCGCCTTATCGGGCCGCGCGCTATGAGGGGTTTCGCTATCCCGGAATCGGTTGGCATGTGCCAAAAGCTTCGGACCATTGTCCGCTCGCGGTTACGATTCAGTTTGAAGGTCGGGCCGTTAGTGACTAAGTTCTCGCGAAGTTAATAGTATTTGGAGCGCGTAGCTTATTGTCCCGTTTTGCAGAACTAATCACCACGGTTGAGACCTATCAGGAACTCGCCAAAGAAAATTACGATCGCATCCGCACGCTTGCAGAAGAAGTGCGCGTCGGGATGAGCGAGTATCTTGACGCCAAAGACGGCGTGAGCGTGCATCTGGTGCCGCCAATGGGCCCGTTTGAGCCTAAACCCTATGGCGATGGCGCATTTTCAATGCCGCCACGTGGGTTTCGACCATTGGGGCCGGTTCTATTTGGCCTTGCTGTGCGCGTTACACGTGGCACGGATTGGCTGCGGGTCTCTATGGAGTGCAGGAAGCTGGGTGATACGTTTATCGTTCGCATCGAAGACGGCGCTGAGTATGAGTTTAGTTTGCCCCTTAGAGAGGCTGATCCAGAGCCATTTTACGCCCATATCTACAATCATTTGATCAAATGGTTTGCCGAAAATATGGAGCGGTATCGTGAGGGCGACTATGGCACACGCGAGATCGGATTCGACTTTGCGGATGACATCAAGACGGCAGAGACTTAAATAGTATCCGAGCTCTATGGGCACGACGACTGATGGAATCTGTATGAACCACTTTGATATTGCTTTGGCATCGGCCGGATCTAGTGAACTCATCTTTGCGTGCGCATTGATTGGCGCGCTGGGTATCGGTGCGCAATGGCTGGCGTGGCGGATGCAGGCTCCGGCTATTGTGCTTATGGCGCTAGCTGGCCTCGCAGTTGGCCCGTTATGGGCGGCTGTTTTCGGTAAAGCGCTGCTGAACCCTGAAGAAGTCTTTGACGGCGGAACGCATGAATTGTTGCGACCAATCGTGTCGCTTGCAGTTGCGGTAATCCTGTTTGAGGGCGGGCTCGTCCTTAAGTTTGAGAATTTGCGGGATGCTGGCGCCGCCGTGAGGCGTATGGTGTTTATTGGCGGGCCGCTGGCTTGGCTGTTCGGGGCCTTTGCCGCGCGATACGCTGCGGGATTGGACTGGGGCAGCGCAGTCGTGTTTTCAGGCGTTCTCATCGTGACAGGGCCTACTGTGATTATGCCGTTGCTGCGGCAGTCAAAACTGGGCGGACGCACGGGCCAATTCCTGAAGTGGGAAGGGATTGTGAACGATCCAATCGGCGCACTGTTTGCTGTGGCGGGTTTCGAGATCATACGCGTTGCGGCAACGGGCGAGTCCATATTAGGCAAAGGCGCGTTGATCATCGTTTCTGCGCTGCTAGGCGTTGGCCTCGGCATCGCCTTTGGTTGGTGCATCGTTCGGTCTTTTCGGGCCGGTTGGACGCCGGAATATCTGAAAGCGCCGATCATCTTTGCGTCGATCATTTTGTGCTACGCGTTGGCCGAGCAGATTGAGAAAGAAATTGGTCTCGTTGCTGTGACCGCTTATGGCATGACGCTGGCTAATTCGCGTTTGGCGGGGCTGGCTGAATTGCGCAAATTCAAAGAAGATATCGCGGTATTGCTCGTATCTGGTGTGTTTGTAATCCTGACGGCGAATTTGACGCCGGAGATCATCAAGCAGGCGCTTACCTGGAACACATTGGCGTTCATTGTGGTGATGCTGTTTGTGGTACGGCCATTGTCGGTTTGGATCGCGACGTATGGCACGTTGAAGCGCAATGAAGCACTGTTGCTGGGCTGGATCGCGCCGCGCGGTATTGTTGCGGTTGCGGTTTCCAGCCTTTTTGCCGGACTACTTGAAGATTTGGGCCGCCGGGGCAGTTCTCAATTTACCTTTCCTGGCGCAGATCAGATTACGCCGCTGGCGTTCGCGATGGTGTTTTCAACAGTTGTGCTGCACGGCTTTACGATTGGGCCGCTCGCGCGAAAATTGGGGCTGGCACGTAAAGAGAAGCCCGGTGTTTTGCTGGTCGGGTTGAACCCGTGGAGTATCGAGCTGGGCAAAACGCTTAAAAAGGTCGGGGTTGAGCCGATTTTGGCGGACAATAACTGGCGCCGCCTGAGACCCGCGCGTGAAGCCGGTGTGAGCACTTTCTTTGGTGAAGTGTTGTCTGAGGACGCTGAAGTGCGCCTTGATCATGCTGCGTTTGACCAAGTGATCAGCCTATCAGCGAACGAACCCTATAATGCGCTCGTATCTGGGCATTTCGCGCCAGAACTGGGACGACACAAAGTGTATCAATTGTCGACGCAGGACGGCGAGGATGAGGACCCTAAGGCGATAGGTCTGGGAACACGGGGCCGGACGCTGATACGCCGGGGTCGGGGCTATGACGGCCTTATCCGCGATCTGTATCGTGGCTGGACATTTGGTAAGACGCAATTGACCGACCGATATTCCTTGGAGGACTTTCACAAGGACCGACCGCAGGTGGATTTGATTGCGGAAATTCGTCCCGATGGGTCGATTATATTCCTCGGGCCAAATCGTGACGCTAAGGGCGGCGAGGGTGTTGTGCTGATTAGCTTTGGGCCAGCTAAGCCGAGTGATACTGAGCGCGACGTAGCCGAGGCAGGCACTTCGGAGACATCTGAAAAAGCCTAGACGGCGTTATTCGCCAGCGGTTTGAAGGTGGGCGCCGTGCTCGCGTAGCCAGTGGCGATGGGTTTTCCACTCTGGCATACAGCGCTCAACCTGCTTCCAAAATGCGCGTGAATGATTCATTTCAATCAAATGGGCGCATTCATGGGCGGCAACATAATTCAGGACTTCTCTTGGGGCCAAAATCAGTCGCCACGAAAAAGAGAGCTGCCCATCATGGGTACACGAACCCCATCTGGAGCGCGTGTCTTTTACTGAAATGCCCTTAAAAGTGACCCCAAGCGTCTTGGTGTGGTTCTCCACAGCTCGTTTTATATCAGCTCTAGATTGCTTTTTTAAATAACGGCGGACACGCATTTCAAGCAGATCTGGGTCGCCCGGCGCTGACAGCAGAGGCGGGTCGCCGGGGACGAGCTTCGCGATGCGACCAGTGCCTTTAGAGGTGATCCGGCAGGGCTCGCCGCGATACTGAATAATCGCACCATCTGTAAATTTCATTGCCTCTGGCAGGTGATTGAGGCGGCTTGAAATCCACTCAACGCGCTCTGCTGCAAAGGCGGCGGCGTCTTTGATCTGGCGCCGAGAGGGGGCTACGGCCACGGCTTCACGCTTGCGCTCGTCTACCCGCAGGATGAGGCGACGCGCTTTGGTGTTGACCTCAAGGCGCACGCGAACGGGTTTTCCATTCGGCGCTTTTAAGGTCATTGTCTGGCCATTGTTGTGACGCATGTTAATAGTCTCAGTGAGTGCAGGTGAAACAATCCTACTGTTGATCTTCGATTAAAGGACAAGATTATGAAATATCTACTTATGGGGGCGGCTGCTATCGCGCTGCTGACAGCCTGTGGCAAAAAAGACGACGTTGTTGATGCTGACGTTGCCGAGATTTCGGAAACTGTAAAGCCCGGTAAGATTAAACTGCGCGCTGGCGATGCCGCGACCGCAGAAGAAGCTTTGACCGCTCTCTCATTAGATCAAGAAGATGGTGGTTTCCTCACTACGGGATCGCGCAAACTGAAGGGTGACACTGCGAGCTTTTCTGATGTGAAATTGTCTGGCCCTGACGGCGAAACCGGCGTTCTATCCATTGATAAGCTGGAGATTTCTGGCCTTGGTATGATTGAAGGCGCGCCTAATTTTTCCCGTTTGCTCCTGTCAGACATCTCTCTTCCGGTACAAAGCGACGATAACCCAGTAACGGGTGGCATTGAGAGCATTGAGCTGGTGAACCCATCGCCCGCATTAGCGGCGTGGATCGGTGAGCTCGTTGAAGATGGCGAGCCGGGTAAGCTGGCGCCTGAAGATATCTCATTCGATCAACTTTCTGTGGGCAACCTCAACTTCGTAATTGACGAAAACGGCGAAGAAGGAACGTTTTCGTTTGATGCAATTGACCTGTTCGGGGCGAGCAAAGACGAAATCGGCAGCTTGTCGATCAACAAATTCGCGATGAATATGGTTGATCCGTCTTCCGACACTGATGTGAACGCGTCTGTGAAAAGCTTTAAGATGACCGGCTTGGACCTTTCACTCATGAGCCAATATGTGCTCGGCGGTGCTGATATGAGCAACCCGACTGAATTGCTAACTGGTATGACGTCTGGTGCGCGTAGTGCTGACCCGGCAAATCCAGGTTATGGCATGATCAGTCTTGATGACTTGGACGTGACTGTTTCAGGTGCCTCAATTGTGATGCCTAAATTTTCTTCCTCAGTGAAGAAAGACAAAAAAGGCCGCACAACCAAAGTGACTGTTGCTCCGTATAAGTTGTCACTGAGTGCTGGCGAAGGTGAACTTGGCGAGAAATTGGCTGCTGGACTGGCGAGCCTCGGCTACGAGACAGTTGAGCTGCAAGGTCAGAGCGAGCAGAAGTATGACCCAGAAACCGATGTCATGACGATGACTGAGGGCAAGAATTATTACGAGCTTGCTGATGGCTTCCGTCTTGATTTTTCTGGCAAATATGAGGGCACCAAAGCGATTGCCACATTGATTGAAGAATCAGGTGGTGATGACGCTGCTGCGGAAGCGTTGTTGGAAAACCTTGATGCAATCGTGTTGCACAATTTCTCCATCGCCTTGGATGACAATGGCATCGTTGATCGTGCCTTTAGCGCTTATGCCGCTCAGTCGGGCCAAGACCCTGAAGATGTGCGTGCGCAAGTGTCTGGGATGATGGCGATGGCGCCAATGATGGCGGGCGGTTCTGGCATTGACCCAGCGCTGATTAATGAGGCGGCGTCTGCACTGTCTAGCTTCATCACAGATCCAAAAACGCTGACATTGTCCTTTGATCCTAAAGAGCCACTTTCAGCGGCGTCTTTCGAAGGGCTGGAAGATCCATCTGCCCTGACAAAAGAGGTGCTTGGCTTCTCAGCAAGTAACGAATAGGCGCTTTCAAACGTCTAAATCCCTTTGCACGCACCTGCTTTCCGGCAGGTGCGTGCTTTTCTTTGGGGCAAAGACATTGCATAGACTGGCATTATGAAACTTGCATTTTTTGGTGACGTTGTTGGCAAGCCCGGTCGGGCGGCTGTTCTGGAGCATTTGCCGGGATTGAAGGCGCAATTGCGTTTGGATTTCGTGGTGGTGAACGGCGAGAACGCGGCGGGTGGTTTCGGGTTAACTGAGGCGATTTCGAACGAATTCTTCGCGGCGGGAGCTGATTGTCTGACACTGGGCGACCATGCGTGGGATCAGCGCGAGATGCTGACGCTTATTGAGCGTGAACCGCGCCTGTTGAGACCTGTGAACTACCCAGTTGCTGCCAAAGCGCCGGGCAAGGGCGCGCACCTCTTTGCGCTGCCGGATGGACGACGAGTGGGTGTTGTGCAGGTGCAGGGCAATGTGTTCATGCGCCAGAGCATGGCGTGCCCGTTTGCGGCGGTGGATGCAGCTCTCGATTCTATGCCGCTTGGCGTAGTCGCGGATGCGATGATCGTTGATATGCATTGTGAGGCGACCAGCGAGAAGATGGCTATGGGACACCATTGCGATGGCCGCGCCAGCCTTGTGGTGGGTAGCCATACGCATGTGCCCACGGCTGACACGATGATCCTAGAGAATGGCACGGCGTATCAGACTGATGCTGGCATGTGCGGGGATTATGACAGCGTTATTGGCATGCAGAAGGATAACTCCCTCTATCGCTTCAACACACAATTGCCGGGCGATCGCTATCAACCTGCGCTGGGGGAGGGGACGATGTGCGGAACCTATATTGAGACTGACGATGCGACGGGCCTTGCTGTGCGCGTAGAGCCGATACGCATGGGTGGCCGGTTAAGCGAGCAGGTGCCGAGCTAGTCGCGTGCTTGATGCTTTAGGTTGAACTTATCGGCGCATTCCGCAAGATTGGGTTGAGGGCAATCTGATCGAGGTGTGTGATGGTAGAATTTGGGCCGAATGGGCAAGTTATTGACGATGCTGCGGGGCAGGTACCCATTGCGGTGAAGGACGGGGTTTATAAAGCGGAGGGGAAGACGTTTCACGCGCTAACTGGCCGGTATAAGTTCCTTCGATTTTCATTGGCGGCCTATTTCTTTGGGTTGCTGGGCGTTGGTCTCTGTAATCTTGTTGAAGTGTACTCTTTGAACGCTTTGGGATCAGACCCCTATATGATGGAGGGGGCAGTCGGCACTGTCTTCTCGATTAGTATGTTGACCACTGCTCTAGTGGGAATTCTTGCCTATTTGCTTAGTATTGTGGCGGTGTGTAT
>JAWSVJ010000005.1:0-255825 GCA_033851975.1 Hyphomonas sp. | reverse complement strand
TTGTTCAATTTCGTCTGTGTAGCGCTGGTCCATTTGTGCGATCTGTTGGTAAAAGGCGGCCTGTCCGGGTGTGTCCATCCATGGGGCGATATATGGGGCGAGTTCTTCCTCTGTCATTTTGCGCCGGATGGCACCGCGAACGTATGCTCTCAGTATCGCTTCCTGAATATAGTTTGGAACACCTGCAAAAGCGGCTTCGTAGGTTCGGACATGCTGAACAAAGGGAGAGCCCCATGGGCGAATGGCGACGGGGTCCACTAGAAGCAGCTTGCGATATTCCACCCCGTCCAGAAGATGAGCGCGCAAGGCGGTAGCACCGCCAAAATCATGTGCGATTACATTAGGGGTCTTGATCCCTGTATGGTGAAGGAATGCACCCAGCACCTTGTTTTGCACACCGAGTGAAACGTCTGCGCCAATGGGTTTTTCTGATTGGCCGTAACCGAGCAGATCGAAAGCATAAACCCGGTGTTTCTCAGCCAGCAATGGAGCGATTTTTCGCCAAACATAGGATGAAAAGGGCGTGCCATGCACGAGAACCATCGGATCACCTTCTCCCATGCTGTCAAAGGCAATTTGGTAACCTTCAAAATTGAAGGACTGGGTCAGGGGCCACATACTATGTCTCCACCGTAAACAGATCATCTTGCTTGCCACTCTCCACGTCGATCACGTGGAAGGGCAGGCCGCGCTTTGCCACGTCTTCGAGGAATGGCTTGGCGGGGAATTGCTCGACATTGAACACGCCCTTGCCAGCCCATTGGCCGCTAAAGAACATCTTCGCGCCAGACACAGGCGGCACGCCGGTCGTGTAGGAGACAGCCTGCGCAGAGACTTCTTCATTCGTCTTAGCGTGGTCTGACACATTGTAAATCATCTTGGTCAGCGCTTTGCCATCCTTCTTGCCACGGAAGATAACGCCAATGCTGGTTTTGCCGGTGTATCCCTCTGCTAGTGATGATGGCACAGGCAACAGGTCTTTCAAAAATTCCATCGGGATAATGTCCATGCCCTTATGCTTGATCGGTTTCAGGCCGATCAGGTCGATGGATTTGAATACGTCCAGATGCTTGATGTATTCCGCGCCAAAGGTCATCCAAAAGCGAATTTGTTTCAGGCCTTTAATGTGTTTCACAAGGCTTTCTTCTTCCTCGTGATAGATGAGGTAGGAGGCTTTCGGCCCCACTTCTGGGTAATCAATATCACAGCTGATCGACAGCGCTGGAATCTCGATCCATTCGCCGTCTTTCCAATATTTGCCGTCCTGCGTCACCTCACGCAGATTGATCTCCGGATTGAAGTTGGTCGCAAACGTCTTGCCGTGATCGCCTGCATTGCAGTCGACAATATCGATATACTCGATCTCGTCGAACAAGTGTTCCTGCGCATAGGCGCAATAAATGTTCGTCACGCCGGGGTCGAACCCACAGCCGAGAATGGCTGTGATGCCTTTATCGACGAATTTATCGTGATAGGCCCACTGCCAGCTATATTCAAACTTGGCGACATCGCGAGGCTCATAATTGGCCGTGTCCATATAATTACAGCCCGTCTCAAGGCAGGCATCCATGATCGGCAGGTCTTGATACGGCAGCGCCATATTGATCAGCAGGTCAGGCTTCACGGTGTTGATCAGCGCGACAACCTCGGCGACAACATCCGCGTCCACTTGGCTGATCTCGATCTCAGTCTCGCACATTTTGGCGACGTTCTCACAGCTCACCAAACGGCGTGAGGCGAGGTGAATATGCTTGAATGTGCCCCGGTCCATCGCGCATTTCTGGGCCACAACTGAACCGGCCGCGCCGGCGCCAATAATGAGAACGCTGTCCATAGGGCAATACTCCAAGCAAGGGGAAACGAGACTATTCTAACGGCCATTTAAGCCAAATGTTGCGGGCCTGCCAGTGGGGAAAGCTGGCCTTTATGGTAAATATGCGCTAATGCCCGCCCTTGTTTTTCTTCACGGAAGCGAGAAGCGCTATGAGCAATTTGCCCAGCCCGAAGCATTTTCTAGACATATGGAATGTCGAAGCGAGCGATTTGCGCGCCATTCTCGATTCTGCCCACGCCATGAAGAAAGCCCGTAAAGGCTGGACGAAAGGCCGTATCGACGCCGATGCCCCGCTAGACGGGCACACATTGGCGATGATCTTCGAGAAATCGTCCACCCGCACACGCTTCTCCTTCGATATGGGCATGCGCCAGCTCGGCGGCACGTCGATCACCGCGACCAGCAGTGATATGCAGCTCGGGCGCGGTGAAACCATTGAAGACACTGCCCAAGTGCTTAGCCGCTATATTGATGCGGTGATGATCCGCGCCAATGAACATACCGATGTGGAGGCCTTTGCAAAGGTCGCCTCAGTGCCGGTTATCAACGGCCTAACTGACCGCTCCCACCCATGCCAAATCATGGCTGACCTTCAAACACTTGAGGAGCATGGGCTGGATTTGCGCGGCGCTCGCCTTGCGTGGGTGGGTGACGGCAATAATGTCTGCGCCAGCCTCATGCACGCTACGGCCAAGTTCGGCTTCTCGCTGGCCGTGGGCACACCAGAACGCTTCGCGCCAGATGATGAAGACGTTGAAATCGCACGCGATATGCAGGGCCGTGTTGATCTGTTCACCACAGCTGAAGAGGCTGTCGCAGGGGCCGATGTGGTCATTGCTGACACGTTCGTCTCTATGGGTGACGCTGATGCCGAGAAACGCCTCGAAATTCTCGATCCCTACGCGGTAACAGAAGAGCTGATGGAGCTGGCATCCGGCGGCGCGAAGTTCTTGCATTGCCTACCAGCTCACAGGGGCGAAGAGGTTGACGCAGAAGTCATCGACGGCCCGCAATCATTGGTGTTTGACGAGGCTGAAAACCGTCTTCATGCACAAAAAGCTATCCTGCGTTGGTGTCTCGATAAATAGGCCCTCTTGGCCTTGAAAGTTCCGAATCCCATTGAAGTCGCTTTTTTTCTCCGCCACAGTGCGGATGAGAATCGCGATGGGGCATGGATATGGCTATCTTTGGCATGAAATCGACACGAAAATTGCTGGATCAGGGTAGCTTTGCCTGTCCGCAATGCCAGAGTGTGAGCCCGTTCGAAATGCGCCGTGCGCGCAGTTGGTTTCACATCTATCTCATCCCGATCATCCCTCTGAAGACCCATCCCAATTATGTTGAGTGCAAGGGCTGTAAAGCCACCTTTGTAGAGGGCGTGCTCAACGCAGACACCGGCGAAGGGTCAGAGGAGCTCCGAGCGGAGTTCGAAACTGCCTCGCTCATGATCCTTGCACGCATGGCCTGGGCTGATGGGAAAATTGAGCCACGAGAAATTCAAACCATCTCTGATACCGTCAACACGCTATGCGTGCGGGAGTTCAGCCGTGAAGAGATCGAGTCCGAGATCGATAAAGCTGAAGACAGTCTCGACGATGCTTTGGCCGTCGCCACCCGCGTCGGCAATCTGCTCAATGATGAGGGTAAAGAACTCATTCTTGAGGCGGTGTTCCGTGTGGCCGCGGCCGATGGTGATTTCACCAAGAAAGAAAATGATATGCTGCTCGAAATCGGTGAAGGTCTAGGTCTGCGACCTGATTATGTGCACGGGCTTTTGCGGGGCTTCTTGGAAAATGCAGCCAAAGGCCGGGGGAAAGCCCTTCACTAGGCTCGCGCGAAATCTCCAGAACACATTTTCGTTAGCTCTGTTTTTCGGGGGCTGGCCCAGTGATTATTGCAGGATAGACTTGTGCCATGGCTGATACATTGATTCCTGAACCAAAATTCTCTGATCCCGACATCACCGCAAAAGGCGAAACCCGCGCCAGCGTGCAATGGGCTGGCCTAAAAACGCTGTGGCTCAACACCGGCACGCTCTGCAATATCGAGTGCACCAATTGCTATATCGAAAGCTCGCCGAAGAATGACCGCCTGATCTATCTCACCCGAGCAGATGTCACTCGGTTCTTAGACGAGATAGAAACCCCTATTGAAGTTGGCATCACAGGTGGTGAGCCGTTTATGTGTCCGGATATACTCGGCATTATGGAAGACGTTGTGGCGCGAGGGCACACGCTGTTGCTGCTCACTAATGCCATGCGCCCGATGATGCGCCCGCGTATCAAGGCTGGGCTTGAGGCACTTGACCGGAAATTCCCTGGCCAGCTCACCTTGCGCGTCTCGCTTGATAGCCATGATAAGCGCTTGCATGATGAAGAGCGCGGGCAGGGCAGCTTTGACGAGGCGGTGCGTGGCCTAAGCTGGCTCGCCACCACAGGCATTCCCGTCGCCATCGCGGGCCGCCAAGCGCTCACAGAGGACGACGCCGTAGCGCGCAACGCCTATGGCGCGCTCGCCGCTCGCATTGGCCTACCGCTACAAGCTGATGATCTGAAGCAGCTCGTCTTGTTCCCCGAGATGATCGCCGCTGGCGATCCGCCAGAGATCACAACAGATTGCTGGGGCATTCTGAACAAACACCCGTCAGACATTATGTGCGCGAACCAGCGCATGGTCATCCGCCGCAAAGGCGCGGAGCGGGCGAGCATCGTGGCCTGCACGCTTCTGGTCGATGATCCCGCCTTCGAATTGGGCCATACACTGGCCGAAGCAACAGCCGATCCGGTCAAACTGAACCATCCGTGGTGCGCCAGTTTTTGCGTTCTCGGCGGGGGCAGTTGCTCGGCTTGATCTCGATCAAGCCGAGCAACCGTTCCAGCTATTACGCTTTCAATATGGAATTGCCGCCATCAACAAGCATGGCAGACCCAGTCACAAAGCTGGAAGAATCGGACGCCAAGAACAGCGCGGCATTGGCAATTTCCTCAGGATCGGCAATTCGCTTCAAAGCGTGGAAACTGGCTATGGCGTCATATGATTCCGGATCAGTCGCAGGATCAGGTGCCATCCCGGTATTTGTTCCGCCCGGTAACAGTGCATTGACGCGAATATTTTGAGATCCGTATTCAGCGGCTAAACATTGCGCCATGCCGATAAGGCCAGCTTTGCTCGCGGCATAAGCGGCCATTCCCGGTAGTCCAACTGTGTGACCCACAAAGGTCGATGTGAAAATAAGCGATCCGCCGCCGCGGTTTTGCAGGGCGGGCAATTGATACTTTGCGCCGTAAAATCCGCTTGTTAGATTTGTACGGATCGTCGCGTCCCAATCCGCCCCTTTAATTGATGGCAGATCGCCGAGCGCGCCAAGCGTTCCCGCATTGTTAAATGCGATATCTAGACCTCCGAACTGCTCTACCGCTGCGTCTACGAGCGTTTGAGAATACTGCTCGTCTTGAACATCACCCACTATTGCTATGGCTGTCCCGCCATTTTGTTCAATTTGCTGGGCGACATCATTCAGCTCGGGTTTGCGGCGCGCCCCAAGAATGACCTTCGCCCCCTGAGCCGCGAACAGCTTAGCCGTTGCTGCGCCTATACCAGAGCTCGCACCTGTTATGAGTGCCACTTTGTTTTCTAGCTGCATGTGTAAGTCCTTCACATTTTCCCGCATCAATGCGATCGAGATCAGGGGTATCAACTTGAAAAATACCAGCCGCCGAAATTCAGACATGGCAGTAAATAGAAGCGGTGCGGCACAGTTGAAATCAGCGGTCAGGGCGTCAAATCGGTGTCGATTGGTTGCGCGCTGGGGCTTGCAATGTCGGTCGCGGACTATAAATGCGCTATCAGATACAGTTGAAAGCCAAGCGTCATGTCCCAGTCTGACCTTCCATCAGGTGACTTCGTTGCCAATTTCCAGATCAATGACCGTCCTGTTCGTGGACGCGCTGTGCGTATGGGTGCGGGCAGTCTATCGCCTATCTTGCATCGCCACACTTACCCTGATCACCTCGCCCGCATTTTAGGCGACGCCGTAACCCTCGCGGCTATTGTCGGCGCGAGCTTGAAGTTTGACGGGCGCTTGCTCGTGCAGGCGGAAGGCGATGGCCCGGTGTCTATGCTGGTGGGTGAATACCGTTCCGATGGCGGTGTGCGCGGCTATGCCCGTTATGATGAAGAGCGCTGGGCACATCTTGAGAAGGTCAATAAGGGCGACGCTCCGCATATGCCCCAATTGTTTGGGCCGAGTGGGCGCCTCGCGCTTATCATCATTCAGGACAATCAAAACGTTCAGCCCTATCAGGGCATCGTCCCGCTACAAAAAGCGACGCTAGCCGAATGCGCGGAAGATTATTTTGCCCAATCGGAACAGATCCCTACACGGATTAATATCTCAATGGCTGAGTTAAGCCAAAAAGGTCAAGATCCGGTTTGGGTGTCTGGCGGCATGATGGTACAAAAAATAGCTGGTGATGAAACGCGCGGCGACACAGATGACGCATGGCGCGAGGCCGAGGCGCTGTTTGGCACGCTGTCAGATACTGAGTTGGTTGACCCAGACTTGCCCATGCCTGATCTGCTCTTCCGCCTGTTTCACGAACAGGGGGTGCGCCTTGAGGAAGTCCAGCCAGTGATCGATCAGTGCACCTGCAATCAGGAGCGCCTTGTTACGACGCTGGAGCAGATGCCAGACGAGTCCCTGCGTGAAATGGTCGATCCCGATGGCACGCTTGGCATTGATTGCCAGTTCTGTGCGCGCCACTACATAATTGGTATCGACGAAGTCACTGGCGGCACTAACTGATCAGTCCGGCGCATCCATCATCAAGATGATTTGCGCATAGGCTTCTGACATCCGTTTCATGTTCTCCACTGAAATACGTTCATTGGTTCCGTGAAATCCGGTCAACTCGTCTCCGGTCAAAATGGCCGGGGCGAAGCGATAGATGTTGTCACTAATCTCCGCAGCGTGGCGGGCGTCGGTTGCCCCAACAACGAGACCCGGTGCGATCGGCGCGCCCTCTCCTGCGGCTCCGGCCACGCTGGCCAATACGGCATAGGGGCGGTTATCAACTGGAGAAATCGGTGAGGCTGGGCTGTTGATCGTGTTCTTCACGATTTCTACGCTCAGGTCATTAATCTCCGCCGTTACCGCTTTAACATGTGCGAGCACTTCGTCAGGCGTGTTGTTTGGGTGTATACGGAAGTTTACGATCGCTTGTGAGCGTTGCGGCAGCACATTGTCCTTATCAGCGCCAGACAGCCTCGTCGGGGCGGTCGTTGTGCGGATCATCGCGTTAGCGGCAGGCAGTTCACTCATAGACCTATCAATCACCCCGCCAAATAGCCATAGATTTGCGAGCGCCATGCGTTGCACGAACGGCATGTCGGGCGCAGAGGTAGCCAACATGCCGGCAATCGGTTGGGTTTTGAAGTCAGCGTCGAGCTGGTTTTCCTCAAGTGCCAGAATGGCGCGTGACAGACGCACATTTGCACTCTCGCGTGGCGGCATGGAAGAGTGCCCACCCTTGCCAGTCACAGTGATCTTCAGGGTTATATAACCCTTCTCGGCAATGCCGATGAAACCCATCCGCTTGCCCGTAATTGGTGAGGGATCAATGATCATAAAGCCTTCGTCGAGCACCATTTCTGGGCGAACACCGCGAGCTTTCAACAATTGCACTGCGTCTTCTGCGCCGCTGCCCAAGACTTCTTCGTCATGACCGAACATAAACATCACGGTGCGCTGCGGGGTGAAGCCGTCTTTCGCCAGCGCTTCGGCGGCTTCCATCAGAGCGACAAGGCTGTTCTTGTCGTCAATGGCGCCGCGTCCATAAACATAACCGTCGATAATTTTCCCGGCAAAGGGTGGGCCGGTCCAGTCGCTTTCAGTGCCCATATTCACCGGCACAACATCTTGGTGCGCCATCAGCAGGAGCGGCGCGAGGCTCCCATCACTACCTTCCCAAGTGTAGAGCAGTGAGAGCGTGCCGGGCACAAGCTCGCGCTGCATGGCGGTGTGCGCTGCTGGATACGTCGTCTCCAGCCAATCATGCATCTCTAACCACGGGCCTTCTTGTCCCACACGTGGGTCACCGGCTTGTATCGTGATCGTCTTGATCTGAATGGCTTCGGATAAATGCTGCGCCGCAGACTCGGCAGAAACCTCAGGGGCGGGGAGAACCTCTAAACGGTCACCAACCTCGCCGCCACCATACGTGAATGTGCGTACTAAAACGACGCCAATTAGCAGCGCCGTTGCGCCCACGAGTCCCAACCCAATTTTCTTCAGCATTTTAAATTCCTTCCCTCAGCCACGCTCCAATGTTCACTAGAATACGTCAAGATAGAAGTATTTTTCTCTTGGCTATGTTTACAATTTCAGACACATAAAGCGGCATGAGTTCGAGTACTAAAAGTCCTAATCGCCTTCCTCTCCCTCGTGTGTTGGCGTTCGCGGGGCTCAACGTTCCACTTGCCGGCGTCGCACTTCCTCTTACGGTTTATCTCGCCCCTCTGTATGCAAATGAAGTCGGCTTGGGGCTAGAGATGACCGGGCTACTTTTCATGTTGCTACGGTTCTGGGATATCTTCACCGATCCTGTTTTGGGTATCGTAGTTGATAGGTATCAGAGCCGCTGGGGCCGTGTACGCCATTGGATTTTCCTGAGCGCGCCGATCCTCGCGCTGGCCACGTATTTTGCTTACATGCCGCCGCGCGAAGGGGCAGGGCCGTTCTATTTCGCGTTTTGGATGTTCATCTTCTACATTGGCTTCACGCTGCTACAGACCTCTCGCAATGCATGGGTGCCTGCCATCGCGGAAGACTATGATGAGCGCTCGCGCCTCTTCTTCTGGCCAGAGATGATCGGCATTGCTACTATGCTCGTCTTGATGGCCCTGCCAGCCTTGTTGCCAATGTTTGGCTATGAGCTAGACAGGTTTGATCAAGTCGCGGCAATGGGCTGGGTATTGATCGTCGCCATCCCGATCACGGTGGGCCTCGCCCTCATATTCGTGCCGGATAGGCCATTAAAAGGCGCTAAGCAGCAACAAGATAGAATTGACCTGAAGGGCGTGCTCAAGGCCGTGAAGAACAAACTCCTTGGCCGCGTGCTGGCTATGGAGCTGCTAGTCGGCACCGCCGTCGCCGTGACCGGGTCTAACTATCTCTTCGTCACCGAATACGCCTTCGGGCTGGATGACAGCCAATCTAGTCTCGTGCTGATGCTGTTCTTCATCATGTCGATTGCGGGTATGCCTTTCTGGCTTAATGTGGCCAAGCGCACCGAGAAAACCGTTGCGTTCCGTTGGGGCTGCTTCCTCGCGGCGGGCGCGGGCATATTGTACTATGTAACCGCTCAGTATGGTGGCTTTGGCCCCATCCTTATCGGCGCGGTCGTAAACGGGTTTGCGTTTAGCGCGCCCATCGCCCTCACGCGCTCTATGACGGCTGATGTGGTCGAGCTGCGCGTTGCGGAAACAGGCGACAGCCGCGCCGGCATCTATTTCGCTCTGTTGTCCGTAGCCTATAAACTCGGCACCAGCCTCGCTTTCGGCGTCGGCTATCTCATGGTCGGCCAACTTGCAGGCTTCCACCCTGGCCAAGCCAACTCCGACGTCGCAGTGCATGGCTTACTGCTCATCTTCTGCGTCATTCCCGCTGTGCTTTATCTCGCGGCAGCTTGGGTTTCCAAGCACTACCCCATCACGCGTGCGATGCAGCAAGAGACGTCTCTAAGGTTAGACCCACGCGGGCCAATGCCGCTGGACTAAAACCCAGAACCGGGCGTGGCGAGGTAAGCCTCTTCCTCTGGCGTATTGGCGCGCATAACCACAGCGTTGCGATGCGGGAAGCGGCCAAATTTGGCAATCACATCACGGTGCTCGTGTGCATAGCTCAGCGTGTTTTCCACCATTTCTTTGAATGGGTCGCGGGCCTCATCGCGCAAAATGCTGAATAAGCGAACGGCTTTGGCCTGATGGTTTATGTCCTCGCTGTGCTCAAACGGCAGGTACATAAACATCCGCCCCATCTCGCTCAATTCCTTATCCTCACCAGCCTCTACGCACTCTATCGCCAGCTTCAGGGCGAGGGCGTCTTGGGCAAAGGTGCGGGGGCTATTGCGAAACATGTTGCGGCTAAACTGGTCGAGCACGATGACAGCGGCGAGGCGTTCTTGCGCCCCCCGCGCGGCCCACTCCTGCGCCAATGGCCCGGCTGACAAGGTCTCGAGCAATGGCTGGAACCGATCACGAATGACTGTGTCGGTCGCGTCAGACTTCTTGAACCACAGCGTGAACATCTCTTTAGCGGCGTCTGCGGAATCTGCGGCGTCACCAATGAAATAATCAATCACGTCTTGCGGGCTAGGTAATGCGTCATGTGTCATGCTGTTTTCGCTCTTCTGGCTACAACCATGTAATTCACGCTGGTATCTGTTGAGAGGTTCCACCGCCCGGTCAGCGGGGCATAGGCCACCCCTTGCGCGGGTTCCGCGTCGAGCCCCGCACCGATCAGCGCCTCGCGTACCTGTTCCGGTGGCAAGAATTTCGACCAATCATGCGTGCCTGGGGGCAACCAGCGCAAAATATACTCCGCCCCAATCACAGCCGTCGCCAGTGCCTTGGCTGTCTTGTTCAGGGTCGCCACGATCATCAGACCGCCCGGCGCGACAAGATTGGCGCAATCGGCGAGGAACTGGTCAGGGTCAGCCACATGCTCCACCACTTCCATATTCAGCACCATATCGAACGGCGCCTCATCGCTATCGAGCAGCGCTTCAGCCGTGCCCACGCGATAATCAATCTCCAGCCCTTGCTCGCTGGCATGGGTCATCGCGGTTTTGATGTTCGCCTCGGAGGCGTCAACACTGGTTACATTTGCGCCAAGGCGGGCCATCGGCTCGCTCACCAAGCCCCCGCCGCAGCCAATATCCAGCACTCGCAGGCCTTTCAGTGGCTCGCGTAGGCCACCTTCAATGCCAAAATGCGCCTCCGCCGTATCGCGTATAAAGCCCAGCCGGACCGGGTTGAACCGGTGCAGCGGCTTAAATTTCCCGGTCGGGTTCCACCAATCGGCGGCCATTGCTGAAAATTTGGCGACTTCATCGGCATCAATGCTCGGTTTTCGAGGTGTTTCACCGACGTTATCAAGAGTTTTTGCCATGCTGCGCGCTTCCCGTTTGATCCCGGCCTCACTTGCCCCTATGACGAGGGAGTGAGCAGGGCAACCTGTATAATAGGATATAATGGGGCGACATGGCGCGTACAGTTCTAAAATTCGGAGGCACATCAGTTGGTGACCTCGATCGCATAGCTAATGTGGCAAACATCGTCGCAGCGAGAGCAGAGAAGGGCGAGAATCTCGCTGTTATTGTGTCGGCTATGTCGGGCGAGACGAATAAGCTAGTTGGCTATGCGGAAGCGGCTGCGGGCGAAGACATCGCGCGCGACCAGTTTGATGATGAATATGACGTGATCGTCGCCTCTGGTGAGCAGGTGACCGCCGGTCTCCTCGCGCTTGCGCTGCGCCGTCGTGGTCTAAAAGCACGCAGCTGGCTCGGCTGGCAGCTTAAATTGAAGACTGATGACGATCATGGCCGCGCCCGCATCATGGGCTTTGATAATAGCGGCCTGCCAGATTCCGTTGATTCGGGTGAAATTGCCGTGGTCGCCGGGTTTCAGGGCGTAACTGACGGCGAACGCGTCGCAACATTGGGGCGGGGCGGGTCTGATACCAGCGCCGTGGCCGTTGCTGCAGCGCTTAATGCCACCACCTGTGACATCTACACAGATGTCGACGGCGTCTACACAACCGATCCGCGCATGGTGCCTAAAGCCCAGCGGATACCGAAAATTTCGTATGAAGAGATGCTAGAAATGGCATCACTTGGCGCAAAGGTTCTTCAGACCCGCTCTGTTGAACTCGCAATGAACCATAACGTGCCGGTGCGCGTGCTCTCCAGCTTTTTAAAGCCGGGTGAGCCGAATCCGGGAACACTTGTCTGCTCAGAGGAAGAAATCGTGGAAAAACAAGTTGTCAGCGGTGTTGCGTATTCACGCGACGAGGCAAAGGTCACGCTGTTTGGCTTGGCGGATAAGCCGGGCATCTCAGCTAAAATATTCTCTGTTCTGGCTGGGGCAGGCGTCAATGTTGATATGATCGTTCAGGCCAACGCACGCGGTCCAGAGCGCGCCAACATGGTGTTTACCTGTACTGACCGCGATTCTACCCTTGCTGACCGGGTCCTCAACGAGATGAAAGACGAAATCGGTTTTGAATCCCTTGAGGTGATGCGAGATGTCTCCAAAATTTCTATCATCGGCGTCGGCATGAAAAGCCATACAGGTGTGGCACAGACAATGTTTGAAGCCCTTTCAGACAAGGGCATCAATATTGACGTTATCGCGACATCTGAAATCAAAATTTCGGTTTTGATCGCAGCACCCTATACTGAATTGGCAGTGCGTGCCCTTCACACCGCTTACGGCTTAGATGCTGACTAAATTCTTCGACCACCCCCACTAGGAGATTTATGCCCTATAACCTGCCGGCCACGCGAACGCTGATGAATAACCTACGCCGGGTGATGGCGGAGGATATTGACCCGCGTGCACGGTTGGATCAGGTGGTCAATCTGGTCGCGACAACGATGGTCGCAGATGTTTGCTCGATTTATTTGCGTCAGCCAGACAAGACATTGCTGCTCATCGCGACGCAGGGGCTTAACGAAGAAGCTGTCGCGACAACGCGCTTGTCATCTAATGAAGGGCTTGTTGGTTTAGTCGCACAGCGCGCCGAGCCGATGGCTATCCAAGACGCACCGCGACACCCGCGCTTCTCTTATCGCCCGGAAACAGGCGAAGACCCATTCCATGCTTTCCTAGGTGTGCCCATTCTGCGCGGTGGCCGCGTGATCGGTGTGCTGACGGTCCAGAATCGCACTGCGCGCCAATATGGCGACGAAGAAATTGACTCCCTGCAAACCATTTCGATGGTGCTGGCTGAGATTGTCGATCGTCTTGATCCGGAAAACCTCACCACCGCAGGTGACATCCGAAGAGAGCGCCGTTTGGCCTCCCTCGAGGGACGCGTGTTCTGTGAGGGGCTAGGCTATGGCCGCGCGGTGCTGCACGACCCCATCGTTCCGGCGGCGAAATTTTTCGCGGCAGACCAGAAGGAAGAATCAACTCGCCTGATCGTGGCGCTAGATGAGTTACGCAAATCAATTGATCGCATGGTGGCTATTGATGGCGCGGCTTTGGGCGATGACCCACGCGACGTTATGGAAACCTATCGCTTGCTGGCACACGACCCTAGCTGGGCGGAAAAGCTGCAAGAAGGCGTGCGGTCCGGCCTGAGCGCTGAAGCTTCGGTTGACCGGGCAAGACGCGAACACAGGGCCCGCCTTCAAAGCGCGCGTGACCCATATCTGCGCGAACGCCTGTATGATCTAGAAGACCTCGACAATAGGCTCTTGCGTATTCTGGGCGGCGATGAAGGCAAGCCGGTGATCAGCGAAGAACGCAGCGTACTGATCGCGCGTCGTCTCGGCCCTGCTGAGTTGCTTGAATATGCCAATGCCGGTTTGCGCGCTATCCTTATCGAAGAAGCGGCGGCGTCCTCGCACGCGGCCATCGTGGCCCGCGCCATGGGTATCCCCACACTTGGCGGCATCTCGGGCCTCACCACCCGCGTCGATCAAGGTGACTGGGTGATCGTTGACGCCGAAGAAGGTACGCTACACATCCGGCCTGATGATAGTCTGTATGATGCCTATAAAGCCCGCGTGGCGATCAGGTCTGAGCGTCAGGCCATTTATGCCGCGCTCGCTGACAAGCCAGCTAAAACAGGTGACGGCACACATATCCCGTTGATGCTGAACGCGGGTCTTGATCTCGACCTAGACATGCTCGAGCCTGCGGGCGCTGATGGCGTTGGCCTGTTCCGCACTGAATTCCAATTCCTCGTTTCTGATGAGCTGCCGCGTTTGAGAGAACAAGTCGCGCTGTATGAACGGGTGCTCGATAAAGCTCACGGCAAGCCGGTCATCTTCCGCACGCTCGATGTGGGCGGCGACAAAGTGCTTCCGGCGCTGAGCCAAATACGCGAAGAGAACCCGGCCCTTGGCTGGCGCTCTATCCGTTTCGCGCTCGATCATCCCGGCCTGTTCCGGCGTCAGCTTCGCGCTTTGGTGCGCGCGGCGGGCACGCGTCCACTTACCGTCATGTTCCCAATGGTCACGTTGCCATCAGAATTTCGCGCCGCACGCGATATGCTGATGAAAGAGATTGCGTGGACCAAACATCATCGCGGCATAGAGACGTCAGAGCTTAAAGTTGGCGTGATGCTGGAGACCCCAGCGCTCGCCTATGGCCTGCCAGAATTGGCTGATGAGATTGATTTCGTCTCCGTCGGCACCAATGATTTGATGCAATTCTTCTTCGCGGCCGACCGCATGTCACCAGCGGTTTCAGACCGCTACGACTTTGTTTGTCCGTCATTTTTGCGCTTTTTGCGTGAAGTGTCAGATGGGTGCCGGGCAGGGGGCATCAGCCTGTCAGCCTGCGGTGAATCCACGTCATCCACCCTTTCAGCGCTATGTTTTGTGGCCCTCGGCTTCGAGCAACTCTCCATGCAGGGCGGCGCAATTGGCCCGGTAAAACGCATGATCCGCTCGATAAAAGACCTGTCAGCCTTCCGTGAAGACTTTTTTGCGGCGCTAGATAAGCCAAACGATGCGTTCCGTAACCAAGTATTAGCCATCGCACGCGATCATGGCATTGAGGTTATGGATATTTAGCGTATCCACGGCTTTCAGTTCGCCAATGGACTGTAAATTGCTCTTCTGATAGGCGAAAAGTGATATATTGGCAGAAAGCTGAGCGATTATGGCACACAATATGGATACAGATGATGTGACCCCAGAGGTTGAAGCTGCTGAAGACGCTAAAGTGTCTGACGTGGAAACAGCTCCTGAACAGCCAAAACCCATGCCTGAGCAGCTCGCAAACACCATTTTTGAGACCCGCCAGTTCGATGGCCAAGACCTGCGCATGGGCCAAACCCTGCGCCGTGTGCGCGAAGCCCTCGGGTTTGAGTTGCAAGACATCGTCGCTGCCACATTGATCCGTAAAGACACGCTCATGTCGATTGAGCGTATGGAAACATCCGTCATCCCGAGCGGTTTTCTGGTCCCTTACCTGAAAACCTACGCCAAACATCTCGGCCTGTCAGAGCGTGATGTTGTCACCGCCTACACCCAAGAATGCGGCGCAGTAGAGCAGGTGGACGCCTCCGCCCCCGTGCCAAAGCTAGGCGAGCTGCGCCCTGAGCGCGCCAAATGGCCCCTCGCGCTAGCTGCTGCTGCTGTGCTCGCGCTTCTCGGCGGGGCCATTATCGGCGCCTACACACTGTTAAAGCCGACTGAGGAACTAACCTCCGTGCCCGCCATCGTTGCCGTCAACGGCGCGCGCGATAGCCTGTTTTCAGACGCGGCGACCTCAACCCGCCCGCTGCCCAAACATTTACCGCTGGAACTCGTCGCCGTCAGCCAAGGTTGGCTGGAAGTACGCGGCTCTGACGGCACCATCTTCCGCTCGCGCATTATGGCGTCGGGCGATGCCTACCAGCCCCGCCTCGGCGCAGGGTGGACAGTCAATGCCCGCAATGGCGGTGATTTCGTCTGGCGTGTCGGCGATATGGTCATCGGCCAGCTAGGCCCAGATGGCGCGCCGGTTCACTCTGCCAGCGTAGATGACCAGCTTGTCGTCGCCGCAGAGATTGCCGCCCCGCAAGTTGCCACCGCTAACCTGCGCTAGGCCACCAGCCCCGCTTGTGGCATAAGCCAAGCAACACGACAGCCCCAAAGCACCAAGAGCAGCTCCAAATGTCTCACAATCACCTCCGTCCGTGGCGCAATATTGAGCGGCGCAAATCCCGCCAGATCCGCGTCGGCAATGTCCTTATCGGCGGCGATGCCCCCATCGCTGTGCAGACGATGACCAACACCCCCACCGAAGACGTCGCCGCCACGCTGGCCCAAATCAACCGCGCCGCAGAGGCCGGTGTAGACATCGTCCGCGTGTCCTGCCCGACAGAGGCCTCCACCGCCGCGATGAAAGAGATCTGCGCAGGCAGCCCCGTGCCCATCGTCGCTGACATCCATTTCCACTATAAACGCGGCATCGAGGCGGCAGACGCCGGCGCGGCGTGCCTGCGTATCAATCCCGGCAATATCGGCTCGCAAGAGCGCGTCAAAGAAGTCGTCGCCGCCGCCCGTGCCAATGGCTGCTCCATGCGCATCGGCGTCAATGGCGGATCGCTAGAGCGTCACCTGCTGGAGAAATACGGCGAGCCTTGCCCCGAGGCGATGGTTGAGAGCGCGCTAGACCATACGCGCATCCTCGATGATCTCGGCTTCCACGACTATAAGATCAGCGTCAAAGCGTCTGACATGTTCCTCACCGTCGCGGCCTATCAGCAACTGGCCGAGGCAACAGACGCCCCGCTACATGTCGGCATAACAGAGGCCGGCGGCCTTCGTACGGGTACGGTCAAATCCTCCATCGGCATGGGTTCGCTCCTCTGGGCGGGCATAGGCGACACCATCCGCGTGTCCCTATCGGCTGACCCGGTGGAAGAAGTAAAAGTCGGCTACGAGATGCTAAAATCCCTCGGCCTGCGCACACGCGGCGTCAACATCATCGCCTGCCCAAGCTGCGCCCGCCAAGGCTTTGACGTCATCAAAACCGTCGAGACGCTAGAGGCCAGATTGGCCCATATCGCAGAGCCGATCAGTCTTTCGATTATTGGCTGCGTCGTAAACGGCCCGGGCGAAGCAGCCCTAACAGATTTCGGCTTCACCGGCGGCGGCAAAGACGCCGGAAAAATGTTCGTATCCGGAAAACCCTCCCACAACGTCACCAGCGAAGACATGGTAGACCACATCGTCAGACTAGTGGAAAATCGCGCGGAGTTGTTGCGAGCTGAGAAGGCGGATGAGGTTGTGGGTTAGGGGGCTAATCAATAAGTTTTAACTGAGGCTTTGGTTTCCTGTCAGGTATATTGGTTTCGCCGTCTAGTAATCCAAATACCAAGCCATCAAGTTCGCTCTTAGGGATATGTAACTGTTGGCATATATGCTCACGGGTTATTTTGTCTTTCCAGAGTTGAGCAAAAATACTTTTCCACACTGATGATGTTTCTTTATCCAAGGGCTCGGGTTCGCTCGTGCGGTATCCGCGCTTGCTCAGTTGAATGTTCAAAGTTCTATTTTGCCAGTCGGAGACGATTCCCAATTTGTTTAACCTATACAATAGTGCCCCTGTTGATACGCCCCAGCGTTTCTTAGCTTTGATAATTGTGTCCAATGAATTGATGAATTGAACTTTCGAAACTACGTCGGCGCTAGGCATTAGAAAAGAGGCGGCAAAAGCATCGGCATCGCGTTCAATTGATCGATCTTGGTGGGTTCCTGAATCTCGGTGAAGAATTAAATGTCCTAGTTCGTGCGCTGCATCGAATCTGCTCCGCTCGGAAGATTTACGTGTGTTTAAAAACACAAATGGGATGTTTTGTTTCCAGCATGAAAAGGCATCGACGCTAAACGTGTCTTCCGCAAGTGATAGTACTCGCACGCCTTTGGCTTCTAAGAGCTTGATCATGTTTGAGATTGGTTTTTCACCCAATCCCCATTCATCTCTTAATTGTCTTGCCGCCATTTGTGGATCAATTGAGAATTCGGTGCTCGGAAATGAAAAATCCGGAAGATTGAAGCGTTGATCAACCCAGTCACAGATTAAGAATGCTATGGAGCCTGCCGCGAGCGCTGCATCGCGATCACGTGCTGTCATTGTGGAAAGACTCCGAAAACTTGCAGCTTGAGTGTCAAGCTCTTCAAGATCATCCCCATAGAAGTACGCAATAGGGTAACCTAGCGCGGCGCTGAGAGCACTGACAGTTTCTGGGGCTGGTTCGTTTAGTCCTTTTTCAATTCGTGACAGCGTGACGGGTGTTGTATTCGCCAAATCGGCTAACTTTTTTGAAGTTAGCTTTTGCCGCTTTCTGGCTAGTTTTAGTCGAGTTGGATTAAACATTTCATGTTCTATTTTTTCGAAACAATTGGTTCGAACTCTAGTGCACCTTCTCCGTCATCATCGTCAAGATCAACAATGCCTTCAGCAGCCCAGTCGCCTCCAGATACAACATAAATTCGCTCGATAAACCCTTTAAAGTTATCATCTTCTACTGAATAGGGTAGGGAGATTTCGGCAGAAACTTCATCACCGTTCACACTCACGCATAGGTACCACGTGGTTGCTGTGGACTTCGTCTTTAGGGCGCACATCTTTTCTTGTTCTTCATCTTCCATGTCGGGAAACAGATATGCAGACGTTGAGCGATCAATAAGACGCTGCGCGCCTTTACCTTTTCCGGATATAGCTTTTGGCTCCATCGAATCGGAGCAGGCTTTGTCGACAGATTGATATACGATCTTGATGCCCATCTCTGGGTGGTAAACCGCTTCGATGTTGTCTTCTCTGTCGATCTCCCATCCTTTGAGGCATAGAATATCGCGAAGGGCGCGTGTTCCATAAATATATCGGAATTGACCGGCAGCAGATTTAGGATCGTGGTCAGTGGCGTCATTATGTGCCGTAACAACAGTATGAACGATCCGTAGTACTTCATCTAACTCTAGTCCGAGCGCCTCAATTTTTGAAGTTATTGCGGCTTCGGCTTTATAATAAATTGTCGCAACCATTCTAGCGCTCCATGTTAATTTTCGTCACCTCATATGTGGACTAAAAAATTAACATAGTCAAGGGGCTGTTCGGTGAAACTGGAACGATCCTATCCAACCCCTCTACCACCTCCCATACACTCCGCCTCAATGAACGAACCACACGACACGCTGCCCACCTCGCTTGAGGGGTTGATGGAGATGCTCTGGCCACGGATCGGCGATTTGTGGTTTGGGGCGATGGGATGGCTTAGTCCTCAGTTGCGAGGGCGGCCTTGCGCTTCATGGTTTTTAGCTGCCACCACACAAATAATCCGAATACCACGGAAATGCCGATGGACATTGAGGTTCCGAAGAAATGGGACGGTAGGTAAAAGATAGCGGATATATCCCACACGCCAAAGAAAAGGGCAGGGGCGGCCCAATCCGGATAATGGTCGGGCAGTTTCTGATCTATCCACCAGACAATCCCCACCAGCGCCGCCAGATATCCCAACACGCCGATGACAAGCAGCCCGCCCATGAGCGTGACTGCGACAAAGGAGAGAAATGGATCGTCCATAACGCGCGTCAGCCCGCTTTCTTCTGCCACCGCCAGCGTAGAAAACTGGCTGCGCAGGTGGTGAGTGAGCCTATGAGTATGTAGGTGCTTGGTGAGGCGGGTATGCCCCATATGCCAGCTTGCGCCGCGCCGAGGCCGATGAAGAGTGTGCCCACGGCAAACAGCAGCGCGGCGCTGTAGGGCCACACGCCTGATCGCTGACCGCTCGCAGAGTCTTGATTCTCATAATCGGCGCGCAGTTCGTCGGACATGTCTGGGGTGTCCATCACGGCGCCATTTATGCCGTAGCGACTTGGTTTTGCGTCCTTTTCCATGCGCTCAAAAGTAGCTGAATTTCACCTTTTGCGCAAGGGGGCTCGCGCGACTTATCCAACCCCTCCACCACCTCCCATACACTCCGCCTCAATGAACGAACCACACGACACGCTGCCCGCCTCGCTTGAGGGGTTGATGGAGATGCTCTGGCCACGGATCGGTGGATTGTGGTCTGGGGCGATGGCGTGTTTGGCGAGCTTGCTGAATACAAACAGCCCACTAAAGCGCGATGAGGTGCTGGCTCTGTTACAGCCTGCCGAGGCGATGTTTCGCCGGGCGCTGGTCTTGCTGGCCTATGGGCAGGGGATCGCTAGCTTTTGTCGCCCGCCCTCTTTCAGTGTCTCAACCGGTGGCTTTAACGCAGGTAATGCGGGTGCGGATGAAGAGAAGGTGTCCAAGTTCCGCCTGTGCGAGGGTGATTTCGGCGTCTTTATAGGCGCAGAATCTGGTAAGGGTGATACGGCCCCGCCGCCGCCCGCGCTGCCCAATTTCACAAGCACGCTGGGCAATGTGCCAAACGGCGCAACGCAAGACATACTCGCTTTGCAAAACCGGTTAGAGGCGCTTGACGCGGCACTCGAAGACCCGTTCGCACATGTGAAGCGCATGGGCCGCCTCTTGTGGCGCGCGGGGGAGGATAAAACCGCCCCGCCCGTAAACCTCATCACCGGTGCAATGATGACAGCCGATGCCCCGGCGGAGGCAGCAGAGCTGCTAAGCCAGCTCAACACCCGCGCCCAGCTCGCCATCTGGCACGCGCATCCCCCTCCATAGCCGTCATCCCGGACTTGATCCGGGGCCCAGACTCTAAAAAATCAAGCTCCCTCTAAGCGCCCCAACAGGCGTCGCTTCTGCACGTGCGCGCCATTTACGCGGCGAAAGGCTTGCCAAGCCCCGCCCGCGCCGTCACCTTCGCTTCAAACAAGTGGAGCATGACATGGATTATCAAGAAGTTGTTTTTGGCAGGCGCAGCATTCGCGGCTATCAGAAGAAGCCCGTGACCAAAGCCGTAATCTCTGAAGTGCTGAAAATGGCGATCCGCGCGCCCACCTCAATGAACACACAGCCGTGGAGCTTCTATGTGCTCACCGGCGACGCGCTCGACAAAGTGCGCAAGGGGAACGTGGAGCGCATCACAGCGGGCGAGCCTGACAGCCGCGAATTCCGCACCCACGGCGCCTATGCAGGCGATCACCGTCAACGCCAAATCGAAGTGGCGATCCAATTGTTCGAGGCCATGGGAATCGAGCGCGACAATAAAGAGAAACGCACCGACTGGGTTCTACGCGGATTCCGCCAATTCGATGCACCTGTCTCAATCGTGATCACATTTGATAAGTCTATTGAGGGCAACGACATCGCCCCGTTCGATTGCGGCGCGGTGACGAATGCGCTGGTCAACGCGGCGTGGTCAAAAGGCCTCGGCTGCGTCATCAACAGTCAGGGCATTATGCAGTCCCCCGTTGTGCGAGAGCATGCAGGCATCCCCGACGATCAGGTCATCATGATGGCCGTCGCTATGGGCTACCCGGATGACAGCTTCCCGGCTAACGCCGTCGTGTCCAACCGCAAATCTGTTGACGAGGCCACCACCTTCGTAGGCTTTGACGACTAAGCATCCGTTGCAATCAGGTCTGTCCTGTGCACCATCGCGTGCATGGGAAAGATATTCAAATGGACGGGCATCACATTCGGTTTGGGACTGATACTTCTAGTCACGACCAATTGCACAATGCTGGGCCTCAATCATGCGAGCCTGAAGACGGCTGACAAATTCGCCGCCACACCTTCGCTCTCCGCCGGGCTGATTGCGCGTGACCCTGCTGCGCGCGCTGCGCTGAGGGGCCAGTTCGAAGACGCACTCTATGGTCCTTGGCCGGAGGGCCTGGCCCCGCGCCTCGTCTCCCACACGGTCATCGATGCGGCGTATCATGATGGCAAAGCAACGCTAGAGGAGTTCCTTGTTGAGGTTGGCAGCGGCGATGGCGCGCGTAAGTTCCATCTGGTCGCCGTGCTCCCATCGGGGCCCGGCCCGCACCCGATTATAGTCAGCCAGACCTTCTCCAACAATTGCGCTGTGTTTCCTGATGTCCCCGTCACCAGTCCGGATGGCTCACCTTGCGATGGCTCACCTATGGCGAGCCCGCTCGGCTTCGCCGCCACACAGATGTTTGGTACTTATATAGCGACCGCCCCCACCGATTGGTATGTTGATGCAGGTATCGGCTATGCCAGCTTCTATGCCAGCCAGTTGGTGCCAGACCGAAAGGCGCTTGCACCGGGCGTGATGGCCAATCTCGGCGCTGATGTCGCGCCCACCAGCGCGCTGATGGCATGGGCAGGTGGTTTCTCCATCGCAATTGGGGTTCTGGAGGCTGACCCTCGTATCGACGCGAGCCGTACTGGCGTCATGGGGCATTCGCGGCACGGCAAGTCTGCGTTGATTGCTGGTGCGTGGGATGAGCGGATCGATCTGGTTATTGCTCACCAGTCCGGTTTCGGCGGAGCTAGCCTTTCGGCTTCAGGGACGGGGGAGCGTTTAGACCGAATGGCAAAGACTTATCCTCACTGGACCCGGCCTGGGTTATACTCTGATCTTGAGGCCGGGGAAGAAATGCCAGTGGATCAACATCAGCTACTCGCGCTCATCGCGCCGACGCCGGTTCTGCTGGGCAATGGGCGCCGCGATGTGTGGTCAGATCCAAACTCTTCCTATCGCGCCGTGCAGGCTGCCGCTCCCGCTTATGGGGTGGGTGAGTTGCCGACGCGCGTGCCTTATGATGGGCGAGACTTGTCACCGGCCTGGTGGCTACGCAGTGGCGGACATTCAGTGATTGAAGAAGATATTCGCGCATTCATCGAATTTACCTCCGATAATTGGGGCCTGACGCACGGTGATACAAACGTGGGCACTCAAATATCTGTTCAAAGTGGCAAATAACCCCTAAACATTACAGGAAAGATATGAAGTCGGGGAAATGCTTATGACCATCAATGTTGACGCGCTCTTGCCAGTGCTGGGCCTAATCGTATGGACGCTTGTCGTCTGGCTGTGGATGTATGCGACGCGGCTTCCAGCGATGCAAAGGGCGCAGGTTCATCCTGATACTGCCCGCCACCCCGGCGAATTTGACGATAAGTTGCCCGCCAATGTTCGCTCTGTGGCAGACAATTATAATCATCTGCACGAACAGCCCACGATTTTCTACGCCATCATGTTCTTTGCCGCGCTTACGGGCGGCGGTGATGAGTTCATGATGATCGGCGGCTGGGCCTATGTCGGTTTGCGCATTGTTCACTCTTTCGTCCAGATTCTCTCTCCGAAAGTCTTGTTGCGATTCATCATGTTTACGCTGTGTACGCTGGCGCTGTTTGTGCTGGTGGGCCGCGAAGTGATGCGGGTTCTGGGATAGTTCACGAAAAACAGGCGGGTTAGGCGCTTCCCGTCAGGCGGAAAGCGGACTAAACGGGCCCTATGGCTACTATATCCCACTCTAGGCTCGGACAAGTTATCGAGCGTTTCGAAGAAGTTGAGGCCCGTATGGGCGTCGCAAGTGAAACGGCAGAGATCATCTCTCTGTCGAAAGAGCACGCCGAGCTGCGGCCCGTGGTCGAGCAGGCGCGCGAGCTTCTTCAGGCGCGGGCGGGCTTAGAAGAGGCCGAGGCGATGCTGGGCGCGGGTGACCCCGACATGGCGGAGCTGGCGAGAGAAGAGATCAACGATCTGAAGGGCCGCTTGCCCGATTTAGAGCAAGATATGCAGCTCATGCTGTTGCCCAAGGATCAGGATGACACCGCCGATATTGTGCTGGAATTGCGCGCCGGAACCGGTGGCGACGAGGCGGCATTATTCGCCGGCGATTTGTACCGCATGTATTCGCGCTATTTCCAAATTATGGGCTGGAAGGTCGATATTGTTGATATGTCCGTCGGTGATGCTGGCGGATATAAGGAAGTCGTTGCCAACATATCCGGCGAAGGTGTGTTTGGTCGTATGAAATGGGAGTCGGGCGTTCACCGTGTCCAGCGCGTTCCCACAACAGAAACGCAAGGCCGTGTGCATACATCAGCTGCCACGGTTGCTGTGCTTCCTGCACCTGAAAATGTTGAGATCGAAGTGCGCCCAGAAGACATCCGCATCGATACTATGCGTGCGTCTGGTTCTGGTGGTCAGCACGTCAACACAACTGACTCTGCGGTGCGTATCACCCACTTGGCGACAGGTATCGTCGCGACCTCAAGTGAGAAATCACAACACGTAAACCGCGACAAGGCGATGGAGATGCTGAAAATTCGTCTCTATGAGAAAGAGCGTTCAGAGAAAGATGCAGAGCGCGCTGAAGCCCGTGCCGAACAGATCGGTTCAGGTGATAGATCTCAGAAGGTGCGTACCTATAACTATCCTGAAAATCGGATGACGGATCACCGCATCGGCTTGACGCTCTATTCACTCGACAAGATCATTGCTGGCGACAAGCTAAATGATGTGGTCGAGGCTTTGATGGCCGAAGACCAAGCGCGGCGACTGGCAGCGCTAGACGAAGAAGGCTAATGGCAGAGGCTCTGCTATCGCAATTGCTGGCAGAGGCCACACGGCGTTTGCGTGCGGCAGGGGTCGAGGCCCCTCAGCGCGAGGCGCGTCTACTCATGGCGCTGGCGGCGAACATGTCGACGGCTGAACTTATCGCCAAGGATCAAGAGCCTGTGCCCGGCGAGCTGGCCGCTACGTATGGCGCGATGGTCAATAAGCGAGAAGCTCGTATCCCGTTCCAGCACATTGCCGGATACACACAATTTTTCGGCCACAAATTCATCTGTGACGATCGGGCCTTGGTGCCTCGCCCAGATAGTGAGGTCGTCATCGATGTGGCGCTGGAGCTTATGCCGCGGGGTAGGGGCGTGAGCATCGCTGATCTCGGCACCGGGTCAGGTTGCTTGCTGATATCGTTGCTGCTTGAGCGTGGCGGCGTAACAGGGGTCGGTGTCGATGCGGATGGCGGCGCAGGCAGTCTTGCTGTTCAGAACGTCCGCTATCACAAGCTTGAAGATCGGGCTGAGATTCTGGTCATGCCGTGGGCACGCTGGAAGGGCTGGGGCGAGGTTGATGTGATCATCTCCAATCCACCCTATATTGTGTCTGACGTAATATCGAGGTTGGGAGAGGAGGTGCGCCTGCATGATCCGGCCAAGGCGCTTGATGGAGGCGCGGACGGATTGAGTGCCTATCGTGAGATTATCGGTCTCGCATCGAGCGAGATGAAGCCGGGAAGCTGGCTGGTTTTCGAGATCGGATATGACCAGAATGACGCTGTTGAGGCATTGCTCAGCGCAGCAGGGTTTACTGATATAGGCAGCCGAAAGGACCTGTCAGGCAATGACCGTGTGGTGTTTGGATGTGCCCCGTGAGGGGATTACCCATATTTGGGCTTGGCCTAGTGCGTATTACGGGCTAGAAGATTCGTGTGAGGTGTTGAAAACAGGCTGATCTGTTAACTTTCACCCTCATCAACTCGCGCAATTATTGGGGCTCAAGGCCAAATTTTACTTTCACTGGCAAATTGCGCTGGGATTTGCCCGCAAAATAAATGCGGGCGCACGAAACGGGATAGATCTTCATGAAACGATCACGCGGGCGCAATCGTCGCCCAGGCGGTAACAGCAATAACAATAATCACAGCAATCCGAACCGCCACTATGAAAGTGTTGGTCCGGACGTGAAAATTCGTGGTTCTGCGCAGCAAGTGTTGGAGAAATACCAGCAATATGCGCGCGATGCTCATACGAGCGGTGACCGCGTCTTGTCTGAAGCGTATCATCAATTTGCTGAGCATTATCAGCGCATTGTGACGAAGCAGACAGAAGCGAAAGATAAGCAGCAGCAGCGCAATAATGCTGAACGTGACAGCCGCCGCGAAAAGCACAATGAAAACCGGAATTCTGGCCCTGATGACGTCGCCAATAAGGATGATGCGCCAAAGGCTGAAGCGGAGGTCTCACCACGTGAGCGCCAAGCCGAAGACGTTGAAGTCACTGAAAAGGCCGAAGCGCCCGCCAGCGACGATACCGCCAATCCTGAGGTTGAGGAAAAGCCCCGCAAAACAACACGCACCCGTCGCAAGACCTATAAGAAGACGGAAGATGGCGATGATGCGCCAAGTGTTGATGATGGCGTTCGTAAAACACTGGCACGTGGCCGCCGCAAGAAGCCTGTAGAATCAGCTGATTCAGCTGAAGCAACAGAGTCTACAGCCGAGTCGACCGCTGAATAAGCTTCAATGGTCGGTGCAACATCAGAGTTGACCATCCGCCGGGCATTTGAGGCAGATGCAGAGCAATTGTGCACGTTCGGCGCTAATGCGTTCGTGGTCGCCTTTGGGCATCTCTATCCTGAGAGCCATTTGTCCGCGTTTTTGGCTGACAGCTACACGCCTTCAAAATTGGCTGCGTTCCTGCGTGACCCTGCAACCGAGTCATGGGTATCCGTAGACGATGCTGGTGAGTTCGCAGGCTACGCTCAGGCCGGGCCTTGCGACCTACCTGTTGAGGACATGCCAGCGGGGGCAATCGAGCTGAAGCGACTCTATGTTGACCCAACCTGCGTCTCTCGTAGCATTGGCGCAGGACTGATGCAGCGCGTCATGGACTGGGGCGCCGAGAAGGGTAATCCTCCTTTTTACATTGGTGTTTGGTCGGAGAATGATGGCGCACAGCGCTTCTATGCCCGCTATGGCTTCCACCGTGTAGGCGAGTACAAATTCGCGGTAGGAGAGACGCTAGATCATGAGTTTATCCTACGCCGCAGCGCGTGAAGTGTAACGATAATCGTAGCGCACCCAGGGCCATATTTGCATCCGTAAACATACGAGGCTTGCGGCGCTGTCCAACCTTCCCCACATTGAGCCTACGATGGAGACCGTTGCTGCTAAGTGGGGCGTGTCTCAACTGATTAACACTCTGCCTTTGAAAAGGGGATGCTTATGAATATTGAGAAGTTTACCGAGCGCGCACGTACAATTGTCCAAGGCGCGCAGACGCTGGCCCTCGCCAGTGGGCACCAAGTGCTTAGCCCCGCGCACATTCTAAAAACGATGTTAGACGAGCGCGACCAGCTTGCCGCCAACCTTATCCGCGCAAGCGGTGGGCGTCCTGAAACTGTCGCTCAAGGTGTTGATGCGGCGCTGGCCAAACTTCCTGTGGTCAGCGGCGGCTCATCCAATTTGCGGCTTGAGCAATCAGGCGCACAGCTTTTCCAACAGGCCGAAGCAGATGCGACCAAGGCGGGCGACAGCTTCGTAACCGTTGAACGTTTGCTGCTAGCGCTTGCGGCGCTAAAGAAAGATCCGTCTGCGGAAGCGTTGATTCAAGCGGGTGTGACTGCAAAGGCGTTGTCCGGCGCGATTGATGAGCTGCGCCAAGGCCGCACAGCCGACAGCGAGAATGCAGAAGACGGTTATGAGGCACTAAAGAAATACTCTCGCGATCTCACCCAAGATGCGCGTGATGGTAAGCTCGACCCTGTTATTGGCCGCGACGAAGAAATTCGCCGTGCGATGCAGGTTCTGTCCCGCCGTTCAAAGAATAACCCTGTGCTGATTGGGGAACCCGGTGTTGGTAAAACCGCCATTGCTGAAGGTCTCGCCCTGCGTATTGTTGATGGCGATGTGCCCGAAAGCCTGAAAGGCAAAAAGCTCCTCGCGCTAGACATGGGCGCTTTGATTGCAGGCGCTAAGTTTCGCGGCGAGTTTGAGGAGCGCTTGAAGGCGGTTCTGAATGAGGTGCAAGAAGCGGCTGGCAATATCGTCTTGTTCATTGATGAGATGCACACGCTGGTTGGCGCGGGCAAGTCCGATGGCGCGATGGACGCATCCAATCTGCTAAAACCTGCTTTGGCGCGTGGTGAGTTGCACTGTATCGGCGCCACCACTTTGGATGAATATCGTAAGTATGTGGAAGGTGACCCGGCTTTGGCCCGGCGCTTCATGGCCGTGTTTGTTGATGAGCCAAGCGTTGAGGACACGATCTCAATCCTGCGTGGTCTGAAAGGTCGTTATGAGGCACACCATGGTGTGCGCGTGTCCGACGCGGCGATTGTCTCTGCGGCGACCCTATCAAATCGCTATATCTCTGACCGGTTTCTGCCCGACAAAGCCATCGACTTAATGGACGAGGCCGCCTCTCGCTTGCGCATGCAGGTGGACTCCAAACCTGAAGAGCTGGACGAAGTTGATCGGCGCCTAATGATGCTACGCATCGAAGTTGAAGCCCTCAAGAAAGAGAAGGACCGCGCCTCGAAAGATCGTCTGTCCACGATTGAGGATGAGATTGCGGTTCTGCAAACCAAGTCTGATGAACTGACGACAGTGTGGTCTGCTGAGAAGAATAAACTTAAAGGCGCAGCGGCGGCCAAGGAGCAGCTCGATCGAGCCTATGCTGATATGGCAGAGGCCCAGCGTCGGGGTGATCTCGCCAAGGCGTCAGAGCTGAAATTCGCCACCATCCCTAACCTGGAAAAACAGATCGCTGATGTGGAGGGCGAAGACGCGGACGGCGAGCCCGCAGAAGATGGCCTGATCTCTGAAGTCGTGCGCCCGGAAGATATCGCTGGCGTCGTGTCTAAATGGACGGGCATTCCCGTTGATAAAATGATGGAAGGCGAGCGCGAGAAGCTTCTTAAAATGGAGGACGCGTTGCGTAAGCGCGTGGTCGGTCAGGATTCCGCCTTGAACGCGGTGTCTAACGCTGTGCGGCGTGCGCGCGCCGGTCTGCAAGACCCTAATCGCCCGATTGGTTCCTTCCTCTTCGTTGGCCCCACAGGTGTGGGTAAGACAGAACTGACCAAGGCGCTGGCTGAGTTCATGTTCGATGATGACACCGCAATCTTACGCCTCGATATGTCAGAGTTCTCTGAGAAGCATTCCGTATCCAGATTGATTGGTGCGCCTCCGGGCTATGTCGGGTATGATGAAGGCGGTGTGCTAACGGAAGGCATTCGTCGGCGCCCTTACCAAGTCATCCTGTTTGATGAGGTCGAGAAAGCCCACCCTGATCTGTTTAACACGCTACTCCAAGTGCTCGATGATGGCCGTCTCACAGACGGGCAGGGTCGCACGGTTGATTTTAAAAATTCGATCATCATCATGACGTCAAACCTCGGCGCGGATGCACTAGCCAGCGGTGAAGAGGGTGAGGTTTCAGAGGCCGCGCAGGAGGCTGTTATGTCCGCCATCCGCATGCATTTCCGGCCGGAATTCATCAACCGGATTGATGAGACAGTCTTCTTCAATCGCCTTGGGCGCGGTGAGATTGATCACATTGTTGATATTCAGATGGGACGCCTCGAAGGTCTCCTCGCGGATCGTAAGATGACACTGTCCATTACGCTTGATGCTCGCAACTGGTTGGCTGCACGCGGCTATGATCCAGTCTATGGTGCACGGCCATTGAAGCGCGTGATCCAGAAGGAGTTGCAAGACCCGCTCGCGCGTCTCCTCCTAGAGGGCCGCATCCATGATGGTGAGACGATTGAGGTCGGTGTTGAAGGGGATGAACTCTCCATCAATGGCGTGCCCAATGACATCGCGAAGGGCGTCAAAGCCGTGAACTGATATTTTACAGAGCCCAGTCGAGCGCTCCCGGAGTTCATTCTTCGGGAGCGTTTCTTATCCAACACCTTTCAGAGGTGTGGTTAACTTCTGTTTGATTTTACTAAGGCGCGAGGCGTACATCTTGCGGCGTCAGCGTTTCGGCGCTGAGTGTTGCACCACGCAGCGTGTCAATTTCTTGACGGCGGGTCTGGAAGGCGTTGAGCATTTCAGGCGCGTCGGCCAAGTCGCGAGCGTGGAGTTCTTTAAAACGCATCGGGTTTAGCAAGCGGCCATTTTGACGGACTTCATAGTGAAGGTGCGGCCCAGTCGCAGAACCGGATGCGCCAACATAGCCGATCAGGTCGCCTTGCTGCACGCTGTCGCCAGCGCTGAGTGTGCTGACAAAGCCTGACATGTGCGCATAGAGGGTTTGGAAGCCGTGAGCATGTAGAATACGAACCTGACGGCCATAACCGTTGCCATAGCCCATCACTTGGATGCGGCCGTCGCCAGCCGCATAGATTGGCGTGCCGTACCGGCCCGAGAAGTCAGTGCCGGAATGCAAGTGTGATTTGCCCGTCAAAGGGTGAACACGCCGCCCAAAGTGTGACGTGACATGTGCATCGCCCAGCGGGTTGCGAGCGAGCAGGGCGGGTTCGGCTTGACCGTGAATATCAAAGAATTCAGTTTCCGCTGTGTCAGCAGGTGCAAAGCGATACCAGCTTCCTGCGCTCTCTTTGCCGTTAAAGGCTGCGAATACGAGTTCGCCAATTTTGAGCGTATTTCCACGCTCGTCAGTGGTTGTTTCGAACACGATGTCAAAGCGCTCGCCGGGACGACCACCTTCGCTAAGCGCGCTATCTTGCGGGAACAGGGCAGCAACGCGGCGCGCATGGGCACGTGTGCCGCCAGCTGCCTCAATGGCGTCTGCGAGTGTGGTTGTGATTGTGCCAGCCGCGCGTTGGTGACTGACGTTTAGGCGCGCGCTCAGCACCGTGGCGAAGAAACTGCCATCTGTGCGACGCGAGGCCATGAGTGTGCGGCCGGAATCAATTTTGAACGACAGGCCAACGAGTCGTTCGTCTGATGTGGCCTCATCGAAGAAGGCTGTCAGAACAGTGCCCCGGGCAATGCGCTTGGGTTTGACTTGGCCAGTCTCACGCAGAGCGGCCATCGCGGCTTTCGCATCGTCTTGCGAAGCGCCGAGCACTTCCAACACCTCTACAGCTGTTGCTGATGAGGTGACGCGGCCAATGCGCTCAATCGTTGTTGATTTGGGAGTGATATCTCGAAAGTCAGCAGCAACATTGGTGATTTCCACAGCCATAGGCGTTGCCGCTTCAGGCGCACGTGACCGGGCAAAGAAGAAGAACCCAACCATGGCCACAACAACGCAAGCTGCAGCAATTGCTTCAGCGCGGCGTGCGGTGCCTTCGTGACGTTTAACCGCCACGGCTTGGCGCTTGTTATTTGGCTTTTGCATCGGGTCCCCTGGTCCGGAAATCATCCGGTGGTTCATTTAGACCAAACCAAGCAAAATGTGCGCCAGTTTCATCTAAGAGGGGATTCGATCAAATTTGATTCACCTGTGAAGGAGTCTATTAAGGTAGCTTTGGTGTCTTCGTTTCCAGCGACGCAGTGTTGATTTTTAAGCCGTTTTCATAGCGAATTGTATCGATCTTGGCTTTGCGGGCTGAAAACTCTTCCATGACTTTAGAAGTGTTGGCCAGCTTACGTCCGGTTGGAAGCTTCAGCTTCATAGCATTCACCGGCTTGCCCTTGATGTAGACCTCATAATGAAGGTGCGGCCCAGTCGATGCGCCGGTTGAGCCAACATATCCAATCACATCACCCTGGCGAACGCGCTTACCTTTGCGCATACCCCGTTTGAAGCCGCGCATGTGGGCATATGCGGTCTTATAGCCATTGGCGTGGCGAATGCGGATGAATTTGCCATATCCACCATAGCGATTGGCCCGTTCGATGGTGCCGTGACCGGCAGCGTAGATCGGGGTGCCACGTGGAGCCGCGAAGTCAGTCCCTTTGTGTAGGCGCGAATAGCCTGAGATCGGGTGACGCCGACGCCCAAAGGATGAGGACAGCCGTGCGCCATTGATCGGTGTTTTCATCAGGAACTTGGTCGCGCTTTCGCCTGATGTGTCGAAATAGTCCGAGACACCATCATCAGACGGCGTGAAATGGTAGAAACCGCGCGACAGCGCTTTGCCATCAAGCTCAGCATAGACGACATTGCCAGTCTTCACTGGATTTCCGCGTTCATCGACCATGGTTTCATAGACGATTTCAAACGCGTCGCCGGGGTGGATTTCCCGCTGAAAATCAATGTCGTATGCGAAGGCACTCGCGAAATCGACGACTTGTTGATCGCCTGCGCCAAGCTGGCGCGCAGCGTCATAGATAGAGGTTTCAATTGTCGTGGCGATGCGTGTGTAAGAGGGGGTCAGGCGGGCGTTAAGTGCAGATGCGTGCCAGTCACCGGATTGTAGGCGCGTGACGAGGTAAGATTTGTCATTGGCTTCCCGCAGTGACAATCCAGTGAGGGTCTCACCGTCAAACCAAGCTTCAGCCGTCAGGCCGGGCCGCAGGCGACGGGCATCCAGCATCTCATCATTTAAGACGGTGGAGAGCGCGCCATACGCGTCTTCTGGCGTGGCACCGATGCGCATGACCAGATCAGCGAGGGTTTCACGAGATTTGAGGGCGCTGGTCGCATGGGCCGCGCTGTGGGATTCCACAATGTTATCAGCGCTCACCAAGGTAACGGCGAGGGGCAACGGGGCCTCAGCAGCGATCATTGTGTCAGATTGTGTCGCGGGCACTGAGCTGACCACGAGGGCGACAGATACGAGTGCCGCGACGCTACCCAAACCGCCCAGTAGGAAGAGGCTGCGCATGCCACGCGTAAACCGTTTACGGGGCGTACTGTTGGAGACGATTGCCGGATTTGGGTTCTGCAATGTAATACTCCACTCAATAACTAATGCGCATTCTGCGCGAATTGCGGTATCGAAAACACCGAAGAACAAATCCCAATTGACCGTTTATGTTTTAATGAAACACAAACGTCGTGAAATTAGGTTCTCTTAGTCAGTGCATTCAGACTATGAGTTAGACCTAGCAAGATGCAAGCCGGATGACACAGTGGATCGCTTAGATGACGAAAATTTAGTCTTAGACGAAGACGATGAAGTGTTGCGCATCATCCATAAGGGACGGTGGATTCTTGGCGCAATCATGTTGGTTATCTTCGCGTTATTCGTCTCAGGATGGCTGTTGCGAAAGGGCGTAGCTGAGCGCGCTATGTCTGCGTGGTGCGAGCAGCAATCCCTTGTGTGCACGGCAGACTTTGACGAAGTGGGGCCTGAAGGCGCTTCGCTCAGCAATTTGGAAATTCGCGCAGGGGGTGATGTGCCATTGCGGGCCGACCATGTGCAGGCCGTGCTTGATTGGCCGGGGATATTCCGGCCTAAACTGAAATCCGTCACGATCTCTGAGCCCGTCTTGCGCGGCGAGTTCAAGAATGGGCGATTGTCTCTTTTTGGGCTGGAAGAACTCGCAAATGGCGGCGGAACCAGTGGAGCCAGCGCCCCTCAAATCGAGGTCATCAACGGCCATGTCGTGATCGCGACCGATGCCGGGGACGTGACGGCTCAGGCAACGATCAAAGGCACTCTGCCCGAAAACGGCGAGATCATATTGAAGCTCGACCCAGCAAATCTACTCGGCCCAGAGGGACGTATCCAATGGACAGGCGGCGATGTTAATATCATCGCTAAGGAAGGTTATCTTGATGGCATCGTTACGCTGAGGCTAGAAACCGCGGTATTAAAAGGGCTAACTTTGAACGGCGCCGCTCTGGAAGCGCGGATCGAAACCGATGCCGCGCTAGAAATGCTGGGCATTGTTGATCTATCTGGCGAGGTGAAAGAGGCGCATTGGTCGAGCGGCGTGGTGTCAGACATGGTGGTGACCGGATCGGCGACGTTTGATGGTGTGCCGAAACTGTCGGTTGCTGATGCGCAAGCGGCGCTGCAATCACTAACCTATGATGTGAAGGCGGACCATTTCGGTTATCGCGAATTTAGCGCCTCAGAGGTTGATTTTGCGGGTGTGCTGGCACGCAAGCAGACCGCGTTGACGGGAAATGTCGGCTTGACTGCATCACAAGTGATTACCCCGAAGGGCAATGTCGGCTCGCTAATTGTGACGGGAATGGCCGGCATCTCTGAAGCTCAGGGCACGATGTTTAATGGGCGGGGCGTGATGGAGGGCGTTGCACTCGGTCCTGAGTATCGCAAACAAATCACAAAGCCTATTGTGCTCCCCAGCGTTCTGGACGGGCATGGCAATGCAATGCGCAGAGCCGTCGATCGATTGTTGCAAGGGTTTGACACGAGCATAGAATTCCATGCCCAGCAGGGCGATGAAATTACCCTATTCCGTGCTGAGAAGCCGGTGAGCTTAACGAGCGCCAGCGGGGCCAAGATTTCTATTGCGCCGCCGCAGGGGCAGCCTTGGATCACTTATCGGAACGGAGACGTCGACTTCGCGGGGACGGTAAATTTTTCAGGCGGTGGATTGCCAAAATTGTCTGCCGACGTGAAGGCCTTCCAACTTGCGAACGGCGAAATCCATCTGGATGCGAACACGGTCAGTTTGGCGCCTTGGACCGCATCTGGCCGAACGATGGGCGGGCAGGTGCCGGCTCTATTGGTGACGCCAACTGACGGCGGAATGCAAATCGATGCGACGGGCAAGATAGCCCTATCCGGAGCCTTCCCGGGCGCGGACCTACAACAAACCCAGTTGAGTGGACGGCTGACGGCAATTTCGCAAGACAGAGGCTGGACAGTCTCTCAGGCAGGTGGGCAGTGCCTCGGTGTTGATACGCAAGGCTTGAAGACAGGCGCGATTACTATTGGACAGATGAAATTTTCAGCCTGTCCCGAGGCGGGTCGTTTCTTGCGCAATGGGGCAGGCAGCCTGAAGCTGGGTGATGTTTCCGTTCCATTTTCGACGGGCAAGAGCCACGGTACATTGTCGTTGAGCGATGCCTCGCTCGATTATGACGCACATAAAGGCGTGAGCTTAACGATACTGGGGGATCGATTGAAATTGCCGATGATGCTCGGAGAGCGGAGCTTTTCTGTTGAAGGGGATACGCCGCGCCTCGGCGTGATCGCGGGCCAAGGCCCTCCGCGCTTGTCTGCTCGTTTGGGACAGACAGAGTTCGGCGGTGAGCTGATTCCGGCATCAATTTCTGCGACGGCCTTTACGTTTGATGGCTCCTTGCCTGAAAGCGGCGTTTCTGGCTCTCTTACGGCAAGCAGTGTGGTCGCGCAGGACAATCGCGATGATCCGATCTATCAGCCCCTAATAACTGACATTGATGCGAAGCTCGTGGACGGGCGCTTGCGCATGTCGGCGCCGCTACGTTTGAAGCGGGGCGGGATTACTATAGCGCAGGCGGATGTCGATCTTGATATTTTCAAGCTGGATGGCGACGCGACTATCAGGACACGTACTTTGACGTTCAAGGATGGTGGGCTACAACCACACATGCTGTCAGACCGATTGCGCGGCTTCTTCACCACAGCGACAGGCGTGCTGGAGGGACAAGCCCGTTTGGCGATTGCAGGCGGAGATGTTTCAGGTACAGGCCGGGTTCAGGTCACAGGCTTTGGGTTCCAGACACAGCGCCTTGGCCGGGTCGTGGGTGTGAATGGCGCAGTCAACTTCACTGACCTTTTAGGCATGACCACTGCGCCAGATCAGGTTGTGACGGTGAGGTCGATGAACCCCGGCGTCCCGTTGCGGAACGGTCGTTTGGTCTTCCAACTTTTCGACGGCAAGGTGCTGAACATATCCGATGCCGTATTCCCCTTTGCGGGCGGCAAGATGACCTTGCTGCCGCTGGACTGGGAATTGGGCGGAAAAACGCAAACCTTTGAAGTGGTCGCCAGCGAGATCGAACTGGCGCAACTGATTTCGGTTTTCAAACTGCCCGATGTCAAAGCCAATGGCACTGTGAGCGGGCGATTCCCCATCCGGATTGATGACGCCAAAATCCTGATCGAAGACGCAAAGCTTCGCGCCGATGCGCGCGGTGGGCGGTTGTCTTATACGGGCGAAGTCGGTGATCGGGCGTCAGAGGCAGGTGAGTATGGCGAATTGGCGTTCGAAGCCTTGAAACAGCTCAAATTCTCGGTGCTTGAGCTTGGCCTAAATGGTAACGTCGCCGGGGATATGCGGGTTGACCTTCTTTTGGTCGGGACCAATCAGGATGTGCTGAACGGGCAGCCCTTCGAGTTTGATATCAGCATCGATTCTGAGCTGGCTAAGCTGATACAGTCGCGCATGTACTTTGCAAATCAGGACTGGCTAAAGACGATTGCTACGGGGGAGTTGCCCGGCGGTGGCACCGTCGAGCAAGATGAATAGAGCACAACGATACAGTCCTTTTACATTAAGGCGAAGCGTGCGATGTTCTACCCAGTTTATAGGAGAACCCATCCGATGACCCTGCCGAAGATTCTTCTGGTTGGTGGTTGTGTCGGGCTCGTTGCAGCCTGCACACCGACGCTTCGTATCGAACCGTCAGACAAGCCAATCAAAATTGATCTCAATGTGAAGATCGACCAAGAAATTCGCGTGAAGCTCGACAAAGAAGTCGAAGAGCTGATCGCTGATAACCCAGACCTGTTTTAGGCTTAGTGGGAGGATACAACATGACTATATTTCGTAACTTAATTGCTGCTCTCGCTATTCTCGCTTTTGGCGCGGTAGCTGTTCCAGTCGCTCATGCTGGCAACCCTCAGATTGAAGCGGCAATTGCTGCTGGTGACGTGGGCGAACGTATTGATGGCTATCTCGGCATTGTCGGCACGGCTGATGCGGCAACCAAGCGCAAGGTTCAGGAAGTGAACAATAAGCGCCGCGCCGTTTATGATAAATTGGCCGCCCAACGAGGAGCCACTATCGAACAGGTCGCTTATTTGACCGGTGAGAAGCAAATCGCAAAAGCAGCGCCTGGCACCTTCATTATGGATGCTTCTGGCAACTGGGTGAAGAAATAGGCCTTTGCCTATGCCCCGCAGCCCTGTAGTTTCGCTCGCATGACGCGTGTACTGATTTTGACTGGCCTTGGTGCCTTGATAGCCCTCGCAGCTGTGCTGTGGGGGCTAACTTATATGTGGCGGGGGCAGGGGATTCAAATTTCTGGGCACGGTCATGCGGCGCTAATCTTGGGCGGTATCATAACAATTGCGCTCTCGTGCGGACTGTTCGCATTGACGTTTTTTAGCTCACGGCGCGGCCATGATGATGCGGTATCGCCGGGCGATGAAACACCAAAACCTGACACTTGATCGCATAAATTCCTATTGTGTTCATTGACATAGAGCGCGGCGCACTGGATTTTACGTGATGAATAGGACCCCACAACAGGAGCCGAATGCCCCAATGATCGATCCCGTCCGTCTTGCCGCCTTCGTGGCCTCTCGTATTTGCCACGATGCCATTTCCCCAGCTTCCTCTGTGAAGAACGCTCTCGACCTTCTGGACGAGCCCGGCGACGAGGAAATGCGTCCCATTTATGAGAAGCATTTGCGGGAGTCTGCTCACAAGACGGCGGCGGCCATTCAATTTTTCCGGTACGCATTTGGCTCGGCCGGTTCGTACTCTGGTGCGGCCGAACTCCATCAAGTCAAAAATATCTTTAATGAATATCTCGCTGGCCTGAAGCCGAGCGTTGAGTGGGATATTCAAACCGATCACTTTAGTTGGTCCCATGCGCGTTTACTGGCGAATTTATTGATGATGGGCATTGAGTGCCTGCCACGTGGCGGCGTTATTAATGTGCGGGTTCGCAATGAAGCTGGCGGCATGACCATAACACTGACCTGCACAGGTAAGCGCGCGAAGTTAAAAGATGAATTGGCAGCTACCGTGAAAGGTGAAACGCCAGAGGATGAATTTGGGCCGGAAAACATTCAGTCGAAATTTGCCGTGATGGTTTGTGAAGATCTTGATGGTGAAATTTCGGCAAGCCAGCAGGGCGAAGAGAAGGTCATCATAATGGCTGCAGGAATCCGCGCTGAGGGATAATCACTTTGCGTCTTTGGCGGGAAGATTTCTGATGAAAACAGGCGCTTCCTAATTTTCATTAGGATGGGGTTCATACTTTCCACCCAGAATTCCGTTTGAATTGGGGAGCGGCCGAATGAAAACCTGTTTGATTGTTGATGATTCACGTGTGGTTCGCAAAGTTGCCGCACGTGTCATCCGAGATATGAAATTCGAGATCAAAGAAGCTGGCGATGGCTCTGAGGCTCTGAAGATTTGCCGGGATGCAATGCCGGATGCCATTCTGCTCGATTGGAATATGCCGGTGATGAACGGGCTAGACTTTCTGCGAGCTCTGCGTCGGGAAGACGGCGGTAAAGCGCCTTTGGTCGTGTTCTGCTCCATTGAGAATGACTCTGAGCATATCAATGAAGCCATTCGCTCAGGTGCCGACGAATTTATCATGAAACCGTTCGATGCGGATATTCTTGAAAGTAAGTTTGCCGAAGTTGGCCTCGTCTGAAGCAATTGTTAATAAATTCCTAGCTAATGGTAACCTTTAGGACTGATTAGGCCTCTAAGGACCCGGATAGAATAATGCAGGACGCAGTGTTCAATGACTTGGCAGACCTTGCTTTACAGGGGTCTGGGCAGTCCATTTCCAAATCGCGAGCCTACCTTATCGAGGCCCGGCTAGCGTCAATCGCGCGCCGTGAAGGGTTTGGGTCGATGGACGATCTCGTTCATTGTTTGAAATCTCGTGCAAACCCGGTTTTCAAGACTGAATGCGCATCAGCATTGGTGTCGAAGGACACGTGGTTCCACCGTGAGCGTGAGGTTTTGCAGTGCGTTATCGCTGAAATTTTGCCTGAGCGCTTAAAAGCTGGAAATACCGGCCGTCTCAAGATTTGGGTCGCTGGCGGTAGTACTGGTCAGGAAGCCTACTCGCTTGCCATGATGCTAGAGGATGAGTGCCCGCCCGTGATGCGCGGCGCCAAAATAGACATCTTATCGACCGACCTCTGCCTCACCTCAACTGAGCGGGCACGGGCCGGTGTTTTCGGCCATTACGAAGCCCAGCGCGGTCTGTCCATTCATCGTTTGATGAAGCATTTTGTGCGTAACCAGGCGGGCCAATGGGAAATATCTGATGAGCTGCGCCGCCGGGTGAGTTTCCGCGCGCACAATCTGCTACAGTCCGCAGCAGGCCTTGGTAAGTTTGACGTCATTCTCTGCCGCAACGTTATGAACGGTATGGCCCGGTCCGCACGTGGCCGAGTGTTGGAGGTTCTGGCGGACCAAATGAACCCCGGAGCCGTGGTGTTGACCGGCGAGCGTGAAACCGTGATTGGGCTGACCAATCGTATGGAGCCTATGTCCGAGCTTCCGGGCATGTATGTGGCCGCTGGAACGGCCAATGCAGCGGCGAGCGCAGCGTAAGTCTCGCTGGCTGTGGTCGCCAACCTGTTGCAAAGGTGCCTGATCTCTTTAAGAGGGGCGCCTGCTGTTATTTTTCCTGTTGATCAACGAGGTCTATATCCGTGACACAATCTCCTTTTGGCGCTTTTGCGCAACGTCTTGGACTGTCTGACCTTACAGGCGCGGGCAAAGGTGGCCTGACCCCGGCGCAAGCAAAGACCGATGTGCTGGCGGGTCTAACTGTTTCAATGGCTTTGGTGCCAGAGGCTGTGGCCTTCGCGTTCGTCGCGGGCGTAGCACCTCTTGTCGGGCTCTATGCTGCGTTTATCGTTGGTCTTATAACAGCGCTAATTGGTGGCCGTCCGGGCATGATCTCTGGCGCGACGGGCGCGCTAGCGGTTGTGATGGTTGGTTTGGTACATGATCCACGCGTTGGTGAACTTGGCGCGCAATACCTATTCGCCACTGTCGTGCTGATGGGTGTGATGCAGCTATTGGCCGGTGTGTTCAAACTGGGCAAGTTTATCCGACTCGTCCCGCACCCTGTTATGCTCGGCTTCGTAAACGGCCTCGCCATTGTTATCGGCTTGGCCCAGCTCGGGCAGTTCCAGATCCCGGGCACGGCCTCTGGAGGGGCGCATGGCATTCCTAATGGAGAGTGGCTGCAAGGCGCCCAAATGGGCTGGATGCTGGGGCTAACGCTCCTGACCATGGTGATCATTTGGGGTTTCCCAAAACTGACCAAAATTGTGCCTGCGCCTTTGGTGGGCATTGGCCTCGTCGCGGCGATTGTTATCGGCTTTGGCATACAAACCCCGCGCGTGGCTGATCTGGCGTCTGTTAAGGGCGGTCTTCCGGCATTTGGTATTCCGGATGTTCCGTTGAACCTCGAAACGCTCAGCATCATTTTCCCGTACGCCTTTATTCTCTCAGCGATTGGCTTGATTGAAAGCCTGCTAACATTGAACCTTGTGGGCGAGATGAAGGGCGAGCGCGGCGGCGCGTCGAAAGAATGTGTGGCGCAGGGCGCTGCGAACTTGGTCACTGGTTTCTTTGGCGGCATGGGCGGTTGCGCTATGATCGGTCAGTCTATGATCAACGTGAAATCAGGTGGCCGCACACGGTTGTCTGGCGCCTCAGCAGCACTGTTCTTGCTGGCCTTTATTCTTGTCGGATCGGCAGTGATCGAGCAAATCCCGCTCGCTGCATTGGTTGGCGTAATGTTCATGGTCGTGATCGGTACGTTCGCGTGGAACAGCCTGCGCATTATGACCAAGATCCCGTTGACCGACGCATTCGTGATCGTGCTGGTGACGGCAACGACAGTGAAGTTTGACTTGGCTACGGCAGTTGTTGTGGGTGTCATCGTCTCAGCGCTGGCCTACGCATGGAACAATGCACGCCGCATTCATGCGATCGAGCGGGTAAGCGACAGCGAGCCCGGCGCCAAAGTGTATGAAATTGATGGACCGCTATTCTTCGGCTCAACCGACGGCTTCACAGAGCTGTTCAAGCCTGAAACAGACCCTAATGTCGTGATTGTCGACTTCATGCGCAGCCGTGTTGTGGATCAGTCGGCCTTGCAGGCGATTGAAGACTTGGCCGCTAAATATGAAGCATTGGGCAAGACGCTCCGCTTGCGCCATCTCAGCCAGAGTTGCCAAAAATTGCTACACAAAGCGGGTCAGCTGATCGTCGAGCAGGACGATGATCCAGACTATGAAGTCGCTGTGGACTTTGGGGTACGCACCGGTATGTTTGGTGCCGGGCATTAGTAGTAGGGTGGGTCTTAGACCAACTCAGCCGCCGCGCGGCCTTTGACAGCATGCACGCCCAAACGGGCCAGATGGCGCTCTACTGTGTAGACTAGCGCTGCAAATTCCATCTGGTATTTGCGAACAGATAAGCCAGATCGTAATTGTGTGGTTTCTGTCAGTTTTAGGTGACAGCGATCGGCACCCATAGGGTTCAGCAGATAGTGGCTGTGCGTGTGAAGGATGTTGCCAAGCGGCGTCTTCTTACTGGCAATCCGGGTGGAATAGGCCAGCTCGCGCTGTGGAACATAGGTGTCGACAACGAACTCGAAATCCAAATCGTCAAAATGTGGATCTTGAGCGTGATAGGTGGCTAGGCCACTTTGGCCGGGCGTTTCAGAAAACTTGAAACCACGTTCGCGCAACGCATTTTGAGGCGCGCCAAAGTCTAGCAAATTAAAGACACGGGCCAGGTTGGCGTCAATTTCGCCCTCGGTAGCTACGAAAATTGGTTCACGGCTGATGTGTCTTTTTGTGAGGAAATTCAACACCGATTGGGTCTCCGTCGTCTGTGATTACGATCAACATAAGTGAGAGGTGTTGAAATTCCGTTTTTATACTTTGAATAAATTTCGCAGACTTGGATTGGGGTATGGTCTCGCTTTTCAAGCTGTGTGAGCCTATATGGGCGCAACTGAAACTGCTGTGGGCCTTGAACCCGCTTGGAGTGAGAACATGACTAATACATCAAACGTGCCCCCCACGGGCAGCGTAAACTCTCTTGGATTTGCAAAGTCCCCCGCCGAAACGCGGGTTGTCGCGGCCATGTCTGGCGGCGTCGATAGTTCGGTTGTGGCTGCGATGCTGAAAGCCGAAGGCTATGACGTGATCGGCATCACGTTGCAGCTGTATGATCACGGCGCGGCGATTGAAAAGAAGGGCGCATGTTGCGCCGGGCAAGACATTCACGATGCACGCAATGTGGCCGACCAAATTGGCATTCCGCACTATGTGCTGGACTATGAAACCAAGTTCCGCGAGCAAGTGATGGAAGACTTCGCAGATACTTATCTGGCCGGTTCAACCCCCATTCCTTGTATTCGCTGCAATCAAACTGTGAAGTTCTCTGACCTGTTGAAGACAGCTAAGGAGCTGGGCGCTGATTGCTTGGCGACGGGGCACTATATTCGCCGTACAGATGGTGAGGCGGGGCCAGAACTGCACCGTGCAGCCGATGCGAGCCGAGATCAGAGCTACTTCCTGTTCGCGACGACGACGGAGCAGCTGGATTATCTGCGATTCCCACTGGGCGACTTACCCAAGACTGAGGTTCGAAAGCTCGCGGATGCATTTGAGCTGCCTGTTGCTGCAAAACCGGACAGTCAGGACATCTGTTTTGTACCCGATGGTTCGTACGCCAACGTGGTCGAGAAGTTGCGCCCTGGCGCTGGGCGTGGGGGTGAGATCGTGCATCTTGATGGCCGTGTTCTGGGCGAGCATAATGGGGTTATCCACTACACAATCGGGCAGCGTCGCGGGCTTGGCGTGGCGACGGGTGATCCACTCTATGTGGTGAAGATTGATGCGCCGGGACGCCGGGTCGTGGTTGGCCCGCGTGAAGCATTGCTTACGGCGGGACTATCGCTGGAAGAGCTCAACTGGCTTGGCGATGGCAGCTTAGAAGCCGCCGCTGATGCCGAAGCCCGGGTGCTTATCCGTGTGCGGTCAACGCGTGAGCCGAAACCGGGCCACCTTGGCTGGCAGGGTGATGTGCCGGTGATTTGGTTTGACGAGCCAGAAGAGGGCGTTGCCAAGGGCCAAGCCTCTGTCTTGTATGAGATTGGCGGCGGAACTCGTATTCTAGGCGGCGGCTTCATCGGCGGCACCATCCCAGCTGATGAGCGCATCGCTGAGGCGTAAGCCTATCCCAACCAGTCTGGCGGCGCCGTTTTGCCGTCGCCGGGCAAGTTTGGTTGTGGATGACGGATGAGCAATTGCTCGACAATCGCGTCCGCCACACGCGCCGCTTCGCGCAGGGGCGGATAGGACCATGTTTCAAGCGTGCCACCAAACCAACGGGCGGCGCCGTGTTCGATCAGACTGTTGTGCAAGCGGTCGAATTTCTCGGCGCGTCCTTCCAGTCGGGCGATGTGGGTAGGCAGGCCATGCCACGCGGTGTCTGACAGCATGTTGGCGCTGTCTTCGGTGACGATGGCTGCATCGGAAAAGCTGAGCCATGCCAAGTATGGGTTAGGGCCATCTTCTGGCCCGGCCCAAAAGCGCGCACCGACCCGGTCTGCCATTTCCCGAAAGCGCGAAAGGGCAGCGCTTGGAGTGCGCCGTGAGGCGGTTATGCGAAGGCGCCAGCCAGTGGCGGACAATTCTTCCATTTGCGCGACCAGCCTGTCGGCTGCGGCTATCGTGAATGTGTGCGCGCGACTATCTCCGCCGAGAATCACGATGGCAGACTTACCTTGTTCGTCCGCGAGGTCGGCGAAAGTTTGCCCGGCTGTTTCAACGGCGTCGTCAGTAAAATGAGAGGGCGAGCCAATTGTGGTTATGACGTTGTCACCTGTCACGCCGTCATGGGCTGGGGTGACCAACAGGTCGAAATTGCTGGCATCAATACGTGGATTGAGGATCTGCACGGTCAGCGTTTTCCCGCCCGATAGCTCGCGTACTTCGCGGCTAAGCGCAGCAGAGCGACGGCCCGCGGCGATCCATACATTGGGCCAAGGCGCTGTAAGCTCTGCCTGTTGAGCCTTGGGTAGGGCTTTTAGCGGAGAGGGCCACTTGTCGGCTGGCAGCCAGATCCATGGCGCACGCGGCTTTAACACCAACGGTTCGGCCTTGTGAGCCGCTCCGGAGATGTGAGCAATCTTCATCCAGCGGTTGGTTTCGCCCAAGGCTTGAACTACAGCGCGCACTTGTGCGGCATTTCCCGCGCGGCCGTCTGATACTGCCCAAATTGAAGGGCCAACCGCGCTGGAATTTGTCACTTATTTGTACTCGACCTGTGCGATTTCATAAGCGCGCGCACCAGATGGCGCAGCAACTTCTGCTTCGTCGCCCTCTTCTTTGCCAATCAAAGCGCGAGCGATAGGGGATGTGATGGAGATCTTACCATCTCTAACATCGGCTTCGTCTTCCCCGACGATTTTGTAAGTTTTCTCTTCTTCGGATTCGACATCAACAATGGAAACAGTGGCGCCAAAGCGCACTTTTCCACCGGAAAGTTTCGATACATCGATTACTGAGGCGTGCGCGAGCTTGTTATCAATCTCGTTGATTCGGCCCTCAATGAAGGACTGTTTCTCTTTCGCGGCATGATATTCTGCATTTTCTTTCAGGTCACCATGCGCACGTGCTTCTGCGATGGCCGCAATGATATTGGGGCGCTCAACCGCTTTTAGCGTCTTAAGTTCTTCCTGAAGGGCCAAGTGGCCTTCACCAGTCATGGGGATACGTTCCATGTTTCCTACCTTCGTCTTTTTTCAGCGAGAAATGGTCTTCCCAAAACAGGAAGGCGTCAAGTGGGGCGCATTTATGCTGATTGCAAGGAGCGAACCGAGATTTCCCGAGATTTCATGCTGGCGATGGCTTGAACTGAGGCAATCGCGGCTGACAGAGTTGTGTAATACGGGATTTTTCGGTTCACCGCTGTCCGGCGGATAGACGAACTGTCGGCGATGGAGGCCGCGCCTTCAGTGGTGTTAAAGACCAATTGGATGTTTCCATTGATCATCGCATCCACGATATGCGGCTGACCCTCGAGCACTTTGTTGATCGGGGTGACATCAAGGCCAAGGCCAGAGAGATAATTGGCCGTTCCTGCCGTTGCGCAGACTGTGAATTTCATGTCGAGCAAATTGCGGATGGCGTCGACAATGCCGTCCTTGTCTGCATCTTTAACCGAAACAAACACACGTCCGGCATCTGGCAGGGTTGTGCCAGCGCCCATTTGTGATTTGAGGAACGCCATGCCGAAATCATCATCCCAGCCCATTACCTCACCTGTTGAGCGCATTTCTGGCCCAAGCTGAGGATCGACACCCGGGAAGCGGGCGAACGGGAAGACAGCCTCTTTAACGGCTACACGGCGAGGATTTGCATTTGTTAGATCGAAGTCTGTCAGCATGCTGCCTGCCATGATCTTCGCGGCGATATTAGCGATAGGCGCGCTGACGGCTTTGGCCACGAAGGGCACTGTGCGGCTGGCGCGTGGGTTGGCCTCGAGCACATAGATCTCATCATCTTTAACCGCGAATTGAATATTGATCAGCCCACGCACTTTAAGGGCTTGTGCCAGCGCGACGGTTTGCTCGGCCAATCGGCTTTGCAAGGACGGGCTAAGCGTATAGGGCGGCAAAGTGCAAGCACTGTCACCAGAGTGAACACCGGCTTGTTCGATATGCTCCATAATGCCTGCAATGTGAACATCGCGCCCGTCACAGATTGCATCTACGTCAACTTCGATCGCGTCTGAAAGGTAGCGATCAAGGAAGAGCGATTGGTCGCCAGAGACGCGCAGCGCTTCAGCCGCAAATTCGCGGAGGTCTTCATCATTGCGCGCGATTTCCATCGCCCGGCCACCCAGCACGAATGAAGGACGCAGCATGACAGGATAACCAAGTTCGTTGGCGGCCACTTGCGCGGCCTCTACGGTGCGGGCTGTTGCCGATGGCGCTTGTTTGATCACGAGCTCGTCGAGAAGAGTTGCGAACTGTACGCGGTCTTCTGCCAGATCAATTGACTCTGGGCTGGTGCCTAGGATTGGAATGCCATCAGCGTGCAGCGTGCTGGCGAGCTTAAGCGGTGTTTGGCCGCCGAATTGAACAATGACGCCTTTGAGTGTGCCAGCTGATTGTTCTTTATGGATAATCTCCAGAACATGTTCATCTGTCAGCGGCTCAAAATAGAGGCGATCTGATGTGTCATAGTCTGTGGACACAGTTTCCGGGTTGCAATTGACCATGATGGATTCAAGACCGAGCTCTTCCATCGCGAACGCGGCGTGGCAGCAGCAATAGTCGAACTCAATGCCTTGGCCGATGCGGTTTGGTCCGCCGCCGAGAATCATTACTTTCTCACGTGTGGAGACCAATGCCTCACAGTCTGGCGCATCTTGCCCGTAGGCCGGGTGCTCATAGGTCGAGTAGAGGTAGGGTGTCTTGGCCGCAAACTCTGCCGCGCACGTATCAATACGTTTGTAGACAGGGCGAACACCTTTAGCGTGACGGAAGCCGCGTACCCAGCTTTCGGACTGGCCGGTGAGTGCGCCGAGGCGGGCGTCTGAGAAGCCCTGCGCTTTAATGTCGGTCAGTTCTTCAGCAGTCTCAGGCAAGCCGTTCGTTTTGATTTTCGCTTCTTCTTCGACGATCTCTTTAATTTGGTTCAGGAACCATGGGTCGATAGACGTGATGGTGTTGATTTCGTCTAGCGAAATGCCCTGACGAAACGCTTGCGCAACCACGAACAAACGGTCAATCCGCTGCACGCCGAGGGCTTTGCGTAGGTCTGCGTCTGTTTCAAATTCAATTTCGTCGAGACCTGACTTGTCGATTTCGAGTGAGCAAATAGCTTTTTGGAAGCTCTCTTTGAAATTGCGTCCGATGGCCATGGCCTCGCCAACAGACTTCATCGCTGTGGTAAGGACTTCGTCTGCGCCTTTGTATTTCTCAAAAGCGAAGCGCGGCATCTTGGTGACGACATAGTCTAGCGTTGGCTCAAATGAGGCCGGTGTGACGCCGGTAATGTCATTGTCGAGTTCGTCGAGCGTGTAGCCAACCGCAAGCTTGGCGGCGACCTTGGCGATCGGGAAGCCGGTCGCTTTCGATGCCAGCGCTGAAGAGCGTGACACGCGCGGGTTCATCTCGATAACGACGAGGCGGCCGTCTGCGGGGTTTACCGCAAACTGTACGTTTGAGCCGCCGGTTTCAACGCCGATCTCGCGTAGCACTGCAATCGAGGCGTTACGCATGACCTGATATTCTTTGTCAGACAGGGTCAATGCGGGCGCAACGGTGATCGAGTCTCCGGTGTGCACGCCCATCGGGTCAATGTTCTCAATGGCGCAAATGATGATGGCATTGTCGGCGGTGTCTCTCACCACTTCCATCTCATATTCTTTCCAGCCGAGCAGAGACTCGTCGATTAAGATTTGCGCGTTCGGGGATGCGGCCAGACCTGAGCGGCAGATGTCTTCATATTCTTGGATATTATAAGCAACGCCGCCGCCTGTGCCGCCAAGCGTGAAGGCTGGGCGAATGATTGCGGGAAGACCGACAGTCTCAATTGAGTCCATGCACTGCTTCAGACCGGTGATCCGGTCGTAAGATATTACGCGGCCATTCTCATCTTTCGTCGCGGGAGATGAAACGATGACGGCGCGTGGATTTTCGAGGCCTAGGCGATCCATTGCTTCGCGGAACAAGGCGCGGTCTTCGGCCATGTTGATCGCTTCTGCGCGGGCGCCGATTAGCTCGACATTATATTTTTCGAGAACACCTGAGGAATCCAAATCGAGCGCGCAGTTTAGCGCGGTCTGCCCGCCCATTGTCGGCAGGAGGGCATCTGGTTTTTCGAGTGCAATGATCTTTTCAACGACTTCGGGCAGAATTGGCTCGATATAGGTCGCATCGGCGAGGCCCGGATCGGTCATGATGGTGGCTGGGTTGGAGTTCACCAGAATGACCCGGTAGCCTTCATCCTTGAGGGCCTTGATGGCCTGTACGCCGGAATAGTCAAATTCGCAGGCTTGGCCGATGATAATGGGGCCGGCTCCGATTACCAGAATCGAGCTTATATCTGTGCGCTTGGGCATGGGTAATGCTCCTTTCTGGTCAAACGGCTCGCTCATACCGGGGAGTCGGGGTGTGGGGCAACCGTGTTTCCCACAAAATATGGGAATATGCTGTCTTATTCGTTCGGTTTTACGTGATTGTCACGTTCCCTTTACCGAATCTGCGAGAATGACGCGGGCGATGGTTGTATTGGTGGCCTCCATCTGAAACAAAAGCGAGAAATATAGAAGGGATTTTATGGGACGTTTGATTGCGATTTCGAACCGCACTGCGGCTGATCCAAGCGCGCGGGCTGGCGGGCTGGCGGTGGCTGTGTGGGAGTCACTTAAATCCACTGGCGGGCTGTGGTTCGGCTGGAGCGGTAATCTGGTCGATGAAACGCCCGGAGAGTTGGAAGGGTTTACGGATGACGGCGTTGAATTCGCGCTGACCGACCTGACCCAAGACGAGCATGACGGCTATTATCTCGGCTATGCCAACAGCGTATTGTGGCCTGTGTTCCATTACCGGGTTGATCTGGCGTCTTTCGATAGCGCGGCCTTCAGTACTTATGCGCAGGTCAACCACCGCTTTGCGGGACTGCTGCAGCCCAAATTAGAAGCGGGCGATACCGTCTGGGTGCATGACTATCACTTCTTGCTGCTGGCGGATGCGCTGCGCGAGGCCGGCTGGAAGGGTGCGACTGGCTTCTTCCTGCATATTCCATTCCCGTCACCAGAGATTTTCAGAGCGTTGCCTGAGCATGACATTCTGGCCGAGGCGATGTGCGCCTATGACGTGATCGGGTTTCAGTCTGCGCAAGATAAGTCGAATTTTGAGCGATATTTGCAGGAGCAGTTTGACGCCACGATTGACGCTGACGGCGTTGCATCGGTGAAAGGCCAGACGGTCAAAATCGCAGCGTATCCGATTGGCATTGATGCAGACGCTTTTCAGGCGGCGGCGCGTAGTGAGAAGGCGAATGTAGCGGCTGAGCGGCTTGGGCACTTTCTTGACGGGCGGTCATTGGTGATTGGCGTTGACCGGATGGACTATTCCAAAGGTCTGCCTCAGCGATTTGAAGCGGTGGGTGCGCTGTTTGACCAGCACCCTGAGCTACACGGCAAAGTCTCCGTTACGCAGGTGGCCCCGCCATCGCGTAGCAAGGTGGACGAGTACAAAGAGCTGCGCGTACGACTGGATGAGTTGGCTGGGCGTATCAATGGCGACTATGGCGATCTGGATTGGATCCCGCTGCGCTATCTGGCGCGGTCTTATGATCGCGAAGAGCTGGCTGGAATGTTCCGCATTGCACGGGTCGCACTTGTGACCCCGCTGCGAGACGGGATGAACCTTGTCTGCAAGGAGTTTGTCATGTCGCAAGATGAGGAAGACCCCGGCGTTTTGGTGCTGTCTGAGTTTGCTGGCGCAGCCGAGCAGATGCAGCAGGCGCTGATCGTGAACCCGCACGACCGGGACGGACTGGCGGAGACGATCTACCAAGCGCTGATGATGCCTTTGGAAGAGCGTCAGACGCGCTGGCGGGCGCTGAGGGATGTGGTGCGAGCGCAAGACATTGCTTGGTGGCGCAAACGGTTCCTGAAGGATCTGGAAGCCGTTGAGCGCGATTGATTAGCCCATGTTGACACTGTTACCCAAATTGACGCCGAAGCATGCACTGTTCTTGGACTTTGATGGCACATTGGCCCCGCTTCAGGATGATCCTGACAGCGTTGTTTTGCCTGAGGGTGGGGCAGAGATTTTGCTCGGGCAGTTTGAGGCGCTTTCGGGCGCTTTGGTGCTAATTAGCGGCAGAAGCGTGCAAGATTTGGCAGTTCGGGTGCCATCCGGGGTATGGCGCGCGGGCGGTCATGGCTTGGACATTTGTGCCCCCGGAGACCCTGTGCCTGAAAACCCCGGCAGCGCACCTGACGGGCTGAAAGAGCAGATCGCCGCAATTGTGAGCGGCGTGGACGGCGCGCGCATGGAAGATAAGGGCGCAGTGCTGGCGATCCACTATCGCGACGCGCCGACCAGCGGTGAGCGACTTCGTGCCCGGTTGGATAAGTTGATCACTGACTACGATGGCTACAAAATCCAAGCGGGGAAAATGGTGCTGGAAGCGAAACCCGAACGCGCCCACAAGGGCCGAGCATTGTCGCATTTGATGACACTTGAACCCTTTAAGGGCCGCGTGCCGATTATGGTTGGTGATGATACAACAGATGAAGATGCCATGCGGGTGGCGCGATCGGCGGGTGGCATAGCGATTAAGGTTGGGCGTGGCCCGACAGTTGCAGATTTTCGCGTGAATGACCCAAGCGCGATTTGGACTTGGCTTGAAAGAGGCATGGAATGAGCAATTTAGAACTCGGCATTATCGGCAACGGAACCGTTGCAGGCCTGATTGATGACGTTGGCACATGCAACTGGCTGTGCCTGCCGCGCCTTGATGGTGAGCCCGTGTTCAACGCGCTTGTCGGCGGCGAGGGCAAGTTTGGCGTGAAACTGACAGGGCAGGTATCTGCGACGCAGCAATATGTGCGCAACACTGCCGTGCTGGAGACCGTGTTGGAAGCCGAGGATGGTTCAGCGATTTTGATCACTGACTTTGCGCCGCGCTTTGTAGACCGGGGGAGACTGTTCCACCCGGCGTCCATCGTGCGGTCAATTCAGCCTTTGCGCGGCATGCCCAAGGTTCAAGTTGAGCTGGTGGCGGAAACCGACCGTGGCGGGCGCAAGATTGAACCGCATCGCGGGGTGAGCCATATCTCGTTTAAGGACGAGAAAGTTGGCTTCCGTGTGACGACGGACGCGCCAGTGTCTTACATTTTGGCCGAGCGCGAATTTGTACTCGACGGGGAGATTCATTTTATTCTTGGGCCGGACGAGTCTGTGTCTGAGGGGTTGGATGTGTTGGTGCCAGATTGGCGCGCACGTACTGTGAAGCGCTGGCAGGACTGGTCACGCCGATTAGCGACACCGCCAGAGTGGCAAGCTGCGGTTATCCGCGCGGCGATCACGTTGAAGCTGTGTGTGTATGAAGAAACCGGCGGCATTGTTGCAGCCTTGACCACGAGTATTCCTGAGCATTCAGGGTCTGAGCGCAATTGGGACTATCGGTTCTGTTGGTTGCGCGATTCATATTTCACCGTGACGGCGCTGAACCGGTTGTCAGCGGTTGGCACATTGGAACGTTATCTATCTTATCTGCGCAACACAGTGGCGCACACGAAGGGCGGGCATATTCAGCCCGTTTACTCGATTGATTTGGACGCTGATTTGACCGAGGAAATTCCGGGGCATTTGCCGGGGTATCGCGGTATGGGGCCGGTGCGGTTTGGTAATCAGGCGGCGGAGCATATTCAGCATGATGTGTATGGTCATGTGGTGCTCGGTGCGAGCCAAGCCTTCTTTGATGATCGGCTGACCACCAAAGCAGGCCCATTAGAGTTCGAACACTTTGAACAGGTCGGCGAGCGCGCGTGGCAGGTGTATAACACGCCGGATGCTGGCATCTGGGAATTCCGGGGCCGGGCCGATGTGCACACATCTTCGGCGATTATGTGCTGGGCGGCGTGTGACCGGCTGGCGCGGATTGCGGGCGAGCTTGGGCAGGACGATAAGGCTGAATTCTGGACGGGCCGGGCAGGGAAGATGCGCGATGTCATCCTAGACGAAGCGTGGAATGAAGAGCGCCAAGCCTTCACGGCGGCCTTTGGCGGCGAGGCGCTAGATGCGTCTGTTCTGCTTATGGCGGAGATCGGCTTTATCGACCCGATGGATAAACGCTACATCGCGACGGTTGACCGCGTGGATGAAGAGCTGCGCGAGGGGCATCACGTCTATCGCTATAAGATCGAGGATGATTTCGGTCGCCCTGAGACGGCGTTTACGGCCTGCACCTTCTGGCACATTGATGCGCTGGCGCGGATTGGGCGCGAGGATGACGCGCGTGAGATGTTTGAAGGTGTCTTGGCACAGCGCACGCGGCTTGGTCTGTTGTCGGAAGATGTGCAGACGGAGACCGGTGAGCTGTGGGGCAACTTCCCGCAGACGTATTCCATGGTAGGCATCATCAACGCCGCTAACCGCCTCAGCCGTGGCTGGGACGAGATAGTTTAGCGCTAGTAAACGAGGCGGGCTTCGCGCTCTGGCATAATGGCGACCGGTACGTTCGTCTCGTTTGGTGCGAACAGGATGTCGAGCGCGCCCTCATCTGCCAGCTCCACAGAATCTGCGACGATTTGAAGAAGCGGAGAGGTTTGGTCCGCCGCTCCGTTGCCCGTGATAGAGAGCTTGTGCTTGGGCATATATACCGTGCCGATTGCATTAACGGTGCCTGAACCGGTGAGCCGTGAGCGGATGGTGATGTAGCCGGGTGTGTCATCTCTGTGTTCGGCGAGAATGAATCCAGCAGTTGGGCCGCTCTCCGGACCTGTGAGTGTGAGGCGGGCTTCGTCTAACACACTGAAGGTCGCTTCGTCGCCGTGGAAGATGATTGTGACGCCATTGCCTGTGAGGGTTGCGCGTCTGCGGACGACAAGAGGGGCATCAACGATGTGATAGATTCCGGGAGCCATTTCGACATGGCCGTGGCCGATGTCTAAGCCAGCATAGCTGCCCGGTTCAAGGCGCAGCGTGGGCGAGGTGACGTATTTATCGCCAGCATATTCGGCCGGGTCTGCATTGTCGATTATGCCCAGTACTTGCGCCACTTCAAAAGGGGTGAGGCCGTCGGCTGGACCACGAGAGAAAGCGCCATTTGAGTCAAGCCGTGCTTGAGGAACGCGGCGCGGGTCTAGCGCTGCTAACGCCGCTCTCATGAGAGACGCATCAGCTTCGTTGATAAGTTCCCCACGTTGAACGGCAATACGGACATCAATGAGGACAGGCAATAGCGATATGTCGATGAGAACGAGGTTGAGCTGGCTGAGTAGGGCCGCTTTGTTTCGGCTGCCGACTTCGCCCACTGATGAAGCGTAAAGCGTTGTCGGGTTATTGGTTGTGTCAGGTGCGCTCCAATCGCTAAGCGGATCAGGAATAACGTTGCATTCTTCATGCGGACGTGGGGTTATCTGTGCGCCGCCGCTGACGCGATTGCGACCCGCTGCGCAAAAATACTTTGCCTCCGCATCCCCGCCGGAAAAATCCATCGCGCTATGAGCATCGGAATTCACCCATATGATGCATCCACCCGCATGCAGGTTGGCATTCCCTGAGGTGGAGAGCCCAGTATCATGTTCGTTTAGAGACAATATGCATAGAGGAAACCCCCATGTTGCGACAGCTACGGCTCTGCGTCCGATCTCGACCGTAGCATTGCGCCCGATCAAATTGGCGACCGGGTTAGCCGGGGAGAACGCCAAATTCACGTCGATCTCTGTGTGTTGCCCATACGCATCTTCGGTGACCGGAGCGATTGAAAGATCGGTGATGTAATAATCACTGTTACCAGCGGTGATGGCACTAGCGGTTTCGGAGGCTGCGTTTAAGCGGTCTGCTACGCGTGGAGAGTTTGTCGAAACGAATGCTGTTGCGCCAGCGAGAGCCGCTGAGTCGGCAGTTGATTGCAAATTGCTCGCTGCGCGGCTGTCCATGCCCAATGCTAAGGTTGCCCCGACGAGACCAACAATGGACATGAGTGAAACTGCAAATATTGGCGCGGCAGCACCATTTGTATTCGACGTATATCTAAATCGGAGTGACATGTTCGTTCTCTTGATGATTCAGGAGCGATTTATAGGAGAAACCACTTTCGTAATGTTGACAATAAATGATCGTATTTTATACTTTCAGTTTAATTTTCAAAGATCTATCGCCTTAAAGGACATGGCCATCGGCGAAACTTCGGTTAATGATTTCTGCCGTGGTCGGGGCAAGATTGTCTATCGAATCAGGCGCGCTTCATGTTCTGGCATGATTGCGACCGGTACGTTGGTCTCTCCCGGGGCAAAAACGACATCGAGCGCGCCGTGATCTGACATCTCAAATCTGTCGGCCACAATTTGTAGGAGTGGCGAGGTTTGATCTGCCGCACCGTTACCTTTAAACGCGAGCGTGTGAGACGGCAGGTAAATTGTGCCAACGGCATGGACCGCGCCAGAGCCAGTGATGCGTGAGTAGATTTTCTTTTCTTTTGTCGTGTCACGCTTATCTTCGGCAAGAATGAACCCAGCCGTCTCGCCACCTTCGGGACCAGTTAGGGTGAGTCGCGCTTCATCCAGCACACTGAAAGAGGCATTGTCGCCGTGGAAGATGATCGTGACGCCTTCGCCCACGAGTGTAGCCCGCCTGCGGACAACAAGTGGGGCATCAACGATATGATAGATGCCCGGATTAAGCGTGACATTGCCGTATGCGATGTCGAGTCCGCCATAAGAGCCGGGGTTTAGTGTCATCGTGGATGAGTCATAGTATTTATCGTCGCTGAAGAGATCATCGCCGATGTTGTCCAAGATCCCCAAGATCTGCGCGACTTCCAAAACAGTCATGCCCTTGGCTTCGCCTTTGGTGAACTTGCCTTTTTTATTCAGTTTTTTGTACGAAAGCGTCGAGATGGCGCCTGTGGATATATACAGATTTATGGTGCTGGTGATGAGCGAAACATCGATCGTACTTAGCAGCTCACCAGATTTGAGGGCCTTTTTTGCTTTTCTGAAGGTTGATTTCAGCGCTGGTGAATCGAGCGCTTTTTCTAATTCTTTTAGCAATTTCTCTGGTTTGCGGCTGACGTTTTTCTTCGCCGCAAGGCTGGATATGACGACAGGAGTGCCGGCGTCCGGGCTAACCCAGCGATCCAACGGGTCTGGAATTACGCGGCACGCTTCATGAGGGCGCGGCGTTACTTGGCTGCGACCTGAAATCCGAGCGCGGCCTGCGGCGCAGAAGAATTTGGTCTGTGCGTCGCCCCCCGAAAAATTCATTGAGTTGTGGGCATTGGAGTTTGACCAAATAATACAATTCTCAGCGCGAAGGCTCGCGTGGTTCTTTGTTGAAACGCCGACGCCTGTTTCGGCCAGCGAGAGAATGCACAGTGGAAAACCCCATGTTGCGGCGGCAACTGCTGTGCGTTCAATCTTGATGGTCCCACTCCGGCCAGTGAGGTTCGCGGCGGGATTGACGGGAGAGAAGCCGAGGCTGACCTCGATTTCTGTGTGTTGCCCATACGCATCTTCAGCCATGGGGGCGATATCTAGGTCGGTTAGGAAGTAACTAGCGTTACCCGCTGCTGATGCCTTGGCCATTTCTGCTGCTTCGGCCAAGCGATCTTCAACGCGTGGGGAACTCGCTGCAACGAAGGCCGTTGCGCCAGCGAGAGCGGCGGAGTCAGCCGTGATTTGTAAGTTGCCAGCTGCTCGCCCGTCCATGCCCAACGCCAATGTTGCCCCGATGAGGCCAACAATTGCCATCAGCGAAACCGCAAATATTGGCGCGGTCGCACCATTTGTATTCGACGTGTATCTAAACCGGAGTGACATGTTCGTTCTCTTGGTGATTCAAGAACGAGTTGTAAGCGATCAAAATTTCACAATTCTGATCACGAAAGATTGAATTTCATCTTTTTTGGCGTTTTTTCAAGGTGTTATCACCCTAGGGGAGAACGTGATCAGCTACAAAGGGATTATCTTGTCGCTCCTGACCAAAGGTTGAGATGGGGCCGTGACCGGGTACGAACCGCATATCATTGCCCAATGGCCACAGTTTTCCGAGGATTGAATCGATAAGTTGCTGGTGATTTCCGCGTGGCAAATCTGTCCGTCCGATAGATCCTCGGAAGATGACATCCCCGACAAAGGCTAAAGCGCCAGATAGATTATAGATGACCACATGCCCCGGCGTGTGACCGGGTGTGTGGACGACGCCGAATTTTTGCCCGGCAAGCTCAAGCTCATCGCCATCATTTAGGTAACGGGTTGGCGTGACGTTTTTGCCGTCTGTGATGCCATACTTTGCGCCTTGGGCCTCAAGGTCATCTAGCAGCCATTGGTCGTCTTCATGTGGGCCAATGATTGGGCAGCCTGTGCGCTCTGACACGGCGGTCGCAGCACCCGCATGATCGAGGTGACCATGGGTGAGCCACACGGCGACGATCTTCACGCCGAACTCTTTGGTCGCGTCCATCAGGCGATCAATCTCGCCGCCTGGATCAATGAAAACGCCTTCCATGGTCTCTGTGGACCAGATCAGCGAAGTGTTCTGCTGTAGGGGCGTTACTGGGATGATGCGTATTTCGAGCTTAGGCGCTTCAGAGTTTTGTTGGGTCATGGCGTTAGTGATAACGGCGATATGCAGGAAGTGGAAGAGGCAAGTAAGTCGCGACCGGGCTGAGATCGGCCTTTGCGTTCTGAGGCATGGCGGGTAATTAAGTGTCAGAGCGCTTATCTGGTTTGGGAGAATGGCGAATGAGATTTCCGACACGTCGCCGTCGCGGTGGCTTTAGCCCTCGTCTGATGATCATTGGCTTGGGGCTGTTTGGCCTGTTCGTTTATTGGCAAATGAACAAAACCGAAGTGCCATTCTCAGGCCGTAAGCAATTCAATACGGTCAAGGTGGATCAAGAGGTGCAGCTGGGCGAGCAGTCTTATCTGCAAATCTTGTCGCAGGAGCAGCAGCAAGGCCATACGGTGCTGTGCGCCTCACAAAGCGGCTGTAGCGCCGACGATCAGCTGGTGACCGACACTGTGCGCGAGATTGGTCAGCGGCTGGAAGTGGCAGCGCGCGAGCTGGAGCAGGAATTGCTCGATGAGGGATACAAATTCAACCCGGTCGCCGACTTGTTCGACTGGACTTATTATGTGGTCGACTCGCAAACCCCCAACGCGTTTTGCCTGCCGGGTGGGTATGTCGCCGTTTATACGGGCATTTTGGACGTGACAGGAAATTCCGATGGGCGCTTCTCTATCGATGACATTTCTGACGTCGATAAATTAGCGGTCGTGATGGGGCATGAGATTGGCCACGCGATGGCGCACCATGGCGCTGAGCGGATGAGCCAGCAGAAGATATTGCAGATGGGGCAGATGGCCGTTGGTGTCGGGCTGGGCGATATGGGCGCGGCGCAACAACAAGCGATCATGCAGGCCTTTGGTATGGCCGCTCAGGGCGGGATGCTGAAATTCTCGCGCCAGCATGAAACTGAAGCTGACAAGATCGGTCTCGATCTGTTGGTACGTGCTTGTTACGATCCACGTGAGGCGCCTGAATTGTGGGAGCGTATGGGCGAGCTTGGCGGCGGGAAGAAACCACCAGAATGGATGTCTACGCACCCGGCCTCTGAAACGCGGGTAGAGAATTTCCGCAAATGGATGCCCGATGCGATTGCTCAATATGAAAACCGCTGTGGCCCGCTTAGAAACTAGGTTTGCCTAGCGATTCGGGCGTGAGGCTGCTACGGGGAACTACGAGGTGCCATGGGTTTGGGAACATGGCAGCTTATGATTGCTGTAACTTCACAAATGTGTGTGATGTTGCAATCACAGGGTGAATTTTGTTGCCTTGTGAGAAAGATTTGATTATAATTCAGGGGTGTAGACACCTCTGAGGCTTGAAAGTTTATGGTCAGAAAAACCCAATCAGAAGCGTTGAAGACGCGAACGTCCATTATTGATGCGGCGGAAAAATTGTTTGTGCGTGATGGTTTCTTGGGCGCATCTTTGTCCGCGATCGTTTCTGAAGCTGGCATCACTAAAGGTGCGCTGTTCCACTATTTTCCAAACAAAGAGAGCGTATTTCGCGAAGTTTGGGCTCGCCTTCAGGAGAAAATGGACACGGAAGCGAAGATCGCCGCGCGGGACTCGGGGTCTGAAACGGACCCTTACGCGTCGTTTCTGGCGGGGTGCAGGGTGTACCTTGAGTGGACGAGCCGGAAGGACTATCAGAAAATTCTTGTCGTTGAGGGGCCAGCAGTGTTGGGCCTTAAGGGCATGTATGAGGCCGAGAACGAAAGTGGCTCGCGCAATATGCGCCGGGGCCTCACCCATCTAAGCGATAAGGGGATCATCCCCGAAGAAATGGTCGAGCCGTACGGGCTATTACTGCTTAACGCTTTGAACGGGGCAGGCTTTGCCATCCGCTATGATTGCGGCGACGTCAGCGTGGCTGAATTGTACGAGGCGTTTGAGCGACTGCTGCGAGGCCTGCGCTAAACCCTGTGCTTATTTGTGCGTCTTCATCAGATCAGCAAAACGAGCAAACAGATAGAAGCTGTCTTGCGGGCCGGGGCTCGCCTCGGGGTGATGCTGCACTGAGATGATCGCTTTGTCTTTGACTGTGAGGCCAGAATTGGTGCCGTCGAACAGTGAGCGATAGCTTTCTTCAACACCATCAGGAAGCGACTTCGGATCGACGGTAAAGCCGTGGTTCATCGAAACGATTTCGACTTTTCCTGTCGCGAGGTCTTTGACCGGGTGGTTTGCACCATGATGGCCTTGCGCCATTTTCATGGTTTTCGCGCCGAGTGACAAAGCGAGCAATTGGTGGCCAAGGCAGATGCCGAGGATTGGGATGCCTGAGGCGACAATCTCGCCGATCATTTTGCCGGAGCGCTTGATCGTGGCTGCCGGGTCGCCGGGGCCGTTAGAGAAGACCACGCCGTCAGGTGATAGCGCTTTGATCTCGTCGGCTGTGGCGTCGCCATTTACGACTGTCGCGCGCGCGCCAACCTCAGACAGGTTGCGCAGAATGTTCTTCTTAACGCCAAAATCGACGACCACGACGTGATAGTCGGGATTTTTCAGCTCGGCATAGCCGCTTTCTAGATCCCATAGGGCCTGGGTGTTTTCATACGTATCAGTTGAGACGACTTCGGCTGCGAGGTCTTTCGCGTCGAGGCCTTCCCAGGCTTTCGCCTGCTGAATCAGGGCGTCAATGTCGATATTGCCATCGGGCTGGTGGCAGATCGCAGCTTTTTGCATGCCTTCTTCGCGGATTTTGCGGGTGAGCGCACGCGTGTCGAGGCCTGAAAGACCGACAATGCCGCGCTGTTTCATCCAGTTGTCGAACGTGTCTTCGGAGCGCCAATTGGATGGCGCGGTGATCGGTTCACGAAAAATTGCGCCACGCGCGGCGGTGGCGGCCTCTTGTGTGGCTTCTTCATGATCTTCAGGCGTTGTGCCGATATTGCCGATGTGTGGAAACGTAAACAGCACAAGCTGTGATGCATACGAGGGATCGGTCAGAATTTCCTGATAGCCGGTCATCGCGGTGTTGAAGCAAAGTTCACCCGCTCGCACGCCCTCAGCGCCGGCGCCAGCGCCGATAAAGACGGTGCCGTCAGCTAGCGCGATTGCGCCTGTAACCGATTCATTTACTTGCATTTTGTTCATTTCGGACCTATCTCGCTCGCCTTCCGCCGTCATTGTGAGACTGTTAACCCATCTCAATGACATTCAGGCGGTAAATGCAGCCGCATATGCGCTGGGTCAAGCAGACTTGCGCGCTTATGGTGTGAAAGGCAGGATAAAAGCATGGGTCGTGAGGACAAATGCGAAGATATGTCACTTAAGGCGCGCATTGCGCAGGCCTTGAAGGACGAATCTATCGACACAACGAATGAAGTGCGACTCGCTACATTGCGATTGATCGATTGCGCGGTGCGTGATCGGGACGTGAGTACGCGCGGGCGCGGCGGTGGCGATAAATGCCCTGAGGCTGATATTCGCAACGTTTTGGAGATCATGATCAGTCAGCGCATTGAGTCGGCGGCTGAGCATGATGAAGAAGGCCGTATTGAAGACGCCATGCGTGAGCGCGAAGAGATTGACGTTATCACGCAATTCTTACCGCAACCGCTACTGGGTGAGCAGCTGACTGAAGCTGTGCGCGTCGTTGTTGATGAGCTGGGCGCGACGAAGCTTAAAGACCTTGGACGCTGTATGACTGCGCTTAAGGAGCGTTATCCCGGCCTTATCAAGAGTGGGCCTGCAGGGCGCGCTGTGCGAGACGCGCTAACCCGGCACTGAGCCAGCGGCCGATTTCTGAATTAAATCCTAAGCGACGCCGTTGAATTCGAGCGGGCGTCTGCACGTGAAATTGACTATAATGTGCGATCTAGCGTTTGAGACGAACGCTGGGAGATGATTGATGTCGCACTTTACGATGGTTGTAGCCAAACTCGTTATTGCGGCAGGGCTGAGCCTGTCTGTTGCTGCTTGTAGCACGATAGGCGCGGTGGCGACTGCCCCGGTGAAGATCGTCTATAAAGGCGGCGAGCTGGGCGTGAAGGGTGCATATCAAACAAGCAAGTTTGCTGCGGTGGGCACTTATCAAGGCGGTAGGCTTGTCACCAAAGGCGCCTATGAAGTGGGCGAGCTGGGTGCCAAGGGCGTTTATTACACTGGCAAATATACCGGCAAGGGTGTGCTGGGCACGCTTGAGATGACCGGCAATGGCCTCGTGAAAACGGGGCAAGGCCTATATTATCTCGGCACCGTGCCGCTGAAGGTAACAGAATCTGCGCTGACCACAGCAAGCGGCGCGCTGACGATCACTGTTCGGGTGCTTGATGCGGCTGGGCGTGTTGTCGAGCTGAAGAAAGACATTGAGATGATGGCGCTGTCATCTGAAATTCAGCTTTTGAAATCCGTGCCGAACCTTGTCGATGTGCTGCTGGATTCTGGCAGTAAGACGATGGCAGCAGTTTACTAACAGGCAATCCTGAATTCAGGCGTTCTGTTTCCGCCCTAGAGGCGCTATATTAGGCGCATGTCTGGCGCTGTACGTATCCCCGATGGTTTTGTTGACGAATTGAAGGCGCGTGTGCGCCCGTCTGACGTGATCGGGCGTAAAGTTAAGCTGGTCAAAAAGGGCAAGGAATGGGTCGGCCTGTCGCCGTTTACCTCCGAAAAGACGCCAAGCTTTTATGTGAATGACCAAAAGCGCATTTTTAAGTGCTTCTCGTCGGGCATGGGCGGGGACGTCATCAGCTTCATCATGGAGACAGAGCGCCTGTCCTTCATGGAGGCGGTCGAGAAACTGGCCGAAGAGGTTGGGATGGAGCTGCCCAAGGCAAGCCCTGAGGCGGCCGAGGCCTATGACCATCGCAAACGATTGCAGCAAGTGTGCGAGGCGGCGCAGCGATACTTCGTTGATCGGCTAGCGTCGAATGAGGGCGCGGCGGCACGTGAATATTTGACGGGTCGCGGCCTGTCGCCTGACGCATGGGCGCGCCACGGGCTTGGCTATTCGCCCGACGATTGGCGGCGCACATCTGAGCATTTGAAGTCTGAAGGGTTTAAAGCGGCTGAAATCCTAGAGGCTGGCGTCACGCGTGAGAGCGATAAGGGCGGTGAGCCCTATGATGCGTTTCGCGGGCGGCTCATGTTTCCCGTCACTGACACGCGCGGCGGGGTGATTGCGTTTGGTGGTCGCGGATTGCAGCCAGATTCAAAGCCGAAATATCTCAATTCTGGTGACACACCGCTCTTCCAAAAGAGCCATGTACTTTATCGCTATAAGGATGCGCGCGAGGCGCTGGGCCATGGCGAGGGCGGCGGTCTGCTGGTGTGCGAAGGTTATATGGATGCGATCGCGCTGACCGAGGCCGGATTCGGGCACGCTGTTGCACCGTTGGGCACCGCGTTGACCGAAGCACAATTGTCATTGCTCTGGCGGGCTGGCCCTGAGCCGGTGCTGTGTTTTGACGGTGACCGGGCGGGACTTGGCGCGGCGCATCGCGCCATCGAGCGGGCTCTGCCGCATGTTGAACCGGGGCGCAGCCTGTTTTTCGTGCTGTTGCCTGATGGTATGGACCCAGACGATTTGATCCGCGCGCGTGGATCAAAAGCGATGGGCGAGGCACTTGATGGCCGTATCTCTATGGCTGAGCTGTTATGGCAGCGCGAGCGTGATGCGGAGGCGGTGAATACGCCCGAACGTGAGGCGGGGCTGGAAGCGCGATTGATGAGCGCGGCGGGCCAAGTGAAGCATCCGGCTGTGCGCAGCGCCTATGAGCGTGCACTGAAGGCGCGGCTGCGCGATCATTTGTGGCAAACGCGCAGGGCAGCGCGGGATGCGGCGTTCAAAAAGCGCAAGGCTGGCGCGGGTGCCGGCGGCATTGGCACTGTCCCCAAGAAGGAAGACTTTAAAAAGAGCATCGCGGGTATCGCACTGTTGCTGATGATCGCTGACAATCCAGATATTGCCAGCGGCATTGAAGACACGCTGATTGCAGCGGATTTCCGCAATGATGTGTCTAACCGTATGCGCGACGTGTTGTTCGATTTTCTGGTCGATGGCGCCGTGATTGATCGTGAATGCGTGTTTGGCGCGCTTATGGCCGACGGTGTTGCACCAGCAGTTATTGAACGTGCGCGAGGTTTAGAATTGTCTCAAATCGACCGTGAAGGGGTCGCTTATGAGTCCTGGAAAGCGGCAATCGAGGCATTTCTGCCCGAGGAGGTTGCGCCTCAAATCGCCAATAGCGACGTGAGTTGGCGTCAGCGCCGACGGATGGTAGCCGAGCGTCAACGCCAGTTGGAAGAGCGCCGCGCGGCCGATCAGGCCGAAAAGGCCATTGGTAACGCTGATATCGGTTCATTCTGGAAGGATTTTGAAGAAAGAAATCCGTGGTTTGGTGGAACGGAATCGGACCCTTCTGAATAAACTGTCTATAGTTGTGTAATTCTCTTCCGTTTCAAAGCGATTAGCCTATTGACGCTGGGGGTAGAAATGCCCATTTACTGTAAACAGGGACTATAACGTGCAGTCAGCTTGCTCAATTCAGCCCAATAATGCCTCATCAAACGGCCACAGCGCCAGAGGCAAGGGATCGGCCATCGGGCCACGAGCACAATGCGGCAGCCATACGTTCCAGCAATATGCAGGTGGCTTCTGGTATGGAAGCTGCTTGTAAAGTTACGTGACGAGACCGGTTTGTCGGTATTGAAGTGTAAAATTATTGGTGGAGTGTGGGTTTACCCGAACCCGGCGTAAATTGAAGCAACTTGGATTTATTTGGTGAGATATCACCAATGGCACGAATTTGGAGCGACGGCACGAGGTATGCCGACCCTCCCGACAGGAGACGACTGAATGGCAACCGCCACCAAGAAAAAAACGTCTAGTAAAGCGAAAGCCGCAGAAGAGACCATTGAAACGGTCATCAATCTGAAGGCGACTGACGTGAAAAAGGTTTTGAAGCGGGCGCAAAAGCGCGGTTTCATCACCCATGACGAACTGAATACCCTTCTTCCGCCCGACGAAATATCCTCAGATCAGATTGAAGACGTAATGTCTCAAGTCTCTGAAATGGGTATTGCCGTTGTTGAGAGCGAGGAAGAGGCCGAGGAGCAAGGCAAGGCCCTCACCAAGATTGAAGATAAGAAAGTCGTTGCCAAAAAAGGTAATGCACGCGGATCTGACCGCACCGATGACCCTGTGCGGATGTATCTGCGCGAAATGGGCGCGGTGGAGTTGTTGTCTCGCGAAGGCGAAATCGCCATTGCTAAGCGCATCGAGGCGGGTCGCGATGCGATGATCCGCGGCCTGTGCGAAAGCCCGTTGACCTTCGAAGCGATGATGGTGTGGCGCGACGAGCTTATCAATGAGCGCATCTTGCTGCGTGACTTGATCGACCTTGAGGCGACCTATGGCGCGGAAAACCCTGCGCCGGAGCCTAAGCCGGAAGAAGAAAAAGACGAAGCCGAAGAGGCCAAGTCTGAAAATGACGACGACGATGATGACGAAGAAGACGAGGACGAAGCCGCGGCGATGTCCATGTCTGCTATGGAAGCAGAGCTTCGTGACGGCGTGTTGGCAAAGCTGGACGAGATGGCCGAAGGCTTCACCCATTTCCGTAAGCTTCAAGACAAGCTGGTTGCACGTCGCCTAGAAGGCAAAGACCTGACGCCAAAAGCGCAGGAAGAGTTCAACGAACTATCGAACTCAATCGTTGAGAGCCTGAAGACAATGCACATCAACAATGCCCGTATTGAGGCATTGGTTGAGCAGCTTTACATGATTAACAAAAAGCTGATGGGCCTTGAAGGTCGCCTGATGCGTCTAGCGGATGCGCAAGGTGTTCCGCGTAAGGACTTCCTAGACAACTATTTCGGTTATGAGTTGGAGCCTGATTGGGCCGAGCGTGTGCGCGAATTGTCAGCCAAGTGGAAACGCTTTGTGGATGGCAAGGGCGACGAGATTTTAGTTGTACGCGGTGAGATTTCAGAGATCGCGCAAGAGATCGGTATTCCGATTGATGATTATCGCCGCCTTGTGCAGACCGTACAAAAAGGTGAGCGCGAAGCGCGTATCGCTAAGAAGGAAATGGTTGAGGCCAACCTTCGTCTCGTGATCTCTATCGCGAAGAAATACACTAATCGTGGCCTGCAATTCCTCGATCTCATTCAAGAAGGCAATATCGGCTTGATGAAAGCGGTTGATAAGTTTGAATATCGCCGTGGGTATAAGTTCTCGACCTATGCGACGTGGTGGATTCGTCAGGCGATCACGCGGTCTATTGCTGACCAAGCGCGCACGATCCGTATTCCAGTGCACATGATCGAGACGATCAATAAAATCATCCGTACACAGCGCCAGATGCTTCACGAGATTGGCCGTGAGCCAACACCGGAAGAGCTGGCCGAGAAGCTAGGTCTGCCGCTTGAGAAGATCCGCAAGGTTCTGAAAATCGCCAAAGAGCCGATCTCACTTGAGACGCCGATTGGTGATGACGAAGATTCAAACCTTGGTGACTTCATCGAGGATAAGATGGCGCTTCTGCCTGTTGAAGCGGCGATCCAGTCTAACCTGCGTGAGACGACAACGCGCGTGCTGGCATCTTTGACACCTCGTGAAGAGCGCGTGCTGCGTATGCGCTTTGGTATCGGTATGAACACTGACCATACTTTGGAAGAAGTTGGCCAACAATTCTCGGTTACTCGTGAGCGTATCCGCCAAATCGAAGCAAAAGCACTCCGCAAACTCAAGCACCCAAGCCGCAGCCGCAAATTACGCAGCTTCTTGGATACTTAAGTTATCGCGACATAGAATAAGAAAAGGGCGGCCCGTTGGAGTCGCCCTTTTTGTTTGTGGGCTGAGTTGGGGGCTACTTGCCGAACTTTGCAACGAGCGAGATAGACGCGCTTGTGAGGGTGCGCTCTGGGTTGAGGTCATTGCCGTAGGATACGCCGTTTGTAGAAACTTCACCACGGACCCCGATTTTGTCGGTAAAGAAATGAGAGTAACCGGCGCCAAACGACATGCCTTTGTAGTCAGTGGTGCCATTTATGCGGTCAATAGTGTTCCCTTGGGTGTCGAATACCGAATATTCTGCGTCCATTGAGCCCGCCCGCACGCCAGCTCGCGCAAAGAACTCGCCTGATTTTCCGGCGGGTAAACGTCCTACCAAGAAGGCTCCGTACTGAGAGTTTATATCAATATCGCCGTCGAAGAACGGCTCTCGTTCAACTCCTTTCACGCCGACGAGGCCCTCCGCTTCAACTCCAAAATTTTCGTTGAAGAAATAAGCACCGCGAGCGGTGGCGCCAGTGAACGCGAAATTGGAGTCGGAAGTATCAAATAAATGTTCGGAACCAACAGAAACTTGAAATTCATCGGCGAGAGCGGTGGGGGCGGCGAGTGTTGCGAGCATGGCTGCGCAGAGTAGGGCATTGCGGGGGATCATATAAACTATTCCTCATTGGGTTGGTGCCAATGGGGGTATTGGCGAAATGTGGAATAGGAATAGATTTCACCTTTAGCGAGTTAATATTCATCCACAGTTATCTGACGCGCTCGGTGGTAAATGTCACTGAGGCTTCCATACCGCCCAAAAGAAAAGGGCCGCAAACTGTAGCGGCCCTTATTATTCACGATGGGTTTGCGTTGAGCCTAAGCGCTTGCTTTCAACGCTTGATCCAGATCAGATTTCAAATCCGTAACATCTTCGATGCCGATGGAGAGGCGTACTGTGTCAGCCTCGACGCCTGCTGAGGCCAGTTGGTCGTCGGATAGCTGGCGGTGGGTTGTTGATGCCGGGTGGATGACGAGGGAGCGCGTGTCGCCGAGGTTTGCGACGTGGCTGAAGAGTTTGAGGCTCGATACGAAGGTTTTGCAGCCTTCATATCCGCTTTTGAGTTTGACCGTGAACAGAGCGCCTGCGCCTTTTGGGCAGATGCGTGCGGCGCGGTCTTTATAGGGAGAACTGTTTAGCCCCGCATAGGTGACGCCCGCAACGGCGGGGTGTCCCTCTAGGAAGGCTGCGAGTTTTTGCGCGTTGGCGACGTGGCGCTCCATGCGCAGAGACAGTGTTTCAATGCCCATCAGCGTGTAGTGCGCCGCTTGTGGATTGAGCGTCATGCCCAGATCACGCAGGCCAATGGCGATGCTGTGGAAGGTGAAGGCGGCGGGGCCGAATGTCTCGTGGAAATTTAGTCCGTGATAGGCCGGTTCTGGTTGTGACATGGACGGGAATTTGTCTGAGGCCGACCAGTCAAACGTGCCGCTATCGACGACAACACCGCCCATGACTGTGCCATTGCCGGTAAGGTATTTGGTCATTGAGTGGGTGACGAGCGTTGCACCATATTCCATCGGGCGGCAGAGGTATGGCGTGGCCGTTGTGTTATCAACGATCAGGGGAATGCCCGCCGCATTGGCGATTTTTCCGATGGCATCTAGGTCTGTGACATAGCCGCCGGGATTGGCGATGGACTCGCAGAAGATGGCGCGCGTGTCTTCATCGATTGCCGCTTTCACACCGTCTACGTCATCAAAGTCAACGAAGGTGGCTGACCAGCCGAAGCGTTTGATGGTTTGTGAGAACTGGGTGATGGACCCGCCATAGAGGCGCGTCGAGACGATGACATTGCGGCCCGGTGCCATGAGCGGGAAAAGCGACATGATCTGCGCCGCGTGACCGGATGAGCAGCAAACTGCGCCAGCGCCGCCTTCGAGCGCGGTGATGCGGTTTTGCAAAGCGGCAACCGTTGGGTTGGTGAGGCGGGAATAGATGTACCCGACTTCTTGCAGACCGAAGAGCGCGGCGGCGTGGTCGGCGTCTCTGAAGACGTAGGCCGTTGTTTGATAGATGGGAACTTGGCGCGCGCCTGTGGCGGGGTCTGGCTCCGTGCCGGCGTGTACTTGTAGTGTGTCGAATCCGTAGCTTGGTGCATCAGTCATGGTTGAGTCCTCCCAATGATTTTATGCACCAGTTAAGCGCAGGTCATTGGGAGCAACAAGGAAGAACTCAATCAGACAGTTCTGTTATATTTATTACCCGCCGAACGTATCGCAGGAGTTGGGATCGCCGGTTTCCATGCCGCGGCGTAGCCATTCGACGCGCTGAGCTGCTGAGCCATGGGTGAACGCTTCAGGAGAGACCCGGCCCGTGGCGCGGCGCTGCATCATGTCGTCGCCAATCGCTTGGGCGGTGCGAAGGCCTTCTTCGACATCACCGCGCTCTAGAGCGACCCGACCCTTTGAAACGGCGGAGGCGTTAGCAGCCCAGACACCGGCATAGCAATCGGCCTGCAGCTCCATCGCAACAGAATACTGGTTGGCCTCAGCTTTTGAGCGGGCACGTTGTTTAGCACGTTGGACTTTTTCAGACACGCCGGTGAGATATTGGACGTGGTGACCAAACTCATGCGCGATGACATAGGCGCGGGCAAACTCTGCGCCGGATGCGCCGAACTTGGTTTCCATTTCCTGCCAGAAGCTAAGGTCTAGATAGACGGTCTGGTCAGCCGGGCAGTAGAATGGACCCATCGCTGATTGGCCGTGGCCACAGCCTGTGCTGGTGCCTTGTGCGTAGATAACAACTGTTGGAGGTGTGTAGCCATTAAGCGTCTGTGCCCAGACATCGTTGATGTTTGCGCCGACCACATCGACGAACTCGCCGCCAAGATCTTCAGGGGTGCCTTGCGTAGGCTGACTGGCACCGCGTTGGTTGGGGGCTTGCTGGCCTGGCATGTCTTGCATGACGGTGGCTGGATCGGTTCCGAAAAGGAAATAGGCCACGACAGCGAGTAAGAGAACGCCAACACCGCCACCTGCCGCTTTGCCGCCGCTAATGCCCCGTCGATCTTCTACATTGCCGCCTCGGCGTCCACCTTTCCAACGCATGACCAATATTCTCCCTTACCTTCGAAACTTGTTTCACGCAGACATTGCGCGAACTGATCGGGGTTTGGAAGTGTGTCGCCTGCATTCCCCTCTGATTTCATTGCCCCAATAAGAGCGATGAATCCAGAGGAGAACGCATTTTTGCGTTAGCCTTGTGTCGTGTGGAAGCGGGTCATTGCCTGACAAACATCGTCACCATTGAAGGCAGATTGAGCCGCAGAATTGAACTGGTCTGAGACTGACGCCGCCCACACCGCAGCCGCAGAGTCATGGCTGGTGAAGCCAATCTCGCTCATACCGCGTTCAATGCGATTGCAGATAAGACGCGCTGTATCTGCGTTACCGCTGTCATTGAGGAAGGCAATGCGGTCGGCCAGATCGAGGCGGGAGAAGATGTAGTCATAGACTGTGAGATCCTCGCCAACCTCAAAAGCGAGAATATCGCCAGCGGTTAGGCCGGAATAGTCTGGCAGGTCATCGGCGGTGTACTCGCCCGTAAAAATAGAGGGGACGGGTTGGTCGAGATAAACGGCCCAGCGCCCGACAGCGCCTTTGCCGCGCGTGTCTTTGATGTTCTTGGTGTCTGGCAGCTCAGCCGAGATGACTAGAATGGGCGAGTCAGACCATTGTTTCACGGAGAAGGCGCTAACTGATTCCTCAGTAATGGACTGGCCGAACAAAGTGCCTGAAGACGTGTTGAGGAAGTTTGAGGCTTCCTGCATGAGCGGGGCGTTGAAATAGGTGACCAGGGTGGACGTCGGAGCGATAAGATTGGCCGCCTGTGTTAGCGCGCTCATAACTTTGGCGCCTGCGCCGGATTCTTTTTCGTCAGACAGCTGTAGTTTGAATCGTCCTTCGATGGTCGTATTCGGGCCGACCTTGAAATAAGGGGTAGCGTAGACCGAGATGCTCTCATTCGTGGTCCAGCTTTCGCCGTCGCGTGAATTGGAGGAGAAGGTTGCGGAGAACAGCGCCGTTGAGGCTTTGATGTCTGGCTTGGCAACGTCGAATTCTGCCAGCAATGTGCGGGTGATATTGCGCGAGCCCAACATGCGGGTGAGCCAACCACGGCTTTCATCGCGATAGTTACGCATTTTTACATCTTGCGAACGCTCACCACGAGAGACGCCGTCAATATCATAGGCGTCAGGCGCGAGGGTCACAATTTGGATGCGCGTATAGTGGTCCTGCAGCATATAGCCGGTTTCAGCATAAAGTGCCGACTCGTCGATGGCGACGTCTATGAAGGGCAAATAGTCTGTGGTGGGCGTGGCTGAGGTTATACCGCGATTTGTGCGGCGTTCATTGCCTCCAATGCGCCGCGCGGTGCGAGGGCCATTCTCAGATGTTTCCGCGCTTGGCTCTGGTTTCCCTGACGGGCCGGTAGATGCGCAAGCGGTTAGCAGCAAACCTGCGCCCAATGCTGAAATCAATCCTTTGTACTGCATGTGTGTCCCTCACATAGATAAAAGCGTCCCCTGCCTTTTCCTTAATGATTGGTAACAGAGTCTCGTGAGTTAGGCGATACGAAACTATTGTTTTCACTTATAAGGAGATTAACTATCTGACGTTATAGGAGGTCGCGAAGCAGCCTGACGGAATGTAATGAGAAGAATGGTCTTTACGGCCCGCATGTTGCAATGCAATAAGCCCTTGTAATGAGGGATTTCGACCCCATATACTCATTGTGAGCATAACGCTCCACTTTGAAATCTAGCCGGAGGGCCACTCTTGATCTTGAATATGCTGAAAGCGAAGCTTCATTCTGCAACTGTAACCCAGTGCGATCTTCATTATGAAGGCTCCATCTCTATCGATCAGGACCTGCTTGATGCGTCAGGCATCCTGCCAAATGAGCGGGTTGATATCTGGAACGTGACCAATGGCGCGCGCATCGCGACATACGCGTTGGAAGCGCCGCGCGGATCTAAGACGATCGGCCTGAACGGCGCAGCAGCCCGTCATTTTGCTGTGGGTGATGTTGTCATCATCGCAGCGTTCGCAGGCGTCGAAGAAGAAAAAGCCCGCCAACACGCTGCAAACGTCGTGCTGCTAGGCGAAGGCAACGAGATCAAGCACCACGCTTAAATACGTTTCGAGAGCGTAGGGTAACAAAAAGCCCCGTCAGTTCGCTGGCGGGGCTTTTTCTGTTTGGGGCGGCACAACCCCGTCATCCCGGAAATGCCGACGGCATTGTCCGGGACCCAGTCCGCTTGATCTGCAATCTCTACTCTGGGTCCCGGATCGCTTCGCGTCCGGGATGACGGGGTACAGGGTTTTGAGAAGTGAGATTATCAACTTCTACTCGCCCTCCCGAAGATACCTGCGCAGGCAGGTATCTATCTCCAAACGCTGCCCCGTGCGCGAGCTGAAACAGCCAGAGCTGGATCCCAGCCTCCGCTGGGATCATCGGGTGAGGAGTGGGCTGTCTTCAGAAACCACGATTCAGAGATCTAAGGCGTTCAACTATCAAATCGAACTCTCTGCTTATCTCGCAACGCGTTTCGCCATTCGATCAAACGTAGAGCCGCCCAGAAAACTATGACTCCGACGTGAACGCAAACTATGATTGCCGTGTAAGCTGAACGATCATTGAACCACATGAAGAACCAGAAAGCTCCAAAGAGGACAGTTATCCAAGCAACGGTTTGGAGCGCGGATACAAGATGATCAAATTGTTTCCTCCGTCGCCATCGCTTTGCGCGCGCCGCGTTAAATATCTCCCACTCTAAACTGACAGTTCCACCTTGTTCTTTACCTCGCTCATTTGTGTTGTTGGAATGCGCGATGAACGCCTCATGTACTGTTGGCGACAGCTCTCGATAGGCGCGCTTCCTCCACTCCCGGGTGCCTATTTGTTCTGGCCACTGTTCAATCGATTTGAATATTTGATCACTAGCGCTATCGTCTACATTGTTAGCTTCACGGGTGGAGTTATTTTGCTTCATACCGCAACATTAACTCACACCCCGCTAGGCTGCAATGTTGCCGTATTTGCAGCTTGATCCCGCCCGCTAAAGTCCCGCAGGGGCAGGCAATCCCGCGCTGGAGAGGCAGATCACCTTGAACCGCTCGCCCATGTCTTTGGGGTCGATGAGGCGTTGGGCGGTTTGGAAGATGGCGTCGGCGTCGTCTTCATTGGCTTTGACGAGCTGATTGAGCCGGGCTTGCGCGCCCATGCCGAGCAGGAACATGCCTTGCGGCACGGGGCCAGCCACGTGGATGCCAGCTTTCTGGGCGAGGCGTGCGAAGCGGCCAAAGTCTACATCGACGGTTAAATCGCTCTCGCCGGGCGCTTCGAGAGGCGAGATTTGTTGCATCTCGCGGAAGCTGCGCAGCGAGTCGCTAGGGGCGACATCTGAGGGGCCATAGTCGATAAAAAGGGCGCGATATGGACTTTTTTTGACGGCCAAATCTGCGATGACAATATCAAGGCTGGGTTGAACCTCAACGGCGCGGGCTTCGGCGGGCGCGCGGTCTGGGGTGGCGGCGTCGTCTGACGCAAGGCCGAATCCCAGCTCTCCCTTATCATCCAATCCGACGACGCATTCGCGCCATGCCTCGCCATCGCGGCGGAACTGTCTGGCGGGCAGGCAGTCGAGATATTCATTGGCGAGGATGAGGGTGGGGACGTCGTCAGCGACTTGGCCAAGCGTATCTGCAAATTGCGGCGAGAAGAGCGGTAGGCGCTCAGACTGCACTTTGCGTAGCTCTGGGCTTGGCTCGATAAGGATGAGCGTCATCGCGTCGATAAAGTCTGGCCCACCGGCGATTGCGGCGAGGCGCAGGGCATCATCCATTAGCACGCCGCGACCGGGGCCGATTTCGACGAGCTGAAACGCGGCGGGGCTGCCCATGGCTTTCCACTCGTGCACTGCCCACAGGCCGAGCAGTTCGCCGAAAATCTGGCTCATCTCTGGCGCGGTGGTGAAGTCCGTGCCGAGGCCGGGGCGGGTGGCGTAATAGCCGTCTTTGCTGTCGTGGAGGGCGAGCTGCATATAGGTGGAAATAGGGATGGGGCCGCCGGACTGGATGAGGCGGACGATGCGATCTTTAAGGGTCATAGGTTCTTATGCCTTCGCGGGTGAACGCAGTGCGTTCCAGACGAGCCAAGCGCCGCCGATCCACATGGGGACAGACAGTAGCATGCCCATTGTGAGCGGTTCTGGCAGACCCGATACAAAGCTGTCAGGCTCCCGGAAATTCTCAACGACTGTACGGCCTAGGGCATACATGAGCAGGAATAGCCCAGCGATAAGGCCGGGGCGTTTGAGCGCGCCAAACTTCCAGATGAGGATTGAGAGCACGATAACCGGCAGGAAGCCTTCTAGCGCAGACTCGTAAAGCTGGCTGGGGTGGCGAGCGACTTCAGTGCCGTTATAGACCCATTCTTTGGTGTCCCAATTGTAGGGTGGCGGAGTGGAGCCGGGGACGTATCCTTGCGGGAAGATCATGCCGACGGCGGCGTCAGTTGGGCGGCCATAGAGCTCAGCATTGATGAAGTTCGCGATGCGGGCGAGGCCTATGCCTATAGGGGCAACCACGCCGGCAATGTCGCCAATGGAGAAAAGCGGCGCTTTGCGTTTGAAGGCGAAGAGTAAGATGGCGAGGGTAACCCCGGCAATGCCCCCATGGAATGACATGCCCCCATCCCAGATTTTAAACGCCGTCAGCGGGTTGGCCGCCAGTGTGTCAAACTGGTGGGGCACCATATAAAAGAGCACATAGCCAAAGCGCCCACCGAGAATAATGCCTAGAATGATCCAGAACATGATGTCATCGAGCTGCTCTTTGTCGAGTGGAGCTTTGCCGCCAAATAGCTGCGGGCGGTTGATCATGGCGGAGGCATACCTCCAAGCCAGCATTATCCCGGCGATATAGCTGAGCGCGTACCAGCGCAAATGGAACTTACCTAGGCCGATGAAGCCCAGATCAATCGAGACCAATGCGGGGCTGAACTCTGGAAACGGTAGACCGTTTGCGGCCGCTATAAGGGCGCTAAGCTGAAAAATCTCTGACATAGGTCGTCTTTTTCCTGTCTGCAGTCATACCTATCTGTTAGGTAGGCTATCCATACGGACAGCCGCCTCGCGCGAAGGAGTAACCGCATGCCACAGACAAATCCACTGCTAGATGACATTGCAGGAATGATGACGGGCGCTATGGGCGCCGCCAAGACCGCAGGTGAAGAAGTGAAGACAGCTGCGCAGGCACGCGTGCGAGCGCTTATCGCTGATATGGATCTGGCGGGACGCGACGAAGTGGAAGCCCTGAAGCTTCTAGCGACATCAGCGCTTGAGAAGGTTGAGGCCCTAGAGGCACGCCTTGCTGCGCTGGAAGCAGCGCAAGCTGGCGACAAGAATTCCACAGAAGCATAACTTATTATCTGTTGAACACGCTGGACGCACGTATCGTGTAGGGCTTTAGTCGCCTTGCAGGTAACGCGTATATACATGGCGTGTTTGGGGACGAGACGGGATATCGGGATGACTTTATACACGACGAATGCGGACGCAGATCATTTGGACCCGTTTGAGTCTGTCGAAGAAGCGCTGGAGTCTGCTGGATGGCAGTTTGAGCGCGACGATGAAGGCACAATGCAGGTCGTCGCTGAGACACGCTGGGGCGATATGGGCGCACTGTTTGCTTATCGGTCTGAGCCAACCGCGCTGCATTATTCACTGACACTGGATGTAAAACCGTTGCCAGCTAAGCGCGCGCAAATTGCCGAATTGGTGGTGATGGCGAATGAGCGCTTGTGGCTCGGCCATTTTGATTATTGGGCCGATGAAGGCGTTATTCTCTTCCGCTACACCTTCCCATTGGTCGAGCGTGAGCAAGTCGCTGCCGGTGAACTGCGCGCAGTGATCGCTGCGTCGGTGAGCGCTGTGGACCGGTTTGTGCCTGCGTTTAACTTCCTTATCTGGGCTGGCAAAAGCCCGCGCGAGTCTATGGACGCGGCCATGTTTGAGACAAGCGGAGAGGCCTAATCGGTCATGGCGCCGCGCAAGCATCTCGCGCTTATCGGCGCTGGTCGCATGGGCAGCGCACTGGCGCGAGGGTGGATACAGTCCGGCGCTGAGCTTGATATGTCGATCGTGGCACCGCGTCCGTCTGATGAAGTTTCGCTATGGGCAGACAATGGCCAAGTGGCGCTTAACTCGCAGCCTAAAACCGTTGATTTCCTGATTATCGCGGTAAAGCCGCAAGTGTTTCCCGATGTGCTGGCAACGATCCGCCCATGGGTCGGGCCGCAGACGCTGGTCGTTTCTGTGATGGCAGGCATTACGCTTGATGCGATGCGCGATGAGTTTACGACCCAGCGCGTGGTGCGGGCAATGCCGAACACGCCGGGCGCTATCGGCCAAGGTGTAACGCTGCTGTGCGCCGAAGATGATGCGGCAAGCGTCGATATTGATGCGGCGCGTAAGCTTTTGGAACCGCTGGGGCTGGTCGAAGGCCCGATGAGCGAAGAAATATTGCCCCTCGCAACGGCGGTATCTGGATGTGGGCCTGCCTATGTTTTCTTACTGGCCGAAGTGATGGCGAGCGCGGCGGTGGCCGAAGGCCTGCCTGTGGAGATGGCAGAGCGATTGGCGCGCCATACGGTTGAAGGCGCAGCGAGCTTAATGGCGGCGTCAGATGATAGCCCCGCAGATCTGCGCCGGGCGGTGACTTCGCCCAATGGCGTCACGGCGGCTGCTCTTGACATATTGTCTGGGGAGGGTGGGATGCCATCTCTGATGATTAAGGCGCAGCGCGCGGCAGCGGCCCGCGATAGAGCGCTTTCAAACAAGTCCGATTAGGAGAGACGCAATGACAGATAGGTCCAGCATTATAGAGCAGGGCCTCGTCGCTGCGTTGGAGCTCGCCGGGGAGACATCTTGGGCACAGCTGAAGCTGTCTCAGATTGCGGCAAAGGCCAATGTGCCGCTGAGCGACTTTCAGGGCGTGGCTGGGAAAGACGAGCTCGCAGATGCAGTCGAGGGCTATTTCGACCGGGAGATGTCGTCTGAAGGTGTCGCCAGCGAAGGCACACCGCGCGAGCGTCTTTTTGAAGCGATTATGCTGCGGTTTGAGGCGATGGAACCTTACCGCGCCGGTTTGCTGTCTCTGATGAAGTTTCGCGAGACCTCTCCATCGCGGTTGGCGCATTTGGTGGCTGCACGCCGCAAGTCTGCTGAATGGGCATTGGTCAGCGCAGGGCTGGACGATGACACTGTAGCGGCCAAAACGATAAAGGTTGTTGCCGTGGGGTACGTGATTGCCATGACAGAGCGGGCGTGGCGAAAAGAGGACAGCCCAGATTTTACGAAAACCATGTCAGCGCTGGATAGAGAATTGCGACAGGTTGAGGAGAAACTTGGTTGGCTGAAGCGCTTCACCGGTGGGGCGCGCGGCGAAACAGCGCCCGACGACACAGAGGCGGGCGCCACCGAGGAAACGGACACATGAACGGCATAGACCTATCGATTGACCCCCTAAACCCGAGCGTGGACTGGTTTAATGTGTTATTCGAGAAAGTCGGCATCTCGGCCACAGTTTCCAGTCTGACCGCTAAGGCAATCGGTACGGGCCAGATCGGTGAGAATGTGCGCTTTGAGTTCACTTATGCTGGGGACGCAGGCAACGCGCCAAAAAGCTTAGTGGGAAAGTTCCCGTCATCGAGCGAGGCGAGCTTGGCCACGGCAAAGCTGCTTGGGCATTATCAGCGAGAGGTGTTGTTCTACAAAGAGTTTGCGCCTATCGCCGCGCGCATCGCACCTGCGCCGCTGTATGCAGAGCATGATGCAGAGACCAATAGGTTCGCGTTGATGATGCAGGATATGTCGCCAGCCCAGCAGGGTGACCAGTTGAGCGGATGCTCGGTTGAAGACGCCGAACGGGCGATGGAGGCGGCTGCGATCCTCCACGCAGCGCACTGGAATGATGCTAGCCTTGATAAGCATGATTGGCTGCAAGGCACAGAAGGCGCGCCGCCGCCGCCCATCAATGCGGAGATGACTCAACAATTATGGCTTGGCTTCAAGCAGCGATATGCTGATCGGCTAGACCCTGAGGATGTTGAGGTTGGCGATACCTTTGCTGATGCCTTGCCAGCTTGGGGTGAGGGCTATGATGGGCCGACGGCGCTGGTCCATAATGATTACAGGCTCGACAATATGCTGTTTGGTGAGGTGAGTGCTCCAAAGCCGCTCGCAGTTGTCGATTGGCAAACAGTGGGCAAAGGTGCACCGGCGATTGATGTGGCCTACTTCATCGGCGCGGGCCTGACGCGTGATGCGCGCCCAGACCATGAGCAGCATTTGCTGGCCTACTATCATGACTGTCTGAGCCGAGAGGGCGTAACCTCCTATTCGCGTGAAGACCTGTATCGCGATTATTGCTGGTTCTCATTCTATGGCATGAGTGTCGCCTTTGGAGCGGCGATGCTGGTTGAGCAGACCGAGCGTGGGGACGAGATGTTCCTGACCATGCTGCGGCGCCACGCGGCCCAAGCGCGCGATAACAATGCGCTCGCTTTGTTGGCGAAGTAACAGAGAAGTATCCTGCATTCTGTAGTGTTTTATACATAAAGGGGCGGTTTGTCCCGAAGCGGCACAAGTTTACGAACACGAGTTTAACCGGGCCTCAGAAACTATCTGCCCAGCTTATGCAGACCTTAAAACTGCTCCTGTATGTTGTTCCCATGAAGTCTGAAGAAATCAGGCAAATTTAGACATTCCAAGAAGTGGGTGTGAAGATGGAACAACAACACGCAACGCCAAACAGCGTTAAAGGGCCGGATGGCCAGATTCTGACGATAGCTGATCTGCCGTCACCAAGCATAAAGCGCTGGGTGACACGGCGTAAGGCTGAAGTCGTGGCAGCGGTAGTAGGTGGATTGCTTACACGCGATGACGCTTGCGAGCGCTACGGCCTGTCATCAGAAGAATTTGAGACATGGGAGAAGCTATACTCCCGCCATGGCATGAAGGGTCTGCGCACGACCCGCTTGCAAACATATCGTCGCTAAGCGCTAGCCCATCTGGGTTAATGCGAAGAAGGCTGCTGTTAAGCAGTCCTTTACGGCACGGACGTATCAATTGATCTAGGTTTCCCCTCGCGGGAAAGCAGGAGCGATTGATGACGACCAAAACGATATCCCAACAGCACGGCGCGGCACCTTCTTGGAAGGTCGCTGCGCTGGTTGCGTTCGCGCTGGCGCTGGGCTTGCTGGCGTGGCGTGGGAAGTTTGTCGTTATGCCCTCTGGGCAGGATGTGAGCGCATATTCTGCCAGTGAGGTCGCCCTTTTCAATATTGTTGAACCGATTGTTGGCGCCGCCAATGTGCGCGTTGCGGTCACTCAACTTGGTGATGGCGCGCGTATCGTTACGGTTCTGCTGAATGAAACAGTGGGCGGAGAACTTTCTCAGGTTCGTGGACTCGCGGCGCGTACACTGTCTATCGAGCCGTCACGGGGCGACACGCTTTCTGTGGAAACGGCTGTGTTCTCTGCCGGGGCTGGCGGCGCGGCGACGTTTGCTGACTATATTGAGTTGTGCGGCTTGGCCTTGTTGGCTGGGCTGACGGGCTGGATTGGCCTGCGCCCACAAGCAAGTGCGTCTGGAGCCATCGCCAACACGCCGGCATTTTCCAACGTCGAGAACAGGCAGCCAACAGAGATTTTGATGCCGACGGGACAGGTTGCTCCAACTAAGGCGGACCCGCTGGCGTCTATTGCCAATTCAGATCCGGCCCGCGCGGCCGGAGTATTGCGCGGTTGGATGACCCCTGAGGAGGCCTCCCAATGAATACGATGCTTCCCTCAATTTCTGAAGCGACTGTACCATTGAGCGAAGGCGTTATGCGCTCGGCTAGGCTGTTGCGATCGCTCGGACCGGACTCTGCGAATATTTGGGCTGAAATGCGCCCGCACGAAGTGAAAATTCTGGCCGAAGCAATGGACCAGCTGGATGAAGATCCGGCGGCAGAGCAAAAAGCGGCACAAGCATTCCTGGCTGCGCAGATTGATACGTCATCGACCGTTGCGTCACCTATTAGTGCCGGGCTGTGGTCACGTCTCTCAGCGTTAGATGCTGAAGCTTTGGTGGCGATGTTTTCTGCGGAGCACCCGCAAACATTGGCGCTTATCCTCTCAAATTTGAGCGGTGATGCGTCGGCGCGCTTGCTGCGGGCGTTGCCTTCTGCTGTGTCGATTGATGCGATGCAGCGCTTGCTTCACTTGGATGCAGTGAACCCAATCGCCTTTGCGGCGCTGACGGGGAAGGTTGAAGAAATGCTCGGTGCAATGGGCGGCCAAGGCCAGCGCGGCGGGCATGAGCGTGTAGCCCGTATCTTTGATAGGCTTGATAGTAAGTCTGAGCGGATGATGTTGGCGGCGCTGGAAAATGCAGAGCCGGGCGCAGGCGAAAAAGTCCGCGCATTGATGTTTACGTTCGACGATTTGGCGACACTGGGCGCTGGCGGTATGCAGACATTGTTGTCGCAAGCTGATCGATCTGCTCTTGTGGTCGCGCTGAAAGGCGCGCAAGAAAAAACAGCTACAGCCTTTTTCAGTAATATGACGAAACGGGCTGGTGATTTGCTGCGTGAAGAAATCTCTATGCTGGGGCCTGTGCGTCGCAGTGAGGTGGAAGGCGCGCGGCAAGAGATCGTTGAGCTGGCGCGTGCGCTTATACACCGGGGCGATATTCGCGCCGGACAAAATCAAAACGATGATGACGAATTGGTAGACTGATGCAGCGTGCAGTTAAGGCGATCCAGCCCTTTGAATTCCGTAGTGACTTTGATTTCGTGCCCGCTGAACCGGTGGTCGAGATTGAAGTTGAGCAACCGGAAGTCATTGAAGACGCAAAGATTTCTTTGACGGGTGCCGAGCTGGCGATGCTGTTATCTGAGGCGCGCGCAGAAGGCATAGCCGAAGCTGAGGTCCGTGAGCAGCATGAGGAGCAAGAGCGCCTAAACGCTGTGACGTCGAACCTTAATCAGGCATTGGCCAATTTGGTCGCGCTAGCTGGACACCTTGAGGCAGCGGCCTATGAGGACAAATTCAACGACACGTCGATTAAGCTGATCAATGCCACGGCGCAGCGTATTGTTGATGGACAGGGCGATCTGTTTGCGGAGCGTAAAGAATTAGAGCGCATGCTGGACCTATCAACCGAGATTACACCTAAAGGTTCTGTAGAATGACTGTAATGAACCCCGCCTTGCAAAAAACTCTGATGGACGTGCCTGTGCGCGTCGATGTTGTATTGGGCGAAGTGCGTATGCCGGTCGAAGAGCTGATGGCGATGTCTCCAGGTGAGATTGTAGCGTTAGAGCAGGAAACGACGGACGCGATCGAAATTTACGTTTCTGATCGTTTGATGGCGCGTGGCCGTCTCGTTGTGGCTGACGGACAGCTTGGTGTGACATTGGCAGAAATAGTTGATGACCGGACACCGTCTGAGGCCATTAGCTGATCCTGTTGTAATGGCTGGCTAAATTCTTGGTCGAGAGTCAATTGCCGCCGATTGCGAATCCCCTCAAAAAGACTGAATCCTTAATTTCCTAACGCGTGGCAGGAAACTGTTAACCATTGGCGTTGAATACTGGTTTTCAAGAACTGAATTTTCATATTCGTTAAGGGGCGGATGTGGGAAATCCTGAAACCTTGAGGATAAAACCCTATGCGCATGAAGATGTTTGCAGCAGAGTCCTTCGAAGCGGCAAAGGCTATGATCTTTGCTGAGATGGGCGAAGACGCAGTTATACTCTCCGAACGTGAAACGGACGCCGGCGTAGAAGTGCGCGCGGCTATAGATAAGTTGAGCGGCGGGGCTGTGCCCAACGAGCCACTGTTCTTGCGCAATGCACGTGATCAGGGCCATGGGCGTGGTGTCGAGAACCCACTCTTCAGCCGTGTGCGTGATGCATTGATGTGGCATGGTGCGCCTAAGCGCTTTGCTGATCGTGTCGCGTCAGAGAGCGCAGGGATTAGTCAGGATGCGTTTGATAGCCCGGAGGCCGCCATTGCTGCTGGTCTCGGCCGTCTAGTGGCGTGTGACCCACTGCCAACGCGACTTGAAAGAGATATTGTGCTGGTTGGTCCGCCCGGACATGGGCGTACAGCGACGGCAGCGAAACTGACGCGCCGCGCGGCGATAACCAATGCAGAGATTATTCCATTAGCCGCTGACCTTGATGGCACAGCGGGTGGACATCAACTCGCCGCTTACTTGGAGCGCGAGCAGGATCAAATTCGGATCGCTGAAACACCGGACGAATTGTTTGCGACGCTGAGAACTTTGCGTGGGCAAAATCGCCGCTGCGTGATTGATCTGCCTGCGATCAACCCGTTTGACGAAGACGATATGGCGAGCTTGCAGGATCTAATTGCTGTGATCCGCGCTGAACCTTTGCTCGTGTTCTCCGCTGAGGGGCATCCGGAAGATCAGGCCGAGGCTGCGAAATCATTTGCACGTGCTGGCGTAAAACGAGCCATTCTTACGAAGCTGGACGTTGTTAAACGTCGTGGCGGCGCAGTTGCTGCACTCAGTTCTGCTGGCATTGCGTTCTCGCATTTGGCTGTTACCCCATTTATCGGCGGCGGCCTCGTGCCTGCTGCTCCGTCAAGACTGGCGGCGCTTCTTTTAGAAGACGCCCCTGGAAATGCCATCTCCATGAAAGGAGCTGCGTAGTCTTATGAGTTTCATGATGAGGAAATCTCAGGAGCCACCCCGCGCGCGACCAACGCCGCGAGTTGCCCCTGCTTCCATTATCGCAGTTGCCAGTGGCAAGGGCGGTGTCGGTAAAACGTTCATGGCGGTCACGCTGGCTTCGGCCTTTGCCTTAGCGGGCAAGCGCACATTGCTTGTTGATGGCGACCTTGGGCTTGCAAATGTTGACGTTCAGCTCGGCATCGCGCCGGAGACGGATCTTGCGGCGGTTATCGCGGGATGGGTTGAGCTGGATGATGCTGTTACGCCCGTTGATGGCGGCGCAGCGGATGGCGGCTTTGATGTTTTGCCGGGTCGTTCAGGCTCTGGCGCATTGGCTGAATTGCCAGCTGAAGAAGTTGCACGATTGGCCGCTGGCCTGTCCGCACTGGCGCTTCAATATGACCAAGTCGTTTTGGACCTTGGCGCTGGCATCGAGGCCAACTGTATGCGCCTTGCGCGCGCCGCAGACAAAGCACTTATGGTGATTACGGATGAGCCAACATCGATGACGGATGCTTATGCATTCATCAAAGTGTTGCGCGGATACGCTCCAAATGTGGAGCCGATCATCTGTATCAACCAAGCAGAATCTCGCGCAGGGGGGCAGCGCACATTTGAAGCGATTGCCCGCGCCTGCCAAACTTTCCTCGGATTTAGACCTCACCTCGCTGGCATAGTTATGCGCGATCCTAAGGTGAGAGACGCGATCCGGTGTCAAAAGACGTTGATTTCAACTGATCGACAGGCTCAGCCAATTCAAGATGCAATTGCAATTGCGCAAGTGCTAATTGGAGACGCACCGAGCGCTGGTCTCGATTGTTAATCAGTGTGAAGAAAGTACAATTTTGAGGGGTGATTTCTATCTACTGTTAATCTTAGTTAAAGAAACAGCGTTTAGGATTCACAAAGAATAGCAAACAGGCTAGTTACATTTATAGACTGATTCGGGAGACGAGATATGCGCGTCCTGCTAATTGAAGACGACAGCGCGGTTGCGCGTTCTATTGAACTAATGCTGAAAGCCGCTGGCTTCAACATTTACACGACAGACCTCGGTGAAGAGGGTGTTGATCTGGGTAAGGTGTATGAGTACGACATGATCGTGCTTGACCTGTCTCTGCCGGATATTTCCGGGTACGAAGTGCTCAAGCAGCTTCGTATGGGACGTGTGAACACTCCCGTTATGATCCTGTCGGGTAACCCCGATATCGAAGCAAAAGTGAAGACTCTCGGCTACGGCGCTGATGATTATCTCACCAAGCCATTCAACAAAGATGAGCTGATTGCCCGTATCACTGCGATTGTGCGCCGTTCTAAAGGCCACGCCGAAAGCGTTATCCGCACCGGCGAAATCCTTGTGAACCTCGACGCTAAGACTGTTGAAGTCGACGAAGAGCGCGTTCACTTGACTGGTAAAGAATATCAAATGTTCGAGCTTCTCAGCCTGCGGAAGGGTACGACCCTTACAAAGGAAATGTTCCTGAACCACCTTTATGGCGGTATGGACGAGCCTGAGCTGAAAATTATTGACGTATTTATCTGTAAGCTCCGCAAGAAGCTGCAGAACGCTACGAAGAACGGCGATAGCCCTAAAGGGAACCATTATATCGAAACGGTCTGGGGCCGTGGATATGTGTTGCGTGACCCGCGCCCAAGTTCGCGTACGAATGACGTAGAGAAGGCGGCCTGAAAGCCCCTCGCTGCTGAATAAGCCAAATTAAGAGAGTGCCCGGTCTTCCCGCCGGGCATTTTTTATGGGCGCAGAAATGGCTCGACGCTTTTCCCGGATAGACAGCCGGAATGGTTCTGGATATGTTCTCTCGATACAGAGTCGCGAGAAGATGTTTTATGAAACCTGTGATGATAATTTCTGGCGTTGAGTTTGATGCGGTCCATGTCGGGGTGTTTTGTGCGCTGCTCCTCTTGGCCGGATTGGCGTTTTGGTTGAACCAGAAATTGTCGACCCTTAAAAAAGACCTCGGCGGGGAATTAGAACGCGGTCAGGATGAATTGTTCCGTGTGCAAGGCGAACATGATGCGCGCAGTGAAGAGCTGCGCACCCAAACAGAAGTGGCACGTCAGGCTGAGCTGAAATTGGCTGAAGCGTCCGCGCGTAGCCAAGAAGACGAGCGCAAGTTTGCGGAACTCGCCAATGGTGTACTCCAGCGCGCAAACTCACAGTTCATTCAGCTCGCGAACGAGACTTTTGAGAAGCACAATGAGGGGGCCAAAGGCCATCTCGCGCAATTGATGAAACCAATTGGCGAAAACCTCGACACATTCGCCAAGCGGGTTGACGCGATTGAGAAAGTGCGCACCGAGGACAAGACGCTTATTCAAGAGCAAGTGAAGATGATCCACGAAAATCTGCACCGCAATACGGCTGAGACCGGCAAGCTGGTCAACGCACTCACCGCGCCAAAGGGTGGTGGGCGTTGGGGCGAGATGACGCTGCGTAATGTGATGGAGCAGGCGGGACTGTCAGCTCACTGTGATTTCAGCGAGCAAGTGCACGACAAGACTGAAACAGGCCACCAGCGCCCCGATGCGATCATCCGATTGCCGGGCGATCGGCAGATTGTCGTGGATTCCAAGGTTTCGCTCGCCTCCTACATGGCGGCAACAAATACGGACAACGCAGGTGAGCGCAAGGCTCACCTCAAAGCGCATGCAACCAGCGTGGAGCGCCATGTGGCGACGCTAGCATCGAAGGATTACCAATCAAATCTGGGCAACCGCTTTGATTATATTGCGATGTTTATCCCCGGCGAGAATTTCTTCGCTGCCGCGCTGGAGGAAAGCCCGGAATTGATCGAGAAGGCGATGGCGCGCCAAGTGATTGTAACGACGCCGACGACGCTTATCGCGCTCGCCCGCACGGTTGCCCATTTGTGGCGCCAGCATGAGCAGAATGAGAATGCGATGGAAGCCGCAGAGCTCGGCGCGGAGCTTTACACGCGCATGAACAAGATGCTCGACCATATGGAAAAGCTCGGCAAATCACTCAATGGCTCGGTCAATCACTTCAATTCGATGCTCGGATCGACGGATAAGCGGGTTGTGCCGACCCTGAAAAAGTTTGAAGAATTGTCCATCGCACCGCCAAACAAGCCACTGTCAGAGCCAAAAGCGATCGAAAATCTCGCGGGTTCGAGCAGTCGATCCGGCGAATTAGACCTGCAGCCAAAGAAGCCTACACTCGCAGCTGAATAGATAGGTACTGTTGACCCGTGGCCTCAGGCTACATATTTGATGCTTATGGCTATTAGAGAAATACTTATCGTTCCCGATCCGCGCCTGAAAGAGGTGTCTAAACCCGTCGAAGGCGGAGTGACCGACGAGTTGCGCTCGCTGATGGATGATATGCTGGAAACCATGTATGACGCTCCGGGCATCGGACTGGCGGCTATTCAAGTGGGTGTACCTCTGCGCGTGATCGTTATGGATCTGGCGAAAGAGGACGACGAGCCCAAGCCGCAATACTTTGTGAACCCCGAGATCGTTGAAACCGTTGAGGAAACACAGCCCTACGAAGAGGGCTGTCTGTCGGTTCCAGATGTGTTCGGCGAAATTGATCGCGCGATCCGCTGTTTGATCCGCTACACGGACTATGACGGCAATCAAGTCGAGGAGTGGGCCGAGGATTTGTACGCCGTATGCATCCAGCACGAGATGGACCATTTGGAAGGCACGCTCTTCATCGACTATCTTTCGCGCCTCAAACGCAGCCGGGCTGTAGACAAAGTGAAGAAGGCGAGGCTTAGAGCATTGCGCGAAAACGCTTAATTAGCAGGTGTCTGCGGATTATAAAGTTGCGCAGAGATTATTGGCTCAGTCCACAAAGGAAAACTTCGTGATTAAGAAGAAAAATCAAACACGGGTCCTTATAATTGCTTTGGTATTGGCCATGGCGATGGTGGTCGTGTTTCAATTCGTTATTCCTTCAGCGCGATGACGGTGAGGCCTTTACGTATCGCCTTCATGGGTAGCCCCGACATCGCGGTTGGTGTTCTAAAGGCGCTGCAAGAGGCTGGGCATGATATTGCCTGCGTATACTCCCAGCCGCCGCGCAAAGCAGGCCGAGGCAAGAAGCTGAAGCCCACTCCTGTGCATGCATATGCTGAGACGCAGGACATAGAGGTGCGCACGCCCAAATCACTCAAGTCAGACGAGGCGAAGGCAGAGTTTGCTGCGCTCGATCTCGATGCGGCCGTTGTGGTCGCTTATGGGCTGATCTTGCCGCAGGCTGTGCTTGATGCACCGCGCCTTGGCTGCCTGAACATGCACGCCTCTATCCTACCGCGTTGGCGGGGCGCCGCGCCGATACAGCGCGCGATTATGGCTGGCGATGCTGAGACGGGGGTTGATGCGATGATGATGGAGGCCGGGCTCGACACCGGCCCCGTGCTGGCCTCTCGTCGCACAGAGATCACATCGACAGACACAGCGGGCACATTGCATGACCGGTTGGCGGACCTTGCGGCCGAGCTGGCGCCATTCGCGCTGGCGGGTCTGGCAGATGGCAGTCTGACGCCAATGACCCAGCCCGAAGAGGGCGTGACCTACGCGCACAAGATCACTGCGGACGATTTGGCGATAGATTGGAACCGTTCGGCCGCAGAAGTTGATCGGCACATTCGAGGTTTGTCCCCGTCCCATGGCGCCTATTGCTTCTGGACGCCGCAGGGTGAAACTGCCCAGGTACGCCTCAAACTGCACGTTTCTGCATGGGCCGATGGCGAGCCAAATGCGGCCCCCGGCACTGTGCTGGATGATGCCCTGAAGATCGCCTGCGCGGATGGTACGGCCATCCGCCTGCTAACGCTCCAACGCCCCGGCAAAGGGCCTATGGAGGCGTCCGTGTTCTTGAATGGACGCCCGATAGCCGCGGGAGAGGTGCTATCGTGAGCGGTGTTCTGGTTCGCCCCTCGCAGACGAGAGATCTTGCGGCCATTGTGGCGTTGAACGATCTCGCGTTTGGTGGCCGGGCTGAAGGGCAGATCGTGCAGGCCCTGCACCGAAGTGGCGACGGTTTGGTGTCATTGGTGGCAGAGCGACAGGACGCCTTGGTGGGGCATATCCAATTCTTCCGCATTTGGGTTGATGGAGTGGCTAACGCGGTCGGCCTTGGTCCACTGAGTGTTGCGCCGATACTGCACAAGATGGGGATTGGTAGCCAGTTGGTGCGAGAGGGACTGGCCCAAGTGTCGGCTACTGGCGAGAGCTGCGTGATTGTGCTCGGACATCCGACATATTACCCAAAGTTTGGATTTGAAGCGAAGCTTGCGGAGCGCTTCAGCGCGCCGTGGAGCGGGCCAGCCTTCATGGCGCAGTATCTTGGGGAAGAGCTGCCTCCGTCGGGCGAGTTGCGCTACCCTGCTGCATTTACTGCAGGATGAGCGAAATGTTCCGCTACAAACTTCTCATCGAATATCATGGCGGTTCGTTTTATGGATGGCAGCGCCAGCCAGATCTGCCGTCAGTGCAGGGTGAGCTGGAGATTGCCGCAGCGCAGCTTGACGGTGGCCCAGTTGACGTTTTGTGTGCAGGCCGCACGGATGCTGGCGTACACGCGACCGGGCAAGTCGCGCATATGGATCTACGCTTCGAGCGGGGTACAAAAGTGCCGGACGCGATGAATTTCTACCTACGCCCTCAGCCGATTGCCGTGCTTGAAGCGCATTTGGTCGATGAGAGCTTCCATGCGCGCTTTAGTGCACAGCAACGCCATTATCGCTATGTGCTGATTAACCGGCGTGCTGACCTTACGCTAGATGCTGGGCTGGCTTGGAAAGTACCATCGGAGCTGGACGCCGATTTGATGCATGAAGCCGCGCAACACTTTGTCGGCACTCATGATTTCAGCACGTTTCGGGACGCAGATTGCCAAGCACTGACGCCTGTTAAGACGCTGAATTCTATAACTGTTTCGCGTTATGGTGAGCGGATCGAGTTCACCGTGGCCTCGAAGAGCTTCATTCACCGCCAAGTGCGCTCCATGGTGGGTAGCTTGGTTGAAGTGGGGCGCGGTCGCCGACCGACGGAATGGATCGCTGAGATACTGGCGGCGGCAGATCGCCATCAGTGCGGGCCAGTCGCGCCATCTGACGGATTATATCTCGAACGGGTTGATTACGATCAGTAAATTGTGACCGCGCCCCTGCGACGCTGGTGCACATGAGGCGCAATAGACGTGGCTGTAGGCCGTGAACCTGTTATACGAGTTGTATGGACAAAAAATCAGCCCCTTCGACCTCCAATCCTGAGTTGGTGACGACCGCTATTCCTGCAACGCGGCGGCCGGGGAAATGGCGCATTGGCAACATCATTGATGGCCGCGCGCTTCGGATAAAGCTGACGGCGGCGGCGCTTGATAATGAAGACGACCCGCAAGCTGCCCGTAAAATCGCGATGGATTTGCTGCATCAGGCGCTTTTTCGCGGGCGCTTGATCGCGCAGGAGCGTTTGCAGCAAGGCGCAGACGGGCTGGACACCGCGCGCCTGCTGGCGGCAGTGCAGGATGAAGTTGTTAGCGCGCTTTATGATTACACGGTGACGCATGTGCACCGCGCGCGAAACCCCACTGAAGCAGAGCGCTTAGCTGTAATGGCCACTGGTGGATATGGCCGCAGTGTGATGGCGCCATCCTCAGATATCGACCTGCTGTTTTTGCGAGCTTACAAGATCAGCCCACACACTGAGAGTGTGGTCGAGTACATGATGTATGCGCTGTGGGACATGGGGCTGAAAGTCGGCAATGCGTTCCGCTCACCTCAAGAGTGCGTAAAACTGGCTTTGGAAGACGTAACGATCAAGACCTCGCTTTTGGATGCGCGCTTTATATGTGGTGACAAGGAATTGTCTGGCGAGATGATAGCCCTGTTTGATACGCAAGCCGTCAAAGGCAAGGATGCGACTTTCATTGCTGACAAGCTAGAGGAACGCGACAAACGCCATTTGCGCCAAGGTGATGTCCGCTATGTCGTGGAGCCGAACATCAAAGAGGGCAAAGGCGGACTTCGTGATCTGCAGACGCTGTATTGGATTGTGAAGCACATTCATGGCGGCACGACGCTGGAAGAGGCCATGCGACTGGCGCCGTTTACCCGGGCTGAGTATGGCAAGTTCACACGGGCGGCGCGGTTCTTGTGGACTGTGCGGTGCCACCTTCACTATGTGACCGGTCGCCCTGAAGAACGCGTGAGCTTTGATTTACAGCCGGAAATTGCGTCCCGGATGGGCTATCAAGACCGTGGCCAGCGGCTGGGTGTTGAGCGCTTCATGAAGCACTATTTCCTCGTCGCTAAGGATGTCGGAAATTTGACCCGTATCTTGGCAGCAAAGCTTGAGGCGGACGAGCAGAAAAAGCCGGAAGGATTGCGGCGTTTCTTGCCCCAGAAACAGGGGCAGCCTTTGGATGACAAAGGGTTCGTGGTTGACGCAAACCGGGTCAGCATCGTGGATGAAGCGGTCATGGTGGATGATCCGGTCAACATGGTGCGATTGTTTACGATTGCCCGACGAGAAGGGATAGACGTCCACCCTTATGCGCTGACCGCTTTGACGCGTAACCTTCGTTTGTTCAATGATAATGTTAGGCGCACGCCTGAAGCGCGAGCGCAAATATTGAGCGCACTTCTTGAGGGTGAGGCACCGGGACAAGTGTTGCGTTCGATGAACGAAGCAGGAATTCTGGGACGTGCAATTCCAGAATTTGGCGGCATCGTCGCGCAGACCCAGTTCAATATGTACCACTCTTATACCGTTGATGAACACACAGTGCGGGCCGTCGCGCACGTGTCTGATCTGGAGCATGGCCGGGATGATAGCGCGCGCAAGGCGCAAGATGTATTTGGCCTGATCGACAATCGCCGTGCCCTCTATTTGGCGATGTTATTGCACGACACCGGCAAAGGGCGGGGTGACCAACAAGTGCAAGGCATGCGCACGTCAAGACGGGCATGTGAGCGACTAGGTATTCCAGCTGGAGAGGTGGCGCTTGTTTCTTGGCTCGTTGGCAATCATTTGGAGATGAGTGAGACCGCCCAAAAGCGTGATATCTCTGACCCGCGTACAGTCGTGAAATTCGCAAGGCTGGTTGGTTCATTGGAGCGATTGCGACTGCTTTACATTCTAACGGTCGCTGACATTAAGGCCGTTGGTCCGGGCGTTTGGAACGCTTGGAAGGGGCAGTTGCTGTATGATCTGTATAACAATACTGCAGCCGCACTACGTGGCGGGAGGGGTGACGAGGAGTCTGTTCAGGCACAATTGGAGTCTCGGGCGATTTCACAGCGCGAGCAGCTAAAAGAGATTATCCCTGATGTGCCGCCAATCATGTTGGAGATGGAGACGGCTTATTGGGTTGGGTTCAATTTGGAAGACTTGCAGTGGCAAGCAGCAGTTCTCTCGCAGGAGGGGGGGAGTGTCGCGATCCGTGAGCTAGAGGAATCGCGGGCGATGGCCTTGCTGGTTTCTGGCAAAGACCGCCCCAATTTGTTCGCCGATTTGGTCGGCACTTTGGCGCGTCTCGGTGCTAACATCGTATCAGCGCAAGTATACACGAGTGCGAGTGGCGATATCATCGACATCTTCATTCTGCAGGACGGACGCGCACAGCCGTTTGGAGCGGGTGATGAGCATAGGCAAAAGGCGCTAGTCTCGGCGATTGATAAAGCCCTCAGAGGCGACGTGACGGGGGGAGAGATTAAGAGCCGTGGTGATCGCAGAGAGGCGGCTTTTATCATTCAGCCCCAAGCCCAAATTCGCGATGATGTATCGGCAGAATTTACCGTGCTTGATGTTGCCGGGCGTGACCGGCCCGGTCTGTTGCAAGATGTAGCGGATATTCTGGCGCAAATGCAAATCTCGGTTCACTCAGCGCATGTCGGCTCTTATGGCGAGCGCGTTTTTGATGCGTTCTATGTAACGACCATGGAGGGTGAGAAGCTTAGCGACTATGAACAGAAAACTACTCTGCGTAGTAAATTACTGGCCGTTCTCGATCGCGAAGAGCCAGATGCTCCGAAAACGCCGGCACGTAAGCTGAAGCGCTCTCGCGCCGTGGACAGTTTCTAAGAATTGTCCCAAGGGTGACTGGATGAGCGTCGCGCGCAACACATTGGTGCAATCAGCCCTCACACTGTCCAGCCGGGTGCTGGGCATGGTGCGCGATATTTTGCTGCTCGCACGTATTGGCGCTGGGCCGATTGGCGATGCGTGGGCAACCGCGCAGCAATTCCCGAACTTGTTTAGACGCATTTTTGCGGAAGGCGCGTTCGCCTCTGCATTCGTGCCGACCTATGCGCGCACCTTAGAGGCCGAGGGGCCGGAGGCGGCCCATGATGTTGCGCAGGAAGCGATGCGCGTCTTGTTCGCGGCCACGGCTGTCCTGACCATTCTGGCGCAGATTTTTATGCCTTTCGTGCTGTTGCTTATCCATGGTGGGCAGGCGGGCGATACCGAGAATTATGGATTGGCAGTTTTGCTAACCCGGGTGACGATGCCGTACCTAACCTGTATGGCGCTGGCGGCTCTGTTATCCGGTGTGTTGAACTCCGCTGAGCGGTTCATCCTGTCAGCCGGTGTGCCGACGATATTGAATTTGTGCCTGATCCCCGTGGCGTTTGTGAGCGTCTCGCCAGTGATTACTGCCAAGGCCGCGTCGGCGGCTTATGTGCTCGCAGGTGTACTGCAGGTCGGCCTGCTGTGGTGGGGCGTGCGACGCCAGAAGGTGCAGCTGAGCCTAATCGGTTGGCCGCGCCTGACACCCTCAGTGAAGAAGGTGATGAAACTGGCCCTGCCGGGAACGATCGCCGCCAGTGGGACGCAGGTCAACATCATCGTTAGCCAATCACTTGCGAGCTTTGAGGTCGGAGCGAAGAGTTGGCTGTATGCGGCGGATCGGCTTTACCAACTGCCATTGGGGTTGGTTGGTGTGGCGGTAGGCGTTGCGATTTTGCCGGGGTTATCCAGAGCGGCCCGCACGTCTGATGAGGCGACCAGTCAGCGCACAATGGATGAGGGAATTGGTCTCGCTATGGCGCTCACCCTGCCGGCAGCTGCCGCGCTACTCATCTTGCCTGTATTTCTGCTTGAAGCGTTTTTTGTACGTGGTGCTTTTTTTACGTCTGACGCAGAGCAGGCGGGGCAGGCCCTGTTCCATTTTGCGTGGGGCGTGCCGGCGTTTGTGATGATCAAAGTTTTGGCGCCGGCCTTCTTTGCGCGCGAGGATACACGCACGCCGATGCGGTTTGCGCTGGTGTCAGTCGCGGTGAACACTGTTTTGGGTGCAAGTCTGTTTTTCTGGATGAAAAGCAATGGCGCGCCGGGGTTTGTCGGTTTGGCCATTGCGACGAGCGTAGCGGCGTGGGCCAATGTGTTATTGCTGTTTTCGACCATGGTGAAGCGCAAATGGTACCAGCCCGGGCCGCGCTTCGTGTCGCGTTTGCTTCGCGCATTGATCGCGACTGCGATTATGGCAGGGGTGCTCATTTGGCTGAAAATGAATGAGGATATGATCCGCGAATATGTCTATGACAGCAAGGTGGTTGTGGCTGGAGTGCTGGTCGTTTCAGGCATAGCCACATATGGAATTGCAGCGCTTGTGACCGGGGCAGTTAGCCTCCGAGACATTCGGCAGACTTTGCGTCGCTAACCAAGTGCGCTAAAGGCGCAAACTATGACAGATCAAATTAAACAATATGACGGGCCGCAGCGGGTATTTTCCGGGGTTCAGCCAACGGGCAATCTGCACTTGGGCAATTACCTTGGCGCGCTGAAGAAGTTCGTCGATTTGCAAGACGAGCATGACTGCGTGTTTTCAGTCGTAGATTTGCACGCGATCACCATGCCGATTGAGCGTGGACAGTTGGCCGACCAGACACGGCAGATCGCGGCGGCGTTTTTAGCGTGTGGGATTGATCCGAAAAAGTCGATTATCTTCGCGCAATCATCTGTTTTGGCTCACACTGAGTTGGCTTGGTTCTTCAACTGCGTTGCGCGCATGGGCTGGTTGGAGCGGATGACCCAGTTCAAGGACAAGGCCGGTAAGGATGCTGAGCGCAGCTCGGTTGGACTATTCGCCTATCCCGTTTTGCAAGCAGCCGATATTCTTGCGTACAAGGCGACGCATGTGCCTGTGGGCGAAGACCAAAAGCAGCATTTGGAGTTGTCACGCGATATTGCTGATCGCTTCAATCGCGACTTTGACGCGCCGGGGTTCTTCCCTTTACCAGAACCTTTGATCAAAGGGCCGGGCGCGCGGGTGATGAGCCTGAAGGATGGTAGCAAGAAGATGTCGAAGTCTGATCCGTCAGACCTGTCACGTATCAATCTAGTCGATGACTCCGATGTGATCTTGAAGAAGATCAAAAAGGCCAAGACCGATTTGGAAGGGCCTATGCCAACCAGCGTAGAAGGTCTGAGTGGTCGTCCTGAGGTCGAGAACCTTATTGGGATATACTCTGCTTTGTCCGGTGAGAGCCAAGAGGCCGTGATTGAGAAGTATGCGGGCGAAGGGTTTGGCGTGTTTAAACCAGCCTTAGCCGAGGTAACGGTCGCGCATTTGGCGCCGATCACGCAGCGCTATCGCGAGATACTTGCTGACCCAGCAGAAATTGACCGGGCCTTGGCAGACGGCGCTGAACGCGCGCGGGCTATTACACAGCCGATAATGGACGAGGTGCGTCGTATTATCGGTTTCTGGCAGGTCTAAATCTCTCATATGATGAGGCCAGTGATTCTGTAACCGCTGAGGAATTGATATGAAACACGTCTTGTTTGTATGCGCAGTTGCGCTGATGGGGCTTTCAGCCTGTTCGTCAGAGCCCGCGATCCCTGAGGGAGAAACGGTATATGAGATCGACGATGCCTATATTGTAGCGCCCGCGCCGGGCATGAAGAACACAAGCGGCGGTATGACTGTCACTGTGCAAGGGGCTGCAGCTGAGTTGATTGAAGTCAGCTCTGAAATCGCTCCGCGTATTGAGCTGCACACTATGTCGATGAAAAATGGCATGATGTCGATGCGTCGTGCAGACAGTTTTCCTGTCACGTCAGAGGCTCCGTTGGAGCTAAAGCGCGGCGGCAATCATTTAATGTTGTTTGGTCTTGATGAAGTGCTTGAGGTCGATAGCGAGATTGATCTTGCCCTAACTTTCATGCGTGAAGACGGGGCGACTCAGGTGGTTATCACGTCAGCCACTATTAAAGACATCGCTGCAGAATAGGTGTTTTCCGACAATTTATCGGCGCTTTTGAAGGCCTGTCAGTTGATTGGCAGGCCTTTTGCTTTGCTTTGTGCAGTAATTACTGAGATTTTAGAGTTTACCCTCTGTTAATCTCTGGAAATTGCCTCATAGTGTCATTTCTGTCACAGATTCTTGACTAGGGTAGTAGAGTTCATGGCGTTCGATAGCCGCGTCCCTGACGCGTACAAAGAAGATGGATACGATCCGCAACTGCTCAGCGCAGAGGAAATCGTGTCTTTCGACTATGCGGAACCTCACCCCGTCCAATTATTTATGTCTCGCTGGTGGCGCCGCACGAAAGTTATGGCCAAAGTCGGCCTCGTCGCTGCGGCGGTGGGTATTTATCCTATAATGACTGTTACGTCTCACCGAATTGATGACCGCAATATAGATGTGGCCAATCAGCAGTATTGGACCTCGCCAGAAGTTGGGGTTGCGATCAATAAGATTGCTCGTGAACTGGAAGTTTCTGGCTGGGCGAGTGATCGTGCAAACTGGCACCCGCAAACTCGTTTGACCGCAATGCCCGCGTGGCAGCAAGCGACGACGGATGCGTTGGCTGAGTATGTCGGATTGCAGGCTGATATGGCTGCAGTTGATGGCGTTGCCGACACGGATTTGCTTGCCGCGGCTCGCCTGATGCAGGCCGCACCAGATGAAGATATGCGTCCGCGATTGACCTCCGCGGCAGAAGCGTTGAACCGCTATGATACGCGTCTGCAGCGTGGACTGGCTCGCAAGATCAAAGCGATTGATACTTTGAAGGTTCAAACAGCCCTGTTCGCAGCCTGGGCGATTACTGACCAGCAAGATTTGAACACACAGGTTTTTGCGAGCGATGTTGAATTTCCGGCGAGTAAGCGGGACATCACAGCATTTTACAGTGCCAAAGCGCGCGCGCATGTCGCGCTCGAGATGATACGCGCCGTTCATGTGCGCGAACGGGCGCTTAATGCACATTCTGAGATTGGTCCGGCGTTGCGCGATGCTGAGGCAGCATGGGAGCGTGCGGCAAAAATGAAGCCGCTTATCGTGTCTAACCAGCCGGGTGATTCTGCGTTGTTTAGCAATCACTTGGCGACGATGTCGCTTTATGTCGGCGCGGCAGAAGAGACCATGATGTCACTTGAAGCTGCGTTGCTTACCCTTCCAGCGGGTGCGTTGGAGCCTGTTGCTGCGCTGGACCCAGCAATTTCAAGCACTGCCGCGCCCTGATCTGCTCTTGAATAAGTGGCTCCAAAGGTCCATCTGAGGGGCAAGTAAAGGCATCTAACAGGCGGCATTTCCTATGTTCATTCAAACTGAACCGACCCCCAATCCAGACACAGTGAAGTTTTTGCCCGGTCAAGCCGTTGCTGGTGGGCTTGGGCCGTTCGATTTTCCGGATATTGATAGTGCGAAGCCGAGCTTGCTCGCGCGGGCGCTGTTTCAGGTGGCAGGTGTCACGCGCGTGTTCTTGGGCGCTGATTTCGTGTCGATCACTAAAGACGCCGATAAAGAGTGGAAGCATGTAAAGCCAATGGTTTTGGCTGCGATCATGGATCATTACATGGCCGGATTGCCCGTTATAGACGATAGCGCAGTGAGTGATCTGTCTGCCAGTGATGAGGTCTACGAAGGTGATGCGGCGGAGATTGTCGATGAAATCAAAGAGTTGATTGAGACACGGGTGCGTCCGGCGGTAGCTCAAGATGGTGGCGACATTGTCTTCCATCGGTTTGAGGTTGAGACCGGCATTGTGCATTTGTCGATGCGCGGCGCTTGCGCGGGCTGTCCATCATCGACGATGACGCTGAAGCAAGGTATTGAAAACATGCTCAAAACTTACGTCCCTGAAGTTACTGCAGTCGAAGCAGTTCTGTAAATATATCCCCATCTGAAATGCTAAAATAGAGGAGGTCGCGTGATGACCCACCCCGTTAACGATCATGGTTTGGATGTGATTTTTCGCAATGCGCGATCTGCCAACGATTTCAAATCTACCGATGTGCCCGAAGTATTGGTTCGAGCTGTTTATGACCTTACCAAAATGGGGCCGACTAGCGCCAATTCATCTCCCGCGCGATTTGTGTTTTTCCGCACGCCGGAAGCGAAGGCGCGTCTGATCCCGTTGTTGGGCGAGGCCAATAGACCCAAAACTGAGGCAGCGCCTTGGACGGTTATTATCGCGCACGATATGGAATTTACTGAAAAAATGCCGGCGCTGTTTCCACATAACCTGGGGGCAAAAGACTGGTTTGACCATAATCGCGAAGAAACGGCGGTGCGTAACGGGTCGCTACAGGGCGCCTATTTGATGATCGCTGCTCGCTCGCTCGGGTTGGACTGTGGGCCTATGTCAGGTTTCGATGCACAAGGCGTGAACGCTGAGTTCTTTGAGAAAGAGAATGGAGAGATGGCGAATTGGAAAGCCAATTTCATCTGCAATATCGGTTACCGAGATACGAAGGGCGAGTTTGAGCGCAATCCGCGCCTGACGTTTGATGAAGCGTGCCGAATTTTGTAGTGCACCGGCCATGCTAATATTGGGACTGAATACGGCCTTTTCGGCTTTGGAGGCTGCCATCGTAAAGGATGGCGAGATCCTCGCTGATGCGCATGAGGCGATGGCCCGGGGCCAAGATAAAATGCTGCCGGATTTTATTTACCGACTGTTGGCTGAGGCAGGTGTTGAGCTGTCGGACTTAGATAAGATCGCCGTTGTGACCGGGCCGGGGAGCTTTACCGGTATTCGGATTGGCGTGGCCTATGCGCGAGGATTAGCGCTAGTAACGCAGGCCGAATGCATCGGGGTGACGAGTTTGGAAGCCGCCGTTCCAGCCGGAATGGAAGGCGAAACGATGGGGGCGCTTCAAGCCAAAAAACGCCCGCCCGAACAATCTTGGTGGGTGCAGGGCCTAACAGGAGACAACGGAATTTCACCACCTGTTGAGGTTGATTTGGACACTCTGTCTGCCATGCTGGTTGGAATGAATATTCCCGTTTTTATGGATGGTGAAGAGGCAATTGATGAACCGGTGATTGGATTGGTTGATGTGCGCCCTATGCGTCCATCTGCAATAACTGCTGCACTCAAAGCGGTGAATATGAACGCGGAATCCTCAGCGCCGTCGCCCGTCTATGCGCGGGCACCTGATGCGGCGTTGCCGACCGCGAAAAGCTGATGTCAGGTATTGTAGTGCTGCGCCCTGATGATGCTGGAGAAGCAGCATTAGTGCACGCAGCGAGTATGCATGACCCGTGGAGCGCGGCGTCAATACGTCAGTCTTTGGAAAATACCAACGTATTGGGACTGGGGATTGAAGTAGATGGCGCACTTGTGGGATTCGGGCTGCTAATGTTGATCGCAGGCGAGGCGGAAGTGCTCACTCTCGCAGTCGATCCGCGTTTCCAGCGCCGAGGGATTGCGCGACGTCTATTAACAAGTTTGATCTCGCGATGCACTGAGCGTGGGATAACGCGTGTGTTGCTAGAGGTGGCTGAAGACAATAACGCCGCTATCGCGCTGTATAATAAAGAAAAATTTACGACAGACGGCGTGAGGTCGGGGTATTATACGGCTGGGCGCTCGCACCCGGTTGATGCAATCTTGATGTCGCTCTCGCTAAGCTTGTTAAGCTGATACTAGACTTCTGGCAGCTTGGAGGGCTAAAAAAGGCGCATGGATAGACTTGAAAAACTTTGTGCCGATAAAGGCCTGCGGATGACTGAGCCGCGACGCATTATTGCGCGCATTTTATCGTCGTCAGATGATCACCCTGATGCTGAAGAGCTGCACCGGCGTGCAAATTCGTTGGATGCTTCAATCTCATTGGCGACGGTGTACCGGACCGTGAAATTGTTTGAAGATGCATCAATCATTGAACGGCACGATTTTCGCGATGGTCGGGCGCGTTATGAGGAAGTGCCTGATGAGCACCATGACCATTTGATTGATGTCAAGACTGGCGCTGTTGTGGAGTTTCATTCTGCTGAGATTGAAGCGCTGCAGGAAGAGATCGCTCGGAAGCTTGGCTATCGGCTCGTCGATCATCGGTTGGAACTCTACGGAGTTCCGCTGAAATCGAAAGACTAAGTTCCTACATTAGAATTGAAAAAGGCCGCCCAGTTGAGGCGGCCTTTTTTTGTGACTGTTGGATGGATACTTAGATCCGCCCCGGTTTTGTTGCCTGCGTATTGAGGCTCTCAACCAATTCCACTGTAATATCGCCCGATGGTGTTAGGGCTTTGTCCAGCTGGTACTGTTTGATCGCAGCTTCGGTACCTGAACCGAGCACACCGTCTGGGGTGCCCACGGCATATCCGAGCGAGTCGAGCGCAGTTTGAACGCCTTTGACTTGCAACGGGTTACCATTGTTCCAAGGTTGAGCGCCGAAACGACCGTTTGCCAGACTTGCCTCACGCTTTGGCGTCCAGTTCGCTACACGCGTCGCGACCAATTTGGCCTCGTCAGGTGACACCATGCCTTTAAGCTCAGCCACTTTTTCAGGTGCGCTAGCATCGCCGTTTCGCCCGGCAATTTCGTACCAGAACAGCGCTTCGGACATATTCGCCGAAATACCTAGTCCTTGCTCGTACAAAACGCCCAGATTGTATTGGCTGTCCAGAATGCCGAAATCGGCAGCTTTGTGGAACCATTCAACGGCTCCTGCATAGCTTTGTAGGCCGCCATCGCCTTCCGCCATAAAGACGGCAAGATCATGCATGGCTTTCACGTTACCGTTCTGAGCAGCCTTTTCAGTCCACTCTCTGGCAAGCGTGAGGTCTTTTACAACCCCAGTGCCCTTTTCGTGCAGTTTAGATAGACCATATTGCGCAGCAGGCAGATCTTTCTGGGCTGCTTTGCGCATCAGGCTAGCGCCTTCTTGGAAATCCCCTGCGGAGATGTAATCCTGGGCCAGTTGATACTGTGCGATACGGTTGCCCGATGCTGCCGCCAGATCCACAGTCGAAACCGCAGGAATGGGTGCAAAGTTGGTCTTGATAACGGGCGTTGCTGACATAACCGTAGAGATGGTTTGTGAGTTAGCTTGCGCCGTGACCGTTTCCGCGTCTGACGTTTCTGCGAATAGCTCGGTTTCGAGACCTTCGCTATCTGCCTGTATAACAGCTTGCTCAGCAAAGAGATCATTCTCAATGGCTGCAGTGTCTGGCGTTTCAAACAACAAGTCGTCGGCTGACTCTGTGTCGGCAACAACAGTTTCAGCGCTTCCTGAGCCTGCTACTGCTAAACCTGGGTCAACATAGGTCGTAGACGAGGCAAAAGTGTTAGGAAGGGGTTGTTTGCCACGGAGGTGCAAATAGCCACCGACGCTTACGCCAGTCGCAACAACAGCTGAGGCCGCGAGATAGAGCGGGATCTTGCTGGCGCCGGCTGTAGATTTCTCTTTTGCCGCCTTAGCAGGTTTCTTCGCTTTTTCTGACCGCTTCCACTTGGAAGATTTTTGCACTGATTCGTCTTTGACGCTTGCGGCTGAGATGGCCGCCTTTCGAGCACGGGCGATTAAATCGTCCGCACGGTTAGGCGATGTCTCTTCAACAATGCTTTCTTCCGAAATTACAGCTTCTATCTCAGGTGAGTGCACTGTTTGAATCGGCTCCATCGGGTCTTCGTCGAAAATGTCAGATTCGCGGGTTTCAGATTGGCTATCTTCCAATCCGTCCAGCTCATCTAACAGATTCAGGAGGGCTCCTGAATCGTCTTCTTCAACGGCACCATGACCAGTGACTACAGGCGCTATGTTGACGGGGTCGTCTCCCGTGTCGATGGCCTGAAAATCATCCTCATAGGGATTTTCATAGGACTCGTTTTTCAACTCGTCTGAGACATGCCAATCGGTTGTGTCTGAACCAAGGTTAGACACCTGAATATCGGTTTCGTCCTTTTCAGAGATTGGCGCTGGGGCTGGGATCCCAAAATCGCTCATCCATTCGTCAGTTGAATCGTTAGATCCAAGCTCATGAAAATCGGTTGGGTTGTAGTCTGCCTCGTCGACAATGCGTTCTGCATCGTGGCTTTCAAGCGCCGCACTCACAGGTTCAGCGAATGCTGAATCTGTGGGCACATCAATTTGCACTTCGTCAGGCTGTGACAGATCCGGAAAATCGGTCGCCTCAGCGTCTGAAGTTAGGAATGAAAAGCCTTCGTTTGCCTCAACGGCATCGAAGAGGGGTGGGTTTGACGGAATTGTTGGGACAGCCGGGATGTCAATTCCCGGTGCCGCTTTCACAAAAGGGGGCGCAGCAAACTCCTCAAGGCCTTCAAGGCGGGTCGCAAGGGACGCGATAGCCTTTTGTACAGGAGAGAGAGAACTCGACGTCTGCGTTTGCATCAGTTCCAAGCGATCCGATACATTGGACAGAGCATCTGACAAGCGTGCGTCAGCCTTCTTACGGTCATCGTCCATGAGACTGGCGACCTTCTTGATGGCTTCATCCTGACGCTTTTGAAGGCGAGAGGCTGCGCTAGCGACTTGGTCGCCAACTTGTTCGATTGCTGAAGCACTGCGTAGCTCACTATCGGCGATTTTTTCGTCGACATTGGCATCCAGTGTTTCGATTTGCTCACCGATCGTTTCACCGAGTGCTTCGAACGCCTCAGCGTTGCGTGTTTCGCTTTCGCCAACCCGTTGAGTAACTTCAGCTGAAAGAGCATCGATTTGACCCGATACGTTCTCGCCCACTTTTTCGATGGCTTCAGCGTTTCGCTTCTCAGACTCGTTTACGCGCTGATCTACGGCTTCGACTTGGCTAGAGAGAGAATCGATCTGGGTGACGACTGTCTCTTCTAGTTTGACGATCTCGCCTCGAATTTCTTCAGACGGGACGCCGCCTTCACGCTCTTCGATTTCCTCAATGCGTGTAGCGATGTCGTCGCTAACGCGTTGCAGCTCAGTGGCGTTAAGCGCGATATTTTCAGATTGAGCGACTTCAGCCTGCGCGATCCGCTCATTTACAATGCTTAGCGTTTCTTTCAGCTCTGCAATTTCGTCTGCAGATGCTGATGATGCTGTGCGAGTGATCTCATCAGCTAGCTCAAGACGGGTCGTATCGACCATATCGCGAACTGATTTCGTCATGTCATCAAACCGAAGTTCGAATTCCGTACGAAGCTTTTCAGCAAGCTCTGGATCAACTGTTTTGGCGACTTCCTCGATGCGCTTGTCCAGATGGTCAAACGTTGTCTCAAGGCTTTTAAGCGCTGTATCAGTTGTGCCCTCTGCGCGGTTCAGGCGATCCTGAATACGTAGAAGTGTATTTTCCATTGAGTCCAGCGCGCCAGACACATCAGACTCGACGGCATCCATGCGGGCGTCATTGTCTTTAATACCTGTGAGGCGTTCTGTTACGTTGGCTTCAAGAGAGCTCATCCGGTCTGAGAGGTGACGTGTTGTCCCTTCAACCCGAAGTTCTGCTTGCTCAACAAGGCGTTCAACACGAGAAGCCGCATCGCTCAGCTTGGACTCGACTTTCGTTTCCATGCCTTCGACACGGTCAGTTAGGTCAGTAAAGCCAGACTCAACTCTTCCCTTAATGGCAAGCGTTTCATTCTGTGCCATCTCACTCTCTTCGTAGACGTGAGAGGCGAGCTTACCGAGTGCGTTCTCAAGTGACTTGAGCGCTTCAAGATTCTGCTCGGCAGAGTCGTCGCTTTCAAGTTTCTCGACTTTCGACTGAAGCGCTTCATGTGTTTCGCGCAGTTCGTCGAGGAAGCCTTCAACGTGTCCCGCGATTGCAGAACTTCCATTTTCAGCATTTTCAAGTCGTGCGACAAGGCCCAACACAGTATGATCCATGCCAGTGATGGCCAGCGTGGAGCGAGCCTCAGTAGCTTCAACGCGCCGGGTTAGCAGGTCAAGCGTACTTGAGGCTGCGTCGCCGCGAGGAGGTTCATTGTTGAACGGAGCTGCAACTTCATTTGGCTGTGGGCCATCTGAAGCGATCAACAGCTTGTTGAGGTATTCGCCGAGGGTTAGCCCCTCTGCTGATGCAGCTTCCCGTGCTGCATCTCGAGCGCGTTGGTCTATCCCTTTCACGCTCCACGGTCCAGTCTGGCCCATGATAGTACTCCTTGCCAAGGCTCTATAAGCGTTAATGCTTCGAGCCAATTTGTTCACACACTGCGCATTTGGCAGCGACACCCTTAAAGGGGAGTTAAAGGGTTAAATTTTTTGCTGAGTATGTTCACCATAGTTTACTAGCGTGACCTTACGTGAACGTAAGGGTAAGCTTTACGTTGACGTGCACGTAAAGGCGAGCTAATGTGAGTCGTATGCACACAAAACAGTCACAGATCTCCGCTGCGGACTCGCGTACTTACACGATTTCGGAGCTCGCCCGTGAATATGGGGTCACCCCCCGCGCTTTGCGATTTTACGAAGATAAAGACATGCTGCACCCTGCCAGAGATGGCATGACGCGCGTTTATTCGAACCGCGATCGAGGGCGGCTGATTATTATTCTTCGGTTGAAACGGCTTGGTCTTCCATTGGCAGACATCCGGGAAATTTTGGATTTGTACGTGTTGGAAGATGGGCAGCGCGCGCAAATGCAGATGTCACTTGAGAAGTTTCGTAAGCAAGCCAAAGAAATGGAAATGCAGCGCGACGACATCGAGATGGCTCTTGTCGAGCTGAACAATGGTATCGACTGGATGATCGATCAGTTGGCAAACGATGAGCCCGCAGAAGATGCAAAGCGTCAGGCCGAAGCGTTTGAAGCTGTTGCGCGTCGACAGCTGGATGAAGTGTAGCGCATTCTGTAATTGCGTCGCATGTGGTGAATGAGTAGTGTGAGCGTTCGCACACTCAGGCCACTAGGCTGATACTTACCACTACAGGATATTTGACTATATGCCCCGTTATGATGCGCCGCTCCGTGATATGCAGTTTATTCTCCATGATGTGTTGGAGATTGAGCGATATGCTGAACTTCCTGGGTTTGAGGATGCGTCACCGGACTTGGTGAATGCCATTCTTGAAGAGGGCGCGAAGTTTGCCAAAGAGGTTCTGCTTCCACTTAATATGGTTGGAGACGCACAAGGTTGCGTTCGTAACCCTGATGCGAGTGTGAAAACGCCGGACGGCTTTAAAGACGCCTATAAACAGCTTGTCGAGAATGGTTGGCCACTGCTGGGCAAGGAGGCTGAGATGGGCGGGCAGGGGCTTCCTGCGATTGTAAACACTGTTTGGTCGGAGATGGTTTCATCCGCGAATATGGCGTTTGCAATGTATCCGGGGCTGACATCGGGCGCCTATGAGGCGCTGATGGCAGGTGGATCTGAGGCGCAACGCCAGAAGTACGGCCCGAAAATGGCGTCTGCCGAATGGGCCGGGACAATGAATTTGACCGAGCCGAGCTGTGGCACGGATCTAGGCATTATGAAGACAAAGGCTGTTTCTCAGGGAGATGGCAGCTACAAAATCACGGGTCAGAAGATTTGGATCTCTGGTGGTGAGCAGGATCTAACTGAGAACATCATTCATCTCGTCTTGGCGAAAATTGAGGGCGCGCCAGAGGGTATTAAGGGTGTCTCGCTGTTCGTGGTGCCGAAATTTATCGTCAATGATGATGGTAGCTTGGGCGGGCGCAATGATGCATTTTGCGGCGGTCTTGAGGAAAAGATGGGCATTCATGGCAATGCAACGTGCGTTATGAACTATGATGGCGCGACCGGTTGGCTGGTCGGCGAAGAACATCGCGGTATGCGCACCATGTTTGTTATGATGAATGAAGCGCGTCTTGGTGTTGGCATGCAAGGCCTCGCCCAAGCAGAAATTGCGTATCAGAATAGCGCTGACTTTGCTCGTGAGCGCCTGCAAGGCCGTTCGCTTAATGGACCGAAGTCTCCAGACCTGCCAGCGGATCCGATTATCGTTCATCCTGATGTGCGCCGCATGTTGATGGACCAAAAAGCATTTATCGAAGGCGCACGGGCCTTTGCTTACTGGACTGCGTTGCAGGGCGATCTTCAGCACAAGTCTCCTGATGAGGCTGTGAGTCAAAAGGCAGGCGACTATATGGCCCTACTGACGCCTGTTGTGAAAGCCTACCTGACCCATAAGGGCTATGAGAGCGTCAATCTGGGGCTTCAAATTCATGGCGGGTCTGGCTTCACACGCGAATCGGGCCTTGAACAATACGCGCGCGACTGTCGGATCGCGCTTATCTATGAGGGCACTAATGGTGTGCAGGCATTGGATTTGGTTGGGCGTAAACTGGCGTCTAAAGGTGGGCGGCCTGTCTATTCATTCTTTAGTGAGATTGATGCTTTCTTGGCCGAGAGCGAAAGCATCGCCGGGATGGAACCATACCTAGTTGGCCTGAAGTCTGTTCGCGAAGAGCTGCAAGAAGCAACCACATGGTTAATGCAGAATGGCATGTCTGATTTCAACAATGCGGGCGCGTCTAGCCATGACTATCTGCATCTGTTTGGCTTAACCGCTTTGGCGCTGATGTGGGCGCGCATGGCGAAAGTTGCGCTTGAGCGCAAAGGCGCTGGCGACCCGTTCTATGATGAAAAGCTCATGACGGGGCAGTACTTCCTCGACCGGATGTTACCGGATTCAACGTCTCATCTTACTAAGGTGAAAACGGGCGCAAAATCTATGATGGCGTTGAAGGCGGAGCAATTTTAGTTTCCTATGGCGTCATGAGAAAATGCTGCGACCTAACCTCGATGTGGCCTGACGTTGGGTGATAGCTGGAAAGCTGCTGGCTGACTGACATAAATGGCTTACGTGAACGTAAGCGGCAACCTTGAGGTTGCATCGCCCAAAAGAGAAGAGATGATATTATGCTACAGAGCCCACTCGACGTACCAAAGTCCACTTGGCGAGATGATGAAGAACTCGACATGTTTTCCGATTCGGTGGCTCAGTTCTTTGAAAAGGAATGCAAGCCGCACGTAGAAGACTGGCGCAAGGCTGGTGTGGTGGATCGTGAGATTTACACCAAAGCGGGCAAGATGGGCATCCTAGGCGCCTCTATCTCAGAAGAATATGGTGGCAGCGGCGGCGATTTTCGCCATGAGGCGATCATCATCGAGCAGCAACAATGGAAGGGTATCGACGGCTTCGGTATCTCTTTGCACAATGGTATCATCGCGCCCTATATTGAGGCGTTTGGAACTGAAGAGCAAAAGCGCAAGTATCTTCCTAAAATGGCGAGCGGTGAAATCATTTCAGCAATCGCGATGACGGAGCCGGGTGCAGGCAGTGACCTTCAGAGCATTAAGACAACCGCGAAGAAGGACGGCAACGGCTACATCATCAATGGCTCGAAGACGTTTATCTCAAACGGTCAGTTGGCCAATCTGATTTTGGTGTGTGCAAAGACGGACCCGAGCCAAGGTGCAAAAGGCATTTCAATCATGCTGGTTGAGACCGAAGAGGTCGAAGGGTTTGAGCGCGGACGCAATCTGGATAAATTGGGCCAGAAGGCTGCTGATACGTCTGAGCTGTTTTTCAATGATGTGAAAGTTCCAGGCTCTGCAGTGCTTGGCGGTGAAGAGGGCAAAGGCTTTATCCAGCTGATGAAGAAATTGCCTCAAGAGCGCCACATCATCGGCCTGCAAGGCATCGGTATGATCGAGCGCGCCATCCATGAGACTGTAGCTTATGTGAAAGACCGTAAAGCCTTTGGCGGTACGATTTGGGATTTCCAAAACACACAGTTCAAGCTGGCCGAATGCAAGACAGAAGCAACTGTCGCAAAAGTGTTCATGGATCACTGTACAGAGCGCTTGTTGAAGGGCGAGCTTGATCCAGCGACGGCGTCTATGTCGAAATATTGGGTTTCCGATCTGCAAGGCAAGATCGTCGATGAATGCTTGCAATTATTCGGCGGCTTTGGGTACATGGATGAATATCCGATTGCCCAGATGTATGCCGATGCGCGTGTTCAGCGTATCTATGGCGGCGCGAATGAGGTTATGAAAATGCTCATCGCGAGGACGATGTAGCTTGATGATTAAGGTGGTTTATCTTGCCTGACAGCAAACGGATTACCGAAGTTTTTCCACAACCCAGCCCCAGCTCATCGTCGCTGGGGTTCGGGTTGTTGGCGCTCGACATGACAGCATGGACGACCCGGGTGAAGTTTGAGGGGCGCAAGGAGTTTGTGAACCCAGCAGGCGTTATCCAAGGTGGTTATCTGGTGGCGATGATGGATGATACCATCGGCATGTTGTGCGGTATGAAGGCGGGCACTCGCGCTCTGCCTTCAACTATTGATCTGCATACATCTTTTCTGCGGCCTGTGCGCGTGGGTGACATTCAAGTCACCGCGCGTCTACGGAATATTGGCCGTGCAATTGTTTTCGCTGAGGCCGAGCTATTCGATTCTCGCGGGAAGGAAGCAGCGCGTTGCTCTGCGACCCTTACACTTAACCCGGTCACTCGGCCGGCAGACAAATCTAATGTTTCAAAGGGAGCCTAAGGCATGACTGAAGCTTATATCTATGATGCGGTGCGTACACCGCGAGGGAAGGGCAAGGCTTCTGGCTCCCTTCATGAAATTACGGCGCTGAGCCTTGCGACCCAAGTGTTGCAAGCGGTGCGCGAGCGCAACGAGTTGGACACGAGTTTTGTTGACGATGTGGTGCTTGGCTGCGTGAGCCCGGTGGGCGAGCAAGGCGCAGACATTGCCCGTATCGCTGTTCTGAATGCAGACTATGCCGAGACGACTGCTGGCGTTCAAGTTGATCGCTTCTGCGCCTCTGGCCTAGAGGCGTGCAACATGGCCGCTGCGAAGGTGATGACGGGTGAGGCCGATATGGCTATCGGCGGCGGCGTTGAAAGCATGAGCCGTGTACCTATGGGTGCGTCTGGTGGTTCATGGTCAACTGACCCGCAAGTCGCGACGAAGACATACTTTGCTCCACAGGGTATCGGCGCCGACACGATCGCAACAAAGTGGGGGTTCTCCCGCGATGATGTTGATGCGTTTGCTGTTGAAAGCCAACGGCGCGCAGCGCAGGCGTGGAAAGAGGGGCGCTTCAGCAAGTCTATCGTTCCGGTCAAAGACCAAATGGGTCTTATCCGCCTCGATCATGATGAGCACATGCGCCCGGATGCTGACATGCAGTCGCTCGCAGGCTTGAACCCATCATTCGCCGGTATGGGCGCGATGGGCTTTGATGAAATTTTGAAGCAGCGCTACCCTGAACTGGAAGCTATCAACCATGTACACCATGCTGGCAATTCGTCCGGTATTGTGGACGGCGCATCAGCTGTTCTGTTCGGTTCTAAAGAGATGGGCGAGCGTTTGGGCCTTAAGCCGCGCGGACGTATCAAATCTATGGCGTCTATCGGGTCAGAGCCGGGTATCATGTTGACTGGCCCAACGGCGGTGAATGAGAAGGTTTTGAGAAAAGCTGGCATGTCTGTTGAAGACATTGACCTGTTTGAGCTGAACGAGGCGTTCGCGTCTGTTGTCCTGTGCATGATGGACAACCTCAATATTTCGCACGATAAAATCAACGTGAATGGCGGCGCTATCGCTATGGGTCACCCGCTGGGCGCAACCGGCGGCATGATCCTCGGCACGATGCTCGATGAGCTGGAGCGCGTCGATAAAGAGACTGCTTGTATTTCGCTTTGTGTGGGTGCCGGTATGGGCACTGCCACAATCATCGAACGCGTTTAAGATAATACGGAAAGTCAGTACAATGAAATTTGAAACATTTGGTTGGGATGTGGACGCCGATGGCATCGCGCATGCCGTGTTTGATGTTCCGGGACGCAGCATGAATACGCTCACCGGGCAGGTGGTTGCAGACCTTATCGCGATTAGTGGTGAAGTTGCCTCCAACGACGCGATCAAAGGATTGGTCATTTCGTCTGGTAAGAAGTCGGGATTTTGTGCCGGCGCTGATCTCGGAGAAATGAATGAGCAGGCGGGCGGTAAGCCAGAGTCTGAAATGTCTGAGCAGGAAGTGAAACAGGCGCAGTTTGATCGCGCGTCTTCGCTTAACAAAAACCTGCGTATGCTGGAAACTTGCGGTAAGCCTGTGGCTGTTGCCCTAAACGGTTTGGCGCTGGGCGGCGGACTCGAGGTTGCATTGGCGTGTCACTATCGCGTTGCTGCGAATGACAACCCAAGACTTCAGTTTGGGTTACCAGAAGCCAAGATCGGCCTGTTGCCGGGCGCTGGCGGAACACAGCGTTTGCCACGCCTGATCGGTATTAAGGCAGCATTGCCGCTTATCCTTCAAGGGACGAGCTTCACGGCTGAAAAAGCTATGGAGATGGGCGTTGTTCAAGAGCTAGCCTCTTCGGACGAGACGGTTGCGCGCGCGAAGGCGTGGGTGAAGGCTAATCCAGAAGCTAAGGCTCCTTGGGATGTGAAGGGCTTTAAAGTGCCCGGCGGCGTACCGCATCGCAGCCCTGGCGCGGGCCAAGTGGCGACAATGTCTAATGCGATGTTGATGGCGAAGACCTATGGCAACTATCCTTCGCAGAAAAACATTTTGTCTTGTGTGTATGAGGGCATCATGGTGCCGATTGATGCAGGGCTTCGTATTGAGAGCCGTTACTTTGTGAACACACAACAGCGACCTGAAGCGAAAGCGATGATCCGTTCACTGTTTCTGTCTATGCAAGAACTGGCGAAAGGCGCTAACCGTCCGGCTGACCACCCGAAGACTGAGTTTAAGAAAATCGCAGTTATTGGCGCAGGCCTAATGGGCGCAGGTGTTGCCTATGTTCAGGCCAAGGCCGGTATTCCAACCGTGCTGGTTGATGTCAGCATGGAGAACGCTGAAAAGGGTAAAGCTTACGCGCAGCGTATCGTCGATAAAGACGTATCTCGCGGCAAAATGAGCAAAGATAAAGGCGAGAAACTTCTCGCGCTTATCACCCCAACAGATTCATATGATGATGTGAAGGGGGCGGATTTTGTTGTTGAGGCCGTGTTTGAAGACCCTGAGCTGAAAGCCAAGATTACGAAGATGGCCGAAGCTGCCATTGGTGATGACGCGGTCATGGGCACTAACACGTCCACCCTGCCGATCACAGGTTTGGCTGAGGCGTCTGAGCGCCCGGCGAACTTCATCGGCGTGCATTTCTTCTCACCGGTTGAGCGGATGGGCCTTGTTGAAATCATCATGGGTGACAAGACCAGCGAAGCAACACTGGCCAAGTCTATCGACTATGTGTTGGCCATTCGTAAAACGCCAATCGTGGTGAATGATCAGCGTGGCTTCTATACCTCGCGCTGCTTCGGCACCTACACGCAGGAAGGCCTGCAAATGTTGGCTGAGGGCATTAAGCCCGCCATCATTGAGAATGTTGGCCGCCATAGCGGTATGCCAATGGGGCCGCTGGAAGTGTCTGACTCTGTTGGTCTTGATACGGCACTTAAAATTGGTCGCCAAATGGCGGCGGCGCAAGGCGTTGATTATAACGGTAACGAGATCGGCCAGATGATGGCATGGTTGGTTGAGGATGAAGGGCGCGTGGGCCGCAAGGCTGGCAAGGGCTTCTATGACTACAATGAGAAGGGCAAGCCTGCTCATCTCTGGCCAGACCTTAACAAGAAGATCGACGTGAAGGTCGATGAGTGCCCGCCAGAAATGAAGAAAGAGCTGACCACGCGTCTGCTCGTGCGTCAGGCTGTGGAAGTGGCTCGGTGCTTTGAGGAGGGCGTTATCACAGATGCGCGCGACGCAGACATCGGCTCAATTCTCGCTTGGGGCTTCGCACCATACACGGGCGGTTGCTGTAGCTACATCGATCTGATTTGGGGCATTAAGCCGTTTGTCGCTGAGGCCAATCGCCTTGCTGAGAAATATGGTGAACGCTTCAAGCCGGGTAAGATGCTCACCGAAATGGCAGAGAAGGGTGAGAGTTTTTACGATCGCTTCCCACCAGCCGGATCGAAAGCGAAAGCTGCGGCTTAGCAGAGCTTATTTGGATCAAGCCAACCCAATAGGGCTGGTTTGATCTTTAAGGTTGACGCATTTGACCAATCCTGACCTTCTACTTACGCGGATATTCCGCGTGAGCTGATAAATCGGGGAAATTAATGAAACTTAGAAATATCGCAATGGTCGGGGCTATCGCATCTCTTGCAGCATGTGTGTCTACAACGAAAATTAGTTCAGTGCAGCCGGGTGATCATAATTTGACTTGTAGTCAATTGGAGAACGAATTCGCTGGACTCGAATCTGTTATGGAAGAGGCTGATGACAATAAAGGAGTAAACACAGCAAATGTAGCTGCGGTTCTCTTTTTCTGGCCAGCCGCAGTCGGCAACTATATGGATGCGGATAAGGCTCAAACCTTGGTGGAGAAGCGTCGTTCTCATCTGATGGGTATTTATGAGAAAAAGGGTTGCTCAGCCTAATTTGACGGAGCGCTATAAAATAAAAGGCCGGAGCGTGATGCTCCGGCCTTTTTTGTTTCTTGCTGCTTGGGGGAGGAGGTTACTTAACCTCGGTTCCACCAGCCTTTGCGTTTTGGTTTTGAGCTGTCGTCGGCCTTAGTCGTTATCGCTTCTTGGGCGGGTTTTGGCTCTGGCGCAGTCTCTACGACTACCGGGGCAGGTTCTGCCTTCTCAGGCTCGACCGCTTTGACCGGCTCGGCGACAATAGCTTCGACGGGCGCCTCGGCTACCACAACAGGTTCCACATTTGAGGTAGGCGTGTCGCTGTCAGCAGCCACGGCATCGTCGGTCTTCTTAGGAGACCGGCGTCTGCGTGTGCGCTTTGGCTTGGCGGGAGCTTCTGCTTCGCCATCCTCTGCATTGCCGTCATTTGCTTCTGTTGCCTCAACGGGTTCGGCAACTTCTTCGACGATCATTTCGGAGGGCGGAGTTTCCTCCAGCATTTCTGGAGCACTGACTGAAAGCCCGTCCAAATAGGCGCCGCCGTCTTCTGGCTCGTTCGGGTCGAGTGAGTTGATTTCTGAGTCGCTTCCACGACGCCGACGGCGGCCGCCTCTGCGGCCACGGCGTCGCTTTTTGCGTGGGGTTCCTTCTTCGTCATCGTCACCAGAGACTTCCGGCGCTTCAGTTTCGTCCGCATCGCTTGCTGCTTCTGCGTCTTCAGGATCTTCGCTTTGTACGTCTGTATCTGTCGCGTTATCGCGATTGCGTCCACGACCACCGCGACGACGGCGGCGGCGTTTGCGCGGCGTGGTGCCATCTTCGTCGCCTTCGGTCTCACCATCGATATTGACTTCGGTATCGCTCTCGTCCGCATCATCGTCCGTATCCACGGGCTCTCTCTTGCGCGACGGTTTGGCCAATGATCTAGGCGGCTTGCGTTTCTTCGGGCGTGAATGTGGATCGCGCTCTGCATCAATCGTAAAATCACCCGGCAATAGATCGTCTGATGAGTGGATTGATATGGCAAAGCCAGCAGCACTCTCAATCTCGATGAGCGCTTCGCGTTTGTTGTTCAATATATATAGAGCAACGTCGGTTGGAGCTTTGACAGAGATTGACACCAAGCCGCCTGTTGAGGCGCGGGCCTCTATGGCGCGAATGAGCTGCAATGCCGCAGAGGAGATTGAACGGCGGTAGCCTGATCCGTTACACACAGTGCAAGGATCTGACGTTGCTTGCAGCACGCCTTGGCGGCGACGCTGCCGTGAAATTTCCATCAGACCGAATTGAGAGATGCGGCCATGTTGAACGCGGGCGCGGTCAACTTTCAGGCAATCTTTTAGTTTCTTCTCAACGGCGCGGTTATTCTTGTTCTCGTCCATGTCGATGAAGTCGATCACGACGAGGCCAGCAAGGTCACGTAGGCGCATCTGGCGGCAAGCTTCCTCAGCGGCCTCCAAATTGGTGCGCACGGCGGTTTGCTCGATATTGCGTTCTTTGGTCGCTTTACCGGAGTTCACGTCAATCGCGACGAGGGCTTCTGTCTGGTTGATGACGAGATAGCCGCCGGATTTTAGCTGGACTGTTGGAGAGTAAATTGAGTCCAGTTCTTTTTCGACATCTTCGGCAACGAAGAGCGGATCTTCATCCGTCCATTGCTTAACCTTCTGTGCCTGTGTGGGCATAATCATTTCGGCCAAGTCTTTGGCTTCGGCATAGGCTGCCTCGCCATGGACTAAGACCTCTTCAATGTCTTTGTCGAACATGTCTCGCATAGCGCGATGGACAAGGCCGCCCTCGGCATTGATGAGCATGGGCGCATCAGACGTGAGCGTTTTCTCGACAATGGTTTCCCATAGTTTTGAAAGGTATTCATAGTCACGCTTCAGCTCGACCTTGGTGCGCTTTGCGCCAGCCGTGCGAACGATGAGGCCCATGCCGTTTGGCACATCCAGATCAGCCACGATTGATTTGAGGCGTTTACGGTCAGCGCCATTGGCGATCTTGCGCGAGATGCCGCCACCGCGCGGTGTATTGGGCATAAGTACAGAATAACGACCCGCGAGAGACAGATAGCTTGTGAGCGCCGCGCCTTTATTGCCGCGCTCCTCTTTAACCACCTGAACCAGCATGACCTGGCGGCGGCGAATAACTTCTTGGATTTTATAGCGCTTGGTCAGATTTGAGCGACGGGATTTGCGTTCAGGCTTTTTGGCCCGCGCAGCTTTAGCCTTTGGAGCCTCTCCGTCGGCGTCGTCAGAACCTGCGTCCGAATCAGAGCCATCGGCATCTGCTTCGTCAGCGTTGTCTTCTGCATCGCTGTCGTCGCCATCATCACTGTCTGAATCGTCTGAAGCTTCGAGTTGCTCTTCGTCATCAGAATCGACGTCTGTCTCGTCGTCGAGATCATCGTCTTCATCTTCTTCGGCTGCCGCTTCGGCCGCTTCACGTAATAGCTCTTCACGGTCTTCAGCGGGCAATTGATAATAGTCTGGGTGAATCTCGCTGAATGCGAGAAAGCCATGACGATTGCCGCCATATTCCACAAAGGCCGCTTGTAGAGAGGGCTCTACACGGGTGACTTTTGCGAGATAGATGTTACCGCGAAGTTGCTCGCTGCCGGTTGTTTCGAAGTCGAAATCATCAACTTGGCCGCCATTGACGATGGCCACACGGGTCTCTTCCGGGTGGGCGGCATCGATTAGCATGAGTTTGCTCATGAGTAATAACCTTGTGAGCCGGCGCCGCGGACCTGAGCGCATTGCGCCTCAGCCGATCGGACGAGCCGGTCTGTGTTTTGTGGGAATGAATACGGTGTACGCCGCCAAGCGCGCTGAGAGGCGCGATGGATAAAATGGCAATGACTACGGCACCCGTATACATTATTCTCTGCTTTCCGGAGCGCGGCACCCGCTAGCCTTGTCGGTATAGCCGGGTGAATGGCGCGTCGTTGGGAAACTATTTGCATAACCCCAATTAGGGCTATGCCGAGGACAATGCCCAAATTTCCGGCTTATGGGAACCCTTAAAAACGCCTTCACTTGTGTGGAAGTGAATTAAAATCGGTCAATGCTGGGTTAATATTCCCTCTGCTAGGGAAGGATGAGCTATTTGTGCATTGAAGCACGCGAGTAATTTAAGGGCATCATCTGGGAATGATCGGACGAAAGTTATTTAGTCTAGTAGTCGCAATGGTGTTTTGCGCGGGCGCGATGGCTGAGGTCTATGACGTGCGAATCGTAGGCGATGGTGCGCCGACGCGCATTACCGTGTGGACGGATACCCCTCAGAAATCACGTATTTATCTAACGCAAAACAATGAAGTACGCGCTTTGGCGTTGCCGATAGATGGTGTAAATTCGAATGCGTCTGGCGATGGTATTGGCGGCGTCGAATCATGGGCGATGTCAGGATCTGAGCTGGGGTTTCTGCTGGATCGGCCAATGATGGTAGCGCGCAGCTTGTCGTTGCCGCCGTCCGGTTCAGAGCCGCTGCACCGTGTTATTATTGATCTTGAGACGGTATCACCCGCTCGATTTTCCAGCGTTGCGAAGCGCGATATGCGAAAACTGGCGAAGAACAACAAAAAGGCGAAGAAGACGCCGCGTAGTGTTGTCACCAAAACCCGTAAACGAAATGAGAAGTATGTCATTGTTGTTGACGCTGGGCATGGCGGCAAAGACCCCGGCGCGATTGCGGCCGGTGGCACGCGTGAAAAAGACCTAACCTTAAAAGCTGTCGTGACTTTGAAAGCGATGCTGGAGAAAGACAAACGCTATGAGGTGCGTCTGACCCGCGATTCGGACAAATATATTCCCCTTGATGATCGTGTTACCCTTGCACGCGACTGGGGGGCGGATCTGTTCATATCGATCCACGCGGATGCGGCGGCGTCTCACAGCGTGGCTGGTGCTTCCATTTATACAATCTCTGAACGCGGCGAATCACGCATCGACAAAGAGGCGGACAAGAATGACTGGAAGATCCCTGAAGAGGACGGCACGACTGAAGAGGTGAATGGCATTCTGCGCAGCCTCGTCAAGCGTGAAACAAAAACCCATTCCGCGCTGTTTGCTGAACTGCTGCTACCAGAGCTGAAGGAAGCGGGACCGGTGCTGCGTAGTACCCACCGCAATGCCGGGTTTTATGTGCTGCTTGCGCCTGATGTTCCCGCGGTTCTTCTCGAGATGGGCTTTTTGACCAATCAGCAAGATGCTATTCGGTTGAAGTCTAAATCGGGCCGAAAGAAATCTATGATCGCGGTCAAAGAAGGGATCGACGCGTTTTTCGAAGAGAAAGAAATGTTGTTGGCTGGTCGCTAGGCCGCGCCTGCGATTGTTTTTACTTCTTGCAGGCGACCCTGATCGCTGAGACAAGGTGGATATGAAACCTATCCGCGTTTCCCTATATTTGATCGTAACTTTGATGGCGATGTCGTGTGCGGCGTCGTCTAATGGTGCGCATTCGAGCCGTTCTGGTTCGGCTGATGATCGCGCGATCGAGGCGGATGCGTACAGTGATTATTTGGTGGCGAGATTTGCCGCCATGACCAATGATCCCAAGACCGCTGCGACGCGATACGCAACCTCGGTGGATACTGCGCCGGTCGGGTCTGGTATTTCAGAGCGCGCTGTGTTTTCGGCTCTGCTGGCTGGGGATTATTCGTCGGCGAGAAAACTGGCCAAGAAGGCGAGCGAGACCGGGAGCCAAGCAACGCTTGTGCGGCTGACATTGGCGGTTGATGCCATCAAGCGAGGTGATCCTTCGTTGGCGCGTGAGTATCTTGATGCCGCAAAATTCGCACCGTTCAACCGCACCGTCGCCAGGCAGTTGAGCGCTTGGTCTTATGCGGCTGATGGTCAGCATGAGGTCGCTGAAGAATACCTAACGCGGGACTTGTCAGGCGATCCCGCACTGGACGGTGCAATCCTGTATCAAATTGGCCTGATACAAATGGCAGACCGCCGGGATGATGATGCCCTCAAGACGTTTGAGATTTTGTGGGAGACTGGCGCGCGATTGGCGGTTGGTGTGCATGCACATGCCGAGCTGCTCGCATTTAAAGGCCAGTCCGACAAGGCAATGGAAATTCTTACCGCATTTGAGAGCACTGTCGGCACCAATGCATCGCTTAGCAATTTGCGTATGAGAATCGCTGAGGACGCGGACATTCGGCCCGCGCGCATGAGTGCATCAGAGGGCGCTGCGTTAGCCATCTATGTTCCCGCCGCTGCGCTGATGAGCCAGACGAGCGATGATTTGTCGGGCGTGTACTTCGTGTTGGCGTTGGCCTTGGACGAGAACTTACACGTTGCGCGCGCGCTTTGGGCGCAATCACTAGACAATGCCAACCGCCGGGACGAAGCCATTGCTGTTTTGCGCGAGATTCCGAAGTCATCAGAGTTTTACGCAACAGCGCAGGGGCAGATGGCTTGGGCATTGCGCCGGGAAGAGCGAAACGTTGAGGCGCTGGATGTTGCTGCGACTGCATTGGGCGCTGACGGTGACCGGAGCCTGAAAATTCAGTTGGCTGATTTGTATCGGTCGCTTGATCGACTGTCAGAGGCAGATGCGCTGCTCACCAAGATTATTGACGCAGACCGTGAAGGTGGGCGTTCTGACTGGCGGCTGCTGTTCGCGCGTGGAACAGCGCGGGAGCAATTGGGATTGTGGGATACTGCAGAACCGGATTTGCGCGCGGCGCTGGCCGAGCAGCCTGAAAATGCGACTATTTTGAATTACCTTGGGTATTCCAATGTCAGCCGGGGTCTGAACCTGACTGAGGGATTTGAATTGATCCGCAAGGCTGCCTATCGCGAGCCCCGGTCCGGTTTCATCATCGATAGCCTTGGCTGGTCGCATTATCAGCTCGGCGAATATGAGCAGGCCGTGATCTATCTAGAGCGCGCGGTGGAGCTGGAACCCGGTGACGCCGAACTGAACGATCATCTGGGCGATGGATATTGGCGAGTGGGCCGCAAGGTTGAGGCACGATTTCGGTGGCAACGCGCTGTGAAACTGATGCCAGTGGGCGCAGAGCGTGACGCCGTTGATCGCAAGGTTTCTGGCGGTCTTGTTGTGCCGGAGCAGCATAACGCGGAAACCAATGCTCAAAACACGCCCGCCATTTCAATAAATCCGTAAGCGGATCCGTTTTATGTTTTCAGAATTAGCGACGGCAAAGGTAAACCTGTTCCTGCACGTGGATCGTGTAAAGCCAAATGGGCGACATGAGTTGCAATCACTTGTGGTCTTCGCTGGGCCTGAGGCGGCGGATGAGGTTTCATTTAAGCCTAGCGGTGAGCTGACCCTGCGCATGGCTGGCATTGTTGAGGGGCTGGTCGATGAAAGCGATGATAATTTGGTGCTTCAGGCTGCACGCGCGCTTCTGAAGGCGTCAAAATGTTCACAGACGGGTGAGCTTACGCTCGATAAGCATTTGCCGATCGCTGCAGGAATTGGCGGCGGTTCTGCAGATGCGGCGGCAGCTTTGCGATTGTTGAACCGTGCGTTTGATCTTGATCCAGTTTTTGCGCAGCAGGTCGCGCCATCATTGGGCGGCGATGTGCCCGTGGCTTTGCTCTCATCGGCGGCCATAATGGCAGGTGAGGGCGAGCGTGTGACGCCTGTTTCTCTACCCGCGCCTATACCTGCCTTGCTGGTGAACCCAAGACTACCTTGCCCGACGGGAGCAATTTTTGCAGCTTATGATGAGGCAGGCGGCGGCGAAACATTTGCGCCCGTTTCGATGCCGCGTTTCGCATCTGTCGGTGAGTGTATTGATTGGTGCGCGGCGCAACGAAATGATTTGGAGCCTGCGGCTATTGCTCTGGTGCCACAAATTTCCGAGACCCTGCAAGTGCTTGGCGCGCTTGAGGATGTTCGGCTCGCGAGAATGAGTGGGTCGGGGGCAACGTGTTTTGCCTTGTTTGAGACACACAAAGCAGCGCAGAGTGCAGAGGCAGGGTTAAAAAGCACGCATCCAGATTGGTGGATTCGGTGCACGCACCTCTCCTGACCTACAGGGTTCGTTTGGGTGTATAATAAGGCGGAACACTATGGCTTCAGAGCTGTTTTCGATGGTCGGACTTTTGACGGTGGCGGCCGGGGTTTTGTCTTTTCTGTTTTGCGGAATTTTTGTGTGGCTGGGGCCACGCGATGCGCCAGATGAGGAGCGCAAGGTGCAGGAGCGGCCGATTCCGACTGCGGGCGGAACCGGGCTGTTTATAGCAGTTGGGTTGATGCTCGCCGGTTTGGCGATGGCAATTCATGGCTCTTTGGGCGATCTGATCGCGCGGCTGACAGCGTGGGGCGGTGTCCCTCATCTGATTATGATCATCGGTCTTGTGATTACAGGGTTCATTGATGACGCGTTCGGAATGAAGGCGTGGCTGAAGCTGTTAATCATTGTCGGATTGTGCGGGGCGGCGAGCGCGCTTGGGTTCCATGCTGAAACGCTGACCTTGCCGGGCACTGAAACCGTTGTGGAGCTGGCGCCAATTGTCGGGATAGTGGGATCTGCTTTATGGCTGATTGTGCTAATCAATGCTGTGAATTTTATGGATGGGAGCAATGGCTATGCACCCGGGATGCTCTTGATCGGGCTGGCGGGCTACGCCGCGTACTTCTGGATCAGCCTGCCTGTGTTCTCCGCGCCCAAGCTGATTGCCTTGCTGGTGACCATGTCATTCATTGGGGCGCTGGCGGGGTTCCTTATCTGGAATGTGTCTAACAAGCTGTATTTGGGCGATGCAGGCGCTCTGGGGCTGGGCGCGTTGTTCGGGTCTATCGGATTGTTTGTTCTTAAGGATGTCGCAGAGCATAGCGGACCAGGCGATCCGTTTGCCGGGCTGGTTTGGTTTCCGGCCATGTTGGCTTTGCCGTTCCTAGTGGATGTGTTGCTAACATTGGGCTGGCGGACGATTAAGCGCGAGCGGATTATGAGCGCACATCGGGAACATGCGTATCAACTGTTCCTGCGCGCAGGGGTACGGCCGTTTTGGGTGATGCTGTCTGGATGGTTGACCGCAGCGACATGTACGTTTGCGGCGACGTATGGGATTTACGTGCTGCATGACCCGAACAATGCCGGCCAAACAGTTGCGAATGTCGGCTGGATGTTTGTGGCGCTTGTGTTGGGTTTGAGTGCAGTTTGGCTGCTTCAGCGGGTAATTTGGGGCACTTTGGTGCGTAACAAGGGTGCTTAAGGGCGTTTTAGAAGGCGCGTGTGACGCAGAAATCAGCCAAGTCGCTTAAAGCGTCGCGATAGATGCTTTCTGGTAGATTGCGCAAGGCACCTTTGGCGAGCGCCGCATAGGCTTCGGCTTCATGGATTGTCGCCTCGGCAGCGCCGGTTGCGCGGATGAGGTGGACGGCATGCGCCAGATCTGAATCTTGCTGAGTTTCCGGATCGAAGGCGCGTTCCCAGAATTCGCGATCCTCATCGCTGCCGCGACGACGTGCGATGATAACGGGCAGGGTGATTTTGCATTCGCGGAAATCGTCGCCGACGGATTTGCCGATTACGGTGGTTGTGCCGCCATAGTCGAGCGCATCATCAATGATCTGGAAAGCGAGGCCCAGATTCTTACCATAAGTCGCCAAGTCGGAAGCGTGCTTTGAATCGCCAACAGACAGGGCGCCGGTTTCGGCGGCCGCTTCGAACAGAGCGCCGGTCTTTGCCTCAACAATTGCGAGGTAGTCTTCTGTGGGTAGGTCTTGAGCCGCCATCGCAGCCAATTGGCGAACTTCGCCCTCAGCAATAGTAGATGAGGCGCTGGCCAAACGATCTAGAATGTCCAGATTGCGGGTTTCGACAAGTAAATTGAAGGAGCGTGCGAATAAGAAATCACCGACCAGAATTGACGCCTTCTCGCCCCAAATCGCTTTGGCGGCGGGTTTACCTCTGCGCAGATCACTCTCGTCGACGACATCATCATGGAGTAGCGTCGCGGTGTGGATAAACTCGACAGCAGCGGCGAGGGCGTGGGTGGCCTCATTGGGTGTGCCCACGGCGCTGGCCGCAATGAGTGTGATAAGCGGGCGCAGGCGTTTGCCGCCAGCAGAGACGATATATCCGGAAAGATCAGGAATCACCGCAACCGGGCTGGCCGCGCGTTCCGCGAGCAACTTCTCTACCGCTTGCATATCGTCAGCCACCATGGACTGCATGCGCGTGACGACAGTGGTAACATCAGGTTTGGATATGGCTTTTGGGACCAAGGTCAAAGGGCGCTCCTGAACTTAACATATATGCGCATTGTAAGTAATTATACGAGGACCAAGTGAATAGCACTACGTGGCACCGAGCCGCAGAGTAAGGCGATCTGTGGCGAAATTGTGATCGCATGATACATGCAGCAGATACTAGCCAAGACGTGATTTACGCGGTTCAATATTGGCCATGAAACAATTTTTGTCCTTTTTAGCGTTCGTGTTGGTGTCCGCATGCGCCAGTACACCTGTTTACGGCCCCGCCGATTCGCCCACTGCGCTCGGATACAGTTCTCAACCGATCGAAGATCACAGGTTTCGGGTGAGTTATTCTGATAGTGACCTGCAGCGTGCGCGAAACTTCGTATTGTTGCGCGCGGCTGAAATCACATTGGACGATGGGCAAGACTGGTTTGAAATTACCAATGGGTATGCAGAGGCCGAGCCGGAAACGCGGCCACGCTCATCGGTTAGTATTGGAGGAAGCTCTGGCTCGCGCGGACATAGCAGCGTGGGTGTTGGCATTGGCATCGGGTTTCCAATTGGCGGAGGCCATGCGGTTGTCACTGAGGTGTTGGAGATTGTCACCAGATCAGGCGAAAAACCTGACGAGCCGAACGCGTATGATGCCCGTTCAGTGATCGAGAGTTTGAGTGAGCCCGTGGGCTGATGGAAGAGATTTTCCGAACCAATGATATCGTGAAACTATCTTTCATTGAGCATTTGCTGAATGAAGCCGGGTTGCCGTATTTCATCGCTGACAAATTCATCTCAGCTGTTGAGGGCAATATTGGTGCGTTTGGTCGCCGGGTTATGGTGCATGAGGATATTGCTGATCAGGCCCGCGCGGCGATTGTCGAGGTTGAACCGGGGTGATGCAGACGACTGAAGACGCGGTGTATCAGGGCCGCGTGACGCTAATCCAGCCAGCTAAGGGGTTTAGAGCTGGAATGGATTCTCTCATCTTGGCCGCGTCGCTTCCGCATCGGGATGGTGGTCATGCGCTGGAACTTGGCAGTGGATGTGGCGGCGCGCTGCTGCCTGCTGCGTTTCGCCATTCTGACATGACGTTCACTGGTGTGGAGATTGATCCGGCGATGGCGGCGCTCGCCCAGCAAGGCGTGGCGGCGAATGGATGGTCGGCGCGGATTGATGTTCATGACGCTGAGGCCGGCGAATGGGTGAAGGCCCATGAGAACAAGTTTGATTTGGTGTTTGCCAATCCACCATACTTTGAGCCGGGGCGGATCTCTGCGCCCGGCGAAGGCAAAGAGAGCGCTTATCTGGAGCATCTGGATTTGCCGAGCTGGATTAAGGCGATGGTGTTTGCGGCGCGCCCGCGTGCGCCGATTGTGATGGTTCATCGGGCCGCTGAACTCGCTCGCATCCTCCAAGGTTTTGACAAACAGATGGGGGAGGTGACGGTACTGCCGATTGCGTCCAAGCCGGGAGAGCCTGCGCGGCGCGTTCTGGTGCGTGGCCGTAAGGGCCTAAAGCGCGGTGAGGTTAGACTGCTCGCGCCATTGGTATTGCATGAGCCGGACGGCGCTGTGAGTGATGTGCTGAAAGCTGTTCAAGCCGGTGAGGCGATAGACTGGTAGCCTGAGGCACCTGATTGGCTTGCCATAAACGGCGCGGATCGTTAGTGCGGTGGGAACATTCTTCCACTGGGACGACGTGCCATGACTACGCCTAAAGCTCACCCGACGCCGAAATCGTTTCAGGATTTGATCCTGACGCTCCAGAACTATTGGGCAGAGCAGGGCTGCGCGGTGTTGCAGCCATACGATATGGAAGTGGGCGCGGGCACGCTGCATCCGGCGACTGTGCTGCGGGCGCTGGGGCCGAAGAATTGGCGCGCGGCTTATGTGCAACCGTCACGCCGCCCGAAAGATGCGCGCTATGGTGAGAACCCGAACCGGCTGGGCCATTATTATCAGTTTCAGGTGATCCTGAAGCCGAACCCGAGCAATCTGCAAGACCTGTATTTAGAGAGCCTCTACGCCATCGGGATTGACCCGACTGTGCATGACATCCGCTTTGTTGAGGATGACTGGGAGAACCCGACTGTTGGCGCTTGGGGTGTTGGTTGGGAAGTCTGGTGTGATGGTATGGAAGTCAGCCAGTACACATATTTCCAGCAAGTTGGCGGCCTTGATGTGCGACCAGTTTCTGGCGAGCTGACTTATGGTTTGGAGCGCCTGGCCATGTATGTGTTCGGCGTGGATAATGTTTACGACCTGCCATTCAATGATCCGGATAGCGCAGTGCCGCTGAGCTATGGCGATGTGTTCTTAGAGAATGAGAAGCAGCAATCGGCGTTTAACTTTGAGTATTCTGATGTGGATATGCTGATCCGTTGGTTTGCTGATTGTGAGAGCCAGTCGAATGCGTTGCGCGCGGCGGGTAAGCCGTTGCCCGCTTATGACTATGCGCTGAAGGCTAGCCACACATTTAACCTGATTGATGCACGCGGGGCGATTAGCCCGACAGAGCGCCAAGCCTATATTGCGCGGGTGCGTGATTTGGCACGCGGGGCAGCGGCGCAATGGGCCGAGCAGGAAGAGGCAGCAGCTAGCGCTTAGGCCGCTAAGAGCACTGCAAAACGACCCACGCTTTGTCGAACGCGCGTGCGGCGAGGTCTTGCTTTCGGATCCACACATAAAGAATGCCGCTATCGCCGAACATGAAACCGGCGTCTTCATCGGAGTCGATTTGGAGCAGGAGCACCCAGTCGCTTGATGTGGCGATGAGGTCTGCAAGCGCCGGGTCATGATAGGCGTCTGCATTGCCGCAATAATGGCCGGATGAGACGAGCGCACATTCGGTTTCCATTGGGTTCTGAATGAGAAACGGCCACCCCATGAGGTGATGGTCTGGCACGCCATTGTCTTCCCAAAATGTATCGAACCATAAGAACAGCGCTTCATGAACGTCTTGGGGTAAATCGAGCGCTCTTATCTCAGGCTGCGACCCACCCGGGCAGAAATATTCCGGTTTCGCGGTGACGTAGCGCGGCGCTATCGTGCCGTCGTCTAGCAGATTGGCGAGCTGATCCGGGATGGCTGTGCGAGCGAGGTCTGCTGGGGTTTCGACATAGACAAGCTGAAAGCCCGCTGCGTCTTTCGGGTCAAAGCCCCATGCTTGTTCGAAATAGTCGTAGAACAGGTAGAGGATGCCGGTTTGGGGCAGTTCAGGCAGTGCCGCCAGCGCGCCACTTGCAGCAAAATCTGCGAAATTGATCTGCGCGAAGAAGGCGAGAGGGGCTTCGTTCTCAACATAGTCGGCCATGCGCCCGGCCATGGCGCGGAAGCTGTCGCACTGTTCTGGGGTGGCCCAGCTCCATTTACTGTCTGGCGCGGTCATGTCGTTGCGATAGCCGCTGGCGTCATCTGTCCATGCGGGGCGTGTGGGCCACGCCATGCCTGCGGGCAAGTCGGGGCAGCCGCCAATCTTCGATGCGCCGAGTGGGGCGTTGGCCTCGTTGAGTGTGTCATCATTCTTGAGCGCACAGCCGGGGCGGGCGAGGTCTGCGATCTTTTGTGCGAGATCGGGCGGGAATGGGGTCGCGCCGCCGCCGGGCTCAGTGCTTTTCGCGCCGAATATGCGGGCCAGAACGCCGTCGCGCTGGTCGTCTGGGACGGGCAAATCTAGCTCCTCCAGCATGATGGCTGAGAGGGAGCGGAGGAGGGCGTCGCGAGTTTCAAACATGGCGGGGTTGGTGACACCAAACAGCGCGAAACGTCAATGGCGCTTGAACCCGGCGGCGCAGGCGCTTATGCCGTGTGACATAGTCTTTTTTACCCGACGGAGCCTCCATGGCCGATCTGCTGCTTGAACTGTTCTCTGAAGAAATCCCGGCCCGTATGCAGGCCAAAGCTGAGGCTGATCTGGGCGGCGCATTGGAAAAGGCGCTGAAAGAGGCGGGGCTGAAATTTGCTGGCGTGACGACGGCTTCTGGCCCGCGCCGTTTGGCTGTGAGCGTGACCGGCTTGGACACACGCTCTGCCGATGTGAAGGAAGAGCGCAAAGGCCCGAAAGTTGGCGCGCCGGAGAAGGCTCTCGAGGGCTTTATGCGCGGCGCTGGACTGACGGATATTTCACAGGCGCAGATCAAGACTGACCCGAAGAAGGGTGAGTTCTATGTCGCCGTGATGGAGACGCCGGGCCGCGACGCGGTGGAGATCATCGCTGAGGCTGTGCCTGCGATTGTGCGTGGTTTCCATTGGCCGAAATCTATGCGCTGGGGCACGGGCGATTTGCGCTGGGTGCGTCCGTTGCAACGCATCGTCTGTGTGCTGGATGGCGCTGTGGTGCCGTTTGATATTGATGGCATCGTTGCGGGCAACCAGACTGAGGGCCACCGCGTGCATGGGCGCGGGCCGTTCACTGTAAGCGGTTGGGATGATTATGCTAGCCAGCTAGAGGGCGACGGCCATGTGATGCTGACGCGCGATGCGCGGCGCGAAACGATTATGGCGGGCATTACTAAAGTGTGCGCGGACAATGGGCTCGAGTGGGTTGAAGATAAGGGGTTGCTTGAAGAAGTGACCGGGCTGGCCGAATGGCCGGTTGTGATCCTTGGCGATATGGACCCGCTCTTCTTGGAGCTGCCGCCTGAGGTGATCCAGCTGTCCATGCGGGTGCACCAGAAATATTTCACCGTGAAAGACAAGAAGACCGGCAAGCTCGCGCCGAACTTTATCGTGGTGGCGAACATTGCAGCGACCGATGGCGGCAAGGCGATTGCGGCGGGTAACGGCCTTGTGCTGTCTGCGCGGCTGGAAGATGGACGGTTTTTCTATAAGACGGATACGGACAGTTCACTCGAAGAGATGGGCAAGAAGCTGTCCACGATTGAGTTCAAGAGTGAGCTAGGATCGCTGGGCGATAAGGTCGAGCGGGTTGCTGCATTGGCTGAACAGTTGGCGGAGAGAATTGGCGCCGATCCAAAATTAGCGCGGCTGGCGGCGGAACTCTCGAAATCTGATCTAGTGTCTGAAATGGTTGGTGAGTTTCCAGAGCTGCAAGGCGTGATGGGGCGTTACTATGCGCTGGACGAGGGCAAACCGGCAGCGGTGGCCGATGCGATCCGTGACCATTACAAGCCCCAAGGGCCGTCAGATGCCGTGCCGACGGAGCCAGTGAGCATTACTGTGGCGCTAGCTGATAAGCTAGACACGCTGGTTGGCTTCTGGGCGATTGATGAGAAGCCGACAGGATCGAAAGATCCATTCGCGCTACGCCGTGCGGCGCTTGGTGTGGTACGCTTGGTGTTGGGGAACGGGCTGCGTTTACCTCTTCGCGAGCTATATGAGCATGCCTCGACGCTTAGTTTGAAAGCGAAAACAAAAACTACTTTATATCTGCCCAAACATTGGTCCGAGAATGACAGGGAGGGTTTGATAAATCGATTTGCGCGGAACCCCGAGACGATAATTACACCCTTAGTTGTTGAGGGATCGAAGTTTGAGTTTAAGAACGATCACTGTGAGTGGACTCCTGAAAAGTTTGACAACCTCCTCTCCTTCTTCGCAGACCGCCTCAAGCAAGTGCTGCGTGACCAAGGGCAGCGGCACGATCTCATCGACGCTGTGTTTGCGCTGGGCGAGGATGACCTCGTGTTGATTACGCGCCGGGTTGAGGCGTTGGGGGCTTTCCTTGAGAGTGATGATGGGGCGACGTTGCTGGAAGGCTATAAGCGGGCGGCCAATATTTTGCGGGCTGAGGAGAAGAAGGGGGCATTGCCAGATGACCTTTCTGTTGATCCCAAGCTGATCGCCAAAGGCCCAGCCGAAGAGCAGGCTTTGCACGCTGCGTTGACCAAGGCGCGGGCGGCGGTGGCCCCGGCGCTGGAGGCGGAAGAGTTTGCCAAGGCGATGGGCGAATTGGCTGGCCTGCGCACCCCGGTTTATGCCTTCTTTGATTCGGTCATGGTGAATGATGATGACGCCGCCGTGCGGGCGAATCGCCTTGCACTGCTCGAAGAGGTTCGTTCGACGCTAAGTCAGGTTGCAGATTTCTCGAAGATTGAGGGATAGCACGCGAATAATGTTCCGTTTTGGAACATGCGTGCCCGTCGTATCGGGCCAGAGTGTGTGATTTGGGCAAGAATTGCCTCAAAAACGGTTTTGTCGCGCCTTTTACGGGCAAAGCTGTCTGGTATTTGACGTTGCGATGCAGCATAGGTCTTGCAAAGTTTGCGCAAACGCTTTGGCGTACAATCAAGTTTTAAGAGGACGATTTTCATGGGTGAATCAGCTGTGAACCACGCAGAAGAGACCTGGGTCTACGCATTCGGAGGGGGCACCGCCGATGGCGACGCTTCTATGAAGAACTTGCTGGGCGGCAAAGGGGCTAACCTTGCTGAAATGGCCAAGCTTGGCTTGCCGGTTCCTCCGGGCTTCACGATGTCGACCTCTGTATGCACTGCATATTACGAGTTGGAGCGGAACTATCCCGCCAATTTGGCCGCGCAAGTTGATGCGGCCCTCGCGACGCTTGAACAACAATCTGGCAAGCGCTTTGGTGACACGAGCGACCCGTTGATGGTGTCTGTTCGTTCTGGTGCACGCGCATCTATGCCGGGCATGATGGATACGGTGTTGAACCTCGGCCTTAATGAGACATCAGTGCTCGGCCTTGCTCAGAAAGCTGGCGAGCGCTTCGCTTATGACAGCTATCGCCGCTTCATTCAGATGTATTCTAACGTTGTGCTTGGCCTGCGCCATGACACGTTTGAGCATCTGCTCGACGATTATAAAGAGCGTCAGGGCTATGAGCTCGACACTGAGATGACGGCTGACGATTGGAAAGCCCTTATCGTGCAGTATAAAGCCGCGATCCAAAAGGAAATGGGTAAGCCATTCCCGGAAGACCCGCGCGAACAGCTTTGGGGCGCGATCACCGCTGTATTCGGTAGCTGGATGAACGACCGCGCGATCTTGTATCGCAAGTTGAATGATATTCCGCAGGAATGGGGCACGGCGGTAAACGTGCAGGCCATGGTGTTTGGTAATCTGGGTGAGACGTCTGCGACAGGCGTTGCGTTTACACGTGACCCGTCAAATGGCGACCCGATTTTCTATGGTGAGTTCCTCATCAACGCGCAAGGCGAAGACGTGGTTGCGGGCATCCGTACGCCAGCGCCGATCTCTCGCGAACGCGCTGACAAGCTTGGCTCTGACGAAGCGCCGCTCGAAGAGGCGATGCCGCAGGTTTATAAAGAGTTGCGGGATGTCGCGGCGACGCTAGAGCGTCACTATAAAGACATGCAGGACCTTGAGTTCACTGTTGAAGACAACAAGCTTTACATGCTGCAAACCCGTTCGGGTAAGCGCACCGCTGCGGCGGCGCTGAAGATTGCTGTTGATATGGCGTCTGAAGGTCTGATCACTGAAGAAGAAGCGATTTTGCGCCTTGAGCCTTCGCAGCTCGACCAATTGTTGCACCCAACTATTTCTGAGACCGCCAAGCGCGATGTGCTTGTTATGGGTCTACCGGCTAGCCCCGGCGCAGCGGTTGGCAAGATTGTGTTTAACTCCGATGAGGCTTGGCAAATGGCCGAGAAGGGCGAGGATGTTATCCTTGTTCGTGTGGAGACGAGCCCAGACGATATTAAAGGTATGCACGCAGCGCGCGCTGTTGTGACGGCACGTGGCGGCATGACCAGCCACGCAGCGGTTGTGGCGCGCGGCATGGGTCGCCCATGTGTTTGCGGTGCTGGCACATTGCAGATCGACGTTGAAAAAGGCGTTGTGCGTGTCGCTGGACGTGAGATTGCCAAGGGCGAGGTTATCACTGTTGATGGCGCGGCTGGGCAGGTTCTGGTTGGCGCTGTTGATATGGTGCAGCCTGATCTGTCGGGTGATTTTGGTAAACTGATGGTGTGGGCTGATAAAGTCCGCCGTCTGAAAATTCGCGCGAATGCTGAGACGGCGCTGGATACACGCACGGCTGTTGAGTTTGGCGCTGAAGGTATTGGCCTTTGCCGGACGGAGCACATGTTCTTCGATGAAGAACGCATCCCTGAAGTTCGTGCAATGATTTTGGCGAGTGATGTTAAGGGCCGCCGTGCGGCGCTGGACAAATTGTTGCCGATGCAGCGTAGCGATTTTGAAGAGATATTCCGTATTTTGGGTGAACGCCCGGCGACGATCCGTTTACTTGATCCGCCGCTTCACGAATTCCTGCCGCACACTGATGCAGACATGGAAGATGTCGCGAAGGCCTCTGGCGTTAGCTTGAATGAGCTGAAGCGTCGCGCAAGTGATCTGCACGAGTCAAACCCAATGCTCGGTCATCGTGGTTGCCGTCTTGGTATTACCTATCCTGAAATCTATGAGATGCAGGCACGGGCCATTTTTGAAGCGGCGGTGAATGTCGGCAAAGAAACCGGTTATAAGCCGGTTCCTGAAGTGATGATCCCGCTGGTTGCCACTGAGAAGGAACTTGAAATCCTAAAGGGTGTCGTTGATGCAGCCGCCAAGGCGGTGATTGCTGAAACTGGCATTGAGATGGAGTACATGGTCGGCACGATGATCGAGCTGCCACGGGCTGCGCTTCAGGCTGATAAGATCGCCAATCAGGCTGAATTCTTCAGCTTCGGCACCAATGATCTGACGCAAACAACGCTGGGTATCTCACGCGATGATGCTGGGCGCTTCCTCAAAGCCTATGAAGACAAGGGCATTTACGAGAAAGATCCGTTTGTGACACTGGATCAAGAAGGTGTTGGCGAGCTGGTCAAAATGGCGGCTGAGCGAGGTCGCAAGACCCGCCCGGACATCAAATTGGGCATCTGCGGCGAGCATGGCGGTGACCCTGCATCCGTGATTTTCTGCCATGATGCGGGCCTCGATTATGTGTCTTGCTCACCTTACCGGGTGCCAATTGCGCGCCTCGCAGCGGCCCATGCGGCCCTGAAAGAGTCAAAAAACTAGTCGTTTCGACCTCGAATCGAACCTGAAGGCGTGTTGTTTTTATGCAACACGCCTTTTTTGTGCGAAAATAGTTAACAGATCGAGCGTCCGGGAATCCGACATAGTTTCAAGGCGCTGTTGGTAAGGTTTGGTTAAGGGTTTGCTGCGGCGCACAAGGGCGCTGTTTTTTCTCACAGAATTGTCACTAACGGATGTCTGCTAACCCTTGCTAGTGACAGCGCTGATCGTTTTATGCCGTTCATCGATTGGTGAACGCGGTTATTTCGATCGCGATGGAAAATGGGTCATAACCGGGCAAATAGGGCGGAATATACCGCCTAACCGGGGACTGGGAGCGGTGATGTTAAGTGTTCTTCAACCTCGTGGGGTGACTCTGTCACCAATGTGTGGACTCCGAGAGAGACTGCAACGTTGGTGGATGGTTATGACGAACGACGAACAACGCGATATTTTGATCCGCGGCGCCACTGTGGCTGTCTGCGCGGTCGCTGCATCTGTGACACTGCCTGTTTTGGGCTCTGTGAACTCAGATATGCGCGCCGAGGCCGATTTCCGCGAGCAATCAATAAGATTAGCAACCATTGAAGATGGCGGTGCCACTGTGCGCAGCGCAGATCACACTCCGGCGCTTCTGGACTCTCCATGGTTGCGCACTGTTGAGTACACGCTGAAGCGCGACACAGCCTCTTCTATGAGCCGATATGCGATGCGCGACCGTGATGGCGCGGCGTTGCGTTCGCTCGTGAGTTTCCGCCCTGAGCATATGGAACGCGCTGAAGCGATTAGCGCTGAGAAGAAGTGTCTCGCGCAAGCAATCTATTATGAATCGCGAAACGAGGCCGTTGATGGCCAGTTAGCGGTTGCGGAAGTTATTACCAACCGCGTGAAAGACCATCGCTATCCCAACTCTGTTTGCGATGTTGTCTATCAAGGTTCTACGCGCACAACCGGTTGCCAGTTCACATTCACATGTGATGGCGCGACGGATAGCGCGCCGATAGGTAAGCATTGGGAGCGAGCGAAAATGCTGGCCTCCCACGTGCTGATGGATCTGAACGAGGAACGCACAGGCGGCGCGACGCACTATCATGCGACCTATGTTGATCCGGTTTGGAACGCGGGCCTTATCCGTACTGACAAGATTGGCGCGCATATCTTTTATCGCTTCCCGCGCGGCGCAGAATGGGCGCAGGTGCGTCAGGACTTTAGCCGCAAACGCCGGGCGCCGCGTAAGGCGGTAATCGCGTCAACGAATACGAACAATCTGAAGACTGTTTCTGCGACAGTGGCGCCGTCTTCAACAGTGACGTCAACACGCACGATCACAAATGGTGCGCCGCGCCTGACAACGGTTCGCCGGGTTACTTATACGAAGGCTGCAACCCCTGCGCCGATTAAGACTGGTGCTGCTTACACTGCGCGTCAGGTGAGCAAGTCTAGCGGATCATCCGCAGCAGCGGGCGCGCTTCGCTAGATCAAGTTTGATGACTTCATAAAAAAGCCGCCAATCCTATTCGGGATCGGCGGCTTTTTTGTGTTTGAGTGGAGCGCCTAATTACGCGGTGAGACGCGTTTCATGATGCCTTTTCTCAGCAGGCCGGGGAAGAATCGAGCCATAAAGCGGGCGCGCTCAGCATCCTTGCCTACCATATAGTGCACGTCTTTACCGTGAGCGGCGTCCCAAGCGCGTTCTGCTGCCATTGATACCGGATAAACATTGGTGCCTGACGCTTTGAGTGTGTCCGACATCTTTTCGTTCGCGCCGTCCATTGCGCCCATGTCTAGGATGGGTGTGTCGATGAACCAAGGCATGAGGCTGGTAACGCGAATGTCGAGGTCGCGGAACTCTACATCGAGTGCCTCTGTCAGGCCGCGGACACCGAATTTTGATGCGCAGTAGACCGCCAATTGCGGCGCACCGGCCACGCCAGCGGTCGAGGCCGTATTGACGACGCGCGCACCCTTCGTGGATTTCAGTAGCGGCATGCTAACCTGAACGCCATTGATGACGCCTTTGAGGTTTACGTCGATAACCCAGTCATTGTCTTCAGGGGCGACGTCCTCAAACCAGCCGTTGCGACCAACGCCAGCATTGTTGAACAGGACGTGCATGTTGCCTTCAGTCGCCTCTGAGAAGCCTTTGACGGCAGCGGCCCATTGCTTGCGGTCACGCACATCGAGCAAGGCAGAGTGGCAATTGTCTTTGCCCAGTTCGTCGGCAACTGCGTCTAGCCCCTCGGCGTTGACGTCATACAGGCCGCAAAACCAGCCCTTTTTTGAGAAATAGCGGGCGGTTTCAGCCCCGATGCCCGAGGCGGCCCCAGTTACAAATATGCTTTTTCGACCGGCGGCTCGCGACATGGCGTTTCTCCCAATTGTTCTTGAGGGTTACTGTCAGGCTGCGTCCATGCCTACGTCAAGGTTTGGCGCCGAATGAGTGAGGGCGCCGACCGAAATAAAGTCTACGCCGGTTTCGGCTATGCCCGCGACTGTGGCTAAGTTCACCCCGCCTGAGGCTTCTGCGATGGCCTTGTCGCCGATCATCGCGACCGCTTTGCGGAGTGTGTCATTGTCCATATTGTCGAGCAGGACAGCATCTGGCCCGTACTTTAGCGCGACCTCAAGCTGGGTGAGCGTATCGACTTCGATCTCGATCATGCGCAAATGGCCAGCATAGGCTTTGGCGCGTGTGAGGGCCTCTTCGACAGATCCATTGCAGGCCGCGATGTGATTGTCTTTGATGAGGATCGCATCGTCGAGGCCATAGCGGTGAGCTGTGCCGCCGCCGCAACGCACGGCGCGTTTTTCCACAGCGCGATGGCCCGGCGTGGTTTTGCGGGTGCAGACGATGCGGGCATCTGTGTGGGCGATGGTGTCAACGAAGCGGCTCGTCATGGTGGCAACGCCAGAGAGGCGGCCCATGAAGTTTAGCATTGTGCGTTCGGCCGTTAGGATGGACCGGGCGGAGCCATCGAGGCGCGCGATTACGTCTTTCGGCTTGATGGCGCTGCCGTCTTGAAGTTCGATCTTTAAGCTGACGGAGGGGTCAATCAGTTGAAGCGCATAGGCCGCAGCATCGAGACCGGCCACAACACCAGATTGGCGCGCAGCAATGACGACAGACATTTGTGTGCCTTGTGGGATTGTTGCGTCGGTTGTCAGATCACCCGCGCGGCCGAGATCTTCCGCCAAAGCGAGGCGAACGATTGGGTCTAGAATAATGGCGGGTAGAGGAGGCGGGGCTAAGTTCATACGGAAACGGTCTCTTTAAAATCTTGAATAAGGAATGTACGTGCAGGCGTAATGCGATCTGGGAAGTCACTGCGGAAATGCCCGCCGCGACTTTCCTCGCGCTTGAGTGCGCCTTCGGCCATGAGGCGCGCCGTCACCAGCGGGCGAGTAGGGCCGTGAACGAATGTGAGTTGGGCGATCAAGTCTATCAACTCTTTGAGACCCGCTGCTTCACGCACAACACCGCAATGCTTGGACATGGCTTTGCGCAAAGTTTGCAATTGCGGGAATGGGAGCGCAGCAGGGATCAGGCCAACGGATGAGGTAATGTCGGATAGCTCTGCTTCGCGCAGGCGGTGGGCGATGCGGTGGGCGAACACAACAGCTTCGAGGAGTGAGTTGGACGCAAGCCGGTTGGCGCCATGCGCACCGGTTGAGCTGCACTCTCCGCACACTGATAGGCCCTCTAGAGATGAGAGGCCCCAAAAGTCTGGGACGATACCGCCCATGTGATAGTGAGCGGCAGGGGCAACCGGGATCATGTCTCTGCGTGGATCAATCCCGGCGCTTTTGCAAGCGGTGAATACGGTTGGGAAATGTTCCGGGAAGTGAGCGCCTACAGCGGCGCGGCAGTCTAGAAAAGCGCCGCGTCCGGCTTTACGTTCAGCATGGATTGCGCGGGCCACTTCATCACGCGGGGCGAGTTCGGCGAGTTCATGGTAATTCTGCATGAAGCCGCCGCCATCGCTATTGTGCAATGTTGCGCCTTCACCACGTAGGGCTTCTGTTGCGAGTGGGGAAGGGTCGCGGCCAATGTCGATAGCGGTGGGGTGGAATTGCACAAACTCAACATCCGCGATGAGCGCGCCCGCTTGATAGGCCATAGCAAGGGCATCGCCGCGTGCTTCTGGAGGGTTTGTCGTGACTTGGAATAGACCACCGGAGCCGCCGGTGCATAGGACAGTTTCGCGCGCGGTGAAGGTCGACATTTCGCCGCCTTCATCGCGCAATACTACACCGCATACGCGCTTTTGGTCATTCTGTAGCAAGCCGACGGCGCGTACGCCTTCGATGACTGTAATGTGCTCGGCCACGCCAACTGCCGCGACTAGCGCATCCATGATGGCCTTGCCTGCGAGATCGCCTGCGACGCGGGCAACGCGGGGGTGGCTGTGGGCGGCCTCTAGGGAGAGTGCGAGCGTGCCTTCTTCGGTTTTGTCGAAGGGCACGCCGAGCTCGAGAAGGTCGCGCACACGGGCCGGGCCTTCCTCAGCGATGAGGCGGGCGATGACGGGGTCTACGAGGCCTGCGCCAGCCGCGACGGTGTCAGCCGCGTGTTGTTCTGCGCTGTCTTTCGGGTCTAGCGCAGCAGCGAGGCCACCTTGCGCCCAAGCTGATGAAGCGGCTTGTCCGAGCGGGGCCGGGGAAATGACCGTGCATTTGCGTGGTGCAAGCTCCAGCGCGAGGAACAGGCCAGCAAGGCCTGCGCCAACAATTAGGACGTCGTCGGACGTGTTCGCCGAAGCGGTGAAAGATTGAACAGTAGGATGTGTTAGCATATTAGGAGATGCCATCATTTGATCTAAGGAATTCTGCGGGCGCAGTGACGGCGGAAACAAGCGCGCCGAACATGCGTTTAGATGATTGGATTGTCAGCGTGAAATTGTCGGGCACATAGGTCAGCCCCTCAGCTTTGGACTCCAACATCTCTTCCACGCGTGAACGGATGGAGACTTGGTTGCCAAAACGGCGGGCTTCGCAAGATTGGCGCACAACAGAACGCCCCCACATGGAGCACATCTCAACAGCAGTAAGCTCGCATTTGTATACGCCTTCTTCCTCGTGGGGAGACAAATACATTGTGCCCGTCATGAGACAGCTGCCTTGCCGATAGGGCTTTGTCTGGAAACTCCAAGTGCCGAGAATATCAGTATCGATAATTCTGCTGGTTTCATCTTCACCCGCCAAAGCCGGGCTCGCAGATGCCATCGCGAAAAGCGCAGCAATGAGGACAGTCTTAAGGCCAGATCTCATGAGGTTCTCCAGAATGTTGGTTCGGCGCGGCAAGCTTTGAGTTAAGCCCACCGCGCCGTATCACGCAAATTAAGTGCTGCAGATTAGGCGACCATTTCGATGTCCATCGGCTTCAAGCCAGTTTTGAACGCGAGAGGTTTGGCCATTTTTGGCAGTGACATCATTGCGTCCAGTGCATCTTTCGCCTTGAGGCGCACATCTTCAGGGATGGCCACTTCGTGCTCTTCATTCACGAGGCAATCATAGATGTTCTCAAGTGTGATGCGCTTCATGTGTGGGCACAGATTACACGGGCGGACAAACTCAACTTCCGGATTGGCCGCGGCGACATTGTCACTCATCGAGCACTCAGTCAGCAGAACCACCTTAGCCGGCTGGTTCTCGCCAACATAATTGGCAAGCGCTGATGTTGAACCCGCAAAGTCTGATGCTTCAAGTACGTCTGGCGGACACTCAGGGTGGGCCAGAATAACGACGCCGGGATGGGCCTCGCGCAACTGGTGCACATCGTCGGCTGAGAACAGCTCATGCACTTCGCATGCGCCCGGCCATGTCATCACTTTGATGCCAGTTTGGGCGGCAACGTTTTTTGCGAGATACTGATCGGGCACCATAATGACGGTGTCAGTGTTCCACTCTTTCGCGATGTGCTCCACCACTTGTGCAGCATTGGAGCTGGTACAGGTGATGTGGCACTCAGCTTTCACGTCAGCCGTGCAGTTCACATAAGTGACGACCGGGTATTTTGGATACTTCTCTTTGATCAACCGCACATCTGCTGCGGTGATGGAGGAGGCCAATGAACAGCCCGCGCGCATATCAGGAATGATAACGGTCTTTTCTGGCGCGAGGATTTTTGAGGTCTCGGCCATGAAGTGTACGCCGGCCTGAACGATCATATCAGCGTCGCAATTAGCGGCCTCACGGGCGAGCTGTAGGCTGTCGCCGCAGAAATCGCCAACGAGGCTGTAAATATCCGGCGTCATATAGTTGTGAGCCAGAATAACCGCGTTCTTCTTTTTCTTGAGGCGGTTGATCGCTGAAACGAGGGGAGCAATGGCGGGCCATTCCATCGGGGTGATGAAGTCTTTGACCGTGGGGTACAGGTGATCTGTGTCAGCCTTGACCTCATCATCATAGGTGAAACCGCGTGCTTCATTAAACGCTGCACCGCGTGGGGGTGTTGGGGTTGGGCAACCGGGGCCTGAATCAATCAAACGTGCCATAAAGTCCTCCTTTGCCAAGTTACTTATGCTCGATATGAGTATAATATATGGGATGAACACGCTTGATGCAAGTGGAAACTTAGAATTCCAACTTTCCGTAGGGAAAGCCGAGGAGATTCAGGAAAGCTGTGAACTGGCCGGAATTGTCATTAACCATATGTTGACAAGCGCATGGGGAGGGCTTCATCTGGTGTTCGATATAGGAGGATATACGCAATGAAGAGAATTATCACACCCGTGCTAGGCGCCTTGTTATTGGCCGCCTGCACCACTACGCCAGCCGACGAGCCGGAAACCGTAATTGAGGAGCTTGTGAAAGCAACAGGAGCGGAAGCCGTTGAGGCTGTCGATATCGACTATACAGATACAGACAACTGGCTGTGCCACCCCGGCAAGGACGGGGATTTTTGTGACGTTGATTTGACGACAACGATCGTGAACGCAGACGGCTCTACGGCGAAGATGGAATCTACGCCAGCAGTCGATCCGGGCGTTGATTGCTTCTACGTCTATCCAACAGTATCGCGTGACACGACGCCGAACGCAGACATGATCCCCGGACCGGGTGAGATTAATGTGGTTGAGCAGCAGTTTGCGCGCTTCAACGAGGTGTGTCGGACGTATGCGCCGACTTATCGTCAGCTCACACTGACTGCCCTGCGCTCACGTATGATGGGGCAGACCGTTGAAGGCCTCGACCCGACGCTGAACTATCGTGATGTGAAGAACGCATGGGAAACTTATCTGCGCGAAGAAAATGATGGCCGCGGTGTTATCATCATCGGTCACAGCCAAGGCTCTGGTTTGATTGACCGCCTGCTTCGCAAAGAGATTGTCGGCAAGCCAGTGGCTGATCAGATTATTTCTGTCATGCCTTTGGGTATGACTATCCACCCGGCAGAGGATGGCGAGTATCCGATGCCGCCATGCGCCTCTAAATCACAGACCGGTTGCATGATTAGCTATGTGTCTTTCCGCGCTGGTGAAGTGCCGCCAGAGACAAGCTTCTTCGGTGTGGTCGCGAAAGATGGTGGACGCGCTATGTGCGTTAACCCGGCCGCGTTGGCCGGTCAGCCGTTGGACACGCGCATGTCTAATGCATCGCAGATCCAAGGTTTTGGTGAAGGCGTTGAGGTCAATACAAAATTCGTATCACTTCCAGGCTTGTTGTCCGCATCTTGCCAAAGCAATAATCGTTTTGACTGGTTGGCTGTGACAGTGAATGCTGATTCATCTGATCCGCGTACGGATACGATTGCTGGTGATGTGATGACAGCTGGTAAAGTCAACAAAGATTGGGGCCTGCACTTGGTCGACTCAAATATCAGTATGGGCAACCAGATTGATATCGCGACAGCCCAGATCGCTGCTTATGGGGCAAAGTAGTATAGCGCTTGAGCAAGCTATATAGAATTGGAAAAGGGCTGCTTATTGGGCAGCCCTTTTTTTGTTGTAATCTGATGTGTGTGTTTGTGAATTATTCGTCTTTGAATAGGTCCAACGCTGCCGCCGTCATCGCTTTGACACCCGTTGCGATTGTTGGGTCATAGTCAGGTGCGAATATGGCTGAGTGCAATGAAGGTGGGCTCATGCCGTCCGCTGCGAGTTTGTTGAATTTTTCGGGGTTCACTGCGCCGACCCAATAGATGAAGCTTGGCACTTTTTCTTCGGTGCGGCTGTATTGGCCGAAGTCTTCTCCGCCCATTGTGGGCTTCACTTCTTGCACATTGTTCTCGCCAATTGCGGCGCTGATCGCTGCTATGGCTTTCTCGGTGAGGGCCGGATCATTGTATGTTGCTGGGGTGTAATCCGGATCGACCACAACGGTCGGGGTTGGCGCGCCAAAGGCGGACGCTTGTCCCTCGGCGATACGCTTGATGCCGTCTAGCAACAACGTGCGCGTTTCATCATCGTAGGAGCGAACGGTCAGCAACAACTCGGCTTCGTTCGGGATGATGTTGTGCTTGGCGCCGGCCTTTATGGAGCCAACGGTTACGACCGCTGGTGTTTGCGGATCAACATTGCGCCCGACAAGGCTTTGCAGCGCGGTGACAATATGTGCAGAGATCAGTATGGGGTCGGTTGTCGTGTGCGGATAGGCGCCGTGTCCACCCACGCCCTTAACGGTAATGTCGACGCTATCGACATTGGCGAGCCCAAAGCCCGGCGAGTAGGCGACTGTGCCTGCTTTGGCACCAGCCGAGACGTGGAGCGCTAGATTGTAATCCGGCAGCGGGAAGTTTTGGTACAGCCCGTCTGACAACATCGCGACTGCGCCGTTGCCTAGCTCTTCAGCAGGTTGGGCGACCATGACGAGTGTGCCAGACCAGTCTTCTTTTTGCGCGACAAGATTACGAGCAGTGCCGACCCAGCTGGTCATGTGGATGTCGTGGCCGCAAGCGTGCATGACGCCATTGTCTACGCCTGTCCAAGTTTGTCCTTGCACGGTGGAGGCGAAGTCAAAATCTGTGTTTTCAGCAACGGGAAGCGCGTCCATATCCGTTCGGATCATGATGGTTGGGCCGTCACCATTTTTGAGGACGCCGACAACGCCATATCCGCCGACGCCATCATACACCGCGCCGATGTCACGCGTGGCTTTATCGACAACCCAGTCTTGGCCGAGACCGGTGGTAACTTCAAAGCCCAATTGAGCGAGTTCAGTTGCGAGCAGTGCGGAGGTGTTCGCTTCTTTGAAGGAAAGCTCTGGCGCAGCGTGAAGCTTCTTATATAGCGTCACAAGTTCAGGGTCAGCTGTGGGCAGAGGGCTGGCTTCAACAATTGCAGTGTCGCTAGCGCTAGCCGTGTCGACCAATGGCGCGGCTGTGTCTGTTGTTTGCATGTTGTCGCCACCGCCACACGCGGCGAGGAACATAATGAGAGAAAGTGCAGTTGTTGTTCGCAACATATCGGCGAAGCCTCCAGAATATTAAATATTCCAGAAGCTTAACGCGTTTTTGCGTTAGCCTAAAGGCTGCACGTTTTCACAATTACTTTTCGCCGCGTTGTAGATCTTCAGATAGGCGAATTTCGCCTTCTTCGCCAGACAGACGCTGACGATAGATTTGTGTGTTCTCCAGCACGCGCTGCACATAGTTGCGCGTTTCAGAGAATGGAATGAACTCAACCCAATCGATCGGGTCAATCTGGCCGGTGCGCGGGTCGCCATAGTCTTTCACCCACTGTTTCGGGCGGCGAGGGCCCGCATTATAGGCTGCAGCGGTCATGATGTAGCTGCCATTGAACTGGCCGAGCAGCGTGTCGAGGTGTTGGCCGCCAAGGGTCATATTGTAGCCGGGATCATCGGTTAGCCAGCTTTTGCGATAAGGCAGGCCGCGCAAACGTGCTTCGTTGCGGGCGGTGGCGGGCATAAACTGCATCAGGCCGCGCGCGCCAACATGGCTGATCGCGTTCGGGTTCATTTCGCTTTCTTGGCGCGACAATGCGAGCATAAGCGGGCGTTCCACCTTTGGTTCTCTCAACAACGGATAATTGACCACGGGGTAGGCCGCGTCAGCAGCGACGATACCTTTCGCCATGCCGGCCTTCGCGCCGCGCACGCCAATGTCTGGCGCTTGATATTCAGTGGCGATCCGCGAGAGGAGCGTGAAGTCAGCCTCGTTGGTGAGCTGGTCGTCGAGGTGATAGGCAAAGCGGCGGAACATGCCGGTCTCACTGGTCTCACCCAAAAGGCGCAGCGCTTTGACAAGCGGGCGCGATTCGAAGGCAGTGATCTCTTCATCTGTTGGCTCGATGTTGGTCTTGAGCATGAAAGTGCGGTCGTCCATACGCTCGGCGGCGAGCTGACCGTAATAAGTGTATTTGTGCTCAGCGGCGGCTTGGTAGGCTTCGTTCGCGGTGTCGGTGTCTTTCAACACGTCAGCGGCGCGGCCTTTCCAATAGTCACCACGTGATTGGCTGATAGGTGTGCTGACGCCTTTTGCCATTGTGTCGAAGTGACCGAGGGCGCGTTCTGCATCATCATTAAGGCGCAAGGCGATCCAACCCGATACCCATTCGGCCTCTGCAAAGCCGCCACCGGAATTCATACCGTGCGGAGAGGCGAGGGAGTAGGCGCGGGCCCAGTTGCCGTCTTTCAGGTCTTTGCGCAGGGCAATATTGCGTTCTTTCCAGAGCTTGCTGCGACCCGCTGCTGGAATCTCTGCGCCGTCAATTTTGGCGAGCAGTGGTGTAGCGCCCTCTTGATTGCGGGCACGAAGGCGGCGCCAACGGGCGCGCTCATATAAAAGGCCCGGATTTTCTTTTAAGCTGCTCGGAACCGCTTTGATTTTTGAATCAACATTACGGCGGCGCGTGGCGAGTGCGATGCGCGCATCAACCAGCTTGCGGTAATCGCTGGAGAGTTTGGGTTTAAGGCGAGCTGCGGCGCCGCGTTGATTGGTCCAAAGAAGGAACTCAACCCGTGAGCGGTGGTCAGCTTGTGTCAACTTTGACCCATAGCGAGAGAGGACTGATTTCTCTTCAGAGCGGTCTAGCGTGCTGGAAATCCATGCATCGCGCGCAATTTCGCGTGCTTTGTCTTTTTGGCCTGTCGACCAGTAGGCATTGGCGAGTTGAATTTTGCCGGTGCCAGTACGCGGGCTGTATTTGGTTAGCCAAGTGATTCGCTCTTTCGCGCTGAGTGTAGAACCGTCGATAATGTCTTCGGCGCGGTTTTGCATGGCACCCGTACGAGGCCATTCTGGTAGCGTTTCGAGCGCGTGAGACATCTCATCAAAGCTCATTCCCGGCACGCCGTTTGAGGCGCGCATCCAGAGAATTAGGTTCTTTACATCGGTATCAGTTGTTTGACGCTGAAGGTTAGACAACGTGCCCCATGCCTTACTGTCATAGGCTTTCAGCGCCTTGTGCAGAATTTTTGCGTTCTTTTCATCCGTCACATTAGACGTGTACTGGCGCTCAGGTTTAAGGCTCGGCGCGGACGGAGTAGAGGCCGCAGCGGCGTTGCCAGCGCTCAGCACGAAAAGGGCAGAAATGACTAAGGATCGTATCATGAGACGTCTCTTCGGTGATTATTTCTGTAACTAAGGGTGAAAAACCTTTTCACTCAGTATATAGGACCAAATCCAACCAACACCTGAATCGCGGCGAGAATACGATGTTTAACGGCTCAATCCCAGCACTCGTCACACCATTCAAGAATGGTGCCGTCGATAAAGACGCGTTCGCCGCTTTGGTCGAGCGTCAAATTGTGAACGGTTCCAGCGCCTTGGTGCCGGTCGGCACGACGGGGGAAACCTCAACTCTGTCGACAGAAGAGCACAAAAGTGTGGTGACATTGTGCGTTGAGGTCGCCGCTGGGCGTGTCCCTGTTATTGCAGGCGCAGGATCAAATGCGACGGACGAGGCGATAGACCTCGCCCAGCACGCCAAAACTGTTGGCGCTGATGCGGCTCTGGTGGTTGCGCCTTATTACAACAACCCCAATCAAGACGGCATCTATGCCCATTATAAAGCAATCAACGACGCTGTGGCGTTGCCTATTCTGCTGTATAATGTGCCGGGACGAACCGTTCGGGATATTGAGGTCGAAACTGTTGTGCGCCTTGCGAGCCTGCCAAACATCGTTGGAATCAAAGATGCCAGCGACGAAATGGACCGCGTAACGCTACATGCCGCGCTGACCAAGGGTGAGCAATTTGTTCAACTTTCGGGCAATGACCCGAGTGCGCTGGGCCACCGCGCAATGGGCGGGGCAGGGTGCATCTCAGTCACCGCGAATGTTATGCCAGCCGAATGCGCCGCCATGCACAAAGCGGTTGATGAGGGGCGTTTGGATGATGCGCGCGCGATTGAGCAAAAATTGATCCATCTGCACAAGGCGCTGTTCTGCGCGCCATCACCCGGCCCGGCGAAATATGCGCTGTCACGGATGGGGCTTTGCAGTGGAGATGTGCGCCTGCCGATTACGCCGCCAGACGCCGCAGCACGTGAAAAGATCGATGCAGCGATGGCACTTGCGGGCATCAGCCTCTAAATAGAGATCATGTCGAAGAAAAACCAAACCAAAGGAAGAGGCGACGGCCTTATTGCCGAAAACCGCCGCTCCCGCCGCGATTACGAAGTGGAAGACACGCTGGAGGCTGGCATCATGCTGGTAGGCTCCGAAGTGAAATCCCTGCGCGAAGGTAAGGCGAACATTGTCGAGGCTTATGTCAGCCCGGAAGATGGCGGGTTGTGGCTGATCAATTGCGACATTCCAATTTATACTGCGGCCAACCGCTTCAACCATGAGCCCAAGCGCAGGCGTAAGCTACTCGTGTCTAAGCGTGAGTTGATGAAGCTGTCCCAATCCGTGGATCGGGCCGGGCGCACGATTGTGCCGTTAAAGCTCTACTTCAACGAAAAGGGCAAAGCAAAGCTGCTGATCGGCCTCGCCACGGGCCGCAAAAATCACGACAAACGCGACGTCGAAGCCAAACGCGACTGGCAACGCCAGAAAGCGCGGTTGATGAAGGAGGGGTGAGGCAAGCGCCTTAGCCCACTATTTTCCTCGCCACAGCAAACACATCTTCGAACATTTTCGGCGTGAGTCGTTTTGTGTTCGTGTTGTAGCGGGAGCAGTGATAGCTCGATAGGAGGGTGAGCGAGCGGCCTTCGTATTCCACTTCATAACGCGTGGCGTGGCCGAAGGGGTGGTCTTTTAGTTTCAAGCCCAGTCCGCGCACGGTGGAATCGTGTGAGATCTTGCCGAGGCAGAGCATTACCTTCAGGTTAGGCAGCGCCGCTACACGCGCTTGCAGGAACGGGCGGCAGGCGTTGATTTCTGCACCTATGGGTTTGTTCTGGGGCGGCACGCAGCGCACGGCGTTGGTAATCATAGCGCTTGTCAGCGCGAGGCCATCATCCGGCGTGGCGGCATAAGTACCTTCTGAAAAACCGAACTTGTCGAGCGTGGCATAGAGCAAATCACCCGCCCAATCGCCGGTGAACGGACGGCCTGTGCGGTGGGCACCTGTTACGCCGGGCGCGAGGCCGATGACGAGGAGCGCTGCATCGTCCGGCCCAAAGCTAGGTACCGCGCCATTGAACCAGTCCGGCTCCTTCCCACGCACCTCTTCGCGATATTCCACAAGGCGGGGACAGAGGCCGCAATCCTTCGGGGCCTCTGGCGGAAAATATGTTGTGTCTGTCATTGGGGAGGCTTTGGGAAATAATGTTGGGCCATGCGCGAGGCGATTTCCTTGCCGTCTTCTGCAAATCTAGCCTCGGCCTCTACTGCGCGGCCATTGCAGTGGGGGTAATCGTCTTTGGTGCTCATGAAGGCTTGATTGAAGTTACGGACGAGGCCGGAGCGCAGGCTGCCGCGATTGGGTGCCTCAAGCCCAAGCATGTCGGCCATGTATTTGCGCCAATACTGGTCGGACTCGCCATTGCACGTGACACGTACGCCATGAGCAGAGCCTAAAACGGTGGCGAGATCTGACGCATCGCGGAAATAGTCTGGCCCGCGAATCGGTAAGCCCTCTTGGGCAACGCTTGATCCGGCAAAGAGAACGGCGCTAATCAGGATAGCATGAGAGAATTTTTGCTTCATGAGAAGACATTCGCCCGCATTGCCCCTCGGCTCAAGACCTATGAGGCAGGCTTTGACATAGTTCTGGTGAATGACGCAGGAGAGTTTTACCGCGCTGACACGAAAGAGACGGTGGAGACGCCTAACCCTCAAATCGCTTATGGCAATGTGGATGTGTGGTTTGGCCCGTCTGCGCGCCACTTTATTCGGGCCTGTATTGGGAGTGATCGACTGGAATGGTTTCAGTCATCTGCTGCTGGTGTCGACAATTCCGCGCTGAAGGCCGTTGGGCGGGCGGCGCAGTTTTACACAACGAACCATATGAATGCAGAGGCCATTGGTGAGTGGGCGCTCTGGCAGGCGCTGGACTGGCTGAAGAGCGGGCCGGGCCATCGTGCGGCGCAAGCCAATAAAGAGTGGAAACGGTTTCGCCAGCGTGAGGTGTATGGCTCTAACTGGGCCATTGTCGGCTACGGCTCGATCGGTGAGGCAATAGGCACGCGGGCAAGCGCACTTGGCGCTCATGTGTGCGGCGTGCGCAGATCACCGGGGCCAGCAAAGGGCGCGGAACAGATTGTCCATCCGGACGAGTTGGCGTCTGTGGCGGCATGGGCTGACATTGTTGTCTTCTGTATGCCGCACACCCCTCAGACAGACGGTACAGGCGACGCCGCTTTCTTCGCCAACATGAAGCCCGGCAGCCTGTTTATGAATGTGGGGCGCGGCAATGCTGTCGATGAGGCGGCCTTGATTGCAGCTCTCGACGCTGGAAAGCCCGAAGCCGCGGTGCTGGATGTGACAGTCGTTGAGCCGTTGCCTGCGGACAGCCCGCTATGGCTGCACCCCGCTGTGACGATCACGCCGCATGATAGCGCCGACACGATGGGTACGATTGAGCGCGCTGATGAGACCTTTTTCGACAATCTCGAGCGCTATCTGAATGGCGACCAGATGATAAATCTGATCGGCAAAGCAGATTTTATTGAGCAGTGAAATGGAGGCTTCCGCTGATGCGTTCAGGCGCTAAACCGTGCGGGCTCTGAAGTCGTGATTGCTGAAAACGACCGATGGAATAGGCTTGTCCCCTTCAAACACAATAAAGCGATCAGGTTCTGCGAGAGGCGTTTCTGTTTTCTTTCCTAAGCGACGTGTCGGTTCAGAGCCGAACGCGGTGGAGTCGAAACTTGGCGCCGATACTAAACGTAGATCGAAGCGTACAAACTCGGATCTCGAAGTAGACTCGAACGTGAAGGGGCTATGTGGGTCTGAGGTAAACGTCAGGTGTCCCTCTGGCACCCAGACGACTTGGACGAGCCCAACAGACCAGAATTCGTCCAAGGTCACATCACCGGAACCGTCCACATCAAGTGCGACTTGGAAGGGGGCATCGTTTTCCGAAATCTCCCCCGGGGAGAGTTTGCCATCAGCGTTTCGATCATACTCAGCAAATAAATCCGCCTCCACTGCCGGTCCTTTATCTAGCGTGACTTCATTTGCTTTGGGCTGAGCGAATATAAATGTGGAGAAGAGCACCGCTGCTGCGACTGTCACGGTCGCGATGGGCAAGCGCCGACGCCAAATTGCTCGCCAAATGGCACGCAAGCCTTCAACGATCTGATCGTTACCCGCCCGGCGAATGTATCCATCTATGAAGCGTCTAATGGCGTTTGAGGAAGTATCGCCCTGTCGATCGCAGGCGTCGGTGAAGGCTCGCTTAGTTTCATCGGCAACCCGTATCTCAATGCGCTCTGTTTTTTTAGGGTCTGTCATTTTTGTGTTCGCTCCTGTTCACGGCGTGAGAAAGTGAGCATTTTCCATCTGAGCGGGTATTTCCAGTCAAACCGTGTCCGGAGGCAATAAAAAACGTGTCCGTACGAGGGCCAGACACGTTTGACTATTGGCTTTTTGAGGTACTTAAGTTTTCAAACCAGACATGCGCTCAATTGAGGCTTCGGCGTCGCGCATGATGTCGGCGACGATGGCAGCGACCGGTTTCACTTCATCAACACCGCCAGCTGATTGGCCCATAGCGAAGCAGGATGAGTCGGGGCTCAGCTTTGATTCGTCCGTAATGCCGCCAATGCCGCCGATCACGCCCGTTTGCGTGGAGTGGATGGCTTGCTGAGGGAAGGGCTGGATATCGCCGGGGCGTGATTCCCAATCATTGATGTAGTCATTGGTTCGACAGCGCATTGGTTTGCCTGAGTAGCAGCGTGTGCGTGTGGTGTCGGTGTCCGTGGAGCCAACGATTGTCTGCTTATAGCTGTCAGCAGCGTGGGCTTCGGTTGAGGCAATAAAGCGTGTGCCCATCCAAACGCCGCAGGCACCGAGCGCCAATGAAGCGGCCAAGCCACGCCCATCAAAGATACCACCAGCTGCGATTACAGGGATTTTTACGGCATCAACAGCTTGAGCCACCAATGGGAGCGTTCCGACAAGACCGGTATGGCCGCCGCCTTCGCCGCCCTGAAGAATCACAGCGTCACAGCCTGCTTGTTCAGCTTTGATCGCGTGCTTCACTGCGCCGCCAACAACCATAACCTTTAGGCCCGCACTTTTTAGGCGGTCCATAATGGGCATGGGGACGCCAAGACCCGCGATAAAGCTGTCTGCGCCGCCATTGATGATGACATCAACTGATTCTTCGAGGCTCTCAGGGCTTGCTGCGAGCAAGTCTACGCCGAACGGCTTGTCGGTTAGGGACTTAACTTGTTGAATTTGTTGGGCAATGAATTCCGGACCCGTGCCAGCCATGCCAAGCACGCCGTATCCACCTGCATTGCACATTGCTGCGCACACTTCTGCGTAAGAAACGCCCCCCATGCCAGCGAGCATTATCGGATGTTCAGTTTTTAACAAATTTGTAAGACGTGTGTTCAAAGCCATCAGTGGGCGTCCTTTCTTTAATGTTATCTGCAGATTGCCCTAGCTGGCGGCCGTGGGGTCAACGCAAGACCCTTTTGGTCAAGCCTGTTGATGGCTTAATCCGCCCCAAGTTTGCCCCATTCCGGCCATGATCGGAGGGCAAACCGCAATTCGAGCCGGGGAATTGTCTTCGGTCCTAACGTCATCCCGAGGGGAAGCTCAAAATGACCAAACTTTTCACAACTGCTGCCGTTGCAGCACTGTTCGCCAGCGCTGCTATCGCTATGGAACCACCTGTTGAAGCCGTAGAAGCTGTTGAAGCTGCTACAACTGAAGCAGTTGAAGTTGAAGTAACTGAGGCTGTTGAAGCTGAAGTTGTTGAAGTGATCGAAGCTCAAGGCGACGGCGAAGCTGAAGTTGTTGAAGCTGAAGAGCTCGAAGCTGAAGTTGAAGCTGAAGAAGCGACTGAAGTTGAGGCTGTTGAAGCTGAAATTACTGCTGAAGTGACTGAATAGTTCTTCACTTTTTGCTTTACAGAAAGCCCTCTCCAAGTACGGAGGGGGCTTTCATGCCTAGAATGGGCGTGATTGTTGAGTAAAAAAATACGGAAATGAACTTTCCGTAACACATGCGAGATGCTATGCGCGTCTCTGGTTAACATAACCAAAAACAGGGGTACTACCTATGAAACATTTTGTTATTGCTGCTGCAGCCGCTCTTATGCTTGCTGCTTGTGCTGCTGAAGAAGGCGAATCAGTGCTGGATAAAGCTGGCGATGCTGCTGCTGCTGCTGGCGACTCAGTTGCCGACGCTGCGGGCGACGCTGTTGAAGCTGCCGGTGACGTAGCTGGTAACGTTGTAGACGCTACTGGTGATGCAGTTGAAGCTGCTGGTGATGTTGCAGGCGACGTTGCAGACGCTGCTGGTGACATGGCTGGCGACGCTGTTGATGCTGCTGGCGATGTAGCCGGTGACGTTGCAGACGCTGCAGGCGACGCTGTTGACGCAACTGTAGACGCTGCAGGCGATGCTGCTGATGCTGTTGTTGATAAAGTAGAAGAAGCTGCTGAGCACTAAGCTCGGTAAGCATTCTTGCTAAAATTTAGGGCCGTCTCATTGCTGAGGCGGCCCTTTTTTGTGCTTGGGATTTCTGACCTGAGTTAGAAAACTGCGTAAGCGCCGTCGATTAGTAAGGTGTCGCCTGAGTGGAAGCTGGAGGCGTCTGAAGCCAAATAGACCGCAATGCCGCCAAAATCTTCCGGCTCGCCCCAGCGGCGAATTGGTACGCGGCTGATGACTTTGCTGTTAAAGACATCATTGTCTTGGGCGCCATCGGTCATATCCGTAGCGATCCAACCTGGAAGCACTGAGTTTGCCCGGATCTTGTAGCGACCGTATTCGACGGCGATGCCGCGCATTAGAGCTGTAAGCCCTGCTTTGGTTGAGGCGTATGCCTGATTCTTACCAGCGCCTTCGATTGCGGCGAGGGATGCTGTGCCCACCAGTGAGCCACCGGGGTCACCCGCTTTCGCGCGTTTTACCATGGATTTGCTGGCTTCACGAAGTGTGAGGAAAGCGCCTTCCATGTTGATTTTGTGGTTGAACTGCCATGTCTCGAGAGTCATTTCCTCGAACGAATTGGCGCCGCGGCCAACGCCAGCATTTGCGATGCAGTTATCGATGCGACCAAACTCTTCTTCGACTTCTGCCATGGCTTTGACGATTTGGGCTTCTTCGGCCACATCGACGGCCCAGCTTTTGATCTTGCCGGTGCCTAGCTTTTCTAATTTTGCGACAGCCTCGATGTTTGCGGCCTCTTTGCGGCCCCATACGATGACGTCAGCATTGGAGGCAGCGAGTGCCTCTGCCATGCCGAGGCCAATGCCGCGATTGCCGCCTGTGACGACACAGACCTTTCCGGCCAAATTGAAGGGTGCGTAAGTCATGGGGTGTTTTCTCCTGCCTCATTTTTTGATGTCTGCCACCAAACATAGAGAACAGGCCGCGCGGTCAAGCTTCTCCTTGCGGTAAAGCGCAGGAAGGTGGCGCTTGGAGGCTAGCCGAGTCGGAAAAAACTGACCTTCGCAGCGCCATATATGCGTGTGTCGATGAGTTCCCAGCCCTCTGGATCTAGCATTTCGTCCTTGGCCGTTTCGACCATCGCGATTGCGTCACTGGTTAGCCACTGGCCTTTGCGCAGGCTGCTAAGGGCAGGCTCTACCAATCCTTTGTTGTAGGGCGGGTCGAGGAAGGCGATGGAGAAGGGGGCCGCAACATTAGCAGGTTTATCGCCCAAGTCGGTGGCGCTGCGTCGATGTAGCCGCGTGTTGCCGAACAGGCCTAGTGATTCGATGTTGTCACGAATGGCCCCGCGCGCATTATGGTCTGTTTCAACGAAGAGGCAGAATCCTGCGCCCCGGCTCATCGCCTCAAAGCCCAGCGCGCCTGATCCTGCGAAGAGGTCAATCACGCGGGCATCATCAAGTGTGGGGGCCCATTCGGCATGTGCGAGGATGTTGAAGAGGGACTCGCGCGCTCTGTCGCCAGTGGGCCGGGTGCCTTGGCCCTTAGGCGCCATGAGGGGGCGCCCTTTGTATTCTCCGCCGACAATGCGCATGGGGTTGCCCAGCCTCTCTTTACTTTCCTGTCGTGTAGGGCGATCCAATGCAGATGACCAGTCCCGCTATGCCCCCGATGCAACGCGCGCTCGCGCTCGCCCAAGATGCCGCCACCGCTGGGGAGGTGCCGGTGGGCTGTGTGATTGTTGATCCTGAGACGGGTGAGATTGTTGGCGAGGGCGCGAATGCTCCCATCGCGGGGAACGATCCGACGGGCCATGCGGAGGTTATTGCGTTGCGGGCTGCCGCGCTTGCACGGGGCAACTATCGCCTAACCGGGCTGCACCTGTATGTGACGTTGGAGCCGTGCGCGATGTGCGCGGGCGCGATTAGCCTCGCGCGGATTAGTCATGTCGTGTTTGCGGCAAATGATCCGAAGGGCGGGGCGGTGGAGCATGGACCGCGCTATTTCGAGCAGCCGACATGCCATTGGCGGCCAACTGTGGCGCAGGATGAAGAGAGTTCGGGCGCGGCGAGTGAGATGCTGCGCGCGTTCTTTAAGGCGCGTCGCTGAGCCTACAGAGACAGGGCGATCTCGCGCAGTACATCACGCAGCCAGATGAGGCCGGGGTCTTCCTCATTATCGTGTCGCCAATAGGCGGTAACAGCGAGGTCTGGGCCGGGTAGTGGCAGTGGCTGGATGGCTAATCCGGAGTCTCTGGCGAGGGATTCTGAGGCAGTTAGGACAAAATCGGTTTGGCGCACGACTTCTAGCGCGGCGAGGTGATGAGGCAAATGCATTGCCGGGATGATGCGGTGGCCAGCGGCGCGTACCATTTGTTCCACAAGGCTGAGCCCCTCGCGCCGGCTGGAGACCGCTATGTGGCGCAAGGATAGAAATTTGTCTAATGTTAACTGGCCTGTAGCGTTGGGATGAGTTGGGTTCAGAATGCACTGCATCTCGCCCGAATAGAGCATCTCACTCGATAGTCCCGCGCCTTTAACACCCGGAATGTCCAGCGCGAGATCAAGGCGCCCGGAGGCCAGATCTAAGGCGATAGAGGGCCTGTCCACCTGCGCCCAGCGGATGCGGACGTTTGGTGCAGTTTGCTGCAATATGGAGGCAATTTGAGGCGCAATGACCAGCGCGCTGGTGTCGCTGCCCGACAAATTGAACACGCGAGTTGAGGTCGGCGGATCGAAGGATGACTTGGGCTCAAGGCTGGAGCGGAGCCGATCGAGCGCGTCCCGAACGCTGGGCATAAGCGCCTCGGTCATCGCCGTGGGACGAACGCCGCGACCGTGGCGCACAAATAGTGGGTCATCAAAATGCGAGCGAAGCCGTGCAAGCGCGTTGCTGACGGCGGGCTGTGTGATGTGAAGAGAGCCGCTGGCGCGTGTGAGACTGCGCTCAACATAGATGGCTTCGAGCACGGGAAGCAGGTTTAGGTCAATCGCGCGCAAATTCATTGGGGAGGGCCTTCACGTAATATCACTGTTGGTGATGTGTTACGTTCATAAAATAATGTATATTTATTTCAGTCAATGCGCAATTATCACCCGTAAGAGTAATTTGAGTAGCAGGCAGTTGAATGAAACGTATGAAGCATCAGGATCGGGCAACTTGCCGACCGCTATATGATGCTGGCCGCTCGCAGAAACATGATCACACCAATGATTGTGACCAATCCTTTCATTCCACGCTTGAAGTTTATGTCATTCATGGCGTTGAGGACTTTGCCACCCAATGTGGTGCCGAGCATGGACAATGGGATGGCCGCAAGGATGAGCCACCAACTTGGCAACGCGCCGAAGCCCGCCGCTTGAATGACCGGAACGCTCCAAAAAGCGATTTTGACGATATGCGCGAGCGCTTGAGTGACAGCCTTGGTGGCGACGATCTGGTGACGCGTCAGCGCGGTGTTGACGAAGAACAAGTCGACCAATGGCCCGGCGACGCCCGCCGTGGTGTTGAGTGCTTGAACGACAAGTCCTGCAATCTCGGCTTGCCACTTCTTGGTGATGTCGAGATCGAGCAAGGTTTTAGGTATCCAGACCAACATCGCGGTGAGGCCCAGCATGAGGTAGACACCTTGCGCATCGGGGCGCCATGCCAGCGCAAACAAGATTGCGACACCGATAACAGAGCCAATCGCGTAGCGCCCAAAGACCGGCCAAAGAATATGCTCCCGCCAAAGAAAAGCACGATAGCCGTTCGAGACCATTTGGATTGTGCCGTGCAGGATCATCGCTGTGGCAATTGGCAAGAGAACCGACAAGACGCCCATCAGCACCATGCCGCCCGCCATGCCGAAAATGCCGGACAGGAAGGCCGTTGCCAAAACGGCGACGAGTATGATTGCGGCGGTCAAAATATTCATGCTGCGCGTTTCATGGCGCAGTTTGCTCGCGCGCGCCAGATGGGACGCCGCGGCAGCACAGAATTCGCGGCGGATCTAATCCGCTATCCCGCAAACAATTTGCATCCGATAGCCTGCTTAGCTTAGCTAAGGCAGACGAAAATTTACGAAACTAACTGGAGGAACGCCACATGGCCGACACTGAAATTACCACCCACTCACCGGAGATGAATGATCTTCGCATGTCTGATGCGGCTCGCCCGCTTTTTGAACATGTGAAAAAATTTATTGCCGAAACTGTTGAACCAATGAGCGTTGAGTTTCATCGCCTTGGCGAAGGCAAAACCAATCCTTGGAGCTATGCTCCTGGTCAGCTTGAAACGCTACAAGCAGCAAAAGACGAAGCCAAGAAGCAAGGTCTTTGGAACTTCTTCCTGCCAGACGCCGAAACCGGTGAAGGCCTGAAAAACCTCGACTATGCGTACATCGCTGCAGAGCTTGGCAAAAACCCGTTGGCATCTGAGTCAATGAACTGCGCCGCGCCTGACACAGGCAACATGGAAGTTCTGGAACGTGTTGGTACACCAGAGCAAAAAGAAACATGGCTGAAGCCATTGCTGGCTGGCGAAATTCGCTCTGCCTTTGCAATGACAGAGCCGCACAATGCTTCATCTGACGCGCGCAATGTTGCTATGGAAGCAAAGCTTGAGGGCGATGAGTGGGTTCTCAACGGCGAGAAGTTCTACATCTCTGGCGCCGGCGATCCACGTTGTAAGATTATGATCTGTATGGTGAAGACAAGCCCTGATGCTGAGTCTCACAAGCAGCAATCTCAAATCTTGGTTCCGCTGCCACACCCTGGTGTGACGGTTGTTGATGGTATGATGGTGTTTGGCGATTATGATGCGCCGCACGGTCACATGCACATCAAATTTGACAATGTTCGTGTGCCGAAAGAGAACATGCTTTTGGGCGAGGGCCGTGGCTTTGAGATTTCTCAGTTGCGTCTTGGGCCTGGCCGTATTCACCACTGCATGCGCTCAATCGGTTCTGCTGAACGCGCGCTTGACCTGATGGTGCGTCGCGGTATGAGCCGTGAAGCCTTTGGCCAGCAGCTTATCAAGCTCGGCGGAAACCGTGAGAAAGTATCACGTGCACGTATCGAAATCGAAGCGATGCGCATGATGGTTCTTAAAGCGGCGAAAGCTATGGACGTGATGGGCAACAAAGAAGCCCGCATCTGGATCTCAATGGCTAAAGCCATGATTCCAGAGAAGGTTTGCAAAATCATTGATGATGCAATCCAAATGCACGGCGCTGCTGGTGTTTCACAGTGGAGCCCACTCTCACGCATGTATGCTCAGCAGCGTACGCTGCGTCTGGCTGATGGCCCGGATGAAGTGCACCACATGGTTGTTGGCCGCGCCGAAGAGCGTCGCTACACTGGCGGTGAGGAAGATCCTGCGTTGGCCGCTATCTGGCGCAAATAGGTTTTTGACCTGTTGAAAATATTAGGGCGCGGCTATTTCGGTAGCCGCGCCTTTTTTTGATGTTAGACAGACCAGTTGTGGGCGGCTATTGGATTTGGCCATTATGGCGCGGAATATGAGGGGTATCAGTATGTCAAAGTCGTATCCAATTGTTCGTAAGATCCACAATATTCTGGGCGCTATTGTTGGTGTTCAGATCGTTTTATGGATCGCGTCTGGCCTGTTCTTTACGTTGTTTCCGATAAGCCAAATTCGTGGGAGCCATTTGCGTGCACCATTGCCCGCGACGATTGCTGTGCCTGACGGCGGACTAGTGGCAATGGACGCGATCTCTGGCGCTGAAGGTGGCGAGGTAGAGCGGGTTGAGTTGCGCCCCTTTCCCGGTGGCGCTGTTTATCAGGTGGACACGACATTTGGGGTTTTTCTGCATGATGCGGCGACGGGGGATGTACTGTCGCCCCTGAGTGAGGCGACGGCGCGTAAAGTTGCGACAGCACATTGGGCAGGCAACGGAAAACTATCTGGGTTGAGTCTGGTCTCTGATGCGCCCTCTGAATCTAGCGGGAAGGGGCGCGAGATGTGGCGTGCCGATTTTGAAGGCACTGACGAGGCGACATTCTGGATCGATCCCTACACGGGAAAGCTTGCAGCGGTCCGTACCCCTTTATGGCGCACGTTCGACCTCATGTGGGGCTTGCACATTATGGACTGGCAAAACCGTGAGACGTTTACGAGTTGGTGGATCAAGCTAACCGCGTTTGCGAGTTTGGTGTTTGTGTTCTCAGGCGTTTGGTTGGTGGTTCGCCGGATCGCACGGGGCCGCCTGCTGCGTTAGTTAGCTGCTTAGAACGGCACGTTGGGGTCGTCTTCGCCTTCGCCGCCAAGCTCTAGCCCTGCAAAGTCAAACACGCGCGGATCGTGCAGATGGCTGGGGCGCACGGTGGCGAGCGCGTGGGCCATGACTTGGCGTACGCCGGGCTTTTTGCGTTCCCATTCGTCCAGCATTTGCTTCATGGCGACACGCTGCAAGCCGTCTTGTGTGCCGCATAGATTGCATGGGATAATCGGGAATTCGAGCGCCTTGGCGAACTTGGCGAGGTCGTCTTCAGCGGCGGTGATGAGCGGACGCAGGACGAGCACGTCGCCTTCGTCATTGAGTAGCTTGGGCGGCATCGCGGCAAGGCGGCCACCGTTTACAAAGTTCATCATGAAGGTTTCAAGTGCGTCATCACGGTGATGGCCTAGCACGATGGCGTCGCAGCCTTCTTCGCGTGCAATGCGATACAGAATGCCACGACGTAGGCGAGAGCACATGGAGCAATAGGTGCGTCCCTCGGGCACTTTCTCAGTAACGATCGAATATGTGTCTTCGGTCTCGATACGGTAGGGCACGCCGACCTTATCAAGCCACTCTGGCAACACATGTTTGGGAAAGCCCGGCTGACCTTGGTCGAGATTGCAGGCGACGAGGTCGACTGGCAGCGTGCCTTGCCATTGCAAATCCATGAGCACAGATAGAAGCCCGTAGCTGTCTTTGCCGCCCGATAGGCAGATTAGCCATTTGGGGCGGGGCTTGGTGCCCGCATCAACCGCGCGTCGGTCGACCATTTTATAGTCATCGATGGCTTTGAGTGCGCCGCGCACAAGGCGCTTGCGTAGCTTTTTAAAGCTCACCGATGACGGGGCATCGACGAATAAGGAGGGCGCGCGGAGGGGGGCGGTATCTGGCATATCCGACCCGTGTGCCATGTTTATTTCATGAATGGCAACCTGAACTTACGCTTGAAGTTCCACCAACGGCGCAGGCGCGCGTTACGCGGGGCGTCATCGCTGCCTCTTGGCACGAGCATGTTGTTCATTTTGGGTTGGTAGCGGCGGATGAGGTCTTCCTCGATGCGCGCGCGGTCTGACTCTTTGGTGACCGTCATCAAATGACGTTCTGTAGCGCCGCGTTTCCACCATGCCTCCCACCAACGCTCATGGCCATTGAGGCGAGAGCGAAAGTTGGTAGCTTTGCCAATATAGACTGGCTTTAAAAAGAACACGAACCGCCGACGTACAAACACATAAATGCCACCGCCTGTGGGCACACCGCGCTTGGTGAGAGTTATGTTGAAGCGATAAGGGCGGCCAGATTCTCCGCGCCATGTATGCCAGCCAAACAGAAAGAGCACTTCGAATATCCTCTGAAATAGTAACAAATACAGCGTGTGCGGCCCCGGTAAAGGTGCGGTTAATAGGTGAGCTTGCGCGAAGAAAATGACGAAATTATGCGCGAGCGCTTCTGCCGCTCAAAAAGGGGATGCCCTAGCAATGGATACCAGCGAGAGAGACTTGCTGGTATCCATTGTAGGCTGACGTCCCCCCACCCAGTTAATGTGTGCGGTCACCACCCTGCGTCCCTTCAGGGCGGTATTGGTCACCGAGTTTTTGGTAAATGATCAATATCGGTCGCGCATCACCAATTTGGGGTATAGCCTTACAAAATAGATAGAATGGTGGTGATTTTTTGGACCGGATACGGTGCGCAATACCCTATTTGTGGTATGACAATTTTGTGAAGTCAGCTACTTTGCGGGGAATGGGGAGGCAGTTGGGATTGCAGGCACTTTCCGAAATTGAGCTAGCAGATCGGCTATATGCGCTGGCGCTGGATGTGACCCAGTTGAACCAGTTTCTCGACCAGTGGTCGGTTTATTTGGATGATCGATTGGCTCGTGAGGGTGCGTTTGTCTTTAAGGACAGCCCTCTCGCAAAACATTTCAATCGAGCGGCGGAAATTCTGGACAGAATGGGCGCGCGTAGGCCTGCGGATTCGTCGGCTCGATCTTGGGTCGATCGAGCGAGCGGACCTGCCATCGTGACCGATGAGAGTGGGCGTGTATTGGCCACAAACTTTGACATGAGCGTTGGCGAAAACGTTCCGCTATCTCGCACACTGGGGCTGAGTGAGGCCGAAGTGGAAGCGCTAATCGCTTGGCGGGCGGATGGAGATCCTGAATGCCCAAACGTGAAATTGCTGAAAGAGCAGGCTGCCGGGGCATTTGAGGGGCGTAGCTTTATAGCCACTCGGATTACGTTGGAAAATGGCGCGCGGCCTACCGTGACCAGTGTTTCTGGGGTTTTGATCCAAGCCATTACGATCGATGTGGGCGACGAACTATCTGAGGCACTCCAAGAGGCATTTGGACTGAGCGAGGCGGAGGCCGATGTTGCCCGAGGGTTGGCATCTGGTTTGAGGCCGCAAGATATCGCCACATCACGGGGCGCATCGCTTAGCACGGTGCGAACACAGATTAAGAAGCTGCAGGGGAAAATGGGGGTTGGCGGCACAACGGATGTCGTTCGGATGCTCTGCGGTTTTGCTGCGAGCCAAAGCGTGCGCGCTGATGCGGCCGTACGTGTGATCACATCTATCGATGAGAGTGTCGACGGTGTGCGCAGATCTCGGGTGCGGTTACAGGACGGGCGAAGCATTAGTATTGCCGAACAGGGGGGAGAGAGCGATCGGGTGGTATTATCGTTTCACTCCATGTTCTTTGGCCCCACGATTACATCTACGTTTAGCGCGGCGTTGAAGGTATCTAACTGGCGGTTCATTGCGCCCTCCAGAGCCGGCTATGGAACATCTGATCCGTTTAAACTGGAAGACCGGCTGAGCGTTGAGGAGCAAGTCACCAAAACATGTGAGGACTTCCGCGAAGTTCTAGATGCGATGAACATTGAGAAGGCCGTCGTGCTGGGAAATGGCGCTGGGAGTATTTTCGCGCACAAATTTGCGGCGATGTACCCGGAGAGAACTCGCGCCTTATTCTTTGTTGGGCATGCGCCATACTGGGATGTTCGATTAATGTCGGAAATGACCAAGCGCCAGCAATTGCTGGCCAAGACGGCGCGGTTCGCCCCGCAAGCCCAGATATTCCTACGCAAGGCGTCGAGTGCATTGATCCGCAGTGGTGGAGACGGAACTGAGATTTTCATTGAGGGGAATGTGGACGGAGAGCTGCTAGATCAGAAGGCCGTTCGTCGCCCGGAAGTTATGAAAATCTTGAAGAATGGTATGCGCCACTCGCTATCGCAATCTGTTGAGGCGTTTAGTGCGGAAGGTGGACTTTTGATTCGCAATTGGCCTGATGAAATGAAGGCAGTTACCGCCCCGATAATCGCTCTTATCGGCTGCGGGGAGAGCGCCCATGGGCAGGGCTTTATAGATGGCTATCTTGCCGCAAAACCGTCTGCAAGGGCTGTGCGCGTTGATGGCGCCGGAAATTATTTGATCTACACGCACTGGCAGTATGTGTTGGCGGCATTGAACGACCTGTAAATATTCGTAGGCGGACAGGAATCTCATTGACGCTGTAGTGTTTGTTTGGTTTCTATCCCGGATGGGCCGTGGGGGCGCTATGCGACCGGGGGCTCTCTCATGAGCGAGCAGAAAGACCTGCACGAACTTATCGATCGGATCTACGCTGCTGCGATTGACCCAGAACGATATGAGGCACTGATCGATTTTTGGACATCTCGAATCGATGCGTCTCTTGATGGAGATGAGTTAGAGGCGAGCGCCATTTCGGAGCATTTGAAACGCGCATCTGAGCTGATGCTCAACACGGTTTCAGGCCCGGAATCCAATGGGGATGCGAGTGGCCAGCATGTGTGTGCTTTTTTTGTGAATGGGCAAGGTGTCATTCGCCAAATGACCGGATCGGCGCAGGCCGCGTTTGGGACGTTTGAAGGCGCGAATATCAAGAGTTTACCGTTCTCTGAAGAATCTTTGTCTCGGCTTCGAGACCGGGTGGATGTTTGCTTGGAAACAGAAGCAGAAGTTCTGGCGCGCTTGCACCGCCGGGACAATGACCGAGGCCTATTGGCGGCGCTCAGCTTCGTTCATGATGAAGATGATGGCGAGCCGGGGGTTTTGGTCAATACTAGCGAGCTAGCTTGGCACGCGCGGATGAATGAAATTCTGCTAGTGTCGCTCGGCCTGACGCAATCTGAATCTAATGTGCTGAAACTTTTCTTTGAAGGGTATAGCGTCCAAGAGATCGCTGAGGCGCGAGATGCATCTGTCCACACGATACGAGCGCAAATGCGTTCATTATCCAACAAGACTGGAACGCAAGCGCAGGCCGAGTTGATGCGCCTGTGCTCTGGATTGGCGGCCGTTTGCCGGGAGTATGAGCAGGACTTGCTGTTTGATCGGTTTCGGTTGGGTGAGCGCGATTTAAGTGGCCCGTATCCACTTGAGGCGCATTGCGGGACGCTGCGACTGCAGGACAGTCGGGTGTTGGATTACACCGTATTCGGAGCGCCTGATGGTGTGCCTGTTGTTTTCTTCCATGATGATTTTTTTGGAGATTTGTGGCCGACTGACTTGGCAGAGCGGGCGATGTCCAATGGGTGGCGAATAATAACGCCCTTGAGGCCCGGATATGGTGCAACCAGCGCGGCTCCAGAGGGGGTGAAGAATTATGACACGGTGACCGCTGATCTCGTCGCGTTGCTGGAGCATCTGGGTGTGTCGCGATTTGCTGGAGTGTCGCGTACCATTGGTGGCGTCTACGCGATTAGGGCTATGTCTTACTTGCCTAGTCGCGCGATCGGGTTGGTGGCAGTATCACCGACCTTGCCATATTTGAATGGCGTCGATATGGCGAAATTACCGCGCCATACACGCTTCCTGACACGAGCCGTTTTGAACAACAAAACAGCGCTGCGATTTTTCACGATGGCATCACGAGCAATGGACGCAAAGATTGGGCGCAAGCGTCGCTTGGTGCTGGGCTATACTTCTGATGTGGACAAGGCATTCGTTTCTAATCCGGAGTCGGAGCTTTACTTGCTGCGAGGCGCACGCTTATCTGATGGTGGTGGGAATTTGTCATGGTACAACGACCTAAAGGATTTGGGTGAGGAGCATGGTGCGTTGAAACTTTACCGGGATGCTGCCTTCCCCATTCACGTTGTCGTCGGTGAGAAAGACCCAACCCTGCGCTATGATCGCGCGGTAGCGATGCGCGAAGACAATATCGCCCTTGACCTCACGGTTGTTGAGGGCGCTGGTGAGTTGTTATTCTTTACGCATGGTGACGCGGTAGTTGATGCGCTAACGGATGTGTTTGAGCGTGCTTAGCTGTGTTCGCTTGCTGCGCGCCGAACGGGTTTGAATGTCATTCGATGCGCAGGGCAAGGGCCGAGTTCCGACAAAGCGGCTGCGTGTTTGGCGGTGCCATAACCTTTGTGACCCGCGAAGCCGTACCCGGGGTGGAGGTTTTCCAAGTCTACCATAAGGGCGTCGCGCTCAGTTTTAGCGAGGATAGAGGCCGCTGAAATGGCCGGTTCGGTCAGGTCACCTTTGATGATGGCGCGCGCGTCGCAGACGAGGCCACCCGGAATTGCGTTACCATCTATCAGCGCGAAGCTTGGTGTGCGGGCCAAGCCCTCAACGGCGCGGCGCATCGCCAAGAAAGTTGCTTCGCGTATGTTTAGCGTGTCGATTTCTTCGACACTCGCATGAGCGACACAATAGGCGAGGGCCCGCTCCCTTATCATTGGTGCGAGGACGTCTCGCTGTTTCTCACTAAGCTTTTTGGAATCGGTTAGTCCTTCGATAGGGCGAGCGGGGTCCAGAATTACGGCGCCCGCGGTCACCGGGCCGGCCCAAGGCCCCCGGCCTGCTTCGTCAACACCGCATGTTAAGTCGATAAGGTCTGTCATGAAGGTGAGAAAACCTGAGTCGCCGAAGAGTCCAAAGCAAAGGTGGTGAGAGCAGGGTTGCGTTGGCTGCGCGATTGCGGTCTCCTTCGCTCAGATCGCGCTGCGATATTTGTTGGCTTTATAGATGGAGACCCCGCCATGACGGATGCTTATAGGATAGAGTTTGATCGCTTGGGTGGACCGGAAGTGTTAGAGCGGCGTGCGATGGAATTGGTGGCGCCCGCGCCCGGGAAAGTGCGTATTAGACAGTCTGCCATCGGCCTCAATTTCATCGATACGTATTTTAGAACGGGGCTGTACCCTGCGCGTCTGCCATTTACGGCTGGCATGGAGGGGGCTGGCGTCGTGGACGCCGTTGGCGAGGGTGTGACGCATGTGAAAGTTGGCGACCGGGTAGGGCATTTGTCAGCTGGAGCCTATGCCACACACATAAATGTTCCATCGGATCGCGTTGTATTGTTGCCGGATCACGTTTCTGATTCCGAGGCCGCAGCTGTGTTGCTCAAGGGGCTGACGGCGTGGATGCTGTTGTTTGAGATTCGACCGGTTCGCGCAGATGACACATTGCTGATTTGGGCACCTGTTGGCGGGGTGGGAAGTTTGTTGCTGCCATGGGCAAAGTCGCTTGGCGCGCGGGTGATCGGCGTGACCTCGAGTGAGGCAAAGGCGATGCGCGCGAAAAAGTTGGGCGCTGATGTTGCGATTGTTGGATATGACGATGTTGCTGAGAAGGTGAAGGAAGCGACCGGCGGTGCCGGGGTAGATGTGGCGCTTGATAGTGTTGGCAAAATCAGCGCGGACGCGTCGCTAAAAAGTCTGAAGCCGAAAGGTTGGTTTATCACGTATGGCAACGCATCGGGCGCGGTGGAGCCCTTGCCGCCATCCCGATTGGCTCAGGGCGGTTCGCTCATAATGACGCGACCAACTTTGTTCAGTTATATTGAAACGCAAGCAAATTTGCAGCGGGGCGCTGACGCGCTCTTCGGTGCGCTGAAAGCTGGGGCAATCTCGGTTGATATTGGGCAGACCTATCCATTAGAGGACGTTGCAGCTGCACATGCGGCGCTTGAGGCGGGCAAGACCACAGGAGCGACTGTGCTGATTCCTTAGGCTAGGCGCTGCTTCAGCGGTCCAGCTAGTCTTCGTGTGTCGAGGTGGGCAAGCCTAGCAAAAGTGCCGGGTCGATGTAAAAATCGCCGCCTCGCTTGTCTGAATTCGGGTTGCGCCATTTGACGGCCCAGTGCAAATGCGGGCCGGTCGTGCGGCCAGAATTGCCCGTTTTCGCGATGACGTCCCCTTGCTTGACCAGATCTCCTGCCGACACATCAACAGATGACAGATGCAAAAGAGCGGATACGAGGCCATGACCGTGATCTAGGAACACAGTGCCGCCTTCATAATATAAATCTGGGTCGCCTAATATGATGGTGCCGTCTGCGGGTGCTAGGACGGGCGTGCCCACTGGGGTCGCCATGTCGTACCCACGATGAACGGACACTTTTTCACATGACTCGCCAGTGATTTTGCTGACACCAGTATATTTGCGTGTTGGGCCAAAAGGCGAACTCGTTGGCGCATCTGCTGGTTTGATGAACCCCATTTCGGCTCCGGGGCCGCCATTAAAAGTGGCGAAGGCGTCGCGTTTTTTCACCCAACTGCGGCCAGCGTGAGCCTTTTGTTCCTCTGAACGTGCATCGACTTTGTCGCAATCGAGACCGGTAAGCTCGCGGTACTTATCGTCGCGCTTGGCGATTTCTAGGGAGCCCTTTGTGCCTGAGGAATGCGACCATGACAGGGTGGAGGGAGCTGCGCGGCCAACACCAAAATAGGCCTGTCCATTATTCGTCACTGTGAGTTGCGTATCACCAAGTGTCACTGTTGAGCCGGGTTCGGCGTGGCAAATGACTAAGCCGCCTTGCGTAAGTGCGCCTCCACAATAGGGGGCAGTTGTCGGTGCGAGCAGCGCACTCGTATCGGTCAATTCTGGCGTCGGCTCGGAGGCGGGTGTTTCCGCTGCTGCCGACTCGAGCGGGAGTGCTTGCTGATCTGGTGCGTCTTCGCCTGCGCGCGCTGTTGCGGCTGTGCAGGCAGTCAGTAATATGAGGGCGCCACAAAGGCTCGCCAGTTTCATCGTCTAATTGCTTTCTGCCATACGCTGGTTAGCGGTTGCTGCGTCAAAATAGGCTTCTTGGCGATCAACGCTCCAATAACATAATGCAGCAAGTGGGATCTTCCGCTGAGTTACGGCGCAAAAGACAAAATCTCCCGGGCTAATCATTTCAATGTCAGCATCGAGATATCTGAGGCGAGCTTCGCCAGGGAGGCGGTTAGACTTTTTAAACATGCGCGAACCTTGCCTCACTTCCTGGAAAAAGAAAAGGCTGATTTTTAATGAAGTTTCTGCTTTGTTCTCGTGAACAAACATGGTACATAATGTCCATAGACGGCAAACGGGGGCCTTGCCAAATGCGCCCTCATGGTAGACCAATGGAGACGACTCATGGCCAAAGCAGCCCTTCAACTCGTGGATAAGGATTCTGGTGTGGATAAGCAGAAGGCTCTCGAAACCGCTCTAAGCAATATTGAACGCTCCTTCGGGAAGGGTTCAGTGATGCGGCTGGGCGATAGAAAAGTTATGGATATTGAGGCGGTCTCTACGGGATCAATTGGCCTTGATATCGCGCTAGGCATTGGCGGTTTGCCAAAAGGCCGGATTATTGAAATTTATGGGCCTGAGAGTTCAGGTAAGACGACATTAGCCTTGCACAGTGTGGCCGAGTCTCAGAAAAATGGCGGTGTATGCGCCTTTATTGATGCTGAGCACGCGCTGGACCCCGTATATGCGGGCAAATTGGGTGTTGATCTTGATGACTTATTGATATCGCAACCCGATACGGGTGAGCAGGCGCTTGAGATCGCTGATACGCTGGTTCGGTCAGGTGCGGTTGATCTTCTTGTTATTGACTCTGTTGCTGCGCTTACACCGCGCGCGGAACTTGAGGGTGAGATGGGGGCGTCTCTGCCGGGGCTTCAGGCGCGCTTGATGAGCCAGGCGCTACGTAAGTTGACTGGCTCTATCTCCAAATCCAAGTGCATGGTGATCTTCATCAACCAAATCAGAATGAAGATTGGTGTGATGTTTGGGTCTCCTGAAACGACAACGGGTGGTAATGCGCTGAAATTTTACGCGTCAGTGCGTTTGGATATTCGCCGCATCGGTCAGTTGAAAGATCGCGATGAGGTCATTGGCAACCAAACCCGCGTTAAAGTGGTGAAAAATAAGGTAGCCCCACCATTCCGGCAGGTTGAGTTTGACATTATTTATGGAGAAGGGATCTCCAAAACAGGCGAACTTATCGATCTCGGCGTGAAAGCCGAAGTGGTTGAGAAGGCAGGCTCTTGGTACTCCTATGGTGAAGACCGTATGGGACAGGGCCGCGAGAAAACGCGTGCGTTCTTGAAAGCTAATCCAGCGATTGCTGATGAGATTGAAGACGCTATTCGCCGTAATGCGGGCTTGTTGGCTGATGAGTTGCTAACCGCCGGTATAGAATCGCCGAATGATGAAGATGATATTCCTGAGGCAGCAGAAAGCTGATCGGCGTCACGAATTTATGTGATGTTGGAGCGTCGCTGAGCCTAATTGGCTTGGCGACGTTTTGCTGTTCAATTGCGATAAGTTTAGGATTCTGGTGTCGTTAGCTTGGCGGACGGTGCGGAGTTCTTTATATCGCGGATGTAGAGACATTCATGCGCTTCGGCGCCCATACGCTTTGATGCGGCAAGGATAATATTGGCTATGAGCGGCGTTAAAGACATTCGCGAGACTTTTCTCTCTTATTTTGAGAAGCAGGGGCACACACGCCAGCAATCGGCGCCGTTGATTCCGCAGAACGATCCGACATTGCTGTTTGTGAATGCTGGCATGGTGCCGTTCAAGAATATATTCACCGGGGCAGAGACGCCGCCATCCTCACGCGCCACGACATCTCAAAAATGTGTGCGCGCTGGCGGTAAGCATAATGACCTTGATAATGTTGGCTATACGGCGCGCCACCACACGTTCTTTGAGATGCTCGGGAATTTTTCATTCGGTGATTATTTTAAAGAAGAAGCAATCCATTTCGGCTGGGACCTCATCACCAAAGAATATGGCCTGAACCCAGACAATTTGTTGGTCACGGTTTACGCTGAAGATGATGAAGCAGCCCAGTTGTGGAAGAAAATTGCTGGTTTAAATGACGACCGCATCATTCGCATCGGCACCTCAGACAATTTTTGGTCAATGGGGGATACCGGCCCATGCGGACCGTGTTCTGAGATATTTTATGATCATGGTGAGGGTGTTGCCGGAGGCCCTCCGGGTAGCCCGGATGAAGACGGCGACCGGTTTATTGAGATTTGGAATCTTGTGTTCATGCAGTTCGATCAACAGGCGGATGGAACACGTAAGGCGCTTCCTAAACCATCCATTGATACGGGCATGGGGTTAGAGCGTATCGCCGCTGTCCTGCAGGGCGTTCACAACAATTATGACATCGACTTATTCCAATCTTTGATCCGGGCTGAAGAAGAGCTTTATGGTTCAAAAGCACAAGGAGAGAATTTGGCGAGTTTCCGTGTGATCGCGGACCATTTGCGCACGGCCGCATTCTTGGTTGCTGATGGTGTTCTTCCGTCTAATGAGGGGCGTGGATATGTGCTGCGCCGGATTATGCGCCGAGCGATGCGCCATGGTCACTTGTTGGGTGCGCGCGAGCCGCAAATGTATAAATTGACGAGCGCTCTCATCGGTGAAATGGGCGAAGCGTTTCCTGAATTGGTGCGCGCGAAGGCTGCCATTGAGGCTGCGCTCGAGCAAGAAGAGGGACGCTTTCAACGCACGCTTGGCAATGGCTTGTTACTCTTGAATACGGCAACAGAGAGCATGAAGAAGGGCGATGTTCTGCCCGGTGAAACGGCTTTCAAGCTGTATGACACGTATGGCTTCCCGCTGGATTTGACGCAGGATATTTTGCGCTCACGTGAGATGACGGTTGATGATGCCGGCTTCGATACGGCGATGGACGCACAACGTGCCGGGAGTCGTGAAGGCGGGTTCTCTTCTGGGCAAGCCGCTACAGATGAGATTTGGCTTCAAGTACGAGAAAACTCAGGCGCAACCCAGTTTACGGGATATGATGCAGCGACTGGTGATGGGAAACTAGTCGCTATCGCAAGTGAGGGTGCGTTGGCAAACAGTCTGGCATCCGGCGCTGCGGAACTCGTTTTCGACAACACGCCCTTTTATGCTGAGAGCGGTGGCCAAGCGGGCGACCACGGCGAGATCGTTTTTGCAAACGGCGCACGTTTCGTTGTGCATGACACTCAAAAACGCGCGGGCGATGTGCATGTTCATGTCGGCGAATTGTTGAGCGGAACAGTTACTGATGGTGACACAGCCACTTTGTCGATTGCGACGGATCGGCGCCAAGCGATAAAGGCGAACCATTCGGCAACCCATTTGCTACATGCCGCTTTACGTGAAGTGCTCGGTGAACACGTCACTCAGAAAGGCTCGTTGGTTGAGGCAGATCGGCTGCGGTTTGACTTTTCGCATGGCCAGCCGGTTTCCGCTGTTGAGCTTGAGGCGATTGAGGCGCAGGTCAACTTGATCATTCGTGAGAATGGTCCAACCGATATGAAGGAATCCACGCCGGATGAGGCCATTGAGGCAGGCGCGCTTGCGCTATTTGGTGAGAAGTATGGCGACAAAGTGCGTGTGCTGTCTATGGGTGCTGGCGATGGCCGCGCGTGGTCAGTTGAGCTGTGCGGCGGGACGCATGTGGAGCGCACAGGCGATATCGCAATATTCGCGATTACGTCTGAAAGCGGTGTGTCTGCTGGAGTTCGGCGGATTGAGGCGACGTGTGGCGCTGAGGCGTTGTCTTGGCTGAGGGCGCGGGGACAGATCTCTGCAGAGTTGGCGGATAGCCTAAAAGTGCCACTTAAAGACCTGTCGAAGAAAATCGCCACGTTAAGCGATGAGAAACGCAGTCTCGAGAAGGAATTGGCTGAAGCGAAACGTAAATTGGCTATGGGCGGCGGTGGCGGTGCTCCTGCCGGGCCAGAGGATATCAACGGCGTGAAGTTGATGGCTCGTGTGGCTGAAGGCGTTGGCGGTAAAGACTTGCGCACATTGGTGGATGAAGCCAAATCGCAGCTCGGGTCTGGCGTGGTTGTGTTCGTTGGTGTTGCCGACGGAAAAGCCGGCGTTACCGTGGGTGTTACCAAAGACCTGATCGATCGGTTCTCGGCCGTTGATTTGGTGAAGGTGGCAAGCGCGGCGTTGGGCGGTAAAGGCGGCGGCGGGCGACCAGACATGGCGCAGGCGGGCGGCCCAGATGCTGACAAAGCGGAAGAGGCGTTGGATGCGGTGCGGGCGGCAATGCAGAGCTAATTTGCAAGCTTGGGGGCTGCTGATAATGAGTTGTTGCGACGCAACCGTGATTGGGCAGCCCATTGATTTTTAGGTATAATGAGGTTATCTGGCCTCTTGTGGTGATTTGGCCGGCCGGCTTGCAGCCACGTAAAATAATTCGCTAAAAAGGGCCGCGCGAAACGATACTGTTTCTAGTGAACCCATTTTTAGCGACATGTTTTGAAATGTCGGCTGTGTTGGTTTCTGGAGTGTGTCTCATGCCCATTCGAATTCCTGATGGACTGCCATCTCGCGATGCATTGTTGCGCGAGGGTGTTGATGTGTTGAATGAGTCGGTTGCGACGCGTCAGGATATTCGGCCGATGCAGATCGCGCTTTTGAACTTGATGCCGAATAAGATCGAGACCGAGAAGCAGATTGCGCGTCTGATTGGCGGCACACCATTGCAGGTGGAGCTGACGCTTGTGCGGATGAGTGGGCACGAGGCAAAGAACACGCCGAAAGAACATTTGTTGTCGTTCTATTCTACTTGGGAAGATGTGAAGGATCGTAAGTTTGACGGGCTTATTATTACTGGTGCGCCGATTGAGAAATTGGATTTTCAGGATGTGACTTATTGGGATGAGCTGACGCAGATTCTCGACTGGACGAAGACCAATGTGCACTCGTCATTCTTCATCTGTTGGGGCGCTATGGCGGCGGTGAATTATTTCCATGATGTGCCAAAGCATACTCTGGAACAAAAGGCCTTTGGGGTGTTTCGTCATCATAATCGCAACCCGTCGTCACCTTTCCTCGCTGGGTTTTCGGATGATTTTTCGGTGTCGGTATCGCGGTGGACTGAGGTTCGCAATGAAGACATTCCGGCCGGGTCTCCGCTGAACGTGTTGATGGACAGTGACGAGACGGGCCTATGCCTGCTGCAAGAGGATGACGGCAACCGGCTCTATATTTTCAATCATATCGAATATGATTCAACGTCGCTCTCGGATGAGTATTTTCGAGACGTTGAGGCGGGAAAACCCATTCAGGTGCCCGCCAATTATTTCCCGGATGATGACACGAGTGTTACGCCGATCAATCGGTGGCGGAGCCATGCGTTTTTGCTGTTCGGCAACTGGATCAATCAAATGTATCAAACCACGTCGTTTAAGCTGACGGATATCGGTACGGCGCGGGGCGGAGACAGTAAGGTGAAAGACGATGCCTAAAAGAGAGAGCGTTGAGGCCTTTGCTGCGCAGCTGGAGCGCGGCGATTTTGCGAATGCGATCCGTGATTGGTATACCGAAGATGCGAGTATGCAAGAGAACCAAGAGCCGCCACGTGTGGGGCGGGCTGGGTTGGTCGAAGATGAGATTGTGCGCGGGTCGCGCGTGGAGTCGGTTGAGGCGAAACGGCTCGGCGAACCAATTATCGACGGTGACAATGTTGTGACGCAGTGGCACTTTACATTCACCCCGCTGGGCGGGGAGGCGAGCATGTCGTTTGAACAAGTGTCAGTTCAGCGCTGGAAAGGCGAGCTGATATTCCGTGAACAGTTTGTCTATGACACCGCGCAGTTCAACGTATCAGGCGGTGGCGAGTAGCGGCTCATCGCTGCCCGGTGCCCATTGCGCATATTTCGGCATGATGCCTTTGAATAGCGCGCTGTTCTTGTGATCATCTAGCCAGACCTGTAATGCTGGCAGCGGCTGGGCGGTGAACCATTCCAGATCCACATGCGCGAACTGGCGCACGAACGGGAAAATGGCCATGTCGGCGAGGCTGCGTTCGGGGCGCATAATCTGGCCGCCATTTTTGGCGATGCGGTCGTTGAGGTCGGTCAAGATTTCCAACCCTATAGCGCGCTGTGTTTCTATGGTGTCATCTTCTTCGGGGTAGCGACCCGGATATTTGTAGCGGTCAAGCGCGCTTTTGAATGGGCCGTCATTGCGGGCGATGAGCATCTGAGCTTCATCAGGGGACGGTATAAGCCAGCCCTCTGGGTCTTTCTGGGCGAGCGCCCACATGAGGATGTCTAGGCTCTCCTCCATCACCTTGCCGGTGGGGAGTTGGAGCACGGGGACGGTGCCCTTCGGGCTGAGCGCGAGCATCTCTTCGGGCTTGTCTCGCAGCACAACTTCGCGGATGCGGATGGGTGTGCCGGAGACGGACAGGCCGAGGCGCGCGCGCATGGCGTAGGGGCAGCGGCGGAAAGAATAGAGACGCGGGGTCATGCGCCGGTCTTTGCGCGGCTGGGTGAGGCGGGGCCCATGTGAGCCTCGCCGCGTTTGCGAGCGAGCTGGATTTGCTTTTGTCGCTCTGCAAAGCGGGCGCGTTGTTCTTCGCTCATCTCGTTGATGCAGTGGGGGCAGGAGATGCCGGGCACGTAGGCGTTGCCTTGCTTGTCTTCGTCCGTGATCGGCCTTTTGCAGGCGTGGCACATATCATAGTCGCCGGGGGTGAGGTCGTGCTTTACAGAGACGCGCTCATCGAACACGAAGCATTCGCCTTTCCAGAGGCTGTCCTCTTCGGGCACGTCTTCTAGGTATTGCAGGATGCCGCCCTTGAGGTGGAAGACGTTTTCGATGCCTTCGGCCTTGACGAGATTGGTGGCTTTTTCACAACGTATGCCGCCGGTGCAGAACATCGCGACCTTGGGCTGCTTGCCCTCTAACTCTTTCTGTTCTTTGAAGTTTTTGAACCATTCAGGGAACTCGCGGAAGGTTTTTGTTTCCGGGTCTACCGCGCCTTCGAAGGTGCCGATGGCGTATTCATAGTCGTTGCGGGTGTCGATGATGACGGTGTCTGGGTCGGCGATGAGGTCGTTCCAGTCTTTGGGCGCGACGTATGAGCCGACGAGGGCGTTGGGGTCTGTGCCGGGGACGCCCATTGTGACGATCTCTTTCTTCAGGCGCACTTTTAGGCGCAGGAAAGGGAGGTCTTCGGCGTAGCTGAATTTTGCCTCTAGTGTGTCGCACCCTGGAAGTTTCCGCAATGTATTCAAGGCGGTCTGGATTCCCTTTTCGGGGCCGGAAATGGTGCCGTTGACGCCCTCTGATGCGATGAGCAGCGTGCCGGTGACATTGCTGGCGTCAAAGATGTCGAACAGTCTTTGCCGATGGGCGGCATAGTCTGGGAAGTCGAAAAACTTATAGAGGGCGGCGATTGTATAGGTCATGGGCGCGAGTATATGGCAGATTATTGCCCCCGTTAGAAGGGGGACACTACGGATATAAGGAGTCTCGAAAGAGTCTCATTTTGGTCTCGTTTGAGTCTCGCTGCGTCTCAGGGGCTGGGTCCCGGATATTTTCGGGTAAAATTGCGGGATGACGAGGTTTTTGGTGCGCGTCATCCCGGGAGTTATCCAGCCTGAAAAACTATCTCCCTGTGAATTTAGGGGCACGTTTTTCGACGAAGGATTTGGCGCCTTCTTTGTGGTCGTCTGTCTCTCCGGTGCGAATTTGGGTGTAGGATTCACGCTCCAGCAGGGAGACGTAAGATTGCTCTGAGGCGAGGCGGGCGTTTTCCTTCATGTAGCGATAGGCCGTTTGCGGGCCGTTGGCGATTTGCTGAGCCAGCGCGCCGACGCCTGCCTCAAACGCATCAGCGGGCAGCACCCGGTTGACGAGGCCGAGGTCTTTTGCCTCCTCTGCAGTGAGTTTACCTGAGAGGAGGAGTAGTTCCTTGGCTTTGGCTTCGCCCAGTGTGCGGACGAGTGGCCATGTGATGCCGAAATCACCGGAGAAGCCAACCTTGGCAAAGGCGGTGGTGATCTTGGCCGTGTCTGACATGACGCGCAGATCGCAGGCGAGCGCGATGGCAAGGCCCGCGCCAGCGGCGGGGCCATTAATGGCGGCGATGGTGATTTTTGGTATCGTGTAGAGCAGACCGGATAGTCCGTGATTGCGCCGTTGGCGGACTACTTTTTGTTCATAGGTGGGGGGCGCTTCGCCCGTGCCTGCATTCATGCGTTGCACGTCCCCGCCGGCGCAAAAACCACGGCCAGAGCCGGTGAGCACGACGCAGCCAATGGATGGATCGGCGGCAGCGGCGTTTAACGCGTCGACCGTGGCATCCATCATTTCTTGGCTGAGCGCGTTGAGGCGCTCCGGTCGGTTAAAGGTGAGCGTCGCGACGCCGTCTTTGATCTCTGTGAGTAGGTGCTGTTCTGCCATGGGTTCCTCCGGCGATGTTTTGATTTGCGCGGAGAATGGGGGAGAATTACGGCGGTGGCAATGTGGTGATTGTTACTGAGGGCGGAGAAGGTTCCTTATTCGCTGGCGGCGGAGGGCGAGTTTAGTGGGGCCTCAAAGTGCTCTTCTAGAAAATCGAGGAGACGACGGTATAGCTCTTCTTCCTCATCCAGCGGGTGATAGCTGTGCCCGGATTTTTCGAGACGAACAAATGCGACGTCTTTCCCTGCACCCTCCAGAGCTTTTAGCATTAACTCTGACTGTTTGATTGGGACGCTTTTGTCTTGTTCGCCATGGATGAGCAATATTGGAATTTGAATTCTGTCGACTTGCTCTGTTGGTGAAGCAGCTTTTAGGGCGCTCTTGTCCTTCTTTGGATTGCCAATGTGTTTATCCCAATACTTGTAGGTTTCAGAGTTTGAGCCTTCTTGTTTGCGCTCCCATTTCATCATGGAAACAAGGTTACTTGGGGCAGCGATCGCGACGGCGCAGCGATATTTATCTGATGCGCGTGTGGCCGATACGAGGGCCTCATAGCCGCCATATGATGCACCAACAATGCAAGCGTTGCCGTGCTCAACATGCCCAGTTTTGACCAAGTGTAGGTAGGCATCGTCGACATCATCAGACATGGCTTTACCCCATTGAAGGCGGCCTGAGTCTGCAAACTCTTTGCCGAAACCTGCCGAACCACGAAAATTTGGTTGAAAGACCTGATATCCGTATGCGGCAAGTAACTGGGCGTCTTGACTGAAGTCGAAATAATCTCTGGCTTCTGGGCCGCCATGTGGGAGCATGATGAAAGGTGGTTTTGTTGCGTCATCCGTGTTGGCTGGTGTTGTGAGGTAGCCTGTAATTTTAACGCCATCTCTCGCCTCAAACTCAATGAGCTCTGTCGGGGCTAAAGCCTTTGTAGATAGAGATGTCTTGCGATTGCCGATTAGACTGAGGGTTGCTTTGTTCACATCATATATGTGAAAGCTGCCCGCGTCTCTGGGGCCCGACACGTATAGCAGCCATCGTGTTGCGTCACGATTGGTATCAATCGGTAGAATGTTCGCCTCGTTATTGAAGTTCTTGTTCAACCCATCAAGGTGCGCCTGAATTGTGCTGTCACGCATGATGACTTTGGTTCTGTGCGGACGGTAATAAACACCCTCAATCTCTCTCGTGCTCGTATTGAAGATTGCATTGTGAATATCGAACTGGCTGTCCAAGGCGACTGTCTCGATGAATTCTTCTTTTTGAAAATCGTAGAGGTGAATGCCTGCCGTGTTGTCGTCATTAATGCGGGCGGAAACATAATAGGTGGTCTCGGTCGGTCCAGGGTAAAGAATCTCAAACTCAGTGTGCTCTTGAATTTTTTTGTTCCGCTTCATTCGAACCGTGTGGATTTTCTTCCACTTTATTTTTCCGTTTTTGCGGCTTTCGCGTGCGTAGATGTAGACTGACGTGCCTCTATTGTTTCGGTCGAAGCGGAAGGCTGGAACGCCGTTTAAGTCAGTGCGCCAGTCATATGTATTATTGTTCGCTTTTGCGATCCGCTCGTGGGACCCGTCGACAATGTTCACGCGGTAAAGGTCTAAATCTAATTTTTGACGCGAAGGCATTATGATGTGGTCAGGGTCATCAGGAAGAAAGTCTGTAACTTCTGGCAAAAGCATGTTGAGGAAGCCGTACTTACTGGGGGTTGTTAGGGGTGTGACGGCTTCAGTTTCGCGATCGATTGAGATAAGGCTTTGGAAACTCGATTTAGAATAGACACCAATTTTTCTTGCTTCCTCACCCTGTTGAATTTTGAGGCGATCTTCACGAGAGATCATGCGCTTCTTTGTATAGTCAAAATGCCCTTCAATCGCAGCGAGGAGTTTGTCATCTGTGGCCCACTCCAGCCACTCAACGAACACGTCGTCAACATTGATGGTTTTGAGCGGCGCTGAGGGATCGTCTAAATCGGCGACGATAATAAAATCGGTAAACTCTATCCGGTGGATACCCGCTAAATATCGCCCCGATGGAGAGAGTTCGAAATTCCAATAATTTGAAGCGCCAAGAAAGTCGTGCAGTGTCGGCGGGCTCTGCTGCTGCTGCGCGTGAGCGGGCGCAATTAGGCATGCCGCGAGACTAAACGCAGCGAGGAGCACGGTTCTAAGCAGTTTCATCTTGAGATCCCAAAATCTGATATGTTGCACAGTATCAATTAAAGGTGGCAAATCAACAGCTTAGGTGATTTTACCCGCGCTGAGGCGCCTGTATCAGCCTGCAAAGTTCTTGGCAGGTTATGTCGATTGCGCGGGTGCTGGTTTCAACGCGGGCCTGTATGAGTGCGCCTTGCAGGGCGGAGAGGCAGAGGATGGCGAGGCGGGCGGCGGCCACGGAGGTGTGCCCATCGGCTTCCAGTTTCTCTTGAATGATGGAGAGGCGCATTGCGTAGACTTTGCGGCCCGCAATGGTGATGGCGCGGCTCTCCGGCGCGGCGTGTAGCAGGATGGACGTGATGGGGCAGCCCGCCTTGAAGCGCGATTGGCGCATCCATTCGCCGAGCTGGGTGCCATGCGCGATGAGGAAGTCTGAGGCGGTGGCGGTCTCGTCTGCTTGCTGGCGCAGCGTGGCCTGCATGCGGGCGCCTGCTTCCTCCAGCGCGGCGATGGCGACGGCGGCCTTACCCTTTGGGAAATAGTGATAGAATGAGCCTTTGGGCGCGCCGCTTTCCAGTACGATCTCGTTTAGTGGTGTGTTGGCATAACCGTTGTTGCGGAAGAGCGAGACGGCTGTGTCGATGATTGGTTTACGGTGTTTTGGAATGGCGGGCATGGCGGGGGCTCCCAATAAATTGAAGTAGAGTTGAGCGGTCTACATCAGACCGGCAGGTTGGGACTTTAACTCATATGAGGTAGTTCCAAATGAACGATATAGTATCCTACGCCTGCGTCGATGGTGTCGCGACGATAAGCATGAATGATGGCCGCGTGAACGTAATGTCCACGACCATGTTGAAGGCGCTGGACGCGGCGCTGGACCGGGCGGAGGCCGACAAGGCGATTGTGGTGCTGCGCTCGACGCGTGAGGGTATCTTTTCTGCCGGATTTGACCTGAAGATTTTTGCGGCGAATGACGCGGAGAAAAGCGTTGAAATGGTGAAGGCGGGAGCGGAGTTGGCGTTACGGTTGTTGTCGCATCCATACCCGACGATTGGCGTGATGCAGGGGCATGCCTTCCCGATGGGGACGTTCTTGCTGCTCGGCTGTGATGTGCGCATCGCTGAGGCGGGCGCGCATAAGATGGGGCTGAACGAGGTGGCGATCGGTATTGTTGCGCCGGGCTTTGCGATGGAGCTGGCGCGTAGCCGCATGCATCCGGCCTATCTAAACCGGACTGTGGTGCTCGGCGAGCTGTTTGAACCTAACACTGCGGTGAAGGCCGGACTGCTCGATATGGTGGTGCCCGCTGCTGAGCTGGACGGAACATTGAAGGGCGTGATTGAGGGCGTATCTGCCATTCACATGCCATCCCACGCCAGCGCGAAAAAGAAACTGCGTAAGCCGGTGATGGACATTATGCGAGAGCTGATCGACCGTGAGTTGAATATGGAAGCCTACTCAAAGCGCCCAAGCTCGGGCAGCGATGTGGTGTTGCCGGGGAAGTAGGGCGCGACTCTAGAGTGTGCAGCTGAAATTTGCGCTGGTGGTGTCAGTTTGTTGACGTCGCCAGCGCGTTAATCGTTGGTACGTTAAAGCTTTCCCATCTCATCAGACAGTAATGTGAACTTTCCGGAAAGGATTTGCGCGCTCACTTCTGTCGGAGTTTTATTTGGCAAACGGATGGATTTTTCAGCATGACGCAGAATTTTAGAGAGCAGCTCTCCACGCTGGGTCATGTCATATTCTTCTAATTCTAGTTTTTGGGGCAGGATGGCATCGATTTCATAATTTTTGTTCTCTTTGTTCCATTTGCTAAAAAATTCTGGACGTTTTTTCAGTAGGAGGTTCATCATGGTAAATTCGACCAATATCTCCCGGCTCTGTAGATCGTTAATTGGCGCCGGAATTCGTTGAAATAGTTCCGAAAGGTTGGCAGATGCAGCGCCGGAATCGTTTAATACCGCCCAAACGCATATGTCATCCAGTCGGATCATCATGCTGTAGCCAAAAGAAAAATCGGCATAATCGAACTTGTCTTTTGCAATCAAAGTCTTCGCGGGCCACACTGCAATGGAGCCGAAGGCTGACGGATTTACTAGTCCACCATTTAAGACGCACCGGACTAAACAATGAGAATGGTGCAGTTGATGCCATTCATACTCATATTCATCTGAGATACTTTGGTCGCCCAGCCTGAAATCTTGATGCACTCTATACTTTCGATCTCTAAGATGAGTCTTTAGAAAAATTAGAGACATCCATAAGAATAGTTTTCGGCCTTCAGGTGAGCTAACAAAGTTATTGATGCCATCGAGGCCAGTGGCAAAGGCACGACTTATCGGAACTTCAATCTCTGAACCAAGTTTTGAATTGCAGTGCTCGCAACACCGAATTTTATACCTTGAGTATTGAATGGTCGTGTCGTTGGGTAGTGTAATAGATACGTGATGAAGATCGAATTTTCTCAAGAGCCAATTGGGAATGATATGTTCGTCGGTAAATCTTAACCCGTTTCCAGTGCGTCCGCACAAGAAACAACCTTTGCCCAGAATAATGTCAGACAAAAATCTCTGGAAGCTGAAGTAAATCACATCACCGCTGCTATCGATAACAGACCCATCGTCAGTAGTTTTCCACATTTTAATCCCCGCACGGATGTTGTTTGAGGTGGGTGCTCAAAATGCTCACGAATTTGATGCGCGAAATTTCCCTCACCCCACCAAAACCCGAGGTAACTTAAACGTCACCGTCTCCCGCGCCGTCTCCACGCTCTCAAGCTCCACATCAAACCGCTCTTTGCACGCATCTATCACGCCTTGCACCAAGTCTTCGGGGGCGGAGGCTCCGGCGGTTAGGCCGAGGGTGCACACGCCGTCGAACCATGACCAGTCTATGTTGTCTTCGGAGGCGATGAGGCGGGAGGCTTTGGCGCCTGCGCGGGTGGCGACTTCGACGAGGCGTTTGGAGTTTGAGCTGGTTTCTGCGCCGATGACGAGGACGAGGTCTGCTGGCGCGCCGATGACTTTTACAGCGTCTTGCCGGTTGGTGGTGGCGTAGCAGATGTCTTCTTTGTGAGGCACCGAAATCGCCGGGAAGCGGCGTTGAAGCGTGGCGACGATTTCGGCTGTGTCATCCACTGACAATGTCGTCTGGGTGACGAAGGCGAGGTTTTCGGGGTTTTTCGGCTGGAAGGCTTCAGCGTCTTCCACCGTTTCGATGAGGTGCATGGTGCCGTCTGGTAGCTGGCCCATTGTGCCGATGACTTCTGGGTGGCCCGCATGGCCGATGAGGATGATCTCTCGGCCCTCGCTATCATGACGCTCTGCCTCGACATGGACTTTCGAGACCAGCGGGCAGGTGGCGTCAACGAAGATCATATTGCGGGTTTGGGCCTCTGCGGGCACGGATTTGGGCACGCCATGGGCGGAGAAGATGACGGGGCGGTCTGTCGGGCATTCGTCTAGCTCTTCGACGAATATAGCGCCGAGGGCCTCTAAACGCGAGACAACATGGGCATTGTGGACAATTTCGTGGCGCACATAGACCGGGCGGCCCCATTTTTCTAGCGCTTGCTCGACGATTTGGATGGCGCGATCAACCCCGGCGCAGAAGCCACGAGGGGCCGCGAGGCGGATTGTGAGGGGCTTTTTGTCTGTCATTTAATAACTCTCCTGCCTCATTGGCGTTGCCAGCACCGGTGAGGGGCTTTAACACAGTGTCCATATTCAGATGGACCGGCCTTACTCTTTGGCCAAGAAGGACACGCCGACGCATGCGCTCTTTTGCTTCTTACCTCTCTCTCGCCGCCGCTGCCAGCCTCTTGGCAGCGTGTAACTCCAACATCGCATCAAATCTTGACTCGCGCCCCAATGCGGGGCCGTGCCCATCTGTTGGCTCAATCTATGATGTGGCGCGCTATGTTAAGTTCGCTGACGGCAGTGATGAGCTGTATCCGAATATCGAATATACAGCTGAAATCGTCGATGTGCGCTTGTTCTGCCGCTATGTTGATGATGAACCTATGCAGGTGGAGCTGGATATCGATTTTGCGTTCGGCAAAGGCCATAGCGCAGGCGGCGACGCGCACACTTACCCGTATTTCGTGAGCGTGACACGCCGCAGCGGCAAAGTGCTGGGCAAGCAAAGCTTTGACGTTTCAACCGATTTCAAAGGTGACCGCGTTGCAGCAAAATCTGACAGCGTGAACAATATTGTCATCCCGCGCATCGACGAATCAATTTCGGGCGCGAACTTTGAAGTTCTGGTCGGTTTTGAGCTGACGCCTGAGCAGCTGGCATTTAATCGTGCGGGCAAACGCTTCCGCCTGAACGCTGAAGACTAAACCCATGGCTAGCTTGATCGAGGATCTGACAGCGGCCGCGACAGCCGCCTTTGAAGCTATGGGGCTTGAGCCGCGTTGGGGGCAGGTGCGCCGCTCTGATAAGCCAGAATTTGCGGACTTTCAGTGCAATGGCGCGATGGGCGCGGCCAAAAGCGCGGGCAAGAACCCAAGAGAGATTGCCGGGCCTGTTGCTGAGGCATTGAAGGCGAGCGCGGGCGTGTTGTCTGCCGAAGTGGCTGGGCCGGGTTTTATCAACATTCGCGTAACTGATGCGGCGCTATCTGCGCGCGCGGCGGAGATTGCTGCTGACGGCATGGCGGGCGCGGTGAAGGCCGATGACGCGCAAGTGACGCTGATCGATTTTGGCGGGCCGAATGTGGCCAAGCCGATGCATGTGGGGCATTTGCGCTCCGCCGTGATTGGCGACACGTTGCAGCGGCTGTGCGCCTTCCTCGGCGATGATGTGACCTCTGATGTGCATTTGGGCGACTGGGGCCTTCAGATGGGGCATCTGATTACCGAGCTGTATGATGAGCAACCGGAGTTGGTTTATTTCGATGCGGCCTTTACCGGGCCGTATCCGGATGAGGCACCTGTCACGATTGATGATTTAGGGCGGCTATATCCGGCGGCTTCAGCGAAGGCCAAGGATGATGCGGAGCGCAATGAGCGCAGCCAAATGGCCGTTGCTGAACTGCAAGAGGGGCGGGCCGGTTATCGCGCGCTGTTGAAGCATTTTATCGACGTGTCTGTTGCTGCGCTGAAAAAAGATTATGCGTTTTTGAACGCCAGCTTTGATCTGTGGAAGGGCGAAAGCGACGTGGACGGATTGATCCCGGCGCTTGTTGAAGCATTCAACACTAAGGGGTTATCGCAGGCCAGTGATGGCGCGACTATTGTTGATGTGGCGAAAGATGGCGAGAATGTTGAGGTGGAGAAGAAGGGTAAGATGACCCTGAAGAACCCGATGCCGCCAATCATGTTGGTTAATTCACGCGGCGGTACGGGCTATCACACGACAGACCTTGCGACCATTCAAGACCGGATGGATACGCTTACGCCGCAACCGGAGCGCATGTTGTATGTGGTGGACCAGCGCCAAGCGCTGCATTTCGAACAAGTGTTCCGCGCGGCCGATAAGCTCGGCCTGATGGCGCGAGGCCGGATGGAGCATATCGGATTTGGTACGGTCAACGGGCTAGACGGCAAGCCGTTTAAGACTCGTGAAGGCGGCGTGCTGCGCCTGTCTGATCTGAACCAGATGGCGTATGACGAGGCGGCCAAGAAGTTGGACGGCGCGAATTTGCCTGACGATATGGACAGTGATGAGCGCGCGGCGGTGTGCGGTGACGTGGCGCTAGCGGCGCTGCGCTTTTCGGATCTGCACAATACGCGCACGGGCAATTACATTTTTGACCTAGATCGCTTTACCAGTTTCGAGGGCAAGACGGGACCGTATCTTCTGTATGCGGCGGTTCGAATTAAGTCTCTGCTGCGCAAGGCTGAAGCGGCGGGTAACAAGGCTGGCGCGGTGAATGTTATGTCTGATGCTGAGCGAGCGCTTGTGCTGCAGCTGGATGGCTTTGGCGCGGCGTGTTTGCAGGCGCGTGAGAAACGCATGCCGCATGTATTGTGTGAGCATGTCTATTCACTCGCCCAAGCGTTCAGCGCGTTTTATGGCGCGCACCAGATTGCCAATGAAGAAGATGCGGGCTTGCGTGAGAGCCGTTTGGGGCTGGCAGGGGTGGTTCTGAAGCAGCTAGAATGCGGTTTAGATCTGCTGGGTATTCGCGTGCCAGAGCGGATGTAAACGCGAGGCTCTAGCGGGCAATTTCTGGCAACGGGGCGTGGGAGGGCTTACATTAGAAGCTTGAGCCATTCTGGAGACCAGAAGATGACCGATGAAATCGCCACGCAAAATGCCAAGCCGGGTAAGCCCGGTGATGATGTTCAGGAAACATGGGAATTGGCGCGCCAATGGCGGCGGCTGTGGCGCTATGTGAAGTGGGCTGCGACGGCCGGGCTGGCGATTATGTTCCTGCTGGTGATTGGGCAGGGGTTTCTGTTTTATCGCATGTTTGCAGAGGTGCACCCGTGGCTGGGCATTGTGTTCGTGGTTTTGCTGACGCTGTTGCTAGTGTTGCTGGTTGGGCGGCCTCTGTTGGCGTTTCTCCGCACGCCTGTTGTCGCGAATGCGCCGGATATTGAGTTGAACCCGGCTGCGCCAAAGCGAACGCATTTGGTTGAGCGTTTGAGCTATGATTTGAAGTTCCTAAAAGCGCTGCGCCGTCACCCGGATTTGCAGGATGAAGTTGATGCGATAAATGCTGGAATGGATGCCGGACGGGCGTTGCTGGCGGATATTCGCAAGGGACCCGAAGTGGCCGCTGCGGAGATGGCCGGCGCTGTGATGGCGTTCGAGGTTGAGTATATTGAAAGCCAGTTGAAGCCGCTGGATGCGAAAGTAGACAAGCTGATCCATTCCGAAGCTGTGGCGATTGGCATTGCGACGGCCGTGAGCATGAACGGTACGGTGGACGCGTTTATTGTGCTGTGGCGCAGCGCCAATTTGGTGGCCAAGATTTCGCGTATCTATTTTGGGCGGCCCAATTTGCGCGGCAGCCTCATCGTGATGCGGGACGTTGCGGGCATCGTCGTGCTGAGCCGGGCGCTGGAAGATGTGACCGATATGACGGGCGATCTGATCGGCAGCTTGCTGGGGCGGATGGGCGGCCTTGTCGCTGGCCCGGTTATGGATGGGGCGATCAATGCGATGATGGCGTTGAAGCTTGGCTCACTCACTAAGCGGCGGTGCCGGAGTTTCCGTGGATGGCAGCAAGCGCAGGCGCGCTCAATTTCGGCGGAAGCGCTGGGCTTTGTGAAGAAAGAGTCGGCCTCTGTGGTCGCTGAATTGATGAAAGCATGTGGAGGACTAACCTCGACCGCCGCCAAGGCCACTGAGAGCGTGATGGCGGGCTCGAAGAATGCGTGGGGCACTATTCAGAGCTGGTTTGGTGTGAAGGGCAAAGGGGCCGAGGTCTAGCTGCTCGCAAACAGGGCTTTGACCTTTTCCATATCATAGGGGCGTTCGGATAGGGTTTCGGCGTCCCATTCGCTGCGCTCTATGCCGAAGAAGTCACCGCCATAGACATGAATAGCGCCTGTGAAGCGATCCAGCGGGTTGGCGACAGAGTGGATGATATTCGCGCCTAGGGGCACGACATCGCCCGCGCTGAGGCTGCGCGCGCCTGCTGCTTCGAGTTTTCCGTTTGGATCATCTTTGATGCGGCGCCAGAATATGTTGTCTTCCCGGCCCGTATAGATGCCAATCACGGCCCACATATTATGGTTGTGGGGCGCGAGGATCATGCCGGGCTTCCAGACCAAATTTGCGATGGTGAGCGTGTCTGATTGGTAGAGGGGGGTGAGGCCGCTTGATGTTGGTTTTCCTACGGTTTTTAGCACAGCACCCGGGTCCTCAAAGGCGCGCTCCACGATGGGCAGGACGGCGTTGTGGGTGGAGTCGGCGTCGACGGCTGCGCGACAATCGGCGATGAATGTATCGAGTGATTTCATGATGACGCGGCCTTCTCGGCTCGTATGTTGATGCTGTGTCACTTGATTAGCAGGGTGTGGAAAAGTCTCAATAGTGCTTGCCCGATTGAGGAATCGCATCTAGCTACGCAATTAGTTCATCCCTCCCGGGAGAGAGCGGCCTGAAACAGGGTCGCCGCCGAAGGCGCAACCGCCCCGGAAACGCTCAGGCAAACGGACCGGGAGAGGAACAACACGCTGGAAAGAGGCTGGGCCGTTTGGTACCACCTCGCCGAAGGAGCAAGCAGGCCGGGTATCTGGCCGCGCGGAATCTCTCAGGCACCAAGGACAGCGGGGGCAGCGTTTACGTTCGATGCTTATGGCATCGTTGCGCTTGCTCTAATGGATGGTGCTGATGTCAGAAGACACGAGCTTGAAGACGACCGCGCTGCACGCCCTGCATATTGAGCTGGGCGCGAAAATGGTGGCGTTCGCTGGCTATGAGATGCCGGTGCAATATCCGCTGGGCGTGAAAGACGAGCATCTGTGGACGCGGGCCAAGGCTGGGCTGTTCGATGTATCCCATATGGGGCCGTGCTTTCTGTTTCTGAAAGAAGGGCTAGGCAAGGCGGGCGCGCATGAGAAGATTGCGGCGCTGATTGAGCGGCTGGTGCCGAGTGATATTAAAGCGCTGAAGCCGGGGCAATCGCGCCTGACCGTTCTGCTCGCCGAGGATGGCGGGATATTGGATGATTTGATTATTACGCGCCCTGAGAATGACGAGTTGCAGGGGATGCTGTATATCGTGGTGAACGGCGCGATGAAGCATCAAGATTGGGCGGTGTTTGAGGATAAGCTAGGCGCTGAGACCACGCTCAAGCGTGCTGATGATCGTGTGCTCTTGGCGCTGCAAGGGCCGGAAGCGGTGAACGTGTTGAAGGCGTTTTTCCCGGGCTGTGAAGATCTCAAATTTATGCAGTCCAAGCGCATGTATTGGAACGACGTTCGCTGCGCGGTTAGCCGATGCGGTTATACTGGTGAGGACGGGTTCGAGATTTTGATTTTCGCCGAAGCTGCGGGCGATTTTACCCGTCAATTGCTGAGCGATGAACGCGTTGAGCCGATTGGCCTTGCTGCGCGCGATAGTCTGCGCCTTGAGGCGGGGCTGTGCCTTTATGGGCATGACATGGATGCGAGCCGGGAGCCTGTGGAAGTTGGCCTTGGCTGGGTGATCCAGAAGCGGCGACGCGAGGCGGCGGATTTTCCGGGAGCGGAGCGCATTCTGACGGCGCGAGCGGATGGCCCCGCCCAAGTGCGTGTGGGCATCAAGCCGCTGGAACGGGCGCCTGCGCGTGAGGGCACCGAGATTTCTGTGGCCGGGGAGGTGATCGGCATTGTTACGTCTGGTGGATTTGGGCCGAGTGTCGGCGGGCCGATTGCGATGGGCTATGTGGCCGCAGCGTACGGCGCGCCAGGAACGAAAATTGACTTGATGGTGCGAGGCAAAGCACGCGCAGCCGAAGTGGCGACGCTGCCTTTTGTTGCACACAACTATAAACGCTAAGCGAGGGACATCTCGAAATGACAATCTATTACACCAAAGAACATGAGTGGATCAGCGTTGAGGGCGATGTTGGAACCGTTGGCATTACGGCCTATGCCGCTGAGCAATTGGGCGACGTTGTTTATGTTGAGCTGCCTGATGCGGACACGGAGTTTTCTAAGGGCGGCGAAATGGCCGTGGTGGAAAGCGTGAAGGCGGCGTCTGATCTGTACGCGCCAATCAGCGGTACGGTGACCGAAGGCAATAGTGATTTGGCCGACGCGCCCGAAACAGTGAACGAAGATGCCGAGGGCAAGGGCTGGTTTGTGAAGCTGACCCTTAGCAACACGGGCGAGCTGGACGGCCTGATGGACAAGGCGGCGTATGACGCCTTCTGCGCGGGGCAATAAGCGATGCACAGTTACGGCCTCTTTGAAATGAAAGATAATGCTGAGCGCATCGCCTTTATTGAGCAACGTACTTTTGCGAATGTAATCGTGTCGAGTGAGACGGGCCCGCAGGCGGCGCATGTGCCGATGCTGGTTATGCGCGATGATGATGGCGCGCTGTATCTGGAGGGGCATGTTTCACGGGGCAATCCGCTGGCGCGGCTGGCAGAGGGCGGTGTGTCGTCTTTGGTGATTTTTAACGGGGTGGACGCGTATGTAACGCCGTCTTTCTATCCGTCGAAACAGGTGCACGGGAAAGTGGCCCCGACATGGAACTATATTGCGGTTCATGCGACGGGCATGTTGGAGACGTTTAACGATGCGGGCGAGTTGCGTGGGCATTTGGAGACGCTGACTGACAAGCTGGAAGGCGGCCGCGATACGCCGTGGACGGTTGATGATGCACCGGAAGATTTTACCGAGAAGATGGTGGCGGCGATTATGGGCCTGCGCCTGCGTGTGACGCTTCTGGAGGGCGTCCGCAAGCTGAACCAAAATTCGCGGGAGGCCGATCTGGTGGGCGCGCGAGATGGGCTGACCGCATCGGGCGATGTGATGTCAAAGATGGTTGCTCAAGAAATGGCAAAGGAAAAAGGGCGATGAGATACCTCCCCCTAACGGATTCTGACCGCGCAGAGATGCTGGCGACCATTGGCGCGAAAAGCGTTGATGCGTTTTATGAAGATGTGCCCAAAGCTGCGCGGTTGGGTGGCCAGATTGACGGGTTACCAAATCATCAGGGCGAGCTGGCGGTTGAGCGGCACATGACGGCGCTGGCGGCGAAGAACCGGTCTGCGTCTGCCGGGCCATTCTTTGTGGGCGCGGGGGCGTATAAGCACCATGTGCCAGCCAGCGTTGACATGATTATTCAGCGGTCGGAGTTTTTGACGACCTACACGCCATACCAGCCAGAGATTGCGCAGGGCACGCTGCAAACCTTGTTTGAGTTCCAGACGCAGGTCGCTGAACTGACCGCGATGGATGTGGCCAATGCGTCTATGTATGACGGATCGACCGCGTGCGCAGAGGCTGCCGTGATGGCGTGCCGGGTGACGCGGCGCAAAAAGGTTGTGCTGTCTGGCGGGGTGCACCCGCATTATGCCGAGGCAACAAAAACACTGTGCGAGGCCCAAGGGCTGGAGGTGGTATTCCTGCCTGCGGCGGTGGATGGCGAACTCGCGCTTATTAACGCGGTGGATGATGAGACGGCCTGCGTGATCGGCCAGTCGCCGAATGTGTTTGGCACAGTGACGGATATGAGCGCGGTGGCCGACGCGGCGCATGAGAAGAAGGCGCTGTTCGTGTCTGTGTTTACAGAGGCCGTGGCGCTGGGGCTGGTGACGCCGCCAGGCGAGATGGGCGCGGACATTGCCGTGGGCGAGGGGCAATCGCTGGGCAATGGACTGAACTTTGGCGGGCCATATGTCGGCCTGTTCGCGGCGCGGCAAAAGCTGGTGCGGCAAATGCCGGGCCGGCTGTGCGGTGAGACGGTAGACGCCGAGGACAAGCGCGGTTTTGTGCTGACGCTATCAACGCGCGAGCAACATATCCGCCGTGATAAAGCGACATCGAACATCTGCACGAATGCGGGCCTCTGCGCGCTGGCGTTTACGGCGCACATGACGTTGCTGGGCGGGATGGGGCTGAAGCAGCTGGCATTGCTAAACCATGAAGCGACGTGTGATCTGGCCGATGCACTTGAAGCTGTGCCGGGGGTGGAGATATTGACACCGCGCTTCTTTAACGAGTTTGCCTTCCGTGTGCCGATTGATGCCGAGGCAGTGCTGGCCATGCTGGACGAAGCTGGCGTCGTTGGTGGCGTGCGGGCGAGCCGCCTGCTGCCGAACGCGCACATGGGCGATGTGATTATCTGCGCAGCAACAGAGTGCACGACGCAGGATGATATAGCGGCCTATGCGGCGGCGCTGAAGGAGATTGTGTGATGAGCGCTTCATTCATTGAACGTAAGCTTGAGTGTCTGGAGAACGGAAGCTGGGAGGCCGGTGTGATTAGAGTTTTCCAGCCGGAGAGAGTGGACCCGCATTGGACTTCTCGGTACGAGCTGAGTTGGCCGGGGATGGAACGGGGAACCGACATTCACGGCGTGGATGGTTTTCAGGCGATGGAGCTTGCGATGCGTATGGTGCCGAGTGAGATTGCTATGTCGAGAGCATTTAAGGAATCGCGACTGAGAATGTTTGGCGATGAACACGCTTTGGACATGGCGTCGTTGATCCAGTTTTTTCCAATTCAACAAGTAGGTCTTGGAGACGAGCAATGAGCATGAAATCGACAGGACGGGAAACGTCGCCGCAACTTCGTGAGGTGAGCGGAATGGAGACGCGCTCTGGCTCTCGCGGGCTTTTGCAGGCTGAGGGGCTGATCTTTGAGATGGGACGTCTGGGTGAAACGGGTGTTGACTTGCCTGCGCCGAGTGGTTGTGCTGATCGCTTGGGCGGTGTGGCGCGGGGGCGGGATGTTGCTTTGCCGGGGCTGTCTGAGCCCCAAGCGGTGCGCCATTATGTGCGTTTGAGCCAAAAGAATTATGCGATTGATCTGGGGCTGTTCCCGCTGGGCAGTTGCACGATGAAGCATAATCCGCGCCTGAATGAGAAGATTGCGCGCTTGCCGGGCTTTGCTGATATTCACCCGATGCAGCCGCAAGCGACTGTGCAGGGCGCGCTGGAGCTGATTGATGAGCTGGGCCATTGGCTGAAGACGTTGACCGGAATGCCAGCCGTGGCGATGAGCCCGAAGGCGGGCGCGCATGGTGAGTTTTGTGGGATGATGGCCATTCGCCAAGCGCTGATTGTGCGCGGTGAGGCCGATGTGCGCAAGCGTGTGCTGGTGCCAGAGTCCGCGCACGGAACAAACCCGGCAACGGCTGTGCAGTGCGGCTTCGCGGTGGATGAGATTAAGGCTGATGCGCGTGGGCGTGTGGACATGGATGATCTGCGCGGGAAGCTGGTTGAGACGGGCGACATTGCGGGCATTATGCTGACCAACCCGAATACGTGCGGATTGTTTGAGACCGATATCAAAGAGATTGCCGATCTTATCCATGATGCGGGCGGCTATTTCTATTGTGACGGCGCGAACTTTAACGCGATTGTTGGCCGTGTGCGTCCGGGAGACCTTGGCGTTGATGCCATGCACATCAATTTGCACAAAACGTTCTCTACGCCGCATGGCGGGGGCGGGCCGGGGTCTGGGCCGACTGTGCTGTCTGACGCGCTGGCGCCGTATGCACCTGTGCCGCTGATCGAGAAAGATTCTGGCGGACTGTACCGTTTGGTTGAGGATGTGACCGGCGAGGCGAAAGAGAGCTTTGGCCGGTTGTCAGCCTTCCACGGGCAGATGGGCATGTTTGTGCGGGCGCTCACATATATGTTGAGCCATGGCGCGGATGGTCTGAAACAAGTGGCAGAAGATGCTGTGCTCAACGCTAATTATATTCAGGCGCGTTTGAGTGATGTGATGACACCAGCGTTTGAGGGCTATTGCATGCATGAGGCGCTGTTCTCCGATGCGTTTACTGCCGAAGGGATCGAGACGCTAGATATTGCCAAGGCGCTGATTGATGAGGGGTATCATCCGATGACGATGTATTTCCCGCTCGTGGTGCATGGGGCGATGTTGATTGAGCCGACGGAGACCGAGAGCAAGGAAGAGCTGGATCGGTTCTGTGATTCAGTTGAGTCTGTCGCACGACGGGCTGCACAGGGGGATGAGACGCTGAAAGGTGCGCCATATCTTGCGCCGATGAAGCGGCTGGATGAGACGAAGGCTGCGCGTAAGCCCGTGCTGAAATGGACACCGCCTGTTGTTGTGCCTGTAGCGGCGGAATAGTCCGGCTAGACCTGATCTTCGCCGCTTGAGCGCCTATCGAATATGGATTGGCGCAATTTTCCAAACTGCTGGATCATCGGTTTTTCCACGAAGCGGTAGGCTAAGCCTGCGACGATGATGCTGAGCGATAGGCCAAGCAAGTAGAATAGAATGTTGTCGATTGGTCCGGCGTGGCCAAGCTGGAAGATGGGCGCAAGCGGGCCGATATTGCCCAGCATGTCAAACAACGCGCGCAAGGCCACTATGACGATGATGTGGCAGAGGTAAAGCGAGAATGACCAATCGCCCAGCCGGACGAGGCGGCGCAGAATGGTTTGGAACCGCGGGGCGAGGGATACGAATTTTTCAGGCGCATGTTGGCCCGTGAGCCAGCCGCTCCACATGGTGACGAGCATCGCGATCAGACCGACAATGACCGATAGAATGGAGCCACCAATGCGCAGATTGGCTGGGCTGTCGCCGGTGAGGTTGTACATTTGATAGAAGGCGGCAGCGACAATAGCACCAACGGCAGCGGGGATAAGCCAGATGAGGCGCTTGTTAAGATCGAGCACAGCGAAGGCGTAAACGAGAAGCGCGGATGGCATGCCAAACCAGATGACACGGCCCCAGCCGAGCGCTGCTGCGGTCTCTGGGCCTTGGCAGGCCAGCGCGCCGACGAACCAGAGGGTTGCGCCGAGACTGACAATGCCTGCGCGCTTGGCAAAGCCGGAGGTGACGGCAAGGCCGACAGCCGCGCCGATGATGAACTCCATCGTCATCGGGTAAAAGATGAGGTTGGTGAGGCTGGTCGCGATATGAGTGGATTGGCCGATCATGCCGCCGAGCGCGATCATGCAGCCCCATGCGAATAGTACGGTAAGCCACCAACTGCGAGGGAGCAGCAGGATGAGCGCGAAGACGATATAGAAGTAGACTTCATGGATCAGCGTCCAGCCGATGCTGAGGATTGGGTACACATCCTGAGGGATGAGGAGGAAGGATTTGGCCAAGAATGGGCCAACGGATGTGCCACGCGCGATACGGTCCCACCCATTTCCGCCCGGTAGGCCAAGCTGAGTGGTCATTAAGAGGATGAGCGCGGTCGCTGCAAAAATCCACCAGACCGGATAAATGCGGGTGAGTCGGGCGAATAGGAACTCGGCAGCGGTTGCTGCGCCCGGCTTCAGGTTTTGTGTCACATACACCATGATGAAGCCGGATATGACGAAGAACAGATCCACGCCGGCATAGCCATTGGTTACCACGCCATTGAGCAAAGGTTTTTCTATGCTTCCGAGGGCGGTTATCGAAGCGAGCTCGTGCATGCGTAGGTGAAAAAACACCACCAGCAACGCTGCCAAAGCGCGTAAAAGCTGTATGGATTGTAGTTTCATCATCGCCCCGTTTTTAACATCCCAACCCCTTGGAAGTTAATGTCTTAGCAATCTGTCGTCATTGTTGCCAGACTTTAGCCACATGTGGGGTATTTAATTGTAATAACCGCAGTTTTTCATCATATACGACACTATGCGCACGCAAGATTCACACCGCCTCAATGAAACGCCTGAAACACCCGGCTCAAAGCCCGCAAAGGTTTTGAAGGGAGGCGTTCAACTTGCTGTGCGTCAAACTCTGGCGATTCTGGGTTTGGTACTGATTTTGGTCGCTATTCCGATTGGCATTTTGACGCCGCTTATCCCCATCGGTCTCCCCTTGGCGATTGTCGGGGTCATTCTGCTCGGTCGCAACGCCAAATGGGGGCGGCTGGGCATGGAAAAACTAATGCAGAAATATTCGAGTTTAGAGCGTTTTGCGCCGAACTGGTTGATGAGGCTGGTCTTTGGGCGCGATAAAAGTGATTCGCCGCCTAGTTGATAGCTAAAATGTTACTGCGCTCAGTGCTTGAATGGCATGGCGATTGCGAGCGAATGGACTGTATTATCCATTCTGGTAAGCAAGAGTAAGTAGGTCGTTTTGAACACCACTCAGAAATCAGGCCCGAGTTTTCGGTCAACGACCTGTCATCCAGAGGACGTTGCACCCGCTGATATGCAGGCGTGGAACGGTTTGCGCGCGGCGCACCAAGATTACAACTCACCACTGTTGTCGCCAGAGTTTGCCCAAACTGTGGGGCGGGAGAGGCCAGACGCACGCGTTGTGTTGTTTCACGATGAAGCAGGTCTTGCTGGCGTGTTTGCGTATTTTCGCCGACCGGATCGGACCGCGCGCTCCATAGGCTCCCCGTTTTCAGACTATTCAGGCCCCATCCTGCGCTCCGATTTTGACGTGTCTTTGGTCGAGATTCTTGAAGCAGCAGGATTATCTGCTTGGCAAACAACATCGATGGTTGATCCGTGGGATCATTTCGTGGCTGAGCGTTCGTCACAGCATTCAACCATGCTTATTTCGCTTGATACAGATCCAGCTGAGTATCTTGAGGAACAGCGTAAGAAACACGCAAAGCGGTTCAAGAATTTTCGGCGGCTGGATAGTCAGGCGTCGCGCGATGGGTATGAGCTTGAGATGAGATGGGGCGCGATCGACCCGGCGCTGAAGGACGAGCTGTTTCGGTACAAGTCCGAGCAATATGTTGCGTCTGGGCTAGTCGATTTAACTGACACACAGCATTCGCGAGCGATTTTGGATGAAGTCGCTGAGAGCCCGAACGGATTTTGCATTAGCTTGTGGGCTGGCGATAATTTTGTAAGCGCGCATTTTGGGTTTCGTTTGGATGATGTGTTCCACCCGTGGATCGCGGCTTACAATCCTGAGTTTGCACGCTATTCGCCCGGTAATTTGCTGTTGAAGCGCATCATTGAAAACATGCCAGCTATGGGCCTGCGAGAGTACGACTTGGCCGAAGGTCACGATCACTACAAAAAATATTATATCAGCTCCGAGCGCACCGTTTATCATGCGCATGTCACTAGCCGCTCGCTGATGGGGCGGGTGAAATCTGGGCTATCTGTATTTTGGCGCGTTCTGGGCGCTGACCGTGATGGTGCTGCGGTTCAAAGATTGCGCCGCCGGTTAGACCACGTGTCGGCTAGTGACCCGCGGTTTACAGTTCGGCTGCGTGATTTGATCAGTGCGATGAGAACACGCGGTATAAAACAGCAAACAGGTCCGCACGCCAAAACCGATGGGTGACAAAAGCGTCTAATTGAGAGAAACAAGTAGAATGACACAGGAAATACTCTCTGATTGGGATGCGCAGAAAGCCGCCAGTTTTGGGGACGATCTGATCGTGGCTCACCATAATCTGCACGAACGCCCAATGTTCTCGGATGATGGCTTGGCTGATTTGCTCGATCGTTATCCGCGCGAGGCTTTTGGCATCTACACAATGGACAATGAGCGCCGGGACAAGACCAGCTTTCGTCGCGGTGATCCTGGTAATCTGAATGGTGAGCAGTTGATGCAGGCTGTCAATCAAGGGCGCTTGTGGATCAATCTGCGTAACGCGAACGCGCATCTGCCGGATTATGCAGAGTTGTGTGATGAGATGTTCGACGAGGTGGATTCAAAAACACCTGGCCTGAAAACGATTAAACGCGACTGCGGTGTGCTGATTTCCAGCCCGAAGGCGCGTGTGTTTTATCACCTCGATATTCCTATGGTGATGCTGTGGCAGATTAAGGGTGAGAAGAATTTCTATCTTTACCCAAACGGTGAAGAATTCGCGAGCGATGAGCAGATTGAGTCCATCGTCCTGCGTGAGACTGAAGAAGAAATCGATTATGAACCGTCATTCGACGCGTCTGCCAAACATGTTTTGATGCAGCCGGGTATGGTGGCTGGGTGGCCACAAACAGCGCCGCACCGCATTGATAATGGCGATTGCACGAATGTGTCTTTGTCTTGCGAATTCATGACGTTCGAGGCGCTTGTCCACGCCAATGCACTTTATACGAATGGCGCGATGCGTCGTTGGTGGGGCGCAAACCCGTCGATTGCCAATGATGGCAAGGCCGGGAAATTTGCAAAAGCGGCGATGGCGCGTGGGCTGAAATTGTTCAACTCACGTAATTCATTTGAGAAAACCACTGGGCCGAGTTTTGTGGTTGATCTTGATGCGGAAAACTCAGTTAGAGACATATCCGCCGCATAGCTGCCTCAATTTTGCGAGACCTTATCGCACCTTAGGGGTGCTATATGATACTTGCCTTGTTTCTCACCTTTGCAATGGCGACCGGTTCGGGGCCAATGGATTCCGCGTTGCGAGCCACCGAAGCGCCCAAGACCTTTCGCGCGGCTTTTACGGTTGAAATGAAGAGTGAGCATGCACGCCGGGTTTACGCATTTGATCCGCGCAAAGATAAAGGCGAGCGCTGGGCTGTTGTTGAATGGTCTGGTGACGATGATGAACTCGACTCGTTTGGCGCAAACTGGGCCGCAGAGGCCGCGCCGGATGGGCGTTTATTTCCTGATGATCTACGGCTCAGCCTTGGCCCTCATGTAGAGGTCAATGATGGCGGTGCGGCGTGGGCATTGCGGTTTCAGCATACGCCGTCAGCAAATGATGAAGCGTTTGATGTTTGGGCAGCGGAGCGTTTGGCTGCAACAGCTTGGCTCGACCCGATTGGTGAGCGCTTCTTGCGGATCGACTATGTTTTACCAGCGCCCGTGCGTGGCCCTGAAGGGGGCAAATTGACCCGGTATAATCAGAGCTATTTCCTGCGAACAGAGCCGACATGGAGCCTGTCTTATGTGTCTGGGTTCTCAATTGATTTGGAGGCGCGCGCGGCGTTTCACACGATCAAGCGTCGCTACTCGGCCCGGATTACCAAGGCGGAGTTTTTCTTTGCAAGTGAGCAAGCTGAACAAGAGTTTACACAGATGAGCGCGCTTGGTTCAAATTGAGTGCTGACCTGACGGCGGTGACGGGGTATTGTCGCAAACATGACGATTCATCTCATAAAACTGTGTGTGGGCGTGGAGAGCGTTGAAGACTTGGCGGCTCATCAATTGCTGCAATTGGAACGGGCCGACAATCCGGTGCATCGTACGCGCATGATGCCGAAGCGGGCCGATGAGTTGCTGAATGGCGGGTCGCTCTATTGGGTCATCCGCAATTCCATTCGCGTGCGTCAGAAAATCGTCGATGTTCGCCAGTATAAAGATGCTGAAGGCAAAGGCATGTGCGAGCTGGTGTTTAGCCCAGACCTGGTGCCGACCTATGCGAAACCCAAGCGCCCGTTTCAGGGATGGCGATATTTAAAGTCAGACAATGCGCCGAGAGACTTGAATTCGGGTGATACGGCACTGGATATTCCAGCGAGTCTTGATGAGGCGCTGAAGAAGGCGGGTGTTTGGTAATATGCTGGAACTTTTGATGCAAAGCTGGCCGATGCTGTTGGCATTGGGCGTGGCTGGCGCAGTGGCGGGGCTGGCTGCTGGCCTATTTGGCATTGGTGGCGGAGCGATCATTGTGCCGGTGCTGTACTTCCTGTTGTCGGGTATGGGCTATGAAGACAGCGCGATGCATGTGGCGGTGTCCACGTCATTGGCGACGATAATCTTGACCTCTGGGCGCAGCGTGATGGCGCATAACAAGCATGGCGCGGTAGATTGGCCTGTCATCAAGGCATGGGGGCCGTGGATCGTGCTGGGCTCTCTGCTGGGCATGTCGCTCAGCGGCATGTTGTCTAAGAATGCATTGTTGGGGATATTTGGATCAATCGGGATGATTTTGGCGGCGCAGCTTTTCTTTGGGCGCCCCACTTGGAAACTGGCTGAGGATCTGCCTCGCGGGCTCACCCGCACTGGGTTAGGCGGCGCAGTGGGCGGTTTGTCTGCATTGATGGGCATTGGTGGCGGTACATTTGGGGTTAGCCTGATGACATTGTGCGGGCGGCCTATACATCAGGCTGTGGCGACGGCATCTGGTTGGGGCATTATGATTGGCGTGCCGGCAGCGATTGCGGCTGTGTTTGTGGGGTGGGGTAGAACCGACTTGCCTCCATTCTCGCTGGGCCATGTGAACTTGGCGGCGTTTGTCATGATTTCCATATTTACGGTTACGATGGCGCCGGTTGGAGCGAAGCTCGCGCATAAGCTCGATGCGGCGTTGCTGCGCAAAATGTTCGGCGTGTTGTTGGCGGTGGTGGCCGTGCGTATGCTTTATAAGGCGCTGACCAGTTAGATTAGGCTGCCCAAAAGCGTTTTGTGAGCACGACAAAGACGGCCACAAATTCAAGCCGTCCGAGCAGCATGGCGATGAGGCAAACCCATTTAGAAAAGTCTGGAATTGTCTGGAACGTGCTGGACGGGCCGATGGTTTCACCAAGCCCCGGGCCGACGTTTGAAACGCTGGCCGCAGCGCCCGAAATGGCTGTGATGGCATCAAGACCAGATATAGCGAGCAGAGCGGCGGCGACGAGGAATGTCACGAAATAGAGGAACATGAAGATCATGACCGATTGCAACGTATCTTCATCCACGAGGCGCCCGGCATAGCGCACAGGTGAGCGCCGGTTCGGGCGGACCATGCGGCGGGAATAGGCGATGATAGCCTTGGCGCTGATCTCCAAGCGGAAGATTTTAAGCCCACAGGCGGCTGACCCTGCGCACCCGCCTAGGAATGTGACGCCCAAGAAGAGCACCAATACAGGTGCGCCCCATGTGTCGTAGGGGGCCGTGGCATAGCCGGTGCCGGTCATGATGGAGATGATGTTGAACAAGGCATCGCCAATTGCATGTCCGGTATGTTCAAAAATATCAGGAGCAGCGCCGGACTGGTAATAGAGGACGATTATGCCAGTGAAGGCGAGAATGAGCGCGAGGTAAATTCTCGGCTGTGGGTCCTTCAAAATGGGTGAAATACGCCCTGCGAACAGCATCATGGCCAATAGGCTGAAAGGGAGGCCGGCGATAAACATGAACGCTGTTGCGACATAGGGGGCTGACGTGCCGTTGAAAAACCCGAACGAGGCGTCATGCGTGGAGTATCCACCTGCAGACATTGTCGTCATTGAATGGGCAATCGCATCAAACCAGTTCATGCCGGAAAGCGAGTATAAGAGTGCGCAGATCGCTGACAGGATGAGGTAGGTAAAACCTAGCTGTGTCGCGATGTCGGTAATGCGCGGCAAGAATTTTCCCGACATGTCGGAGCTTTCAAGCTCAAACAGCTGCATCCCCCCAACGCGCAATTGGGGCAGGATGGCGATAGCGGTAACGATGATGCCGATGCCGCCAATCCATTGCAGGATGGAGCGCCAGAGCAGAAGGCCGCGCGGACGGTCGTCTAGGCCGGTGAGCACTGTGGCGCCGGTGGTCGTCATCCCCGAAACGCTCTCGAACGAGGAGTCGGTAAAGCTCATGCCGGAGGCAAGGAAGGGGATCGTTGCGATCAGGGGCAGGAATAACCAAACGAGAATGGTGAGCAGGAAGGCTTCGCGCTGACCGGTGCGTTGATCGTGATCACGGCATAATATCCACAAGCAAGCCCCAACAAATATGGAACCGAACGCGGATACGGCAAAGACGTGGGACTCATTGCGCTGGTCGGCATAGTCCATCAATGCGCAGGGGATCATGGCTGCACCGAGCAGCATGGTCATGATGCCTATCGCAAAGAGAACGGGTCTTAGCTGCATTGAATGGCGTGTTTACCCTGAAAACCGTCAATTTTGCCTGAACAGGCTGCGCAACAAGTAGTTTCCCGTGATGGGAGAGCTATTACTCGCGTCATTGGGGATCTTTAGAGGCTTAAGAAATCAGGTCGCTGAGGGAGCTGGTTTCCATGGGAGGGTAGGGCTCATCTGCCATCGGGCCTTTGCAGAGGGCAATCAATTGCTCGACGTTGCGAGAATGAGGGGCCCCTTCGAGGCGGTATTCTTGGCCATCGGCGCTCAAATCGCAGTCGCAATCGTACCCTTCGATCACATCTTCGCGACCATTTTGAGCGATGGTATGGGCGATTTTCTTGCATCCATCTTTGCCCGATGTCCACATTTGGGTGCGGAACTGGAAATTCTCTGTGCTCCAGCTGGCGGAAATGGAACGGCAAACTTCTGCATGTGCGGCCATTGCTGTGGTTAACCCGAGCAAAGTGGTCGCAGCAGCCAAGATTGTAATACGTTTGTACATTCAAAACTCCATTTCGCAGGCACTGTAATACACTTTAAACCAAGAGCAATTGGCAGGCCAGATGGGGCGAACACTGTGATTGACGCCGCAGTTTAATGCGATAGAGCGGATATATGTTTATTTCTTCAAATTCGGGGTCCCCCAATGTTTGATCACCCATCATTTGATGCCCATGAGGGCGTCCATATGTTTCACGATGCTGCGAGCGGCTTGAGAGCGATTATCGCAGTGCATTCTACAGCCCGTGGCCCTGCGGCTGGTGGCACGCGGATGTGGAATTATGAGACCGGCGCGGCGCACTTAACCGATGTGCTGAGACTGTCCCAAGGTATGAGTTACAAGAATGCGATGGCGGATATTCCGTTTGGCGGTGGCAAGGCCGTTATCTGGGGCAATTCGCGTACTGATAAGTCAGAAAAATTGTTTCGAGCCTTCGGCCAAGCTGTCGATAGCTTGCAGGGAAAGTACTATACCGCAGAAGATGTTGGCATCGACGTTGCGGATATGGAAATTGTACGCAAAGAGACTAAATTCGTTGCTGGATTAGATCAGGGCGCTGCGGCCAGTGGTGATCCTTCACCGGTCACGGCGCTTGGCGTGTATCTTGGTATTTGTGAGGCGGCTAAGCGTGCTTTTGGATCAGACGATCTGACGGGTAAGAAAATTGCGGTGCAGGGCGTTGGATCAGTAGGCGGTTATGCTTGTGATCATCTGGCCAAGGCTGGTGCAGAGCTCTACATCACGGATATTGATCAAGAGGCGCTGCAGGATGTCGCGGGACGCACTGGTGCGCGGGTCGTTGAGCCTGATGAGATTTTGAATGTCGAAGCTGATATTTTTTCACCGAATGCGCTCGGCGCGATGGTCAACCCGAAAACGCTTGATCAGTTTACGGTGAAAGTGATTGCGGGCGGTGCTAATAATCAGCTTGCGACACCTGAAATGGGCGAGGCATTGCGTCAGCGCGGCATCCTCTATGCCCCGGATTATGTGATCAATGGCGGCGGAATTATCAATATCGCGTCTGAACTGTCTGGTGAATACTCTCGTGATTGGGTGGATTGTAAAATATCTGTCTTGATGGACACTCTGGGTGAGGTGTTGGACACAGCGCTAGCGGATGGTTTGCCGACGAGTGTTGTTGCTGACAAAGTTGCTCGCCAACGGATCGCCGACGCGAGCTAAGTAAAACTACGAATACTGTAATTGTAGCGACATGATACCGTTCTTCTATCGGGTCAGATGACCCTCGCACAGGAGGATGGATAATGTCTGTTGTTGCAATGCTTCAAGGCACTGAGAAAACTGATCGATGCACAAGCCTAGCCGCGCTGTCACTGGCGAGGCAGATGAACGTTCCATTGACAGGGGTTTGCGCTATTCCTGATCCAACGGCAGCAGTTATGGTCGTGGCGCCGATGGAGGCGACAGCTATGAATGTCGGGTCGATAGAGCCGATTGTTAAGTTGCAAGAAGAGTTGCTCGAAAAAGCGCGCTCGGCATTTTACGATGTAATGAATTGCGGCGCGCACGGCGTAACTGCGAAATTTGTTCATGAGGTGAATACGCCTGAGCGTGCCTCTGCGGATGCGGCGACATTGGCTGAGGCAGTGGTGTTTCCGCGTGGGGCTGCCCATGGTGGCGAGCCGTTGAGTTCGTCTTTCCAAGAAGTGCTGCTGCATTCGAGGCTGCCGGTTGTTTTGGCGGGATCTGATGACGCGAAGAAAGGGCCAGTGATCATTGCTTGGGACGGCAGTGATGGCGCAGCGCGGGCTGTTAGGTTCTTCCTGCCTTTGATCCGCACCATGGGCAAAGTGATTATTGCACAAAATAAAACGGATATTCGAAACGATGATTTCCGAGAGGCGGCAAACCCGTCTCGCTTGATTAAATGGTTGGGACAGGGGGGCGTAGAGGCCGAGACAGCGGATTTGGAAGGTGGAGTAGGCACCGGTCTGTTGGCCTTAGCGAAGGGAAGCGATGCGTCGCTAATTGTGGCTGGCGCCTATGGGCACTCGCCTTTGGCGGAACGTGTTTTCGGCGGTACAACTCGGCGTTTGCTTGAGGCAAAAGAGGCGCCGATGCTAGCGCTGTCGCGCTAGGCTACGGTGGAGACGAAGAAATGACGATGAAGCGAATAGTGTTGCAGTTGGCGCGAAACCCGGGGACACCTTCGGGCAAAGAGAACCGAGGTTATACGATTTATGCTCCGTTGCAGGAGGACGGTCATCTTGATGAACGCGAATGGCGCGAGCGGCAAGAAGAGTGCAAAGTGGTGAGGTTTAACCCTGATCCTGATGAACGGGCCACAGGCTTGTTACGGTATCGCGGCTCAGACTGGATTTTCGATTATGATCCAGAGGATGATAGTGATGATGAGGTTGGGTGCCGACTGAATGAGCACTATTTTCATGAGGGCGAGTATTTGACGATCACTGCGTTTGGGAAAAGTCCCTTGACCTACAAGGTAACAGATGTGTCCTCTATGGCGTGAGCCGTTAGAGGGGGACATGCATGTGTGGGCGATTTTTTAGGCATGGCGTGAGCTGGGAAGAGTATTACGACGCGTTGAGTGTTGTGCGCCCTGAGGGGGTGTTGTCACCAGACCCAACGTATAATGCGGCCCCAACAACTATTCAGCCAATTATTCGCAATAATGAGCACTCAGGCGTTCGCGAGATGGCCCCCGCGCGATGGGGGCTGGTGCCCAGTTGGTGGACCAAGCCGCTATCAGAAATGAAATTTTCGACGTTTAATGCCAAGGCGGAAACGATAGCGGAGAAGCCTGTCTTTCGCGGGGCGTTTCGGCACAAGCGATGCTTGCTTCCAATTTCCGGGTTCTATGAATGGACCGGTCAGAAAGGGGCGAAAACGCCGTTTGCGATCTCTTTGAAAAATCGTCGCTGGTTCTGCGTAGCTGGCCTATGGGATGCGGCATTGATTGATGGATCGCACATTGAAACTTTCACCGTGCTGACGACACAGCCCAATGACTTGATGGCGGGAATTCACACGCGTATGCCTGTCATCGTGAAACCTGAAGATTATGATCGGTGGTTAGACCCACGCGCGGGGGATCCGTCAGATTTGTATGCGCCATTTGCTGTCGATGACATGCAGGCATGGGTGGTGGGCAGTGCGGTTGGCAATGTTCGCAACAATGATGCGTCCCTGATTATGGAAGTTTGACCTCAATATTAAACGGCCGGACAGAGTGATCTGCCCGGCCGCTTTGATTGCAGTGTTAAGAGGACTTAGAAGTCCCAGCCCAGTTGGATGCCGTAAGTAGTTGGCTCGTTCACAAAACCGGTGAGGTTATTGAAGTCGATTGCGCCAGTGAGGGCTTCTTCGTCAGTGATGTTACGTCCGAAGAGGGAGACGTCATAGCCACGGTCTGATTTGTAGCCGACTTTTAAACCGCCTTCCCAGTATCCGTCTTGGCCGAACTCTACGCTCTCATAGAGGAAGAAGTTCACGTCGCCTTTGTAGGCCCAGTCCGTGAACGCATAGAACTCACCGCCTTCAATCGGTAGGGCATAACGTGCCGTGAAATTGGCGATCCATTCCGGGGCGTTCGGGAAGCTGTTACCGGAGATGTTGTAACCAAGCAGGGTTGTGCCGTCTGTATTATAGACAATCGGGTCGAGCATTGTGCAATTTGCGCCACACCCTGGAGCAAGCAAAACATCGTCTTTGAACTCAGTTTTGTTGTAAGATAGGCCCGCCGTCACCAACAGATTGTCGGTTGGTGCAGCTTCTACATCTACTTCAAAACCATAGCCTTCGCTTTTGTCAGCGTTGAAAAGCGCAACTGTGTTGTTCAATCCGCCGACGATGGTTAGCTGTTGATCGCTCAGCTCGTAGAAGAACACGTTTGCGTTCAGGCGAACTGAGTTGTCCATCAGCTCTGACTTGAAGCCAGCTTCGTATGACAGAACAGTTTCGCTGTCTGCTGATGACACTGTGTCACCGAAGACGAGGCGACCCTGTGTGGACGGGCCACGGAAGCCTTTTGCGGCACGCGCATATAGGTTCAGGTCTTCGCTGTACTGATAAGCTGCTGAAGCATCCCAGCTCACTTGAGAGTCTGAAAGCTTACCGTCGATTGGGCCAAGAGCACCTGCGCCGAACGGGCTAGTCACCCGCCGAACGCTGAACGTTTTGTCTTCATCTGTCCAACGTGCACCACCCGAGACGGTGAGTTTGTCGGTGATGTCGCCGCTGATTGAAGCGAAAACGCCGAGGCTTTCTGTTTCGTTCTCGCGTCTTGCGAGTCCGTTGACCGGTTGGCCGGGTGCAAGGGAGTTGTAAGAGCGAGATGAGATCGCGACATCTTCTTTGAATGCAAAGATGCCGGCCTGACCGCGAACAACGCCGCCATCGTCAAAGGCAACGCGCAGCTCGTGCGTTGTTTGATCAAGATCGTCGACTGTGCCGCCGCTCTCAGATGGGAAAGGGATGAAGCCCGGGCCGAAATTGCCAGCGCCGAGGAATGCAGCGCCGAAACCACCGTCAATGTCACCGCGGCTGGCTATGTCTGCATGTTCGTTGCCGAATACATAGGTCAGTTCGAGGTCATCAGTGAGCGACTTGTCGAGGCGGAGCGTTATGCCGCTTGCGTCTTGTGTCAGGCTGTTGTCGCCATCGAAGTACACTGTGTCACGATCAAAGTTTGAACCAATGCCGTTTGAACCAGCATCAATGATATTAGCACGGAACAAGCGCGCGTCGCCGTCGTTTGAGCGAGCATGTACGTTGAGCAAAGCGCGGAAGTCTGAACCGAGTGGCGTGAACAACAATTGCGCACGACCTGCGATTTCTTCGAAACCTTCATAGCGGTCATTTTCGCCGGTGAAGGCGTTGTCGACGTACGGGTCACGCTCTTGATAGATGCCTGACACGCGCATGGCGAGTTGGTCTTCAAACAGCGGGATGTTTACAGCGCCTTCAACGTCTTTTGTGTTGTAGTTGCCGTAGGCAAGCCGGGCATAACCCTCAAATTCATTCATGACAGGCTTTGCGCTATCAAATTTGATAATGCCGCCCGGTGTATTGCGTCCGAAGAGTGTGCCCTGTGGGCCGCGAAGCACTTCAATGCCTTCAAGGTCGAACACTGGGAAGCCTTTTAGGATTGGGCTTTCATAAGGTACATCATCATAGACAAGTGAAACGGGCTGTGAGGCATTCAAGTCAAAGTCTGTGTTGCCGATGCCGCGAATATAGAAACGCGGGAAGGCGCGGCCGAAAGAACTTTCAGCAATCACAGACGGGACACGTGCTGAAAGGAAACGCACATCTGCGCCGCCACTTTTCAGAACGTCCAGTTTTTCATCGGCGATTGTTGAAATGGAGATTGGCACATCTTGAAGATTTTCTTCGATCCGTTGTGCTGTCACCGTGACGGTACCGAGGCGGGCCGTTTCTTCGTCAGCTTCTTGGGCGGACGCAGTGAATGAGGCGGAAGCCAGGGAAAGGGCCAGAATGCTGGCGCCTGACACCAGATTCAGAGACGTGAAAGATTTCATAAGGAAAGCCTTGCGCTTTGAGAGTTAAGACAGCCCGTCTTGGTCGCGGGATCTTATAAAGCGCGGTTTTTCACAAAAACGTCACGAACGGAATGCCCATGCCCACATTCATTACAGTTTCACCGCATAAGGCACGGTTATGTTGCATTGCGGTCACATGACACCGTTGGTCCAAAGGAGATTTTGGCAATCTCGGCGTGGGACTAATTCCACGGATTGAAGGGCGTAGGCTTTTTTGCTTTGGTTTCAGGCTTTTCTGCCTCGACTTCAACTTGGGCTGGGGCCGACGATTCGTCGCGAACGATCCATTCCTTGCTTGCCTCGTCATCAACCTCGGGGGCTGGAGGCGTAAGCGGTTGGTCGAATGACGGAAGAACTGGTGAGGGAGCTTCTTCGAGCGTTGGCTCTGCCGGTGGAAAGTCCGGAAGGTCGATTGTGCCATCAATCATTTTCGGTGGCTCAGTTGATACCTGAATGGCAGGAGCAACTTCTTCTGCTGGGGTCACATTAGCTGGCGTGCCCATTCCAAAGCCAGATGTGAGCCCGGATAGGCTGAATTTTCGAGCCTCAGGTTGCGCCTCAACGGCCTCAGATGGTGGGGGGTCGGTTTCTACGCTGAATTCTTCGGACGTGTCTGGCGCAGATGCTTCAATTTCATGTTCCGTAACTGGCGGGGCAGTAATCGGCGTCTCAGGTTCGGCGTTTGGCGCGGCAGTCTCTTGTTCAGCGCTTTCCTCTTCAGAAATCTTGTCGGTCATCTGTTGAGTGCGATACCGGCTCAGGTCTCCTAGGCTCGAGCCAAAGAACCCGGCACCGCCCATGGGGGTTACACGGCCAGCTGGTCCAGCAGGCGCCACACTTGGCTCTGGTGTAAGTATTGGATCAGCAGTTTCTTCAGATTCAGCGTACTGCGGAGGAATGGCGGACTCGATCTGATCGAATTTTTGGCTTGATTCTTCGCTGAGAAAATCAGCGGCGGGTTCTCGAGAGACATCGTCAACAAGTGTATCGGCGGTGTCATAGTTGAATTCAACCTCACGCAAGCTCGTCGCACCGAAAACCGGTACTGTAATGTCCGATGTTTCGTCCTCGGCCATCTCAGCCTCGTCAGTTTCAGGGCCGTTGACCTCCTCGGCCATGGCCTCGATTGCGCGAGTCATTTCTGTCTCGCCTTCAATCTCCTCACTTGTGAGCGTCGGTTCGTCGTCTGTAAGGTGCAGCGCCTCAAAGTCGCTTGGGTCGGACTCGTCGGTGAGGTCTTCGACGCTTTCTGATTCTTCGAGCTGAATGGTTGGTGCGTCGTGCTCCTCGAAGGACTCACTGCTCTCGCCTTCCTCTTCACGGTCTAGCCCGCGTAGAACAGCGTCGATCGCGCGCTCAGTGCCACGCGCATGGCGGCTGGCTTCGCGGTAAAGCTCGCTGACGAATTGTGAGTAAGGACGCCCTCCAGTTTCGGCTTCTGCTGCGATCTCTTCCGGGGTGCAGGTCTCAATCTCTTTGCCGAGCACGTCGGTTAGCATGACGGTATGAGGCGCAGGCGAAAGAATGACGCGGTAGCCTTCAGTATCGTGGATGATTTGGCCGTTTTCGCCTTCATCCCACGCAACGCGTTGCTTGCGAGTCATCTCGCTCAACTTGTTGATCAACATTTTTGTAGACGGGTGCAGCATGTTTGCGCGCCTCTCCATAAACTAGCTTTATTGACTTCAATACCTGTTGCTACGCGAACTTTCAAATCGCGTATCGCTGAATCGGGGTGAAAATGCAGTCAACTCAATAAGTGCTGCAGTTCTGAGCCCGTTCGAACGCCTATTGAGCGGGCCCCGGAGGTAGATAAGTCATTTCAAACAGCAAAGATTCGTTTGGCGATTCTGTATCTGTTGGAAAACTTAGGGTAAAATTGTTGGTGCCGTCGTGCAAGTGACAGGTGACCATTGGGCGCCCAGATAGTTGAGACGGTGTGCAGGAATCGTCCCCAAAGGTGCTGGAAAGGTCGCTCAACCGTGTTTGCCCGACGCTAATTCCGTCTGGACCTTTTACGTCGGAGTTATGGGTGGCTACGGCTAAGACACTCCCGCGGGTCCAATCCGGCCAAATGGTGAAGAGGGGCGTGGTATCTGCTGCTGCTATAGGGGGGAGGATGCGGAAAACCGGGATGGGGCCATCGGTCGTTTCCTCACTGTCGGCGATCACTAGGTACTCAGGGAATGCCGCTCTGAGCGCGCCAGATGTGAAGAGAGTTGTGCTGGATAGGCTGACGGCGCCATTCGGGCCGATTGAGGCGCTTTCCCGCAGTTTGTTGGCTTTGGCCTCTTCAGCGGACCTGACGGTTTGGATCGCGGCGAGAAAATCGTCCACCGGGGTCTCTCCTGCGGCGGAGAGCTCGGTGCGGAATCCACGCACGATGCCATCTGGTGAGACGAGTAGATAGGTCGGCGTCCATGCGATCTGTAGGCGCTCGCGCAGGGAGGCGTCAATGTCGACAAGGGTCGGATAGGAATATCCGGCTTTGTCGAAATAGGCCTCGACTGAGCCATACTTACCAAACATTTCCTGTGTCGTTGCGCGCGTGGCACTGGCGGGAACGTGGAGCGAGAGGAAGTTGATATTCTCCGCAGGTGCGCGCTCAGCGAACTCAGCCACATATTTGGAGTCAGCCATACAATCGCTGCACCACAGGCCCCACACATCAATGACGGTCCATTTATCAAAACGCGAGGAATCGATAGCTTCGCCGCTCAGGCTTGTCTCTTTGATGGCGGGCAGCGGTTTGCCGAGGAATGCGTATGAGAAGGGGCGACCATAGTTGTCTCGAGCGACGCCATTTTCGTCAGTTGTGGCTGAGGTAGGCGCGGGAGCAGGGTTGGTGATAAACTGTGTCGCAGCCTCTGGCTTGGGCGCGCTGCATGCTGCAAGTGTGAAGAGTAGCAGGCCGATGAGGGGCTGTAGGTTGGGCATGGGTGATTCCTCGTCGCGTGGATTTGCACCTACCTAGTTGGACGCGCTTTTCGGCAATATCAATGAGTGAGCGAGTTTGAAGCATTTTGCTGCAGCGTCAAACGTGCTCAACTCTGCGGAATCAAATCACGATACAAGAGCAGGTAACCTTATGACAGATAACGTAATTTTGGAGACTAAAAACCGGGTCACCACGCTGACAATCAATCGGGTTGAGAAGAAGAACTCGCTGACCCAAGCAATGTATGCCGCCATGGCCGATGCGATTGTGGCGTATGGGAAAGAGGATAATGCGCGGGCGTTCGTGATTACCGGGGCGGGCGATATGTTCACTGCTGGCAACGACCTCCAAGACTTTTCAACGGGGATGGATAGCGATGAGGTTCCGCCGGTTGCCCGGTTTTTGAACGCGATTGCGACCTGCCCGAAGCCGCTGATCGCGGCGGTGAATGGCACGGCGATTGGTGTGGGGCTGACTATGCTGCTGCATTGTGATCTGGTTTATGGGGCGAAGCGCTCGGTCTATTATGCGCCATTTGTCCAGCTCGGCTTGGTGCCGGAGGCGAGTTCTTCAATGCTGTTACCAGCGCAGGTGGGCATGGCGATGGCGAATGACATATTGCTGGGCGGGCGCAAGCTTGGCGCAGATGAGGCGTTGCAATGTGGACTGATTGCGCGCGTGTTTGCAGATGATGATTTGATGCCTGAGGTACAGAAGATCGCGCTGAGCATGGCAAACTCTGCGCCGAATGCGGTGCTGCGTTCGAAGGCGCTAATCAGACACCATCGCGAGGAGGTTCTGGAGCATATGGCGGTGGAGAGCGGCGAGTTTACCAAGCAGCTAAAATCGCCAGACTTTGCTGAAAGCGTTGCAGCGATGATGGAGAAACGCGCGCCGGTTTACCCATAAAGGGAGGCGCCGACCTGAAGGCAGCACGTCCTCACCAAATGGCAAAACACCCCGACCATTTCTGGCCGGGGTGTTAGTGGTTTTAGCGTGCAGTTTGATGCACTTTGATGCAGTTCTAGGCTTAGCTGTAGATCTCGAAGAGACCAGCAGCACCCATGCCGCCACCGATACACATGGTGACAACGCCCCACTTCGCGCCGCGACGCTTACCTTCGAGGAGCAATGAACCCGCGCAACGTGCGCCTGTCATGCCGAATGGGTGACCGATAGAGATTGATCCGCCGTTCACGTTGTATTTCGCAGGGTCGATGCCCAGACGATCACGTGAGTAGAGGCACTGTGAAGCGAACGCTTCGTTCAGTTCCCAAAGGTCGATGTCATCAACAGTCAGACCGTGACGCTCAAGAAGACGAGGCACAGCGAAGACTGGGCCGATGCCCATTTCGTCTGGATCACAACCAGCAACGTTAAAGCCAGCAAAACGACCGAGTGGTGAAAGACCACGTTTCTCGGCTTCTTTGCCTTCCATCACGACAAGCGCAGCAGCGCCGTCTGAAAGTTGTGATGCGTTACCAGCGGTGACGTACTTGCCTTGCTTGATGATGTTACCACCAGAGAAGACAGGCTTGAGGCCAGCAAGTGTTTCGTATGTTGTGCCAGGGCGATTACATTCGTCGCGATCACAAACAACGTCTTGGAATGTTTCTTCGCCTGTTTCTCTGTTGACCAGCTTCATGCGGGTGTTCAATGGAGAAATTTCTTCGGCCATGTAGCCTTTTTCCTGGAACGCAGCGGTGCGCTTCTGGGATTCGGCTGAGTACTCGTCCTGAGACTCGCGTGAAACATTGTAGCGATCAGCAACGATCTCAGCTGTTTCAAGCATGCTCATCCAGATAGCAGGCCATTCTTTCATCAGGCTATCTTCAGCATAGCGGTGCATGTTCATGTGACCGGAGCGAGACACAAGAGACAGGGACTCAACGCCGCCGCCGATTGTTGCGACTGCGCCTTCGTTCTGAACAGTCCACGCCGCGTTGGCGAGGGCTTGTAGGCCAGAAGAACAGAAACGGTTGATCGTCGCGCCAGATGTTGTTGATGGGCAACCGGCCCAAAGCGCAGCGTTACGTGCAACATTGTGGCCTGTCGCGCCCTCTGGCTGAGCAGCACCGAGGTAAACGTCTTCGATCAAACCAGCTTCTACGCCAGCGCGCTCGATAGCGCTCTTGATGGCGTGTCCAGCTGTTACGATGCCGTGTGTGTCGTTTAGTGAACCACGACCGGCTTTTGCAAGACCCGTACGGGCAGTTGAAAGGATGACTGCGTCACGCATAAATATTCCTCCAGAGTGAAAATTCTATTTCAAGCATACTGCTTATTCAGTTCAGTGCTTTGACGCCCAACATAAAGGGCCGGCGTCATAAACGCCAGCCCCGCTGTTTATCCTAATTTTAGGCGTAATGCCGCAGATTACGCGGTTTCTTTAGCTTTCGGCGCTGAAGAGCGTACCGCTTCATCGACATAGCTTTCAAACTTACCAAAGTTTGCAACGAACATGTCGGCAAGTTTTGCCGCCTGAGCGTCATAAGCTGCTGGGTCTGACCAAGTTGAGCGTGGGTTGAGGATTTTGTCGTCAACACCTTCCAGCTTGGTTGGAACCATGAAGCCGAATGTTTCGTCTTCGCGGAAGTCGCCTTCTTTCAATGAACCGTCGAGCGCTGCGTTGAGCAATGCACGTGTGGCTTTGATTGGCATACGATGACCAGAGCCATAAGGACCGCCTGTCCAACCGGTGGAAACCAACCAGCAATCAACATCATACTTGCCGATCAGATCGCGCAACAAGTTGCCGTATTCTGATGGGTGGCGCGGCATGAAAGGGCCGCCGAAGCATGTTGAGAAGGTGGCTTCTGGCTCTGTCACGCCTTTCTCAGTGCCGGCCACTTTCGCGGTGTAGCCTGAGAGGAAGTGATACATTGCTTGCTCAGGTGTGAGCTTGGCGATTGGAGGCAGAACGCCGAACGCATCAGCAGTAAGCATGATGAGATTTTTCGGCTGGCCACAACGACCAGACAAAGAGGCGTTTGGAATTGCGGAGATCGGATACGCGCCGCGTGAGTTTTCAGCGAGCGTGTTGTCGTCAAAGTCTAGCTCGCGAGAAACCGGGTCCATGACCACGTTCTCAAGAACCGTGCCCCACTGGCTCGTGGTGGCGTAGATTTCTGGCTCTGCCTCAGGGGAGAGCTTGATCATCTTGGCGTAGCAGCCGCCTTCAAAGTTGAAGAGGCCGTTTTCTGACCAGCCATGCTCGTCATCACCGATCAGGATGCGGCTTGCATCAGCTGAAAGTGTTGTTTTGCCGGTGCCCGACAGGCCGAAGAAGATCGCTGCGTCGTCGTCTTCAGACGTGTTGACCGAGCAATGCATCGGCATAACGTTTTTGACGGGCAGGAAGTAGTTGAGCGCTGTGAAGACTGATTTCTTGGTTTCGCCAGCATATGATGTGCCGCCGATTAGAACCATCTTCTTTGCGAAGTTCACTGCGATAACCGTTTCGGAGACTGTGCCGTGACGGGCAGGGTCTGCGCGGAAACTTGGTGAATTGATGATTGTGAACTGAGAGGCGAAGTTCGCATACTCTTCAGTTGTAGGGATGCGCAGCAAGTGGCGAATGAAAAGCGAGTGCCAAGCAAGTTCATTGACGACAGTCACAGGAAGGCGATGATCAGTGTCCGCGCCGCCAAATAGCTCCTGAACGAAAACGTCTTTGTCTTTTAAGTGCGTTTGAAAGTCTTGGAATAGGACATCGAACTGCTCCGGTGTCATGGACGCATTATTGTCCCACCAAACTGTGTTTTCGGTTGTCTCATCGCGAACGGTGAACTTGTCTTTCGCGGAACGACCAGTGTGTTGACCTGTTTCGACAACAAGCGCTCCACCTTTTGCGACACGAGATTCTCCCGTTTCGACTGAGGTTTCATAAAGACACGCCTCATTCCAATTTTTTCGAATACTATTGGGTGTTACACCCAAATTTTCCAACACTTCTACACGGTCGCTCATTATGCCCTCATCATTTGATTAGCGGTTATCGGCGGGAATCTGTCGCCACTTAACGTCATGACTGCAAAGTTTGCAATAAACGTGCCTGAGTTTTGAACAGGCATGCTGGATATTTTATCTTTCGCTTTGATTGAATCCCTTTTAGGTTCAATTTCCTAGTTACCAAAAGGGGTATTAAAACATGGGCGTATTCAAGTTCTTGAAGAATGCTGGTCAGAAGTATGTCGATATTCAGAAGCGCAATCTGGAAACAGTAAAAGACATCTTTGATGGCGACGATGACAAGGCCGAGGCGGTAAAACAGGCCAAGACTATCGAATCTGAGGCCAAGAATAACGGCCTAGGCGGTGACTTCCGTGTGCTTGTCGAAGGCGAGACGGTTAAGCTTGAAGGTAAAGTGCCTGATCAGGAGACGCTGGAGAAGGTTATTCTGACGGCTGGTAATGTCGAGGGTGTTTCTGAAGTGGACACCTCCGCGATCGAAACTGACGCTGCGGGCGACGAATCTGTATTTTACACTGTTCAGAGCGGTGACAGCCTCTCCAAGATCGCTAAAAAGTTTCTTGGCGATGCGATGAAGTATCCTGTGATCTTTGAGGCTAACAAGCCAATGCTCAGCGACCCGGACAAGATCTATCCCGGCCAAATGCTGCGTATCCCAGGCGGTAAGGCACAAGCCTAGTTTAGGCGGTCTTAGTATATATTGAGTGAGGCCCCGCAGATTAGGTTCTGTCGGGGTCTTTCTTATGGTTGGCGCTATCGAGTGGACGCTTGCTCGTGATCATCGCCACGCAGCCGGTCGATCAAGGAGTCGCGCCAGCTTTCCGGCATGAGGTAGACGGTCCAAGCGGCTGTTTCATAGTGAACCTGTTTCCACATGGCCAAAGGATTGACGTTGGCGCGGGTGCAGGCGGTCTTGGGAGAGCCTGCTGTTTCTGACACAGCATTGAAGATCGTAGTCGCGCGTAGCAAATGCAGACAGCTGGAGATTAAAACGGGCTGGCCTCCGCGCAGGCTCGTCGGGTCAGAGGCAAGATTACCCAAGCCTGAAATGGTGTCACGGGAGTTTACCTCCGCCGAGATTTGCTCGGCCCGGCCCGAAACACGGATCGCGGTGAGCGCCATATCTTGGCTACCAACAATTCCATCTTGCGGGCGGTGGCCACCCACCATGAGCAAACGGTCAATTTTGCCAGTGTCCAATAGTTGGAGCCCTTTGGCGACGCGCGCGTCTGCCTCTTCCGCAGCATCAGTATAGAAGACAACGCCTGTTCCGCCGTCCAGCTCATCTGTTTGATCAATCAGACGGGTCAACCCGAAGAAAACTAGCGTGAACAGAATGTCCAATACGACCAGACATAAGAGGAGTTTGCCAAAACGCTTCATCGGACCTTGTTATCAGTCTGACAATTCTAGGCGAGGGCCGTCGCAACGGATCGCGTCGATTTGACCCGAGCGTGATGGCAGCGCAACAGGTTTGGACTATTGCGATTTGAGCCAAACGTGGGCGTCATGTATGCGGTCGCAGACAACTTGAAAAACTACTTTTAGTGGATATTAATACACCCAAAGGAGGGTGAGCCGAAATGAGGACGAGATAATGTATAGATGGATTTTTATGGCGGCGCTTTCAGCACTTTTTGCCGTCAGTGCGGTTGCTGACTCTATGTGTGGATTTAGTCGAGGAATGATTGGCACGAAGGCGGTCGGTTATGTTTGGCCATTCTCGTTGCTGAATCGAGAGCTCAATCCTCACAGTTCCGACTGCGCACTTAGCGCTTTTGCTGAACCGGGCATGGATGAGCCTGAAGGCGATAAAATCCCGTGCTATAAATTCCGACATGTACGCACCCCCTACATAGATGGTGGCCCGGGCTGGCGGCCAATGGAGGGCCCGACAAAGTGGGCTGAGAGCGAGTATTTCGCGCTATTGGTTTTTGATGTGGAGGCCGGGTTTTTCGAGGTTGAGCGAATGAGCGGAGAGCGAGTATGGGTGAATGCTCGTACCCCTTCGAGGGTGGCATCTTTGGAAACTCAATTTCGTGATGATGTTGTGCCGACTGAGACGGGTATCTATCGTGGGCCGAGTTTCGATCAGCCGATAGGTCAAGCTGGTAGAGACGGCTTGCTCATGGAGCAGCAGGGAATTAACCGTGAGGCCTGGGACGAATTTTTCAGGCATGACGTGTTTGATCTTTACAAAGAATTGGGAACATTCAAGTCGGGTGATTTATGGTCGTTTCTTGCGCGGAGTGTGTGGGAGAACGGATTGGAAATGCAATATAGGAACCTTCATATCGTCATAGATGACGACGGCCGCGAATGGCTGAAGGCTGACCAGTATGTCCTTCAACATCCGTCTGCCGTCGTATTCGAGGAGGACTTGGTTGGTAATTTTGACGTGTCGGTGGAAGAAAAAGATCGATTGCGTCGCCTCACGGATAACCGGGTAGAGAGCGAAATTCTTCGCACAGTGTATTTCCCGCATCGTGAACCGAATGGCACCATTATAATGGTGATGACCGATGGCTTGGGTTGCGATTAGTGAAGCTTGTTGGTCTCGGAAGACTTCATTGCGATTTGAGCCAAGCGATGGCGTCTTTGGTTGGGCTGGTGAGGTAATCGGGTAGGGCGTCTAGGGTGTACCAGCCGACGCCGCCATGTTTTTCGGGCTCCATGCAGCGTGGTTCGCCACTGATATGGCGCATGAGGTAGACGGGGGAGACCCAGTGGCGACCGTCACCGCCGTCGATGATTTCTGAAATCAGCGCGAGGCGATCGACCTCAACGATGATCCCCAACTCTTCTTCGACTTCGCGGGTGATGGCGATTTCAGCCCGTTCACCGAAATCAATCTTTCCGCCGGAGAGGCCCCAGCCGCCTGCTTCAGGCTCTTTCAGGCGCTGCATGAGAAGGATGCGTCCCTCTGCATCGAGGATAATGGCGCCGCAGCCAACTTCTGGGCGGGGCTCTATTTTCGTGGTCATGCGGGGGTCCTCTCTGCTCAAGCGCCTAATAATAGCCGATTCGAGGCAAAAAAATGAGCCGCCAGGAAATCCTGAACGGCCCGAGGAGAGGTTGAAGATCATCTATATGTGTCGCGTGAATGGTTTGTCAATTATTCATTCGTAATTTTACTGTCATTTTTCGCGGTGAGATGAGGGTGGGCGCTCTGAGTTGCCATGCGATAGGCGCCGTTGAGTGAGCCATTGGAGATTGAGGCAATTGCGCTGTCGAGCACTGCGCGCTCACAGGCGGCGTCTGAACGGGGCGCACTCGAAACCGGCGCTTTGTACTTACAGGCTGAATGGGCTTGTTCCATAAGGGAGGATAGCGTTCTGTCGGTACCCTCTGCTGTGTTGAGGCTGCCTGCATCATAGGTGAATGTCACCTCTAGCGTTTGAGCGGGATCTGCGTGTGACAAGGCCGCGGGAGCCAGTAGCAAACAGGTGGCGAGGAGGGCGTGCTTGAGAGGGCGCATAGGGCAGTTCCTTTGGGAGGTAAGGCTGATGGGTTTGAGTTTGATACATCGCACTGAACAATGAGTCAAATGTTCAGTCGTAACTAATTCGCTTTAGCGTCGCTTACGCCACGGCACAAATTGCCAGTCTTCGTTTGGCGCGTAAGTTGACTTCATAACCAGCTCAGCGTGGGCAAAAAAACAGCGAAATTAAGTGAGGAAACGATAGATGGATTTCAACATTCCGCAGGATATCTCCGATTATCTCGGCGTGCTCGATAAGTTCATTGAGGATGAGATTAAGCCGCTGGAGCAGCAGGACGATAATATTCGTTTCTTTGATCATCGCCGTGAATGGGCGCGTACGGACTTTGACAATGATGGCTTGCCACGCCCGGAATGGGAAGCCTTGTTGAAAAAGGCCAAGAGGATCGCCGATGAGGCCGGTCACTTCCGTTATGGGCTGCCTAAGGAGTTTGGCGGGCAGGACGGCACAAATCTTGGCATGGCGATCATTCGTGAGCATTTGGCACGCAAGGGCCTTGGCCTACACAATGATTTGCAAAACGAGCACTCCATTGTCGCCAACTTCCCGCAGATCCTAATGTTGCGAGATTTTGCGCGCGAAGACCAAAAGCATTTGGCGACCGCAGCGCTTGAAGGAAAGTTCATCGCGACGTTTGGTTTGACGGAGCCTGACCATGGATCTGACGCAACCCATATGGAGACGCGCGCGGTTCGCGAGAAGCGTGATGGTGTCGACGGCTGGCTGATTAATGGCGAGAAAATGTGGATCACCGGGATGCATCACGCGACCCATATGATGTGCTTCGTCCGTACAAGTGGCGAGAATGGCGACGCGAAGGGTATTACGTGTTTGCTGGTGCCTGCGGACGATCCCGGCATTACCATCGAAGAATATATGTGGACGTTCAACATGCCCACCGACCACCCGCGCCTGACCATCAAGGATGTATGGGTGCCGGAGTCTGCTCTGTTTGGCCCGGCAGAGGGCGGCCTCGCGCTGGCGCAGCACTTTGTGCACGAGAACCGTATCCGTCAGGCGGCGAGTTCTGTTGGCGCGGCGCTATATTGCGTTGACGAGTCTATTGAGTATGCCAACACGCGCGCGCCATTTGGTAAGAAACTGTCGGTCAATCAGGCCATTCAATTCCCGTTGGTGGAGCTGGCGACGGAAGCGGAAATGCTTCGCCTGCTGATTTTTAAGACGGCGTGGGAAATGGATCAGATGTCTAAGCCGGACGTGGCTAAACTCTTGTCTGACAAAGTGTCGATGTGTAACTATCGCGGTAACCGTCTCTGCTGTAATGCAGCCGACCGCGCGATGCAGGTGCATGGCGGCATGGGATATTCCCGGCACAAACCATTCGAGCACATCTATCGCCACCACCGCCGCTATCGCATCACTGAAGGCTCAGAGGAGATCCAAATGCGCAAAGTGGCGGGGCATTTGTTCGGCTTTATGGGGCCAAACAAACGCGGCCAAGCGCAAGGTGAAACAGACGCAAAGGGCAAATCTACCGAACCGACGGACTTTGCGGTTCGGTAGGGCGTGCTATCTTACACTTAGCCCGCCAGCATTGTAGATGGCGTCGATGAGTTGCATGTTTTCTAGCGCGTCGCCGCCACCCGTGAGGGCGGCGGTGTTGCCGTGCATGACGTCTAGGACGTGCGCGAGTTGGTAGTCGTAGGTGGCGGTGCCCTCGAGGACTGTCTCTGATGTCTCGCCATTTAGAGTGAGCTCTATCTTGTGGCCCAGATGTGGGTGGAGCGGGTTTTTGACCCTTAGGCGTCCGTTCTCTGCCTTTATGTCTAGAAAGGCGTGGAAGGCGGTGTTTGGCATCATATCGGTTGTGAGGGTGGCGGTGGCTCCATCTGGCAAAACGAGGCTTGCGACTGTGCGCACATCAATGCCGGGGCGGCCTTCGATTATGTTGGCTGATGTGACGGTGGGCATGACGCCGGTCACTGTTCGTATCCAGTGGGCGGGGTAGCAGCCAAGGTCCATCAAAGCGCCACCGCCGAGGGCGAGCTCGTGGCGTAGCTCTCCCGGTGTGTCTTTAATGGCGACGTTGAAGGTGGCGTCTATGTGCTGGATTTGGCCGAGCGTGCCAGAATTGATCACGTCCATAATATGCATGAAGACGGGGTGGAAGCGGTGGTGGAAGGCTTCCAAGAGATGACCGCCTGTGCGGGTGGCTGCATCGACCATTTGCTTGGCCTCACTGGCGTTCATCGCGAAGGGCTTTTCGCAGAGTACGGCTTTTCCTGCCTCGAGGGCGGCGACGGAAAGATCTGCGTGGCGTGATGGGGGTAGGGCGTTATAGATGAGGTCTATGTCATCGCGGCGTATGAGGGATTCATAATCGGTCTCATAGTGGGGAATATCGTGCGTCTCGGCATAGGCCTTTGCTTTGCTTGGGTCTCGCGCGGCGATGGCGATAACCTCGCAATCGGAACGTTTGCTGCAGGGCGAGAGGATTGCGGAGGGCGCGATCTTGGCAGCGCCTAGGATGCCGATTTTGATTGTCATGAATGGTAGTTAGAGGCCGCAGTTGATCTGCTCAAGGCCATAGGTAAACAAAACCGCGCGATCTGTTTACGCCGCCCTAACGCGCCTTAACGCACTTTGTGCTTTTTGTGCCGTATTCCACAGGTTCCGGTAACAAATCAGAAAGTTTGAGAGCGCTTAATGAGGGTTCCAAAGGGTTATTATTGTTAGGAGTGCCTTACGCAAATGTTGACTGATATCGTTGCGCACATCGCTAGAACTAATAGCCTTGAGGAAACGACTGCAAAGCAGGCGCTGGGCATTATTTTGAATGCTGCAGACCGACAGGGTTCTCCCCTCGCGACGCAAATGTTCAAAGCATTGCCTGGCGCGCGTGCACTTGCAGCCCGGACAGGTTCCGAGCTTGGAGCCGCGACCGGAGAGATTGCTCGCCTTATTGAACGCACTCCCGGTGGGCGCCGCGTTGTAACAAACGGAATGTTGCGTGCACTGCAGCAGGCCGGGTTAGACAATCAGGCCATCGGAGAACTGATGCCGACAATTGGTGCCTATATGGAAGACGTGTTCAGTATTCCGAGCCTCGGCCATCTGGGCGACCTGCTCGGAACGGACGCTGAAGCTGCTGTCGAAGTGAGCTCATCTGTCGAAGCTGCGTAGAAAAACGTCGCTAGCCAGTACTATCAGAAACGCCGCAGCCAATGGGTTGCGGCGTTTCTGATTCTAGCTTTGCCCTTTTCAACAGGGGCTGCTGTGTTTACTAGCGTGTCAGATAGATTGAGGAGTAAACCGCCATGTCATTGACGCAGAACAGAGCTGATGAAGCCGTCGCATTGGAATTGATGAAGGCGATACGCCAATCAGGTGAAGACGTGGTGGCGCCTCAAAAATTGGAATTGGTCTCCACGACACTCGACGTGACCGGACATCCGATGAGCGACGCGGCGTTGAGCTTTGATGCTGTCATCGACCGGAAAACACGCACCATCCTGTTTACGGGTGGTCACGCGTCGTGCGGTGGCAAAATCGTGATGACAGCGACCGCCATTTATCGGATCGTTTCAGCTTAGCGGTTACTCGGCGGCCGGTTGCACGGCATCTGCTATTTGTGACGTCTCAACTGGCACGCTGTTGCTACTTTTTCGAAGGACAACGCGCTTGAACCATGAACTGATCCGGTATGGCGCGAGCAGCCAGACGGGTGTCACGAGCAAAATCATAATGGTCGAGAAGCCAAGGCCGAAGACAACGGCTGTAGCTAACTGTGTCCACCATTCAGCAGACGCGCCGCCAAAGTGAATTGAGCCTTCACCAAAATTCACACTCATCTGGAACACCATCGGCAACAGGCCGCAAATGGTGGTCAGAGTGGTGAGCAGGATAGGGCGAATACGTTGTGCAGCAGTTGTGATAGCGGCGTCCTCAGGGGAGCGGCCGTCTTTCAGTAAGCGATTATACGTATCGATCAGAACTATATTGTTGTTCACCACGATGCCCGCCAAGGCGACGATGCCTGTGCCAATCATCAGTATGGATATATAAGGTAATACGAGCTGAATACCGACCAGAACGCCCGCAGTTGAGATGATAACCGCTGAGAGTGTGAGGGCAACTTGCCAGAAATTGTTGAATTCCCACAGCAAGATTACGGCCATCATGAACAGAGCGGCGAGCGCAGCCGAAGAAAAGAACGCGGCTGCGTCGGCGGCATCCTCATCAGCACCCTCAAACCGAATTTCGACATTTGATGGGATGTCTTGAGTGTCTATCCAGTCTTTTAATTCGGCGACGACTTTTGCGCCTTCGCCTTGAACTTTTGCATTGGCGCGAACGTCGACGACGCGTTGCCCGTCGCGGCGCTCAATTTGGCTCACGCGCCGTGCGGGCACGCGGTTGACGAACAGGCTGAGTGGAACACTGCCTTGCGCCGTTGCGATGCGCAATGTGTCGATCGCCGATGCGCTACGCTCGCTCTGTGGCAGCCGCAGGCGGATATCAACTTCGTCATTGGTATCATCTGGGCGATAGCGACCGACCAGCAGGCCGTTGGTGACCATTTGGACAGCGCTACCGATTTGGGCGATATCCACACCGAATTTACCGGCTTCTGCACGATCGACTTCCAACTGATATTCGATACCGGGCAGGGGACGGGTATCGTCTGTTTCGTGGAGTGAATCCGTGTTGTTTAGTTTATTGCGGATTAGCTCTGCTGTTGCTGCTAGCGCATCAGCATCTTCTGAGAGAATAGCGATTTGCACATCCTTACCGGTGGGCGGGCCATTCTCTCGTGCTTGAATTTCAAACTTTAAAGCGGGAACCGTATCGAGGCGCTCGCGCACGGCTTTAAGTGTTTCACGCCCATCATGGACACCATCATCTGTGGCGAGATCAATGAGGATTTGGCCGATCATATCGACAGGTGCGCCGCTGCCATCAAAACTGAACCCATTTCCACCGCCACCGGACTGCGTGGACATGTGCTCAATTCCGTCAATGTCTGCAAGCGCGCGTTCAGCCCGTTGCACGAGATTTAGTTCTTCGCGCGAGGAAAGTGATCCTTGGGCCTGAACGTAGACAAAGGCTTGCTCGGGCTCAATATCAAGGAAGAGTTCGGACTTGTGGGGGGTGTTGGCAAACCAAACGAAGATCAATATTACGGAGGCAAAGGCACCGAACGTGACTAGGAGAGGGCGCTTGATCAGGGCTGTGATGAGCCTGATATAGGCACCGATCCAGCCGGTTGCTTTCTCTGGGTCGCCATCAGCCGCCAGCGCAGCCAAGTCGTTGCTCGTGCCACTTGGGCGCTTGCCAACGACTGAGCCAAGCACGGGCAGGAAGATCAAGGCCATGATCAGTGATGCAGACAAAACGAAGATCAAGGTTAGCGGTAGGAAGGCCATGAATTTGCCCGGCATGCTGTTCCAAAACAGGAACGGCACAAAGGCAGCCAATGTCGTCGCATTGGAGGCAATGACAGGCCAGAACATGCGTTTACCGGCCATGCCATAGGCTTCTTTACGGTCTAGCCCCTCGGCCATTTTTCGGTCCGCATATTCCGTTACAACGATTGCGCCATCGACGAGAATACCCACAGCGATAACCATGCCGAACATGACCATCATATTGATCGTGTACCCAAAGGCACCGAGCAGCAGGAAGGCCATAACGAAGGAGGCCGGAACGGACAATCCCACCAAAAGGGCAGACCGCAAACCAAGCGCCGCCACGCAAATAATCATCACCAATACGACAGCAGTGATAATTGATGACTGGAGCTGACCGAGCTGACCGCCGATTTGTTCGGATGTGTCTGAGGTGACGACAGCCTTAACTGTGGCGGGCCAACTCTCGCGCTCAATGGCGATCGACTCGCGGACGAAATCAGCCGTGTCGAGTAGGTTCTCACCAGAGCGTTTGACGACATGAATCAATAGCGCGGGCTCACCGTTAAAGGTGGCGAAGCCGGTCGGGTCTTTGAATGTGCGGCGGATATCGGCAACATCTGATAGGGTCACAACAGCATTCGCCGTTTTTCTGAGGGGCAGATCTAGCGCATCGCTGGATGTACGGATTAGGCCCGGTACTTTGATTGCGAAGCTGCCTTCGCCGGTATCAATTTCCCCGGCTGGAACCAATTTATTGTTTGCGGAGACGACTGAGAACACTTCTTGGAACGAGATATTATAAGCGTCCATTTTTGCCGGATCGACGATAATTTCCAGCACATCCTCACGTCGGCCCTGAATGTTAGCCTCAAGAACCATTGCGTTGCGTTCTAACCGATCTTGCAAGCGCTCGGCGAGCTCGTTCAAGCCACGCTCTGGGGCGTCACCATAAATGTTGACGACCATGACCGGAAATTGTGAGGCGTTTACCTCAGTTATAATGGGTTCGCGCGCATCTTGTGGGAAATAGCGTTTGGCCATGTCCACTTTTTCGCGCACGTCCAAAACGGCTTGGTCAATATCAGAGGTTAGCTCAAATTCGAGAACCAGTTGCCCGGCGCCTTCAGCGCCAAAGCCGCTAAAGGTTTTAAGGCCTTCAATGGATTGTATTTCACTCTCTATCGGGCGAACCAAAAGGCGCTCTGCATCTTCAGGTGTTACGCCTTGGAGGGGCACGGTGATGCCAACGATTGGAATTTGAATATCCGGATCTGCTTCTTTGGGCAGCTTGGCATAGGTGACTGAGCCCGCAAGAATCGCGCAAACGAGGATGGCCAGAACCATTCTCGCGCGGCCAATAGCGCCATCAATTAGGCTGTTCATTACTGTGCCTCGTTTGCATCTATGGGTGAGACTTTTACGCCTTCACTCAGATAATCCTGACCTTTTGAAACCAGTCGCGCCGTTTCAGGAAGACCTGTCACCCATGCACCTTCGCCTGTTTCGTCAATGATCTGAACAGGTAAGAAGTGAATGGTATCGTCATCGAGAACGATGCGTACGCCCAGTTCTCCGCCATCTGACAATGAGAGCAGGGCGGGTGAGATGTGCGAGGCCATAACCTCACCAGTGGGGACCGCCAATGTTGCGGTGAGGCCGGATGCGATTGCGTCTTCGCCGGTGTCGAGGGCTGCCTCAATAACGAAAGTGCGGGTCTGCTGACTGGCGGTGCGTGAAACATAGCGCAGTTCGGCGGGGTACGTCTGGCCGTTAGATAGGGTGACTGTTGATTCCATGCCGACAGAGACTCGGCCAGCATAGGTCTCAGAGATTTCGGCGACCATGATGACTGGGCTCATATCAACGAGAACGCCGCAGGCGCTGCCGGGGGAGAGGAAGTCTCCGCGTTCAGCGAGGCGTGTTTCAAAGATGCCAGCGAAAGGCGCGCGGACCTGCGTTTTTGACAGCTCGACTTTGGCGGCGTTGATGCTGGCCTCTGCGGCATCGAGTGACGCTTTGGCTGCTTTTACGCGATTGGCGGGTGAGAGGCCTTTTTCAGCCAGTTGGCTCGCGGCGTCATAATCAACGAGGGCAGAGTCGCGATATGCTTCAGCTTCGCTTAAGCGGGCGCTGCGGGATTCGACATCTAGACCACACAAAAGCGCGCCGCGTTTTACATAAGTGCCTTCTCTGGCAGGTGTAGCAACGACGGTTCCCTGTGTGCCGGATTTTACGGTGACGGTTTTGTCGGGCGCAGTTTGGCCCTTCACCTTAATCTCGATCGGGCGAGATTGCGGAGTCACTACAGTGATAACAGCTTCAGGCAGCGTCGAGGTTTCTTCAGCGCTTACGGCCGGAACGTCAGAGGAGGCGTTGGCGCGGAGCGCGGAGCGGACACCAAAATACCCGAGAATAGCAATCAAAATTCCAAGTGCGATGAGCAGAGAACGGTTCACGATGTGGGCTTTCTTATCTGGCTGGTCGTCTGGTAAATGTTGTTTCCTATCGTAATGTTCAATAGGCAACGTCACGTAACACTTAACAAAAGAATATTGAAGGCGTGCAAAAGTGTTCAATGATTTTCGTGCGTCATGTCAACTCATGGTTAATATCTGAGCGGTGAGGAACTATAATATGAGATTGATGCCTATTTGATGACGCCGCAGGCAACACGGGCACCGGCGCCTCCAATGGGCTGGCTGGAATGGTCATCTTCTGCTGTGTGGATGAGAAGAGCTGAGCCGTTTTCATCGACGAGAGCTGACATTTCCGTGAGGCGGGTGAACGCTTCATATCCGGCTGATCCATCTGCGCCAGCCCAGACGTTTGGAATGTCGCCGCCTTCAGGACCAGCAGGATTTAGCAGGCCATGTCCGCCTTCGACTTTGCCGACGTGTCCGCCGGAGAGTTTGAAAGTGCCATGGTCGCTACAATCACCGACTTGGTGAAGGTGTAGGCCGTGCCAGCCGGGGGTTAGTCCGCCCGGTGTGATCTCAACGCGCAGCAAGATGCCGTTTGGGCCTTCGGTGAAAGTTACCGCGCCGATTCGTGAGCCATCAGCGCCGAGAATGTCAGCGCTCGCCGTTTTCAGGCTGGGCACAATAATCTCAAACTTATCCGGTGCTAGCGCTTCTTGAGGCTGGGCAACTTGTTCACCGCATGCGGCCAGCGTGATTGCAATCGAGGCGGCAAAGAGGATACGAGAGGACATGTGGGAGGCTCCGTAAACGGGGGTCGATGGGAACGGCCCCATCACAAGGAATTCGGTCAAAGGCTCATACCATGAAAGATCGCGCAGACCGACTGTTAGTTTCGCTCGGACATTTCGAGAGCCGGGCTGGTGCACGCGCCGCGATTGAGGCCGGATTGGTCGTCGTTGATGGACGTGTCGTGGCTAAGCCTTCGGAGAAGATTAGCGATGAGGCGGCAATAGAGGCGCGGGCACCCCATCCTTATGTCTCGCGTGGTGGGGTGAAACTGGCGGCAGCGTTGGAGGCTTTTGAAGTTGATCCGACCGGCAGGGTTTGTCTTGATATCGGGTCATCAACAGGCGGCTTTACTGATGTGTTGCTGAGACAGGGCGCGGCACATGTCTTCGCCGTAGATGTTGGGCGGGAGCAAATGCACCATAGTTTGCGCGGGCGTAAGGAAGTATCTTTGCTGGAGGCATACGATGCACGTGAGCTGACGGTTGAGCAGATAACGCAAACGCCATCACTTTTGGTCTGTGATGCGAGTTTCATCTCGCTTGAGAAACTGTTAGAGCGGCCAATGTCTTTGGCGGAGGGGGCTGCTGATTTCGTTGGGCTGTTTAAGCCACAGTTTCAGGTAGGGCGTGAGAATATCGGTAAGGGTGGCATTGTTACGGATCTGGCGGCGAGCGACGCGGCGGCCGAGCGGTTTGCGCAGTGGATGAATGAAAAAGGCTGGCTGATCCAGTCTTGGATAGCCAGCCCGATTATGGGTGGTGAAGGCAACGCCGAACGCCTGTTTCACGCCGTCCAGAGCGACTGATTAGTAGCCGTTATAATCGCGCGATGCGTAGCCATCTGTTTCAACTTGCCACTCGCCATTCTGTCCATCACGACAGGCTGTGACCGGATCACGCTCGACGCGGCCATCTGGTAGCCGGGTCTCGCGATAGATTGTGCGGCACTCATGTGACGGTGTTGACGTCGTTGGGTATGTGCGGGTCGTGGTGCGCGTTGAGCGCGGGCCAGCGTTTCCATTTGATGCCGGATAAGTGCGCACAGTGCGCGGATAACTGGATCGCTCTTCCATAATTTCCGGGCCGCCATACAGGCCTTCTGTTGTTCGCGGTATGGAGCCGGTTTGGTAGCCTTGATTGTTGGCCGAACGGCTAACATTGCAAGGCTTCGATGAGTCGTCAGCGATCGAGCTGCCGGCGATGCCGCCAAGCACCGCGCCGATGAGCGCACCGGCGATCACTTCGTCATCATTGCTCTTATTACCGCGATGGCGGCGGCCATATCCCCTGTGATTTCTATATCCGCGATTGTATCCGTAGCCACGATGCCCGCGATAACCACGGCGACCACGATAATGGTCATCATCGTCAGCGACTTCGTTGCCAATTGCACCGCCGATTAGACCGCCAATCAACGCACCAGCAACGCCGCCAGCCAATTTGTCGTCATCCCGTTGACGTTCACATTGGGTGTTGCGAACAGGCGCGTTGTGGCCGTAGCCATAATTGCTTTGCGCTGTCGCAGCGGGTGCTGAAACCACCATTGCTGCGCCGAAGACAGCGAGAATTAGTGAGCGGTTGATCATGCGAGTCTCCTTTTCGACAGGATTGATCCCATCAGTAACCAAGCAACTCTCGCAAATTGAACCTGAACGCAGGCTGAAGGGCTAGACCGACGGGGCATCTGGCCCCATATTTGGCGTTATGAGTTGGCGTAGAGACACGGTGAGAACGGCAAGACGGGCACGCTATATGGCGCGTCAGGGCGTACGCTCGGCATGGTACGGTCTGCAGATGCGCCGAGTGAAATCGACGTCCGGCGGGTGGAATGTGGACGGCGAAGAGGCGTTCATTCCCGACAGCGGAAAGCCTGATATGACCATCCTCAGCAAGGCGTATTTCGAGCTGTTTAAACAGGACCGTAAGAATATAGAGGCGGGGCTGTATCGCTCTCCGAACGAGGTTTCGCTGGCGAAATTGCCGGACGCTTTGCGGTCAGCGCGGGCCTTCTTTGCTGATGCGGAAGAGGTGAACCGGCGCAGGACAGAGCGGGTGGGTGACGAGGTGAAAGAGATCATCCCGCCGGGCGACAATCGCTATCCCGATTACTATTTGCAGAACTTCCACTATCAGTCAGATGGCTGGTTCTCAGATGAGAGCGCTGAGTTGTATGACACGCAGGTTGAGGCGCTGTTCACGGGTACGGCAGCGGCCATGCGACGGGGCGCGCTGGCGGCGATTGCGCGAGAGATGAAGGGACGTGACCAGCGGGGGCAGACGCTGTTGGATGTCGCGTGCGGAAATGGGCGGTTCTTGGAAACGGTGATGGATCATTATCCACGTTTGCAGGCAACGGGCCTCGACTTATCGCCCAACTATACGGACGCAGCGCGACAGCGCCTGTCAGCTTGGTCACATGTTGAGGTCTTGCACGAGGCCGCCGAGGCGATGCCCGTAGCGGACGCATCGCAGAATATTGTTGTCTCTGTCTTTCTGTTCCACGAGTTGCCCGAAGAGGTGCGCCCGAAAGTGTTGGCGGAGATTGCCCGCGTGCTCGCGCCGGGTGGGTTGTTTATTCTGTGCGATAGCGTGCAGTTTGATGACTATGATGGGCTAAACGGGGCGCTTGAATACTTCCCGCATGGCTTTCATGAGCCGTATTACCTGAACTATTTGAGTTGGGACCATGCGAACGCGTGCGAGGCTGCTGGGCTCACCCCGGTGTCGAGTGAACTCGCATTCCTGAGCAAAGTGTCGTGTTGGAGAAAGCCTTAGATAGGCGGCGGCCTATTCGCCGACTTGTCCGCGATGGCGTAGTTTGGCGTCTGCCAGCACGCAGGCCATCATCCCCTCAGCCACCGGAACGGCGCGCAGGCCAACACATGGATCGTGGCGCCCCTTGGTGCGCACATCCACATTTTCGCCTTCAACATTGATGGAGCGACGTTCGGTGAGGATGGACGAGGTGGGCTTGACCGCGATGCGAACTACCACATCTTGCCCGGTCGAGATGCCACCTGCGACACCGCCATTATTGTTGGATAGGAAGCGTGGGCCGTTATTGCCCGCGCGCATCTCGTCCGCATTGGTTTCGCCGGTGAGCGCAGCAGAGGAGAAGCCTGCGCCGATCTCAACGCCTTTGACGGCATTGATGCTCATCATTGCGCCAGCGAGTTCGCCGTCTAGCTTAGCGTAGACGGGCGCGCCCCAACCGGCGGGAACACCGGACGCGACGACTTCGATGATCGCGCCGACGGAGCTGCCGGATTTGCGGATCTCATCGAGATAGGTTTCCCATTCCTTTGCCATGACAGGATCAGGACACCAGAAGGGGTTGTTGTGTACCTCAGCCCAATCCCAGCGGGAGCGATCGACTAGCTTGTCGCCAATCTGAACGACGGCGCCTTTAAGGGTGATGTCATCGCCGAGCACGCGCCGCGCCACAGCGCCAGCCGCGACGCGCATTGCTGTTTCACGTGCGCTGGAGCGACCGCCGCCGCGATAGTCGCGCACGCCATATTTGGTTTGGTAGCCATAGTCAGCATGCCCGGGGCGGAAGCTGTCGCGAATCTCCGAATAGTCTTTCGAGCGCTGGTCTTTGTTTTCGATTAGCAGGGAAATTGGCGTGCCGGTGGTGACCGGGCCGCCTGTGCGATCGTCTTCAAATACGCCGGAAAGGATGCTCACCGCATCAGGTTCTTTGCGCTGCGTGACGAAGCGCGACGTGCCTGTGCGGCGCTTGTCCAGAAACTGTTGAATGAATTCAGGGGTGAGAGGGAGGCCGGGAGGGCAGCCATCGACAACACAGCCAATGGCGGGCCCGTGGCTTTCGCCCCAACTGGTCACACGGAATAGATGGCCGAACGTGTTGTGGGACATGGGACGATTCTACCTCTTAAAACTTCTCAGGGCGTGGTATATGAAAAAGCCTGAGTGAACAAATCCACAAAAGGCCGCGTATGTCACCGAATCTGCCTCCCAGCCCATCCGCCAGCGATTATGAAGAGCATGGCGAGCGCCAACTTATCCCCGTTAAGGACGACCCGTTCGCGTTGTTCGACACGTGGTTCAAAGAGGCGCGCGTCGCCGAGATGAACGATTCCAACGCCATGTCGCTCGCCACGGTGGACGCAACTGGTATGCCGGATGTGCGCATTGTCTTGCTGAAAGATGTGTCGGAAGGCGGGTTCGTGTTCTTCACCAATTTTGGCAGCCAAAAGGGACGCCAGCTTGAGCAGGTGGGTAAAGCAGCGCTGAGCTTCCATTGGAAGAGTGTGCGCCGGCAGGTGCGTATTCGCGGGACTGTTAGCAAGGTGAGCGAGGCGGAGTCGGACAAGTATTTCGCGTCTCGCACGGCGCAAAGCCGGATTAGCGCGATTGCCTCAGACCAGTCGCAGCCCTTGGCTGAACGTAAAGAGTTTGAGCAGCGGGTTGCTGAGGTGTCCATGATTTATGGAGACGGCCCTGATATTCCGCGCCCTGAGTTTTGGGGTGGTTACCGCGTCACAGCCGTTGAGATTGAGTTTTGGCAGGATCAGGCGTTTCGGATGCATGATCGGTTGAAATATATCAAAGACGGCGATGCGTGGACCACGACGCGGCTTTATCCTTAAGCTATTGCAGCGGCGTGGCGGGCAAGGCCCTTGGCGACGGCGCCGAAGCGGTCATTGTCTGAGACGTTCGCATTTGTGAAGTGCCGGGAGAGGTGATTTGCCACGCGTGGGATGCAGGTTGATCCGCCAACCATGACAATATCTGTGATCTGATCGGGGGCGATACCTGAGCGTTTGAGGCATTCGGCGCCGACCGCATCCATTTTTGATAATGTGTCGTTGATGATGTCTTCAAAGGCGGCTCGCATTACCGTTTTATCCAATGTGAAATGCGGGGTTTCGTATGCGAATGCCTGCTGCTCATTGGCGCTGAGGCCGATTTTGATAGCCTCTACTGACCGAGCGTAGGCGTGAGCCTTGAAGGTATGCACCAAATGGTCGAGTGCTTGAATGGCGCGGCTATCCGGACTGTTTTGCATCATCCAAGCCAGTTTCTTCTGATAGTCTCTCGTGTAGAGTTTGTTGAGGCTCTTCCAGTCTGACAGCGCGGAATAGAGCGCTGTGGGTGTTGGTAGCTTGTTAAGTGAGAGCGTCTCGTCTTTGCCGAAAAGCGGAGTGATTTCATTGAAGCTCAGTAGCCGGTCAAAATCATTCCCACCGACATACACGCCTGCGCTGCCGAGGACATCGAATTTTGAGTTGTCAGCTGATAGGCGCACAACGGAGAAGTCCGAGGTGCCTCCGCCAATGTCGATGACGAAAATGCGCTTTTCGCGCCCTGACGGGAAGTCAACAGAGCGCGCGGCGGCTACCGGTTCATCGAGAAATTCGACGTGTTTGATGCCGTTATTCTTGAGGCAAATTTCTAATATTTCCTGTGCGCGTGCATCGCGTGTCGCGTCTGTGTCGTTGAAGGAGACGGGGCGGCCCTGCACGACGGCGTTTATCGGCTGTCCTGTTTGTTCTCCGGCATTCTCAATGATGCTGCGGAGGAAATCAGCGATCACCCGCTGGAAGGGGATGCGGCGATCACCAATGTCGGTTTTCTCCTCAATCAGCGACGTTCCAAGGACTGATTTGATCGACCGCATGAGTCGCCCATCTTCACCGGAATCATAAGTGGCGACGGCCTGTTGGCCAATTGTGAACTGCGCATTGGCGGTCTCATAAAAGATGGCGGTGGGGATGGATGTGGCCGTTCCCTCAATACCGATCAACTTAGCGCCGCCCCGCAATGGACGTGCTATCGAGGTGTTCGATGTGCCGAAATCTATACCGACTTGCATGAAACAATGACTCGCGCTGGCCTATTGGGAAATGTGAGCTATCTCAAAATTCACTCGAATGGAAGTCTGGTCACTGAACTCGGATTATTACTTATCGCAATCGGCTTGGTGCCGGGCTATGTGTTGGGGACCTGCCGATTTTATTTGAGCTTATTATGAACGATGATCAAATCGCTCTCATCGAGGCGAACACACTTCAGCGTAAACTAACGCTGCCTTTACTGGTTTTATACGGGTTGGGCGTGACGGTTGGCGCGGGGATATATGTGCTGGTGGGTCTGACCGCGCGTGAAGCGGGCATGTATGCGCCAGTGTCATTTTTGCTCGCGGCGTGTGTCGCGATTTTCACCGGGTTTAGCTATGCAGAGCTGAGCACACGATACCCGGTGAGCGGAGGGGAAGCCGCCTATGCTGATCATGCCTTCGGCAACAAAAAGCTGTCTCTGATCATTGGGCTAAGCGTTGCTGGGGTAGGCCTTGTCTCATCGGCGACTATTGCCATTGGGGCGAGCGCATATCTTGGCCAGTTTATTGCGATTTCTCCTAGATACTTATGCGGCCTGCTGATCTGTTTTTTAGCTGTCGTGGCGATGCTGGGTGTTCTGGAATCTGTGGCGATTGCTGCGGTGTTTACTGTGATTGAAATTGCCGGTTTGGTGTTTGTGGTTTTATTTGGCTTGATCACCTCGCCCGAGATTGTGTTTGAGGCTCATAAACTCATTCCTCCGTTTGAGCTGTCTGCATGGGAGGGAATCGTCTCTGCGGGGCTGATCGCGTTTTTTGCCTTCGTTGGGTTTGAGGATCTGGCGAATATTGCTGAAGAGGCGCGCGAGCCACGTAAGAATTTGCCGCGCGCCATATTGCTAACCTTGGGCATAGCAACGCTGATCTATTTGTTGGTGGTGTCAGTGGTCGTTTTGCTGGTGCCAATGGACGATTTGCAAGGGTCTGCGGCGCCATTGTCGTTGGTGTTTGGCGAGGAGCATTACGCGGCGGGGCAGGGCCTCAATATCGTGGCGGGCGTTGCCACGTTGAACGGCGTACTCATTCAAATGATCATGGCGTCTCGTGTCTTGTTTGGGTTGGCGCGCCAGGGGTCTTTGCCCGGGGCGCTTTCATATCTTTACCCGCGCACGCGAACACCCGTGCTGGCAACAGGCATCGTCGCGTTTTTGATTTTGGTTTTTGCCTTGTGGCTGCCAATCGAGAAGTTGGCGACGCTGACGTCCAGCTTGATGTTGAGTGTATTTATCGTCATCAATCTTGCTTTGGTGCGGTTGAAAGTCCGAGGTGTGAACGCGCCCGACGGGGTGTTTAAGGTGTCGATCTATGTTCCCGTGCTGGGCGCGCTGACGTGTGCGGGACTGCTGTTTGCAGCGTTGATCTAAAGGCCGCAGGCTTTGCGGGCGCGGTCATCAGCGGTGATGCCTTTGGTGACGCGATACGGCTCATCCGTGGCGAGCAGGACGAGGCCTTTTGCGGCGAGGGCGTCATATTCTGACGGGTCATTGTCGGCCAGATATGTATCGTCGAGGCGCTCACCCTTGCGACCGAGTGTGCCGAAGGCTGGCTCAACGCCTTCATCAATCAGGCGCTGCCATCCGGCCTCGTTCGGCGAACGTGTGCCTGTCCAAGCGATGAGGCGGGTGCGGTCAACGCCTTGTTCTGTTTCGAGCCGTGTGATGTCGCGGTTTCCGAGGGCAGAGGCGGTCATCATGAACGTGTCGTCTATGCGAGCGACTTGGCCAGCTTGCTGGTCATCATAAGTGATGAAAATGGAATTCGATTCGGCGCGGGCGGCGCGCACAGCGGAGGCCACGTTGCTGAAACTGGTGGTGCGCTTGCGATCGATTTCAAGGATGGCGCGATTTTCACGCGCCCAAATCAAGGCATCGGTTAGTTTTGGCGGGCTGTACCGTGTGGTGTTTCCATTGTTATCGATCAAACTCATCGACGAGATATCGTACCAATCTGTGTCGGAAACATAGCCATCGCCGGTGCTGGTGCGGTTGAGGCGGTTATCGTGCATGAGGAAGAGCACACCGTCGCGGCTCTCAGCGACATCGATCTCAAACACGCGGATGCCGTTATCATAGCCATGTTGCATGGTCTCAATCGCGTTTTCTGGATAGCCGTCTACAGGGCCACCGCGATGAGAGGCGATGAGCATGGCTTTGTTTTCACGCAGACAATCGAACAATTCAGGCAGGTTGAGTGGCACCTGCGTCGATGTTTCCAGCACGTTGGCCTGCTTCTTGGAGAGGGTGCGCGTTTCGCTCTTCTGTTTCACCGGGGCTGGCCCGCAGGAGACGAGTAACGTCGCGCCAATAAGTAGTATAGCCTTGCTAATCGTGTTCATCGTCGCACTCCATTGCTTGCGTGCCAGCTTTAGCGCGAATACACATGGGCGCAAACGATAAGAAACATTGTAGCGAATTAAGCAAATATTCGCGCAAACAGGAGGAACAATATGCTCGGTATCATGCAAGACTGGCCGCTAACGGTGAACAAAATTCTGGAGCATGCTTTGCTGCAGAACGGCAATCGCGAGATTGTGACGCGTCGCGTCGAGGGCGATATTCACCGTACGACATATGCGGAGCTGTTCCAGAAGTCTAAGCGCGTATCGAGTGCGCTGCTGGATGCGGGCATTGGTCTTGGTGACCGGGTGGCGACCCTTGGTTGGAACTCTGCCCGTCACATGGCCGCATGGTATGGCACGATGGGCATTGGCGCTGTGTTGCACACAATCAACCCGCGCCTGCACCCAGAGCAAGTGGCTTGGATTGCCAATCATGCCGAAGACAAGGTGCTGATTTTTGACACGACGTTTTTGCCAATTGTTGAGGCCATTAAAGACCAGCTCCACACAGTGAAGACGTTTGTTATCTTTGCCGATCAAGACACGATGCCGGCGAACACGCTGGGCGCTGTGGCGTTTGATATGTGGATCGATGGGCGCTCAACCGATGTGCGCTGGGGCGACTTCCCGGAAGAAACAGCCTGCGGCCTTTGCTATACATCTGGCACCACGGGCAACCCGAAGGGCGTGCTGTATTCACACCGCTCAAACGTGCTGCACACATTGGTGACCATGGGCAAAGACGTGATGGGGCTCTCAGGGGCGGACAATGTGCTGCCGGTTGTGCCGATGTTCCACGCGAATGCTTGGGGGTTGGCGCTTAGCTGCCCTGCTGTTGGCGCGAATTTGATCATGCCGGGCGCGCAAATGGATGGCGCTTCTATCTATGAGCTGCTCGACACAGAAAAAGTGAGTTTCACAGCGGCGGTTCCGACTGTTTGGCTGATCTTGCTGAATTATCTGCAGGAGAATGATCTGAAACTACCGCACCTCAATAAAGTTATTATCGGTGGCTCGGCCATTCCTGAACGCATTTTGCGGGCATTTGAGGAAGACTATAATGTTGAGGTCAACCATGCTTGGGGTATGACTGAGACATCGCCGTTGGGAACGCTTGGCATGCTGCCGCCGCATCTGACGGATGCGCCGCTTGATGAGCGCATGGCACAAAAGCTGAAGCAGGGACGTCCGCCATTTGGTGTTGAACTGAAGATTGTTGACGACGAAGGCAAGGAATTGCCACGCGACGGGCAAACGTCAGGCAAGCTGGTTGTGCGCGGCGCGGCCATAGCGAGCGGTTATTTTAAAGGCGACGGCGGCGATGTGTTGGATGCTGAAGGCTTCTTCGATACCGGGGATGTTGCGACACTCGACGGCTATGGCACAATGAACATCACTGACCGCGCGAAAGACGTGATCAAGTCTGGTGGTGAGTGGATTTCTTCTATCGACATCGAGAACATCGCTTTGGGCCACCCGAAAGTGGCGAATGCTGCTGCGATTGGTATTTATCACCCGAAATGGGATGAGCGTCCGTTGCTGATCATTCAAGCTGTTGAGGGTGAAACTCCGACCAAGGAAGACGTGCTCAGCCAGCTGGAAGGCAAGATCGCCAAATGGTGGACGCCTGATGATGTGGCCTTTGTGGATGAAATTCCTCTCGGCGCGACGGGCAAGATCAACAAGCTGGCGCTGCGTAAAACGTTCGCCGACTATAAGCTGCCAACAGCATAATTTAATCTGCCTGTCAGGGCGGGATGAGGATAAGATATGTCAGAAAATCAAACCCATTATCGTCGTTCCCTGTCAGGGGTTGCACTTGGATTCTCAGTGTTCGTGATCGTGTTCTTCATGGTCGCGGCTCTGGGTGCGAAGTTTGGCCTGTGGAGCTGGATGTTTGGCCTTGGCAAGTTGACTTTTGGTTGGGGCCCTAAGCTCGCAATATTCGGGCTTGGACTGTCAGTCATTGCCGTGATTGCCTCGTTGGTAAAAGCGCCGCGCAAGCAGGCCTTTATGTTGGGACTGGCGGCATTGCTCGTCTCTGGTTTGACGATGGGGCGTATTCTTGGCGTGAAGGGCAATTCTGAACGGTTACCGCCGCTTCACGATATTCAAACTGATTGGAGCGCGCCAATTCAGCCGAGCGAAACATTGGTGGCTATTCGCAAGGCGGATGGTGCGATGAACTCGATTGAAGATGCACCTGTCGTTCCGCAATCTGTCGAGGGAAGATGGCCGGGCACGGGCGGTAAGCTTGTCTCTGAAATTCAGGAAAATGCTGAGTTTGTGCCGGGTGACCAAAAGTCACCGAAAGTATCGCCCTATCCGAAGCTAGCGCCCTTGCATGTAACCGGCTTGGCTGAGACTGATGTCTTCAGTGCTGTCACCGCTGTGGTGACTGAGCGTGACTGGGGAATTGTAACTGACGCATCAGTTGACGGACGGGTTGAGGCGACGGCTGTAACTGGTTGGTTCGGCTTCAAGGATGACGTGATGGTACGTGTCGTCAGCGATGATGAAGGCAAGAGCATCGTTGATGTGCGTTCGACAAGCCGGGTGGGTCTGTCTGACCTCGGCGCGAACTCAAAGCGGGTTCGTGATTTGCTCGACGATCTTGAAATCGGTCTGCGCAAAGCCGGGGCTGACGTCACTTCACCTTAAGAGGCAGCGCGATTAACGCCCCTCATTCAAGAATGAAATTATCACGCCCGGAAAGGCGGGGTCGGTAACGGCGCCGCCATGGGTCCCTTTGATCTGTGTATAGTCTGCGCCGGGGATGATCTCTGCGAGCGCGCTGCCAGTTCCATTATCCGTGTCCTGATCGCCGGTGACGACGAGCACGGGGATGTCGAAGGTTTCGAGTAGGTCAGCGCCTGTATATTTGCGTGAGGATAGCGCGCCGCGATAGCCTTCGAGGGTTGAGCCGCTGGCTTTGGCGCGGTCGGCAAAGGCGATTGCGCCGGGAGCGTCGCTGCCGCCTATGGTTGCGTCTAGCGCGGCTTTGAATGCGCCGCTGCGATCTGTTTTCCATTCGTCTGCTGCTGAGTCGCCCACACCGCCGAGGAGCAAGCGTTCGCCGTCACGTGTGAGAAGGTGGTAGCGCATCGCGGTGAGTGATCCCATCGAGTAGCCGACGACGGCGAAGGGCTTTTCATCAAGATGTTTGACGAGGGCGATTTGGTCACGGGCGACGGCGTCACGGGGCCAACTGCGCGGGCTGTCTGGTACTTGTGATGCGCCGTGGCCGCGTGTGTCGGGCGCGATGACGGTGTAGCCGGCGGCGGCGACTTGCTGGGCGATGCCCGAGTCGAACCAATTGAGCTTGGCATTGGCGGTGAAGCCGTGGAGCATCAACACGACAGGGCCGGAGCCGATACGCGTGTAGCTTATGTCTTGGCCGTCGAACGAGGGATAAGTGGTCGTTTGCGGGGCGAGCGGCGCGGCAACCTCAGAAGTGCTGGGCGTTGTGGTGCACGCGCTGAGTGGCAGTAGAGCTAAAGCGCAGGCGCCCGCGAGCAGTCTGAATTGAACAGCCATTTAGTCTCTCCCTCGAATCTCTGGGGAGACTATCCGTGCGGGCGTCAGGCAATGCAAGAGTGAGGCGCTAGCGGTCTTTCGGGTCGAGTGCGTCGCGTAGGCCATCGCCGATGAAGTTGAGGCAGAGCAGAGTGACGCCCATTGTTGCCGCTGGCGCGATCAGCATCCACGGTTTTTCGCTCATCACATTTGCGCCCTCAGAGATCAGCACGCCGAGGCTGGTCAGCGGTTCGTTCACGCCGAGGCCGAGGAAGGAGAGGAAGCTCTCTGCGAGGATCACAACTGGGATGGTTAGCGTCACATAGACGGCGACCGGGCCGATAACATTGGGCAGGATGTGACGCAGGATGATTGCGCGGCGGGAGACACCGGCAGCGCGCGCGGCCTCGATAAACTCTTTGCCTTTGATGGCCAGCGTTTGCCCGCGCACGATGCGCGCCATGGTTAGCCATTCGATCGCGCCAATCGCTGCGAAGATGAGCACGATGTTGCGCTCAAACACGGTGAGCAACAGGATGACGAAGAAGATGAAGGGCAGGGCGTAGAGCACATCGACAAACCGCATCATGAGGTTATCCACACTGCCGCCGAGATAACCAGCCGTCGCGCCCCATAAGACGCCGATGATGAGGCTGACGAATGTGGCGACAATACCAACGAGCAGGGAAATGCGCAGGCCGATCACGAGGCGAGCGAACAAATCGCGGCCTTGGAGGTCGGTTCCTAGGATATGGAGATTTTCCAGCGTTGGGTCGATTTGATTTGCTTCGGAAATCTGGTGGTAGGGGTGAACCCAGAGGAACGGGCCGATTATGGCGACAAGCACGAGTAGGCCCAAAATGATCATGGATACGACAGCCGCTTTGTTGCGCATAAGGCGGGTGCGAGCATCTTCCCAAAGCGAACGTCCGCCAATGATGGCTTGCTCCATCGGTTCGACACGCCCGGTGGGGTCCATAGGTGGTTTGGTGTTGGTCATCAGTCGTATTTTACTTTCGGATCAAGCACCGCATAAAGGATATCAGCGACCAAGTTGAGCAGCACGATAAGGGCGGCGTAAACAATGATCGCCCCCATAACGAGCGTGTAGTCGCGGTTGAGCGCGCCATCGACGAAATAACTGCCAAGGCCGGGCAGGCCGAATATCTTTTCGATGACGACAGAGCCCGTCATCACGCGCGCCATGGCTGGGCCCACATAGGAAACGAGCGGGAGCATGGCGGCGGGCAGAGCGTGGCGCAGGATAACATTGCGCTCGCTGAGGCCCTTTGCGCGGGCGGTTCGGATATGGTTGGCGCGCATAGTCTCAATGATAGAAGCGCGCATGAGCCGGGAGATGATCGCGATTTGGGGTAGGGCCAGCGTGATGACTGGCAGGGTGAGGTTATGCCAGCTCATCCCGATATTTGGATAGGTGCCGAGGCCGCCCTCAGCGAAGAGGCCTGCTCCAATCGCGAGCGCGAGGATGAGGACCGGGCCGGTCACGAAGGTTGGGATAGATATGCCCGCCATGGCGATACCCATGACGCTGAAGTCCGCCGCTGTGTTTTGTCTGAGCCCCGCGAAAATGCCGAGCGAGGCGCCAACAATGAGCGCGAGAAGCATTGAGAGAGAGCCGATGGTCAGCGAGATGGGGAGGCCATCAGCGATGAGCGAATTCACGCTCTTGCCCAGAATTTTGTAGGAGGGGCCAAAGTCGCCCTGCAAGACGCCGCCGATATAGTTGAAATACTGCTCGGGCAGGGATTTATCGAAGCCAAATTTTTCCGCGATGGCTCTTTCGGTCGCCGCCGGGAGTTTACGGTCAGTATCGAACGGGCCGCCGGGCGCCGCGCGCATCATGAAAAACGCCATAGACGTGATGGCGAGCATAGTTGGGATGGCTATGAGCAGTCGCCGAAAAGTATAGGACCACGGCACGCGGCTTAGGGTTCTTTGTAGAGCTGACAAGGTGAGAGGATATCCTCAGCTATTGCGGGCCGTGCGGCGATTGGTTAGTGGCATGCACATAAGATGTGTTGTTCCATTCCTATCGGGACGTCACAAAGGATCAAGTGCGCCGCGACAGGCAGGAGGGCACAAAATGCCAGATATTAGACAAGTTACAGATTCTTTTGCTGTTGCGCCGCAGATTAGTGAAGCCGATGTTCAGGCAATCGCCGATGCTGGCTACAAAACGATTGTGGTTAACCGGCCCGATGGCGAAGGCGGCGTTGACCAACCACGCATGGGCGCTGTGCGTGCGGCGGCAGAATCACTTGGACTGGCGTTTGCGGCTTTGCCGTTCTCTGGTGCGCCAACGCCTGAGATCGTTGAACGCCTATCCCATATCTTGAATGAGGCCCCACAGCCGGTGCTCGCATACTGCCGGACGGGCACGCGGTCGATCACGGCATGGGCGCTAACTCATGCCGGGCAGGGCACTTCACAAGAAATTGTTGAGGCAGCTTCAGGCGCTGGGTATGATTTATCCAGTATCTCGTCTTTATTGTAAGGGACTATACAAATAGGATATTTATACCAAGTGTGAACAAATGATCACGAAAGCACCGCAGTAAGTGTGTTGTCTGTAGTCATGGGCCTGTATATTCAGACCCAAACATTGGTGAGGGTTTGACTGTTTATGGACCCTAGGAGATAAAACTGAATGTCAGAACGGTTCTGGACCAGTGACTTTGAAATTGATGACGGAACGATTCTGGTCAAAAAAACCGGTGCGCGTATCTCACTCAACTTGTCACTCGTGCATGATGTGTTCACTTGGTTTTGTTTCTATTTTTTCGCGCAAAGCTGGCGCACGCTGCGGTTCATAACCGGGTATAAGCGTCCCACGATTGCGTTTTATCCAGACAAGCCGCGCCCTTGGTATTTCATCTGGCCTGTCATGCATGCGTCCGGTGCAAAACTGATCGATTCGCCTGAAAAGGCTGACATCGTCATGCAGTTTGATGATTCGACTGAGACCGACAATGTGGTCCCAGAGATTCGCGCTGAGGCTGTGCGCGTGAATTTTGGGTGCCGTGATATTTCCAAATCGGCGGTCGCTATAGCGTTTGAGGCGGCTGCCGGGTATTCTTTGGCCGTAGATCCGACGACGTATGTCGGACAGATGGTCGAGAAATCTGAGTTGAACGCGGCGCATGATGGTCAAATTCTGGAAGGTCCGATTGCGCAGGCCGTTGAAGGCAAATCCTATCAGCGGCTGATCGACAATGAGATTGAGGGTGGCTTGGTCGAGGATCTGCGCTGCTGTGTCGTCGCCGGACGGCCCATTGTGGTCTTCCGCAAGCGCCGGGCGCTTGAACGACGTTTCCTGAACGAGAACGCTGAAGTGATTTTGGATACGACGGAGAATTGCTACTCAGCCGATGAAATGGATTTGATTGAGCGTTTTGCCAATGAGATCGGGTTGGATTGGGGCGGCGTTGATGTGCTGCGCGACCGGACGAGTGGTAAGATTTTCATCGTAGATGCTAATAAGACAGATATGGGACCGCCGGTTGCGTTGAATTTGGGCGCCAAGCTGCGTGCAACACGGCGCATGGCGCGTGCTTTTGCTGAGGCCTTTGCCTCCAAGCGGCGCTGAGCCGAACCGCCTATATCCCAGACCAATGAGAGTTTTATAGAATATGGCAATTCCTTATGTCCGAGGCCTTGAGTTTGAATATGGAGTGAGTGAACAGGTTTCACCGCTCATCCGGCGTGTTGTTGCGAACAATCCCAGCCCATTCACCTATTTGGGGACAGGGGTGTACATTATTGGGCATGGTGAAGTGGCTGTGATTGATCCCGGCCCTATAGATGAGGCACATTTTGAGGCGCTTAAGGCTGCCTTGGATGGTGAAACAATCACGCACGTATTGGTCAGTCATGGTCACTCAGACCATTCGCCGCTCGCAAAGCCTCTCGCTGAATGGGGGGGGTGTAAAACCTATGCCAAGAATAGCGGTGTTCCGACGGCCAAGGGTGAATTGGGCAGCGCCGATGATCTGGGCTTTATGCCGGATGTGAAAATTGGTGATGGCGATGTGATTTCCGGCCCGGGCTGGACGCTCGATGTGATTGAGACACCGGGGCACACTTGCAATCATTTGTGCTTTGGCCTGCGCGAAGAAAATGCCTGTTTTAGCGGTGACCATGTCATGGGCTGGTCCACAACAGTGGTCGCGCCGCCGGATGGCGATATGGGCGACTATATGAACTCACTTGAAAAAGTGCGAGTGATGCAGTTCGACACGCTATGGCCTACTCATGGTGCACCGGTACGGGAAACGGCATTCGTCAATGAATTTATCACTGAATATGCCAGCCACCGCCGCGCGCGTGAGGCCGCGATAATGGAGCATTTGAAGCAGGGGCAGACATCCATCCCGGCCATGGTTGAGGTGATGTATGCCGATGTTGAAAAGGGTCTTCACCCGGCAGCCGCTATGTCTGTCCTAGGCCATATGTTGCAGTTTGTGAAAGACGACTTGGTCGTGACGCCGGATGACAAGCCAACGATACGCTCGCACTTTGAATTGGTGGGCAACGCGAGTTAATCAGCAGGCTATTTGATGCGTTTGGCTTTGAACGCAGCGCCACCCTCGAGCTTTATCTTATAGCTGCCCAGCGCCGCTTGGTGCATTTCGTGGGTCTCGCTCTTTCCAAATCAATTGGTCTCTGGCAGCACTGTGACAGGAATTTGTTTTACAGGAAAGATATGGGAGGCATTCACTCGATGCTTAGCACTGGGCGACTTTTATCGATTTGCGCGACTGTTTTGATTTTGTCTCTCGCTGCGTGCGGAGGCAAACAGACGAGTGAAGAGGTGCCGACGCTGCGTCGTGGCATTTCAGCCAAGGTAGGCAGCCTTGATCCGCACACATCTTCTGCCCAGTGGGAAAACATTGTGATCGGGGATATGTTTATCGGCCTGATGACACATGGCGCAGATGGTAAGCCTGAGCTGGGCATGGCGGTGAGCCATGAGGTCAGCGACAATGGCCTCGTTTGGACCTTTACGCTCGGAGATTTTAGCTGGTCTGATGGCACGCCCGTAACAGCACATGATTTTGTATATGCCTTGCGCCGAATCCAGGCGCCTGAGACCGCCTCGCAGTACTCATCGCTTCTGTACCTGATCAAGAATGCTGAGGAAGTTAACAAGGGAGAGCTTGGCGGGGAAGAGTTGGGCGTTGAGGCTTTGGATGACAAGACACTGAAGCTGACTTTGAATTATCCGGCACCGTACCTGTTGGGGCTGCTGACGCACTATACGAGCTATCCTGTGCCGCAGCATGTGGTTGAACAGTATGGTGAAAGCTGGATTCAGCCTGAAAATATCGTTGTGAATGGGCCTTATAAGTTGATGTATTGGCGAACCGGCGACCAGTTGGTTGCCGACCTTAACCCGACCGGGTTTGGGGCAGCCGAAGCCTGTTTCCAGCGCGTTGTCTATTTCGAGCTGGAAGACGAGACCGCCGTTGAGAACAAGATTCAAGCCGGCGCGTTGGATATCAATAATGCGTTCTCAGGGGCACGTCAGGATGAGCTGGAGCGCAAGTTCCCCGGCTGGCCACGTACTACGCCCTCGCTGCTAACGACCTATTGGGCGTTCAATACACGTATTGCCCCATTTGATGATGTACGCGTGCGCAAGGCGCTGTCGATGGCGCTGGATCGTGAGTTTATTGTGCGCAACGTGCTGACCCCGGGCTATGAACCAGCCTATTCATTCGTGCCGCCGGGGATCAGCAATTATGATGTCGCGAGACCCGTGGTCGAATTCAAGTCATTGTCGCGTGACGAGCGATTGGTAGCGGCGAAAGCGTTACTGATCGAGGCGGGTTATGGGCCAGACAATCCGTTTGAGTTTGAGTTTACGCATCGCTCAACAGACGACAATCCGAAAGCAGCGCCGGTGGCGCAGGCGAATTGGGCCGACATTGCATCTTGGGTGAAGCCGGTAATCATCAAGCAAGATACGCAAGTATTGTATGCACGTTTGCGGCAGGGAGACTTCACCATTTCTGACGCGGCGTGGGTGGCTGATTTCGATGATCCAATCAATTTCCTCTATCTGCTCGACTCTGCGACAGGCCAGCAAAACTACGGTGCATATGCCAACGCCGAATATGATGCGTTGCTGACATTGTCATCGACCGAGCGAGATATGAGCGCGCGTGCTGAATTATTTGCGCAAGCCGAAGAAATTATGCTTGGTGAGTATCCTCTCACGCCGATGTGGTTCCAAGTAACGAAGAATCTTGTCGACCCGACCCTGACCGGCTGGGAAGAAAATGCGATCGACCAACACCGGTCGCGTTTCTTGTGCCGCGAAGGTTCGGCTGAGTAGAGGGCCCGACGCGGGTGAGTGACGCATCAGCTGCGCATAGCATCCTCTCAGGGGCAAGCGCTGAGAGTGTCGATGAATTCATCCTCATCGGTGGCATTGATAATGTTGCTAACGAGAAGCCGCCAATACTTGGCGACAATCAGGAGCAGGCAAACACTTATCCTGCGACGTATGACTATTCGGTCGTACTTTTTTCCTGAGCGCCAAAGTTCACTTCTAAATCGAAGTTTAGTGGTGCAAATTATGAGAGACGGCGACCTTTCTGGGGCGCCGTTTTTTGTATGCTAAGGTCGATGAGGCGAGGTGAGCTATGTCAGAGGTTAAGCACTCAGGTGATGAGATTGTGGGGCGGGTATCTCACGAACTGCGGACGGGTCTGCCGTGTGAGAATTGCGGTGAGCTGATCGAGCGCCGGTATTGCGGCACGTGCGGGCAATTAGCGGCGGACTACCATAAGCCGCTTTCGGGGCTATTGGTGGCATCATTGGCGGATATGCTGGCGCTTGATGGTCGATTGTCACGAACGCTTCGTGAAATGATACTCAAGCCAGGCCAGATGACGCGAAATTATTTGGATGGGCAGCGCGCGCGTTATGTTCCACCGTTTCGGCTCTATATTTTTGCGTCTCTCATATTTTTCTTTATGGTGTTCTCTCAAGGTACGGGTGGCGCGCCATCAGACTTGGAGTCCGATCCAGCTGCGGGAGAGGTCCCGGCGATTGCCGCTGCGGACGAAGAAGGGAGCCCAGAAGTGCCCGGCACAGGTATTGAGGAGATTTTTGACGAGGACGGACACCTCGACGGAGAAGCGCTCAATGAAATAATAACTGAAGGCACCGAAACAGGTGATCTTGATGTGCGTGAGCGTGCACTGATTGAGCGCTTCGCAGAGCGCGTGAACGAGATCAATGAGAATCCAGAGCGGTTTCTGTCCCTGCTGAAAACGTATGCGCCGCGGGCCAGTCTTGTCATGGTGCCATTGCTAGCCATCATGTTGGCGCTTCTTTATGTGAATAAGCGCCGGGTCATGCTGTATGACCATCTCGTGACGGCGCTGCATTTCCAAGTATTTATCTATTTCTCTGTGACGGTCGTGGTGGTTCTTGGCATGATCTATTCACCGCTGGGCGCGGTTGGTTGGATCGGTCTCGTGCCATTCTTATTCTATTATGGCTATCGACAGCAGCGCCGGGTGTATGCGGGAGGGCGGATTATTACCGTGGTACGCACCGCAATTCTGAGCGCTGCGATCAGTGTTTTTCTCATGCTAATCATGATTGGGTCGGTGTTGACCGCCGTCATGAGAACTTAAAGCTTAGTCGGCAAACCAGCGGGCATAGAGCGCGGTGGGGAGGAGGCGGTCGCTGTCGGTTTGTGGAATAGCCATTTCGCCGGTTTCAAATGTGCCGCCAAGGTGTTTCACGCGGTCACCCATGGTTTGGGCCAGCGCGAGGTATGAGAGGCGAACAGCGTAGGCGGTGGTGATCATGAAGAGCGGATTGTCGCTCAATAGCTCGGCCACAGCGTCCATTAGTTCTGGGAAACTCTCTTCAAAGCGCCATGTCTCATTTTTTGGGCCGCGTCCGAACTTGGGTGGGTCCAGCACGATGCCGTCATAGGTGTTGCCGCGTCGAATTTCGCGCGCGATGAACTTCATAGCGTCGTCCGCGATCCACCGGATCGTGCGATCAGATAGGCCGCTTAGCGCCTGATTGTCTTTGCCGAACCCGTTTGACTTGGGGCTGGCATCAAGGTGAACAACTTCGGCCCCCGCCGCCGCGCAGGCGAGCGACATCATGCCGGTATAGCCAAACAGGTTGAGCACTTTTATGGGGCGTCCTGCGGCTCTGATTTTCTCTTGCGCGAATTTCCAATGTACGGAGTGTTCTTGAAATACACCCATATGGCGAAAGGCTGTGCGCCGCGCCGTAAAGGTGAGCTCGTTCCAGCGCATTGGCCATGTCTCAAGCGCGCTGGGGGAGAGGACTTCCCAGTTTCCGCTGTCTTCGTCACTGGATTTTGAGGCGAAGTGGGCATCGGCTTTCCAGCTTTGCGTCGGTTTGTTCGGCGTCCAGAAGGCTTGTGGGTCAGGGCGGATGACAGTCTGGCTGCCGAACCGCTCCAATTTCTGAAGGTCACCGCTGTCGAGTAATTGATAGTCATCCCAGTCGTCGGCTATGAGGAGGCGGGTTTCGGTTTTCATGAGGCGAAATCCCTCTGGCGCCAGACCTCATAGGTCAAAATTGCGGTGGCTTGGGCAAGGTTCAGGCTGTCTGCGCCGCCGCGCATTGGGATGAGGACAAGCGAGTCACAGGACGCTTCAACTATGTCTGGCAGGCCGGCTTGTTCATTGCCCATTATTATCACGGCGCGGTCGCCATATTGGGTCTGATCGTGGCGCGCTGTGCCGTTTACGCTGGCGGCCGATAGTGATGCCCCAATTTGCTGTCGCCAGTTACTGAAATCACCGAATGTTGTGCTGGCAAATGGCATGTCGAACACGGATCCCATAGAGGCGCGCACAGCCTCGAAACTGTAGGGGTCACAGCAGGATCCGACTAATATGACGCCATTGACGCCGGCGCAATCTGCGGTGCGCAAGATGGTGCCGAGGTTGCCAGGGTCTCGCACTTCGTACAATGCGAGCCAGAGGCCATTCTTAGTGCCGTCCAAGTCTGCGAGAGGGAGGTGACGCTGCCGAAACGCAGCGATGATGCTTTGCGCATTATCTTTACGGGTAACGCGGGACATAACACGTTCAGGAACAAGTATGACGCGGGCCCCGTTCGCGCGGGCCTTCTGGGCAAGCGTTTTTAGGTGCGAACGCTCTGCCATCGTGTCGGCGATTAACACGATTTCAGCGTTCCAGTTTTGCGCCAACCCTTGTTCTACCAGCCGTGCACCTTCGGCGAGAAAAAGCCCGGTTTCGGTGCGCCCTTTTTTGCGTTCAAGGCTCTTCAGAGTCTTAATAAGCGGGTTGGAAGTGCTTGTAATCGTGTCGGTTTGTTCGTGCATGTGATTGTCAGTCTGTTGGGCGTGACTTGCGGTTAACCACTGAATAGGGCATCTCTCAAGGTAAGACTTTCCTGAGGGAATGAAACGGGGTCCCAGATGAGACTGCTCGACTATTTGTTCGCGCTTGTGGCGCTGGCAGGCCTTGCCATGGTGAGTTGGTGGGGCGTGTACCAGTCACCGCAGAGTGCTGTAAAGCTTGAAAATAGGTTGGAGGCCGCGGCGCAAAGCGCTTTGGCGACTGAAGGCTATGACTGGGCCAAGGTTGAGATGTCGGGTCAGCGCGCTGTTCTGCGCGGGGCTGCGCCATCGGACGACGCCGTGCAGGCGGCTGCGCAACGCGTACTGGCTTCGTCAGGAGCGGGTGGTTTGCTACGCGGCGGCGTGACTGTGATTGAAAGCCAAGTCGATGCCGCGCCACCTGTTTCGCCGTTTAAATGGCGCGCGGTGAAGACCGACAGCGGAAAAGTGATTTTGTTGGGCCATGTGCCCTCGTCGGCAATCCGGGGTCATCTCGTCGATGCCGTCACCGGGCTGGATGGTGTGTCAGGTATTGATGACCGCATGATTTTGGCGCGTGGTGCTCCGATGGGCAATTGGCAGGGCGTGGCGCGGTTGGCGCTAGGCAATTTGATGGACTTAGAGACCGGCGAGGCGCGCTTGACAGATACGAGGCTGACAGTGCGCGGTGTGTCGATGGATGATGCAGTAAAGGCGCGTGTATCAGCTGATGTGGCTAATCTAACTGCGCCGTTTCGGGGTGAACCTAGTATTCGCAGTCCATCTCTTTGGGCGGCAGAGCATGGTGACGGTGTGCTGGTGCTGACCGGCCAGATCGCAACAGAGACGGAGCGCGACCAGATCGTCTCTGTCGCTAAGCAATATTATGCACAGGAAGTGCGTGATGAAATGGTGGTTGGCGGCAATCCACATCGCGATTGGGTCGAGGGTGTACGCTTGGGAATGCCCCATTTTGCACGATTTAGATCAGGCGAAATGGGCTTTAGTCCCGCCGATGAGGGCTTTAGTTTTGAGGGCGAGGCGTCTGGTTCAACTCTCGAATATCTGCGCCAAGACATGCAGAAGATGACTGGCCCTTGGGCGAAGACCGACTTTTTTGCAGACGCTGTGCAGGTCGATGTTGCAGAGATTGCAGGTATTGATTTTAGTGGTGATCCCGTGATGGCCTGCCAACAGGCATTCGATCAAGTTCTAACGACGAATACAGTTGTTTTTGACAGCGGACAGGCCACAATCACCCGTGAGAGCGGTGTGACCCTTGATAAGCTTATGGCGGTCTCTGGGCGCTGTGATCGTGCGCTAAGGTTCGAGCTTGGCGGTCATACAGACAATTCTGGCGACCGGGACGCAAACATCGTGTTGAGCGAAGCGAGAGCGGGCGCTGTTGTGAATTATATGGTCGCCGCAGAGTTTGCGCGTGATCGACTTTCTGCAATTGGCTATGGCCCTGACATACCTGTTGCAGGTAATGATTCCCCTGAAGGGCGAGCGAAGAACCGCCGCATTGAATTCAAAGTTCTGGAACGGAGCAACTGATGGAATGGCTTTTGACGCATATGTGGATGGCACTGGCCGGTGTGGGGCTGTTCGGCATTTTGCTGGGGTGGGCCGTGCGCGGCATCATGGTCATGAGCAAGTTTCATCGCGCCATCGGTGAAAAAGAGATTGCGAACGCGGAACTGGCAGAGGCGCGCAACGAATTAGATGTACTTTTGAAGGCGCAGCGTGGTGAAATTCCTGTTCAGCCACGCCCTGTAGCGGCGGGCGGCGCAGATGATATTCTGAAGGGTGAGTTGAAAGACCGCGAGAAACGATTGTCAGATTTAGCCGGTGAATTGGCCAAGTCAAAGAGTGAGCTCGAGGCGCTCAAATCGTCTAAACCACGCGGTGGAGCCGCTGTAGCTGCTGTGGGCGGCGCTGTCGTTGGCGCGGGCGCAGCTGTTCTGGCTGGCAAGGATGACGACGAGTCGCCGTCGCTTGCGTGGCGAAACCGTCATCTTGAAGCGCGCTTGAAGGAGCTTGAGGGGCAGGTTGAGACGCTAGGCGTTGCTGCTGAGCAAGTGCCAGTGGATTCTGTCGCGCCTGTAGCGGTTGCTGCGACAGTTGCCGGGGCGCTAAGTGCTGAAGACAAGGTGGCCGCTGACAAGGCAGCTTGGAAGGTTACTTACCTCAACCAACGTATCGATGCGTTGGAAGAAGAGGTGTTGGCTGCTCCTATCGCGGTGGTCGACGCTGCTGAATCTGAATCTGAAGCTGAGGTCGGCGCTGTTGATGAAGAGCTCGCGCGTTTGCGGTGGCGTAACCGCTACCTCGAAGGGCGTGTGGCGTATTTTGACGGTGAGTCGAAGCAGGCAGACGAAGGCGAAGAAGATAATAGTGCAGCTGGCCTTGTGGCTGGCGCAGGAGCCGCGGCGGCGGCGATTGCAGCGGTGGCGATCAATCGCGGCGAGAACGAAACTGAGCCTGAGGTCGAGATTGAGGTAGTAGAAGAGGCAGACGAAACGTCTGTTGAAGCTGTCACTGAGGCGGTAGAAGCAATCTCTACGGAAGCTGTAGTCGAAGACGGCGTGGTCGAGGATGATGGAGGGTCTGTTTCTGACGCCATTCTTAAATCATTGACGCAGGTAGATGAAGAAGCGGATGCGCAGGAGGCGACGCCGGAGTTTGAGGCGGCCAATGTGGATGGCGTGATTGCTGAGCTGGAAAGTGAGACCGTCGAAGTCGAGGATGTTGACGTGGCAGCAGGTGGAGGCGTTGACCTAGCCAAACCGCTCGCGCTGGATAGCCCTGTCGGTGGTCAGCCAGATGATTTGACCGTAATTGGTGGCGTCGGGCCGAAAATTCAGGAAGTGCTGAATAGTTTGGGTGTTTATCACTATGATCAGATCGCGGCTTGGACGCCGGAAAATATCGCTTGGATTGATGACCATTTGAGCTTTTCAGGTCGGATTGATCGTGAAGGCTGGGTTGAACAGGCTTTGATCTTGGCGGGCGACGATTAACCTGTCGCTTGGGCCTGTAGTGTTCAGGCAAGGTTCAGTGTCATACCTGTAAAATCTTGCTTATCGAGGGTGACTGCGCTTTGCTTTTGGCTGAGGGCGCGTTAACCTTAAGTATAGATTTACGGGATGGAGACCGAGCATGACTGAGATGGTAGAATTTGACCCGAAAATCCTTGAGGGAGCGCCGGAAGTTCGGATGTCTCGTCGGGGAATCATTATGGGATTGGCAGCGGGGTCTGTCTTCCCGTTTGTGTCAGGTTGCGCGACCAACGCTGCAACGGGCGCTAACCAGCTCTTGCTGTTTGGAAACGATCAGATTGCGGGCATGGCAGCCTCAGCATGGACCGACATGAAAACGCAGGTGCCGCAGACAAGTAATACTGCGCTAAAGAACCGCGTTCTTAATGTGTGGGAGCGCACAGTTGCAGGCGCTGCAGTGACAGGTCATATCAACAAAGATGAGAACTGGGACGTTGCGGTCTTCGACACAGATGACGTTAACGCGTTCGTAATGCCGGGTAACCGGGTTGGCGTGTATCGCGGCATTACAGAATTGACCGAGAATGACGATCAATTGTCGTCTATTCTAGGGCACGAGACTGGCCACGTCGTGGGTAAGCACGCGGCTGAACGTATGTCTGTTAGCACAGTCGCCCAAGTTGGCATGATGGCCGGGCAGATCGCGATTGCGTCATCTGAAGAGCTGTCGAAATATGGTAACGCGATTGGCGCGCTTGGTGGCGCAGCGATCCAGTTTGGTGTGATCCTGCCATATAGCCGTAAGCATGAAACACAGGCAGATAAGCTGGGCGTGGATTATATGCACGAGGCTGGTTATGACGTGACTGAGTCAGTGCGCCTTTGGGAGCTGATGGCGGCACAATCAGAGGGCAAGCGCCCACCTGAGCTGATGTCTACGCATCCGGATCCGCTACGCCGCGCGCAGGATCTTAAAAACTATATCAATGCTAAAGGTTATGCACTGATGTAGTTGGCGCGATAACGCATTGAGGTGGCCCGGTTGTTTCTGCAGCCGGGCTTTTTCATGGGCGTTCTTGACGAGGGGTAGGGGATGGGTCATACGCCCTTGATCTGTGGGAGGCTGCCAGCCAGACCACAGAACCTCGAACCATCAATCGGGGCGGATCGAAAGACCACCGCTCCCAAGTCAGTATTGTGAGGACACAATGGCGAAGAAATTGCTGGGGCACCTTAAGCTCCAGATCCCGGCCGGTCAGGCCAACCCATCACCGCCCGTCGGCCCAGCATTGGGCCAGCGCGGTATCAACATCATGGAATTCTGCAAAGCGTTTAATGCCAAGACCCAGGGCATGGAACAAGGCGTGCCGATTCCTGTGATCATTGATTACTATCAGGACAAATCGTTCACATTCGTGACGAAGACTCCGCCAGCAACTGTGCTGCTGAAAAAGGCTGCGGGCTTGAAGCTCGGTAAGAAGCCTGCTTCTGGCGCCAACAAACCTGGATATGAGACCGTTGGTACAGTCACCCAAAAGCAACTGCGCGAAATCGCAGAAGCAAAAATGGAAGACTTGAACGCCAATGACATCGATGCAGCCGCCAAAATCATTGCCGGGTCAGCCCGCGCAATGGGCCTAGAAGTGGTGGATTAGAGACATGGCTAAACCAGGTAAACGTACCCGCGCGATCAGCGAAACGGTCGACGCGAAAAAAGCATATACCGTTAATGAAGCTGTCGCGCTCGTTAAAGGGAATGCAACGGCAAAGTTTGACGAGTCTATTGAGATTGCCGTCAATCTTGGTGTTGATCCAAAATACGCTGACCAAATGGTTCGCGGTGTGGTCTCCATGCCATCAGGCACCGGTAAAGACGTGAAGGTTGCAGTCTTCGCGAGAGACGCAAAGGCTGACGAAGCTAAAGAAGCAGGCGCTGACTTTGTTGGTGCTGAGGACCTCATGGAGAAAATCCAGGGCGGTTTCACTGACTTTGATCGTGTCATCGCATCACCAGATATGATGGCGATTGTTGGTCGCCTCGGTAAAGTGCTTGGCCCACGTGGTCTAATGCCTAACCCGAAAGTCGGAACAGTGACGCCAAATGTTGGCCAAGCTGTAACCGATGCAAAGTCTGGCTCAGTTGAGTTCCGCGTTGAAAAAGAGGGCATTATCCACGCCGGTATCGGCAAGGCTAGCTTCTCTCAAGATGAGATTGAGCTGAACGTGAATACCTTCCTAAAAGCGCTGACAAAAGCTCGCCCAACAGGGGCTAAAGGCCAGTTCATGCGTAAGATTACTTTGACGTCAACTATGGGCGCTGGAGTGACAATTGATTCGGCTGAGGCCAATCGCGACTAACGCAAAAATATCCACAATATTAAGGCCCGGCATCCAGTGGATGTCGGGCTTTTTCTTGACTTTGGGGTTTTTCTCAGAATCAGGGGTTGCGGGCCTCTGTATAAAGCGTTAACACGCCTCTCTTGACGGGAGTTCTCTGGTATGTATGGGGCCTCCCGTTTTCCTGTCCTAGACCATAGGTCTCGCGGTTAAGTGAGATAACGATCAATGGTCACCTATGCAGACGGGGTGAGGCGGACGAAGGTTCATCAGGATTGTGGGTTTTCCGCAATTTGATGTGTTCTGGAACCCGATAAACCCTGGACAGGCGTCGTGAAGCAGAAATGCTGATCGGCACACATCCAGGGCGGCTCGGATGGTCCGGACGCCTGAATAGGAGAACCGTAATGGATAAAGCTGGAAAGCAGATAGCTCGCAAAGACCTCGAAGTCATCTTCGCGGAAGCTGGCGCAGTTGTCGTTGCACAATATTCCGGTCTAAGCGTTGCGGAATTGACTGGGTTGCGCGCCAAGCTCCGCGAGGGCGGTGGGCGACTCAAAGTGGTTAAAAACCGGATTGCTAGAATTGCCCTTGATGGCAGTGGTGGCGATGCGGCGGCTGACCTCTTCAAAGGCCCTGTGGCCATTGCTTATGCTGCGGACCCAACCGTCCCTGCAAAAGCATTGTCAGAGTTTGCCAAAGCAAATGATAAGTTAGAGCTCGTCGGCGCCCTTATGGACGGCGATGTTCTTGATGTTGCTGGAGTTGTGGCGCTTGCGTCTCTGCCATCACGTGAAGAGCTGCTCGCGACTGTCGTTGCTCGGCTTCTCGGTCAGGCTAGCCAAATCGGTCAGCGTATTAATGCGCCTGGACAGCAATTGTCTGGTGCCATTACCGCTATCGGTGAGCAAGCAGCAGCCTAGGTCAATACATCAACGCGAAACCAAACCTAACCTCTACCCGAAGACAGAAAGATTAGAGTTAACATGGCAGATATTGCAAAATTGGGTGACGAACTACTCGGTCTCACCATTCTCGAAGCTAAAGAGCTTAACGACTACCTCGAAGAGCGTGGCATCAAAGCCGCTGCTGCTGTCGCTGTAGCTGGCCCAGCTGGCGATGCCGGCGGCGCTCCTGCTGAAGCGCAAACCGAGTTTGATGTTATTCTGACATCAGCTGGCGAAAAGAAAATCAACGTGATCAAAGCTGTTCGCGATGTTGTTCCTGCCCTCGGCCTGAAAGAAGCTAAAGAGCTTGTTGAAGCTGCACCTAAAGCGATTAAAGAAGGCGTTTCTAAGGACGAAGCTGAAGAAATTAAGAAGAAGTTTGAAGATGCGGGCGCAACCGTCGAGCTTAAGTAGGCTCCAGCTTCTTTGTTAAATTCGGGTCGTGTTCTTCGCGAGGCACGACTCAGCTAAGAAAAAGCGCGGCGATCCAGTCAGATTGGGTCGCCGCGAACTCGCGTTCTGGCGATAAGGTCTAAGGCCATACCGGTCGGGCCACACAAAATATGGGATCCTGGGATGTCACTCTCCTTCACGGAAAAGAAACGTATCCGCAAATCCTTCGGGCGCATTCCCGAAGCCATCGAAATGCCGAACCTGATTGAGGTTCAACGCGATTCCTATGAGCATTTTCTTCAAATGCACACGCCGTCTCAGGACCGTACCGACGATGGTCTTGGTGGTGTGTTTAAATCTGTGTTCCCAATCTCGGATTTCTCAGAGCGTGCGACGCTCGAATATGTTGCTTATGAGTTTGAGGCGCCGAAATTCGACGTTGAAGAATGCATGCAGCGCGACCTGACTTATCAGGCTCCGCTTAAAGTGCGTCTTCAGTTGGTCGTTTTCGATATCGACGAAGATACCGGCGCGCGCTCAGTTAAAGAAGTCAAAGAGCAGGAATGTTACCTCGGTGATATTCCGCTGATGACTGACAAGGGTACATTTGTTGTGAACGGCACCGAGCGAGTGATCGTTTCGCAGATGCACCGTTCGCCGGGTGTGTTCTTCGATCACGATAAGGGCAAGACCCACGCGTCTGGTAAGTTCCTTCATACTGCGCGTATCATTCCTTACCGCGGTTCATGGCTCGACTTTGAGTTTGACGCCAAGGATGTGTTGAGCATCCGGATTGACCGTAAGCGTAAGCTGCCATCAACCACACTGCTTTATGCGCTCGGATATGACACCGAGGAAATCCTCGATCTGTTCTACACGCGCTCTATCTATCGTATGGACAAAGCTGGCTGGATCACGGGTTTCCGCGGCGATGCGTGGAAGGGCACCAAGCCTGAGTTTGATTTGGTCGATGCTAAGACCAATAAAATTATCGCCGACGCTGGTAAAAAGATTACTGCACTGAAAGCTCGTCGTATCGACGAAGCCGGGACGGATGAAATTCTCGTTCCGTCAGAAGCGCTCGTCGGTAAGTTCCTGGCTCGTGATGTGGTCAATATGGAAACCGGTGAGATCTTCGGTGAAGCTGGCGACTTGCTGGAAGAAGAAGTTGTCGCTGAGATGCGTGAATATGGCATCGAAACTTTTGAAGTGCTCGATATTGATGCGTCTGGTCGTGGCCCTTGGCTGCGCAACACGCTGAAAGCTGACAAGAACGAAACGCGCTTTGAGGCGCTTTCTGACATCTATCGCGTAATGCGCCCAGGTGAGCCGCCAACCCAGGACGCGGCTGATGCCTTGTTTGGGCAGCTGTTCTTCGATCCAGAGCGTTATGACCTGTCGGCTGTTGGCCGGGTGAAGATGAATATGCGTCTAAGCGTTGGTGTGCCCGGATTTGAGGCCGCCTCCGATGAGGACCGTACACTGCGCCACGAAGACATTTTGGGCGTGATGAAAATCATCCTCGACCTGAAAGACGGCAAGGGCGAAATCGACGACATTGATAACCTCGGTAATCGCCGCGTGCGGTCTGTTGGTGAATTGATGGAGAACAATTACCGCATCGGTCTCGTGCGTATGGAGCGCGCGATCAAAGAGCGTATGGGGTCTGTCGATATCGACACCGTCATGCCGCATGACCTGATCAATGCGAAGCCTGTTGTGGCCTCCGTTCGTGAGTTCTTCGGCTCTTCACAGCTGTCTCAGTTCATGGACCAAACAAACCCATTGTCAGAGATTACGCACAAGCGTCGTCTCTCCGCGCTTGGCCCAGGTGGTCTAACGCGTGAGCGTGCTGGTTTTGAAGTGCGCGACGTGCACCCGACCCATTATGGCCGGATCTGCCCGATTGAAACGCCAGAGGGCCCGAACATTGGCCTGATCAACTCGCTCGCAACACATGCGCGTGTGAACAAGTATGGCTTTATTGAAAGCCCGTACCGCAAAGTGCTGAACGGTAAGCAAACCGATGAGGTTGTTTACCTGTCAGCCATGGAAGAGAGCATCTACTCTATTGCTCAGGCGAATGCGGCGGTTAGCGAATCTGGTGAACTGACCAGTGAGTTTGTGAATGCGCGTGTCGCTGGCGATACGACCATGGTTTCAACGAAAGACATCCAGTACATGGATGTGTCGCCGAAGCAGGTTGTGTCTGTTGCAGCGTCCCTCATTCCATATCTTGAGAATGATGATGCGAACCGGGCGCTAATGGGCTCAAACATGCAACGTCAGGCCGTTCCTTTGGTCGAGTCTGAGGCGCCATTTGTTGGCACAGGTATGGAAGCTGTTGTGGCGCGTGATAGCCGTGCGACGATCATGGCGAAACGCGGTGGTGTTGTTGAACAAGTAGATGCGTTGCGTATCGTTGTACGCGCAACTGAAGACTTGGAAGGTTCCAAGTCTGGAGTTGATATCTATCGCTTGGCGAAGTTCCGTCGTTCAAACCAGAATTCTTGCATCAATCAGCGCCCAATCGTACGTGTTGGTGATGTGGTATCCAGCAATGATATCATTGCTGATGGTCCATCGACTGATCTTGGTGAGCTGGCGCTTGGTCGCAACGTGTTGGTCGCGTTTATGCCCTGGAACGGCTACAACTTCGAAGACTCTATCCTAATCTCTGAGCGGATAGTGAAAGACGATGTCTTTACTTCAATCCACATTGAGGAGTTCGATGTTGCTGCTCGCGATACCAAGCTCGGCCCAGAAGAGATCACACGTGATATTCCAAATGTCGGTGAGGAAGCGCTTCGCAACCTCGACGAAGCCGGCATTGTAGCTGTTGGCGCCGAAGTCAAAGCTGGCGATATTCTTGTTGGCAAGGTGACACCGAAGGGTGAGAGCCCAATGACGCCGGAAGAAAAACTTCTCCGTGCGATCTTTGGTGAAAAAGCATCTGACGTGCGTGACACATCTTTGCGTGTGCCTCCGGGTGACGCGGGCACGGTCGTTGATGTTCGCATCTTTAATCGTCACGGCATCGACAAAGATCAGCGTGCGCTTCAAATTGAGCGTGAGCAGATCGAGCAACTGCAAGAAGATAAAGAAGATGAGCAGGCCATTCTTGAGCGCAACACTTATGCGCGCTTGAAGACCCTGATGACAGGTAAAGATGCGGCGGCTGGCCCGCGCGGCTTCCCTCTCGGAGTAATTGCAGCAGAGTCTCTTGAAGAGATTGGCCAGAATTTCTGGTGGGATGTTGCCCTCAAATCAGAGGCGGCACAGTCTGCGGTTGAGTTGCTTCGTGAGCAGTTCGACAATTCCATTCGTGAGCTTGACGCCCGCTTCAACGATAAGGTTGAGAAGGTTCAGCGCGGCGATGATCTGCCTCCGGGTGTGATGAAAGTCGTCAAAGTCTTCCTCGCGGTTAAGCGTAAGCTTCAGCCGGGTGATAAGATGGCTGGTCGTCACGGGAACAAGGGGGTTATCTCTAAGATCAACCCGCCCGAAGACATGCCATTCCTCGAAGACGGAACGCCTGTTGATATCGTGCTGAACCCGCTTGGTGTTCCATCACGTATGAACGTTGGTCAAATTCTTGAAACGCATACTGGTTGGGCCTGTCGTGGTCTTGGTCGGATCATTGATAATGCGTTGGAAGAGTTCCATCAGAACAATGATATGCAAGGCCTGAAGGACGCGCTGGAAACAGCCTATGGCGCTGATCAAGAGATGCCGGGAACCGATAAGGAACTCGTCGAATTGGCCGGTAACCTTCGCAATGGTGTGCCAATGGCAACGCCAGTGTTTGATGGTGCCAGCGAAAGCGATATCAACGACATGCTGACCCGCGCCGGACTGGATACGTCTGGTCAGGTCAAGATGTTTGATGGCCGGACTGGCGAGGCTTTCGCTCGTCCTGTGACGGTTGGCTTTAAGTATCTGTTGAAGCTTCACCACCTTGTGGATGAGAAAATTCACGCTCGATCAACCGGACCTTATTCACTCGTTACGCAGCAACCATTGGGCGGTAAAGCTCAGTTCGGTGGCCAGCGCTTCGGTGAGATGGAAGTTTGGGCACTTGAGGCATACGGCGCCGCTTACACCTTGCAGGAAATGCTGACGGTGAAATCGGATGATACCGCCGGACGCGCGAAAGTGTACGAAGCGATTGTTCGCGGTGATGACACGTTCGAAGCCGGTATTCCGGAAAGCTTCAATGTGTTGATCAAAGAGATGCGCTCACTCGGCTTGAACGTCGAGTTGCTCGAAGAAGGTGGCGGTAGCTCGGATGGTGAAGAGCCATCGGTCGCCGCAGAGTAGAGACAGACGTGAGACTATTGCGCCCGGCCTAGCAATTCGGCTTAGGCAGGGCGCAAACACCAAATGATTTTATCAGGGTTGCAGGCCCGCCCGACCTGTCACCCACCTAAGGAGCAGATAAACATGCGCCAAGACGTCGCCAGCATATTTAACCCGAATGCACCCGCCCCAAGTTTTGAGGCGATCCGCATCAGCATCGCCAGCCCCGAGAAAATTCGGTCTTGGTCTTCTGGTGAAATCAAAAAGCCAGAGACGATCAACTACCGGACTTTCAAGCCGGAGCGCGATGGTCTCTTCTGTGCTCGTATCTTTGGTCCCAACAAGGACTATGAATGCCTGTGCGGTAAGTATAAGCGCATCAAGTATCGCGGCATTGTTTGCGAAAAATGCGGCGTTGAAGTGACTTTGGCGCGTGTGCGCCGCGAGCGCATGGGGCACATCGATCTGGCTGCTCCAGTTGCTCACATTTGGTTCTTGAAATCACTTCCATCCCGTATTTCGGCTCTCGTCGATATGGCGTTGAAGGACGTTGAGCGCGTACTTTACTTCGAAAGCTACGTTGTGATCGAGCCCGGCCTGACCGAGCTTGAGCCACTGCAGCTTATGTCTGAAGAAGAGTATATGGACACCCAAGATAATCTTGGTGAAGATGCGTTCACAGCGATGATCGGCGCTGAGGCGATCCGCGAGATCTTGCGGAACCTCGATTTGAACTCACTCGCAGAGACCCTGCGTGTGGACCTCAAAGAATCGTCGTCCGAGCTGAAAACCAAGAAATACTCTAAGCGTTTGAAGGTCGTTGAGGCTTTCCTCACATCACGTGCGAAGCCTGAGTGGATGATTATGGAAGTTGTTCCGGTCATTCCGCCGGATCTTCGCCCACTTGTGCCGTTGGACGGTGGCCGCTTTGCGACGTCTGACCTGAACGATCTGTATCGCCGGGTTATCAACCGCAACAATCGCTTGAAGCGTTTGATGGAGCTTCGCGCACCAGACATCATCATCCGTAATGAAAAACGGATGCTGCAAGAATCTGTTGATGCATTGTTCGATAATGGCCGACGTGGCCGTACGATTACTGGCAACAACAAGCGTCCGCTGAAATCACTTTCAGACATGCTGAAGGGTAAGCAGGGTCGCTTCCGTCAAAACCTTCTTGGTAAGCGCGTCGATTACTCTGGTCGTTCGGTCATCGTGGTTGGCCCATCGCTTAAACTGCACGAGTGTGGTTTGCCGAAGAAGATGGCGCTTGAGCTATTCAAGCCGTTCATCTATGCGCGTCTTGATGCCAAAGGCCTCGCGGGCACCGTGAAAGCAGCGAAGAAGCTGGTTGAGAAAGAGAAGCCGGAAGTTTGGGATATCCTCGACGAGGTTATTCGTGAGCACCCGATCTTGCTTAACCGCGCGCCGACACTTCACCGTCTTGGTATCCAAGCGTTTGAGCCGAAGCTGATCGAAGGTAAAGCCATCCAGCTTCACCCGTTGGTCTGCGCGGCGTTTAACGCTGACTTTGACGGTGACCAAATGGCCGTTCACGTTCCACTCAGCCTCGAGGCTCAGCTGGAAGCACGCGTCTTGATGATGTCTACGAACAACATCCTGTCGCCTGCCAATGGTAAGCCGATTATCGTGCCGTCTCAGGATATCATTCTGGGCCTATACTATCTGTCGCTTGACCGTGATGGCGAGAAGGGTGAGGGCATGATGTTCTCAGACCTCGCCGAGATCGAGCAAGCTATCGATAATGGCTCTGTATCACTGCACGCCAAAGTGAAGGCGATGTATGATGGTGTCGACGCTGAAGGTAAGCCTTGGCGCCGTGTAATCGACACGACCCCTGGTCGCTACTTGGTGACAGATATTCTGCCACGCATGAAGGGTATCTCGCCAGAGCTGGTGAATGAAACGCTCTCTAAAAAGGCAATCGGTGGGATCATCGACGAAGTTTACCGGGTCTGCGGTCAGAAGGCGACTGTGATCTTCTGTGACAAGATGATGGAGCTTGGCTTCAGAGAGGCTTGTAAAGCCGGCATCTCGTTCGGTAAGGATGACATGGTTATTCCTGCTACTAAGAAGAAACTCGTAGACGCCACTAAAGAGCAAGTTAATGAATATGAGCGTCAGTATGCTGATGGTCTGATCACGCGTGGTGAGAAGTACAACAAAGTGGTTGATGCTTGGTCCACATGTACGGACAAAGTTGCGGATGCCATGATGGATTCATCGGCAGAACTTCAGTTCTCTACCGCAAGCGGTAAAGAGCAGGTCAACTCGATCTTCATGATGGCTGACTCCGGTGCACGTGGTTCTAAGAACCAAATGAAGCAGCTCGCTGGTATGCGGGGCCTGATGGCCAAGCCGTCTGGTGAGATCATTGAGACGCCGATCATCTCGAACTTTAAAGAGGGCCTTTCGGTTCTTGAATACTTTAACTCTACCCACGGTGCCCGTAAGGGTCTGGCCGATACGGCGTTGAAAACGGCTAACTCCGGTTACCTGACACGCCGCTTGGTTGACGTGGCGCAGGATTGCATCATCAACGAAGATGATTGTGGCACTGAAAAAGGTATTGACATCTCGGCTGTGCTTGAAGGCGCAGACGTGGTCGTCTCCTTGTCGGAACGTATTCTTGGCCGTGTCACGGCTCTGGACGTTAAGGGCAGCGACGGCGATCTGGTTGCTCCTGCGAACACGTATATCGACGAAGAACTGGCCGCCACGATTGAGGCTGCCGGCGTTGATATGATCAAGTCGCGCTCACCGCTGACCTGCGAAGCCCGTAACGGGATTTGCGTTCAGTGTTATGGACGTGATTTGGCGCGTGGTACTGTTGTGAACCGCGGTGAAGCTGTCGGTGTTATTGCGGCGCAGTCAATTGGTGAGCCAGGTACGCAGCTTACAATGCGGACATTCCACATTGGTGGTGCGGCGCAGGTGGCTGATAAGTCTGCTGTTGAGGCGAGCATCGAGGGTGTTATGCGCTTTACGGATGCTGAAACAGTGACGCGTGAAGACAAGTCACTCGTTGTTGTTGGTCGTCGGATGCAGGTTGAGGTGGTCGATGGAGATGGACGTGTACGTCAATCTTTCCGTCCAGCCTACGGTACGCGTCTGATGGTCAAGGATGGCGCCAAAGTGAAACCGGGTCTGCTGCTTGCAGACTGGGATCCATTTGCTCAGCCAATCGTTTCGGAGATCAAAGGCCAAGCTAAACTCGTTGACGTTATCGACGGCGTATCTGCGCGTGAGGAAACAGACGAGCAAACGGGAATTTCATCTCGTGTGGTTGTTGACTGGCGTTCGGCTGTTAAGTCAGCTGAGATTAAACCGTCCATTCATATCGTGGATGACAATGGTGAGCCGGTGAAACTGCCAAACGGTTCTGACGCGATCTATCTATTGTCAGTCGGCGCTATTTTGTCGGTTGCGGATGAAGATGTGGTTTCTCCAGGTGATACGCTCGCGCGTGTTACGACGGGTGGCGCTCGGACCAAGGATATCACCGGTGGTCTGCCGCGTGTTGCTGAATTGTTTGAAGCACGTCGTCCTAAGGACCACGCCATCATCGCGGAAATCGATGGTAAAGTGCTCTATGGGCGTGACTATAAAAACAAGCGTCGCGTTTCGATCGTTCCAGCGGAGGAAGATCGCGAGCAGGTCGATTATCTGGTGCCAAAAGGCAAACACCTTGCCGTTCAGGACGGAGACTTCATCAAACGTGGTGAGTATCTGATGGACGGTAACCCGGCGCCTCAAGACATCCTCTCCACATTGGGTATTGAGCCGTTGGCTAATTACCTGATTGACGAAGTCCAGAAGGTTTACCGTTTGCAAGGTGTTCCGATCAACGACAAGCACATCGAGACGATTGTTCGTCAGATGTTGCAGAAGATCGAAATTACGGATGCCGGAGATACGTCCTTCATCATCGGTGAGAGCGTGGATGTGGTTGATTTCGACGATGCGAACGAAGCCGTCCGCAAGTCTCGGAAGAAAGATCAGCAAGAAGCCAGAGGCAATCGCTTGCTCTTGGGTATCACGAAGGCATCGCTCAACACCCGCAGCTTCTTCTCAGCGGCATCGTTCCAAGAAACGACGCGCGTTCTGACCGAGGCGGCACTTCAGGGCAAGATCGATACACTCGATGGTCTCAAAGAGAACGTGATTGTGGGTCGTTTGATCCCTGCTGGTACTGGTAGCGGTATTCGCCAATTCCGTCGTATTGCTGGTGAACGTGATCAGAAGCTTAAGGCAAAGCGCGCGGCGACCGTCGCGAAAGCTCAGGAAGAGGCCGCTGCGGCAGCCGCTGCTGCGCTTCCTGCGCCAGCGCCGGAGGCTCCAGAGGAAGGCTCTAGCGAGGAATAGGCGCGAGCTAACTCCAACATTGAAAAACTTGGAAAAGCCTGCCATTCTTGGCGGGCTTTTTCTATTGTGTAGGGGAGGGTGCTATGCCGCTTGATAAGCAAACCATAGCCGGGGTGATTCTTGTTTTTGTAGCCATCGGATTGATCGCTTGGATGACCTTGGATGCGTGGGGAATCGCGGCCGCCGAGCCCATTGCTGAAGGTGGAAGCGGAGTTGCGCAGACTGAGATTCCATTGGGCGATCCGAAGCTTTGCTAGGAGAATTCTAACGGGTGTTTTCATGATGACCGTAGTGACGGTCAGGGCACGAAAAACACTTTCCGTCCCTGTCTTCAGTACAAGCCCTTGACGAGGACTTAAGAGGGGCTTACACGCCACGCATCGCCGGAGAGGTGGATTGGACGATATGTCTGGCCGCCGCACTGCCTCAAGTACTGGGGTGGCAAACTGGCTCCCTAGATTTAGTTCCGTCTCGGACGCCTAATCATGGCATTCGGGACGATCATTTCGTTCACGGCCCATCGGGCCACTGAGTAAAGAAACAGAAGGCCCGAATGCCAACGATTCAGCAGCTAATTCGTAAGCCGCGCTCGCCAAAACCGACGCGGACTAAAACACCGGCCCTTAAGGCCTGCCCACAACGCCGTGGCGTTTGCACGCGCGTCTATACGACGACGCCAAAGAAGCCAAACTCCGCTTTGCGTAAAGTGGCTAAGGTTCGCCTGACGTCAGGTTTCGAATCGCTCTGCTACATTCCTGGTGAAGGTCATAACCTTCAGGAGCACTCAGTTGTGCTTATCCGTGGCGGTCGTGTAAAAGACCTTCCGGGTGTCCGTTACCACATTGTTCGTGGTGCGTTGGATACCCAGCCAGTTAAAGATCGTAAGCAACGCCGTTCGCACTACGGTGCGAAGAAGCCTAAGTAAGAGGACTTTTTAGATGTCACGTCGTCACTCCGCTGAGAAGCGCCAAGTCCTTCCTGATCCGAAGTTCAAAGATATTGTTGTTACCAAGTTCATGAATCAAATTATGCGCGACGGTAAAAAATCTGTCGCTGAGCGTATCGTTTATGGTGCGTTCGAGCTTGTTGAGCAGCGCGGTAAAAAAGACCCTGTGGAAACCTTCCACGAGGCGCTTGAAGCTATTGCTCCGTCTGTTGAAGTGCGTTCACGGCGCGTTGGTGGTGCAACCTATCAGGTGCCTGTTGAGGTTCGCACAGAGCGTCGTCAAGCGTTGGCGATTCGCTGGTTGGCTGCTGCTGCTGCTGGTCGCAACGAGAATACAATGCGCGAGCGTCTCGCTGGTGAGCTCATGGATGCGAGCCAAGGGCGCGGCAACGCGGTCAAGAAGCGCGAAGATACGCACCGCATGGCAGACGCAAATAAAGCGTTCTCACACTACCGCTGGTAATCAGCACTGGATATTATGGGTAACTCAGGGTAACGCGCCCGACAGTTACTCATTTTCCGTTTGGAAAACAGACACGAAGGTTGGACCCCATGGCCCGCGAATACACGCTGGAACGCTATCGTAACTTTGGTATTATGGCGCATATTGATGCCGGAAAAACCACGACGACTGAGCGCATTCTTTACTACACCGGTAAGTCTCACAAAATCGGCGAAGTGCATGATGGTGCGGCGACGATGGACTGGATGGAACAAGAGCAAGAGCGTGGCATCACGATCACCTCAGCTGCGACGACCACATTCTGGGAGCGCACAGAAGACGGCTCAACGCCACTGTCTGACAAATACCGTTTCAACATCATCGATACACCTGGACACGTTGACTTCACAATTGAAGTTGAGCGTTCATTGGCTGTTCTGGATGGCGCGGTCTGCGTGCTTGACGCCAATGCTGGTGTCGAGCCGCAAACTGAAACAGTTTGGCGCCAGGCTGACCGTTATAAAGTTCCGCGGATTGTGTTCGTTAATAAGATGGACAAAGTCGGCGCTGACTTCTTTAACTGTGTTGAGATGATCCGCGACCGTACTGGAGCGATCCCTGCGGCTGTGCAGATTCCAATCGGCGCAGAAACTGAGCTTGAAGGCCACGTCGACCTGATCACCATGCAGGAGTGGGTTTGGGAAGGTGAAGACCTTGGCGCGAGCTGGGTGCTTCGTCCTATCCGCGACGAGCTTAAAGCTAAAGCTGACGAGTTCCGGTCGACGCTGGTTGAGCTTGCTGTTGAGCAAGACGAAGCCGCGATGGAGGCCTATCTGGAAGGCGAAGAGCCTGACGTTCCGACCCTGATCTCTCTTATCCGTAAGGGAACACTGGGGATGGCGTTTGTGCCGGTTCTTTGTGGTTCTGCGTTTAAGAACAAAGGTGTCCAGCCTATGCTGAACGCTGTGATCGACTTCCTGCCGGGTCCTTTGGACGTGCCGTCTTATATGGGCTTTAAGCCGGGCGATGATGATGAGGTGCGTGATATTGAGCGTACGGCAAGCGATTCGGATCCGTTCTCTGGTCTTGCGTTCAAAATCATGAACGATCCTTACATGGGCACGCTAACCTTTACGCGTATCTATTCTGGTACCTTGTCGAAGGGCGATAGCTTCTTTAACTCGACTAAAGGCAAAAAAGAGCGCGTCGGCCGTATGGTTATGATGCACTCTAACAAGCAGGACGAAATCACCGAGGCATTTGCTGGTGATATTGTGGCGCTTGCTGGCCTGAAAGAAACGACAACTGGCGACACAGTATGTGATGTCCAGAGCCCTGTTGTTCTAGAGACCATGACGTTCCCTGATCCAGTGATCGAGATCGCGGTTGAGCCAAAGTCTAAGGCCGACCAAGAGAAAATGTCTGTGGGCCTTCAGCGCCTAGCGGCAGAAGATCCGTCATTCCGCGTTGAGACAGACTTTGAGTCTGGTCAAACAATCATGCGCGGCATGGGAGAGCTTCACCTTGACATTCTTGTTGATCGCCTGAAGCGCGAATTTAAAGTTGAGGCCAACATCGGTCAGCCACAAGTGGCCTACCGTGAGAAGATCGGCGTTGCTGCAAATATTGACTACACGCACAAGAAGCAGTCCGGTGGTACCGGTCAGTTTGCTCGTGTGAAGCTGTCATTCGAGCCATTGGAAGCGGGTTCAGGCTTTGTGTTTGAAAACACCATCGTTGGTGGTGCTGTTCCGAAGGATTATATCCCGGGCGTTCAAAAGGGCCTCGATATGGCCAAAGAGAATGGTCTTCTGGCTGGATATCCTGTGACTGATTTCAAAGCGACTTTGACTGATGGCGCCTTCCATGACGTTGACTCCTCTGTTCTTGCGTTTGAAATTGCAGCTCGAGCTGCATTCAGAGAACTCAAGGGTAAAGGCGATCCACGTTTGATGGAGCCGATTATGAACGTTGAAGTTGTGACCCCGGAAGACTACATGGGTGACATCATCGGTGACTTGAATTCCCGTCGTGGGCAGATTCAGGGATCTGAGCCTCGCGGTAACGCAACAGCTATTAAGGCTTTTGTACCGCTGGTGAATATGTTCGGTTATGTGTCGAACCTTCGGGGTATGTCACAAGGGCGTGCGCAGTTCACTATGATCTTCGCTCATTATGACGAGGTTCCACGCGCGGAAGCACAGAAGATTATTTCGGAAGTCACCGAACCCTAATGTTTCGTGGCCGGAATTACCCGGCCACGCCCCTAGATCTAATTCAATAAAGGAGAGGCCCGATGGCCAAG
>JAWSVJ010000010.1:0-4041 GCA_033851975.1 Hyphomonas sp. | reverse complement strand
GGAATGACCGGGATAAGTGCGACCACGCCGTTCTTCGTGTTGCGGCGGGGCACGCGCTTCTTTTTGATAAGACCACGTTGCTCAAGCCGTCTGCCATGATCAGAGATGGCGCTGGGCACGTTGCCGGTCAGGCGCTGGATATCGCTTGAGCAGACCGCTTCGCCCCGCTCGAGGCCATACATGCAGATAATCGAGTACGTGCCGCACATCTGGAACAGCCGCGCGGGCGTCTCTTCCTCGCCTATCGGGGAGGGTACTGTGAACAAGGATCGGAGTGCGGGCCAGAAGGACGGCGCTGCATAGGCGAAGGGACCTGTTAGATTACTTTGTACGGATGTGTCTTGAGGTGTCTCTTCTGACATGAAAATCTCCTTCGTAGCCAAATCTCTCCCGTTCGGGAGCCGGATGCAGCAAGATGGACACGTCAGTACCCATGCGCGGGTTTTAGGCCGAGACCCTGGACAGCGCCGCGCCATCCGGCCGTGACCGGAAGGCGCAGGAGAGCGCTGACGAGCCGGGAGGCCGTCTGACGTGTTGCATGGGCTTGCTGACCCTCACCCCTCTCAGGGCTAACCTCGCAAGTTACGACCACATTGTGTGGCTCATTCTTGCTTGGCTGCTAACTTCATATCCATGATTTTGAATCGAGCGCAAGAGTCTAGAGGCTGGGGTGAAAATAAATGTACAAGTTCCCGGTATCCTCAAGAAATTGAAGGAACTAGCGTAATTGGCTTCCGGAGAATGTTCTGGAGCGGGGATTTGAATCTAGACCAAGGCTGCCACAGGTACGAAACCTGCAACGGTGACTGAGGGTTCGAACATACTCCGCTTTTTCAAAGAAAACTCACACGGCCGCCTTGGCGGACGACACTGAAACGATAGTGAAGTGCGCACTTATACGTCGCGAGCGACGTTGGACAAATTTGATAGAATAGTTTGAACCTCGGTTCAGATCATCCGCCCACAGTGCGGGCATGGCCATCTATAGCAACAGCTGGAAAATCATCTCACGTGGGCAGGGGCGCAATGCCGTGCACGCGGCGGCGTATCGCCATGGCGCGGTGATGGAAGAAGAAGCCGGGACGGGCCGTTTTGATTACCGGCACAAGGATGAAGTTGCGCATTCTGAACTCGCTTTGCCGGATGATACGCCTAAATGGCTGCGCACGCTGCTGGATGGACGGGACAATGACGGGGCATCGGCTGCGTTGTGGAACTTTGTGGAGCAGAGCGAGGCGCGTAAGGACGCGCAGCTCGCAAAAGACGGGATGTTGGCACTTCCGATAGAGTTAAGCCGTGATCAAAACGTCTCTTTGGTGCGCGATTTTGTGAAGGAGCTGACCGGCAAAGGCATTGTGGTTGATTGGTCATACCATCACGCTGAGGGCAATCCGCATGTTCACTTGATGACGACCTTGCGCCCATTGTCGGAGGAGGGGTTCGGGCCGAAGCGTATGGCCGTGAAGGACGAGGCAGGTAAGATCCTGTATCATCAGCATTGGGCCGGATCGAAGGATGATTTGCGGGAGCTGCGTGCGTCTTGGGCGAGTTACGTGAATCGGCATTTAGCGATGAGTGGTCATACCGCGCGCGTGGATCATCGCAGTCATGCGGACATTGAAAGCGGGCTGATACCGACACGGCATGCTGGGCCGGTGCGAACGCATGATGCGGCAACCGGGCTATCGAAGGGCGATGCTCAATCTCAGGAGCTCAATCTGGAGCAGCTGCTTGAGCACCCCGAAGAGATCACAAATCTACTGACGCAGAAGATGGCTGTGTTTGATGAGCGGGATATTGAGCGGACGATCAAGACCTATGTTCCGGGCAGGCAAGATCGAGACGCGGTGTGGCATGCGTTGCGGACATCTGAACTGCTCGTGTCGTTGGCCGATCCGGTTGTCGATCCTGAGTCTGATAAGCTGATTAAGCCCGAAGTGTTTTCCACGGAAGATATGATCCGGACTGAGGCGCGGATGGCCGAGCAAGCTGTTGGGCTGAAGCAGTCAGAAACACATGAGACGAGTGGTTCAGATTTGACCGCAGCGTTTGCGCGATATGATTTCTTATCTGTTGAGCAGAAAATTGCGGTTGAGGCGGTGACGAAGCCGGGCGGGTTTGCAGCGGTGGTTGGCTTAGCGGGCGCTGGCAAGTCTACGCTTCTTAAGGCGGCAAATGATGTGTGGAGCGCGAGCGGCTATTCTGTTAAAGGGGTGGCGCTTGCGGGCAAGGCGGCTGAAGAGCTAGGCGCAGCGAGCGGCATTGCATCGCGCACACTGGCGTCACTTCGCTGGCGGATGGAGCATGGAACCGAGCGCCTGTCGCCTAAGGATGTGATTGTATTGGACGAGGCGGGCATGGTTGGTTCGCAAGAGGCTGCTTGGCTAGTGGCAGAAGTTGCTAAGGTTGGCGCGAAGCTTGTCATGGTGGGCGACCCGGATCAGCTTGCGCCGATATCGGCAGGTGGCGCGTTCCGGGCGATCATGGATCGGACAGGCAGTGTCGAAGTTGCCACCATTCGGCGGCAGAGGGAGGCGTGGCAGCGCGGCGCTTCGGTTGATCTGGCGAGGGGACGTATTGCGCAGGGGTTGGCAGCCTATGAAGAGCGAGGCTGTGTTAATGCTGCGCCGACATATGATGCAGCAGTTGATGGGCTTGTCTCAAAGGCAGTCGGAGACTTTGCCGCTGGGAACGTAACACTGGCGCTTGCCTATACCAATAAGGATGTAGGCGAACTAAATAGCCGTATACGGTTTGCGCTTCTGGAGAAGGGGCATTTAGGCGAGAGCACGCGTGTGGAGACCAGTCGCGGCGCGTTGGATATGGCGGTGAATGACCGCGTGGTGTTCTTGCGCAATGATCGTGATCTCGATGTGAAGAATGGATCGACCGGTAAGGTGATCGGTGTTCAGGATACCTTCGTGCGTGTTGAGCTGGATGGAGGCCGCAAGGTTGAGCTCGATGCGCGGATCTATGATGACATCGCGCATGGCTACGCGGTCACCATACATAAGTCTCAAGGCGCAACTGTCGATAATGTTCATGTGTTGGCCACGCCGGGTATGCGCCGCAATCAAGCCTATGTTGCGATGACGCGGCACCGGGAGTCTCTCAGCATTCATTATACAGAAGATGCTATGGCGAGGTTTGAAGACGGGCTTGTCGGCGCGCTCAGTCGGTCTGAAACCAAGGCCTCAACGCTAGACTATAACGGGCCTGTGCCAAAGGCCGCCATAAGAGAGTTTGCGGAGCGGCGCGGCTTTAATCCAGCGCGGCTCGTGCAGGTGCTTCTGGAGAAGGCGTCAAAACTGATCGAGCAGATTGCTAAGCCAAAGCCTCAGTCTGCCGATGAAGTGGCTCTTCAAGCTCTGAAGCATTGGTCGGATGCTAGCAGCGTTGCTAAAGGATGTCGCAATAAGCTATTTAGTGCGCTCAATAATGTGTTTGAGGACCCCATGCCAATTGCGCTTGGAATGCTATCCGAATCTTTGAACGATCCGACGGGGCATAGTTATTTTCCAACTAAACTGGAGGTCCAGCCCGAGCAATTTGGTCCGCTCTTTTTAAGAGAGGAGCGCAAGTGGGCGTTCAAAAAGAACACTGACACTGTATCTAGGAGCTATGTACCACATGTGATCCGCTCATTTGGAAATATGCGGGATCAGTATGCTTTAGAATATAAGGCAGTACGCCGAGCGGAGGATGATGCGCGCTATGCAATGAGTAAGGCTTTGCCGAAGCGTTCTGAAGAGCTCCAGGCGTTCCATGCCTCGCTTCGCAGTCAGAAGGGCATCAATCGACTTGATGAGAGGTCAAAGAAATCAGCCCTCAAGGCGTATGATGAGCGGCCTGATCTTATCCGTGAGAATGACAAATGGTTCCGGGATATGGAGCGACATCCCATTCGGTGGCGTGAGGGTGGGGGATGCTCGCTAGAGACCCGGCGCGCACTGGCAAAGTTCCGTAAGCCGACAATAGAGGTTCGTAAGGTTGCGCCTATGGTGAAGCGGGAATGTGACACCCTGCAGCGCGAGCGGACGC
>JAWSVJ010000004.1:0-201486 GCA_033851975.1 Hyphomonas sp. | reverse complement strand
GCGCTTACAGTACTTTGAGTTCCACAGCGGAAGTTTTTCCACGGCGTTCGTCTTTGTATAGGTCGTAAGATACGGCCTGGTCTTCAGCGAGCGTACGCAAGCCGGAGCGTTCAACAGCAGAAATGTGTACGAATACGTCAGCGCCGCCCTCATCTGGTTTGATGAAGCCGAAACCTTTTTGGTCGTTGAACCATTTTACTTTGCCAGTTGCCATTACTTTGAATTCCTTATTCGTTGGCTAAGCACCCGCCCCAAAAACGTATGGGACAGTTAGTGCCTATCGAAACGGGAGGGGGAGAAAGTCATGGCCGCCGGTCTGACGGGGTCTTGATATTCAGACCGACCGAATTCGATGACGGCACCTAGTCACGTATGCGACATTTCGTCAAGTAACACAATTGTACTCATTTGATTTGGAAGTCGAACCATACCGGAGCGCAGTCGCCCAACTGCTTTGTTTCGTATCGGGTTGTCACGTGATCATTGGGTGGTTTGCGCCAATTATCTGCTGAGGATGCTAGCCATTCAATCGAGGATTTTTTTGAAAATCTTGCCAACGCTTCGTCGGCATAACTCATCACATCTGTGGCAAAACGCACTTGTCCGCCCGGTTTTACGAGTCGAATAATTTCGTCGAGGAAATCGTCCTGAATGAGCCGACGCTTTTGTTGGCGCTTTTTGGGCCAAGGGTCGGGAAACAGGATGAATACCCGGTTGAGCGAGTGCGGGGTGAGGCGCGCCATCATATCCCGCGCGTCATCCATCCAGAGGCGGGTATTGGTGAGGCCGGTGTCTTCGATCCCCGTTAGTGCTTTGGCCATGCCCTCAATAAAGGGCTCACAGCCGATGAAGCCTGTTTCAGGATTACGCCGGGCTTGCTCCAGAAAATGCTCTGCGCCGCCAAAGCCGATTTCCAGCCATACATCTTTCGCATTCTCAAACAGCGAGAGCGGGTCAATTGAGGCGGCCTCACCGATTGGAACCGCGAGGTGGGGCAGGAGCGTATCGATCAGGCCTTGCTGACGCCCAGAGAGCGCACGCCCCCCAATTCTGCCGAATGTGCGAATGGGGCGATGCGCCTCAGGATTTGATGTCTCACTCATGGCGCCCGTTTGCCCTAGTCGGGCGGCCGGATCAATCTGATGATTCTGATCTCGTATCGAAAGCTGATGCGGCGGCCCGTACGGTATTCAACAATGACTTGCGCAATGACGCGTCTTCGATCTTCTGAAAGGCCGCGATCAAGTCGAGCGTTTCGGTGTTCATGACGGGAGCTTGTGCATTGTCACTCTCAGCCATTACGGCGGCGTCGTGCTCCAAAAATTCTTCTGCACCTTCATAAAAATATGTGATCGGAACGCTGAGCACTTGTGCCATCTCATAGAGGCGTCCTGCAGAGACGCGATTCACGCCTTTTTCGTATTTTTGGACCTGTTGAAATGTAAGGTTTAAAAGATCGCCAAGTTTTTCTTGTGTAAGTTTAAGTTCTCGTCTGCGCCAACGTATGCGCTGACCAACTACTCTATCAATTCCACTTGGGAGTTTATTTTCCGACATTTCGACCTAGCCCGCTCTTTGTTATTTTATACTTGGTTTGTTAGCGGCGCCAGCTAAGAAAAGCTAGTCCTCCAAATGCCAAAAGAGTTAACCAAAACAGGGCTGCACCTAAACGGTGTCGATATAAGGTAGAAGATTGCGCAACGGGAAGTTTCCCGCGCCCAAATGAAGTATTCCATCCGTTGGTTTGTATGGAAATATCTTGCGTTTGAAGTACTTCGCGACCGAATGCATCTACTATCGCAGATGTGCCTCTACTTGCGACGCGGACCATGGGTAGGCCGGTCTCGATCGCGCGATATCTGTTTTGGGCATAATGTTGGGCCGGGCCCATGCCTGCGCCGAACCATGCGTCGCTTGAAAGCATGACGATCCATTCAGCCGGATTTGAGTTTGCGGCTGTGCGGCTGGTTCCGGGAAACAGGCCTTCATAGCAAATGAGAGAGACAAAGGGCGGTGCGATATCGGTCATGACAACGCCTGCGCCGGGCCCAGGCTTGAACCCGTCGGTCGCCATGCGTTGGATCGCTTTCGGTAAAAAGCTGGTCATATGTTGACCGAACGGGACGATTTCTGCCGCTGGGAGCTCACCAAAAGGAACGAGGCGATATTTGTCGTAAAGTGCCAAAGGCCCGGACCGACTGACCTCACTGTCCATAACGGCGAGGGAGTTGTACCAGTCGCGATTTTCCTCACTGATAATCTCATATCTGAGGGTGCCTGAGATGAGGGTGCGATCACCAAGATAGGCGGAAATGGCGTCCATTGTGTTTGGATCTTGAAGCAGAGCGAGTGGCAGGGGCGATTCCGGCCAAAGGATGATGTCGCCCGGTTCGCTGGGCTGTTCGGCCATCATTCGCAGGTATTCCGTGAGGATTGGGTCTGCGCCCACCTCGAATTTTTGATCTTGTGGAACACCGGAATCCATCATCACGATGGATTGGTCAGTAAACTCGGTAGGGGCGGCGATACGTTGCGCGCCCCACGCCCAGCCAAGCGCGACCATCAAGACGGCGATGAAACTAGGTAGGAGGCGTTGCAGCAGGCTGCGAAACTCTCGTGTGTCTACCAATGCTGCCGGGGCGGACATGACGAAGATTGTCAGCAGGGTGAGCCAGTACACACCGCCAATAGAGGCGACTTGCGATATGGCTCCACCCGGTGCCCAGCTTGTGCCGGGAAGGTTCCAAGGAAATCCGCCGAACAAATGGCCGCGTGTGAACTCAGCCAGCGCGAGGAATAAGGAGAATATAAATATGCGGGAGGGCGAGGATGACCAGAACGAGCCCGCCATAGACATTGCGACACCCCAAATCAGGCCCATACCACCCGGCAGGAGGATGAGCGGCATCCACAGGAATATGGCGTGCTTCTCAGGCTCAACCAAAAATGGCGATGCTGTCCAGTGCATAGAGATGAGGAAGAAGCCGAAGCCGAACGCCCAGCCGCGTATGAACGTCGCCTTGCCCCATTTCTTGTGGCTGCGCGCGCCGTCCATCATCCAGATGAAGGCTGTGAACGTAAATAATAGGGCGGGGGTGAAGTGAAACGGCGCGAAGGCAAGTGCTGATAGCGCGCCTAGGAGCGCTGCGACACCAAGAGCAGGCCAGCGCTTCAGGCGTGCGAAGGCCTCATGCAGTGGCCCCAAGGCAGTGAACCCGTGGCTGCGCACAATTTTGTTCATGTCTTACTCCTGGGATTCTGGCGGCTCTGATGCCTCCGGTGTGCGCACGCGCAATCGGCGAAGGCGCCGCGCATCAGCGTCGATGATTTCGATCTCCACGCCCGAGGGGTGGACGAGCACTTCGCCGCGCACCGGGATTTTGCCAGCCAGTGCGAAGGCCACGCCGCCGAGCGTGTCGATGTCGGTTTCAATTTCGGCCAATGAGAGGTCAATGCCGGTTTCCTCTGCGAAATCTTCAATCTCTGTTCTGGCGTTCGCTTCCCAAATGCGGGGGGAGCGCTGCGTGAACATGTCTTCTTCATCGTCGTGTTCGTCTTCGATGTCACCGACGATTTCTTCCATCAGGTCTTCGAGCGAAACGAGGCCGTCGGTTCCGCCATGTTCATCGACAACAATGCCTAGATGAATGCGCGTCGCCTGCATCATTACCAACAGGACGGTGAGTTTCATGGAAGGCGGAACATAGAGCGGTTCGTGGTGTAGTTTTTCGAGTGATCGACCGTCTGGATTGTCTTCATCCGCGATCGCGGCGACGACATCTTTAATGTGGACAAAGCCGACGGGGTTATCGAGCGTTTCGTCAAAGACGGGCAGGCGCGAATGCTTCACTTCTGCGAAAATTGAGACAAGGTCTGAAAAAGGCGTGGAGAGTTCAACCGCCTTAATCTCTGCGCGCGGGACCATGACATCGCGCACTTTCATTTGGTAAAATTCATCTAGCCTCAGGCGTATTTCCTGAGGCATGGCCGAGGCGGCCTCCTGACCCTCATCAGAATTTGCATCCGCTTCGACAACGCTTTTGCGCTTGAAACGGAAGATATTCTGCAATCGCCTCGAAGAGGGTGCGTCGGGGGAGGGGTCGGTATCGCTCATCTTAGATCACTATCACGGTTTGGAATATGGATTAGGCAGGCCAAGCGATGCAAGGGCGTTTATCTCTAAAGCCTCCATCTCTGCGGCTTCTGCCGGGTCCTCATGATCATGACCCAGCACATGCAAATAGCCGTGGATCAACAGGTGCGTCAGGTGATCCGCCAGCGGAATGTCACGGGTTGCAGCGTCTTTTGCTGCGACACCATGCGCCAAGGCAAGATCGCCTATTTGCGGGCGGGCCATCTCATCTGCTGCAAAAGACAGAATGTCGGTGGGCTTATCTTTGCCGCGAAATTGGGCGTTGAGGGCATGAAGCGCGTCGTTATCTGTGAGCAAAACCGCGATGACGCCCTCGATGGGGAGCTGCTCTGTCGCCGCCGCAAAGGCTCGCTCGCAAATCGCGTCTAAATCGCCGCAAGTGCGCCAATTTTCGTCTTCAATTATCAGGTCTGTCTGGATCATGCTGCTTGTTCAGCTTTTACCTGAGGCATCGTAAGCGTCGATAATCCGGCTAACGAGGCCGTGGCGCACCACATCTTTGGCGGTGAGCTGGTGCACTTCGATGCCTTTTATGTCGGCCAATACGCCCAGCGCATGTTTCAATCCGCTATCTTGGTGGCCCGGAAGGTCAACCTGTCCCGGATCACCGGTTACGATCATGCGGCTGTCGCGGCCAAGGCGGGTGAGGACCATTTTCATTTGCGGGATGGTCGTGTTCTGGGCTTCATCGACGATGACGAACGCGTTTTTCAATGTCCGTCCGCGCATGAAGGCGAGGGGGGCAACTTCGATTTCGCCGCGCGCCATGCGCCGTTCCATTTGTTCCTGTCCCATCAGTTCGCGCAAGGCATCCCAGATGGGCAGCATGTAGGGATCGACTTTTTCTTCCAGCGTGCCGGGGAGGAAGCCGAGCTTTTCGCCTGCTTCTACGGCTGGACGGGTGACGATCAGACGTTGGCGTAGGCCGCCGAGAAGCTCAGCGACACCGGCGGCAACCGCGAGGAAGGTTTTGCCTGTGCCAGCAGGGCCAACGCCGAAGACGAGGCCATTGTCTGGATTGGCGAGTAAGTCGATATAGCGTGCTTGGCCGCGTGTTTGCGCCGAGACCGGCTTTTTCAAGCCTTTCAAACCCCGGAAGGTTTGGCCTGGGGATGTGGCGGCCTCAAGCGCGCCTTGTAGTTCCAGACGGCTTGCATCTCCGCCATCACGGATGCGTCGTTCAAACTCTGCCAGCGCGCCTTCGGCGAGAGAGACGCCTTCAGACGTGCCTTTCAGTAGGACGCCGCCGCCCTGACTTTCCGCCGTCAGGTCATACATTTCGAGTTTTTGCTCTAGCAGGACGAGGTTGCGATGGTTTGGACCGCAGAGGTCTTGCAGCATGGTCGCGTTGTTTACGTCGTAAATTTTACTCACTGTTGAGAGCTTAGGTCGTTTCGTGTTCATGAAACACTTTCTGCAACATGCGTGAATTCACCTGATAATGAATTGAGGCTCGCGCCGACGATTTTAACGTCCACTATCTGGCCCAGCACGTGATCGGGCGCATCGAAGTGAACGGATTGCATATGGGGTGAGCGGCCGTGCATCTGGCCGGGTTGGCGGCCTTTGCCAGTGACCAGCACCGCAAGGGTCTGGCCGATCTTGCTCTCATTGTACTCAGTTTGCTGGTCTCTGAGTAGAGCTTGCAGCGCTTGGAGGCGTTTGTCTTTCACGTCCTCTGGCACCTGCGCGAACATGTCCGCTGCGGGTGTGCCGGGGCGGGGGGAGTATTTGAACGAGAAGGCCGAGGCGTATTTCACTTTGCGCACGAGTTGCATGGTCGCTTCGAAATCATCATCGCTTTCGCCCGGGAAGCCGACGATGAAGTCTGACGCCAGCGCAATATCTGGCTGGATCGCGCGAACCTTGGCGAGCGTTTCAAGGTAAGACTCGGCGGTGTGGTCGCGGTTCATGGCTTTGAGGATGTTGTTGGAGCCAGCCTGAACGGGCAGGTGCAGATACGGCATCATCGACGGAGTATCGGCATAAGCGGCGATCAGATCATCTTCCATGTCTCGCGGGTGGTTGGTTGTGTAGCGAATGCGGTCAATGTCACCAATTTTGTCGAGATGGCGAATGAGCTTGGCGAGTGACCAGTCGTCGCCGCCCTCAACCATGGGGGCTTTGCCGTGATAGCCGTTGACGTTCTGGCCAAGCAGCATGAGCTCGCGCACGCCTTGAGAGGCGAGGTCGCGTGCTTCAGAGACAATGTCATCTACATTGCGCGATAGTTCTGCGCCGCGCGTGTAGGGGACAACGCAGAAGGTGCAGAATTTATCGCAGCCTTCTTGGACGGACACATAAGCCGTCGGGCCGTCTGCTTCGCGGGTTTTGGGCAGGGCGTCGAATTTCTCGAGTGTTTCGAAGTTGGTTTCCAAGCGGTCGCCAACAGCGCGGCTGGCGCGGGCGATCATTTCTGGCAGCTTGTGATAGGCCTGCGGTCCGAGCACGAGGTCAACCGCTGGCTGGCGGCGCATAATCTCTTCGCCTTCAGCTTGGGCGACGCAGCCTGCGACTGCGATGGTCAGCTTATTGCCGCCCGCTTCTTTCAGGCGTTTAAGTTGGCCGAGTTCTGAATAGACTTTTTCGGTCGCTTTTTCGCGGATGTGGCACGTGTTCAACACCACAAGATCAGCCGCGTCGGGACTTTCCACTGGGGCATAGCCGAGCGGCTTCAGAACGTCTTTCATACGCTCTGAATCATATACGTTCATTTGGCAGCCATATGTCTTGATGAAGACACCTTTTGGCGCGGTCTCAGTCTTTGTTGTCGTCATGCGCGCGCTTATGCCTGAAAACAGCGGAAATCGGAAGAACCTTGTGTGAAATCACCTGCAAGCGGCATCAGTCTGTTCGAAATACTTCACAAGGGCCAATTCATCGCTACTGTAGCCAGCAAACGAAAAATAGGGAGCCGGGCTGAGGCTATGGAAGAATTTATCGCTACGATTAATGGGTATGTTTGGGGCATTCCTATGCTTACTCTGCTGTTGGGTACGGGCCTTTATCTGACGATCGGACTGAGATTTCTGTCCATTACAAAGCTGCCTTATGCGTTCAGGGAGCTGTTTCGTAAGCGTGATGACCATGTTGAGGGCGATGTAACGCCGTTTGGCGCGCTGATGACGGCGCTGTCGTCAACCGTGGGTACGGGCAACATTGCCGGTGTGGCCGCCGCGATTGCGATTGGTGGCCCCGGCGCTGTATTCTGGATGTGGATGACGGCAATCGTTGGCACCGCGACCAAGTATTCTGAGGGCGTATTGGCGCTGCATTACCGTGAAACTGATGCAGAGGGCCGTCATGTTGGCGGGCCGATGTATTACATCAAGAACGGTATGGGCAAGAAGTGGGTTTGGCTGGGCGCCTTGTTTGCTGGGCTCGGCATCTTCGCGAGTTGGGGCACGGGTGCCTCTATTCAGGCGAACTCAATCGCTGATGTTCTTCAGAGCGATTACAACATTTCGCCATTGCTTACGGGCATTGTGCTGGCGATTGCGGCTGCGGCGGTGATCCTTGGCGGCGTGCAGCGTATCTCTAGCGTGGCATCTAAATTGGTGCCGTTTATGGCTGTGGCGTATGTCTCAGCGGGCTTAATCGTTATCGCGATGCATTTTGATGCAATACCGAGCGCTTTCGGGCTTATTTTCAGAAATGCCTTCGGTCTTGATAGCGCCGGAACGGGCATCGCGATTGGTTTGATGATGCTGGCCATGCAGAAGGGTGTCGCGCGCGGTATCTTCTCTAACGAGGCGGGGCAGGGGTCTGCGCCGATCGCACATGCGGCAGCGAAGAATGCCGATCCGGTCAACCAAGGTATCGTTGCGATGCTGGGCACCATCATTGATACGCTGATCGTGTGTACGATTACCGCTTTGGTGATCCTGACAGCCGGTGTGGTTGGTCCTGAATGCATACCGACGGCGGAAACCGCTGCAAGCTTCCTCACGAATGGACAACCGGTTGGGTGTGATACATCTGCGCCGCTCACGTCTGCTGCGTTTGGGTCTTCGCTCAGCTTCGATATTGGCGGCGTGGCGCTTGGCTCTCACATTGTGGCGATTTCGCTGACGATCTTTGCGTTCACCACCATTCTCGGCTGGAGCTATTATGGCGAACGCTGCTGTGAGTTCTTGTTCGGTGTGAAGTCTGTTCTGCCATTTCGCATCAGCTGGATCTTCGTGGTGTTTGCGAGCGCCGCAGTGTTGATGTTCGAAGACAAGGTTGAGAATATCGTCAATCTTTTCTGGCTGATGGCCGATACGTTGACAGGCTTGATGGCCGCGCCAAACTTGATTGCGCTGGTGGTGTTAAGCCCCGTCGTGTTCAAACTGACGCGAGACTATTTCAAGCATTGGAAAGATGAGAAAAAATAGACGTTTTCCAATTCGAGCGCCGTTTGCGCGCCCAATAAACCCCCGTCAAAACATGGAGGCTTTGGCGGGGGGGGGGTGTTGGATAATATTCTTTATGTAGTTCAGTCCCATCGCGGCCTTTGCGAGACGTCAGCTTATGGGTTAGACTGGTCTCAACCAATTGTCTGTTTGAGGATGAAATTTCATGTTCCGCAAGATAGCCGCTCTTTTTCTCGCGAGTTCAGCTTTAACGCTTCCTGCATTGGGTGAGGGGCGTGTTGCGCTCGTCATCGGCAATGCGGAGTATCAGCAAACTGGCTGGGCTTTGGCCAATCCTGTCACGGATGCGCGCTTGGTAGGTGACACGCTTGAACTATTGGGATTTGACGTCGTGCGCGTGGAGAACGCGACCGAAGAAGACATGGAAGTGGCCTTCCAGACTTATGGCCAAAAGCTAACCGAGGGCGGCAAGGATACGCTGGGCGTGTTCTATTATGCTGGGCATGGTGTGCAGTCACAGGGGCTGAACTATCTCGTTCCGACAGATGCCAATGCTGAGACGGAGCAAGACCTATGGCGTCAGGCACCCCGGCTTGGCGATGCGCTGCAATATATCAATGCGGCGGGCAATGACGTGAACTTTGTCATTCTGGATGCGTGTCGCAACAGCCCGTTGCCGAGTGCAACGCGGGGCTTGTCGCGGGGGCTCGCGCCTGTAGGCCGGGCGCGTGGATTGCTGATCGCTTATGCAACAGAACCGGGCTTTACGGCGAGTGATGGCGTGGGTGTGAACTCCCCGTTTACAGAGGCCTTGGTGTCGGTTCTGCCGACGACGGGATTGATCGCCGAGCAAGTGTTTAAGCGCGTCGCTGACCGTGTGAACGTGGCCACAGAGGGTGCGCAGACTCCGTTTTATAATTCAGGCCTGACGGGCGAGGATATTTGCTTTGCCAATTGCGAAGTTGAAGATGGCATATCCAGCGCCGAGCAAACGATTTTTGATCTGGCAGAGTCGCCGTGTGATTATGCCTCTTTTGTTGATCAGTATCCGGGTTCCCCACTTGCCGTTCTAGCGCGCCCGCGCGCAGCCGATTGTAATGGTTCAATTGGTGGAGACACGGATCGTGCGGATGGCGGAAATTCAGCCACCCCGGTTGTATGGGAGCCAACAAAGGTTGCGCCCGGTTCGTCTATTTCGGCGTCGCTCGCCTGTATCTCAGATCACGCGCTGGCGAATCAATGTGAGTCTGACGATTGGAGCCAAGTTTACACAAATTGCCGAACAAGTGAGCACACATTGCTTGATGATGGCACGCTGCTTGAGCATGTTGCGGGCGGGCAATGCACGTCGTCGCAATGGCCAAGGTTGTTGAAGCGATACACATGGGAAGCGGAAAACGAAGAGGCATTTCAGAAGAAATATGCCGCGCTTGAGGGTGATTTTGACTCCGCGCTGGTGTGTCTTGACGCTTATGCCCGGACTGATCGTTGTACAGAGCGTCGCTGGAGTGAGATATATGAGATGTGCCGAACTTATGAGCATGATCGCTTAAGCGATGGGACTCTGCTGGCATCTGTGCGGGCAGGACAGTGCAATGCGAAAGACTGGGGCACGCTGCAAATCAAACTGGGCGCTGTGTCTGGCTTGCTTGAGCAACGCACCGTGCAAGAGCAATTGAGAAGCAAAGCGCCGCAGCAATACCAGATTGACCCGTCAGTCTTGCAGCAACAGCAATCAAATGACACTATTCCGCTTGAGTTGTTTGAAGAGCAATTGCAGCAAAAATCCTATCGTAAGAAATAGGTGTAATGAGAGCGACATCAGGCGCGCGCTGGAGATGGCGCGCCTGAAAGCTGTTTAATCATTATCCATGCGCAAGGCGGCAACAAAGGCCTCTTGCGGGATTTCCACTTTGCCGAATTGGCGCATACGCTTTTTACCGGCGACCTGTTTGTCGAGCAGCTTGCGCTTACGTGAGGCGTCACCGCCATAGCATTTCGCGGTCACGTCTTTACGCATGGCTGACAGCGTTTCGCGGGCAATCACTTTTCCGCCAATTGCTGCCTGAATTGGGATTTTGAACATATGACGAGGGATCAACTCCTTCAGACGTTCGCACATTTGACGGCCACGCCCTTCAGCCCGGTCGCGGTGCACCAGCATCGCTAGCGCATCGACGGGTTCATCATTGACCAGAATAGACATCTTCACGAGGTTCTCGGCGCGGTGGCCAATGAGTTCATAGTCAAAGCTGGCATAGCCACGGCTGATCGATTTTAGGCGGTCATAGAAATCAAACACCACTTCGTTGAGCGGCAGTTCGTATTTCACCATTGCGCGGCCACCGACATAGGTCAGCTCAGTCTGGATGCCACGGCGATCCTGACACAGCTTCAGAATAGCGCCGAGATATTCGTCAGGCGTATGGATGGTGGAGGCAATCCACGGCTCGCGAATTTCGGTCACGCGTACAACGTCCGGCATATCAGCGGGATTGTGCAATTCAATCTCGGTGCCGTCTGTCATGCTCATCTCATAGACAACGCTTGGCGCGGTCGCGATCAGATCGAGGTTGAACTCACGGCTGAGGCGTTCCTGTATGATTTCGAGGTGGAGGAGCCCCAAAAATCCGCAGCGAAAGCCCATGCCGAGCGCAGCAGATGTTTCCATCTCCCATGTGAACGAGGCATCGTTGAGGCGTAGCTTGCTCATCGCGGCGCGCAGCTCGTCAAAGTCACTCGCATCCATTGGGAACAGGCCGCAGAATACAACGGGTTGTACGTCCTTATAGCCGGGAAGGGCCTCAGTCGTTGGGTTCTTCTCCTCGGTGATGGTGTCACCGATTGAGCAATCCGCTACGTCTTTGATGGAGGCGACAAGGAAGCCGACTTCGCCGGGGCCAAGCTCATCAATGTCTTCAGGCTTGGGGCCGAACACGCCAACACGGTCAATCTCATATGTGGCGCCTGTGCGCATCATCTGTATTTTTTGTTTCTTCTTCAGCACGCCGTCATGGATGCGCACGATAACGACAACGCCCAGATAGGGGTCGTAATAAGCATCAACGAGTGCAGCTTTTAGCGGTGCTTCAGGATCGCCAGTAGGGGGCGCAGGCAGGCGCGTTACGATGGCTTCTAGCGTATCAGCAATGCCAATGCCCGTCTTGGCAGAGGTCTCAACCGCGTCCGACGCATCAAGACCGATCATGTCTTCGATTTGAACTTTGACACGGTCAACATCAGCGGCAGGTAGGTCTACCTTGTTGAGTACCGGTACGATCTCATGATCCTGATCGATAGCTTGATACACGTTCGCCAAAGTCTGTGCTTCGACACCTTGAGAGGCATCAACAACCAGTAGAGAGCCTTCACAGGCGGCGAGGCAGCGGCTGACTTCATAGGAGAAATCAACGTGGCCCGGCGTGTCCATCAGGTTAAGGACATAGGTTTCGCCGTCTTTGGCATCATAGGTCAGTCGCACGGTTTGCGCCTTGATGGTGATGCCGCGTTCTTTCTCAATATCCATTGTATCAAGAACTTGCGTGCTCATCTCCCGGTCGGTCAGCCCGCCGCAGGTTTGGATCAAGCGATCCGCCAGCGTGGATTTACCGTGGTCGATATGGGCGATGATGGAGAAATTTCGGATTTTGTCGCGTGGTGTCATAGCGGCGATATAGACACGTTAAGCCCCAGCGGAAAGCCGTTTTTTACGGGAAGCATTTCACCAGTGCTTGCCTCCGCGCCGTTTGGTCTTCGGTGGGCGCTGTATAGATATTGAAGGATGTGCCGTGTGCCATGGCGTCTATGCCGCTTTTAATCGTTCAAGGCTCAACTCTTCCGATGTCGCGTCAGTATAGCATTCGCAATGCTCTTGCGTGTGGCCGCTGCCTAAGCAGGCTTCGAGCGCTTTGGTTTTGTAACTGGCCCGGGTGATCAATCCGCATTAGTTCCCGTCTTTGAGCTCATCCATAATGTTGCCCAGTTCCGGCGACATGCATGTTGCGAGCGCGGGCATGGCTTTCATGAACTCCATTTGCTCCATACTGGAGAGGGAATCCATTGCGTCAGTGTCGCCCGCCTCGGCGGCTTCTGCGACCTTGCTGAACAGTTTTGGACTTAGATTGTCAGCCATCGCATTGACTGTGCACTCGCAAACTTCCTGAGATTCACCTTCGGCAGAGCATTGCTTGAGTAACGCTTTTTTGTCGCCAGATGTACTGCCTCCGCCGCCACAGGCTGTAATCACAAGGGTGGCTGCGGCGAGATAGATGAGTTTGCTCATGATGGTGTCCCCAATGTTTTGAGTGTTCGCGCGAAGTCTTTCACGCACAGGTTCGAATGGCTAGCGAAAATCAACCAATGGCAGCGCTTGTGGCTTCTCGGTTGTCGCGCGGGGCGGGCGCGGCTAAAGCTTTTTCATGGCAGACACGCAATCACCTTCGCCCAAGCAGCTCGGTATGACCGATGAGGGATACCTGACCGATAGTTGGTATCTCGCCGCGGCGTCGAAAGACCTTAAGCCCGGCGAGCAATCGCGCATCATGATGCTAGGTCAGCCCGTTGTGGTGGGGCGCACGCCCGCTGGCTATGCGTTTGCGCTGCGCGATGTGTGTCCGCACCGTTTGGTGCCTTTGTCCGCTGGTAAACAGCTAGAGACAGACGGCGAGTGGACGCTGCAATGCCCGTATCATGGCTGGCGTTTCGGGGCAGGGGACGGGGTGTGCAAACACATGCCCAGTCTTACCGATGACAGTCCGTATGACCCCAGCAAAGTGAAGGTGCGTAACTATCCGATCCATGAGGCCAATGGCGCGGTCTATATCTACATTGCGCACAATCCGCGTGATACCGGTGCGCCCGCCGTGCCGCCGCCAGACTTTGGACCGCTGCCGGATAAGCCAAAATTTGTGATTCATGACGTGTTTAACGCGCATATGGATGACGCCGTGGTCGGATTGATGGACCCGGCGCATGTGCCGTTTGTGCATAATCAATGGTGGTGGCGACCACCGTCTGCTGGGCTGAAACTGAAGGAGAAACCCTTCGTGCCGAAGACACGCGGCTGGGCGATTGACCGCCATTCGCCCTCGTCTAATTCGAAACTTTATCGCTGGGTGTTCGGCGGCGACGTGCAGACGGAAATTTTGTTCCAACTGCCCGGCTATCGCTGGGAAATCATCTCGAATGATAGCGCGCGCCTACTCACGCTGACCTGTCTGACGCCGGAGGGGCCCAAACGCACGCGGGTCACTCAGTTCACTTGGTGGACTGGGGCGCCATTGCTCAATCTAGCGATCCCGATTGCCAAACCTGCGGGTCGCAAATTCTTGCGCCAAGATGGCGATATGGTTGATTTGCAAAATCAGGGCATGGAACATCAGAAAGCGATGATGTGGATCGACGACATCGACGTGCAGGCCAAATGGTATCAGCTGTTGAAGAAAGAATGGGCGGCTGCGCGAACCGAGCAGCGTGAGTTCGAAAACCCGATCCAGCCACGAATATTGCGGTGGCGCAGCTAGGCATGTGGATTTCCCCGTCTTGTTCTTCCGCAAGGGGGAGGTTGCACAACGTAACGCGAACAAATAGTGAAAGTAGAATGCTTTTGTTAACCCTATCAACGCTAGGAGGGGAATTATGACTGACACAATTCGTATCCTCGGCATTGATCCGGGCCTGCGCCACACAGGTTGGGGGTTGGTCGAGAAGACCGGGTCGCGCCTCGTATGGATTGCGCATGGCGTGATTTCAATTGATCCTAAACTTGAACTGTCTGATCGCCTCGGCGGTATATTTGAGGCGGTGGGAGAGCTGGCGCGCCATCATCAACCGCTTACGGCGGGCGTGGAAGAGACCTTGGTTAACTCCAACCCTCGGTCTGCTTTGAAGCTCGGCCAAGCACGCGGCGCGGCGATGGCGGCTCTGTCGATGTCGGGACTGTCGGTATCCGAATTTGCACCGCGTAAGATTAAACTGTCTGTTGTGGGCACCGGCGCGGCGGACAAAGAACAAGTGGCATTTATGGTTAAACGACTGCTGCCCCGCGCAGATAAGATGTCGTCTGACGCCGCCGATGCGCTGGCCTGCGCGATCTGTACGGCGCACCATTTACCCCCTTCATTTCAGCGAGGCGCAGCATGATTATTGGGATGCTTACCGGCAAAGTCGCGGCGCTTGGATTGGACAATGTTCTGATCGACGTGAACGGCGTTGGATATGTCGTTCAGGCGGGGTCTCGATTGCTCTCTCGCGTGAGCGCAGGGGAGGAGGCGACCCTGCATGTTGAGACGCGTGTGACGGAAAATTCGATCACTCTGTTTGGCTTTGCGACCGACGAAGAACGCGCTTGGTTTGTGCGTTTGCAAGACGTGCACGGCGTGGCGGGCAAGGCGGCGATGGCAATTATGGACGCGGTGACGCCTGCCGAATTGATGGACGCTATTGCGCTCGGCGATGCCAGCGTGCCAGCCCGCGCAAAGGGCGTCGGCAAGAAGTTGGCTGACCGCGTGATTGGTGAATTGGCTGGCAAGCCGCCGCCAATGGGCCGGTTTGGAAAATTTGATGTGGCCGCTGCGGCTGGGTTGGCTAGTAGGCCGATTGAAAGCGCCGCAACAGGCGCGCGGGGCGAGGCGATCTCAGCGCTCGTTAACCTCGGCTATGCCCAGACTGACGCGGCACGCGCTGTCGCGACGGCTGTGAAATCGCTCGGCGATGATGATGTTGGCGCATTGGTTAAAGGCGCGCTGAAGGAGCTTAGCCAGTGAGTGATGAGCGCTCTCTCGCGGACGTAAATCCGCAAATTGGCGATGCGCTAGACCGCGCGCTACGGCCGCAGACCTTTGATGACTATGTTGGCCAGCGCAAAGCGAAGTCTAATTTGAAAGTCTATGTTGAGGCTGCAAGGGGGCGGGGCGAGGCGCTGGATCATGTGCTTTTGTTCGGGCCTCCGGGGCTAGGCAAGACGACACTTGCGCAGATTTTGGCGCGGGAGATGGGCGTGGGCTTTCGGGCGACATCTGGCCCGGTGATTGCCAAGGCAGGCGACCTCGCGGCGATCCTCACCAACCTCGAAGCCAACGATGTTTTGTTTATTGATGAGATCCATCGCCTGCCACCCATTGTGGAGGAAATTCTGTATCCGGCGATGGAGGATTATGCGCTGGATATCGTGATCGGGGAGGGGCCATCTGCGCGCTCTGTTCGGCTCGATCTGGCGCCGTTTACCTTGGTGGGCGCAACCACGCGCGCGGGCCTTTTGGCGACGCCTTTGCGCGACCGATTTGGTATTCCGCTGCGGCTAGAGTTTTATGAGCCTGAGGAGCTTGGCCGCATCGTAATGGCGGCGGGACGAAAGCTCGGCGCGGCGATAACTGAGGACGGCGCGGTGGAGATTGCCCGACGCGCGCGGGGCACGCCGCGTATCGCGCTACGGCTGCTGCGACGTGTGAGAGATTTTGCCGAGGCCGATGGCGACGCGATTAATGCTGTGTCGGCAGCAAAGGCGCTGAAGCGGCTCGAGATTGATGGCGACGGGTTGGACGCGCTTGACCGGCGCTACTTACATGCGTTGGTGAAGACTTACGCAGGCGGGCCAGTTGGCGTTGAGACGCTGGCGGCGGCGTTGTCAGAGGCGCGCGATGCGGTTGAGGATGTGATTGAGCCGTATCTGATGCAAAAGGGTTATGTGGCGCGCACGCCCAGAGGGCGAGTGGCTGCGCCGCTGGCTTATGAGCGGCTCGGCCTGCCCAATCCGGGCGGCGGCGCGCAAGTGGGATTGTTTCAAGACGAATAAGGGACGGTCCAATGGGCGAACTTAGCGGTGGCTGTTTTTGTGGAGAAGTGACTTACACAAGCGATGGGATAGGTCCCATTGGGCATTGTCATTGCCGGACATGCCAGAAAACACACTCCGCTGCGTTTGCCAGCACAGCAAGAACACCTGCGGCCGGGTTTAAGTGGACCAAGGGCGCCGATGTGGTCACTTTTATTGAATCATCGCCGGGAAAGAAGCGTTGGTTTTGTCCCAAATGCGGTACACACATGGTGGCGGAGCGTGAGGGTGTTGCGCACATGATTCTGCGTGTCGCTAGCTTGGACAGCCCGCTGCCGACCAGTTCAGTTGTGCATATTTGGACGTCTCACAAGGCCGAGTATTTCGACTTTGAGGATGGTCTGCCCCAGTTTCCGGAGTTTCCTCCGCAAGCTTAGGGCCGAGGAATTGAGGGTAGTATGACGTGGGATTGGCAAAGAATTGAGCAATATGAGGGGTTTAGGGGGCTGAAATCGCTTGCGGAGCGTGAGGTGATCCCTGCGCTGGAGGCGATGCCGGACGCTGTTGAGGTCAAAAGCAAGTTTCCGGTGTGGCCGTTTCTTGGAATTCTCGCCGCCAGCATCTTTGGCTCGCTCATCCTAACAGGGATTCTGAGTTCAATTGATGGACTTTTTCGGAATGCGGTAATTAGTTTCTTGGTGGAGTTCCTCAGCGTCGTCGTTCAGATTGTCGCTATGTGTGTTGTCCTCATCGCGTTCGTCCTGTTTACGATCCGCGATAAACTGGCGATTGGGTTTGTGAATGGGAAGTCGGTTTTCATGGCGCGCGCGAAGGCGTGGACGGCGGTGTGCGATCATATCGGCCTGACCTATGTGCCAGCGCCTGCGGGGGCGCCGCGTTTGATGAAGATGTTTGCCAATTCTCGCTGGGCGACGCCCGGGGTGCGTGATGTTGCTGAAATGCTGGATGCACATGCCGGTATGGACGAGCCTTTAGAGGTGTTTCAGGCGTCTGGCTTAGCGCTGAGTAATGTTATTGTACTTGGCGATGAGGCGGCGCGCGCGAATGCGGTCGACCAAACACATGCGAATCTGCTGCTGGAAGATGGCTTTCGCGGAGAGCGCAATGGCCATGCGTTTGATATGTTTGAGTGGGTCCAGAAAGAGGATGAAGCGCCGGACATTCATCATCTGATTATCGTGATGAAAGCGCCGATGCGATTGACCAGCACGACGCAGATGCGCGCCCGAAAAGTGGCGTGGCCAAATGCGCAGAGTGAAGGCTCGCTACACGATGTGGACCTTGGACCCAAGGAGTTTGACGCGACATATCGTTTGCGGTCAACCGATCAGGTCGAGGCGCGGGCGATATTCAACCCCGCCGTGATCGAGCGCGTCGTGGCGCTGGCCCATGGGAATGCGTTCCGCGCGGTGGCCAAGGATGAGCATATTGTTTTTGACATTGCGGGTGGCAATCGGTTCGACATTATCGAGCTGATCGGCGGCGAATGGTCAGACGAATCTATCCGCAAAGGCATCACCGATATTGCCGAGGCGCTGGAGCTGATTGATACGCTGGCGCACGCCTTTATGATCCACAATCAGCCGGGCGGGATGACGCCGGCAGAATGATCTGATAGGTCGCAAGCCATGACACTCCCTGATTTAGACGCGCAAAATTTCGATGGTGACAGACAGCACTGGATTGAGGTGCGTGTGTACTATGAAGACACTGATTTCACCGGCATGGTCTATCACGCCAATTATCTGCGCTTCTTTGAGCGGGGGCGGTCTGACCATTTGCGTGATGCCGGTATTTCCCACCAATCCTTATTGGCGCGCCCAGACCCGGCGGCGTTTACGCTGACCAATGTGAATGTGTCTTATAAGAAGGCGGCGAAGGTGGATGATTTGCTGCATATTCGCACGCGTTATTTGGGCGTGTCTGGCCCGCGTATCCTATTCTCACAGGCGTGTATGCGCGAGGATCAGGTGATTGCTGAGGCGGAGATAACGGCGGTAATGATCCATGCTGATGGACGCCCGCGCCGCCCGATCCGCGAGATCACCGAACAATTGGAGGCCTACCAATGGGCAGACCCGTCAAACTGAGAGTTGCGCGCTGACAGGCAAATGATCGGACAGACGCGCAGGTAATACCGAGTGATGGCTGAGATCTACTTGGTGTGATGTGATGATGTGATCGAGGTCGCGTTTGGGTCGCCAAGAGGGGTAGGTTGGTGGATAACTGAGCTTTGGAAGCGTGGCATCGGCGCTTTTCGCGAAGTTTTGCAGCTGTGTGGATGACCCTTCGCAGTTTAAATCACCCATGATTGCGAAATTGGATTTCCCGCGCACTTGTGTGGCTATTTCGTCGAGCTGAAGCGCTTGGTCGGCTTTGCCGAGGCTGAGATGGACGCTGGCGAGCATGAGCTGGCTGGGATGATCTAGCGTTGCGAACAGCGCGCCGCGACCTTTGACCTTGCCGGGCAATTTTACGTCATGAATTTCAGCAAAGGGAATACGGCTGAGGATGGCGTTGCCGTGTCGGGAGATGCCGCGAATGGTGCGGTTTTCTTGCTTGGCGACATGGTCGTGGCCTGACAGCGCGGCAATCCGATCAGCTTGACACGCGTATCCGGCGCGCCGGCCACCTAGGTCTACTTCTTGAATGCAAATAATGTCGAACGGCTTCATCACAGCGGCGAGTTCTGCCAGCCGCGCACCCTTTGCTGGCGCGTCGAGCAATTGATGGTGCGCGCGCGTCAGGTAATGGGAGAATTGGGTTGTGCCGATGGCCGCTTGGATGTTCCATGTCAGCACGTGCAAAGGTTTGGTCATGAGTTTCAAATGTCTGACGGAACGGGTGGTTCCAAGCTGTGATGTGAGGGTTTGATGGACGATTTAATGCTACCAAGTTCCTTGGCGTTTGTCCTGTATTTGCTGATATCTGTTGGTATGGCGTTGCGGTTGCTGCACCGCAAGCTGGCCGTCAACACGACGTTGGCTTGGATGCTCATTCTGTTTGCGGTGCCTTATGTGGGGATCGGGCTGTACTTCCTGTTTGGTGACCATTTGTTGGGCCGAAAGCGATTGCGGGTGGGCGAGCGGATCCGTTCTTATTATCAAGAGCGCTACGGCATTGAGGCAAATGCGAGCGTACGCGACGAGCTATGGGCGCCGCCGCATTTTATCGCGCTTGGGCGAGCAATCGCTAAGCATACGGGGTTTCCGGTGACGACGGGCAACTCGATGGATATCTTGCAAGATGCGGGCGAGATTTTGAAGCAGATTGCCGCTGACATCGATAGCGCCGTGGATACGTGTTTCATGGAGTTTTACATTATCGAGCCGAAGGGACGGGTGGAGCCTGTCTTGGAGGCGCTGGGCCGGGCGGCAGAGCGGGGTGTGGATTGCCGGCTGTTGGCCGACCATTTTGGCAGCAAGGCGTTGTTTCGATCCAAATGGGTAAAACGGCTTGAGGCCCAAGGCGTGAAGGTTATCCCGTCGCTGCCGGTGACGTTGTTAAAATCATTCTCTCAGCGCACCGATTTGCGTAATCATCGCAAGCTGATCGGGATTGATCAGACGGTTGGATATTTGGGCAGCTTTAATCTGGTGGACCCGAAACATTTTAAGAAGCACGCGAATGTGGGCGAGTGGGTGGACCTTATGGTGCGCTTGGAAGGCGACATCGTTGATTCTATCGGTTGTGTTTTCAATTCGGACTATCTGTTCGATACGGTTGGCGTGGATGTTGATTATGACAATCCGCAGAATTTGCAGGGCCTGCCTAATGAGGCCAAGCCGTGCAGTAATGATGGGGATGTGGCGTTGCAATTGCTGCCGTCGGGCCCGGAGATGCGCGACTCAACGGTTTATGAGTGGGTGGTGTCTGCGATCTTTGCGGCGCGTAAGCGTGTATCGATCATTACGCCGTATTTCATTCCCGATGAGGCGATCTTGTTGGCGCTAAAGGCGGCGGCGAAACGCGGGGTGCGGGTGGAGATTATATTGCCGGAGAAGATTGACTCCCGACTTGCGCGCTTCGCCAGTGCGTCAGTCTATGACGAGCTCTTGATGGAGGGAGTTAGCATTGCGCGGTATCGTGAGGGGCTGCTGCATACCAAGGCGTTGCTGGTTGATTCTGACATTGCGATGGTCGGCACGGTGAACATGGATACGCGTAGCTTTTATTTGAATTTGGAGCTGACTTTGATCGTTATGGATGAGGGCGTGGTTAGGAAGTTGGATGCTGTGCGCGAGGCCTATTTGAAGCAATCTGATTTGCTGAGCCTACACGCATGGCGTGAGCGGGGGGGATTGCGCCAGTTTACCGAGAATATTGTTCGCTTGGCTGGGCCGATTCTGTGAGGCGGTGCGCGCTTCTGGCAACTGTTATTGCTATGTTGCAAAACGTTAACCATGCCGCCTTATATGTTAACCCATCTGCGTAAACTCACCGGTTTGCCCCGTTTCCGCCTGAATTGTCGGCGACATAGGGCATGTAGCCGAAGTCACTTGCCTTCGGCCCCGGTGTTATGTTCGGTAGTGTGAGACCGACACAAATCAGGAGTGAATTTGTCCATGGAATCCGATGCTTTGGAAACGGCTGCAGGCCATACTGACTTCTCTATGCTCAGTCTGATTTTCGATGCTGATCCGGTTGTAAAACTGGTTCTCTTCTTGTTGCTTATCGCCTCTATGTGGTCGTGGATCGTAATCGGTAACAAGCTGTTTGCGCTCGGCGCGATTCGCAAGAAAGCTGAACGATTTGAGAAAGCCTTTTGGGGCGGACGCACGGAAGATTTTGATTTACGCCCCGGGCAAAGCGCTGGCGATCCAGCCTCGCGCGTGTTCGCAGCAGCGGCGCGCGAATGGTCTGATGCCAAACGCAGCGGCAATTCTTCTGCCGAAGCTGTGGCGATTGTTTCACGGGCCGAACGGTCTATGCGGGCGGCAACTGATCGTGAGATTAGCGCGGCGAGCACAGGCACCGGTGCCTTGGCGACTATTGGTTCGTCCTCCCCCTTTATTGGCCTGTTCGGAACGGTTTGGGGCATTATGAACGCGTTCTTGAACATTGGCGAAAAGGGCGATGTGAGCTTTGGCGCAGTTGCCGGACCGATTGCGGAAGCCTTGTTTGCGACGGGCATGGGCCTCGTTGCGGCGATCCCGGCGGTTATCTTCTATAACAAATTTACGGGTGATCTCGACCGGTTAACTGATCAGCTGGATTCCTTCTCTCAAGATGTGCTTGTGCGCCTGTCGCGCCGTGCCTCTGAAGCCGCGAGGGACTAAGCGGATGGGAATGTCTACGGGATCAGGCGGAAAAGGTGGCAGGCGTGGTCGCCGCTCGCTGAATTCAGAGATCAATGTGACGCCATTTGTAGACGTTATGTTGGTGCTGTTGATCGTGTTTATGATTACGGCGCAGGCGCTCTTGCGCGGCGAAGATGTGAACCTACCCAAAACTGTATCTGGGCCGATTGGCGCGGCGACGGATGATGCGCCCTTGGCGATCTCTGTGAATGCGCAGGGTGAGGTCTTTGTTCAGAATACAAAGGTTGAGGTCTCCGAATTGGGTGCACAGCTCAAGGCGATTATCGGGGAGGGGTATGACAAGCCGATGTATTTGCGCGCTGATACGACCGTTCCTTATGGCCGTGTCATGGAAGTGACCGCCGAAGTGCGCGCTGCTGGTTATACGCGCCTCTCTTTCATCACTGAGAAGAAATAACGGAGCCCGGCCTCAAACATGTTTCGCGGCTTCCTCATTGCCATTCTTGTTCACGTTGGTTTGCTGTTCAGCTTCGTGTTTGCTTGGTCAAGCAACGAAACTGATTGCGACCGGATGATAAGACAATTGGAACGCAATGAGCCGGGCTTGTCTGGCGTTGATGTATTGATGCGCTTGCCGCAATGCGCCGCAACGGTAGATGTTCCAATAGACTTGATCGATATTGGGTTGGTCACTGACGTTGCGCCTGTGATTAAACAGGAGCCGATCGAGGACGAACCTGAGGACGTTGTACCTGAAGAGGCGCCTGAGCCAGAGGAAGAGCCAGCCCCGGTTGAAGAAGAGCCTGTCGATGACCCGGTTGAGACAACGGAGAAACGCGCCGTAGAAGAGGCTGCCGAAGAAGAGCTTGTTGTGGACGAGCAAGTCGAGGCGCCAGAGCCTGAGCCAGAAGAAAAAGCGCCGCCAAAGAAGAAAGAACTGATCCGGAAGTCTGCACCTAAGGCGACTGATGATTTGGGCTTTTTGGATGATTTTGAAGACCAGCTGAAAAGTGTGAAAGATCAGCGCCGGGCTGAACCAGAAGCTGCGCCGCCGCCTATTAATAAGCCTGTGCTGAAAGACGTGCAGAAACCGCGTCGCGGGGCAGGGGATCGCAAGGGTAATACTGCGTCGCTTGCTGCTGCTATCCGTCGGCAGATTTCCTATTGCTGGAACGGCGTTGCTGATCTTCCCAAAGAGGATCAAATCAATGTTGTTGTTCGTATGGAGTTAACCCGTGATGGGCAATTGCAAGGTAGCCCGCGGTTGATCAGTCCGCGCTCTCGCCCGGTTGGCCGGTCTGGTATTCCCGTAGATTATGCACTGCGCGCGGTAAATAAATGCGCGCCTTACAAATTGCCCGCCGATGATTATGATCGGTGGAAACAAATTGACGTCACAATCGGGCCTCAGAACTAGGGTCGAGAAATCTATTTGAACGCCGCTGAATGAATTGCGGCGCGGCTGACATTGATTAGCCGCCGTATTAAGGAGAGACCCAGATGAGAAAATTGCTTATGGCGCTTTGTGCCTCGGCTGCCCTGATTATGGGCGGTGTGCAGTCAGCAGCCGCGCAATTGCAGGTGCGAGTGGATACGTCCAACTATTCACCAACCCCGCTGGCTATTCCTGATTTTCAGATCAGAGGTAGCGATGTGGAGATGGCGAAGCAGATCGCCGACGTTGTGCGCGCCGATTTGGAATCAACTGGTCTGTTTGAAATGCAAAACCCGGCGTCTTTCATTCAGAAAGATTTGTCGATTGATTCAATTCCGCGTTTTTCTGATTGGAAAATCATCAAGTCTGACGGCTTGGTTGTTGGTGGATATGAAGAGCTGCCGGATGGCAAGATCGCCGTGTCTTTCCGCTTGTGGGACGTGTATGCGGGCGAGGTGATGCGCATCAACGGCAAGCCGGGCCGCCGTCTGACGACCACGCCGGACAATTGGCGCCGTATTGCACACAAGATTGCTGATTCAATCTATCAGCGCCTAACCGGTGAAGACCCGTATTTTGATACGCGCATTGTCTACATTGCAGAGACGGGTTCAAAGCTTAAGCGTGTGAAACGTCTAGCGATTATGGATCGCGACGGTGAGAACCAAGAATATCTGACAGCAGGGCGTCATACTGTTCTGACACCGCGCTTTTCGCCGTCAGCGCAAGAGATTACCTACATGTCGTTTGAGGGTAATAAGCCGCGCGTATATCTCTTTAATATTGAGACTGGGCGTCAGGAATTGCTGGGCAATTTTCCGGGGATGACCTTTGCGCCGCGCTTTGCGCGTGATGGGCAGAGCGTTCTGCTGACGCAAGCTTCTCGCGGCAATTCTGATATTTACCTGATGAACTTGCGGACACGTGCATCGCGCCGCCTGACAGATCATCCGGCAATTGATACATCGCCCTCAATGTCCCCAGACGGAAAAGCGATTGTGTTTACATCTGATCGTGGTGGCAGTCCGCAGCTTTATATTATGAATACAGACGGTTCGCCGCGCACATGCCCATCGGGTGGTCGTGATAAGGCCTGCCGAATCACTTTCAATCGGGGCAGCTATTCAACACCTGTTTGGAGCCCGCGCGGTGATCTGGTCGCCTTTACAAAACAATCAGGCGGACGGTTTTATATCGGCGTAATTGGCACTGATGGTGAGGGCGAGCGCTTGCTAACCGAATCATATTTGGACGAGGGTCCGGATTGGTCGCCAAATGGCCGTGTAATTACATATTTCCGCGAATCTCGCCCCGGTGCGGGGCCACAATTGTGGTCTATTGATTTGTCTGGCCGTAATGCACAGCGTCTTAAAACTCAGACAGATGCGTCGGATCCAGCATGGTCGCCATTGCTTAAGTAACGCTACAGTTGTGGCGTTTTCAGAAAGTTTTGTGATGCCCTTGGTTTCTGCGCCTCGGACGTTACTATTCAGTCAGAATACCGATTTTGGCGGTGGATTGGGCGGGAAAATATCAGCTCGCCCGATTGTTGCCTGAATTGAGACCGAATATAATCACTCTATCGCTTAATTGGGCGAACCGTTGACAAATGGGCCGTACAAAGCGTCAATTAGCTCGAAGGACATCTCAGGGGAGTCTCTAAGCAATGAAAAATACAATCAAACTCACGGCTGCTGCAGCCATTCTCGTTTCACTTGGTGCGTGTGCATCCAAGCCAGAACCAGTTCCAGAAGTCGTTGCGCCGGTTGAACAGCCGGTTGTTGAAAAAGTCAAAGAGGTCATCACTCAGCCAATTCCTCGAGTTGAAAACACTGGCCCGGCTCCGGGTTCAATGGATGATTTTCGCGTCAACGTTGGTGAGCGCGTTTATTACGACCTAAACGGTTATCGCCTCGATTCTGACGATCAGGAAGTTTTGAAGCGTCAGGCTGCATGGCTCGCGTCTTATCCAGCCGTTCGTATCCTCGTAGCAGGCAACTGTGACGAGCGCGGCACGCGCGAATACAACCTCGCACTTGGCGAGCGTCGCGCGTCAATCGTGAAAGACTATTTGGTAAGCCTTGGTGTTGATGCGTCACGCGTTGATACAATCTCTTACGGGAAAGAACGTCCGATCGCTGCAGGTAGCGACGATCAATCATGGGCGCTTAACCGGAACGGCTTTACGCAGATTGTTTCTGGATCAAACAGCTAAAGCTAGGCTTTAAGCTGCGCGGCTGTTGAAGCTGACGAACTAATTGCAGCCGGGCGCCTTATTTTGGCCCCGGCTGTTTTTGTATTGTGTCATCATCAAAACTACGAAGGTCTGTGTCTATGTATAAAGTTTCAGCGCTTGTTGCCGCCGGATTGATGATGGTGGCCAGCCCGGCCTTGGCCCAGTCGCGAGCGCCGATAACACGTGGCGCGACGAGTTCGCAAATTGCTGAAGATGTGGGCGCAGCGCAGCGCCAAAATGCTGAGTTGAAAGTTCAAATGAACGGATTGCTCGGCGATATTATGGATCTAACCGGCCGCATCGAGACTTTGGAATACAATCTTAATCGCGCGAAAAAAGCGAATGAGCGACTTGGTACTGATAATGAGGCGTTGGCGGATGAGTTAGGCTCAATGAGCCGTCAACTCGGTGAGCAGGGGCGTGCTATTAGCCAGCTTCAAGCCGCGCTTGGTGCTGCACCGGAAGTGGCTGGCTCAAACGATCCGCGCGTTACCTCCGGTACGATCGGCGTGACACGCAGCACCTATCCGGGCGCAACACAGCCTGGCGCGGGAACGAGCGCAACGAGTGGGGCGACTAACCCAAGCACGCAGGCCGAAACATCCGGATCAGAGCCACAAATCACGCGCACAACGCGGACCATCTCATCATCAGGACCAACGCGGATTGTTCGCTCGGGTGATGTGAGCAGCGCGACGACGGGTCAGAACAGCACCACGACGTCTACTCAGGCCCCACGCATTGAGACGAGAGCGACTGAGCCAGATGATGGAACCAGCTTGAGAGAACTGCCAACGGGCACTTTGGGGACAATTCCCGCTAGTGCCCTACCGGGACAGGCTGGGTCTTTGTTTGCTGAGGCTAAATCCCGGTATGTACGGTTTGATTATGCCGGCGCGGAAGAAGCCTTCCGTAAGTTTATCGAGGCTTTTGGCAACGATCCGCAGGCGGGCGAAGCGCATTATTGGCTTGGCGAGGCGTTGTATAATCAGAAGGCCTACGCTGAAAGTGGTTCTGCCTACACAACGATGATCCGTTCATACCCTGATGACCCACGTGCGCCTGACGCCTTGGTGAAACTGGCGCGGACGATGCGAATTTTGGGTGAAGACCAGCGGGCTTGTTTGGCGCTGGACACTTTCCCGAAGCGCTATCCGAATGCCTCAGGTGTTGCCAGAGACTTGGCGGCGGTTGAGCGGACAAAGGCGGGCTGCGGCGCATAGTGGACGCTGCTGATTTTCGTCCAGACTTTGAGAGTGTTTGTAGATCGGCGGTTGGGCCGATCGGCCTTGCGGTTTCCGGTGGGAGCGATTCCATTGCGATGCTGTGCATGGCTGCGCATTGGGCGAAAGCGTCCAAACGCGAGCTAATCGCTCTGACCGTTGATCATCGATTGCGCGAGGAAGCCGCCGATGAGGCGCGCTGGGTGGCCGAGCAGGCCCAGCGCTTAGGGATTGGCCATCAAACACTCAACTGGGACGAGCCAATTGCGCGACAGTCTGCAGCGCGGCGTGCAAGGCATGTCTTACTTGCGCAGGGGATCAAGGCGGTTGGCGGTGATTGCATCTTGCTTGGGCACACGTTTGACGACCAAATCGAAACGGTTTTGATGCGCCAACGTCAGGGTTCAACATGGTATGGCCTCGCCGGGATGCAGCGATGTGCGATTAGCCCCGTTTGGCCAGAGGGGCAGGGCGTGTTTGTTGGGCGACCTTTGTTTACCGCCCGCCGAAGTGACCTTCGCGCATGGCTGAAGGCGCGCGATCAAGCGTGGATTGATGACCCCTCGAACGAAAATCCAGAATATGAACGAGTTCGTGTGAGACGCGAGTTGAGCGCCGATCCAGCATTGTTTTCACAGATGGAAGCGGTGCAGGCAGAGGCCTCAATGAGGCGGGTGTGCGAAGATCGATTGATCGGTGAGTTCATCCAGCGCTGTGTTGTGATCGAAAATTCGGGACGAATTGCGGTGCAATTGGGTGAGCTGACATCCGAGCAAAAAATGCGTGCTCTGTCGCTTTTATTGCAGATCATGAGCGGGAAGGAGCTTCCACCGCGCATGGGTAAGTTAATGTCACTTGTTGAGAATTTAGAGGCAGGCCCAACATTTGCAGGGGCCACGCTACACGGGGTCATCGTGAAGCAAACAAAGGGTATGACACTGTTACAACCTGAGAGAAGCCCGTTGCAGTACGGGGCAATTTTAGGGCGTTTGCTAACGATGACGAAGCAATTGACTGGCAGTCTTTGCTAAATTGGTCATTTGAAGCTTATAAAAGTCGTTATTGGCATAGATCGTACCTATGTTAAGAACACACATCACTCCCAACCGAGAGACTTGCGATGAATATTCGGAACCTAGCTATTTGGGGCGCTATTGCCTTGCTCGTAATCGGCATGGCCTTTGCCTTTAACGGAAACGCCTCAGCGCCGCGTGCCGAGCCGGTCAGTATTACTGAGATTTACGCGATGGCTGGTGATGGAAAGCTGAAAGAAGCGATTATCGGCAATGAAGAGGTTATCGTCACCACCTTGGACGGTGATACCTTCAAAAGTGAGCTGCGAGTCTTTGATGACCAAACGCAGGAAAAGCTGCTCGAAGCTGGCGTGAAAGTGAATGTGGATGCCGATAGCGGCAGCAATTCATTCGGATCACTTATATTCTCAATTCTACCGATCTTGCTGATTGTTGGCATCGTGTTCTTCATGATGCGCCAAATGCAGGGCGGCGGTGGACGCGGCGCGATGAGCTTCGGCAAATCACGCGCACGCTTGCTGACTGAAAAGCATGGACGGGTAACGTTTGAAGACGTTGCTGGTGTTGATGAGGCAAAAGAAGAGCTCCAAGAGATTGTTGAGTTCCTGCAAGACCCTTCAAAATTCCAACGCCTTGGCGGCAAAATCCCTAAAGGTGCATTGCTCGTTGGCCCTCCCGGTACGGGTAAAACGCTTCTCGCGCGCGCTGTTGCGGGCGAAGCTGGCGTACCATTCTTCACGATTTCAGGTTCTGACTTTGTTGAAATGTTCGTTGGCGTTGGTGCAAGCCGCGTGCGTGACATGTTTGAGCAAGCAAAACGCAGTGCGCCTTGTATCATCTTTATCGATGAGATCGACGCAGTTGGCCGTTCACGCGGGGCAGGGCTCGGCGGCGGTAATGATGAGCGCGAGCAGACACTGAACCAATTGCTTGTCGAGATGGACGGGTTTGAAGCCAATGAGGGCATTATCCTCGTGGCGGCGACCAACCGCCCTGACGTGCTTGACCCAGCCTTGTTGCGCCCCGGTCGTTTTGATCGCCAGATTACTGTTGGCAACCCAGACATTATTGGCCGCGAGAAAATCTTGCGCGTGCACATGCGTAATGTGCCGCTCGCCAAGGATGTTGATGCGAAAGTTATTGCGCGGGGGACACCCGGTTTCTCTGGTGCTGATCTTGCGAATTTGGTCAATGAAGCAGCCTTGCTTGCGGCGCGACGCGGTAAACGCGTTGTGGCCATGCAGGAGTTTGAGGACGCTAAAGATAAGGTTCTGATGGGGCCGGAGCGTCGCTCTATGGTTATGTCAGAGAAAGAAAAAGAGCTGACCGCTTGGCACGAAGCTGGGCATGCCGTTGTGGCGATTAAAGTTCCCTATGCCGACCCTGTGCACAAGGCGACGATCATTCCGCGCGGACGTGCGCTAGGTATGGTGATGCAGCTGCCAGAGGACGATAAGCTCTCAATGTCTCGGATTGAGATGACGTCACGTCTTGCCATTCTTATGGGCGGGCGTGTGGCTGAAGAGCTGAAGTTTGGCGAAGATCATGTCACCGCTGGCGCCGCATCGGATATTCAGCAGGCGACCCGCTTGGCACGTGCAATGGTGACGCGTTGGGGCTTTGCTGAAGGTGTTGGTCCTGTTGATTATGGGAATGACCAAGGCGACGTATTCCTCGGCCAGCAATTGATGCAGTCTACGCATGTGTCTGAAGATACATCGCGCAAGATAGAAGAAGAAGTACGTAAGCTGATCCAGACAGGTATGGATGATGCTCGCAAAGTTATGACGGAATCACGAGAGCATTGGGAAGCCATTGCGCTCGGATTGCTGGAGTATGAAACACTGACGGGTGAAGATATTGAGGGTTTGCTGAACGGTAAGTCACCATCACGCCCCGATGCTGACGACCAAGATTCTGGTCCGTCGGCGTCTGTTCCGGTCATCGGCAAGAAGCGGAAGTCTGACGAGGACAAGAGCGGTGAATTCGGCGGCGATCCTAAGCCGGCGTAAACGTATTTGATTTTCGCGCCTTAGGGGACTTCACGAAGAAATCCCTGACTGGCCACGAATTGGCCTTATCCAACTCCAACAGTTTGGCTTTACTATTTAGCCAAATGTTGGAGTTTTATTATGCTAATCTCACGGTTATCCGGAATTGCTTGCGTCCTACTGGGTGTGACGGCGTGCACGAGCACTATTCAAACAACATCAGGCGCCGATTATCTGGCGGCTTATGAAAACCGCTACACGCCGGCTGTGGGTGGTGAAAGCGGCGTCGATGCCCAGATAAAGTCGATTGCAGCGATTGAGCCACAGCTGCACTTTCCTGCACGTATTGGTTTGGCCCGAATTGAACGTCGGCAACTGAGCGCAATTCCTGTTTCTGAAATGGAGATATGGGCCGACACAGTCAGCACATTCGGCCCGGAAGTAGGCGAATTTGTGCCCGTCAGTCCGCTCATCGCTTCGATGGTGACCGAGACGCGACGTCGTAGCGGGGACCACGCGGGCAAAGTGGTGGAAGACATCCGTAAAGGCGCCGCACGTCAGCATCTCGACTATGTAATCGCGTATGAGGTCACCAGCTTTGCTGATGCTAAAGCAAATGCCTTGTCGTTGGCCGATCTGTCCGTGATCGGCATGTTCGTGATTCCTAGTCGATCAATTGATGTGGAGGCGAGTGTTAGTGCGATCATGCTCGATGTTCGCAATGGCTACCCCTATGCAACGATCACTGGTTTCGCGGAGAAGGGTGGCATCAGCACAGCAGTGACGCAGAGATCCTCACGGTATGAACTGATGGATACAGCTGAGGGTGCGGCGTTACGGGATGTAACGCGGCAAATGAAAGACGTGATGACGGAGCTGAGAATAAGAGCGGCAAAGGCGACGCTTCCGCGGCAACCGTCAGACAGTGAATTCAAAAATAAGTGGTGAGAATGTAACGTAAGGGGTTGGATTTGCGATGGTTAACTGACAAGATCAACGCAGGAAACCTGACCGAGGGAGAGACAAAATGGTGAAATTTTATATGGCCGTCGCGGCGACCGCCTTGATGACAGCTTGCGCAACACCGATTGCGCCGCACGATAATGTGCAGGTCGAAACCGTTGAGGTAATGGAAATGCCAGAGCTGACGATTTACCACCTTGAGGGACGCCGTTCTGAGCGGATTGTCTGGCTGATGGAAGAGCTGGAGATGCCCTATAATCTAGAGTATGTGCGCGGCGATTTGGGCGCCTCCATGGCGCAGGTTAAAGCGCTGGGCCATGACATGCCGCAAGTGCCCACGGTTGTTATCGGCGACCAAATTCTCGTGGAATCTGGTGCGATTATTGAGACGATCCTCAATCGTTATACCGTCGGAGAGCTGACGCCGGATATGGCAAGCGCTGATTATGCCAATCACATCATGTGGATGCATTATGCCGAGGGTTCATTGGCGGCGCGGTTGTTTAGTGACTATCGTTCTTGGATGGCGAACCCGCCGAAAACGCGCTCTCCGCTGGTGGATAGTGAGGCGGTTGTGCAGTATTCGGAGAACTATCTGGCTGCCCATCCATATTTTGGCGGTGAGGCGTTTTCTGGTGCAGACATTATGATGCTGTGGCCGCTGAATGTGGCGATGAAGCTGAATCTTGTGGATGCTGAGGCGTTCCCGCACATTAATGCGTGGATGGCCAAGATGGAGGCGCGCCCGGCGTACCTGCGCATGGTTGCGGCGGCCCGCCCTGATGGCATCCCCGGCATGTTGCGCCCTGTGAAGAGCCACGCGCCGAGCGAGAGATAGGTTGGAGAGGGGCTCGCGCCTATCCAACAAAAACAGTCTTAAAAGAGTCTCATATGAGTCTCGTTGGGGTCTCAGGCGCTCTCATGTGGCCCAAAATTGTGAAATGAGGAGGTTCCGATGGAGCCCACTAAAGACGCACCCAAGTTGGATAGACGCCAGATGATAAAGCTAACCGGGATAACGATGGCTGCGCCCTTGGCGGCGGCGTCTTGCGCGCAAACGCCCCCTGTAGCGGGCGGCGTGCTGGGCGTGCCGGCGACATCACCGCAACGCAAATGGGCGGCGGAGAATTTGCGCGGGCTTGCCAATCTGTTTTTGCCGAGTTTTCAGCCAGACCTGAAAACGCTGGACGAAGAGGGCGTGCGCCATGATGTGCGCCATGCCAAGGCGATGGGTTTTTGCGGCACGATGCCGATGATAAACTGGACGCCGCCGGGCAGCGCGCAGTGGGAAACATATTACCGCACCATCATAGACGAGGCGGGGAGTGACCTGCCCGTGCACGGCATAATGCTGTATGATGATGTGGAGAAAGACATCGCGCTGCTGCGTAAGCAAGAGGCGCTGGGCGTGAAGGCCATATTGCTGGCGGCGCGGTATCGCGCAGATATTACCGCAGACGAACTATATGACCAGATGGCGCGGCGCATTGAGGCGACGGATTTGCCGGTGATTTTGTATGCCGCGCTAAACCGTGGGCGACACTTCCCGCATCTCGGCCCAGCGGGACAGCCGCTGGAGGTGTATGACCGGATTGCGGATTTGCCGAATGTTGTGGCGCTGAAAGTCTCCCAACCGATCGGGCTGACCTCCACGATGCAATTGTGTGATGCGGTGGCCGATCGCTTGCTCGTGGCGCCGGTTAACCTAGATTTTGTGCCACTTCTGGCACGGCATTATCATATGCAATGGTCTGGCCAGTGGAATGGCGAGGCGGTGCAGACGCCCGCGACGCAGCTCGGCAATACGCTGCTCGCGGCGACGGTGGCAAAGGATTATGCGGCGGCGGATAAGGCGGCGCGGGCCATACAGCCGGTGCATGACCATTTCTTCCGTCTACAGTCAGAAGTCATCCGCGCCGGGGCGCACCCGTGGCAGCATAACAAATATTACTCATGGCTCGGCGGCGGCAATGGCGGCCTACTCACCCCGCCCGCCAGCGAGGCCGACCATGTGCCGATCCTCACGCCAGAAGACCGCGCGGCTATCCGTGCAGCGTTTGCTGCGTCAGGATTGCAGGCGACGGATGCGCCGGAGGAGAGCTTCGTCACAGGCCGCGCCGCTTATGCGCGAGGCGTGCGCGTGGGGGATATGGCGAGCGTGCCGAGGTATGCGGGGTAGGGGGTAGGCCTTACAAACTGCTCCTCCCATTCCCACCCTCCCGCTCTTCCCAACGAAAGTTGGGATCCAGTTGCGGATTGGCCCAACGGGCCGGAATAAATTGAGGAGCAATCAGCTTGCATCCTCTAGCCCAGCCCTCTTCGCTCCGATGATACTGGATCCCAACTTTCGTTGGGAAGAGCGGGGGTTGAAGAATTTCATGTTCATGATATGTTCTGCGCGTCATGTTCGCCGTCTATATCATCACCAATAAAAGAAATGGCACCCTTTATACGGGCCATACGGATGATATTGACCGGCGCATGTGGGAACACCGCAGTAGCGCGATGCCGGGCTTTGCCTCCAAATATGGCTGCACACGCTGTGTCTGGTTGGAATTTCATGACACGCGGGAATCCGCATTCACGCGCGAGCGGCGGATCAAGGCGTGGCGGCGGGCATGGAAGCTGGAACTGATCGAGGCAGATAATCCCGATTGGGAAGATGTCTACGACAAGATGCGCGACTGGGTGCCGGAGGGGTGAGGGTATTAGACCTTGGGCCTTAGCTCCCTTCACCCGCTCATCCCAATCTCCGTCTCCCGCTATTCCCAACCCTCTCTCTCGCTCATCCCAACGAAAGTTGGGACCCAGCAGCCGAAGGGATTTCTGGGAGTAAGTTCAAATGAGGGGAAGCCTGTTCGCGTCCTCGTCGTCCACTCACGTTCCACCAGCACAACTGGATCCCAGCTTTCGCTGGGAAGAGCGGGGGTGTGGAGGTTTGTGATTAGTAATGCGGCGGGGGGCGCTCGACCGGCGCGGCCTGTCCGGCGGATTGGTCGCCCTCGGCGACGCGGTCGGCAAGGCGCTCGACCTGTCGCTCCAGCCGCTCGATCAGCTTCCATTGCGCCGTGATGGCGGCGTTCAAATCCTCAATCGTCTGATCCTGATGGACCACACGCATTTCAAGCTCGTCGAGGCGGCCCGGGGTGTTGGATGTGTCTGTCATGGCGAGAGAGTTTACCGTTTGTGGTGGAGGATGGATAGGGCGGGGGTTGAAGGATTTAATGTTCATGATATGTTCCAAACATCATGTTCGCCGTCTATATCATCACGAATAAAAGAAATGGCACCCTGTATACGGGCCATACGGATGATGTTGACCGTCGCATATGGGAACATCGCAGCGGCGCGATGCGTGGCTTCGCCTCCAAATATGGCTGCACGCGCTGTGTCTGGTTGGAGTTTCACGAGACACGGGAATCTGCCTTCACGCGTGAGCGGCGCATCAAAGCATGGCGACGCGCTTGGAAGCTAGAGTTGATAGAGGTAGATAATCCCAATTGGGAAGATGTCTACGACAAGATGAGGGACTGGGTGCCGGAGGGGTGAGGGGGCTTTGGCTCACTAAACTTTCAATATCCAGTCTATCCTACTCTCTCCCTCGCCCGCTCATCCCAACGAAAGTTGGGACCCAGCAGGCGGAGATGTTTCTAGGATCAAAACACAAATAAGAAGACACCCGCCCGCATCCTCGTCGTCCACTCCTGCTGCACCAACAAAACTGGATCCCAGCGTCCGCTGGGAAGAGCGGGAGTGGGAAGGCCGTAAACCTCTCCAGCCGAGCTCATTCCTGCGAAAGCAGGAGCGTTACATCCACAGCAACTAGTCAAATGAGGCATATTTTTTGATTAGTTTTCCCCAATATTTTTCGAAGTACTCATCTAGCTCATCGTCAAGCGGAAGTGATCCGGAGTTGAATGCGAGGAGAACAATAGGTCGAGTCCTCTTTACCCACTCTGCGCTTTCCATCGCATCGGGCGTTTCGCTCTCGTTTCTTGCGTACGCAAAAAGACGTCCGCAAAGCGCCTTCAAGAACATGGCATCTTGAAAATTAGTCGCTGTCTGGTCCTTCGAAATATTTTGGGATGAGCGAAGCGACCTAAATCTTGAGGTGTGAATCTGATAATACCTTATCAGTTGTTCAAGCGCGATAACTGAAGGGTTATCCGCAAATTCAATAACGGCTTGGATGTTCCTTATAGCTTCAGAGGGGAGGTTCGTGGGAGCAACGGTTACGTTGTTCCCGTGTCTTAACTGCCAAACTGCTCTCGCGTTCTTCTCGGCATACTGTGAAACTTCTGCTAATGATGCAGGCAGTCCTGCTCGTAGCATGCGGTGCCTTCGGGATAAGTTATCCTTTCGGTGGCAGTCCGCCTGTTTGAGCTGTTTTCTAACGAAATGTACCGTCAAAATAGATGCGGCCAAGGCCGCAAAACCGGCGATTAGGGTTTGATCTAACCATATTACATATAGGGCATACGCGAGAGGATCCCACAACCATTCTACCGGTTTCATTTCTACTCCTCCAAATAAATCTTCCCGCCCTTTTCTGCGAACTCCTTGCTCTTCTCCGCCATGCCCTTACGCGCTTCGTTGGCTTGTCTCTCCAAGTCCGCGCGTTCGTTGTCGGTCATTTTTGAGGCGTAGTCTCGTACTTCTGCGGTGATCTTCATGCTGCAGAATTTTGGGCCGCACATACTGCAAAAATGCGCGACTTTGTGGGCCTCTTTGGGGAGGGTTTGGTCGTGATAGTCGCGGGCGGTTTCTGGGTCTAGGGAGAGGTTGAACTGGTCTTCCCAGCGGAACTCAAACCGGGCACGTGAGAGCGCGTCGTCTCGCATTTGCGCGGCCGGGTGGCCCTTGGCGAGGTCTGCCGCGTGGGCGGCGAGGCGATAGGTGATGACGCCGACTTTCACGTCATTCCGATCTGGTAGGCCCAGATGCTCCTTAGGTGTCACATAGCAGAGCATGGCCGTGCCATACCAGCCGATCATCGCCGCGCCGATGCCTGAGGTGATGTGGTCATAACCGGGCGCGATATCTGTTGTGAGGGGGCCGAGCGTGTAGAAGGGGGCCTCGCCGCACTCGCGCAGTTGTTTTTCCATATTCACTTTGATCTTGTGCATCGGCACGTGGCCGGGCCCTTCGATCATAACTTGGCAGCCTTGTTCCCATGCGATCTTCGTCAGCTCACCGAGGGTTTCTAGTTCTGCGAACTGGGCCGCATCATTGGCGTCCGCAATGGCGCCGGGGCGCAGGCCGTCACCGAGGGAGAAGGAGACATCATAGGCGCGCATGATCTCGCAGATTTCCTCAAAGTGGGTGTAGAGGAAGCTTTCTGTGTGGTGGGCGAGCATCCATTTGGCCATGATAGACCCGCCGCGAGAGACGATGCCGCACACGCGATCTGCCGTGAGGTGGATGTAGGCGAGGCGCACGCCGGCGTGGATGGTGAAATAGTCAACGCCCTGTTCGGCCTGTTCGATCAGCGTGTCGCGGAACACTTCCCAGGTGAGGTCTTCTGCGACGCCGTTGACTTTTTCCAGCGCCTGATAGATCGGCACGGTGCCGATGGGGACGGGGGAGTTGCGGATGATCCATTCGCGGGTGTTGTGAATGTTGCGACCCGTTGAGAGGTCCATCACATTGTCAGCGCCCCAGCGGATGGCCCAGACCATTTTGTCGATCTCTTCTTCCACAGATGACGTGACGGCGGAGTTGCCGATGTTGGCGTTGATCTTGACGAGAAAATTGCGCCCAATGATTTGCGGCTCAAGCTCGGCATGGTTGATGTTGCACGGGATGATGGCGCGGCCTCTGGCGATCTCATCACGGACGAATTCTGGTGTGATGAATTCTGGGATGTCAGCGCCGAAGCTTTCGCCCTCTGCGACTTTCTCTGCGGCGTTATCAACGGCGGCGGCGCGGCCAAGGTTTTCGCGGGTGGCGACGTAGATCATCTCCTTGGTGATGATGCCGGCTCTGGCGAATTCATACTGGGTGACGTGGCCTGTGCCGGTGCCGCGAAGGGGCTTGTGGCGCACGGGGAATTCGCGGGCGAGGTGTTTGCCCTTTGCGCCGCCATTGTCTTCGACTGTTACGTCGCGGCCTTCATATTCCTCGACATGGCCGCGCTCAATCACCCAGTCGCGGCGGGCGCGGTCTAGGCCAGCGTCAACGTTAATGGTGACGGACGGGTCTGAATAGGGGCCGGAGGTGTCGTAGACGGGTAGGGAGGGCTCATTCGCCGTGGGATGCAGGTCAATCTCCCGGTGCGGCACGGCGATGTCTGGCGCTTGGGGCGGGTGGGTGTAGACCTTGCGGCTGGCGGGCAGCGGGCCTGTGGTGACTTTTGGGGTCTCGAAATCGGACTGGCCTGGTGACTTGTTCATGAGGGTGTCTTTCTGGAATGATAGGTCAGCGCCATGGCGATGCAGTGTGACACCGCATCTATGGGCAGGGATGTGTTGAGGGGCAGGCGCAGCTCGCGATTGCCAATGAGGGTGAGTGTGTCGGCGTAGTGAACGCGCCAATCGTCTAGCAGCGTGGTCTGGCAGCTAACGAAAAGGCCGAGATGGTCTGGACGTTTGGGTGACCATGCGAGGCGTATTGTCGTGCCGCTCTTGGTCGCCTCGGTGAGGAAGCCTGGCTCTCCCCACTTTAGGGTTTCTGTGATTGCGCCGATGTCGGGCTGGCGGCTGGCTGTATCGAGTATGAGGTCTCTCACAGAGAGCAGCAGCGTTCGCGCGTTGGCGGGGTAGGCGTCTATGACGGCCTGAACCGCAGCGGGAGGCGCGGGTGTTGTGGTGTGTGTCTTCATCGTCCGTCCCTCGCGCCGGTATGAGCCGGATCAGGTTCAAAGGGTAACTCTCAGCCCGCCACCATGGCGGACACCCCTCGGATATGGGCGCACTGTAGTCAATAATTGCGTTGGCGGGAAGATATAAATCGCGTCTCGCTTGACAGGCGAGTGGTGATAGTTGTCTCTACCGATGTAGTGCCGGAATAAGGCGCGGATTTGGAGGAGACCAAAATGAGATCATTTAAGATTGCACTTGCAACGGGCGTGTCGGGGGCTTTGCTGGCCCTGTCGGCCTGTGTGACGGATGGCGCGTCGGAGGAGGCTGCGGCTGAGCCTTTGGCATTGAGCGCGGCGGATTGTACGCCTCCGCCAGCGGATCGCTGCACGCGCGGCGAGGATTGTGGCGCGCTGGTTGTTGAGCAGGGCGCGGCGGTGAACGCTGATACGGGGCGTAACTATTACCTCGATTACTCTTGCGACCTGACCAAGGATGACAAAGTGACCATCGTGCTCAATCTGCATGGTGGCGGATCGTACGGAAACTGGACGCGGCACTATTTCCCAATCATGGACCATGTGCAGGACCACAAGATGGTGGTGGCGACACCGAATGCGCCGATCCAGTTTTGGACTGATAAGGATGACCCGCACCTTGAGGGGATCATCAGCTCTTTGATCGAGGAAATTGGCGCAAAGAATGTGAACGCTTTGTGGCTGGCTGGCCATTCGCAAGGCAGCATGACGTCTCGCCGTTTGGTGTGCACGCCGTATTGGGCGGACAAGGTGGACGGGTATTTGAGTCTGTCTGGTGGCCGTGTGAGCCGCGCGGAGCTGTCGCCGAATTTCTTCCGCCCGGGTATGAAGCGTCGCGTTCGCCCGAGTATGGGGGACGAGGTGCTGCCAAGTTGCGATTTCCACCATATTTATACGACAGGTGAGCGCGAGATTGTGTCACTGCCGGAAACATCTCTCTGGGCTGAGAAATATTCTTGCGATGCCCGCACTGATAAAGAGATCATTAGCGATGCTGAGGAAGGCTATGTGTTTGATAGCCAGAGCCAAGAAGACCCGAACCCTGTTTGGGGCCTGATGCCGGCTGGCGGAGACGCTGAGAAATATGTCTATCCGAATTGTAAGGGTGACAAGCTTGTGGCCGACGTGATGCGCCTGAAGAAGGGGCATACGGAAGGTTTGGAGCCGAACGTGACGGCTGAGATCGTACGCATGATGGTGGCCGCGCCGGGCGGTAAGATTTCGGGCGCTGCTGATTAGACTAGGGGCATAGGTTTGGAGGGCGACATTGCTCTCCAAATACTACTCTCACGTCATCCCGGACGCGTAGCGAGCCGGGACCTAGGAGCGGTATCGCGCGCGCTGTTAAACTGGGTCCCGGACAATGCCTTTGGCATTTCCGGGATGACGGCGACCGCAAGTGAATATGGAGTTGACAGTACAGACTACGCAGCCAATCTTTCTAAGATGAATGAAAAAATGAGGATAAGAGAGGCAAGCATTTCGGATGCTCAGGCGATAGCCCGTGTCCATATGTGTTCGCGCGAAGAGGCGATGCCTTGGCTCCCCGTGGTGCACACACGTGAAGAAGTCGAAGTTTATTTCGAAGAGGTCGTGCTGAAAAAACAAGCCGTTTGGGTGGCTGAGCTTTCCAACGAGATAGCCGGTTTCGTTGCGTTTTCTGATGATTGGATCCACCATTTATATGTCGCGCCAAAGCATTGGCGGAGAGGTGTTGGCGCTCAACTGCTAACACGCGTGTTGGATGCGTCGACTTTCCTCCAGCTGTGGACTTTTCAAGAAAATAGACGTGCCCGAACATTCTACTTGAAGTGTGGGTTTGAAGAAATTGAGTTCACAGACGGAGCGATGAACGAAGAGAAAACGCCTGACGTTCGATTGAGTTGGAGGCGGGCATAAATGTCCACTTCTGGCGAATATCTACATCTCCCCCGATCATCCCAACGGAGGCTGGGATCCACTCTTGTTGTTTCCGCTGGCTCAATATGTTGCGTTCAGAGATGGATACCTGCCTGCGCAGGTATCGTCGTCAGGTGGGGATTAGAGCATATAGGCGTCGATTGCGCGGGCGTGGATGTGGGTGGTGCTGAAGACAGGGATGCCGCAGTCTTCGTCGCGCAGGATCATGCAGAGTTCGGTGCAACCCAAGATGACGCCGTCTGCGCCTTGTTCCGTGTAGCGCCTAACCAGATCGATCATCTCTTCACGTGAGGCTTCGGTGACGATGCCGTTGACTAGCTCATCAAAGATAATACGGCCCACACTGTCACGGTCGGCGCGTAGGGGCGTGACCGGGGTGCCATTATAGCGCTTTGCGAGGGCGGGGGCGAAGAAGTCACCGCTCATCACCCATGGCGTGCCGAGGAGGAGTGGACGTTTGCTCTCTTTTTCGTTCATAGCAACGGTCAAGCTGTCGAGCATGTGGATGACGGGCAGGCCGGTTGCTTTGGCTACTGCGTCGGCGGCCACATGGGTCGTGCCGGATGTGATGGCGAGCGCGTGGACGCCTGCGGCTTTAAGGTCTTTCGCAGCGGCGACGACTTCATCAGTAAAAGCGGGCCAGTTCTCGTCATGATAGTGGGCGATCATCACGCCATAGTCGAGCATGGCGAATTGCACACGGGCAGAGTGTTGCCCACCGGAACGCTCGCGTGCGTGCTGGTTTAGCAGATCATAGTAGATCTTGGTCGCCTCGGGGCTGACCCCGCCAATGAGTCCGATTTTTTTCATGGCGCGAGCCTTAAGCCGATTGGTGGGTCATGGCGAGGGGTTTTCGGTTGAGATTAATTGGAGAGCTTTTTTTCGGTGAAGGCAAGGAACGCGTCCCAGCTTTTTTCGTCCGCCTCGGCCCGGTATCGGGTTGATCCGAAGACTGTCCATGCGTGGGGCGCGCCGGAGTAAATTTCCATCTGGTAGGGCGTTTTGGAGGCTTCAAGCAGATCGGCGAGGGAGGCGGCGAGGCTGTTCGGGATGCCGGTATCTGCGCCGCCATGCAGGATGAGGAGCGGTGTGGTGACGCCCTCATAGGTTTGGCCGTCTGGTGTATCGAGGCTGCCATGGAAGGTGGAGTAGCCGACGACGTTTTTAGCGAGGCCGGAGCGGGCTAGCTCCAGCGTTGCGCCGCCGCCGAAGCAGTAGCCCATAACGACGGCGTCGGTCTGGCCGCTTATCTGGCGGGCTTTTTCGAGGCTGCCGAGGATGCGCTTACGCATGGTGTCGCGATCATTGTAGAGCTGCCCGACGAGCGCCTTTTTGCCTTCGGTCGTGTCGGGACGATTACCCGTGCCATAAAGATCGACCGCGAAGGCGTGGTAGCCTTCATCAGCGAGCATCTCTGCGCGGGTTTTCTCGTAATCGTCTACGCCGTCCCAATCATGGATGAGGATGACGAGCCCTTTGGACTCGCGCGTTGGCTTGGCCATGTAGCCTTCATAGGCGGCGCCCTCGACGCTGTAAGAGACGATTGTGCCTGCCTGCGCGGTGAGGGCGGCAATGCTGGCGGCGGCGAATAGGGCGGTGAGTTTTAGCATGGGGGCATCTCCAGTGGGCGTGTTAGGGTTGAATATTGCACCGGGTTAGGTAGGCAGCGCCACAAACTTTCTACTCTATTTATGGACTGGCCAAATTGTTCGCGATTTCAACTAAGGCCCATCAATTTGAGGCTTATTGCTGTCGCCACCTTGTTTACCGTATCCAAAGCTGCAGTTCCGCCAACCAAAGCGAGCTTTTCGCGTGTTTTCTTCCAAACTGTGTCGTCTCTAATGGTATCTAGAAAATCATGCCCGGCATTGGTTATGGAGCTGCAAGGGACGATTGGGCTGTGTAGTTCCAAATCTCCCTCGCGAACCCAGTTCAGCGTCAAATACCCAGCATCTTCAAGCAATTTCAAATGATAGACTATCGTTCGCGGATGCTCTTCGCCTGGGTCTATATCCGTATCTGGTGTTTCTGGACCCGATGTTTCTATTTGGAAAAGTAAATTGCGCAGTAGTTCAGTGTTTCTTTTCATTATCTCAAGATACGTGCTTTGAAGTCGATATTCAAACTAGAGTTAACAGTAAAGCCGCGCGCGTTAACTGTCTGTCAGCCCTCTTCTGCGATTCTCTCATATAGATTTATGTGAGAGATTGAGACATGGCCTTTACCGGAGCGCTAGCATCACCGGAGATCGCGGAGAGTAAAACCGAGCTGAAACGCTTTAAGGTGGACCTCTGGGCGACGGATCTGAATCTCACTGAAATTGGGATTATGAAACGCACCCAGCATGAGGCGGCGTCTGACCAGTTCACCAAGGATATGGAAATTATCGGGCAGGTGAAATATGGTTCTGAGCGCACCGGGCTGATCGCGTTCCGCAAAGAGCTATGGAAAAATGGGGAGGGGATGAAACGCCGCCTCGTGATTAAGCTGTTCAATGAGAATATGAACTGGCGTGGCACGCTGGATATGATGATGGGGCGTTCTTTGCAATTGTCCATCGCTTCGCGCCGTGTGCCGGTGACGGCATTTTCGTTGAATTTGGCGCGGCATGACCAGCTGGTGCAATTGGAACGTTCCGCGAACAAATGGCCGCTACTGCCTGAAAAGTTTTCGTTTTTTATCGACACTAAAGATGGGCCGCGCTTTTATCGCTTGCGCCGGAATGTAATTGCCGTCGGGCGTGACTATACGCTGTATGATGACCGTGGCCGAAAGGTTGGTTCACTGAACCATAAGGTGATCAATCTCGGTGGCTCTTGGGTTGTGAAGGTGGACCCGAAACAGTCCTATGCGAAGCTGGAGACTGTGTTGCAATTGTTCTGCGCCATGCTGCGTTTTAACGGGCAAACACAGCGCCATGTGCATCGCGAGGTGGAGCAAGTGTTGCGCGGGCGGGCCGTGCGCCAGCTAGATACGCAAGAAAAAAATCTCTATAATAACCCAAGGCGTACGCGCTAAGGCTTTAGTCTTTGAGAAACCCGAGTTCGCGCTGTAGCTTCTTAGTTAGGCCAGCGGCGACGAGTTTGTGGGACATTTCTAGATAAGATTTCAGATCTTCGTCTGAGAGCGTCTCTTCGGAGGAGCGCTGAATCCATTTCATACCCCGCGAGGCGAGATACGGCGCGCCCTGACAGCCGGGTTGTTCCTTGAGAATATCAAAACTCATCTCGGTGGTTTTGAATGAGCAGTGCATGCTGCCATCATCCTGGACATTGCCGATAACGAAAACTTTCCCGCCAACTTTCCAGACATGAGCGGCACCCCACTGCACAACATGGGTCGTGTGGGGAAGTTGGCTGCAATAGTCATTGTACTCATCAAGGGTCATGCGGATTTCGTTTCCGTAATTTGTTCTGGAAATGTACCAGACGTGTCATGGGTTTGCGTGGTATATTCCCGGAATGTTCGCATGATCACATAATTGTTATATTAAATTTTTAAACTGAGATTCAAAGCTAGATCTTTGGATAAATCTCTAGTGTCTTTGTCGTCCATCCAACGGTGTTCTTGGTGCCTGATTCGATGACCGGGCGTTTGATCAACGTTGGGTTTGCGATGAGGGCATCTGCGGCGCCGTCACTTTGGGCGGAGGCTTGTTCCTCTGGTGACAATGCGCGCCATGTTGTTGAGCGTTTGTTGACCAAAGCTGCGGGGCCGAGCGCCTCAAGCCAGATTGGGACGAGGCGTTTAAGGTCTGCCTCGGCGCGAATGTCGACGAAGGTGACAGTGTACCCTGATGTTTCTAGTGCAGAGATGGCTTTGCGGCAGGTGTCGCAATTTTTCAGGCCATAAAGTGTGAGGGCGGGGGTCGACATAGGGCGCTCCGTTTCAGATCAGATGATTTGATACGGCATTGGCCTGTGAACGGGAAGGGGATGGCCCCGCTATTTGCCACCCTTGGGGATTGAGACCGCAATGATGGGCCCCATTTCGAAACCCTTTTCATTGCGCCCCATATTCGGCGCATAGAGCTTGGAGACCGTGCCGTCCAAAAAGAGCGCGTTCGGAGTGCCTAGCTCATCCTTAAAATAGCTAGCGAATTGATGGAAATTGATTGGGGCTTCACTGATGACGAAGTGCACCTCTTGCTCATCCGCGCTGACGCCCACGCCATTGCGGCGCTTCTTGCTGGTGCCGTCTGCGTTGAAGGCGGGATGCAGTTCGCCGTCGATGACAAGCATGGGCCCCGACTGAGTCGCGTATGTCGGCAGCGTGTCTTCAAACTGGTCAATATAGGCAAGCGTCTCTGAGACGCCGACGTCATCGCCATCAATCCAGAACAGGCCATTGGGAAGCATGCCGAAATTGCCGCTGCTGGCGCGGGTGACGAGTGGACCGGTGCGATCGCCATTTTCGACATACAGGCCGACTGGTCTGCGATCATCGTGATACATACCGCCATTCATCGCGAAGATGAGTTTGCGGTCATTATCTTTGAGGTGGTCTGCAAGGTGATCGAACTGACCAAAAGGTGAGCCATCTGGACCGAGACGATGGAAGCTGAGATCGTCGTCCTGTGTGGAGAACGAACACACAGTTAGCGCATTGTCTTCAAAATTTACAGCGCGGCACGGTCCTTCGCTGCAGGCTGTGACACCAAGCAATAGGGCGGCGCATAGAAGCGGAGCTGACAGATTCTTCATGGTGGAAATCTACCTGCTATGAATATAGGAAGCCAGCCTGTTGACCAAAATATAATTGGTCAGTCTACAAATTATAAGAATGGAATTCTTTCCATACTTTAGTGTCGACATTTTCTGCCTGTTCAAGAAAGTCGTCCGGCAAGAACATCGTCGCTATCCATGGCTAAGCGCCTGAATATTCTTGCCCGACTAACCCCGATCACCACCCCTGGCAATCGGTCCCACATCACACATCGCTCACGGCACATTTGCTGCTCTCTTGAACAACTCCAATATGCCCTAGCGAAGTTAAGGGGCGATGACAGTTTTCGGGAAAGTGATTTAAGCGAAACGGCGTTTTATTAAGTTATAATTTGGGTAACTATTCGGCTGCGTCTTGCGCCTCGCGGCGACGCTCGGCGGCTGTTTTCTTTACGCTATCAGACCGTAATTGTCCGCATGCGGCAGAAATATCCCGGCCGCGTGGGGTGCGTATGGGGCTGGCGTATCCTGCACGGTTTATTACGTCTGCGAACGCTTCAATTGTGCCCCAATCGGAGCATTCATATTGCGTGCCCGGCCATGGGTTGAACGGAATAAGATTGATTTTTGCAGGCACACCGCGGAGTAGGCGAATGAGGTCGCGCGCCTCTGAAATTGAGTCATTCACGCCCTTGAGCATGACATACTCAAAAGTTACGCGGCGAGAATTTCCAAGGTCTGGATAAGCGCGGATGGCTTCGAACAAGGTTTGCAGATCATACTTCTTGTTGATCGGGACAAGCTCGTTGCGCAGGTCGTCGCGCGTGGCGTGCAGTGAGATAGCCAGCATGGCGCCGGTGCGCTCGCCGAGCTCTTGAATTTTTGGGGCGACGCCCGCGGTTGAGACGGTGATGCGCCGGCGGCCCAGCGCGATGCCGTCACCATCTGTAATCATTTCGATGGCTTCTGCTACGTTGTCGAGATTATAAAGCGGCTCGCCCATGCCCATGAAAACAATGTTGGTGAGGAGTCGGTCTTCTTTATCGGATGGCCACTCACCCAGTTGGTCGCGCGCGATAAGGATTTGGGCGACGATTTCTTGGGCGGTGAGGTTACGCACGAGCTTTTGTGTGCCGGTGTGGCAGAAGGTGCAGTTAAGTGTGCAGCCGACCTGAGAGGACACACAGAGGGCGCCCGACTTGCCGACATCTGGGATGTAGACGCTTTCGCCCTCAACGTTTGGCCCGAACTTGGTGAGCCACTTTTGGGTGCCGTCTTTTGAAACTTGATGATCTGTGCGCTCTGGGCGTTCTAGCGTGTAGAGCTCTGCCAGTTTGGCACGCATGTCTTTGCCGACATCCGTCATGGCCTCAAAATCTTGCGTGCCGAAGAAATGCATCCAGCGGCGCAGTTGTTTTGCGCGCATGCTGGCTTTTTTGGAGTCTATGCCCAGCGCTTCCATTTCTGCCCGAAGGGCAGGGAGGCTTAGCCCGGCGAGGGATTTTTTGGTGCCTGCGGGGGTTTCAGGCTGGCGCGTTAGATCGAGTGAGGTGGTCATTGGCGCGCCTATAGCACGGGCTGGGCCTGTTGGAAATTCACAAGGATGGTCAGACTGACGCGACCCTCATCTTAACGGCAGAGGGCGGAGGCCTTCTTGATGGCTGCTGAGGAGCCGGAAAGGGAGAAATGGTAGCTGACATTTGTGTTGCGGGCGGAAATGGCTGTCACACGTAGCTCGCTGCCAGCGCGTAGGGCGCGGACCATGGCGGCGTCGTCAGAGTCTTCAGCGAAAGCCTCGTTCTTGGCGCTAAACATGGACCAGCCAGAGCGGCCAACCGAGGCGCGGGGTGAGCGATCAGCGCGCAGTTCATAGCCGACTTTGAGGCTGGGCTGATTGCTGGCGCGGCCACTTTTCCAACTGGTGACGTAGAACCATACATCGCCGTGCTCTGCTGCAACTGGGGCTTTATCCTTCGCTTCGGTCGCGGCATAGCAGAGCTTCTCTCCGCCGCTATTGTCAACGAAGACAACCCAGTTCTTGTATTTGCCAATGGCTTCTGGCTTGGCAAGTGCTGTGGGGGCACAAAGGGTCGCGACCATTCCGAGACAGGCAAGTGTGCGGGCAGTGTTTGCGAAGCTTTTCATGATGGTCCCCTTAATTCTTAAGTGTGTTACCTAGCCAGTATAACCAATGTGCGGCGAACGCAAAGATTGATAGCTGATAGTTTCGTAAGGCTTTGCAGTAACGTGCGGTACTGGGCAGTTTCGGGCACTTTGAGGCAGTTTGAGGTAATTTAACCGCGATCTCGGGCATTTTTGCCGTCTCCGGGCGCGCCGCCGGGCATTATTGGGCGCGGGGCATAGCCGCCCATAGAGAGGTGACGGTCATACATCACCATGGCGCCGGCGAGGCTGACATTGATGCAGAATTTGGTCGGGATCTTCACAACATGGGTGCAGCGGGCGAGCATCTCGTCGGACAGATTGCCCTTTTCCGGCCCGAGCACATAGGCGGCTTGAGGCGGATGCCGGAAAGTCGGCAGCATCACCGCATCATCAGTCAACTCAATCCCTACAATTTGGCAGCCCTTGGGCAGTTCCATATCGTCAATCTTGTCCCATGAATAATAGGGGAGGGAATTGGCTGTTTTGGAGGTGTCTGCGCGATAAGCTTGGCGCAGGCGGTGCTCAGCATTGATGGAGAAGACGAAACTGGCGCCGAATGCATTGGCGGTGCGCATCAGAGCGCCGAGGTTCATGGGTTTGGAAATGCCCTCTGATCCAATCGCAAAATAACCTCTCATGGTCTAAAATACCTTCAGTATGAGTTTGCCCGCGATTAGCACGGCGAGGAGAGCAGGGAGGAGGTATGCCACAGCCTTGCGGGCGAGGCGCAAATAGCTAATGGCGCTGGACTGATTGTCGAGCAGGTAAGCGGCGCCATCAGATTCGCGCCCACCACCAGCGGCTTCAAGTACGGCGGCATAGGCGGTTTTGCTGTCCGCAGGCTCGTTCAGATGTGCAGCCGCGGCGCGCTTTAGGGCCATGCTGGTAATCATGCGCATTTGAATGGCGAGGAGGATCGCAAAGGTCAGTAGGATCGTTGCGGCCCAGAAGGCGATCTGCATTTTGAACAATTCCTGTTCTAAACCTGTGGGACTATTCGCCCTTTTCCTTGCGCGAAGGCTTGCCTTGCGCTGACTGACGCGCGAAAAGTCGAGCCTGAATTCAAATGCCGAGTATGGTGGCTGGCCTATTTACGCGCCACACCGCTACCCTGTCACGGCGCGAACGACAAGACTCTGGAGGAGAGACAATATGAAAGCCATGCTTTCGAAAGAGGTCGGTGGACCTGAAACGCTCGTCTTAGGCGAGCTGGATAAGCCCGAAGTAACGCCGGGCACAGTGCTGGTTGAAGTGAAGGCCTGCGGCGTGAACTTCCCAGACAGCTTGATGATCGTTGATCGTTATCAGTTCAAACCGCCGCGCCCGTTTGCGCCGGGCGGCGAAGTGGCTGGCTTTGTTGCTGAAGTTGGCGAAGGCGTGACGCATGTGAAACCGGGCGACCGTGTTTTGGCGTCTTGCGGTAGTGGCGGCATGGCTGAGTTCGTGCTCGCGCAAGCCCATGGCGTGATCTCTATCCCTGATGAAATGTCATTTGAAGAAGCGTCTGCTTTCATCCTGACTTACGGCACATCATACTACGCGCTGAAGAACCGCGCTGACCTGAAAAAGGGCGAGAAGCTGTTCATTCTGGGCGCGGCGGGCGGTGTTGGTATCGCTGCTGTTGAGCTGGGTAAGGCCATGGGTCTGGAAGTGATTGCGGCGTGCTCAACGCAGGACAAGGTAGATTTCTGCCTGTCTAAAGGCGCTGACCATGGCCTGATCTATCCAACTGGAGACCTAGACCGGGCGCAGCAGAAACAGCTCTCAACAGATATCAAAGAGATCTCTGGCGGCGGCGTGGACATCATCTATGACGCCGTTGGCGGTAACTATGCTGAGCCATCTGTGCGGGCGATGAACTGGGAAGGTCGCTATCTTGTGATCGGTTTCCCGGCTGGCATTCCGTCCATTCCATTGAATCTGACATTGCTGAAGTCTTGCGACATTCGCGGTGTGTTCTGGGGCGCGGCTGTTGCGCGTGACCCGGCGGGCCACAAACAGAATGTTGCTGCACTGTTCGAGTTGTACAAAGCGGGCAAAGTGAAGCCGCACGTGTCTGATACGTTCCCGCTGGCAGACGCTGGTAAGGCGATCCAAGTGCTTACGGACCGCAAAGCCAAGGGTAAGGTTGTTGTGACGCTTTAGGCGCAACCCTTACACATTATCAGAATTGAAAAGCCCCGCTGGAGAGTATCCAGCGGGGCTTTTTGCGTTGGGAGGAAACGCGAGTGTATTTAGCTAGACTTGCCGTCAACTTCTTCGAAGTCAGCATCAACGACATCGTCGCCATCATCAGCGCTTTCAGAGGCAGACGCATCAGCGGCGGCATCAGCATACGCTTCTGTTTCTTCTGCGTTCGCGTAGATCGCTTCGCCAAGTTTCATTGCGGCAGCCATAAGGGCCTGATGCTTCAAACCAATCTCGGTGGCATTGTCGCCTTCAGCAGTGGTTTTGAGATCTTCGCAGGCCGCTTTGATTTCTTCTTTGACGTCGTCGCCGACTTTTTCGCCGTGCTCTTCCACTTGCTTCTCAGTCTGGTGGATGAGGGATTCGGCGTTGTTCTTGGCTTCGATCAGCTCGCGGCGCTCTTTATCAGCGTCCGCATTGGCTTCAGCGTCTGCCATCATGTTTTTGATGTCGTCTTCTGATAGGCCGCCATCTGCTTGGATGGTGATCTGCTGCTCTTTGCCTGTGCCTTTGTCTTTCGCAGACACGGACACGATACCGTTTGCATCAATATCGAAGGTCACTTCGATTTGCGGCATGCCGCGAGGGGCAGGCGGGATGCCCTCAAGATTGAACTGGCCGAGCTCTTTATTGTCAGTGGCCATTTCGCGCTCACCTTGAGCAACCTTAATGGTCACGGCAGGCTGGTTGTCGTCTGCTGTAGAGAAGACTTGAGACTTCTTGGTCGGGATCGTTGTGTTGCGGTCGATAAGTCGGGTGAACACGCCGCCCTGTGTTTCGATGCCGAGTGACAGCGGCGTCACGTCGAGCAGAACAACGTCTTTAACGTCGCCCTGAAGCACGCCGCCCTGAATGGCCGCGCCGATGGCAACCACTTCATCAGGGTTCACACCCTTGTGTGGGTCACGGGCGAAGAATTTCTTCACAGCTGCTTGTACGGCGGGCATGCGGGTCATGCCGCCAACCAGAACCACTTCGTCGATTTGAGCAGGGGATTTGCCTGCATCGGCGAGCGCCTTTTTGCACGGGTCGATTGTGCGCTTGACCAGATCAGCCACGAGACTTTCGAATTTAGCGCGTGTCAGCTTAATGTTGAGGTGTTTCGGGCCAGAAGCGTCAGCGGTGATGAAGGGAAGGTTCACTTCATACTGCGTTGCAGAGGACAGTTCTTTTTTGGCTTTCTCGGCTTCTTCTTTAAGGCGCTGAAGGGCTAGCTTGTCCTTTTTCAGGTCAATGCTTTGCTCTTTTTTGAATTCTTCAGCGAGGAAGTCCACGATGCGAAGGTCAAAGTCTTCACCGCCGAGGAAGGTGTCACCATTTGTTGAGAGCACTTCGAAAACGCCGTCGCCAATTTCTAGCAAGGACACATCGAATGTGCCGCCGCCAAGGTCATAAACGGCGATTGTCTTGGACTCGTCGCTCTTGTCGAGACCGTAAGCGAGGGCCGCTGCGGTTGGCTCGTTGATGATGCGCAGCACTTCAAGGCCGGCAATTTTGCCCGCGTCTTTGGTGGCTTGGCGCTGACTGTCGTTAAAGTAGGCTGGAACCGTGATAACCGCTTGGGTCACTTCGGTGCCGAGATAGTCTTCAGCGGTTTCTTTCATCTTGGTGAGGATGAGGGCTGAGATCTCTTCTGGTGAGTAGTCTTTATCGCGGCCTTTGACCCATGCGTTGCCGCCTTTGCCTTTGACGATTTCAAAGGGCGACATTTCTTTGTCTTTTTGGGCCGTTGGATCGTCGAACAGGCGGCCGATGAGGCGCTTGATCGCGTAGAACGTAAAGTCTGGGTTTGTGACGCCCTGACGACGTGCTGGCATACCGATCAGACGGTCGCCACCATCCGTAAAGGCGACGACAGATGGGGTGGTGCGCTGGCCTTCAGCATTCTCGATAACTTTTGCCTGTCCGCCTTCCATGACGGCGACACAGCTATTTGTTGTACCAAGGTCGATACCAATAATTTTGCTCATCTTGTTTCTTTCTCTCTTAAGCCGCCACGGGCTTTTATATTTTTTAGTTCGGTCTGCTCAGCAGCCCCGGACAGCCAGTGGCTCTTCCAAAGGTTCAAATGAGGTGGCGATTGGCGGGTGTAAATCCCGTTCGCCGCTTCGGCTCTTGATATGGTGACCCTTTGCTGGGTCTCAAGAGGGGAGGGTCTGCAAACGTGTATCTTTTTTTCTCTACTTAATTTCGGATAATTGCGTGGGTTCATTTGCTGCGTCTGCGCTCAGGGTCACAATGGCGGCGCGCAAAGTGTGTGTCTTTGTGTTCCAGATGGCCTGGAGATGGAATGTGGTGCTTTTTGCATCCTTCCTCTTGCACATAAGAGGGGGTGTTTTCAACATTAATTAAGACAAAAACTGTTTGTGGAACATGGATTTTCCTGCCGGGTGATCGACAATTAGATTTCGTCGCCGCGCTAAGTGAGATCGTAAGCTAGTCAGAGGCACGATGGATGATGGGTGAAAACCAAAATGTGAGCAATTCTAGCTACAAAGACCCTATGTTTTGGCTGTTAGGGTTCGTTTTATTGCTAGCGCTTGGCAATGTGGCGAAGGCGTTGTTTGATTTTTCACCAGCAGTCTTAGACGCCGACAGCTATCACCTTCTCGTAAATAGAGATTTTGTGAATTATTGGATGGCTGGGCAGATGGCGACCGGCGGCGAGCTGGAGCAATTGTTCCCTACGGATCAGTATCGAGTTGCGCTGAATGCGAGCTTCCCTGATTTGATCACAGAAATTCGAGGGTGGTCTTATCCGCCCCATTTCATTCTGTTCTGTGTGCCTTTAGGTCTATTGCCTTACCCGATGGCGTATTTGGCCTTTATGGTTGTGACGCTGTCATTCTGGCTGTTCGCCTTTCTAAAGGGTGTGAAGCATTTTGCGCCGGGCATGAGCGAGAGCATGATTACGATCGCGGCGTTGCTGACACTGCCTTTTATCGTGTCGCAGATCACATTGGGGCAAAATGGCTTTCTGTTTGGCGGCGCGTTCATATTGGCGCTGGTTTATCGCAAGGATAAGCCTTGGGTGACGGGCCTGATGCTGGCGATTTTGACGATGAAACCACATCTTGGGCTGTTATGGCCGTTTCTACTGATTATTGAGAAGAACTGGAAAGCGATCTTTTGGGGTGCCGGCTTTACCGCTTTGCTGATGGGCGCGTCGGTTGCTGCTTTCGGATTGGACGCGTGGTACTGGTTTTTTGAGATCACGATTGAGGCGCAAAACACTGTGGTGACAGCGTGGAGCGGCGTGTTTCTCTATATGATGCCGAGTTGGTTTGGCGCTTTAAGGGCGTATGGGGCTGGTGCAGATACAGCGATTTTGATCCATTTGGTGATAGCGGTGCCGCTATTTTGCGCGATCATTTGGGCGATGCTGAAAACGGGCCATGTTGGGCGTAGTTTGCTGACGATTGTGGGCACGTTCGCGACGCTGCCCTACGTGTTCAATTATGATTTGGGGCCGGTGATTTTTTTGGCGGCGCTCGGTTTTGTTATCACGCTTGGAAAAGCGGGTAATGAGCGACGAGTTGGGACCATTGTGATGCTGCTGGCTGTTGTGACGCTGCAGATTTGGATGCCGATGACACCGCTTTTCAGAGAAACAGCGATGGCGCCAATCGTGTTCCTGCCAGTGATTGCCATAACGGCGTTTTTGATCTTCCAAATAGTGGAAAATTCAGTCCGCCAGCGACAGGATGTGCTGACGGACTGAAGTGTTTAGTTTAGCCCGCGCTTACGGCGACCATTGCAGCGCGCAAAGTGCGATCGCCAATTTTCCAGCCCGGTTGGAAACATGAGGCGATGGCGCCATTTGCTTGTTCGCTAGGGATGTTGGCGACGGCTTGGTGCAGATTTGGATCGAACACATCGCCCGGCTCTGCTGCAATGGCGGTAACGCCGTGACGTGCGAGCGCTGTGTGAAGGTCTTTCTGGGTCATCTCAATGCCGCTGAAGAGGCTTTTACCGCCTTCTGACAGGCCAGCTTGATCTTCTTCTGACAGAGATTCCAGTGCGCGGCCCAGATTATCTGACACGCTGAGCAGGTCACCCGCGAATTTCTCGATGGCGTAGATGCTGGACTCTGAAATCTGGCGTTGGGCGCGTTTACGGGTGTTTTCCATATCGGCCATTGTGCGCAGAAGCTGGTCGCGCAGCTCAAGCTTTTCGGCCTCCAGCTTGGCGATGGGGTCGAGTTCTTCTTCAGGTGCAATGTCTGCTTCTGGTGCAGCTGCGTCTTCAACGGCCTGTTCTGGCGCGATGTTTGTTGGTTCGTCGTCGCCGGCTTCGCCATTGTTCATTTCGTCACTCATTCATTTCCATCCTTCACACGGCGCGCCGTTAGAATTTGTCCTACAACACGCGCGGTATAATCCACCATCGGAATGACACGGGCATAGTCTAACCGTGTCGGACCAATCACGCCGAGCGCGCCTATAACCTGTCTTGCGTCTCCCATATAGGGGGCAACAATCACACTTGAACCCGATAGCGGAAAAAGCTGATTTTCGGAACCGATAAAAAGGCGCACGCCTTCGGCTTCTCGTGTGGTGTCTAAGACGTCTAGTAGGCTTTGCTGGCGCTCGATCTCTGTAAACAATTGGCGCACCCGGTCTAGGTCATCGGCTGCTTTATTGTCTTCGAGCAAATTGGCTTGCCCGCGCACGATAAGCGAGCGCCCGCGACCAGGTGTCTCGCCGCTCCACTGGGCTAGACCTGCTTCGACCAAGGCGGTGGCGGCGGAATCAAGTTGGCTTTGCTGTGTGCGTAGCTCTTTGCGAATGTCGACGCTCGCTTCGGCCAGTGTGCGGCCTTTCATGCGGGTGGAAAGGTAATTGCCGGCCTCTATCAGTGTGGTGGCAGGCAGCCCCGCTGGGACGCGCATGAGGCGGTTCTCAACATCGCCGTCTTCTGTGACCAGCACGCAGAGGGCTTCGCCGTCGCCAAGGGGAACAAATTCGACATGGCGGGTGGGCGCATCCCGGGTTGGACTGGCAACGAGGCCCGCGCCGCCGGTAAGGCCCGACATAATATTCGAGGCTTCGCCCAACACGCTGTCTAAGTCACGCCCGGCTGATTTGAGGCGGCCTTCGATAGCGGATTTGTCAGACTTTGAAGGTTCGCCAATTTCCAGAAAGCCATCCACGAACAAGCGCAGGCCCAGATGGGTGGGTGCGCGGCCCGCTGAACTATGCGGCGCTTCAAGCAGGCCGAGTTGTGACAGGTCAGCCATGACATTACGAATTGAGGCAGGGGAGAGGTCGATGCCGCTTTTAGAGAGGGTGCGTGAGCCGACGGAATCGCCCGTGCTGAGATAGGTTTCAACGATCTCTCGGAAAATATCCCGAGAGCGTTGATCTAGCCTCTGCATCAAGGAGTGTGTGTTGGGGATCTCTGCCATCTATCTTGATTAAATGCGCAAGCGCTTGTGTTCAATAGGCTTGGAGAGGTGTTTCGCGAATTTGCGCCGGGTGCTTATTCTTTGGCGTTAGGTCTGGACACTTCTGGGAAAACCCGCAAACAGGCAAGCCTGATATTGAGGAATACATTTATGACCAGCCTGCTACGCCCGTCCGGACGCACCTTCGACCAATTGCGCGACATTACCCTAGAGACGAATGTGACGCGTTATGCGGAAGGGTCATGCCTTGCGAAATTCGGCAATACGCATGTTCTGTGCACCGCGAGCTGGGAAAAGAGTGTACCGGGCTGGATGAAGGGACGTGGCCAAGGCTGGGTCACTGGCGAGTATGGCATGCTGCCGCGCGCGACCCATACGCGCAACCGCCGGGAAGCAAATGCGGGCAAACAGTCTGGTCGTACGCAGGAAATTCAGCGCCTTATTGGTCGCTCATTGCGCTCTGTTGTGGACATGAAAGCGCTTGGCGAGAACCAAATCACGATTGACTGTGATGTGTTGCAAGCTGATGGCGGAACACGCACGGCCTCTATCACTGGCGGTTTTGTGGCGCTGGCGATGGCCTGTAAGTATCTGCGGGCCGAGGGCGTTATCAAGGCTGATCCTATTTTGAAGCAGGCCGCTGCCATCTCTGTTGGCGTCTATCAGAACCATCCTGTGCTGGACGTGGACTATCCTGAGGATAGCCGCGGCGAAGCCGACATGAACGTCGTGATGAGCTCTGATGGCGGCTTCATTGAAGTGCAAGGCACTGGCGAAGAGCGCCCGTTGACACGCGCCGAGCTGGACGAAATGCTGCGCCTCGCTGAGATAGGCTGTAACTCATTGTTCGAAGCGCAGCGCGCGGCGCTTGGTTAAACAAGCCAGCAATAAGTGAAATTTCCTGCGATGGGTTGAGTTGACGATAGTTAGCTATCCGATGCACTGTGTCCTCTATAAATGGGTCTGCTGAATGAGCGGCCCAAAAGAGGAGATGGCTATGAGATTTACTCGGTTGAAGGCGCGGTTTATTGCGCCGGTCGTGTGCGGCGTTGTGATGTTGACGGCGCCGGTCGCGATGGCGGAAATGGAAAAAGAACGCCCGGTCGCGAGCACGCAGTATGGTGATGTGCGCGGCAAAGTGGATGAGGGCGTCAATGTCTTCCTCGGTATCCCGTATGGCGGTGACACGGCTGGCGCGCGGTTTAAGCCTGCTGGGCCGCCTGCGCCTTGGGGTGAAGCGCTAGAGGCAACGGCTTACCCAGACTCCACACCAATGGTGGACATGGGCAGCGCAATGTTTGCATCTTGGGCGCCTGACCCAAAGCCTGCGCAGAGTGAGAATATGCTTGGCCTAAACGTATGGACGCCGGGTCTTGATGACCGCGAGCGCCCTGTGATGGTGTGGCTGCATGGCGGTGGGTTCCAGTCTGGTTCTGGTTCTTCCACGGTTTATGATGGTGTGGCGCTGGCCAATCGCGGCGACGTTGTTGTTGTGACCATCAATCACCGTTTGAATATGCTCGGTTATCTCTACCTCGCTGAGATTGGCGGGGAGGAGTATGCTGACAGTGGCAATCTCGGCAATATGGATATGGTGCTCGCGCTGGAATGGGTGCGGGACAATATCGCTGAGTTTGGCGGTAATCCGAACAATGTGACGATCTATGGCGAGTCTGGTGGTGGGCGCAAAGTGTCTACCTTGCTGGCGATGCCGTCTGCTGAAGGTCTGATTGACCGCGCGATTGTGCAGAGCGGCTCTCACTTGAAAATCCGCACAGCCGAGGACGCGACCGAAGATACGCGTGAGATTATGGAATTGCTCGGTATTGCGGAGGGTGATGTTGCAGCCCTCGAAGCTTTGTCGGCTGAAGAGATCGTCGATGCGGTAAAGAAAGTTGGCCTCAACATGACGGGCAGTATTTCTTGGGGACCGGTGCTGGATGGCCGTTCGTTCACGTCTCACCCGTTTGATGGCGTTGCGGCGGAATCTTCGCGCAATGTACCTATGCTGATTGGGTCGAATAAGGACGAGTTGGCGCTATGGATTGCGCCGGATAAGAGCGTGCACGCAATGGGCTATGAGGAAGTCGCCCCGCGCCTCAAGGCGTTTGTGCGTGGTGATGTCGATATTCCGGCAATCGTGAGTGGCTATCGCGCGCAGTATCCGGACAAGTCGCCGTTTGAACTGATGGTCGCTGTGGCCAGTGATGCACGCTACAGCGCCAATGCTGTGACGCAAGCCAAGGTGAAGGCAGCCCAAGGCGGCGCGCCGGTTTGGCTGTATCAGTTCGACTGGGAAACACCTGTGTTTGGCGGCCTGCTCGGTGCGCCGCACGCCGTAGAGATCCCGTTCGCATTTGATAATCTCGACGTGTCAAAGTCGATGGTGGGCGATGTCGGGCCTGCGCAGGGCCTTGCCGATCAGGTGAGCGAAGCGTGGATCTCATTCGCACGTCACGGCAACCCAAATGCACGCGGCTTGCCATATTGGCCGCGCGTATCACCAACGCGTCCAGCCGCGATGCGGTTTAATGAGGTGTCGAAAGTTGACCCATACTATTTTGCTAAAGAGCAAGCCATCTGGGATGGCCTCTTAATGGTAGAATAGGGGAGGCTTACCGCTCAAAAGAAATGCGTGGGCAACCTCCATGTTAGCGTAGCAGCCATACCCGGCTCGCACGTGTCAGGGAGTTGCCCACACTGGAGCGGGCTAAGGTCCGTATCCGTATAGAGAACATCAAGCTCAAGCGATTTATATGTCGCCTTTGCGCCGACCTGCCAGAAGCTTCGGTCTTGTCCATTGTCGGCCCATCTCCGCCCATAACGGGCGCTCGTTGTGAGCCAATCATTGATCTTTAATTCTCCATCCACCTCGGCCTGGAAGGTTTGTTTGATGGTGAAAGACGCGTCTGGGGACCAGGCTGCCCGGCCACCCCATTTAAACGCTCCAGTCGTTCTGTGTACTGTTAATGCAGCCTGCAGAAAATCGAATGTATGATCCGATACAAAATCAGGCACCGCATTGTCGGGATATGTCGTATAAAGGGCCATCAGGCCGATATCCGTTTTCCCGTCGGTGTCTCTGATTGTGAAGTTCTTGCCCGCATAAAGGTCGAGCTCGTAAGTTGCCCCTATGAATGGCCCAAAATCGACACTCGTCGCAAAGGCTCCGGCGAAGAAACCGTCCGGTCGCCACCAATAGATGGTTCCTTGAAGGGCTGGATCATTGTTTGAGCGACTTATTCCATCGTGTCGGAAATCGCTTGCAACGCCTATCGACCCGGAGATTCCGCCCCATTCTGACGGCACTTTTGCTTGTGCCTGCGCATCTTGCAGCCACAATTCTTGACTGGCGACTAACATTCCAAGGCCCAATATTGCACGCTTCATCATCGTCCGTTCCTCTTGTTTCCATCAATGAGTTTAGGATGGACGAGCCAGTGAAATTAGTATATTGAATAATAATCATGAGTGATATTCGAAATATTGATATTAGGCGGCTTGATGGGGGTTTGCTCCTCATCTTTAGGGAGTTGCTGCGGTTACGCCGTGGGTCTGACGTGGCAACCTATTTGGGGCTGAGTCAGCCTGCTGTGAGCCATGCGCTTGCGCGGCTAAGGGAGCTGCTCGACGATCCACTTTTCGTCAGAAAATCGCATGGGTTGGAGCCTACACGGCGCGCCATTGAGCTTGGCCCCAAGGTTGAAGCCATACTCGATATGGCCGTGTCAATTTTAGAGCCATCGAGCGCATTTGATCCGACAAAGAGTGACCGATGCTTTGTCATATCGGCGCCTTTACACATTATGCATGTACTCGCGGTGCCGCTCACGCGCCTCCTGCGGGAGCAAGCGCCAAAGGTCACATTCGAGATTCAGCCCTACCATTCGGGGAGCATTGCGGAACTTAATCGTATGGAGGTGGATCTCGTCATCGGTGCTTATGCTGAGATGCCGACCGGTGTGATTAATCGTTTGCTTTATACAGACCACTTTTGCGTGGTTGCTAGCAAAGATCACCCCAAAATTCGCAATAACACAATCTCGCTCGAGCAAATCGGTGAGATTGAGCATATATTTGCCTCTAGTCGAACCAAAACTGCGGGTGGAAACGGGCTTCCAAGCCCACGACTAATACCCCGGCGTGCAGTGGTGGGCGACTGGCATACAGCGCTGCTTATGATCTCGCAGACGGATGCCATAGGGGCTTGTCCGCGTAGGTTTGCAGAGATGTGCGCATCGCAATTGAATATCCAACTGCTTGAATCCCCATACGATACCAAGCCAATTCAGGTCAGCATTACCCGCCGCATCGCAGACAATGAAGCTGCTGTTGATTGGTTCGTGGGTTGTTTAGAGCAGGCTGCGGCTTAGAACCGCCTCACTATTCAGCTGCGACTTTATTGGAGCCAGCTCCGGCCTCGCCTTGTTCTTCGAACACGAGGAGGTCGCCGGGCTGGCAATTGAGCTCTCGACACAGCGCTTCAAGCGTAGAGAAGCGTATTGCCTTGGCCTTGCCCGTTTTGAGAATGGACAAATTGGCCAAGGTGACGCCGACGCGCTCTGACAATTCTGTCAGGGACATGCGGCGATCCAAAAGGACGCGATCGAGGGTGACGCGAATAGACATTTGTCAGTCGCTCCTAAATGGTCATCTTTTCTTCGTCGCGCAGGCGGGTGCCTTCACGGAAGACTTGAGACAGAATGAAGAGGGCAGCCACAGAGGCCCAAGCGACGATATCGAGAGAAAATACGATGTGTGTTCCTTTGACTGTCAGCCCCATCCCCACTGAGATGGCGATGCGGAGCAGCTGAATCAAGGCAATTGCGATAGCGATTCGCGACAGGCGGGACGCGTTTTCAGGAACAAACGGGTCGCCATCAGCCAATGTGCCCAGTATTTTGCGCAATTGGTGACACACAAACAGAATGCCGGGGATGATGACGCAGGCTCCAAGGATGCCTGCAATAAGCTGGGGCGCGCCGACGGGCTGATCGCCAACAGTGATACCGCCAAGTTCTATAGGGGTATCAGACCCTAGCGAGACGAGACCTATACCGGCCGCGATGAGGAAAATAACGCCGACGATGGCGGTCATCCACATTACGATCGTCACGAGCACCGTCATGATGACGGCCATTGAGTTGTGGGCCTGCTGGGTCATGTCTCACTTCACCAAAGAGGATGGCTGGGGTATGCGATGGTTCTATATTACAAAACCGTATCAAATTACCGTTAAACGATATATGTTTTTTATCTGAAAGCAAGTTTGGAGCCATGAGAGACCTGATGAACGATGATACTGGCTCACGACAATTATCCCCCGGCCGCTTGGTGGTTGCGACCCACAATCGCGGCAAGGTTTCAGAGTTAAAAGACCTGTTCGAGCCTCTGGGCTTTGAGGTAGTCTCGGCGATTGAGCTGGATCTGCCAGAACCGGAAGAAACTGAAGATAGTTTTGCGGGCAATGCGATTTTGAAGGCGCGGGCGGCGGCTGAGGCGACTGGCTCGCCAGCCTTGTCTGATGACAGCGGCCTGTCAGTAACCGCGCTGGGCGGCGCGCCGGGCATATATTCTGCGCGTTGGGCAGGTGAACCGCGCGATTTTATGGTGGCGATGGAAAAAGTGAACCGCGAGCTGGATGAGATTGGCGCAACCGACCGTAGCGCGAAATTTGTTTGTGCTTTGGCGGTGGTTTGGCCCGATGGGCACGCTGAGGTGTATGAAGGCGAGGTGCAGGGGCAGATTGTGTGGCCAGCGCGCGGCGACCAAGGATTTGGTTATGACCCGATATTTGTGGCCGAGGGCGAGAGCATTACGTTTGGCGAGATGGAGCCAGCGCGCAAGCATGGCATGAGCCACCGGGCCGCTGCTGTGACAAAGCTGAAAGCGTCTTTGCTGTCATGAGCGGCCAAACGATGAGTCCGTTTGGGCCAGCATACGGGTTCGGCCTGTATGTGCACTGGCCATATTGTTCGCGGATTTGTCCGTATTGCGATTTCAATGTGTATGCAGCCAAAGACCGGGGCGCTGATGATGATCTCGCGGCGGCGATTGTGAAGGATATTTCGCTACACGTGGCGCGCCTGCCGGGGCATGACGCTCTGGATACGGTGTATTTTGGGGGAGGGACGCCCTCTCTTATGCGCCCCGATCAGGTGGCGAGCATATTGGAGGCGGCGCGCCAAGCGTTTGGTGTGAAGCCCGGCGCGGAAGTGACGCTGGAGGCTAACCCGAATGATATGTTGCGGATGGATTTGCCAGCGCTGGCGGCGGCGGGTGTGAACCGGTTGTCTATCGGCGTGCAGTCTATGCGCGATGATGTGCTGCGATTTTTGGGGCGTGACCATGATGCGAAACAAGCGCGCGAAGCGGTGGCCAAAGCGCTAGCAGTGTTTCCGAATGCGAGCATCGATTTGATCTATGCGATACCGGGGCAGACGCAGGCCGCATGGGCTGAGGAATTGAAGGCGGCTATTGGCCTCGGTGCGCCGCATTTGTCGCTTTATGAGCTAACGATTGAGCAGCGCACCGTGTTTGGCAAGGCGGTGGAGCGCGGCGAGTTTGAGGCGATGGATGATGATGGGCAGGCGGATCTTTATGAGCTGACGCAGGACATTACACTCGCGGCGGGGCTGCCTGCTTATGAGGTGTCTAATCATGCGCGGGCGCCGGAGTATCAATCAAAGCACAATCTGATTTATTGGCGCGGTGGCGACTGGATCGGTGTGGGCCCCGGCGCGCATGGTCGGCTGACGGTTGACGGTAAGCGCTATGCTACCGAGGCGCACAAGCGCCCGGCGACGTATCAGGCGAACATTCAGGCGCTAGGCGCGGGCTGGGAAAAAGGTGCGCCGCTTTACCCAATGGATATCGCCAAAGAATTGCTGGCCATGGGCCTGCGGTCTGATCAGGGGATATCGCGCGCGCGTGTGGAGATGGTGAGTGGGCGGAAGATTGATGGCGATAAGATTCAAGCCTTTTGTGATGAGGGTTGGATGGTGCGCGATGCTGAGCGGCTTGTACTGACGCCAGCGGGCCGGTTGCTTGCAGATGCTTTGACAGCGCACCTGTCACCTTAACCGCAGCTAGGCGCGTGGGTGCGCGTTCCGGTGGGCCTCTCTGAGGCGGCTGGCATCCACACCGGTATAGACCTGCGTCGTAGACAGGGATGCATGGCCGAGCAGGGTTTGGATTGCGCGCAAATCTGCACCCCCCGCAAGCAGGTGTGTTGCGAAGGAGTGGCGCAATGCGTGTGGTGTCGCGGTATCTGGCAGGCCAAGAACACCGCGTAGTTTTTGCACGAGGCCTTGGGTGATGCGCGGGTTTAACGGGCCGCCTTTAACGCCGCGAAACATAGGTTCGTCTTTTTTGAGCGCATAGGGGCAGATTTTGCCATAGGCGTCCATCGCGTCTCTAACCGCTGGGATCAGTGGGATGAGGCGGACTTTACCCCCTTTGCCTTTGATCCGTAGGCGGTCTGGCGCGGGTAATTCTTGACCGGTGAGAGACAGGGCCTCTGAAATACGCAAGCCAGCGCCATAGAGCAGGCTTAGCACCGCGGCGTCGCGGGCGTTGACCCATGGTTCTGCGTCCGGGTCTGTCTCAGCCTCGAAGATCATGTCTTTCGCGGCCTCGACGGATACAGGTCGGGGTAGGCGGGCAGGGCGGCGGGGGCCTTGAAGGTAGGAGACCTCTGCATTTTCCACCCCATGCGAACGGCCAAGCCAGCGGTAGAGCGCTTTGACGGAGGAGAGTAGGCGCGCGATAGAGGCATCGGACAGGCCCTCCCGGCGACGCTGTGCGATATGGGCGCGAATGTCACGGGCCTTAAGATGGCTGAGCATTTTGAGGGTAACGGCGGCGCCCTCATGCTGGGCCAAGAAGGCGAGGAAGGTGCGCAAATCTGTTGAATAGGCCTCAACCGTTTTTTCGGCCATGCGGCGCTCATCGCGCATATGGGTGATGAAATCGGCGAGAATGTTCATGGACCCGAGTTTAAACCGAGAAGCTTAAGGGCAGGTTGAGGGCCTCAGGGCGGGTTGCCGTCCCAATCGATGATCCAGTCGATCTGGTCTTCATCGAATACGGTTTCCTCTGAGACGGTACGTCCTTTGATGGAGTGGCCCTCAGTGTGGATGCGCTCACGGTCGCCGCAGATGAGGTGGTGCCAGTCTGGCAGGTCTTTGCCATCGCGGATGAGGCGGTAGGCGCAGCTTTTGGGCATCCAGTTGATTTCTTCGAGGCCAGCAGGGGTGAGCTTTACGCAATCCTCGACGATGGATTTGCGATTGACGTAATCGGAGCACTGGCAGGTGCCTGCATCCAGCAATTTGCAGTGAATGCGCGTGTAGGCGATGTCGCCTGTGTCTTCGTCTTCCAGCTTGAGCAGGCAGCATTTGCCACAGCCATCGCACAGGCTTTCCCACTGGTCGCGATCCATCTTGTCGAGCGGCGTGGTTTTCCAGAACGGCTCAGTCATTTGAGGCGAGCCGCCCAGTGTGCATTTTCTTCGATCTTCGCGGTGGCGTACCAGCAGGAGGACGAAACAGTTTCGTCGGCGGCGATGATGTCTTCCATGATGCGCGCAACAAGGTATTTGCCAAGGCCGCGCCCGCCAATGGCTTTGGGCACGATGGTGTGCGTGATTTCGACATTGACCTCGCGTGGGCGCTCATAGGTGAGGTAGGCCTCCACGCCATCAATGATAAGCGAGTAGCGCTGGCGGTCTGCATGATGGGTGATGGTGGGCGTATCGGGCATGGGGTCTCCTATTGAGGGTTATATGGCGTGGGGGCAGGGCTTTGTCACTGTTCAAGCGTATCATCTTGGCGTAGGCGACACGCATGAGCCGCTTGCTAACCCCGCCGCAATTGACCTGGCGCGATGACGGAACCCCCGTCGCGGACGCGCATGATGATGTTTATTTTTCGGTCGCTGATGGGTTGTCTGAAACGCGGGCTGTGTTCATTGGCGCGTGCGGATTGCCGGAGGTGTGGGCGGAGGCTGACAGGTTCACCGTGGCGGAGACTGGGTTTGGCACGGGGCTGAACTTTCTGGCGTTGTGGAAGCTGTGGCGTGAGACGCGGCCGAGTGAAACGGCGCAGCTGCATTTTGTGTCATTTGAGGGTTTCCCGCTTGGGCAAGACGCGGCGGCGAGGGCGCTGGCCATGTGGCCGGAACTGGCTGAGCTTTCAGATAAGCTGCTGGCCAAATGGCCGGGGCCTGTGCGTGGTGTACGCCAGATGAGTTGGCCAGTGGAGGGCGTGACGCTGACGCTGCATCTGGGCGACATAACTGAGATGTTGCCGCAAGCGGTGTTTGCTGCCGATGCATGGTTTTTGGATGGGTTCAGCCCGTCCAAGAATGAGGACATGTGGGGTGAGTGGATATATCCTGAGATTGCGGCACGTAGCCGGGAAGGGACGCGGCTGGGCACGTTTACTGTGGCAGGTGCGGTGCGCCGGGGCCTGAGCGCTGCGGGATTTGAGGTCGAGCGTGTGCCGGGGCATGGGCGAAAGCGGCAAAGGCTGGAAGCGCGGTATGCTCCGCCCGATGGCGCGCAGATTCATGCCAAGCCATTTGATCGGCATGCGGTAATGCCGGGGCCTATGCCTGCACGGAGTGTTGTTGTGGTTGGCGCAGGGATTGCCGGGGCGAGTGTGGCGCAAGGGCTTGCGGCACAGGGCGCTGAGGTAACGATACTGGAGGCGGCAGGCGGGCCGGCGATGGAGGCAAGCGGTAATCCGTTAGCCTTGCTGATGCCGCGTCTTGATGTCGGCGATACAGTGCCTGCGCGATTGTTGATTGATGCGTACTTGGCGGCGCGGGCAGAATATGCCGGGCGGCCCGGCGTGGCAGAGGTGGATATTCGCCAGCCCGTGCAAGACGAGCGGATGGGGGAGCGCATTCGCAAACTGTTACTCGACCCGCCATTGCCGCTGGAAGATTTAGAGGCTCTGCAAGGCGGCGGTTTGCTGCATAAGGGCGGGATGATATTGCGCCCGGCGCGATTGGTTGCTGATCTGCTGCGCGGTTTGGACGTGCGCTATAATGCGCAAGCTGATGATGCGCTCGCGCTACGTGACGAGTTCGATGCCGTGGTGATCGCGACGGGGATGCAGGCGAAAGCGTCGCTGCCGTGGCTGGAGCTGATCGCAAAGCAGGGGCAAGTGGATTTTGTGACGGGTGAGGCCGATGCGCCGCCGGACGCGATTGTAAGCGGGAGCTATGCACTGGCCTGTGGGGGTGATCGATTGTGGGGCGCGACGTTTGAAGATGTCGAGCCGGACGCGCAGGCGGCGCTGAGCGATGCGGCGCAGGCGGAGAATTTGAGCGCGCTGGAAGTGCTGTCGCCCTATTGGATCCGCCAAGCGAGGGAGGGGGCGGTGCAGTCGCGCGCGGGGGTGCGTGCGACGACGCGCGACCAGTTGCCAATTATCGGAGCGGTGCCGGACTATAACGTGGTGATGACGGCGTTTGATGGTGTGCGGACGGGACGGCGAATTTATTCGGATGCGCCGCGTCTGGACGGTATCTATCTGGCAGGTGGATTTGGTGCGCGTGGATTTACGTTTGGGCCTTGGGCGGGGCAAATATTAGCCGCGCAAATTATGGGACACCCAGCCCCGGCCCCGCAGGTGGCGCTTGAGGCAGTGAGCCCCATGCGCTTGATCCTGCGGCAGCTGAAGCGTGGGGGCTAAACCGCCTGTGCGAAGATGAGCTGGAAGTGGCCGTCGGTTTGTGCGTTGAGGGACATTTCTAGTCCTCCAAGTTCTATTGCGACGCCGCCAGTATAGTTGGCGATAATCGCGATGGTGGTGAGGAGCAAAATGGCAACTGCGCCGAGTAGGAGATTGCTCTGTGTCCAATTGCGCCGGGCTGTGAACCTTCTAGGCATGGGACGAGTCCTTTTTGTCTTGCGTCGTTAAAGTGAGCGGCTCTAATGGCCGTTTTCTAGGTCGCGGAACTGTTTGCGCAGACGCCAGTCTTCTGAGGTCACGCTGCGTTCCATATTTTTCAGGCGCTCATCGAGGTCCATGAAAGTGTATTTCAGCTGACCGAAAGTTGCGCGTGGGCGATCAGATACGCCGCGCCAGAATGCGTCTTCTTCCGGGGAAATCGAAACCATGTGCAAAGGCGCGCGGGGGGTGATCAACCAGATTGCGAGGTAAACAACCAAGGCGAGCGGGCCCATAAACATAAGTGTGCCGAGCACAACAAGGACGCGGAGGAGGGTGGAAGACCAGCCGAAGCGTTCGGCGATGCCGCCGCAAACGCCGGCCCAGACTGAATCTGTGCGTGACCGGCAAAAGCGTTTCGGGTTAGGCGATGTGTGCATCCGGTCCTGTAGGTATGAGGGTTGCTCATGTGGGGGGCGAGGGTTGTGGGTCATTGTTTTTTCCTAATCGTCGAGAGAGGGGCGGGTGCTGCGCGGTGGACGCGCGGGCGCTTCGTCTTTGTGCGCCTCTAGCAAAGCCTCTAGGGTTATGATCCGGCGCTCCATCGTTTTGGCGGAGCGCCACAAATCTTCCATCATGCGCTCATCATCTGGCAGCATGGTTTTCTGCTTCCGCCACAGCGTGATGTAGTGAAACACCATGCCGGGCAAAATGACGAAGAGCGACAGGATCGCAACCAGTGGGATGAGGAGGTCTTCCATTAGTGAGCTTCACTTTCTGGGCTAGCATTATGCTCAGCTCGGGCTTGAGCGATCAGGCCCGGAGCGCAGATGACGGCCATGAAGATGGCCAAACATGTCAATGAGAATAACATAGATTAGTCCTCCGTCTTCTTAGGTTTTTTAGGTGCGCGCTTGGCTTTAAGGGCCGCCAGCTCTTGCTCGACACTTTCATCACGCTCTAGCGCGGCAAATTCAGCTTCGAGGCTGGGTGCGCGACCTTTGATCTGGTCAGCGTACGCTTCCATCTCATCGACCTTGCGCTCAATGGTGTTGTAGCGAGCCAGGGCATCATCGACGCGGCCATCATAGACTTGGCTGCGCATACGGATGCGTTGCTCTGCCGCTTCTGAGCGCATCATCAGCGCGCGGTGCTTGGCTTTGGCTTCGTCGAGTTTGGCCTGTAGTTTGGCCATGTCGTCTTGGCGTTTCGCGAAAGCATCTTCAGCGGAGGTTAGCGCGGTCTGGCGACGTTCGATTTCGCCATCGGCTTTTTGTTTGGCTGAAAGAGCGCCGCGAGCCAGATCTTCACGATCCTTGTCGATAGCGAGTTCGGCCTTGTTGTTCCATTCGTTGCGAAGGGAGGTGTAGTGCTCGATCTCGCGTTCCATTTCCTTTTTGTCGGCCATGGCGCGGGCTGCAGCGGTGCGAACCTCAACAAGTGTGTCTTCCATTTCTTGAATGATAAGACGCGCGATTTTTTCGGGGTTTTCGGCATTGTCCAGCATCGAGTTGATGTTGGAGTTTATGATATCGCCGAGGCGGGAGAAGAGACCCATGATTGGTATCCTTTGTAAAAGAGAGAGGAGATTAGTCGATCAGAAGAACAAGCCGCCGAGAAAAACCCCGGCTACGAAAAACATCCAGCTTTCGGCTGGGCGTGTTGAGAGCCAGCGGCCAAGGCGGCCAGATTCTGAGTAGGCTCGGTGAGATCGGTCTTCCATCGTGTTAGATCCTCTTAATTTTGGTTAGCGACGCCAATCGCCTGATGCCACTTACATTTCAAGTAGCGTGCCAAGTCAAAATTAATATCATACAGCGTTGTTTTATATCAATATAATTGTTTATCGGGGTGTGCTCGTCAAAACTATTTGGCCAAATACACGAAAAAATTAGTCGATTTTGCATCTATATATGGCTAAATAGGCCTCATGGTTGGTCAAACCCCTCAGTTAATTGGTGAAGCTCCGAGTTGGTTGTCGGCTCAGGAGCATGTGAGCCGGGTTGCGCCTTTGGATCGCCCGATACTGGTGATTGGTGAGCGCGGCACCGGTAAAGAACTTATCGGCGAGCGGATGCACTTCCTCTCTCGGCGCTGGGAGGGGCCATTTATCAAGGTCAATTGCGCGGCGCTCTCTCATGAACTGCTGGATTCTGAACTGTTCGGGCATGAGCGCGGGGCATTTACTGGCGCGACTGAGATGCGCAAAGGCCGGTTTGAGTTGGCCGATGGCGGCACAATTTTCCTCGATGAGATCGCGACTGCTAGCCGAAGTGTGCAGGAAAAACTGCTGCGAATAACTGAGTATGGCGAGTTTCAGCGTCTTGGTGGCTCTAAAGTCATGCAAACAGATGTGCGGATTGTAGCGGCGACCAATGTGGATCTGCCGGCCATGGTGGCGCGCGGGGGGTTTCGGGCAGATTTGCTGGATCGGCTGGCGTTTGATGTGATTACGCTGCCTCCATTGAGGGCCCGCCGTGGTGATGCGAGCCTTTTGGCGGATCATTTTGCGCGGCGTATGGCGATTGAGATGGCGCAGGACTTTCCGGGCTTTGCCCCGTCAGCTATTGCCGCGATTGAAACGCACCATTGGCCGGGCAATGTGCGTGAGTTGCGCAATTTTGCTCAGCGCCTGGTGCATCGGTCGATGATTGAAGCGCCGGGTGAGCCTGTGCAGTTTGAGCCGGCCGCGCTGGACCCGTTTGCCTCGCCTTATCGGATTGAGGCCGAGCCGGAATCTAAGGCGCTGTTGAGTGAGGGGGCGATGTTGGCTGCGCCTGATACAGATGTGCCAGAGCTTGATTTTGAGGACATGACGCAGGCCTATGAGATGCGCTTGATCGACGAGGCGTTGTCGCGCTCGCAAGGCCATCAGGGCAGGGCGGCAGAGGCGCTGGGGCTGACCTATCACCAGTTTCGCGGCCTGTTGAAGAAGCATGATTATGGTAAGGCCGCGGGGAAACCGCTGAGTGACACGCATGATGATCTGCCGCCGACGCGGAGTATGTGACCGCCGGGTGATGACGCGGGCGGGAAAACCTGCTTTGAAGCAGCGCGCATATAGGGGCGAGCTATGAATACAGTATCTTTTGTAGGGCTAGACTTTCAGCCCATGACAACTGAGGCGGCAGCGACTCATATCGCTGAACTGGCCACATCGGCAGATGGATTTCACTATGTTGTGACGCCGAATGTGGATCACCGCGTGCGGCTCGAGCGCCAGCCGGAGCTGCGCCCCCTTTATGATGAGGCTGATTTATTGCTGAATGATAGCCGCATATTGGAGCTGCTCGCGCGTAAAGATGGGCTGGATTTTCCTGCCTCACCGGGCGCTGATATCGTTGCGAGCCTGTTTGAGGGCACGATCAAGGCCGACGAGCCTGTTGTGGTGATTGGCTGTGATGAGGAAGACATTGCGGCGCTGACCGAGCGTTTTGGCCTGACGGATGTGCGCTGGCATGCCCCGCCTATGGGGCTGAAGAATAAGCCGGAGGCGATAGACGCGGCAGCGGCCTTTATGGCGGAGAATCCGGCGCGGTTTCACTTTTTGTGCGTCGGTAGCCCGCAGCAGGAAATGGTGGCCTTTGCGGCGGCTGAGCGCGGCGGTGTGAGCGGTGTTGCGCTGTGTTGCGGTGCGAGTCTTGATTTTTTGACTGGGAAAACCGCCCGCGCGCCCGATTGGATGCGTAAATCGCGGTTGGAATGGCTGCATCGCTTGAGCAGTGAGCCCCGGCGTATGGCACGTCGATATCTGATCGAAGGGCCTGCTATTCTGCGGATTTGGCGGCGATATCGCACCCGCTAGTTGGCGGGAACTACGTATTACGAATCCGAAAAACCTCCGATTTTATTAGTCAGACCGCCTCGTTTGGGGCATATTGTTAGACATCAATCACATCGTAGGAGAACATTTATGCACATTCAGATTACTGGCAAGCATATGGATCTTGGTGAAGCCCTTCGCGGACGCATTGAGAACGGTTTAGAGGCAGCAGTCAGTAAGTACTTCGAACGATCGGGCGAAGCGAGTGTGTTTGTATCTCAGGAGAAGAGCTTTGTAGAAGTTGATTGTAATGTGCATTTGCCGTCGGGCATTGTGCTGCAATCAACTGGCAAAGCGACTGACCCGTATGCGGCGTTAGAAGACAGTCTGAACAAGATGGAAAAGCGGGTGCGCCGATATAAGCGCCGCCTGAAGGACCATCATGCGAACGCGCCGCAACCATTCCCGATGGAAATGGCCCCTGGAGCTGTGTTTCAAGGCGCCGATCCTGAAGAGGTGATTGACGAGGCAAATGAAGAGGCGCCAGACGCGCCGCTAACCGTTGCTGAGACCTCTGCTAAGATCACAACGATGAGCGTTTCTGAGGCCGTAATGCAGCTGGAGTTGCAGGAAAAGCCTGCCCTAATGTTCCGAAACGCTAGCCATAGTGGCCTGAATATGGTGTATCGGCGCCCAGATGGGCATATCGGGTGGGTTAACCCCGATAATGAGCCCAAAGCGTAAGACGACCGCATAACGGAAAGCGCAACAATGGCTACAGATTTAAGCTCTCTGCTGTCTGGCGGAGTTATCCTGCCATGCTTTGAAGCAAGCAGCCGGAAACAGGCGATTCATGCTCTTTGTGAGGCGTTAGCGCGTGTCACCACCGTCTCTCCACGCGATATTGAAGATGCCGTGATGGAGCGTGAGCGCCTCGGCTCAACCGGTGTGGGCGAGGGTGTGGCCATTCCACATGCGCGCCTGAGCGGAATTGATGCGCCGATTGGCGGCTTTGTGCGCTTGCGCGAAGGGGTTGAATTTGAGGCGATTGATGATCGCCCGTGCGATTTGATCTTTATGCTCTTGGCACCTGAGGATTCAGGCGCTGATCATTTGCGGGCTTTGGCGCAAGTGAGCCGTGTTTTCCGGCAGTCTAGCGTGCGTGACGCGTTGCGCGCCGCTGACACCGAGGACGAAATTGGCGCGATTATCTGCAAAGTGGTCGCGCCGACTTCTGCTTAGCAGACCTGCTATCGCTGGCAGTTGGTGCAATAGAACGTCGAGCGGCCTGACTGCACGATGCGCTTGATGGGCTTCTCGCATTTAGGGCAGGGCGCGTCTTCGCGATCATAGACGGCGAAACCGTGCTGGAAATAGCCGAGTTCACCGCTGGCGCTGGCAAAATCTGAAATGGATGAGCCGCCTGCGGCGATGGCTTCGGCGATGATGTCATTTATGGCGGGTACGAGCCGGGTCGATCTTTGGCCGGGGATAGAATGGGCTTTGCGCTTTGGGCTGATGCCGGCGCGGTAGAGGGCCTCGCACACATAGATATTGCCGAGCCCCGCAATGATGGCCTGATCGAGCAGGGCGGATTTGATCGGCGTGTTTTTGCCTGACAGCACTTCATCCAAGTAAGCGACTGAGAAGCCATTGGAGAGCGGCTCGGGCCCGAGCTTATTGAGGCGGGGATAGGTGTCAAAGCTGGTAGCAGGCCATAATTCCATAAACCCGAAGCGCCGTGGGTCATTATAGGTGACAGTTATGCCGCCTTCCATGTGGAAGATGACGTGATCGTGCGCGGGGTTGGTGCCCGGTGGCTCATCCGACGTGCTCTGGCCTGTCACAGTGAAGCGACCGGTCATGCCAAGGTGCATAACTAGCACATCGCCGGTCGAAAGCTCGGCCATGAGGAATTTGGCGCGGCGGCCTAAATGGGTGATTTTCGTGTCGCGTAGGCGTTCTGGAAAGCGATCGGGCAGGGGAAAGCGCAGATTTGGCCGGTTCTGAGTTACCGACAAAATGGTGCGACCCTCCATGACAGGGGCTAATCCGCGGCGTACTGTCTCGACTTCGGGTAATTCAGGCATCATTGACGCTTATAGTGTAAATAGCATGCAGCAACTATGGTTATGCACATGTCAGATGCAGTAAAAATTGGTGAAGAGCGCCGCGTATCCTTTGGGTTCGAGGAGGTTTCCGAGTCCGAAAAGGTAGATCGCGTTAAGGGCGTCTTCCGGTCGGTCGCATCGAAATATGATGTGATGAACGATCTTATGTCGGCGGGCGTGCACCGTTTGTGGAAGCATGACGCGATGAATAAGCTGAACCCGCAGCCGGGTGAGCGCCACTTGGATGTCGCGGGCGGCACGGGTGAGCTGGCGAGGGCCTTCCTGACGCTGGCTGATAAGGCTGGTAAGCGCAGAGGCGATGACCGGCAGGCGACCGCGATTGTTAGCGATATCAATGATGCGATGTTGGAGGCCGGCAAGGCGCGCAAGGACAATGCGCAGTTTGACGGGCGCCTCGACTGGGTGTGCGCCGATGGGCAGAAACTGCCTTATCCGGACAATAGTTTCAATGCGGTGACGGTGTCTTTCGGTATTCGTAATTTTGCTGACCGTGTTGAGGGCTTGCGTGAGTTCCGCCGTGTGTTGAAACCGGGCGGTCGTCTGGCTGTGCTTGAGTTTAGTCACATGACGGCGAGTGCCCTTCAGGCGGCGTATGACACGTATAGCTTTAACGTGATCCCCAAGCTCGGCAGCCTCGTAGCGGGCGATGAAGATAGCTATCAGTATCTTGTGGAGTCGATCCGTAAATTCCCGACCCAAGATGTGTTCAAAGCCGAGATTGAAGAGGTGGGCTTTAAGCAAGTTTCCGTCACCAATTATTCGGGCGGCATTGCGGCGCTTCACTTTGGGTGGGCAGTCTAATCCATGTTTAAGGCGCTGGCAGATTATAGGCGGTTGCTGCGTGCAGGGACGGCCCTTGCGCGGCATGACGTTGTGCTGCCCGGCGCTTATCATGCGCGATTGCCCTTAGCGGCGCGTGTGGCGGGCGGCGTGATGCGTGTTCTGGGCGGCGGCGCGAAGGGGAGACCCGGACAGCGGCTGGCGACAGCGCTTGAGAAGCTTGGCCCGGCATATATTAAAGCAGGCCAGTTTTTAGCGACGCGGCCAGATGTGTTTGGCGCTGAGGTGACCGATGACCTCTCGCGGTTGAAAGATAAGTTGCCGCCATTTTCGCAGAAGGCTGCGTGGCAGGCGCTGTCAGATGAGTTCGGCGAGGTGGAAGCCAAGACGTTATTCGCTGAGTTGAGCGAGCCGGTTGCTGCCGCGTCTATTGCGCAAGTGCACCGGATGGATTTGCCCGATGGCGCGCGCGCGGTGAAAATTCTGCGACCCGGCATTGAGGGACAATTGACGCGAGAGCTGTCTGCGATGAAGCGGGCGGCGCGCACGGTTGAGGGGGTCTCTCAAGAGAGCCGCCGTTTGAAGCCTGTCGCGCTAACGCAGACGATTGCCAACGCCATGATGCGCGAGACAGATTTGCGTCTAGAGGCGGGCGGTCTTGATGAAATGCGCGAGATAAGTGCGCAGGCAGATCATTTTGTTATTCCAAATGTGGACTGGGAGCGCACAGGACAGCGTGTGCTCACAATGGATTGGGTGGACGGCATTCCGCTGACCGATCCGCGCGCGCTGGAGCAGCCGGGCGTGGACCGCGCGGCGCTGGCCCTGCATGTAACGCAAGGGTTTTTGCATCACGCGATTGAGCATGGCGTATTCCATGCCGACATGCATGAAGGCAATATGATACTGACGCCTGAGGGCAAGATTGCGCTGATCGATTTTGGCATTGTTGGCCGGATCAGCATGGTTGAACGGCGCTTTTTGGCAGAGATTTTGTGGGGCTTCCTAAAGCGAGATTATATGCGTGTGGCGCAAGTGCATTTTGATGCGGGGTATGTGCCCAAGGACCAATCTGTTGGTGATTTTGCCCAAGCGCTACGATCTATTGGTGAACCGCTGTTCGGTAAGCGTGCTGATGAAATGTCTATGGGCCGTGTGTTGCTGCAGCTGTTTGACTATACGGCGACGTTTGGCATGGCGCTGCGCCCTGAATTGGTTTTGCTGCAAAAAACTATGGCCCAAGTGGAGGGCGTAGCGCGCTCATTAGATCCGTCCCATAATATTTGGGAAGCGTCTGAGCCTGTGGTCAGCCGTTGGATCAAACGTAGTTTTGGCCCGGAAGGGGCGGCGCGTTTGGTCGGCACCAGCCTGAATGAGGTGGCCAATCGCCTGAAGCGCTTGCCTGACGTTATGGACAAATTTGAAGCCTCGCTCAGTGATAATGACGCTGCGCCTGCGTCACAACCGAGAGAGCGCTTTGCGCCGTGGTGGGGGTGGTTTGGTCTGATCGCTGTGTTGGCGGTGACGGCTTACGGAATTGTGTTGGCGATCACACCGTAGCGCTTAATGTTAGGAGTCTTGCGGGCGGGGTATTCTCGTCAGGGGTGTTCGCGCTTCGATTGGTGGGTGTTCTGGCCTAAAATTTGCGTCGTAAAGCCTGAAAAAGGACGCGACACATGAAATTGGCTCTCACTGCAATACTTACACTGGCTGCAACCGCAATGGCTGCGCCGCTCGCGTCTGCGCAACAAATCGAATATGTGCAGCGCCCTGACCGGAGCGATGGTCTTTATCCACGTGTGCTGCGGGCGGGCGATCAGGATAGTGAGTTGCTCGGCAAGTCTAAAGCCAAGCCCAACCGTTATGGTAACGGCAAAATGGTGCATGTGCAGCCGAGTTCTGAGACGAAACCAGGTATCCGCGTGTTCAAGGCTGGCAAGGTTTCCACCCTGTCTTCTAAGCGTGCTCAGCGCCCGATCAAGCCTGTTGTGCTGCCGCGTGAAAGCCGCGCTGCGATTGTGCCGGTGACGCCGCGCAAGCACCGCAAGGGCACCGTGATTGTCTATAAGCCCGGCGCCTTCCGCGCTGTGCCAGATCAAGGCAAATCTGACTGAATCTGCCCAGCATCTTCACCAATTCACGTGGATTCACGGGAATTGCTTGGGAAGGTGCAAGGAATTTGCGGTATGATTGGCACTGAAATGACTAATTACCGAGTATATCCATGAGCGAGAAACGTGTTCTGCTGATTATTGGCGGCGGCATTGCTGCGTATAAAAGCCTTGAGCTTATGCGCGAGCTTGGCCGACGCGGAATAAAGACGCGGTGTATTTTGACGCGCGCGGGGGCGGAATTTGTGACGCCGCTGTCTGTGTCTGCGCTGTCGGGTGAGAAGGTGTTCACTGAATTGTTTGACCTCGATGATGAGGCGGAGATGGGGCATATCCAATTGTCTCGCTCGGCTGACCTTATTGTCGTGTGCCCAGCGACGGCTGATTTGATGGCCAAGGCCGCCAGTGGGTTGGCGAATGATCTGGCCTCTACGACATTGCTAGCCACCGATACGCCGGTGATGATGGTGCCGACCATGAATGTGCGCATGTGGGGCCATGCGGCGACAAAGAGAAATGTTACGCAACTGCGCGAAGATGGCGTGCATGTGATGGAGCCGGATGAAGGCGCCATGGCATGCGGGGAGTTCGGGCCGGGGCGTATGCCTGAAGTACCTGTGATTGTGGGCGAGATTGAAGCGCAGCTCGCTGGCGGTGATCGGCCCTTGGATGGACAGCATGTGCTGGTGACCGCTGGGCCAACGCGCGAGCCGCTTGATCCGGTGCGGTATCTGTCAAACCATTCATCGGGACGTCAAGGCTATGCAATTGCTGGCGCGCTAGCGAAACTGGGCGCGCGTGTGACACTCGTATCTGGGCCTGTATCCTTGGCGCCTCCGCAGGGCGTTGATTTTGTGCCGGTGGAAACAGCGCGGCAGATGCTGAAAGCGTGCGAGGCTGCGCTGCCAGCGGATGTGTTTATCTCCGTGGCCGCGGTGGCGGACTGGCGTCCGGCGCGGGCGGCAACCAAGAAGTTGAAGATTAAAGGTGCGGGCAGTGAAACGCCGAGCATGGAGCTGACTGAGAACCCGGACATCCTTCGGACGTTGGCGAATAAACGCAAGAAGCGCCCGGGGCTGGTAATCGGTTTTGCTGCTGAAACGCATGATGTTGAAGAGTATGCGCGCGCGAAGCTAGACCGGAAAAATTGTGACTGGATCGTCGCCAATGATGTATCCGGCGATGTGATGGGTGGTGTTGAGAATGAAATTATGCTCATTACAAAGAGCGGTGTCGAGCGGTGGCCGCGTATGAGCAAGGTTGATGTTGCGATGCGGTTGGCGGCCAAGATCGCCGAGGTGCTGGGCGACACGGATGACGAAACCAAGCTTGCGGCGGAATAGCGCCGGCTTGACAGGTGAGCCTCGAAAGGGGAGGCACCTTGCATGAAAATTAGACCTTACAAAGTTTCCGACCTTGCTGCTCTGTTTGTCATAAACCAAGCAGGCGTGCCCGGTGTGAGTGAAGAAACAATAGAGACACTCGGTGTCTATATTGGGATGAGCACCTGTTTTGTGGCGGTGAGTGATGACGATGCACCGCTCGGCTTCATCACGCTCTTGCCGCCGGGAACCGCTGCTTATGAAAGCGCGAACTTGCGGTGGTTGGAGGCATGGGGCGATGACTTCATCTATGTCGACCGGATCGCTGTGGGCGAAGGCGCACGAGGTTTGGGTGTTGGTGCTGTGCTTTATGCCAAAGCGATTGAGACGTTTGAGGTGGAGTGTGAGTGGATCACCTGCGAAGTAAATTTGCGCCCGCCTAACCCCGGCTCCCAGCGTTTCCATGCGCGACTTGGCTTTACGGAGATTGGGCGGCGTGGTTATGCCGAAGATACAAAAGAGGTGGTGTATCTGGCCCGGCGGCTGTCTGGAGCTTGACTCTCCCCGCCGACTCTTAGCACCGCTTAGCGCATGACACAGATACCCGTTGAAGTTTGCCCGTTGCCCCATTTTAAGGGGCTAGACCTACCCGCCTATGAAACCACCGGATCGGCGGGCATGGATGTGCGCGCTGCATTGCCGGAGGGCGAGCCGTTGGTGCTGGAGCCCGGCGCGCGGGCGATGGTGCCGACTGGCTTGTCGATGGCGATTGCTCTGGGGTATGAGATTCAGGTGCGTCCGCGTTCTGGCCTAGCGGTGAAGCATGGGCTGACCTGTTTGAACACGCCGGGAACGATCGACAGCGACTATCGCGGGGAGGTCAAAGTGATCCTCGTGAACCTCGGTAGCGAGCCTTTCACCATCGCGCGCGGTGAGCGAATTGCGCAGCTTGTATTGGCACCTGTTACCCAGTTGGAGTGGCGGCAAGTTGATAGCCTCGACGAGACCGAGCGTGGCTCCGGTGGGTTTGGTTCGACAGGGCGATAGTTAAAAATATTATTGAAAATCGATAAGAGACCTCTTGTTCAGGTTCCATTCATCCCCATATATTGATTATCAATAAGGGAGGAATGAAGTATGAGTGTCTACACCATGGTGGTGATTATCGTGTTCGCGAGCGTAGGAGCACGCGTTTTGATGAAATATATGGAGACGACCGAGGGTCGCACAAAATCCGGCGCGACGGAAACAGACGTGCGCGGCCTGCGAGCCGACGTGGCAAGTCTGCAAGAACGGGTACATGTTCTGGAACGTATTATCACGGATCAAGACCGTGGCTTGCGCGACGGATTTCGCGATCTAGCTTAAAGAAGGTCGCGTTCCTGTTTAGAGTTTCGATTCTATCATAAGTATATTTTTACAACTTTGGCGTATGTGTATTCCCTAACAAGGGAGATATCGCGAATGTCCGGATTTGGGAAAAAGAACGCTGGGCCTAATAGGGCTGCAAATGGGTCGTTTGGTAAGAAAACGAACCGGACGATGCCGGATCCGATTGTAACGTCTCAGAGCTATCAAATCCCGAGTATGACGTCATCAGATGATTTTGGTTCACAGGAATCCTATGGCAATTCATCCCTCCAATTGGGACGACCTGCGTTCTGGATACGCATTGTTGCGATGGCTATCGATGGAGTGATTTTGTTCATTCCGATGTTGGCTATTTCCGCCGTTGTGGCAACGGAAGAGTCATTTACTTTGATGATTATCGTCCTCGGGCTGCTTCAGATTTTTTATCACACGGCTATGGAAGCCTCCCCGATGCAGGGAACGTTAGGCAAGTTTTGCTGCGGCCTTGTGGTGACCGATAATCATGGCGCTCCGTTGAGCTTTGGTCGGAGTTTGCTGCGCAACTCTATCGGGCGCGCTTTAACTGGCTGGTGCCCATTTTTCATCGGCTACATTATCGGTGCCTTTAGAGAAGATAAAAAGACCGTGCACGACTTAATTGCAAAAACAGTCGTGAGATATCGCGGTGCATCTTACTCTAGTTTCGAGCATGCGTTCGGCTAGAGGCTTTCTACAGCAGTGCGTCATCCGCCTTCGCAAAGCGGGCGAGCAGATAGGCCGGGGTGTCCTCGATCTTGTCTAGCTTGCCGAAGGCGAAGGCATTTTTATCCAACACCAAGTCTGATGGGCGGAGCCTGCGACTTATCTCTAGCCCCTCTAATGAACGGGCGCGGGAGAAGGCGACATAGGCCTGTCCGTGAGCGAACATTCCATAATCAAAGTCAATATACACCTTATCCAATGTGAGGCCCTGTGCCTTATGGATGGTGATGGCGTAGGCAAGGCGTAGCGGCATTTGTTTGAACGTGCCGATGACTTCTTGCTTTACTTTTTTGGTGGCCGTGTCGAGTTCGTATTTGTATTTTTCCCACGCGACGGGCTCGATCTCATAGGCGCGATCATTGATGTTGACGATGACGCCATTGGCGGTGAAGCCTTCAACAAAGCCGATGGAGCCGTTCACCCAGCGCCCCTCAGGGTCGTTGCGGATGAGCATGACGCGCGCGCCTTCTTTCAGCTCAAGGTCAGCCTCGGTGGGGAAGGCGCGCTCTTCAAATTGGCCTTGCACGTCGGCATTGTAGGTCTTGGTGCGGCTGGTCAGTTCTTTCAGGCGCGCCTGATTGATGCGGAAGGCGTTATTATTATTCGGTGTCAGGACGATATGCGTTTCGCTAGCGTCTTTGGCCGAGCGGTTGGACACTATGCCGTCCAGCGTTTTTACCTCCATCGGCGTGAGGCGGCCTTGGCGCAGTCCGCCGAGCAAGGCGAGGAAGCGTGGATCTTCTTGGCGGAACACATGCTTCAGCGCGAGCAGGGTGAACTCAGCATCGCGGAAGGCCGGGGCGTTGAAGAAATATTCCCCACCAAAACGGTCTTGCAGGATCGGCTTCTCATCATTGGAGACGACGGGCGGGAGCTGGTGCAGATCCCCCGACACGATCATGCGCACGCCGCCAAAGGGGCGCTTTGACATGCGGTTGAGCTTTAGGCTGCGATCAATCGCGTCCAGCATATCTGCGCGCACCATCGAAATCTCATCGATGATGATGGTGTCGACCGCTTTGACGAGGCGGGTGGAGCGCAGGCGCTTAATGTCCGTCGGCTCAATCAAACGCGGTGGGAACTTGAAAAATGAGTGGATCGTCTGCCCGCCTGCATTCATCGCGGCGACGCCGGTAGGGGCCAGCACGATAGCTTTCTCGCCCGCCGCCTCTAGGAATTTGCGCACGAGCGTCGTCTTACCCGTGCCCGCGCGGCCAGTCAGGAAGATATTGCCCTGCGCGCCCGTGCCGTTCGCGACCCATTCAGCGGGCGCGGCATAGATATTCTCAGGTGTGTCAGCGGAATCAGCCATTCGGGCAGGTTTAAAGGCGTTTTACCCGAATGGCGAGATGTTGATGGCTCGCAAAGCTGGTTTAGCTTTCCGGGCTCACAGGATCCGCAAAATATACTTTTGCATATGTTTTCCCGAAATAGCTGTAATCAGAGGTGAAATCTGTTGAGTTCAGTGCGATCTGATACGCATCGCCGATGAGGCTTGGGTCAACTTGGATCAAAATATATGCCTCCTCGTCCACTGGACGCAGGAGAACAGACTGGGTGCTGCCGCGGCGAACCATATCGTTCATAGAGTAAGATCTGACGACCTCTCCGTTGGCGTCAAGCGTTGAAACGGTCACCGGTACAACAATATGATCTAGCATCGTGCCAGCATTTATTGATGCGGTATTGGTCGCTTGGGGTATCGCAAAGAGTTTGTAGGGCGTATCCGGCCCGTCGTCACTCGATAGGCATTTGGTTTCTTGATTGACGATTGTCTGCGCAATAATTTGTCCGGTTGGGGTTTCAGATGTTAGGGGGATAGGTTCACTAAGATCTGGTGTGGGTGTGCAAATTTGAGTGGGTGAATACGCCAGGGTCGCGACCGGAAGCGGCTTTTGCGTTTCGCAAGCGGCAACGAGCGTTATGGCGAGAGCGCCGAGTGTGCATTTTAAGTGCATGTCTCTGAATCCTTATCTTTGTGAGGTCGACAGCTTAAAGAGCGTCAGGCAAATTTGTTTCAAGGTCAGGCGCGGGTGTTTCGGCAACTGTGTCTGGCGTTGTTTCTTGGTCGACGTCTTCTTCTAAATCCGCGGTAAGTTTAGCGGGTAGCATTTGAGTGATTCCAGTGGCCAAGCGGGCCAGCACATCTTGAAGGGCTTCGGCCCCCAAAGCGCTATCTTCTGTGACGATCTCGTTTGGATTTTTGAAAATGTAACGCGTATCGGTGGGGAGAAGCACAATATCACCGCCGGTTGAGCTGAAGAGCTGTGGAGCGTTTGCGGGAACGAATGGTTTCGTAATGCTCGCTATGCCGATTGAGTCTTTTAGAAGCAGATTGCCATCAGCATTTGAACGAAGTTCAACTGAGGCCATCGCAGATGGAATCCATCCTTGTCCTGAGATTCGGTATCCGTAATGGTTTAGTGTGATGACGAGAGTGGCATCATTTTCATCCTCAGAGATTGAGGCGTGGTCAAAGACGCGTTGCTTGTCGCGCTCGGCTTCAATTGCGCTTGGGAGGTAGCCGTGAGCCAATAGACTTTCTTCAAGCGCAGTTTGAAATATCGCTTGCGCATCCACGCCTTGCGCTTCGAGATAGTTATTGATTTTTTTGTTTCGGTTGGCGTCTACGCTTGCATCAATCGCCGCAATAACAAGCATGGCGATCACTCCGCCTGCTGCGCCCGCGCCCGGCGATATGCCTGGGTTTGCCATTGCTTGGTTCATCGCTGTGTTGCTGATTTGGTTGTAGTCGGTGGGGGTATCCAGTCCGTGAGCTTTCTCAGGCATCGCGCCAGAGGGGATACTGATCGTGTTTAAACTCTCTGCCGATCCGCTGAATGGCAGAATCGGGTCGTAGTGTGTGGACTGTGTGGCACACGCGGTCAGCAGGACTGCGGCAGCAGCCCCGGTAAATACAAATCTCATAATTTCCTCCCAGCAGTAGTAGGAGTAACGCTATGAGACCGCGCGAGCGATGTCAACTTTATGGAGCTTTCGCTCAACCACTAAGCCTCGTTCAGTGTTTCGAAGCCGCCGAAGATCATGCGTTTGCCGTCGCCCACCATGTCGAAATCGGAGTTGTCTTCAGACATCATCTTGGCCCATGCTGTGTCTCGGGTGGCTTTATCTGGCCAGACGATGAAGCCGATGGAGGGCGTTTCATCGTCTTTCTTCAACACTGCGGAGTTCATGCAATTGGTCTCGCCGACGGGTACGTCATCGCCCCATGCGTCGATCACTTGTAACGCGCCTTCCTTCATTACCCATTCGGAGAAGACCTTACAGCTTTCACGATAGGCCTCTTTCTTGTCGGAGGGCACAGCGATCATACTGGCGTCGATATAGGTCATCTTGGTCTCCTCGATCTTGGGTTAACTTAGCTGTGCTTTTGACCATTCGCCAATGCGGGCGATGGCGTCGCGTGATTGTTGCAGGAAGGGATAGAAGGCGTGGAAGACGTGGATCATCTCCGGCCACACCTCTAGCGTTACGGCGACGCCGGAGACGCCTGCGCGGTCAGCGATGTTGAGGCTATCTGAATAGAGCACTTCATCTGCGCCGACTTGCACGAGAATGGGGGCGAGATCATGCAAGTCGCCGTAGAGCGGGCTGGCATAGGGGTCGTCCGCGTCGCCATCTGGGCCGAGGTAGAGGTCTGCCATGTCGGTCAGGCTCTCGCGCGTGATCCATGGGTCGGCCTCAGCTCGGCTCTCGTATGAGTGGCCGATCTGGTTGAGGTTTGCCCATGGCGAGATGAGGACGAGGCCAGCCGGTTGGGGCAGGCCGGTGTCTTTGGCTTTGAGCGCGGTTGAGAGCGCGAGCCCGCCGCCAGCGCTATCCCCGGCAATGATGAGCTTGGAAGGATCTTGGCCGGCGTCTAGCAGCGCTTTGTAGCAGGCGATGGCATCATCCACAGCGGCAGGGAAGGGCGCTTCAGGGCCGAGGCGATAATGCGGCAGGTAGGCCGTGGCGGCGATGGCGTCAGCTATATATGACACGACGCCTTTGTGCGTATCCGGGCTGCCCTGCACATAGCCGCCGCCGTGTAGGAAAAGCATGGCATAGCCATCTCTGGCATTGGCGGGCGTGATCTTGAGGCCCTCGACCCCGGCGAGCGCGTGAGGGGTCAGCTCCGCATCATCCTTCGGGCGCATACCGGCTGTGCTGGCTTCCATCGCGGCGCGGCGTGTGGCGATGTCTCGCTTTTCGCCCGGCGCTGGCTGATTGCCTGCAATGACGGCCTTCAATTGGTCGATTGTCATATCCATAATGTGCGCTCCTCCAAGTGCTTTTGTTTTGGGAGCGTTTATCGGGCGCGCGGGCGCTGGTGGCAAGCGGGGTGTTTGGTGGTGGTAGTTCGGCTGACTAGGTGTCCTCGTTACTGGAGATCCCAAAAATGGCAGAGGAGCGAAAATCCCGTAGAAAATATGTTAAACAGGCTTAAGACGGCAAATCGAAACTTGATCCTGTAGTTGACTTATTGAATGAAGGTACAGTCCAATTTGATGCCTTCTGTGTCCCTCAATAAGTATGAGCCCTATAGGGCAGCCGTTAGCGACTTCAGAAATTTCGGCCGTAGTAGCTAGGTGATTATCGGAGTTATCGAGGACTATTATGGGGGATGGGAAGCTATGGTGATCTCTCATGTATTGCACTAACCATAGAGGCTCATGTCGCCACGGTCGCACGGGATGATCACCGCAAATGAATTTGCCTTGATCTAGGGCTTTTTGGCTGCCCTCTTCATAATCGTGCATCCTGTTTAGAACATCCGGAAGGTTATTCGAAGGAAACTCTTCCATAGAAAAAGCGTACGACTGGGATGGTATCCAAGAAAATGGTGACTGGCCCCAGTGCCGGTGTAACCAATTTTCGGCTACGGTTTCCGGTACATTCTGGAATGCGTGTTTTACATTCGGCCACCATTCATGGAAAGGTGTTTTTACGGCACCGCATTCATCAAATTCTGGAGCCAGTTCATTTGGATAGTTATCCATTGTTTCTATCCTTCGTGTGTCAACTTGATACACTGATCGTTAGTTGTATTGATCAAGAAACGATTAATTGTCTCGGCATAGGGCTTTTATAAACAATCGCTGTAAACCTAAGTGAAATTCTGCCGAAAATTTCCTTCCCTAAAGTACCTGAAGTCAAATTAAATAACCCCGCAACTGCGATGTGCAGAGCGGGGCCATTTAGGTTTGATTGTGCCTTTAAGGCTTACATTTGCATGGTCCAGCCTTCAACGGCCATTGAGGCCTGGCGTACGGCCTCTGATAGCGTCGGGTGGGCGTGGCAGGTGCGGGCGATGTCTTCTGAGGCTGCGCCGAATTCCATTGCGACGCAGATCTCTGCGATCATCTCGCCAACGCCCACGCCGATCATGTGACAGCCGAGAATTTTGTCGGTGCCTTTTTCAGCGAGGATTTTCACGAAACCATCGGTCTCGTGGTTTGTGCGTGCACGGGAATTAGCCATGAAGGGGAACTTGCCCTTGGTATAGGCGATGCCAGCGGCTTTGAGCTGCTCTTCTGTTTGGCCGACCCATGCGATTTCTGGGCTGGTGTAAACAACGCTTGGCACCAGGTCATAATTCACGTGACCGGCTTTGCCCGCTATCAGCTCAGCAACGGCAACACCGTCGTCTTCTGCTTTGTGCGCGAGCATTGGGCCGTGGATACAGTCGCCAACGGCCCATACGCCATCAGCAGCTTTGAAGTGGCCATCCGTAACCTGAATAACGCCGCGCTTGTCAGTTGTGACGCCAACAGTTTCTAGGCCAACACCATCAGTGTAAGCTCTGCGGCCGATCGCCATGATAACGACATCCGCGTCGAGCGCTTCAGCGTCGCCGCCAGCAGCAGGCTCCATTGTCAGCTTCAGCTTAGATTTCAGCTTTTCAACACCGGTAACCTTCTGGCCAAGGCGTAGCTTGAGGCCTTGCTTGGCGTAGATTTTCTCTGCGGTCTTGGCGATCTCAGCATCCGCGCCGGGCATGATGCGGTCGAGATATTCAACCACGGTGACTTCTGAGCCGAGACGCGCCCAAACAGAGCCCATCTCTAGCCCGATGACACCAGCGCCAATCAGGATAAGGCGCTTGGGCACAGCTTTGAGTGACAGCGCGCCAGTGTTGGTGACGATACGCTCTTCATCAATCTCAATGCCGGGCAGGGAGGTCGGCTCAGAACCCGTCGCGATGACGATGTTCTTTGCGTCCAGCGTGCGTGTTGAACCGTCTTCTAGCGCGGCTTCAACTTTGCCCTTGCCGAGGATTTTGCCGCGACCTTTGATGTATTCGACTTTGTTCTTTTTGAACAAATACTCGATGCCGCTGGTAAGGCCTTTCACGGCTTCATCTTTTTGCGCCATCATTTGATCGAGGTCGAGTTCGACCTTGCCGACTTTGATGCCCATCTTGCCGAATTGGTTTTGGGCTTTGTCAAAGTATTCAGACGCGTGAAGCAATGCCTTGGATGGAATACATCCGACATTTGCGCAGGTGCCGCCAAGCACGCCGCGTGATTCAATACATGCGACCTTGAGGCCTAATTGGCCTGCACGGATTGCGCAATTGTAGCCGCCGGGACCGCCACCGATAATGACGACGTCATAAGTCTCTGCCATGAAGATTTCTGCCTTGTTGAACTGGCCAAACTGAGTTGGCGCCAACCTAGGCATTTTGCACTACAAATCAATGCGACGCAGAGGAAGACTTTCGTCTAAATGCCCGAATGGCTGCAATAAGTGCCAGCATTGCCACAAAAATGCTCAGGCGGAATGCTTCGATCAGCCAAATTGATGCGCCGTAGGACTGAGTCGCCAATGCGATAACAAGAACAGCGTAGAGGAGTGTGCCGGGGATGATGAGCCAAATGCCGATGCGTTTTGCTGCAATCATCAGTGCAGCGCCGAGCACAATGAGCGCGCAAGCGACAAGGCGGATAATGCTAGTCGGGGGCTCGAACAATGCGTCAGAGAGGGGGCTGCCTCTGGCGATGATGAAGCGAATAGCCTCAAGGCTTGTCCACACATCGTATAAGGCGACAAGTATAATTATGAAGAGGGCTGCTCTAGCGATGATCGACCCTTTTTGGGTCACTAGACAGTGATTTCGTCTTCATCATCGCCGTACTTGTCTTCCTTTGCCGCGAGTTCTTGATTGCGGGTCACGACTAGCGCCAAGAACAATCCGGTAAGGATGACCAAGATGATTGCCTCAGAGCGCCATACGTAGATCTCTTCGCGGCGGGCCAATAGGCCGAATATAGTCATGCCGAAAATGAATGAGGATATTCCTGCAAGCCAGGCACCACCCATTTTCTCTGTCAGTGCGGCTAGGCCACCCACAAAAGCGGCCAATGAGGCCAAAACGCGTAGAGCATACTTAGGGACGAGGAGGGCTTCTTGGATGCTTTTCGCACCATTGGCGTTTTGAACATACTCTTGCATGCCCATGCCTGCCTGCCACATAAGCCAGACACCAAAACCACCTAAAACAAAGCCGATCAGCTGACGAACTGTCATGACCAATGCCCCTCTTGTTTCCCACTAAAGGCGAATCCTTCGCCCCTTCAGTTGAGATTTTTACTATAAGGCTCTCAACATCACGTTAAGGGCGTTGAGGGTTTTTGAGCTTTTTAGTGTGCGCTTTGGTGATGGTTTAGCGCGATTTCATCTTGCGGCCATGATACGCGAAACTCGCGCGTTGGCGGGCGATTGCGGCAGGAACGGGCTTTGATTTACGCGGTAGATTCTGCTCAGCTAGCGCTTTGAGGGCCAGAAGTTGTTCTTGTTGTAGCGCGGCTTGTGCACTCAAATCTTGCTCGTTTTGTTCCGGCGCTTGAGGATTTGGTTTGCGGAAGCGAAGCTCCCACATCGCAATCAGAAGTAAGATTGCGCCGATCGCTGCACCGGCAATAGCGCCTTCTGCCGGGCTAGGGTTTTGCCACCAGTTCGCTTCAAACGCGGCGAGGAAGATAATTGGGAAGCCTGCAAAGAGTCCCATAACATACCACAAAAGTCCGCCCTTGCGTCGCTTTGCGACCATCGCGCCGGCTGCATAGAAACAGAGGCCCGCTAGCAAATAGGGCGCGCCGTGGGCGATGCCGAGTTCGCGCCAATCAACCTGTGTGGCCGCATTTGCCGTGCTGGTGTCGGCCATCATCGCCACGATCATCATGAGAGACGGCCAGCGCACAGCCGTAAATGCACCAAACGCAAAGGCGATGGCGTAACACGTTATAAGAATGGCTATTAACTGGCGCGGCATGCTGGGTTCTTTACCACGCTATGGTGAGCGCAGGCTGAACGCGGTGTGTGAAATTTCATCCATTAGCAGTTTATGCTCCGCCCAGCGGTGAGGACTATTGCTGGGCGGGTGGTGTCTCGAATTGGACGCAAACCCGCTTGCCGATGCAATAATTGAGAACGCCTGCAGCGATTTCGGGCAATGGTGTGGGCGCGGCGGCCTCGGCATCTGCATCAATAGGTGCTGGCGCTGCGTCGTCAGGGAGTGTCACGATTTCACGGATGAGGCGGGTGATATAATCGGCAGGAGCGGAAATGGTGGAGTCTTGCTCAGTGCCTGTGGGTAGGCGCGCACCATCTGGTAAAACGAATGCAATCAAAGACTGGTGGCCCAATGGCGTGCTCGCCGTGACGTAGGGCTGTTTGAAGATGTCCTTTGCGACCCGGAGCGTGGTGCCAGCTTCTTGCCGGGGCCAATTCCCAGCCTCTTCTTCGGCGTTAGGGTAGAGCCGTGTGAGGATCTTGTCAGCGTTATAATCGAAGATAGCCAATCGGCCGCTAATGGGGAGGGTGATCTCTAGATCAACGCGCTCTCCATTCTCAACCACTTTGGTCGAATGTCCGGCGCTATTGATCAAGGCGATGTCTACTTCGGCGATCTCATTCTCCAAGCCAGCGCGGGCGGAGGAGACGAGGCTGCGAACACTACGCCCGGGGACGGGAGCTGGTACGTCGTCAGCCGCCACATGAGTCACGCCGCTGACGTGACCATCAATCCAGTCGCGATAGGCGGAGAGGCGCGTGTAAACGCCGGGGCTTTGTGCGCGGCCACAGCCGATACCCCAGCTCACAACGCCGATTTGGAAGGGGCAGCCATTCTTGTCATACTTCACCAAAGGGCCGCCGCTATCGCCCTGACAGGCATCTTTGCCGCCTTGGTCTAGGCCAGCGCAGAGGACGGTATCGTCGAGTTGGAGGGTTTTATACGTCTCAGGGTAGTCTTCTGAAATGGCGGCGGCGCGTAGGCGCGACTGGCACACTGATTTGGGGACAATTGGTGAGGAGGCTTCCATTAAGACGAGGCTGGGCGCGGCGACGGCGAAACGACGGGCGTTTTGCCATGGAATGCGCTCATTCTCTTTGATTTCGCGTAAGTTTCCGAAACCGGCAATAAACGCGGGCTCCCCAATAGGCGTAAGGCGATCAGCCTCTCCTGAAGCGGGGAGGGTTGCAAGCGCGCCTTTCCATTCACCGTCGAGCTGTAGCAGCGCGATGTCTGCGCCTTGGTCGATATTGTCCGCATTCACATAGTCTGGGTGGGAAATGACCCGTTTTACAAACATGCTTTTTGCGCCATCTGGCTGTTTGCCTAAGTCTGGGGTGCCGAGCTGAACGACAGGTGTGCCCGTGATAATGGATCGTCCTGTGCGGGTGATGGTGTAGGCACGCACACGGCGCTGCCCGCGCGGCACGGCGAAGCTTTCAACACAATGAGCAGCTGTTACGATCCAGTCTGGGGCAATAGCAGTTGCCCCGCAGACATGGTGATTGCCCTTGCGCGTTTTGATTTGGATGGAGGCCATGCCGGGCCAATGTTCGACCTTGGCTATTGTGCCGCCGACAATGCGCGTGCCGTCGGTAGAGGCGGCGGTGCAAACACGTTTCTGATCTTCCTGCGCAGACGCCATGCCAGCCAGCAAGAAGCTGGAAGCGAGAATTGATATGAGCCCTCTGAGCAGCATGCACGATCTCCTTCCCCTGTCACACTAACGGCGTAAGGAGGGTTCGTCCATGAGGCGAGATTTTGATAGTTTAACCGACGAAGGCTTTTTCGATAACAAACTCAGCCGGGGCGGCGTTTGAGCCTTCGGTCAGGCCGAAGCCTTCCATCAGCGCCTTGGTGTCCATCGTCATATCCATTGAGCCGCAAATCATAGCGCGATCTGTTTCGGGTGAAATTTGTGGCACGCCGAGATCTTTAAACAGTTTGCCGGAGGTGAGTAGCTCCGTGATGCGGCCCATGTGTGGGTGCTCGCTACGTGTGCAGCTTGTGTAGAGGCGCAGCTTGCCAGCCGCCATCTCGCCGACGAGCGGGTCGTTGATGACATCAGAGATGAGCCGACTGGAGTATTGCAACTCATTGTCTTCGCGGCAGGTGTGGGTGACGATGACTTCGTCAAACCGCTCATAGGTGTCAGGGTCGCGCACAAGGCTGGCGAACGGCGCAAAGCCGGTGCCGGTGGAGAACATCCACAGGCGTTTGCCCGGCGTCAGTGCGTCGTGAACGAGTGTTCCTACGGGTTTTTTTCCGAGGAGGACTTGGTCGCCCTCTTTGATCGCTTGGAGGCGAGAGGTGAGGGGGCCGTCGGGGACTTTGATGGAGTAAAATTCTAATTCCTCATCCCATGAGGGGGATGCGATGGAGTAGGCGCGCAGCAGTGGCTTCCCGTCTTCTTTGGGCAGGCCGATCATTACAAATTCACCCGACCGGAAACGGAAGCTCTTTGGCCGTGTCAGGCGGAACTTAAAAAGCCGGTCTGTGAAGTGCTCAACAGACAAGACGGTTTCAGGTGTTGGCGCGTTAGGATTTACTCTAGGCGCTGCGGCTTGCGTTTCAGAGGACATGTAAGGGCCCTTTCGCTGGACGGGAGGTGTAAGGCTCGCCGTCACATGGCGGGTTTAGGCCAAAAGTGCAATGCGCAAGATGGAGAGATTAGATTTTCTCAACGTTCGTTAACTAGGTGCCGGTCTCCCAATCTATCGCGGTGTCATGAATGCTATACTCGCCAGAAAGCTCGTAGATATTACTGTATCCATAGCCATAGAGGTTGATGAAGGTAGGGATATTGAGCGCCAAGGAGATGCGTTTCACCATGATTGGCGCAACATTGTCGGTGAAGTTATTGTTGCAGTAAATCAGGATACGCGTGTCGCGTGAGGGGATCACTTCGGCGAGCTTCTCGTCCGTAAAATCAGAGAAATTTAGGTGCACCGCGCCTTTGATATGGCCCATTTCATAGGCCGACTTGCTGCGTGTATCGAGGATGATCGTGCCTTCATCGCCCTTATAGAGATTGAACGCGTCCAGCGGCACAAGCCGCTGCTGACGGATCGGCGCGATCTTGGCCGTCAGCTCGCTAAAGCCATCATAATCGATCTGTTCTTGCGCCTGAGCCATCAGGCCACAACCGATGAAAACTGTGAGTGCGAGCAGACAAACCGCTTTAGAACCGCGCATGATATCCTCCTGATAGACGGGCCGTCATTTTGGCCGATTATGAGGATAAGATGCCCCACAAATGTGGCCACAACCCGCGCACAAACGGGGCAGTTTGATGCAGTTTGAGGCAATTTAGGTGCAGTTTGGGGGTGGTTTAAGGATGCGTCGAGGGGGATTTGGGGCGGTTTGGGGGCTGTAACGCGCGGTTCTGGAGAAATCGCCGAAGCCTTCAATCGCGGTCTGGTGAAACATTGCCAACGTATTTCAAGGGGTGATCGCCGCACTTTGCTCGGAGTGCTTGGAGTTCGCTTGGGTCAACATTGTGTACCGAAGAACCCGCCCAAGAAACGTCTTCTCCTATTCGCCCTCGCATGGAGAACGAAACGGCGCGATTGAAAACGACGATATAGCCCTCATCGTCGAGCGCTAAGCCTGCCTCTTCAGGGAATATGACAAGATGGTCGTCCATGAAGAAGCAACCATTTTTAAGAACGATCTTACCTCGGCGCGCCATCAGCGTGACACCAAGCGCTCTCATACTCGATCTCGGGAACACTTGAATCGCTTCGGTCAACTCCGAAGAGACGGCCTCTGCGGGGTATAGTGGCGAGTTGAACGTCATTCTCACCGATGGGTCTGCCCATAAAGGTTTGAGCACATCGATTTGCAGCGCTTCGTTTATGTATATGCCGAATTTTAACTGCACCACATTCTGGCGCTCATCCGTATAGGCCCAGAAGATGACTTTTGACAGAAATAACTCATCAGCCAGGTGATCTTTAAGATCGGTGAGATCTTGTCGGTTTCTAGGTGTCCAATCTGCCGGTCTGGCGGCTTGATGGACCGGGGCCACCAAATCAGGATGATCTGCGCTTTCAACTCGCGGCGACGGCGGGGCCGCTTCGACAGTCGCAAATCCATCAGAGGTAAGTTGGAATCGCGCAACCTCCGTTTGGTCCGTTTCGGAGCGGGTCGCATCACAAGCCCCAATAAGCAGGAGGAGCGACAGAAGGGTGGACTTATACATCATCAATTACGAGTCACTCTTGATTGCAATCGGCCAATTCTTAAATACTGTGAGCATAACCCTGCCCCAGAGCAACCCAGCAATCTTAGAACCGTGTATAAACTGGCGGTTTGAGACAGTTCGGAGGTTTGGCGTTGAAAAACAGCGTTGAACAATCATTTATAGACAATGATCTTGAGAGCCTACGTTGATGAGTCTGGAACACATAATAGTGCTGAACACTTACTGTTTGCGGGTGTTATTTCGAGTCGATTGAAGTGGAAAAGCTTCGATCGAGCTTGGAATCGAGCATTAAAGGAGTTTGGGGTTTCCCAATTTCACGCGACTGATTATCAAAAAAATCGAGGGCAATTTAACTGGCCTGCTCGGAATGATAAGTTGTTTGGGGATCAACTGCTTGCCGCTTCAGAAAAAGGCATCAATTTTGGACTTACAGTGCGCATCGATTACAAAGACTATGACGAAGTGTACCGTGCTGACCCTTTGCCAAAGAAACAACAGCTAGATAGCATTTACGGTTTAGGTTTTAGGGTTTGGCTCCATCGAGCGACTGAATATATCACTGACTTGTATCGGGTAGGTGCTCAACCTGTTGAGCGATTAGACGTTGTCCTTGAGCAGGGTCATAAAAATGCAGGTGGTGCGAGAGCGGCTTTCATCCAACTTCGGAAAAGTGGTGCCCTTGAGGTTCCGCTTGGTCGATTTTCGTTCGGTGATAAGTCTATGCCAGGTATAGGTGCTGCGGATTTGATTGCTCACAGCAGCTGGAACAGAGAGCATAGTCCGGACTCTTTTAAGCAAGTGCAGCGAGAGACAACATTAAGCGAATTGAAAAAGTCGAGCTTGGAGCCTGTTCAGGTGTTTAGAGATCACGCGGATCGTGAATTGTTAGTCAGAGTCAAAGGTGAGATTTTGGAGCGAGACGCCCAACGTTTGAGCTATCACAAATCATAGAATAAGTACCTTCGTTATAAAAGACGACCCATAAGCTCTTCCGTTTGACTACGCCCGCGCACCGGCGTAGCTGTTTGTGTATGACGCTATCGTCATTTTTTGGAATTTCCTGACTGTTATGACTTCACCTGCTTCTGAAGATGCTGTGGCTGACGCGCCCGGTTCTTTGTCTCGTCCACAACTCTTCCTGCTGTCGGCGGCGAGCGCGGTTGTGGTGGCCAATGCGTATTATATTCATCCGATCATTGCCGATGTGGCGGCTGACTTTGGGGTGAGCCCGTCGGAGATTGGGCTGGTGCCGGCGATGAACCAGTTGGCGCTGGCGCTCGGCATCTTCCTGCTGTTGCCGCTGGGCGACCGATACTCCAACCGGCGACTGACCAGCATATTTGTGGCGGCGCAGTTTGTGTCGATTGCCTTGATGGCGTTCTCGTCGAGTTTTGAGCTGTTCGTGGCCGGATCAACGGCGCTCGGCTTCTTCACTATCGCGCCTTATCTGTTGCCGGCTTACGTGTCTAAACGCGTCTCGCCAGAGCGGCTGGGCCAAGCGACGGCGACGATCACCACCGGCATTGTCGCGGGCATATTGGTGGCCCGGGCAGGGGGCGGGGTGCTGGCGGAATATTATGGTTGGCGCTCGGTCTATTATGTGGCGACGGCGCTGATGCTGCTGGTGACGATCTTGCTGCCGCTGACGATGGAGAAGCGCCGGCGCGATGGCGGCGATGAGGAGAAGCCGAGTTATGGGCGGCTGCTGTTGTCGATCCCGCCGATTGTGAAGGCGCATCCGGAGATTTTGCTGTCTGGCTCCATTCAGGCGCTCGGCTTTGGCGTGTTCATCAGCGTTTGGTTGGGATTGGGCCTGCACCTTACGTCTGACGCGATGGGATATGGCACCGATGTCGTTGGCTATCTGGCGGCGTTCGCGGTGCTCAACCTGTTTACCACGCCGCTGCTCGGTGCATTCGCGGATAAGATTGGCCCGCGTAAGGCGCGCATGGGCATTGCCGCGCTACAGTTTGTGGCGGCGTGTATGTATCTGCCGTTTGGACATAGCTTGTGGCTGCTCATCGTGCCGATCGTGCTGACCAATCTGGGCGGGCCGACGATTGATGTGGCCAACCGGATGACGTTTTTGAGCGTGGAGCCGAAAATCCGCACGCGACTGATGACGGTTTATATCGTGCTGATGTTTATTGGTGGTGGCGTCGCAAGTTGGTTAGCGACGTGGACCTATGAGCATTATGACTGGTCGGGGATAGCTGTGCTGGCGATGGTGATGTCTAGTATGGTGCTGGCGCTTAGCGTGTTTGGTACGCGGCTGGGACGTTAGGTTTTCGGCGCTAAGTTTGGGGTGGGAAGCGGCCCATGCGTTCTTCCCAGTGGCGTCTGCATAGGGACAGATAAGTGGTCTTCTCAATGGAGACTTGGTCACCCTCTGTCAGGGCCTCTCCCGTCTCATCAACCCGAATGACCATGATGGCCTTGCGCCCGCATTCGCAAATCGTGCGGATTTCGCGGAGATTGTCGGCGATGGCGAGCAGGGCGGCCGAGCCTTCAAACAATTCGCCTTTGAAATCTGTTCGCAGACCATAGGTCAGCACGGGAATGCCGAGATGGTCTGCCACGCGGGCGAGTTGCCAGACTTGGCGTTTGGTGAGGAATTGCGCTTCATCGACGAAGATTGCGTCGAGACGGCCTTTGGCTATGTGCTCGCTGATCTCGTCGAACAGGTCTGTTGTCTGAGAATAAAGCACGGCGTCGGCGCCAATGCCGATGCGGGATGAAATGTGCCCCTCACCGCTGTCTGCATAAAGCGAGGAGGTGAGGAGCAGCACGGTCATGCCGCGCTCACGATAGTTATAGGCGGCCTGAAGTAGCAGGGTTGATTTGCCTGCATTCATTGCCGCGTAGGAGAAGTAAAGCTTGGCCATTGCGCGTTATTGTAGAGACTTGGCTTTGCCTTCTCGGCGTGTGTCGGCAGCGCCCTCTAGCCCGTCTTCGCGCACCACAATTACGTGAAGGCCGGAGTTTTCGCCGCGACGTTCTTTGACGTCATAGCCCATCTGGCGAAGGGCGTCGGCAGCTTCTGGGCCGCCATTTGTGTCGACTTCAACACCAACACTGTCACCGCGCGCGATGATGTTTGGCGTGTCTGCTGATTGCTGCGCGGTCAGGCCCCACTCGACCACGCCGAGCACGGTTTTGGACACGTAAGCGATGATGGAATTGCCGCCCGGTGACCCTGTGACCATGAAGAGGTCGCCTTGCGGGTCGAAAATGATGGTGGGCGACATGGAGCTGCGCGGGCGCTTGTTCGCCGCCGGAGCATTGGCGACCGGGATGCCGTTTTTGACAGGGTTGCGAGAGAAGTCCGTCAGCTCATTGTTCAGCAAGAAGCCATTGGTCATACGCGAGGAACCGAAGGCGGCCTCCACGGTGGCGGTCATTGAGACGGCGTTGCCATATTGGTCGACGATGGAGAGGTGGGTTGTGCCGGGAGCGTGCTGTGTTTCGTCTGATCCCCAAAGGTGCTTGATCGGACCGCGACCGAGTACGAGACCTGGGTCACCCGCTGTGGCCGGGGCATCTGGCGCGAAGGCCTGTTTGGCGCGGGCTTTGATGTAGATTGGGTTGATCAAATCATCCGCCGGAACGGAGACGATATCAGCGTCAGCGACATAGTGGTCGCGATCTGCATAAGCGAGACGCTGCGCATCGACATAGGCTTTGAGGCGGTCATCTTCGCCAATGGCGCCGGTGTCGGTTGGTAGGAGCGCGGCATAGAGGTTCGGGATCATGATCTGCGTGACGCCGCCGGACGACGGGGGAGGCGCAGAGCAGAGGCGGTAGTTTTGTGGAATGTCGCCGCACAGGGCTGGGCGGACGCGGACCGTGTAGTTCTTGAGGTCCTCAGCCGTCATGTCGCCGCCATTGTCGCCTGCGTTCACCGCCGCGACGATGCCCTCAGCGATGTCACCTTCATAGAAGGCTGATGGTCCCTCACTGGCGACGCGTTTTAGCGTGTTGGCATATTCCGGGTTTGTGCGATTGAAGCCGACGGGGAGTGGTTCGCCGTCTGGATAGAAGTAGGGCGCGGAATCTGGATTGTCGTCGAGTTGGATGACAGCGCGCAGGCGCTCCGACGAGAGCGAGCTGTTCAGGCGTGGTGAGACTTTAAAGCCCTCTTCGGCGAGGGTGATGGCTGGCGCAAACAAGCTCTCCCAAGCGGCTGATCCGCCATGTTCGTGCGCGGCTTTATACAGTGCGACTTGGCCGGGCACGCCGACGGCTTTGCCTGATTGCCATGCATCTAGGAAGCCCAGAACTTCACCGTCTTTGATGAAGTGTTCTGGCGTTGTTGAGGCGGGCGCAAGTTCGCGGCCATCAAAAACGGTTAATTCATCAGCGGCGCGATCATAATAGACCATGAAGGCCCCGCCGCCGAGGCCGGAGCTTTGTGGTTCAACAAGGCCAAGCACGCTGTGCACGGCTATGGCGGCGTCGATTGCGTTGCCGCCTTCAGCGAGAATTGCGAGGCCTGCATCGACTGCGCGCTCGTCTGCTGCGGCGATCATTGCGCCCTTGGACCATTCTTGCGGTGCGGCTTTCTCGGTGGCTGATTGAGGCGCATTGGCCCGCGCGGCGGCGTCCTTGGCAGCTTGAGCGGCTGATTCGTGGCCAGCTGTAGACTGGGTGCAGGCACAAACCAGCAACAGGGGGAGGAGGGCGGCGGAGAGTTTTTTCATCGAAGCGAGGCCTTTGCTTGGCGGGGATCGTGTCTGACCTTATGAGAGAGCGACACACATTAAAAGCCGTAGAGACGATAGGAGACCCTAATGGCCACACAAGGCAGGTTGAACTTGATTACAGATGTCGCTGGTCTTCGCGTAGGGCAGGCCGAAGATGGGCGGGTAAAAACGGGCGTTACCGTGATTGTGCCTGATGAACCCTGCGTTGCGGCTGTTCAAGTTGCAGGGGGCGGACCGGGCACGCGTGAGACGGATTTGTTGGCAGGTGGCACCTTGGTCGATTCTGTGGATGCGATTTGCTTGGCAGGTGGGTCTGCCTTCGGGCTGGCGGCGGCGGATGGCGTGGCGTCTGGATTGAAGGCGCAAGGGCGCGGTTTTGGTCTGGTTGATGCGCCGGGCGTGCCTAAGACGCCGATTGTGCCGGGAGCAATCTTGTATGATCTGGCCAATGGCGGCGACAAGGATTGGGGTGATGTGTCGCCCTATGCGGCGCTGGGACGGCGGGCATATGACACGGCGAGCGTTGAGTTGGCGCTGGGCGGTGCTGGCGCTGGCATTGGCGCGCGCGCTGGACAGACGGTGGGTGGAACGGGCTCAGCAAGTGTGGTGACGCAGGACGGCATGACGGTTGGAGCGCTGGCGGCTGTGAATTGTTTCGGGTCTGTGCGTGTGCCGGGGAGCGAGGCATTCTGGGCATGGCAGTACGAGATGAATGGCGAATTTGGCGGTGTGCACCCGGCGGCTGACCTCACCATCGACCCTGATGATTGGGGCGCGGCAAAAGCGAACCCCATGCTAGGCCAGAATACGACGATTGCCTGCGTTGCAACGGATGTGGTGCTGACGCCGGATGAAGCCAAACGGGTGGCGTCTATGGCGCTGTCTGGGTTTTCCCGGGCAATCCGGCCTGTATTTGCGCCGTTTGATGGCGACGCCGTGTTTGTGGTTTCGACAGGCAAGCGGGTGGCCGAGGGGCCGCGTCCGCTTATCGTTGCGCGGCTGGGGGAATTGGCTGCGGGTACACTTGCGCGGGCGATAGCGCGGGGCGTTTGGGAGGCTGAAAAAGCAGCTCCGGCAACATAAAATGGCCGTGGCTCTACATTTGCCGTGAAACGGGGCTTGCAAGGGGCGGAACCTGCCTGTATGTCACGCCTTCCTTTGGTATGCACCCGTAGCTCAGCTGGATAGAGCACCAGACTACGAATCTGGGGGTCGGGCGTTCGAATCGCTCCGGGTGTACCAAACGAAACAAGGCTGCGGCCATTCCTTACTCTCTATATTTGTAAACTTGATTTCGGGCGCGCTGAACGCTGTGGCCGATCAATTTGGCGATGTTATTGGGCGGGGTGAGTATTTGCCTAATATGATCGATCCCTCTATGCGGGAAATTACGTTGCTTTCGTGTTGGTGCTGGCAACCGCTTCAAGCTTAGATTGCCATGCCAGTCGGTGCGGCGCCGATGGATACAGGAAATTACTATGACATCATCCGCAGTGAGCGCTCTACGGTCGATTGCGATTGAAGACAAGATTAAGCTTTTGACGGGGCAGGGGTTTTCCCAGACGCATGAGAGAATGCCGGGCACGGATCGTTTTGTGCCGGGCGCCGCAGGGTATACTTATGCCATAGAGGCGCATGAGATTTCCTCTCTCGTGCTTGCTGACGGACCAGCGGGGCTCCGGCTGGCGCCTGAGAACCCGGAAACAGGTGATCCGCAATATGTAACGGCCTTCCCGATCGCGACTCTGATTGCATCAAGTTGGGATGTGGAATTGACCGAGTCTGTAGGCGCCGCAATGGGGGCTGAAGCGGTGGCGTTTGGAGTTGATATTCTGTTGGCGCCGGGCATGAATTTACATCGCAACCCGCTGACGGGTCGGAACTTTGAGTATTTTTCAGAGGACCCAATATTGAGCGGACATATGGCGGGCGCACTTGTGCGGGGCATGCAGTCAAAAGGTGTTGGCGGCACGATTAAGCATTTTGTTGCGAATAATCAGGAGACGAACCGTTTTGTGGTCGACACGTTGGTCGAACAACGGGCACTGCGGGAGTTGTATTTCAGAGGATTTGAAATCGCGATTCGTGAGGGCGCACCGTGGGCGATTATGACATCTTACAATCGCTTGAATGGGCGCTTTACGTCTCAGGATAAGCATTTGTTGAAAACGGTCTTGCGTGATGAGTTGGGCTTTGAGGGGGTCATCATGACCGATTGGTTTGCGGGCGATGATCCCGTCGCGCAAATCGACGCCGGAAACAACCTCATCATGCCGGGGACACGTCAATCAGATAAGGCCTTGCAGGAAGCTTATAAAAATGGATCGCTTACAGAAGATGTGATTGATGAGAATGCGACGTGGATACTAAGCGCGTTGGACCGTGTTGCGCAGGCGGCAAAACCTGCGCCGACAAATGCGCCGCCGCTAGAGGGACATGCGGTGTTTGCTCGCCGTGTCGCTGCGGAATCAACGGTGCTTTTGAAGAATGATGGTGGGACTTTACCGCTTGGCGCATCTGTTGGCACGGTGGCTCTTTTTGGTGTCGGCTCATATTCAACAGTTTCAGGCGGCACGGGTAGCGGCGACGTCGCTGAGGCCTATATCATGCACGTGGCTGATGGATTGTCAGAGAGCGGATTGAACGTTCATGAGGGGTTATCTGCGCGCTATACGGATTTTGTTGCAAATTTCTACGATGCTCAGGATAAGCCTGAAACAGTGTTTGAGGAATTTCTGATGCAGGCGCGGCCTGATGAGATGGCTATTTCTGATGCGACCGTGCGCACAGCGGCTGCTGAGGCAGATGTGGCCATCATCACGATAAGCCGTAATTCTGGGGAGTTTGTTGATCGGGAAGTGGAGGGAGATTTTGACCTCACCAGCGCAGAGCTTGACTTGCTTAAATCCGTTTCAGAAACCTTCCGAGCGGCCGATAAACGCGTGATCGTGGTTCTCAATATTGGGAATGTTATTGAGGTCGCGTCTTGGCGTGGTTTGGCAGATGCAATCATTCTGCCTTGGCAGGGTGGGCAAGAGAGTGGTCGGGCGATTGCGGACGTCTTGTCTGGCCGGGTTAATCCGTCTGGGCGTTTGCCAATGACGTTTTCCATATCCTATGCGGATACGCCGTCGGCACCTTATTTTCCGGGCACTGAGGATCGTTCAAAATCAATTGAAATTATGGGCGGCCTCATGCGCCAGTATGAGAGTGAAGTGTCCTATGAGGAGGGCATTTTTGTCGGGTATCGTCACTTTACGTCCACGGGGCGGGAGGTGGCTTATCCGTTTGGCTATGGTTTGTCGTATACTCAGTTTGAGTATCGCGACCTGCAAGTGGAGCACGCACAAGATGGGGCGTTTCTGACGATTGGTGTGTCTGTTGTAAATGCTGGCGCTCTTGCTGGGCGTTCGGTAGTGCAGATTTATGTTGATGCGCCTGATGGAAAGCTTGAGACACCACGCCGGGAATTGAAAGCTTTTACGAAGACCAAAACCCTTGATGCCGGCAAAATGGAGCAGGTAGAGATGCGTATCCCGATTAAGGATTTGGCGTCTTTTGATCCTGAAGGCGCACGCTGGATAGTCGGGGCGGGGGTGTATAAATTCCACGCTGCGACTTCGGCTGATGATTTGGGGCTCCAAACAACACTGGCCGTTCCTGAGGACAGAATTATCGAAACGGTGTCCTCTTTGCCGGTGGCTTAGCGGTGCGCCAAAGTTTAGCGGGCGGATTCGAGGGAGTGTGTTAGGGGTCTCAAAGATGCTGCGCTTTTATCGTGCAATAGATTTTCTCGGAGGTTGTGATGCTACTCAGATTGACCAAGCGAAATACGCATGACGGGCCGCCGCAGCCGGTTATCGTGAATGTAGACAATGTTCTACAGATACAGCCTGCGAGTAATGGGGTGGGGACATCATTCTATTTTCGCCTGCGTACGGACGACAATCATGTTCTGATTGTTGAGGAAGACTTTGAAGAGATTTCGGAGCTGCTGGACGTGTAAGCCATAAAGATCGCCCCAGAAAGAAATTGACGTTCGCACTAATAGATAATCTATTACGGGTGAATTCATAAGCGCGCTGACTGATTGGTTTGGTGACGGCGCGCGCTCTGGGAGAAAGATTATGGGACTGTCGAATACTGTTGTTGCCGCGCTAGGGGTGTTGGCATTGAGTGGGTGCGCCACGGCGCAGGAGAATGCGATAAGTGCGGCTGAATTTGTAAGGTCAGGTGAGGCGCTCGATATGGTTGCCGTGAGCACCTCCGCCGGTGATTTGGTCGGCGTGCATAAGGGCGGCGTCAACGTATTCCGCGGCGTGGCCTATGCGCAGGCACCGGTTGGAGATTTGCGCTGGAAAGCGACCCAATCGGTAAAGCCGTGGGTCGGGCAACGCGCGGCAATCGCACCAGAATCGACGTGTCCACAGCCTATGCCGGAGGAGCCGGGCGCTGCAAACCAGGGCGGCGTTGTTGGCGCGCAGTCCGAAGATTGCTTGTATCTGGATGTGTTTGCGCCTGCCAATGCGCGTAAAGCGCCGGTCGTTGTTTGGTTGCATGGCGGCGGGGCATTCCTCGGCGCAGGCAGCCTTGGATCGTATGACGGTACGCAAAACGCCAAGAAGGGCGTGATTACGGTGCCCATCAATTATCGCCTTGGCCCGCTCGGCTATTTTGCGCATCCGGCGATTACGGCTGAGGGCGGCGCGACCGGTAGTTACGCGATGATGGACGCTGTTGAGGCCCTCAGATGGGTTCAGGCGAATATTGAATCATTTGGCGGCGATTCTGACAATGTCACTATTGCGGGGCAGTCTGCTGGCGGCCTGATGGTTGTGGACATGTTGTCGACGGCGTCTGCTAAGGGCTTGTTCGATAAGGCTGTCGTGCAGTCTGGTGCGATTCTGATGGAGGGGTCTTCATTGGAGAAGGCTGAGGCTTCAGCGGTTGAGGGCTTGGCGATATTGGGCGTTAATGCGGATGTGACGGCTGATGAGCTGCGCAGTATTTCACCGCAAACGCTCTCTTATAATAGCAAGCTGCGCCGTGGTTTGGGCCCTGTTCTGGATGGGACATTCCGCGATACGTCTACCAAGGCGGCCATTGAGGCGGGCACTGATATTGATGTGCCTGTGCTGGTTGGCTCTAATGGCGGTGAGCGCGGCTTTGATCGTGCGCGTTCATTGGCTCGTTTGGTCGGGCAGGACGGAGCGAAGGCGTTCTTGTATCACTTTGATTATGTGCCTGAGCTGCGCAAAGAGGAGTGGTCAAAAGGCCCAATTCACTCAGCGGAGATGATGTTTACGTTCGATTCGATGACGACTTCGGCGTGGGCGAAAGCCAAAAGTGACGCTGATGATGCGGCGTACGCCAAATTGGTTAGTTCTTGTTGGGTTGCGTTCTATAAGATGGATCCACGTAATGAGGTGCTAGATTGCGCCAATGGATTGCGCTGGACGACTCATTCTGAGGGCTCTGATGCTGTAGCAGTCTTTGCTGATGAGATCTCAATGGGCGCCTCTGCTGCGTTCCCAGATGGGCCGTCGTCTTCAGACTAGTCTCCTATAGCTATGCGGGCGTGTGAAAGCATTGCCCGCTGTTGGCTTGGCGAATGGGTTTCTAGGCCCTACGATAATCTCAAGCACGGTGCCTTATGCGTTGTGATTATTAGAGATTGAAATTGGCCAAAGAAACCCAAATCACCAAAGGCGAGCTATATCGCCTCGTCTGGCAGGAGCCGATCACCGCGCTCGCAAAGCGGTTTGAAGTTAGCCCGAATGGGCTCGCTAAAATCTGCGACCGCGTTGATATTGATCGTCCACCAAAGGGGTATTGGGCGTCGCAGCCAGATCCGAAGGATTTCCCGCCGCTAGACGCGATTGTTGGGGCGGAGGATGTGATCCAGATTGGCGGCAAGCGACACAGTGCGCGCCGTCGCCAAACGCGCATGGCGCCAGAAGAGCGGCGTGAGCAGATTATGGATTATGCCAAGCAGGTCGTGATCGAGGAGGGGGTGCATCATGTGTCCCTTCGCTCTATCGCGCGGCATATCGGAATTAGTGAGGCACAGGCCTACAATTGCTTCGATTCACGTACGTCTCTGCTGGTTGACCTGTGTATGCGGGAATTGGATGCGTTCGAGGATGAGCGCCTTAAAATGGTGTCGCGTGGGTCAGATCGCGTCATGCGGGTTTTGCTGTCCACGCTGCTGTACATTCAAGTGGCGGCAGATCGCGGTGTTATCGCGCAGCGCTTGATGGCGCTTTCTGAGGTGCGGGTTGAGGTTGAGCGTCGCCGTCTTCGGGCGCGGGAGGCATACCGGGTGAGGCAGGTCGATGCGCTGGTTGAAGATCGGGGTATCCCGGATGAGCAGGCGTTGGTTGAGGTTGGCGTGCTTGGCCATTTGACACTGCGTGCTGGCGCGCTTGTGTCGCTAGGTAAGTTGACCGCGAGCCAAGCGCAGTTACTGATTTTGCCAACTATTTTGAAGACGTCGTCAACACGGGTCTCATCAGAAGGTTAGTTTGGTGGTGTGAGGCCGTCGATGATTTGCATGGCGGACCGGGTCATCACTTCTTTTGCTGTCACTTCTGAGGATTTTCCTGCACGGACCATGCGGGCAGCCTCTTCAGCGAGGCTGGCGATTAGAATTATCAGAGGCAGGCTCATATTCACTGAAAGCTTGAGCTCTTTCATGGCGATGCGTGTGAGCCGAGTAAGGCTGCGATTTCTGAGCTTTGTGTAAGAGGGGCTCAGCTGGCCGGCCATGAACGAGTCTTGGCTGACGCTGTGGATGAGTGTTCCGTGCTCTTTCAGATGGTCAAAATAGACGTCTAAAGCCTTTGCTATGACGGTCTTCAGCGTTTGCGTTGGATCTATGTCCGTGATGCCAGCGTTTTCGAGTAGGGCGCCTTGCTTATCAAGCACAGCATTGACCAGTTCTTCGGGGCGGGAAAAGTGAGAGTAGACGAGTGTGCGGCTCACGCCAGCAAGCTCTGCGACCTCGCCAAAGCCTATGGGGATCGCGCCTTCTTTTAGGTAGGTTTGATGCGCGGCCTCAATCAGGCGGTCCTGCGTGGTTTCCGACATCTGGTTTCTCGCCTTTTCTACTGTGGTGGATTTTACCTCTAAGCGCCCAATTGCTGCAAGGGCAAGGATGTATAGATCTCAATTGGTGAGATTGTTATTGACTGTCTGGGCTGTGTTTGGCTATCAAGTAGGATAGGGAGGGTCCGAAAAGGATTCCTTGGCCATACGAAAAATATAAAAAATGGTGAGAAAGTGAAGACCAAGACACTGAATCGGCGACAGTTAATTGTCAAAATAGCGAGCGGCGCGGCGGTTGTCGGGCTTGCTGGATGTAGCAAGGGCGGCAATGGGCTGGCCTGCGCGACGTCAGAAACGCTGACGACAGGGCAACGGGCTGCGCGTAATGGGCGTAAATATGTTGAGGTCTCCCAAGAGGACGCCAAAAATTGTTTGAACTGTTCTTTCTTTAAAGTGGAAGGGGAGGGATGCGGCGTTTGCGCGATCGATGGCCTATCAGCCAATCCTTCGGGGTTCTGCACGTCTTGGTCGGCGCAAACAGCGTCTTATTCACCGGCAAACAATCAAAAGAGGAGGGCTTAGATCATGCGACTGGGCAAATTGAAACTAGCGGCGATTTCCACGACAGCGATCGCGATGGTTGCTGCCTGCACTCAGCAAAGCGTTGAGACGGCAGAGACATCGCAGGGCACGACGGCGCCAGCTATGGAGCAAGTTGAGCTTGTGAAAGGCACGGCTGCAACGACGGCGGCGGACGGTAGCGAGACGCTCGGTTTTGCATTCACGTATTTTTGGTTCTCAGTTCATGAGACCCCAGAAGATTGCCCGGATGGCTATGCGATGGCACTGCGTGATGTTGCGATCATGCATTTGCCTAAAGCGAAACAGACTCACCTACTCAAGGCAGAGAACCGCAGCACATATTACAAAATGGGTTATGCGCTGTCAGCGAAGAGAATGAAGGAGCAGAACGGTCAGTCTATCTGCAATATTCCAAATTCATATGATGACCCGGAGCATCGCGTTGTTCAGAGTAACGTGTCCTACGGGCGCGATCTGGACGGTGTGACGTCTGAGGGCGAAGATGACACCACGTGCGGCACCAATGATTTTGTGAGCCCAGATGGCGTGCACGGGGTCGATAACGAGCTGTATCGCGTTCTTGGCTGTGTCGATAGTTTTCGCCGCGATGCTGAATTCGCTGGCGGCGCGATGGAAGATTATCATGTCGGGTCTTACCGGGACGGTGAAACAACGACGCTGATGGAAATTCGCGGTGTTGATGACCGCATGAATGATGATGACGTCACCGTGGGGATTTACTCTAGTAGCGACGCGACGCCTTTCGACAGCCAGAAAAATGGGATCGGCTTTGCGAGTATGTCGGTCACTGACAACACGCTTTGGCATAACGAGGTCAAAGGCAAGATTGTTGATGGTGAGCTGATTACCGAGCCATTTGATCTGCGGTTGAAGTTTGGTTGGAGTGGCCGACCTGCTGAGTACAAGATCAAGGAATCGCGTATCCATCTGACGCTAAAAGAGGACGGGACCGCTGAGGGCGACTTGGCGGGATATTTCAACACGCTTGAGGCCTACCGTCACAATTTCCATAATGCGCGGGGTGCTTTGGAGGTTGCGAACGGGTTTACCTGTCCTGCGGCTTGGGACTCCATTCAAAAATATTCTGACGGACACAAAGACCCGAAGACGGGCAAGTGCACTACGATTTCGACAGCGATGACCATTCAGGCCGTGCCCGCGTTTTTGATCCAACCGACCGCTGATAATTTGACGAAATATGTTCTGGATACGACCGAGTATTATGGTGTGAGTCTAGAAGAAATTTCCGTTGAAGGCGCCGATGTTCGTCCACTGAAGGGCGCTGGGCGTCCCAAAGGTTACAAAAGTGAGCGTGAGCTTGCAGAGGAAGCGAAAAAAGCGAAAGCTAAGAAAGAGAGCGCGAAATGATGCGCGGTAAATCTTTCATTGGCTCGCTGAATTTGCGTGTCTGTGCGTCGGCTTTGCTCGTTTCGTCATCTGTTGCTCTCGCTGGGTGCGGGGGCGGCGATAAGGTTGCGATGGAGACACCTCCGCCACAGATGCGGTTGATATCTGAGAGCCAGTATCGTCATTCGATTGCTGATATTTTTGGTGACGACACCAAAGTCGTCGGTTGGTTTGAGGAAGCGCCAGAAGTTGGCGGGCTCGCGGCTATTGGCGCGTCTGAAATGTCGGTGAGTTCGTCTGGATTTGAGCGGTATTACGCGCTTGCCTCCACGGTCTCTGAACAGGTTGTGTCTGAAGAGCGTTGGGGTCGCACTATGCCATGTGACTGGGCGCTTGAGGGCGCCTATGATGCCGATTGCGCCACCAATGGTCTCGCGGTTGTGGCGGAGCGTTTGCTACGTCGTCCGATGTCTGACGAGCAACGCACGCGATGGCTAGCTGAGATTGAGGCATCGTCTCTCGCTCTGGGTAGTTTCTCCAAAGCGGTTGGGCTGGCCGTTGAGGGAATGTTGGCGTCCCCTGAGTTTTTGTTCGTGATTGACGATACTGAGCCTGACCCGAAAGGGGATGGGGTGCGCCTTTCAGCATTTGCTAAAGCGCATCGGATGAGTTTTTTCTTGTGGAACACGGTGCCTGATGATGAGCTGCTTGCAGCGGCTCGCGATGGTAGTCTGCACAATAAAAAGATCTTGAAGGCTCAAGCTGAGCGCATGTTGGCGTCGGAACATCTGACGACAGGTGCAGAAGCATTCTTCGAGGACTTTTTGGACCTCAATGAGTTTGATCTGTTGGAGAAGGACAAGGTGATCTACCCGGCCTTCAACAAGCGGGCGTCTGTTGATGCCCGCGAGCAGATGTTAAAATTCCTGACGATGCAGCTGATCGAGAAAGAGGCGGCATATCCTGAGATCTTTACAGCCAAGGACACAGTTATCTCTAGGCCGCTAGGGATGTTGTACCGAGTGCCGGTGTCTTCGCCAGACGGCTGGGAGCCTTTCGAATTCGCTGAGGATGACCCGCGTGCGGGCCTGTTATCACATGCTGGATTCACAGCGCTTCATTCCCATCCGGGACGCAGCTCAGCCACTTTGCGCGGCATTGCTGTGCGTGAATTGCTGCTTTGTCAGACAGTGGAGCCAGCACCAGCGGCGGTGAACTTCACAGTTGTTCAGGACACTGAAAACCCAGAGTTTAGAACAGCGCGTGAGCGCCTTACGCAGCACCGCACAGATGATGCCTGCAAAAGCTGTCATGAGTTTATTGATCCGGTAGGGTTGGCGCTCGAGAATTTCGACGGCGTTGGCACGTTCCGGGATGATGAAAATGGTGCGCCGATCGATACGAGCGGTGATCTGGACGGTTATCTGTTTGAGACTTTGCCGGATATGCAAAAATCACTCGCCCAACACCCCGGCGTCGGAGCGTGTCTCGTAGAAAAGGTCCAGAAATATGCTCTCGGGCGCGCGCCTCAGGGCGGTGAAATTGCGTGGCGTAATCGTCTGGAAAAGAACTTTACCAAAAAAGGCCAACAGCTCCCATCACTGCTGAAAGCCGTAGTGCTTAGCGATGAGTTTTTTGCTGTTGGGGATCCGCAAATGGATGTTTCTGCGCAAGAGGCCTCTGTCGCGAATGAAGGAGGAAAATCATGATTTTACTAGGACGCAACCGCCTGTCGCGCAGAACACTTTTGCGTGGTGCAATGAGTGGATCAGCTCTATCTGTTGGCTTGCCGTGGCTGGAAGCTATGGCGCAAACAACAGGGGGCAGCGCCGCGAGCCAGCCTCCGATGCGGATGGGCACGTGGTTCTGGGGCCTGGGCGTAACGCCGGGCCTTTGGACGCCAGAAGTGGTTGATGGCAAGCTTCAGCTGGGGCCGGAATCTGCGCCGCTGGAGAAGGTGAAGTCTCACCTGAACTTTTTGAGCGGTTTTGATGCCATCCTCGATGGTAAAGCAAACCATGTTCACGTTAGTGGCACGTTCTCGCTGAGATCAGGTATCGCGCCGACCAATTTTGGCGTTATGGAGGGGCCGACTTTCGAAACTCTCATTGCTGAGAAGCTTGGCGGACGCACGCGCTTCAAGACGATTGACTTTACGGCGACGGGCAACCCACGTGACGCTTATAGCTTCCGGTCTGCGCGCGTGAAAAATACACCAGAGACCTCTGCTGAGGCGTTATACCAGCGCCTATTCGGTGCAGGCTTCAACGAGGCGTCTGAAGGCGAATTTGTGCCTGACCCTAAGGCGCTGCGCCGGATGAGTGTTCTGTCGGTAGTTGGCGATGATCGGAAAGCGCTTGAAGGTCGATTGGGCACAGAAGACCGCGCGCGCCTCGACCAGTATTTCACATCAGTACGCGAAGTAGAGCGCCAGTTGGAGATACAGACGACCGAGCAAGAGATGGCCGCCGCATGTCACGTGCCTGAGGCGCCAGGTTCGTTTGAGGCTAACTATAATCTGAAGAATGTTCATCAAAACCATGAAGTGATGGCGAAACTATTGGCTATGGCTTTGGTCTGTGACCAGTCTCGTTCGTTCAACGTCGTGTTCTCAAACTCAGCGTCTAGCCTTCACCGCGAAGGGGAGGCGAGTAGCCACCACCTCTATACGCATGAGGAGTTTACGGACGCCGACGCGGGTTATCAGGTTGAGACCAGTAAATTCGTGCGCCAGAATATGGAAGGCTTCGCAAAGTTTGTTGAGATCTTGGCGGATACGCCTGAGGCGGGCGGAAGCTTGCTCGATAATTGTCTGGTGTTTGCGCACTCTGATACATCATGGGCAAAAATCCATGCTGTGCAGGATATTCCGATGATGACGGCTGGTCGCGCAAGTGGCCGAGTTAAGCCCGGGCAGCTTATCTCCGCAAATGGCGACCCAATTTCACGGGTTGGTTTGACGCTTCAGCAGCTTGCAGGTCTTCCTGTTGGCGAGTGGGGCGAGAACGGATTGAAGACCAGTTCTTCAATCTCGCAAATGATCGCATAAGGAAATACAACAATGAAATTGTCTATCAAGCCTGGCGCGTGCGCCATAGCTCTATCGATCATGGCGGGAGTGTCGGCCTGTGGCGGTGAGCCTGCTGCGCCTGAAATTCAGGTGCCTCAGGAGATTGTCGACGCGGTTAAGGGTCGTCAGGCGAACTTTAGTGACGTTGGCGCCGCATTTAAGGCGATCAGTGATGAGATGAAGGCTGGTCGCAATGATAGCGCGACAGTTGAGTTCTCGATCAAGGCTTTGAAACAGTATTCACGATCTGTCGAAATGTGGTTCCCTGAAGGCTCCGGTCCTGCCTCTGGTCTTGAGATGGAAGCCAAAGCGAATATTTGGGCGGAGCCTGAGGCATTTGCAGAAGAGATTGCAAATTTTCAAACCGCCATTGAGGGCCTCTCTGAGGCAACGGAAAATCCAGACCTGCTGATGGCGAAATTTCGTGCGGCGGGTGGGACGTGTAAGTCTTGCCATGATACCTTTAGAGAGGAAAAATAACGATGCCAAAATCACACAAGTGCGTAGCGTCGTTTGTCGCGATAGCGGCAGCGGCTTTGATCACGGCGTGCGCGTATGCTGAGGATGTTGCACCCGTAGTTGCGGCACCGCTCGTTGAAGAGCTAGCGGCTGTCACGATCCCCGTCTCTGATATTGAGGCTGCGGAAGCGTTTTATGTTGCTTCACTTGACGCAACATTTGTGCGCCGTATGGATGTTGAGGCCTATAGAGAGGCAATTTATGCCTTGCCGGACACCGATGGCGCGAAGCTTGTGCTAATCCAAAGCCTAACGGGAAAATCGAAGATGGGCCCTGTTCGGATGGTGTTTAACACTAGTCAGGCCGAAGCTGCGGTTGCGGCATCTGTTGCTGCGGGTGCCACTGTTGAGCGCGCTGCGACGGCCATTCCGGGTATGGATATTGTGATCGGAATTGTTCACGATACGGACGGAAACACGCTTGAGTTTATTCAGCGCTAGGTCGACCTTAAATAATTTCTGGCTGGCTTTGAGCTTAAAAGTATTGAGGCCAGCCAATCGCTCCCGCCACGCCGAGGGCGGCGAGTAGACTGAAGATCACGCGGCCAGCAGTGGGGCGAGAGTTTTCCCGGCCGTCATTATGGGCTGACTTTGCTGCGTGACCTGTCACCATTGGGGTGACCAAGTTCTGGCGCTTGATAACGGCGTAGGCGATGATTGCCGCCAGATGCAGCGCGACCATTCCCAGCAATATGTTGAATGTAAGCTCGTGATAGTCGCCGAATTTGCGTCCTGTTTTGAAGCTGACGAATTGCGACAGTGCGCCTGAGTTCATTCCGTCAGTATCAACTGCAAACAGGCCAGTTGATATTTGCGTGATCATCAAGCCCAGCAGCAAAAAAACGGATAGCCCGCCCATAGGGTTGTGGCCGACGGGTTGAGGCGCCTTCTGCTTGGAGACGAGTGTGCGAGCGTAGGTGAACACGCCGCGTGGCCCGCGAATGAAGTGTTTGAACTGCGCAGTGCGCGTGCCCCAGAAGCCCCACGCGATGCGGAAGCTTACAAAGCCGGAAAATGCAATTGCGAGCGGGATGTGTATAGCGAAGTTGCGATTATCTGCCGTCCACCACAAGGCAAGTAAGAAGAGCGGATAGCTAAGGTGGGAGAGGCGCACCCAAATATCCCATACGAATATTTTCTCAGTCACTGGTGTGGTTGTCATGTCTGGGACTGCTCGCAAAGAATGGATTTTTTCTCAAGGATAATTCTTATTGTAACCGCACAAAAAGGCAAATGATCTTTCGACTTACATCGAGGCGAAATAAAGGGCTTGCGCTCTTGCGAATATTGACTAATACCAAATTGGTGAGATTGTAATCGACTGAGTTTCAGTGTCACATGTTTACCCCTCTGGTCGGTTGTGTTCAACCGTCAGGAACAACTGTCCCGAGGCCCCGTGCCTCGGGATTTTTTTGTGCTCAGGGTGGAGGTTTGCTGACTTTCGAAACCGGGCAGGGCGTGCCATAAATTTTGGTAGTTAGCGGTGAAGGATCCTGTGTTGCCTTCATGAGGGGGCGGGTCGTGACGATTTCCAATTTTCCTGGGGTGTATGATTACATCATTGTTGGGGGTGGATCAGCAGGGTGCGTTGTCGCCAACAGACTGTCTGAAAACCCGGCAAACAAAGTTCTGCTGTTAGAGGCTGGCGGACGCGACAATTGGATTTGGTTTCACATTCCGGTGGGCTATTTGTTCGCTATCGGAAACCCGCGCGCGGATTGGATGTTCAAGACGACGCCGCAGCCCGGCTTGAATGGCCGCGCGCTAGATTATCCACGCGGGAAGGTGATCGGTGGGTCATCAGCGATCAACGCGATGATCTCTATGCGGGGGCAGGCGGTCGACTATGATGGCTGGCGCGATCTCGGGCTGCCCGGCTGGGGGTGGGATGATGTGCTGCCGGTATTCAAGTCGATTGAAGATCATTTTCTGGGTGCGTCAGAGATGCATGGCGTGGGAGGCAACTGGCGGGTTGAGCCGCCCCGCGTGTCTTGGGGTATTCTTGATGCTGTTCGTCAGGCCGCGAATGAGATGGGCATTGAGGCGACGGAGGATTTCAACACAGGTGACAATGCGGGCGCTGGGTATTTCCACGTGAACCAAAAGACCGGACGGCGTTGGTCTGCGGCTCGAGGGTTCTTGAAGCCCGCGATGCGGCGCCCGAATTTGCGTGTTGAAACGGGCGTGACTGTTGAGACCGTTCAGCTGGAGGAGGGGCGTGCTCGCGGGGTTGTGTTTCAGGCCGCGGGCAAGCGGTATGAAGCTACAGTAGGTGGGGAGGTTATCCTGTGCGCCGGGTCGATCGGCTCTGTGCAGATATTGCAACGGTCTGGAATTGGTCCGTCTGATGTTTTGACGGCGGCGGGTGTTACGCCCCAAGTGGATTTACCGGGTGTCGGGCAAAATTTGCAAGACCATTTGCAGCAGCGAGCAATCTATAAGGTCTCTGGCACGAAGACGCTGAACCAGACTTATCATACGATTTCGGGCAAGCTTAAAATGGGGATGGATTATGCGTTGAGGCGACGTGGCCCGCTAACGATGGCACCATCGCAACTCGGTATTTTCACCCGGTCTGATCCCTCGCAGGAGCGGGCGAACATACAGTTCCATGTTCAGCCCTTGTCACTGGATAAGTTTGGTGACCCGCTACATCGCTTCCCGGCGATTACTGTGGCGGCGTGCAATTTGAAGCCGACATCGCGCGGCAAGGTGCGAATATCTTCTGCGGATGCAAACGCGCTGCCGGTGATTGATCCAAATTATCTTGACACGGAAGAGGACCGGAAAGTTGCGGCGGATGCAATTCGCGTGACGCGCCGTTTGATGGGGCAGGGGGCGATGACCGAGTTTTCGCCGGATGAGTATCTACCCGGCCCGGAAATTGATGATTCAAGCGATGCGCTTGCGAAAGCAGCAGGGGACATTGGGACGACTATTTTCCACCCTGTGGGCACAGCAAAAATGGGCGTGGATGATGACGCAATGACGGTGGTCAATCACCGCCTACAAGTGCGAGGTGTAACAGGCTTGCGGGTGATCGACGCTTCTGTGATGCCGACCATCACGTCGGGCAACACCAATACCCCGACGATCATGATCGGCGCGAAAGGCGCGGATATGATATTGAAAGACCATGCTTAGGATTTCAAACAAGCAGGCGCGCCATTTGTGGCTGCATGCCCAAGGCCTTTCAGGCGCGCCAACCGGTCCGCTCGATGTGATGGCAATAATCCGCCAGCTTGGATTTGTGCAGCTTGATACGATCCGTGCCGTCTCTCGCGCCCATCATCATATCATTTGGTCACGCAACCAAAATTATCGCGAGCCGATGCTGAATGTGCTGCTCGCAAAGGATCGCCAGATATTTGAGCATTTCACCCATGATGCGTCTGTGCTGCCGATGGAAATGTATCCTATGTGGCAGCGGCAGCTCCGCAGGTTTGAGGCGAAGCTTAGTCAATCCAGTTGGTACTCTGGAATGTCGAACGCGAAAGCACGGGAGGCGATAAAGCAGCGTATCGCAGGGGAGGGCCCACTCAGTACTAAGAGCTTTAACACCAAATCCAAAAGCAAAGAAATGTGGGCCCGCCCGCCGCATAAGCTCGCCTTGGATTATATGTGGCATGTGGGGGAGTTGGCGACGTCGCATCGTGAGAATTTTTCGAAGTTCTATGATCTCTCCGAGCGGGTGGTTCCTGCGACACTCCGGAATGAGGAGCGTTCTGACGAAGATCAACTTAACTGGTTATGCGAGCAGGCCCTGTCGCGACTGGCGTTTGGCACGGCGGGAGACGTTCTACGATTCTGGGGCGCCGCTAGTATGCCGGAAGTGAAGGCGTGGCAAGAGCGCCAGAGAAATTTAGTGCCTGTGGAGATCGAAAGTTCAGAGGGCGCGTGGGTAAATTCGTTTGCGCCCGAGAGAATTGAGGAGACATTGAAAAATCTGTCCGCACCAACGTCAAGGCTGCGCGTGTTAAACCCATTCGACCCAGTGGTGCGTGATCGAAAACGCCTAAAAATGCTGTTTGGTATGGACTATCGCATCGAGATTTTTGTACCAGCGGCTAAGCGGAAATGGGGGTATTATGTCTTTCCCGTACTCGACGGCGACCGAATGGTTGGGCGGATCGACATGAAGGCGGACCGAAAGGCAGGCACGCTGAGCGTGCTCGGATTTTGGCCAGAGGAAAGTATAGAGTGGACACCTAAGCGTTGGAGCAAGTTGGAGGCGGAGTTAGATCGCCTACGGCGCTTTATTGGCGTGGAGCGGGTTGAGTGGTCGTTTCGCCCGCGCGGATAGTGCGCGCTTATCGTACGCACCAATATTTTGAATGGAAAATGGGGCACCCAGCAAGATCCGAACCTGCGACTGGTCGAGGGCTCGCGTCTGCCGGTAAAGCTCACGCTTGAGAAGCTGGGCGTGTCACGGGCAGTCATGCTGAAGGTAAATAGGCGCTGTTTCTGCGGGTTGGGGCGAGCTCAATTTTCGGTGGTGGCCGCCTGCTAACCACAGACAACCTCTGTGAAGACCGCGACAGGGCGCTGCTCGATGCGGTCGGCTTCGAGGTCTCTGAACACTTGATAATCGGGCGCAGGTCGTCAGACAGAAGTCGAGTTGCTCTATCAGCAAGGGGCTCTTGACTTGAGGTTTCCAATAGCTCTTATTCTGAAAATTGAAACATACGTACTACAGATGCAAACTATGAGGAGAAGTGCAAATGCTGAGAGAAGAAGGCGACATTCCGGAGAAAATCGATGTGCTTGTTTTGGGAGCAGGAATGGCAGGACATTGCGCGGCACTAGCTGCCGCTGAGCAGGGAGCAAGTGTTCTTCTACTTGAAAAATCGGGGCAGCCGGGTGGCAGCTCGGCCATCGCTGGCGGTGCGTTTGTATTTTGTGGGACAGATGAACAGAAGGCCGCAGGGCAGAATGACAGTATTGAGGCGTTGAAGCGGGACTTACTTCAAAGTGGGAAGGGCAAGAATAATGTTGAGTTGATAGACCATTTTTTAGAAACTCAATTGGATACATATAATTTTTTACGAGACCATGGCGTGAAGTTTCAACTTCATACTGTTCCAGAGCCAGCAATTTCAAGAGTGCATGTCACCGGCACTGGTAAGGCGATTTCGACCTTGCACATGGCTGTTCTGGCGGCACCCAATATTCAGTTCTTCTCCAAGAGTGCAGGCATGCGATTGCAGCGGTCCGCTGAAACAGAAAGGATTGAGGGCGCTCATGTGATGTTCGGTGATCGTGAAGTGTACGTTGAAGTGAGGGGCGGAATTGTGCTCGCGACAGGTGGTTTTTCGCGTAGTCGGGAGTTACTGGCAATCTATGCACCTGAACTTGAGAACGCTGTTCCGCACGGTGGTATCGCGAATACAGGTGACGGTTTGATGATGGCATCTGATCTTGGCTCTGGACATGCTGATCTAGGCTATGTCTCAGGATCATTTGGAGGCGGAATTCGAAACTATCCAAATGCCGAGCAAAAGTCTGATGAAATACCTCCTCTCCTATTCTCTTTTTTGGAGGGGGGGATAATGGTCAATAAACATGGGGTTCGTTTCGTGGATGAGGGGCAAAGTTATAAGGCGTTGAGTAGCATTGGTATGGAGCAGCCAGAGGGGATTGGATTTCAAATATTTGACCATAAGTTGATGCAGAAATCACATGAAGACACTTCGGTGAACAATTATAAAGAGGCGTTGCTCGCGGGGTATATTCAAACGGCTGATACGCTTGCGGAACTCGCCGTAAAAATGGAAATTGACCCCTTGGTTTTTCAGCGCACGGTCGAGTTGTACAATAAGGGGGTTGCAGACGGAATTGATCGCGAATTTAACCGGAGGGCAAATTTAATCTCTATTGATCAGCCTCCTTACTATATCGCGGCAACTGGAAACACGGTGACATCCACCTACGGAGGTATCACTATAGATGGAGACATGTCCGTCCTTGACTGGTTTGGTGTTCCAATTGAAGGCCTCCATGCTGCCGGTGAGGTTGCTGGCGGCTTTCACGGTGCCGGCTATTACAGTGCTTCTTCATTGAGTAGTTCGGCGACATTTGGACGTAGCGCCGGAATACAGTGCTGCCGCGACCTCTAGCACAAAGCATTGCCTTGTTTTATTGAAGGCGCCCGTGGTTGCCTCATTGAGGAGTGAGACGCTGACTTTGTGCGATCCGGATTTCAGAAAATTAGAAAGGCCGTTTGTCCGTTTTACGACTGTAAGATGGTGAGATTATTTGAGATGTTGCGCTCGAGTATAGGTCAGAGGAGAAGCTTCGAAAATGTACGTAAGCTTAGCCGGATCCTGCATTTGGATTGTGTGAAAAAGGCATTTTGATGGACGAATATGATGTAGTTATCGCGGGTGCCGGACCGGTCGGTCTGACGCTTGCAATCGATTTAGGGCAGCGCGGCGTCAGAACGCTCATAGTGGAACGCGATGCAACCACGGGGCCTTGGCCCAAAATGGATCGTTCCAATGCTCGAACAATGGAGTTTTATCGTCGTTTAGGCATAGCAGATGATGTGCGGGCAATTGGATATCCTGCCGAAGCGTCAATGGATGTTTTTATTGTTTCGACTCTGTCGGAAGAACCATTGTTGAAGCTTCACTATCCGAGCGTCGAAAGTTTCCGTCATAGAATTGCAGAATGTCCGGATAACTCGCAACCGTTAGAGCCATATCAACTCGTTTCCCAAAACCGACTTGAACCCTTGCTGAAGGAAGTTGCAGAGGCAACGCCAAATGTGACTGTTCAGTACGGTTGTGAGCTCATCAATTTTACGCAGGATGCTGAAGGTGTAACGGTTGATTGCAAACTCACTTCCGGCGATGCCCTGCAAGTCCGAGCCAAATACTTAGCTGGCTGTGATGGTGGTGCCAGTGCTGTTCGAAAGCAGTTGGGCATTGAATTGGGAGGGCAGGGACGCTTGCGCAATATGCGACAGATCTGTTTTCGCTCAGAAGAGCTCTATGATCGCATCCCAATGGGTAAAGGGCGCCACTATTACTTTACTGATCCCGAAGGGGCCGCGATGATTGTGCAGGGCGACCACAAGGAATTCACTATACATGCGGATATCCCAGAAAAATCCGATCGTGATTATGAGGCATGGGTGCGAGAAAAAGTTGGGCCAGAAATAAATTTCGATTTTGAACTACTAAATGTCACTCCGTGGACGCTTCACTTGCTCTTGGCGGATCGTTACCAGGATCAGCGAGTTTTCTTAGCAGGTGACGCTGCGCATCTTGTTATTCCAACTGGTGGGCTTGGGATGAACTCGGGGGTTGGTGATGCGCTTGATCTTTCGTGGAAGTTGGCTGGAACAGTTCATGGCTGGGGCGGTGAAGGACTGTTGAATAGTTATGAAGCGGAACGCCGCCCAGTAGGAAAGCGTAATGTGGAGGCATCTGGTTGGGCCGCGCAGGGTTTAGGTTTGTGGCGATCTCACGTAACGGACGAATCGAACCGTAATACGCCAGAGGGGGCGGCTTTGCGGGTTACAACTGCGCGAGCTGCGAATAAAGACCATCGCCGTGTCCACGAAATGGTTGGTGCAGAGCTGGGGTATTCCTATGCCGGGTCCAAACTCATAGACGGGGAGGTTGGTATCATGGTCGAATGGGACATAATTAGATATGTTCCTAGTACGGTTCCGGGAGTACGCATTCCACACATTTGGTTGGAGAATGGCGATGCTATGCAAGACGTATTGGGGCGCGAATATAGTTTCTTGGACCTTACGGGGGAGGGTGACACCACTTCGATTGAAGTGGCCTTCTCAAAAGTCGGGGCACCACTCGATATTGTGAGCCGTGATGAGGCGCATGTTCGCGCTGTTTATGGCTGTAAATATCTTCTCGTTCGTCCAGATCTTCACATTGTATGGACAGGAAATTCTATGCCGGAGAATTGTTCAAACATAGCAAGCATGGCGACTGGAAACTAGGCGTTCAATGCTCAAAAAAGAAGTATTCGTATCTCACTTGTCGGACAGTATTTGTATGAATGGGATATCCAATTCATACGCTATTTAGTAAATCGCACACTTTAATAGTGGCTCTAGAATTTGCTGCTCCCACTCCGGGTCAAGGATGCTGGGAAGTCAGATAACCGCTTTGATGCGTGCAAATGGTGCGGCGTCTTCATGAATAGAAAGCCAGAAGGAGCGCATAACGGATATTTCGGTCGGGAGGACGGAAACTAGCTCTCGATGTTTGCTAGCGATAAATTTCAGCAAAATGCATAGACCTGCGTCTGCGCGCGTCATCTCCAACTGGGCGAGAATGCTTGGGCTTGCAAGTTGGAGATGGAGACCTGGCAAAACCTCATCAAAATACCTCAATTGCGGAGAGTAGATGAGGTCATCATCCTGCTAAAGCGAGAGCTATAAAGACACTTCCGGGCCTCTAAGTGACGCCCAGACGAATCTTTCCGGGAACTGACCGTTCGGTCGCTCCTGCATTTCGGATTTTAAAGGATAGTGCTTCCATTGCTTCCGCGTAATTCGCCGTCATTCGTTAGTATATGACCGAGCCGTTTTCGAGCCGGCGCAATTTACGAATAAGTGTCGTAGGGGCCTAGTGTAAGCTTGCTGTAGCCTGTTCGAGGCTTGGTTGTCGGCTAACCGCGAGAAAGTATTTTAAGTCGTCCCAGTTCATTTTAGCTGCCTGCAAAAACGCAGACTATGCCTGCAATATTGTCCATATATCATATGATGTGCAGGTTATAGTCTTCAGATGAACATATAATTGGGAGTCCCACATGCGTGAGGTTCAGCATTTCATCGGCGGCAGCCAAGTCTCCGGCACATCAGGTCGGTTCAGCGATATTTACAATCCCAATACGGGTGAGGTTCAAGCACGTGTGCAACTTGCGACAGAATCCGAAGTCGCCAGCGCGGTTGAAAGCGCTCAGGCGGCTTTCCCAGCATGGTCGGCAACCAACCCGCAACGCCGCGCCCGCGTCCTGTTCAACTTCAAACGCCTACTCGAAGACAATATCGACGAACTGGCTGAACTGCTCTCGCTCGAGCACGGCAAAGTGGTTGCCGATAGTAAAGGCGACGTGCAACGCGGTATCGACGTGGTTGAGTTCGCTTGCGGCATCCCGCATCTGCAAAAAGGCGAATATACCGAAGGCGCTGGCCCCGGTATCGACGTCTATTCGATGCGCCAACCGCTTGGCGTTGTCGCGGGCATTACTCCGTTCAACTTCCCGGCAATGATCCCGTGCTGGATGTTTTCTGTGGCCATTGCTTGCGGCAATACGTTCATCCTGAAGCCCAGCGAAAAAGACCCATCGGTGCCGCTGCGTCTGGTTGAGCTGTTTCACGAAGCAGGTGCGCCAGAGGGCGTCCTGAACATGATCAATGGTGACAAAGTTTCGGTCGATGCCCTTCTCACCCACCCTGACGTCAAAGCGCTGAGCTTCGTTGGCTCGTCCGATATTGCGCAATATGTCTACGCCACGGGCACCGCCCACGGCAAACGCATTCAGGCAATGGGCGGCGCGAAAAACCACGGCATCATCATGCCTGATTGTAATATGGAACAGGCCGTTAAAGACATTGTTGGCGCGGCCTATGGTTCGGCTGGCGAGCGCTGCATGGCGCTTCCCGTCGCTGTTACGGTCGGCCAGAAAACGGGCGATGAGTTTGTTGAACGCATGCTCGATGCTGCCCGTGCCCTCAATATCGGCACCTCTACCGACCCAGACGCACATTACGGTCCGGTTGTCTCTGCGGCGCACAAAGCCAAGGTCGAAGATTATATCCAGATGGGCGTCGATGAAGGCGCTGAGCTGAAACTCGACGGGCGCGGCCACACGCTACAAGGTCATGAGAACGGATATTTCATCGGCCCCACTTTATTCGATAACGTCAAACCCGGCATGCGTAGCTATGAAGAGGAAATATTCGGCCCGGTTCTACAGGTTATCCGGGCTGAAACACTGGAAGAGGCGGCTCAACTTCCTTCCAACCACCAATATGGTAACGGCACAGCGATCTTTACCAGCAATGGCCGTGTGGCACGCGAATTTGCAGCACAAGTGAATGTCGGAATGGTGGGAATCAATGTGCCAATCCCGGTTCCGGTCAGTTATCACACGTTCGGTGGCTGGAAACGCTCAGCCTTTGGCGACACCAACCAGCACGGTCCTGAAGGTGTTCGGTTCTGGACCAAGATCAAGACCATCACTCAGCGTTGGCCCGACGGTGACATCGGCGATCAAGCCTTCATCATTCCAACGATGCAATAGGGGGCACCTAATGACCTCCTACAAAACCCTAATTGTCGAGTATAATCATCGCGTTGCGATTGTAACACTCAATCGCCCGGAGAGCCTGAACGCACTCAATGCGGAAGTGATGGCGGAGATCGTCAGTGTATTTGAAGAGATCGATAAGAATAGAAAAATCGCAGTCACTGTTTTGACAGGAGCAGGTCGGGCTTTTGCAGCTGGGGCTGATATCAAGGAGATGCAACCCCAAGGTTTCTCAGACATGTACATGTCTGACTTTTTTGCCGGCTGGGATCGTTTTGCGGCTTCTCGTAAGCCTGTTATCGCTGCAGTCAATGGGTTTGCTCTTGGTGGTGGCTGCGAACTTGCCATGATGTGCGATCTGATCATTGCGTCAGAAAATGCGAAGTTCGGTCAACCAGAAATAAAGCTGGGTGTTACACCAGGGATGGGTGGTTCTGTCCGGCTAACCAAGGCTATCGGCAAAGCCAAAGCGATGGATATGGTTCTGACAGGACGCATGATCAGCGCTGAAGAGGCCGACCGGATTGGCCTTGTTAGCCGAGTTGTCGCCCATGAGGACTTGCATCAAACAGCGCTAGACGTAGCGAAAGAAATTGCCGGGTATTCTTTGCCATCACTTATCGCTGCGAAGGAGATGGTTGGGCGTGCATTGGAATTACCTACGACTGAAGGCGTGCGCTTTGAGAGGCGGTTGTTCATGGGATTGTTTGGCACTCATGACCAGCGGGAAGGTATGGCCGCATTCTCTGAAAAGCGGGCTGCTCGATTTGAAGACAAATGACACAATACCAGCCTGAGCTGTCCACCTCCGTTCAGAACAGGTTTAACTCGGGTGCTCGCATTAAGTGAAATTGCTTAGAGCGAGCACCTATTTTTGTGGTAAGAGGCAATGCTGACTGAAGAACAAACGATGATAACGGCTATGGCGGGCGCATTCGCGAGGGATCGCTTGCGATCAAATGCTGAGCGGTGGGATCGTGAAAAAACACTCGACCGTCGTGTTCTCAAAGAGTTGGCCGAACTTGGGTTTGGCGGAATATATTCGAGTGTTGAACACGGAGGCTCGGGCCTTGGTCGCCTTGACGCCGTTCTAATTTTCGAGAGACTTTCTCAAGGGTGTATCAGTCATTCCACATTCTTATCTATCCATAATATGGCGACTTGGATGGTCGATTGTTTTGGCGGGGATGAGTTGCGGGCCCGATATGTACCAAAGCTAGCTTCTATGGAGATGATCGCTTCGTATTGTTTGACGGAACCTGGCGTGGGTTCAGATGCTGCGAGCCTGAGAACTTCAGCACGTCGGGATGGAGACGAATATGTCTTGAACGGTGCGAAAGTATTTATTTCTGGAGCGGGGTTCTCTGACGTTTACCTCGTTATGGCCCGAACCTCTGATGAGGGTGCCAAAGGTGTCTCGGCATTTTTGGTAGAAGATGGAACACTAGGTCTGTCATTTGGTAAGAATGAGGAGAAGATGGGGTGGCGAGCTCAGCCGACTGCCATGGTAAGTTTTGATGACTGTCGTGTGCCTGCCCAGAACCGTATTGGTCCAGAGGGTGAAGGCTTTAAATTTGCGATGGCTGGCCTTGATGGCGGGCGATTGAATATAGCAGCCTGTTCATTGGGCGGAGCTCAGGATGCGCTCAATCGGGCACAAGCTTATGCTAAAGACCGCAAGCAATTTGGGAAGGCGATAACAGACTTTCAGGCTACTCAATTCAAATTAGCAGATATGGAAACCGATCTTCAGGCTTCTCGTTCACTCCTCTACGATGCGGCACGCAAACTTGATCAAAAGGCGACTGACGCCACGAAGTTTTGTGCGATGGCGAAGCGCTTTGTTACTGATGCGGGTTTTAAAATTGCCAATGATGCACTGCAAATTCATGGCGGATATGGATATCTTGCGGACTATGAGGTTGAGCGCATCGTGCGTGATTTGCGTGTGCATCAAATCCTCGAAGGCACCAATGAAATTATGCGTGTGATCATCGCACGCGATATGCTCAGGGGGTAACCAAATATGTCGATCGCCCCTGTTATAATTCGTGTTGAAGGTCGTGCAGGACGCCTAACATTGAATCGACCGGAGGCTCTACATGCCTTGAATGCCGAGATGTGCAAATTGATGACAAAGGCACTGCTGGTATGGTCAAGCGATCCTGCTATTGAGTTTATTCTAATTGACCACGCCGCAGGCACCCGCGGATTTTGCGCTGGGGGCGATGTTCGCATGCTGTCTGATAGCGGTGCCAAGGACGGTATAGAGGGCGCGGCATTCTTCGCGACCGAATACCGGCTAAATACCCTTATTCATGAGTATCAAAAGCCTTGTGTTGCGATAATTGACGGCATCACAATGGGGGGAGGGGTTGGTATTTCCGTGCACGGATCGCACCGTATCGCAACTGAGCGCACTACATTTGCGATGCCAGAATCTGGCATTGGGCTTTTACCTGATGTTGGAGGTGGTTATTTTCTGCCCCGATTATCCGGGCAGCTTGGGCGTTGGCTCGCACTTACTGGCGCGCGGTTGAAAGGTGAGGACGTTCTAGCTGTTGGGGTGGCAACACATCTGGCTCTCTCTGATGATCTGCCAGAATTGGTCAACGCATTATGCGATCAAGGACTTTCTGCTTTGAGTTCAGTTCAGACACAGGCGACCGGGTCCTTTGTCTCTCATCGCGCTGAAATGGATGCTCTGTTTAGCAAAGACACAGTTGAAGATATTGTATCGGCCTTAAATATGGGGAGTGACTGGGCGCAATTGCAGGCAAAGATGATGGAGTCCAAGTCACCTTTGACGATGAAGCTCGCTCATCGGCAGTTACGTGAAGGTGCGGAAGCTGAGTTTCGTGAAGTCATGCGCATGGAATACCGCATCACTTCACGGTTGATTCAGACTCAGAACTTTCAGGAGGGCATTCGCGCTGTTTTGATTGATCGTGACAATAACCCCGCCTGGATACCCGCAAGTTTGCAAGACGTATCATTGGAATTAGTGGGCGAATATTTTGCCTCACTTGGCGATGGCGACCTTAGTTTCGTGGAGATCACATAATGAGCAAAATAGCATTTATTGGACTTGGTAATATGGGGTCAGGCATGTGCCAAAACTTAGTCAAAGCTGGCCATGAAGTGACGGCTTTTGATTTGAGTGCCAAAGCGGTTGAGCTTGCTACGGTGGGGGGAGCAATAGGGACATCGACTATCGTTGAGGCGGTTACCGGTGCGGAGGCCGTTATTAGTATGCTCCCTGCTGGCAAACATGTGCTCAGTGTATATTTCGGTGACGATGGAGTGGCAAAAAATGCGTCGTCGGGAGCTCTTTTCCTCGACTGCTCGACGATAGATGTCGAGGATGCCAGAGCGGCGTCGGATCAGGCGGATAGTTTAGGTTTTGCGATGCTGGATGCGCCCGTCTCGGGTGGTGCAGCAGCGGCTATGGCTGGCACCTTGACCTTTATGGTTGGTGGCAGCAAAGCGGCGTTTGAGAAAGCAGAGCCGATGTTTTCTGCGATGGGCCAGAACATCTTTCATGCAGGAGCCAGCGGGAATGGCCAAGTTGCCAAAGTCGCCAATAATATGCTGCTTGGCATTTCGATGATTGCGACATCTGAAGCATTTATCTTGGCGGAAAAATTGGGACTTGATGCCCAAACATTCTTTGATATTTCCTCAAAAGCATCAGGTCAAAATTGGGCAATGACAAGTTATTGCCCTGCACCTGGCCCGGTGCCGGGGGCTCCCTCAAACAATGACTATCAACCCGGTTTTGCGGTCGCAATGATGCTGAAGGACTTGCGGTTAGCCGCGACGGCAGCAGCTAAAGTGAATGCTGCAGTTCGATTGGGAACAGCTGCTGAAGAAATTTATTCCAACCTTGATGAGCGAGGGTTTGGGGGCCTCGATTTCTCAGGGATCATTAAGCAGATCAGGGGGGATCTGTAACGGTGCCTGCGAGCGTAAGCAAAGTGTGAGGAGCTGCAAAAATTACCTCCACCATTTTTCTATTAAAAATCTAGAACGTGCCCGGGGATAATTTTTATCGAACTTGCATAAGCCAAAGAATATAGATCAATGGCTCAAGCTTAAATAGTGGATGCTGTTAGACCTGCTGGTGGCCTCTGGCGGGCGGGCCTCGCCAGCTGGCATTCAGCTGATAGTAAAGTTCACTTCCAAGAAGGTCGTTCCATCCAGTCTAACCCACGTTGTATAAGGGCAATGGCAGCTTTGTGGAGAACGTCTCCGGTCTTTCTTGGTGCCTTACCTGCACATGCACGCGCATGCGTTCCCTCTAAGATGATGCCAAGTTTAAAGCATGCGAGGACAACGTACCAATTAAATGAGGACAAGTCCCTGTTGCTTTGGGCTGCGTAACGGGCGGTTAGCTCGTCAACTTCAGGGAACCCTGCCCACGGTTCCACTTGCACGACCGGTAATACAGGTGAGTAGCCACGCCAAGTTGCGGCAATCCAGGCGAGATCGAGAAGCGGGTCACCAATAGTGGATAATTCCCAGTCTACAATCGCAGCAAGTTCGGGACTGTCCAGCCGATACATGACGTTTGCCAATTGGTAGTCACCGTGAAGGATTCCGGGTTGATATCCAGAAGGTATATTGCTCGACAAATAGTCTGCCAGGAGCTTTATATTTCCTAGGCTATCGGGGCCGGGCCATCCGTTTTGTCTTGTGTATGATGATAATTGGTCCTGCCAACGCACGACTTGTCGTTCGAGAAAGTTGTCTGGCTTGCCAAACCCTTCGAGGCCGACGGATAAATAGTCTATGTTTGCAAGCGCTGCAGCGCCATCAACAAGTGAGAACCCCATGCGCCGCCGCATCGATGAATCTGATGCATGTGGTTCTGGCATACCGTTCACTGCATTAAACCCAGAAATGGGCTGCATAAGATAAAAGCTCGCTCCAAGAACTTCGTCATCATCACACCCTGCAATAAAAGCAGGATGAGGCACGTTGCTTCCGGCTAGAGCGCTGAGGACTCTTGCCTCACGCATCATCGTCTTGTTTGCCTCCGGTCTAGGGTTCAACGCAGGGCGCCGTAGAACGTATTCCGTGTTTTGCCGTTGAAAGCGGAAAATCAGATTCTGCGTTCCTCCTGCGAGCAATTCGACAGATTTTAAAGGACCTTCTCCAAGGCCTTTGTCATCCATCCACGAAGTTAAACGTTCGTGCTCTGTAGAAGAGAAGTGGGTTGTTGGTGATGTCGTAGCCATGATTTACAGAAGCATCCCCCCGTCTGCTAGGATTGTCTGCCCTACGATGTAGCTACTCAGGGGTGAAGCAAGGAATACGGCGATAGACGCCATTTCCTCTGGTGTCCCGAAGCGCCCGAGTGGGATGTTGGATTTTACCGATTCTGAGCGCGTCTCATTTTCAGTTGTGACCCGTGTCATGCGAGTTGGGATAAGACCAGGAGCAATTCCGTTTACCCTTATGCCCGTTTTAGCCCAAGCTTGCGCGAGTGTTCGGGTTAATCCCAACGTCCCAGTCTTGGATGCATTATAAGCGGGATTGCCACGGGTAGCGTGGAAAGCGGCAGAAGAATTGACGATGATTAGAGAGCCATCACTCGAAGACAGCATTTTTTCGAACTTCATGGCGCACGTCATCAGGCTGGTCAGATTGATATCGATGACTTTTTGGAAGCCCTGGATATCGAATTCACCCCGATTATAGATGACCAACCCTTGGCATAGAACGAGTATATCAAGACTATTAAATGTAGGTTGAAAGGATTGAACGGCTTCAACCTTGCTGACATCCATTTGTGTATAATGTAGCCCAGTCATGTCCGAGGTTTCTTCTTCGGCATAATCAGCGGCCGATGACCGGGTTCCCCATACATGCACATCAGCTCCAAGTGAGTTAAAAGCCTGTGCCGTGGCATTCCCGATTCCGCTAGTGCCACCGACTACCAGAACAGTCTTTCCCGCGAAGTTTAGATTATAATCCATTTTTCTTTCCTTCTCATGGGCTTAGACAGGATACTTGCTTAGCGCGTGGGCTTGGGCCTTATGTTGGATATGGTCTGGGAACTGATCGGTTGAGGGTTCGGCATTTCGCAACATTTCCTTTGCAACCGTCATTTTGTGCACTTCGGTAGGACCGTCTGCTAGACCGATCATATAGCTATTCATTAGGTGATATGTGAACGGCATCTCTGTCGTAAGCCCAAGGGACCCATGTAGGTGTAGCGCGGTAGCTGAGACGTCATGAAGTACTTTTGGCATCATGACTTTTACCGCAGCAATGTTTTGTTTAATTGCTTTCCAATCGTTTGACTCATCGGCTAGCCATGCTGTTTCGAGGGTCAAAAGCCGGAATTGGCGTAACTGAATCCAGCAATCCGCTAATTTTTCTTGGACCATTTGCTTATCTGCTAGACGTCCGTCTCGTGTTAAGCGCGAAACAACGCGTTCACAGGTCAGATCAAGACATTTAGTTGCTTCGGCCAGGGCTCTCATGGCGTGATGAAGTCGCCCTCCGCCCAACCTTACTTGAGCCACCGAAAATGCCTCACCTGGCTCTCCGAGCATATGATCCTTTGGTATCGTTACATTATTCCACCGAATGTGAGCATGCTCAGGCTCGGCTTGCCCAAAGTATGTGTAATCTCGAACAAACTCTATTCCTGGGGTATCAGCTGGTACAATGAACATTGACATGCTTCGGTACGGGCTCTTCGCGTCTGGATCAGTGACTGCCATGATGATGAAGAAAGATGCAAAGCGGGCGTTTGAGGCAAACCATTTCTCACCATTTATGACCCATTTGTCGCCCTTGGCTTCGGCTTTTGTTTTTATCAATAGAGGGTCAGAGCCGCCGTGAGGCTCAGTCATAGCGAAGCACGAAACAATTTCGTTATTGAGAAGTGGTTTCAGGAATAGTTCTTTTTGTTCGGCGGTGCCATAGTGTGCAAGTATCTCAGAATTACCTGTATCAGGTGCTTGTGCACCAAAAACAATTGGGCCGAACCTTGACCGTCCGAATTGCTCATTCATCAAAGCTAGTTTTAATTGTCCGTACCCTTTGCCGCCTAGATCTGGGCCTAAGTGACAGGCCCACAGGCCTCTTTTCTTCACTTGCTCTTGAAGAGGTCGGACAAATTTCTTGAACCGCTCATCGTGAATATTCCACTGGCTCCCCAAGATGGTGTCTAGTGGTTCAACATTTTGCTGGACGAATTTTCGTATCCAATCAAGTTCCGCCTGAAACTCGGGATCTGTTTGAAATGACCACATAGTTTGTCTCCGATATCTGGTAGGTCTCTTGCGCCAAGAAGACTGGAATCAATGCTTTAAGTCGAATCGAAAATTTTTCCCCTATCAATCGAATTTGATTATAGATAGAACGGTTGTCTAACAAATATTTGGCATTCTTATGGACTTACATGCAACTCCTTTCCGTTCGTTTTTGAAGATTGCGGAGCTCGGCTCTTTTACGCGCGCTGCAAATAGTATGGGAATTTCCCAACCTGCTCTCTCCGCGAGTATTCGTGAGTTAGAACGGCGCCTTGGGTTTGACCTTTTTGCCAGAACAAGTCGGCGCGTAGAGCTGACGCGCGAGGGGCAGGGGTTCCTTGCGAACGCTAGGCGGATTGTTCAAGAAACCGAATGGTTGCACCAAAAAGCACACGAAATCAGGACCAATGAGTTGCGGTTAGCAGTACAGCATCACACGGTATTTTTTCCCGCACGAACGCGGCTCACAGACGGGTTTATTGCAAGCCGTCCAGAGGGGAGTGTCGAGGTTTTAGCATTAGGGCATGTGAGGTTACTTGATGCGCTTCGTAAAGATGAGGTTGATCTCGCAGTCGTCATCGAGTCATCAAGCCTTGATAGTGTTGCAGCAAATCACGATGATGATTTGGAGCGATTGGTTGTTTCTAGACGCCAGATGAGATTATGCATTCCATCCGAACACGCACTTGCGCAGTGTGAATCAATATTGGCCAGGGATATCAACAAACTACCGGTGGCAATATTGAGTAGACTGCTCGGTGTGGCGCTTGCCGAGCATGTTGCGAGAGCGATCGAGGAATTGGGTGCCAGTACTGTTCGCCCTCCTGAGGCGGATGCTTATTCGATTCTACGGTTCGCGACCTTGGCCCGGATAGCCGCGATCGATCTGGGATGGTTTTCTCCCTCTTGTATCGGTGAATTATCCGGAATGGTTTCGCGAGTTATAGAAGGGTTTGGCGTGTCGACGCAGCTTTCAATATTGCGCCGGCGCAGAACGCAGCGACCAGCCGCTGCGGATTTTTGGGATTATGCAGCTCAGTTCCAAGACGGCGATATTGTGACACAATAGCCTAGAAAGAGTTGAGTAGTTTGTTGCTTGGGCTTCAGAAAAGGATTTGCATAAAGCAATTGTTTTAGTTAGTTAGTTGGTATGGTTCGGGTAGTGCATCATTTGTACGTCCAGCAAAGCGGGATCGGTATTTGGCATTGTTGGTGTATCCACTCTGGCCAACATTTTGAGGAAAAGAAGTATGGCCACGCTATTAAAGACTGTTCCAGATAGTAGAAACAAGTGGGTGATCGAGGATCGATCCAAAGGCGTGTTTAAAGTTGCTCGGGAAGCATTTGTTAGTGAAGAAATATTTGCTAGAGAACGTGAAAGAATTTTTGCCAAGTGTTGGCTATACCTCGGGCACGCAACCGAGCTGAAAGAGGCCAGTGATTATTTAACACGAAATGTTGCTGGGCATGAGCTGATTTTTAATCGGGACCGCAAAGGTAATTACAACGCATTTTTCAATGTTTGCCCGCATCGCGGTGCTATGATTGCTAAGGATAAGTGCGGGAGCGCCTTAGGTTTTAAGTGTTTTTACCATGGTTGGGCATTTAATAATAATGGCAAGTTCGCGACGCGTATGGGAGATGGGTTCTACCCTGAGGATTTTGGCAAGGACGGATCCGTCGATCTTGTTCGAGTAGCGAAGCTGGACGAATATCGCGGATTCTATTTTGTGAATTTCGACGCGGACGCGGTTGGTCTTGATGAGTATTTAGCAGATTCAAAAGATATTTTTGATCTGGTTGCGGATCAATCACCCAATGGAATGGAAGTGGTCGGTGGCGGTCAAGAATATAGCGTCAATGCAAATTGGAAACTGCTGCTTGAAAACAGCTTTGACGGATATCACGCTGAAGAGACGCACGCGACATATTTTGAGTATCTCGCAGATTACATTGGCGACGAAGCAAATGATGATTTAGCATCGGCAAAGGTTCAATCTCGAGCGTATGATCTCAAAAATGGCCATGCAGTCATTGAGGGTAGCGCTCCATGGGGACGCCCAATTGCTCGCACGATACCTTCGTGGGGCGAAGAGGGGGCTGCGGACATTCGCGCGATGAGGGTTGAGCTTGAACAACGTTTGGGTGCGGAGAAGGCACATAGAATAGCGGATGGGGATCGCAACATGGGTGTTTTTCCTAATCTTGTGATCAACGATATCATGGCGATTACCATACGAACGTTTTATCCTGTTTCGGCGGGCCTTATTCATGTAAATGCTTGGGCGTTTGCGCCGATCAACGAGCCAAAAAAACATCGAAAACGACGGCTTGACAATTTTCTTGAATTTTTGGGACCTGGCGGGTTTGCGACACCTGACGATGTAGAAGCGCTAGAAAGTGCACACCGCGGGTATGGTAATGCGCAGTATGCGCCTTGGAATGATATCTCTAGAGGGTTGCTCAAAGAGAAGCCTACGAATTTCGATGAAGAGCAAATGCGGTGCTTCTGGCGAGAATGGGCGCGTCGAATGGAGGATCAAGCATGAGCGATACATTGAAAAAATCGAGTGAAGTACGCGGCGTTGAGCCTAAGTTGAGCCGCGACCAATACGAAGACTTTCTGTACAATGAAGCCGCGCTTCTGGATGAGTGGATGCTTGATGATTGGTTTGACCTTTTTATCGAGGGGGCAACTTATGAAGTGCCGTCAGCTGGCGCTCCGAACGATGCTGATTCTTCCGAGTCGCTTTTTTATATAGCCGATGACTATTTCCGACTTCGTCACCGGGTTATTCGGTTGAAAAGTAAACAAGCACATTCGGAATGGCCGCGATCGAAAACTGTTCACACAGTAAACAATGTGCGCATCCTTGAGACTAATTCTGAGGGGGTAACAGTCACCTCAACGTTTATTACTTACCGTAGTAAAAATCAGGTAACGCACACATTTGTTGGACGGCATTACCATGTGTTGCGCGACGTGGATGGCGAGATTAAAATAGTTTCGAAGCGAAGCATGCTGGATATGGAAAATTTACGCCCTCAGGGACGCATAAGTATCATTGTTTAGTCGCTTGGAAGCGCTCGGTTTTCAGTTGCGCCAATATCGTAATCAGTGAAATTTGTTGCAGAAAGGGGGCGTAGCCTGCTTTGCACCGTATGGAGATTTTTTATTGCACCAGTTGCGTATCGCAATACTTGCTCTTTCGTTAGCAGCTACGGGTTGTTCAGCGAGTGATCAAAGTTCGATAAATCAAATGGACGTAACAGCGGCTTCAGAATGTGAAAAATTTTCAACGTTAAACGAGCATCCAGAAACAAGCGTGCAGGCCGTTCAGTTTTTACCGGCAAGTGAGCTTTCTGGTGTGCCTAGTGTCTGTGAAGTTACTGCCACAGTATCACGTTCTGATGTGCCCCTAAGATTGTAGACGCCCTACGGCTTCATTGTGCTATCATTTCGTATTCGACGTGTGACAGCATCCCGTTCTTAACATGCCTGCGCTTTGGATTGTAGAACAGCTCGATGTAATCGAACACATCCTGGCGGGCTTCTTGCCTTGTTTTGTAGATCTTGCGTCTGATTCGCTCGGTTTTGAGGGAGGCAAAGAAGCTCTCTGCCACAGCATTGTCGTAGCAATTGCCACGGCGGCTCATTCTGGCTTCCAGATAGTGGTCTTTCAGGAAGTCCTGCCATAGCTGGCTGGTAAATTGTGATCCCCGATCTGAATGGATCATCACCTTACCCTTCGGTTTACGCCGCCAGACGGCCATTAGAAGAGCGTCCAGCACGAGCGATGAGCGCATGCGTGAGTTCATCGACCAGCCGACAACTTTGCGAGCATAAAGATCAATCACAACCGCGAGATAAAGCCAACCTTCATACGTGCGGATATAGGTGATATCGGTGACCCAGACCTGATCAGGCTCTGCGACATCTAACTTTTGCTCCAACTGGTTGGCCGCAACAATCGACGGTTTGGTGCCATGCCTGCCAGGACGGTGCTTGTGGCCAATCTGCGCGCGCAAGCCCTCAGCCTGCATGAGCCTCGCCACTGTGTTTTCGGCGCAACGCTCACCAAGGCCGAGCAGATCATGATGAACCTTGCGATAGCCATATACACCCACGCTCTCCAACCAGGACTGCTTGATTAGCCCGGTCAGGTGACGACGACGTTTAGCCTGCGGCTTTAGTCCAGCCTTCAGCCACGCATAGAACCCGCTGAAATGAACCCCGAGTACACGGCACATCGCTCGCACCGAAAATTCGGTGCGGTGATCCCTGATAAAGGCGCACTTTAGCCGTGGTCCTTCGCGAAGTACGCCGTAGGATATCGCGCTCCTCGGTCACGCGCCGGAGCTCTGCCTTGAGTCGCTTGATCTCAGATGCGTCAGCTGCATTCTTGTCGGGATCGTCCTCGAACTGCTTTACCCAATCATACAGCGACTTGCGGCTAACCCCGATCCGCTTGGCCACCGATGTAACGCTGTGACCGCGATCGGTTACCTGCGCAACTGCCTCACGCTTAAAGTCTTCTGTATATCGTATCCGTCCCGGCATGGGCCTATACTCCTTGCTTCCAGTTTTACCCTGCAAGGCGTCTACCGTTCTAGGGGCACATCAATCTTCGACCTTCTCACCGGCTTCACGCGCAGGTGGCTCGGTGACTTTCAGAACGTCCAGACGCGGCGCAATATCAACGCTGTAATCTGCAGCTTCTTTCATATCAATGGCTTGCTTGCCGAGGATTACCAGCTGCGGGCTCTCTTCTTCGGCGCCCATGGCGAGCGCTGTACGGATCGTTTCTTGGGCTTGCTGGGGCCAGCAGACACGACAACAATCTCAGTCACGGTGCCGGCTTCTTTCATCCGGACAGCTTCTTCGACAGAGATTTCGTAGAATGGGTTCATCGGCATTTTGACATTGGCCAGACCGACGCCGCTTTGGTCAGATCTCACACGAACTTTCCCATTGTAATCGATGACCTGTTTAACAGGGACTAGCACCTTCATAGACAGCTCCCTTGGAGTATGTGTGTAACTCAAACTCCGCATTTTGCGAGGTTCACATATAACGTGCCAGCGAATAGTTTAGGAAACTCAATGGGTTAGGAGGTGAGGCAATTGTTCTAGTCGGGTGGCGTACTGCTATCTGAACCTCTTTCAATGTGGTCAAGATTATTTCGTATGCTTTTCATCGCGGATAAAGTTTTTTTGGCTTCTTTGGTCAGCCACCCTTTTAGGGTTTTTATTTCTTCGGGCGCATCCCGCCCGGACCTATAAACAAACCTGTGGGGCAGGTCTATTTGCAAGCAAGTTCTAGCTGCTAATGAAAGCCGACCTGCTTCTATATCCTCGGCGACTAAGAATAGTTGCCCAAGAGCAACGCCTGCTCCACTTCTTGCCGCTTGATATGTCAAACTTAAGTTGTCGAATTCGAGTCCTCTGGAAAACGGCGGGGGGGGGAGGTTTAACAGTTCAAAATAACGTTCCCAGAACGAAATTTCGCGCCGAGCAAATAGAATAGGTGGCGCATGTTGTGAATAAAAATCGCCGTTGATAGCTTGTTGCCTTGCTACGCCGTCAGAACAAACAAGTACGAAGACGCTGTTGAAGAGATCAATGCTTGCTATCCCTCTTTGTACAACCGGAAGGGCGCTAATCGCTGCATCAAAAGGTTCGTGGGAAAAGTCCGTTTCACTGAGCGATTGTTGAAGTTTAAGTATGATATCTGGGTGTTTCCGCCGAAAATCTGGTAGTCGAGGTGTCAACCACTCAGTGGAAAAACTTGTGTAAGCGCGCAATCGGATTGTGCGGCGATCATCCATTTGTAACCTACGCCCAGCGGCATCTATCTGATTAAAGGCAGAGGCAATTTGCTCGTGATATGCGTTACCCCACTGGGTAAGGGTCATTCCGTTATGGTGCCGAGTGAACAGGCGATATCCGACAAAGTCTTCCAGTATGTTGATGTGTCTACTGATCGCACCAACAGATACTCTAAGTTCTCTCGAGGCTGCACTGAGGCTACCCGTTCGTCCGGTTACTTCAAATGCTCGCAGAGCATTAAGGGGGGGCAATTTATGGCGCATAGACTGCTTTCAAATTACTAGAAAGCCACATTGCCTCGAATGTCACTGGTCTGGCAAGACTATCTCGGCTTAGCTGTGGTTGGGAATGCCTCTAAATAAACAATTGAAAAAGGACGAAAACTTGACTGATATCAAAAAAGAAAAGCCTGTCATGATCGACTGTTTTGCGGATCGGGTCATTCCGGCATGAGTGTATTGTCGGGCAAAGTTGCAATAGTCACGGGTGGAGCAGGTGGTATGGGCCGCGCGCACGCGCACCGGCTAGCATCACTTGGTGCTGATGTTGCTATTGTTGACATCGATCTTTCCATTGCTTCGAATTTCGGTGAGGAACTGACAGAAGCGACAGTTGTAGATGAGCTGCGGGCAATTGGAGTTCGTGCATTGGAACTCGAGGCAGATTTATCTGTTGAGGAGGAAGTTCAAAACGCTGTTTCTTTGATCATGCGCGAGTTTGGTCGGATTGATATTCTTATCAATAATGCTGGCGGCGCGATCACATCGATTGCAGAGAGCTCGGCATCAAAAACATCTGGAGAAGACCGCTCCGTTCTTTTTGCAGCCAACTTCGAAACTACAGTCAATATGTGCCAAGCTTGCGCGCCAATTCTGATGAAGCAGGGTGGGGTCATCGTGAATATCTCTACGATCGGAGCATTCATGGACGATATCCAGGGGCGGCTTGCTATGTACGGTGCCGCAAAAGCCGCCGTCGAAAAATATTCGAAATCGCTGGCTGTGGAACTTGGTCCTCATAATGTACGGGTAAATTGTATTGCGCCGGGGCTGATTGAAACAGCTCGCGTGAAATCCCAATCTTCCGACCGCAATTTAGCAACTAAAGAGCAGACCAAGGCGATTCCGTTGCGGCGTTTAGGTCAAATTGACGATGTTGTTGGTGTTATGGAGTTTTTGGTGAGCGACCTATCAGCCTATGTCACAGGTGAGAGTATCAAAGTCTCAGGTGGGCATACACTTGTCACAAATTAGGTGAACAAAATGGATTGGAGTAAATATGACACGCATAAATAGGGCAATCATGCGTCCTCGTGATGTGGCGGAACGTTGGATAATGGGAGACGTCAATAAAGATAAGGAAGCCAAATTGGGCGTGATGGCTGAGGATATGGTCCTCGAGATTCCATTCAATGAATCGGGCAAGACCGAGGACGGTCATTTTCGTCGATATTCTGGAAAAGATGAAATTGTGAGCTTCATCGACACGGCATTCGCGGCAGAAAGAACGGTAAAATTAGTGAGTTCTGAGTACATCGAATCTGCGGATGGCCGCACTGTCTTCGTTGAGGCGCGCGGTGAAGTTGAGATGATTTCGGGGAAAATTTATAGAAATCGATATGTGCTCAGGTTTGATATTGAAGATGGTAAGATTAAGTGTCTTCGTGAGTTTTATAACCCGATCACATCGGCCGTAGCCTTTGGCCGACCGATTGCCGGACAGGTTACTCTAGATGCACTGTAAGTCATTAGTCTTGACGGAGATACCATATGACTAAGTTGTTGTTTGATGGAAAAGTGGCTGTCGTCACAGGTGCTGCAAGTGGTCTTGGGCTCAGTCACGCACGTGCACTGGCAGAACGCGGAGCTCGCGTTCTACTCAACGATATTGCTATGCGAGATAGCGGTAAGCTCGCTGCTGAAGAAGAAGCGGAACGCCTTCGGAGCGAGGGCTATGATGTTATCGGCATGGGTGGAAGTGTTGGTATTGAAGACCAGGCAGTTGCACTAATTGAGCGAGCAGTTGAGCATTGGGGTCATATTGATATTCTGGTCAACAATGCTGGAAACTCAATCGCTGGAAAAATACAGGATGTTCCAACGGATGATTTACGATCTGTAATCGAGGTTCATCTTATGGGAATGTTCTGGACTATGCGCGCAGCTTTGAAGCATATGCGAGTCCAGGACTATGGACGGATCATCAATACGGCTTCCGCACTAGGAGCATTTGGTGCGCCTGATGCCTTGCCTTATGTTACTGCCAAGGCTGGTATCATCGGACTGGGTCGTGCTGCATCCTTGGATAATTGCGACTGTAATATTCGTATAAACACAATATGTCCTGTTGCTTACACCCCCATGGCTAAACCATATTTTGATGCTCATCCCGATTTGGATACGAGTAGGCTGGATTCAGAAGCTGTATCTCCAGTGGTTACATATCTGGCCCACGATATGTGTGAACTTAACGGAGAGGTTTTAAGCGTAGCTGGTGGACGTGTTGCTCGAATTTTTACTGCCACTGTGCCAGGTTTTGTATCGAAGGATCTTACCGCTGAGGAAGTGGCAAACAGCCTGCGAACTGTAATGGATTCTAAGGAATTTTCTATTCCCGGAAGCTCAATTGATCAGTACTCAATGCAACCGACGACCTAAGATATCTTTTACCAAATCGCCTAACAGAATTATTGGAGCTCGGGAAATATTTGTTCGAGTGTTCTGCTTCGTCATCGGAGCGCTATGGGGAGAGATAATACTGAACGACACCGCAAACAAATTTGTAATCAACTCTAGTGAATAGCTATGAGCAAGAAGGTATTAAACCTTCGGCGGATTGCTTGCGTTGTGGCGGATGCTTAGAAATCTTATCGGCATCTTGAAGCCGGTGGCTTTTGCCCAGTCTTGAAGATCTTTCTGGTGGTAGTCGACTTTTCGTTGTGGCATCGACTCAATTGCCTTGAAGAAATTCACTCCAGGGTTTACCTCGTTGAAAATTCCGCCGACGAGAATAGATTTCCAAATGAGTTCTGCACCAAATTCGTCTGCGAGAGATTGGACTCGCTCGAAAGCCAAGTAAGTCCATGGGCTGGAACAATCAAAAAAGAATTCGATTTTCATTCCTCATCTGCGTTACTAATTCCATAAAGGCGTCGTTGCATCGCATCGTTCATTTGAGTGGACTTTATCTTCTTCCCAACGGCTAGTCCGCTTTGGAGTGTTTTCCGAGTTCGCAGGGTTGCAAACCATCTCTTGAGGTTGGGATAGACATCAAGTGACAAGCCTTGGGCTTTATGTGTCATGATCCATGGAAAACATGTCACATCCGCAATAGAATAGGCACCAGCGATACAATCGCTTGTTTGAGAAAGTTGGCGATCGGGTGCGCCATACAAACGAGCGACCTCTTTTCCGTAACGGTTTAATGCATACGGTATTTGTTTTGGGGCGTAGAACAGGAAGCGGCTGTTTTGCCCCTCCATAGGTCCAAGTCCGGCCATTGGCCATTGAATAGTTTTTGTGCGACCGACTGACGTCGGATGGTATGAACAATCCGGTCTTTTCAGCCAGATAAATTAGGTTTGCACCACTTTCAAAGATAGATACTGGGGCCCACCCAGCGTTATGGTCGACAATTTCTGGAATACATCCGTTTGGGTAAGTATGGTAATATTCTTCAGTGCGCTGATCTGCAGTTGCGGGATTAACTGGAACAGCACGATATGCCAATCCAAATTCTTCCAGCATTATGGAAGCCTTCCAGCCATTCGGAGCAGGGGCTGTAGCATAGATCAATCACTTTGGCCGGTTGTCCTTTGTTGCCGGTCGGAATAGTTGGTGTCTACTAGTCGCTGCCAATGCTGTCTCACACTTGTCGTGCGGTATCGTAAGCATGTGCAATGTTATTGAAGATCGTACCGGCATTCTCTGATGTAACATCGTGAGCGTCGCCGACGACATAAACTTCAGCCCCCAACGACTTTGCCGCTTCAATTAAGTCTCGCTCAGATCGTCGTTCGCTCGCAAAAACAATCGCGTCAACGTCAGTTACGATGACTGGTTCATCCTCGCCGAGGAGTTGAATATCATTGGTTTCAGCGATGAGCTCGATACCGTGAATATTTTTTACCCTCTTCACATTTTTCACATTCTGGCGGTTAAGTAGATACCAACGATCATGAGCGGCGAGTTTACTACCAAAGTGCCCATCGGCCTGGGCCACGGTAACAACACGATCATCTTGCGCTAGATAGTCGGCAACAACCATACCATTTTGATCGCCTCCGATGACGAGCACATTCTGACCGGCTTCCATGTTTTCTTCAATCATCTCATCCAGCATCATAATATCGATGTCTTCGGCGTTCATGACCAGCTCCATTAAGTTCTGTGGAACCACTCCAGCACTTCCTGCGGCGATGAAGACAACATCCGGGGCAAAGGTTTTCATCATGGCCAAAGTTACTTCGGTATTGAGCTGGACCTCTACTCCCATCTTATCCAGTTGGCGGACATACCACGGTACAATATCGCCGATTTCGCGACGTCCGGGCATCTCACGCGCAAGCAGCATTTGTCCACCCAGTTGCGATCGCCGCTCACACAATGTGACTTTGTGACCGGAGAAAGCGGTACATCGCGCAGCTTCCATTCCGGCGAGGCCGCCGCCAATGACCAGTATGTTTTTTGGATTGCCAGCCGCCGAGCCTTCTACATCAAAGCAAGTTAGTTCTCTAGACATTCTTGGATTAACCACACAACTAGCGTCGCCGCCGCCGTTGCGTAGAATATGCTCGTCGATGCAGCCTCGGCAATCTGCCAAGCACGGTCGAATATCTTCCAACCTGCCTTCTTTTGTTTTAAGAAAAATTTCAGGATCTGCAATTGTCGCGCGAGCAAAACAGACGAAATCAGCTTTTCCTGATTTGATAGTATCGCGTGCCATGGTCGGGTTCTTGATCCGCCCAATCGTGCCGACTGGAATCGAAACATGCGGTTTAACGGCGGCGGCAAGATCTGTGTAGCAACCTTGTGGCTCATACATCGGCGGGATGGTTAGTTTGGGGGATCCAACCAGTCCGGCGGTGATTGTAATATAATCGGCGCCTGCTGTTTCGGCGAGAGGGGCCAGCTTACACGATTCTTCCAGCGTCCATCCGTCCTCTCCGAGAAAATCATCGCCATTATACTTTAGCCCAACAGCTATCTCGTTACCAACTTCGGCTTTGACGGCCTTGACGATATCAAGAAGAAATCTGGTTCGGTTTTCGAACGAGCCACCGTATTGGTCCGTTCTCTTATTAAAAAGAGGAGTTAGGAAGTTACTGATAATATATCCGTGGCCGCCATGGATTTCGACGAAATCAAAACCTGCGTTTGCGCATCGACGAGCTGCAGCCGCGAAGTACCCAACAATTTGTTGAATTTCATCTGTTTCTAAAGCTCGGTTGGGTTGTCCACGGTAACGCGCTGTTCCGTCTCCTCTTGCTGTGCGCACGTTGGAAGAGAGGCCTGATGGTGAGATGAGCTCCTCATGACTGGTTCCTTCTGTCCCACCGCCATTCCATAACTGAATGCCGAATTTAACGTCATATTGGTGGACGGCATCGACTAGTTTTGCCAGTGAAGGAACAACGTCATCGCTGTAAAGGGATATGCCTGCATGCGGTCCGAATAGACGTTTTTGAGGTGGCAAAATTTGTGATGCACCAATCGCGATCATGCCGGGCTCACCACGTGCGCGCTCCATATAATAGGCGATCATTTCTGGTGCAATTTCGCCGTTCGCATCCGTTTTGGTGCCTGCGGACATGCCGGCCATCATTAATCGATTTGGCACTTGAAGGGAGCCAATTTTCATTGGCAGATAGAGTTCTGGCAGCATCTGCGTCTCCTTGAGACCAAAGTGTCGATAAATTATCCCACCGTTTTAATTCTAATGTTCGCAATTGTGCCCGTCAATTAAGGATAAGATATATAAAATCTATTCATCGTACTAATTGTTCAAGTGGGCGTCTAAAGCTCCCCGGTGGTCGCTGGGATTCTAGCATCTACTCAATTGATGAGGGTGTTTATTCCAATTCAAACTCTATGGGTAAGAGGGGCCTGCCCGTTGACACGGCGCGCCTCGTAATGACTCAGAAGGGGACAATTCCATCGAATTTAGCTACGCCAAGTGGGTTGTTTTTACGTAATCACGCATAAGCTCCATAGATACTATTATCTGCATAGGCATTCGGATCCAAAAGAGTTGGAACTATTGCATTCTGGAATACAAATTTTATCACTTGTTTGTGTCATCCGTCGGTTCCTTCCGTTGGCAGATTATGGAGCATTCGAAATACCGCATCGAATTGGGTCAAACTGGGCAGCGGAACTCCGGTAGTTTGCCCCATCTCAAGGGCAATCGAAATATCCTTCATCAGTATTCCGAGTTTGCCTCGGTATTCTGTGTCAATTTGAGCTGAATAGAACTTACTCAACCCAACAACTAGGTAGCGAACAGGGCTAAAGTCATTTGCTTCGAACGATCGCTTGAATTCTTTTGCTATGTTCGAATCGGCAAAGCCTCCGGCAATGGCTTCTGGGATACGTTCTTTAGGTATTCCATATTTTGGGGCGAGAGCCATCGCTTCCGCCAAGGCGGCTATGTTGCCAAAATTGATGATTTGGTTGCACGCTTTTGCTGCGCGGCCTGCACCCACAGGCCCCATATGTGTTATGTGGCTTGCAAAGGATGCTAGGATTGGGCGGGCTCTTTCTAAGAGTGCAGAATCGCCACCTGCCATTACGGCCAATGTTCCCGCGCGTGCGCCGACCGCGCCGCCTGAGATTGGAACATCGAGAAATCCAATTTCAAATTGCTCTAGTTGTGTCGCGAGCTTGACGGCCTCATGTGGAGGCAATGTCGAATGGTCAATGATTATTTTGACACGGAGGTCTTTAGTGCGTGTAATACCATTTTCCCCAAATATGATCTCTTCAATTGCAATTGAACTATCAACGCATAGGCATATAATGTCGCATGCTTCAGCAAGCTCCATAGGTGATTGAGCTACTTTTGCGCCAGCTGATTTGAGCGGCACTGCTTTCGCTGCAGTTCGATTCCAAACGGTGAGATCAACTCCTGACTGAGTGATCTTCTCTGCCATGGGGGCGCCAATATCTCCTAATCCGATAAACCCGGCTGTGTCTTGTCTCGTCATGTCATGCCTCCGTCAATCGTAACGATTGTACCGGTTGTATAACTGGAGAGAGGGGATGCGAGGAATACTGCACTATCAGCAATTTCCTCAACCCGTGCTGCTCTTCCGAATGGAAATGCGTCCATCAGTTCTTCCCACCTTTCTGAGGCTCCAAATTGGCGGGATGCTTCAGCTTCAAGCAACATTTTAAATCGCTCGGTTGCAACAGGGCCAGGATTAATACCTATGATCCGTACACCATCTTTTCGTGCTTCCTTCGCAAAGGCTTGGGTGAAAGACATAAGCGCTGCGTTTCCAGTGCTTCCAGCTATATATGAGGGATTGTGATGACTTCCTGCTGCGCCGATAATATTTAGTATGACACCGGACCGATCCGCAATCTGCTGATAACAAGCCTGTGTAAGCGCTATATAACCGAAGACTTTCAAATCCCATGCATGCTTCCAATCTTCAATTGTTAATGACGAGAGATTGCCTGGGGGAATCGCCCCGGCATTGTTGACCAAAATATCGAAAGCACCAATTTCACTTGCCAAGCGTTTGACCTCGCGTTCGTTGGATAGGTCAGCGGCAATTGAAACCACCTTTGTGCCGAATTCCGCCTGAATGGAACTGGCACACGCCTCCAATTTTGACGATGTTCTGGCAACGATGACCACATCGGATCCTTCGCGCGCAAAAGCACGCGCAATTGCTCGCCCGATGCCTTGTGATGCGCCTGTTACGAGTACCTTCTTGCTGGTTAACTCAAGATTCATGAGGTGTGGCCTCCGGTTCAAATTGGTTTTCTATAAAGCCAAGCTCATCGATTTCGCACTTAACGCGATCACCTTTTTTTAAATAACGAGGCGGTGTCATCGCTACGCCCACTCCACTTGGGGTGCCGGTAAAAATTAGGTCTCCGGGTTGTAGCGTGACCGCTTGTGAGAGATGAGCAATTTGCTCCCATATCGAGAATACAAGGTGTTTTGTGTTGGATGATTGACGCAGACCACCATTCACGTCTGCGCGAATATCAAGCTGGTGTGGATCTTCGATAGAGTCGCTCAAAGTAATATAAGGTCCAAAAGGGGCGTGACCGTCAAACGACTTACCAAGTATCCATTGCGGCGAAGCCAATTGCCAATCTCGAACGGATACGTCGTTTCCAACGCAGTATCCGAAAACGTACTCATGTGCATTTTCTACGGAAACATGCCTGCAGGGTTTGCCAATAACGACAACCAACTCAACTTCGTAATCTACTTGGTGGCCAGATATGGGAAGTGGCACGTTTCCATATGGGTCATTCGCAGAAGTGCTAAGCTTCGCAAACCACAATTGGCATTCTGGGGTTTGCATGCCAGTTTCAGCTATATGGTCAGCATAGTTCAGGCCAATCGCTAACATATTTCCAGGTCGTTCTATTGGCCTTTTCCAGTCCGTTGGGTGAATGGGGACTCCCGCATCATTATGGGATGCAATATCCTCAATGGTTGATCGTAGAATGTTCCAATTTTCGATCAAAGAAATCATATTGCACTTTAGGTCCGGCAAGATGGCAGATATTGGTATTGCCCTGTCCCCATGGGCTATGGCAATTTGCATTTCCCCGTTTATCAGTATTCGTCCGAGTTTCATGTTAGTCCCTCAGGAAAGAGTTAGCATCCTGTCCAAACAGGCTGGCGTTTCTGTGAAAAGGCAGAGAGACCCTCTGCTGCATCGTTTGATTTTTCTAGTTGGTCGGCGAGTTGGTGTTCAAGCAATTGAATTGCTTGGCGTGTCATGGTGGGTTCTAGCGATATCTGAGCGATCTGTTTGGTCGCGCGTAGGGCCATAGGTGAGCAGGTTAGTACTCTCTCGGCCCAGTTGAATGCAGTTTCTAATGCACCGTCTTTTGGCGAAATTTCGTTGATCAGACCGTGATTTTTGGCCTCCTGGGCTGAAATGGTATCTCCGGTCAGCATTAGTCCCATGGCAAGGTGGTAAGGCATTCGTTTTGGAAGCATACGAGCTCCCCCACCCAGGGCTGCGAAGCCGATTTTTGGTTCGGTTAGTCCATACTTCGCGTTAGGGTCAGATATTATGATGTCTGCGTTCAGTGCGATTTCCCATCCTCCGCCCAAAGCAAGGCCATTTACGGCCGCAATGAGTGGTTTTGTGAAATCATTCCTGTGCGATAGGCCCGCCCAGCCTGTCGTTGGCATCGGGGCATAAAAATCATCTACTAGATCATGTCCAGCGCAGAACGCTTTATCCCCACTCCCGGTGACAATCGCCAACCAAAGTTCATCATCAGCGAGGAAATTGTCCCACACGCTAGAAAGTTCGCGGCATGCTGGTGCGTGGAGGCTGTTGAGAGCCCTCGGCCGATCTAGTGTCACTTGAAGAATGCGGCCCTTGGTTTCGGTTTTGACAAATGTGCCCATCGACTATCTCTCCATAAAAAAAGGTAGGCAAAATGCGCGTTCCCTCATGAAATTAAAACAATTGTCTATTTTTTTGTGAAGTGCAATGCTTATGACAGTAAGTGCTATTGGAGCCTCTATATGAAGTTCAATCATGCCCCGCGATCACGATCCGAACGTGTACTATGGACTTTGGAAGAAGTTGGCTTCGACTCGCTTGAGGGGGCGTTCATTCCTCGCCTGTGAGCGATTTACCACCGCAGACATTTCGGTTTGTTATAGCCTCTATCTTTACGATATGATGGGGCTTGGTGACCAACTTCCAAATATTATCGCTGATTGCTGGCGAAATTGTACGTCACGTGAGTCCTATCAAAAACCGACGGTAATTGAAGCCGCCGCAACTACACAATCGCTAAAAGCACAATAATAATTATTTTCTCGACTAGAGGTGTTGCAGTCATGAGACACAAAATGTAAAACACTTGTATAAATTGGAGGTGAGTATGAGGCATGGGCGAGCATGGACGGCTCAAAAATTCGGGGAGCCGAAGGATGTGTTGTCAGTTGAGCGGGCGACTTGGAGCGACCCCACCCCAGGTTCAATTCTGATTGAGGTTGAGGCTTGTGGTATCGGCTTACCGGATCTTCTGATGACGCGTGGACTTTACCCCATTGTAACGTCACCGCCGGTTCGTCCTGGGCAGGAGGTTTCTGGGCGAGTTGTTGCTGTGCCTGAGGGGTCAAGCTATTGTGTCGGTGACAGAGTTATGGGCTTGACGATCTATGGTGACGGCTGGTGGCGAGGGGGGCTCGCAGATTTTGCCTTTGTGCAGGAAGCAAAGTGTTTGCACGTTCCTCAGGCAATGTCTGCTGAAGCCGCCGCTGGGTTTATGATTGGTTATCGCACAGCCTACGCTGCATTGGCGCAGCGTGTGCCTGTGGAGGCTGGAAGTACTGTTCTCATTCTTGGGGCTGCGGGAAACTCTGGTGCAGCGGCGGTTCGGTTTGCCAAAGCTAGAGGCGCGACAGTAATTGCCTGTGGCGGTTCAAAGGAAAAGCTAGAGTTTTGTCAAAAAATAGGTGCCGATTTTACCATCAGTTACCGAGTCGATAATTGGCATGATGCCGTGCTCGATTTTACTGAAGGTGCGGGCACAGATGTTATTTTCGACCCTGTAGGCGGCGATGCTGCAGCTACTGCGGTGAAGGCGATAGCGCCTATGGGGCGTATTGCTCTGATTGGATTTGCTAGCGGCGGATGGCTTGAATTGGATACTCAAGACATGGTTTTGCGTAACTATTCTGCCATTGGTGTATTTTCGGGCGGTTTCTCGAAAGACGAGGAGAGGGCAGCGTATGCTGAGCTCGCAAAAATGGCAGAGACTGAAGCTCTGCAGACTCCACTAGGAAATGTGTACGGTTTTGAGGATGCGAAAGAGGCTATCCAGGGCTTAACCTCACCCGGTGCGGGGAAAACTGTTGTTAAGGTGAGCCCATGATTGCGAGCGAGCACTTCGTCATGTTCGTCGCTGCAGGCGCGCCTAGAAACGAAATAGCTAAAGGACATTGAGTATGAGTGAATGGAGTACCGATCATATTGGTAATGTTGCGCTAATCACATTTTCAAGACCTCCTCGAAATTTCATGAGTTTTGCGGCGTTAGGAGAATTGGCGGGTATCTTAGAGGGATATCGAAGCCGCGAAGATGTAGCCGTTATCGTTATTACTGGCGGGTTACCTGGGTATTTTGTAGCTCATGCTGACCTTGAAGATTTGGCAAAAGTTACCAAGGGCGAACCTGTGGAAGGTGAGCGAACCGCTTGGAGAACTACACCTAGTTTAATCGAATCTATGCCTCAACCAGTTATTGCGGCCGTCAATGGGCAAGCATGGGGTGGAGGCATAGAGCTCTCTCTTGCTTGCACGCTTCGTGTGGCGACACTCGAGGCAAGCTTTGGGCTTCCTGAAGTGGCTGTTGGAATGGTCCCTGGGGCGGGGGGGACGCAGCGCTTGCCGCGATTGATTGGCCAGGGGCGTGCTCTTGAGTTGATTCTGAGCGGTCGCAAAGTTGGGGCACAGGAGGCATTAGACATTGGTCTGATCAATGCAATTTTACCGTCTGACAAATTCATTGAGCATACGCTCGAATGGGCGCGTCGGATTTCGGTACACTATGGTCCAGCATTGGTAGCGAATAAACGGGCTGTTATCGATGGTCAGAGGTTATCCTTTGAGGACGGACTAGACCTCGAACGAGAAATGGTGATTCCGCGCACCGGCGATCCGGTATCTCTAGAGCTACGGAATGAACTGTCTCAGAGGTATGCTCAGGCCAATGCGGATGAGACGGTGGAGTTTTAACCTGCGTCTTTGGTCGCTTCATACCTAATGCAGTGGATAAAGTTACGTAACCAAAACGCAGTTTATTTTTGGAGAAAAATATGAGTGGAAGACTAGAGGGTAAGGTCGCGGTTATCACGGGTGGCGCAAGTGGAATGGGGCGAGCCTCCGCTCTGATGTATCTACGCGAGGGAGCTAGCGTTGTTATTGCCGACCTCAATGACGAGGCGGGTCGGGCAACGCTGGAGACGGCCAAGCAAGCAGGCTTTGAAAGTAGCGTTCGGTTTATTCACACAGATGTTTGTGAGGAAGAACAAATTCAAGCCATGGTTGATCTGGCGGTCGAAGATTTTGGGCGCCTAGATATCGTATTCAACAATGCCGGTGTAGGGGGAGCGATGAGCCCGATTATCGAAACGAGGTCAGAAGATTGGGACAAGACCTTCGATATCATGATGAAGGCTGTGTTTTATGGGATTAAGCACGGTGCCCGGGCTATGAAAAACACAGGCGGAGGATCAATTATAAATACATCGTCCACGGCAGGGTTAGGGGGTGGAAGCGGGCCAGCCGCATATTCTGCGGCTAAGGCGGGTGTTATAAATCTAACCAAGAATGCGGCTGTTCAACTCGCAGAAGATCGCATACGCGTAAATGCGATAGCTCCCGGTGGAATTCATACACCACTCGTACCTGCAAAATCTGATGATGAAATGAAGACCTTCATGAAAGGCAAGCAGCCATGGCCTGATACAGGAAAGTCGGATGATATTGCATATGCTGCCGTTTATCTTGGGAGTGATGAAGCGCGGTTTGTGACCGGTACGACTTTGTTAGTCGATGGTGGTTTGTTGGCGTGGGGGCCAGGTTTATTCCCACATTCAGGGGCCTCTCAGACGACCGGAATGCGCATGAGCAGCACCGGTCAGGCGGACCGACCATGACCATATCCAATGCCACACCTGACCTTCCATTGTATCTTGAAGATGTCGATGCCAGATGGCTTACTCACGTCCTTCAGAGTAAGTATCCGGGCGTTGTAGTAGGTGAGTGCCGCCAGAGGGGCGGGTATCAGGGCACATCAATATCAGCGAGTTTCGTGATCTCTTATACAGAGCGTGCTGGCCATGACTTGCCTGAGGCCGTTTATGTTAAGGGTGGGTTTGACGATAAATGGCGAAAGCGCGTTTATCAAGCACTTCAACAGGAAGCAGTGTTCTACAACGAAATTGCCCCTGACATTGACCTTAACATTCCAAGCTCGTTTTATGCTGCGATCAATGATGCTCCTCAAGGCATCGTTGTTCTGGAGGATTTGAACCTCAGACAGGGCGGCGTTCGATTTGCCACTAATCTTGCGCACGTATCAGTCGATGATGTTGCTGGAGTTCTAGAAAAGATCGCATCTTTGCACTCTCAGTGGTGGGGGGACCCACGTTTGGGAGCTTATGAAAGTTGGCGTGAGCCGCAACGATTATTTTTGAAATATTGTTACCGTTCTTCCCATTGGGACGAGCTGATCTCTTGCAAGCATGGTGATCTTCTCGAGCGTATCCTCATCAGCTCTGAAACGGCACTTCGCTCGCTAGATACATTGTGGCGGGTGATGGATAGCCGACCGAAGACTTTTTTGCATGGTGATCTCCATGGTGGAAATATTTTCTATGAAGCTGATGGACAGCCCGGATTTCTTGACTGGCAGTTATGTTTCTCTGGCAACTATGCCCACGACATGTCGTGGATAATTGTTACCGCTCTAAATACCGAACAAAGGCGCGAGAATGAGCAAGGTCTTATCAAGCATTATTTGAGTGTACTGAAAGCACAACGTGGTAGTGCGCCCAGTTTTAACGATGCATGGTTGTCGTATCGCCAGAATATGGCGCACGCGATGGCATCATATGGCGCGGTTCCCCGTGATATGGGGCCTCCAGACATTGTCGAACGCTCAGCCGAGCGGGTTTTTCATGCAGCGCTTGATCATGATGTGCTCGAGGCTCTCAATTCGCCCGGTTAATGCAGGACGGAAGGAAACTTTGTGTCAAAAAAATACTCAGAAATTGAATATACGCTAACGGATAGCTTGGCGGAGATTTCACTTAACCGGCCCAAGCAATTGAACGCAATCAATGTGAAGACGCTGGATGAGGCCTCTGAAGCAACAGATGTTGCGTTAGCCAATGGTGCACGTGCCTTGTTGTCGAAGGTAGGTCGCCAAAATTTGTAGCAAAATAGAATTATTCACATAGTTAGTTTGGTTCTTAACTCGCAATACTCAGCTCGTTCAGCGCATACCTCAGTGGTTTGCCCGTCGCGTCAAAAAAGTATCATGTTACTTGTGTTCGAGGAAATCCTTTTATACTAAAACACATGTATAAAAATACCGTCGGAATTTTCACATAAACTATCGGCGGATAGGGAGATCGCAATGGAAATACACCCTTACAATCACGCAAAATCTAAGCCACATCACGTTGCTTACAAGATGGTGCCAAGCGGTGAGGAGGTAACTTACCAACAATTGGAAGAGCGCTCCAACCAATGCGCACATCTATTGCGGCAAGAGGGGCTGCATCGAGAATCCGTGATTGCCATTCTTATGGAAAATCATTCTCGTTACCTTGAGGTGGCGTTAGCGGCTGACCGAACAGGTATATATTATACCTCAATTTCAACTCAACTCACGGCTCCTGAAGCTGCTTATATTGTCGGTGATGCAGGCGCTACTGTCCTCTTCGTTACGAAGGCCAAACTTGCATTAGGCAAGGACATAGTAAGTCAGGTTAAGGGGGTGACCCTTTTCTTGGTAGATGGTGCTTCTGATGAAGCGCGTAACTATGTAGCTGAACGCGATGCTATGCCTGTTTCGCGAGTCACAGATGAAAGTCAGGGGGCGCCGATGTTGTATTCATCGGGCACGACCGGGCGTCCAAAGGGGGTGAAATTCCCACTTCCCGAAGCGCAGCTAGATGAGATTGACGGATTGACCACGCTTGCAGTGGATTGGTTCGGATATAATCATGAAATGATCTATTTATCGCCAGCACCTTTATATCACGCGGCTCCTCTGCGTTGGTCGTTGTCTGTATTGAAGGTTGGTGGAACTGTCGTCGTTATGGAGAAATTCGATGCCGAGGAATCACTCAAGTATATCCAAGACGAGACCATTACTCATTCCCAATGGGTTCCTACACACTTTGTGAGAATATTGAAATTGCCGCGAGATGTGCGAACCAAATATGATTTATCCAGTCTGCAACTTGCTTTCCACGCCGCTGCTCCTTGCCCAGTCCCAATTAAGGAAGAAATGATGGAGTGGTGGGGGCCAATTATCCATGAATTTTACGCAGGCACTGAATTCAACGGTTTGACGGCGATCGGTCCTGATGAGTGGATGACGCATAAGGGATCGGTAGGTCCGGCTGTGTTTGGGGTAATCCACATTATGTCAGATGAGGGAGAAGAGCTATCTGCTCGAAAGGAGGGATTGATCTATTTTGAGGGGGGCAATCCCTTTAGTTACCATAATGACGAAGAGAAAACCAAAAGCGCTTACAATGACAAGGGGTGGAGTACGTTGGGTGACATTGGTTGGCTTGACGAGGACGGATATCTTTATCTCACAGACCGTAAGAGCTTTATGATAATTTCTGGGGGCGTAAACATTTATCCGCAAGAAATCGAAGATGCGATTATTACTCACCCGAGAGTTGCTGATGTCGCTGTGATTGGTGCACCTGATGAGGACCTAGGTGAACGGTTGGTGGCAGTTATTCAGCCTCTAGATTGGTCTGAGAAAGGTGATGAACTCGCCAGCTCCGTTCAAGACTATCTTGGCGACCAACTCGCACGGATGAAGATCCCAAGGCAGATTGATTTCATGCAGGAGCTGCCACGGCATCCAACAGGAAAATTGTATAAGCGACTCTTGAGAGATAAATATTGGGAAAAAACGTAGTATTGCCCCAGTTGATATGCTCCGAGAAATTTCGGGCCGGGTTAGAATTGTGCTGCAAAATTTATAGAACGAATGTTTTTAAATTGTTTGGCCGGGCGCGTGATACTTGTGGAGTCGTTGGTCAAAAATAGTGATTTAGTGGAGGAGGATTTATGATGAATAGTGAAAAAGATGCGCCCTGCAAAGGACTGCGCGTGATTGAATTTGCTACTATGGTCTCTGGTCCGTTTGCGGGCCAAATGCTTAGTGATCTTGGTGCGGAGGTGATTAAGCTTGAGCCTCTAAACGGAGACCCGATGCGGGCAATGCATCCAAAGCAGGATGACCTGCCGGCCTTTTTCCAACAAATTAATCGTAATAAGAAAAGTATTGCACTTGATTTGAAGAGCGAAAATGGAAGAGCCACAGCTCTTAAGCTCTGTCTCACTGCCGATGTTGTGATCGAGAATTTTCGTCCTGGTGTGATGCAGAGGCTTGGGTTGGGGTATGAGGTGCTAAGCGCTAAGAATCCGGGGATAATATATTCGTCAATTACCGGGTTTGGACCTGATGGGCCTTATGTTGAGCGTCCTGCATATGATCACGTTATACAGGGCATGTGCGGTGTGATGGAAGATTTTGGGCAATATTCGGAACATAAAGAACCTGTGCCGGTTCGTAATTTTTTAGTTGATAAGGTGGCGTCTACGACGCTTTCACAAGGTATCCTTGCCGCTCTGTTTGCGAGGGAACGCAATGGCGGCAAGGGACAAACGGTTTCTGTTTCATTGTTGGAGGCATATGCAGCACTTATGCTGCCTGCATTGATGATTAACCATACATTCCAAAACGAAGATGCTGAGCGTATTCGGAAAATCGATATGTATCATCCAATTAAAACCAAGGATGGGTTTGTAATTGGGCATATCCAAACAGATCCGCAGTTTGAGGGAATGTGCAAGACGGCAGGACGAGAGGACGTTATTGGTGATGAGCGCTTTAAGGATGCTTGGTCGCGAATGACCAATTATGAAGCTTTGTGGGCGGAGATGGAGGTTGGTACGTCTCAGAAAAGCACGAAAACCGTGCTCGATAGCGCCGCAAAGTATAGTGTTCCATTAGCTGCGGTGAACTCGATCGACGAATTCTTCAAAGACCCTCAGGTGAAATTCAATCGCACTTGGTTCGATGTTGAGGATCCTGATTATGGTGCAATTCGCAATATTTGCTATCCGGTCCGGTTCGGTTCTTCTGAATTAAATATAGAGAAGCGGTCACCTAGGTTTCGTGAACATCAAGAGACCATTCTGTCTGAACTGGGCGAAGGTTCTGACTGACTGCAAGCACGGATGGATATCTACCGTTTAATGAGGAGCTCGGAATGACATTTCTTTTAGTGCAAGGAGCGTGGCAGGGGCTTGGTGCTGGGCTCCATTGATCAAGGCGCTCAGCAGTCAGGGCGCGGATGCGGTCTTCCTCCAGCAAAGTAGCTCATATCTGAAGCCGGTACTAACTCAAATTATGGACTACTTTGCTGGGGGCAGACCAGTTCTCACGTTTGAATCAAAGTCTGCGATAACGTAACACGCGATGCGCAAACCCGCAGAGCCTAGGAAGTGTCGGCTAAAGTGGCTCTGCTGATTTAGTTGGACTTCAGCCCGAATTGGGCGGCGGGTTCATATATTCAAAGATTTCAAGAATATTTTTGCGGCGCCATTTTTCACGCTAACAATCTCGCTAAGTGTAAGGTCCGCAGAGTTTAGGAACCTACCTATTTGCTCCTGTCGGATTAAGTAGGGGTAATCAGTTCCAGCAAATACTTGTCCGGGGGCCATTTCTCTGGTGATATACTGTAACCATTTGGGATCATATACATTGCTATCGTAGAACATATTGCGTGCTTGATCGCTCGGTTTGGGCAGTTGGTCGATCCCATAACCATCTGTTGCACTCCAGCCGCGGTCTAGGCGGCCCAGCATCGCCCCTAAGGTTCCGCCGCCATGGCTCCATGCCACGCGCAATTTTGGAAAACGCGCGAGCGTTCCTTGGATCATCATAGACGCAGCACTCATTCCCACATCGATCGGAAAGCCAGCAAATGCGGTGAAGAGGGGTGAAGCGTTTAGCGATTTCACTGCTATTGGATGAAGAGCATGGACGAATATTGCCATGTCGAGATCTTGAGCCGCTTGCCAAAAGGGGTCGAGACTTGGGTCGCCTAGAAGCAACCCGTTTATATTACTCCCAATTTCTACTCCATCAAATCCATGATCGTTTTTAAGACGTAACAGGTATTTTGCTGATTGCTCTGGAGATTGAAGGGGCACAGCTCCAAGGCCTCGAAAACGCGTAGGGGCAAGTGCTACCATTTCAGAAATTTGTACGTTTACATGCTCGCAGACAATTTGAGCCCCCTCAAGGTCTAACCAGTAGGAAAGGAGCTCTGGCATTGGAGATAACACCTGCATGCTTATCCCCTCGGCATCCATATCCTCTAAGCGTTTGCTAACGTCCCAGGAGCGATGATCCAACTTTCGAAAAGGTTTGTCCCCCACAAGAAGGGTGCCCTCAATATTGGAGGTACATTGCATGCATGGCCATGTATTTTTTGCACTGTTCTCTGGGCGCGATGGAAAAGATTGAGGCGTTACGTGGCAGTGCATGTCAATCAATTCGGGCATAAAATGTTCTTTCTTTTGAACGGAGTTCCAGACAATTATTATACGGCTGTGCTGAAAGTAAATTAGAGCTACACCAATTTTCGTGACTCTCACAATCGTAGTGATTGCGCCTCGAAAGCGTTTGGGAGCGGTATGTAAAGAAGCCCGCGTCTGATAGTGAGACGCGGGCTTCTAAACATTAAACTACTAGCGTGGGCCTAGAAGGTCCCGCGCAAGGCCACCCCATAAGTACGTGGCGGTGATGGGAAGCCCATGAAGGACCCAGTTTGGAACGTCGCACCAAATTCCAATCCTACATAACGTTCATCAGTACAGTTGTTGCAGAATGCATTAAATGACCATCCTTGATCTAGTTGCTTGAGGCCAACTGATAAATCGACCAGAGTTGTGGCTTGTTGCAAATTTGCTTCGTAACCAGTTGATCCAACAATGGGGAGTGCCCCAGAGTTTGTTCTTTGCTCAGACGTATACTGGTAACCTGCAGTAGCTGTGAGTGCGAGAACATCGGTTATTGGTTTTTCAAAGCTCAGAGTTGCATTTGAAGCGAGCTCCGGTGTCAACAAGAACCTTTCACCGCTGACGGCGGCTCCTGCTGATGTCGCGGATTCTAGCTCCTGATCAAATCCATACTCAGCATGCGGAATATATGTCACCGCGAGATCTAGAGTAAGATAATCATTGAAGGCAAATCGGTTCTCGATTTCCAAACCATAGTCTTCAGCTGAAGGAGAGTTCACCACAGAGAATGCTGCTCCCAAGAATTGAGGGACCTGCAAGTCGGTCACTTCGTTATAGAATAAGGAGGCGTTTGTTGAGGCTCTTCCATCCCAATAAACAAATTTGCCGCCTAGTTCATACGAGTTAACAAACTCAGACTCATAAGTTGGATCCAGAGGAATAGCTCCTGGGTTAAGCTCTGGGTTTGTCGCTGGCGAACCTGCGGCAGTGCTATCTAGAATGACGCCCCCGGCTTTAAAGCCGCGACTAAATTTGCCGAATACAGTAGCATTAGGATTGAAATTATAGCTTAGACTAATTGCGCCGGAAAAAGCATCTTCATCAAAAGAGTCAGAGAAAGGTGGTGCGGGAAACACATTAATGGCGGTTAAAGCAGAGCCTGCCGGTGGATCAATAATGTTAGCATAGGATCCGGTTTTTTCTTCTTGAGAAAACCGCCCACCTGCTGCCAACGTCCATTTTTCACCGAAGTCAAATGTCCAGTTGGTGAAAACTGATGTACTTTTTGCCGTTCCGGGGATCAATTCTTGTTGAAGAATGCCCGGAGCAAAATTGACCGAGGGCGGTAAGAATGCTTGGAAAAATGCGGGTGCGTCGGCCCCAAGAAATAAAGTTCTTTGGCGCAACAAATCCTCGTCTGAGTAGAATACGCCAAAAAGGGCATCAATTGAGTCAGTGACTTCCATATCAAATAGAAATTCTTGACTGAACTGCTCAGTTTCAAGAGATGGGGAGAAGGGTAGGACGTCTACCGCACTGAAGAAGGCAGGTTCGTTGAGATTACGCGAAATCCACTCCCTGTAAGCCGTAATTGATGTCAACGTTCCTAGCCCGAGTTCTATGTCGGTTGTAAGGGAAATTCCACGATCTTTCAATGTGAGCTGGGAATTTTGACTCGATGCAGCGTTGAAATCACCGTTATTAAGATAGTCGAGTGTGACGTCAGGCAGGCCGTTGGCTGCAATTATTCCATCAAGTACAGATGTTAAACCGGCGGCTTTGTTGGTGTACACTGCGGTCGCACAACAGCCGCCACCAGTGTCTGCCCAATCTGCAATCAGATTGAAACTCAAGCGCTCATTTGGTTCAAACAATACTGCCGTCTTGGCTGCCCACCCTTCAGTTTGGCCTTCATTGCGACCTGTGGTTACATTATCTACAAAGCCGCCATTGTTGAATCCCATTAGTGACGTGCGAATTGCCAGCTTATCTTCGATGACAGGAATATTCAGGGAACCTTTAAAGATACGTCCGTCAAAACTCGAGAGGCGCATTTCGTAAGAGCCCTTATACTCACCTAGATCGGCCTTTGTGCTGGTTAAGAGTATTGCCCCAGCAGATGTGTTTTTACCGAACAGGGTGCTTTGCGGGCCTTTCAGGACTTGAACGCTTTCATAGTCCAAGAAATTAGAGAGTGCTGCGCCATTACGGCTACGATACACACCATCAACAAATACTCCCACGCCACCTTCCAGCGAAACACTTGGTCCCGTGGTCCCTAGACCACGAATGATTAGGCGAACACCAGCTGCTGGTTCGTCAGAAGTCCGGAACTGGACGCTAGGTGAGATAACATTCAAGCGTGTGCCGTTATCGATGTTCTTGTCAGCCAAGATCTCAGCGGTGGCAACGGATACTTGAATTGGCACCTCTTGGAGCGTTTGTTCACGTCTTTGTGCGGTGACCACAACTGTATCCAGTTTGCGGTCTGCTGTCGTGACATCTTCTTGGGCTGAAGCAATTTGAGAGCCGAAGCCTGCTGTTAGAGCTGTAGCGGCAGCTGCGCTCATTAAGAGCCCTAGTTTTGAAACTGTTCTCATATTTGAAAATTCTCCCTATTCGACGCAATTATGATTGAGCGTCTTTGCAGATGCCCTCGAATTCTTGAGGGCTGGTATCTAAGGGCGAACTTGCACAGCGCTATTCGTTTTGATGGACTACTAAGCATTGTTGATTTCGTTCAAATTCACCCAAAGAGTGCGGATTATACCCCCGTATTTCGCTCAATCCGTGTTGCTCGAGCGTTTTATTATCCCTATAAATGAAGCGCTTGAACTAAACTGTCAACCACTTGATGTAACCCTGCGTAATGAGAAATTTTGTGCGACGATCTTGGGTTGATGGGCGAGCGCTTTCGGCGCGTATGGGTCTGCCTTGCGCGCTGTAAATATTGAAAAAAATCCTGACTCGTGGTTTGTTGTTCCTGTGCAACACCGCAAACAAAAAGTGAATTCGGGTGGGTCGAGGTTCTCACTAAGTAGGTCGCAAATGCATGAATCTATACAAATCGAACAAGTGAACTAATTATATTGAGGGGCGCACGAAAAATATACCCAGTACTATCAGGATTCTCGCGCTACCTTCTCAAGACGAGGGGCATAAGAAAATGTTTGGTTTGGAGGTTGGTTTAATCATGACGGGGCTACCAAGTGTCATTTGCATTAATCTCTTTTGAGGTATGGGGTGGTGCTAACGGAGTCCCTGAGTAGCGCGGTGCTGGAGCGGGTTGTACGATTCCTTCGAAATCGACGAATGATCCACGAGCTTTGGCGTGATGATGGTGAGGAGCTTCACGTATGCTAAGCACGGGTGCAAAGCAAATATCGGTTCCTTCCATCATCTCACACCATTCAGCTTGAGTTTTATTGATGAATTTCGACGCAACAATTGCTCTTAGTTCAGGCCATTTTTCATGATTCATCTGATCCAAGAATCGCCCGTCTTGATCAAGATGTAAGGCTTTTAAGAACAAGGAATAGAACTGAGGCTCGATTGCTCCGACAGAGATGAATTTGCTGTCTTTGGTTTTGTACACGCCGTAAAAGTGGGCGCCTCCATCGATAATGTTGTTTTCGCGTTCATCTCTCCACTGGCCTGTATCCACATACGAATAGAAGGCGGACATCAGCAATCCTGCGCCCTCTGCCATAGCGCAATCTATGATTTGTCCTTCCCCGGTTTCACGCGCGTGCAAAATTGCAGCCATCAAAGAAAACGCAAGCAACATTCCGCCGCCCCCAAAATCACCGACTAGGGCCAAAGGTGGGACGGGAGTCGCAGCTGGTCCAATCGCATGTAGGGCGCCGCTCAAGGCAATGTAGTTCAAGTCATGCCCGGCAGCTTCAGAGTAAGGTCCTGTCTGCCCCCAACCAGTCATGCGTCCAATGACGAGTTTGGAATTGTGCTGAAGCAGGGTTTTGGGCGCGAGATCCAATCGTTCCAATGTGCCTGGCCGCATCCCCTCAAACAAAGCATCGGCGCCCTTAATTAGATGGAGCAATTTTTCCCGCCCCATTGAGGACTTAAGGTCGAGACGTATTATCTGCCGTGAGCGAAGCAAAGCATCTTGCGTATCGACTTTTACTCCTGGGCGCTCGATCCGAATTACTGTGGCGCCAGCATCGGCAAGCATCATTCCACAGAACGGCCCAGGTCCGATGCTGCCGAGTTCTATAATTTTCAATCCCTGAAGTGGTCCCGACATGATGAATAATTCCTTCTTGATCAAGGTGCATTTGCTTCGGGATAAATAAAACATACGAACTAGTTCGATGCCAGAGAAATCAGTTGTTCTGAAGTCAAAAATGTGGCGATAGCCGCCGGTAGGAATTGTTCAAGTGGGGGGGGCGTGCAAGGTGGCTGGAGTATATGGCAACTCTATCCAGATTGGTTCTGTGATTGATCGCCTCGAACCGGCAATTGAGCATTGGGTGGGACGCTTTGGAAAAGAGCTATCCTGCCTAAGGGGCGTACTTAATCTCGAATATATTCACTCCAATGGAAGAGGGGAGCATCTTGAATTGCCAATTTCTTTGGCTTTTTCAGGCCGCCTCCAAATTGATCTTATCCAGCAACACAATCAGGTGTCTTTGCCTTATCTAAGTTTTGGCCGGAGCCGAGGCGAAGGTGGGACTCCATGTTTGCGCGTGCATAGTTATTTCATGTTGGGCCATCGAGTGGAACGTTTGAAAAAGTCGGGAAATCATTCCGAGTGGCCGCAATCAGTTTGTTCCCGATTGATTAGTAATGTCAGAGTTTTGAATTCGGGTTCAGACAACTATACTGTTGTGAGTAAGTTTATCACACATCGATCAAAGAATGGTATCATCGACACCTTTTTGGTCACCACATTTACACTTTGAAGGTCGTCGAAGGAGCGATCCGGATATCGGAAAAACGCACGCAAATAGATATGAATACACTCCGGCCTCAAGGAAGAATAAGTATTTCCGTCTGGCGAAAAAAGTTCATATTGCCGCCGGCCTTTGAGCCGGCCGTGGGTGGCTATTGTAGTATTTGTGTTTTTCCGTTGCGAATTGTTGTCACATTTCTCGTTTTTACGTGTGCTTCAAAAGAGACGATGTCACCGTCTTTCCATAGTTTTATAGTCAGCATTTCGCCTGGATAAACTGGCGCTGAAAATCGCACTTGGTGGTGAATGATCTTTGAAGGGTCATTGTTGCAATATTCAGCGAGTACGGCGCGACAGCAGATAGCGAAAGTGCACAAGCCGTGAAGGATTGGTTGTTCGAAGCCAGCAGCAACAGCGGTTTCGGGATCAGCATGCAACGGATTAAGGTCTCCCGATAGTCGGTAAACTAAAGCTTGCCCTGGAGTTGTGGGGATATTTACAGTCTTATCAGGGGCTCGAGTAGGCGGGGCGTGGGGAGTTGGTTGCCCATCTTGAGGTCCCCCGAAGCCTCCCTCGGCCCGCGCAAAACTTGTAGTTCTGATCGTAGCAAGTGGTTGTGTGTCTCCATCGAGTGTTAGTACTTTTTCTTGGGCAAAGACTGCACCCTTTCCGGGGCCTTTATCCCATGCACCGACAATACTTCCTGTTGCCGTAGCTTTGCCCTTAGGCGGAAAACTACGGTGAAGTGTAATGGTGTGTTCACCGTGTAACACGTATCGATAATCTATCCCGATGTCTTCGAGTGGACCCCCATGAAATCCGACAGCCACTGGAAATGTGGGGAACACCTTCAGGTTTTCCTCGTAGACAAATGCCAGCTCTCTATGATTCAAAGGGTCGGATCCCAAGCCAATACCCAGTGCATATAGCATTGAGTCTTTTTCTGTCCATTCATGTGTTGTGGCGCTGGTTAATGACATGATGCGATTATAATCGATGTCGGGTAGATTAGGGTTGCGTTCGAATTTCATTGGTAGTGGCCCTATATTTGGTGCGTCCGCATAATTTTCGAACGGAGATTTTAAACTATGGACTCTCACAATAGAGATTAGGCCGTCCGTCTAACGTGATTTGATATATACCACCACAAATAATCAAAACAAGCGCTTTAAAAAAGCTTCGGTATGTGGCAGTTATAAGCTAGGGCAAATCCAAAGGCAGGTGCGTGCAAATTTCAAATTACTGAATTTGAGTTTTGCGTGCAAGACCGCGTAGAGGTGATCGACGCGAGTTTGGAACAATTGTGTGAGCCCAGTTAAGCGCCGGAACCCTTTCAACAAAGTCTAAGCAAAATTTTATAAGGAGAGAAACACATGTCAAAGTCCGAGATTCCAGAAAGTCACTATGCTGAACTACCCGCGGGACGTATTCGTTATCATGAGACTGGATCAGGACCAGCCGTTATCTTTATTCATGGGGGCGGACCTGGGGCCTATGGTTACAGTAACTTCAGTCGAAATATGCAGGCTCTTGCAGACAAGGGCTTCCGGTCCATAGTTTATGATCATCCTGGGTTTGGCGAATCGGCAATGCGGAAAGTTAAGGGCGGTATGTTTGATCATATGGCTATCGCGCTCATTGAGTTGATGGACCATTTGGGATTGGAAAAAGCGAGTTTGGTCGGAAACTCACTTGGGGGCGGAACTGCGCTAGTTCTTGCTCTCGAGCATCCTGAGAGAGTGGAGAAACTAATTTTGATGGGCCCTGGCGGGGGGATGCCTGTGATGTCAACTTTCCCGACCGAAGGCATAATGCGTATGGCGACCTTCTACGACGGTGATGGTCCGTCATTGGAGAAGGTTGATCGAGTCATTGACTTATTGGTCTATGATAGGTCGGATATAACCTCGGAATTGTTAGAGCAGCGCCTTGAAGCTGCGACTAAACCGGAAGTTTTAGCATCCCCGCCGCTTGCGGGCCAAGTTCACAATAAAGCCAATGACATGTGGCGACGCGATCTGGAAAGTATTGAACATGAGACTCTACTCATTTGGGGTATGGAAGATCGCGTGCTTCCAGTTGACATGGCCATGCAGTTCTTGCGCCGTATACCTAATGCAGATCTACATATTTATTCAAAGTGTGGGCATTGGGCGCAGTGGGAAAAGGCAGATGAGTTCAACTCGCTAATTGCTGATTTTATTACGAACGGATAAAGGCGTCCCCAAATTGAAAAAATCTACTTGTTCTCGGGAGGGGATGAGGTCTGAGCAAGAGGTGACGGCACCCGCATGTACATCATGCGGGTGCAATATCTTGAGCAGGTAGGGGGGCAGACTGAAGGGAGCGAAGCAGCTCAACAATTAGTGTAGGTAGATAAGTGGAAGGGACTTCAGAAGCCGCGTAAGTCTGCGACCTCTTCGATGTTAACCCGTTCGGAGCGGAGCGAGTTCACAGGGTGGGAAGCATCAGATTTTCCAACGGCCAAGCCACACCAAATCATTTCTTTGGCGCCAAGTTCAAAGTGATTACTCAGTGCAGGGCGCAACAACCCTCAACATTCGCGCATACATCATTTCCCCAACGCGCTTGCGTCGGGCATCAAAGGGATCCCAAAGGTCGTTAGGGTGGATCGGACGATCTGTAGACTGACCATATGAGTTGGCAGCGAGGATAAGGGATGCCATTGCGGTAACCTGATCCATGGCTTTGCCAGTGACCACTATGGTGCGCCGATGTTGTGTGTTTCCGCCTGACGGAGCGCGTTGAGCGAGGGCCAGCCAGAGTACTCATATCACCTAAATTTCTCGAGAGCAGGCATCAGGCCGCCTCGTTGACCTCTAGCCAATTGATTACTTCTTCTCTTTGTTGTCTTGCGGATCCAAGCAGTTCCGAATTAGCTCGCGCACGTTTGTAAAACAGATGATTTTTCATTTCCCAAGTAAATCCGATCGCTCCGTACACTTGGATATTTCGATGTGTGGCAGTTTTATAAACCTCACTTGCATAGGCTTGAGCCATGGCGGCTGCCAATGATGCTTTCTCATCGTTATTGCTGAGTGCCCAAGCTGCATACTGAACTCCAGCTATTGCGCACTCGCTTTGCGCGGCTATTTCAGCAAGTTGGTGTTTTATCGCCTGAAACGCACCAATAGGTCGTCCAAAAGCGACACGTTCATTAGCATACTCGACTGAATCCGCCAGTGATGCAGCTGTACCAGCAGCACTTTCGGCGGCGAGTAGTAGATAGAGGCGGTCCTTAATCCATTGCCAGTTACCCGCTCCAGTGGACTCGAGGCGTTCGGCTCGCGTATTGTCAAAGCTCACAGAGCATACTTCTCGTGTTATATCACGCCAAGGCAAGAACGAGACGCTAACACCCGGCGCATTCTTATCGACAATGAAAAACGTATCACCTTGAGTCATGACGACAATCTTGTCGGCTGAATTTGCATCAACCACGAAAGTCTTTTCTCCGTTTAGGGTATGAGTGTTTTTCTCACTGGTAACCGAAACGCCTTCGCCAAATTGTCCATTCGCATCAGACAGGGCGAGACACAGTTTTAGTTCCCCTCCGGTCACGCGTTGCAGGAGATCTTCTTTTTGGGCTGTTGACCCAGCTTTCTCGATAGCCCAAGCACCCGCAAGTGTGCCGAAAAATGGTGCCGGAGCGAGCGTTCGGCCCATTTCTCCGATAATCATGATCAAGTCGATATAATCCATCCCGAGCCCGCCGTACTCCTCAGGCACAACGATTCCTGGCCAGCCGAGTCCTACGATTTTCTGCCAAAGGCCATCATAGTCTGCATCTTTGACGGTGCGCTCGTGAGTCAGCAACACAGAAAGATCTACTTCCTTGTTCAGGAAATTTGTTGCGGAATCACGCAGGGCGAGGTGGTCTTCATTAAGTGTAAAGTCCATTGGTAGGGCTCCTACTGGCTAACCGCTTTAAGTTTGGATTTGTTGATATCTTCGAAGGGCACTCTTGCTGTCGGATCGATATCACGAGGCAGTCCAAGCACATGCTCTGCTACGGTGTTTTTCAATATTTCTTGTGTGCCGACACCAAGAGTTGACGCTGGTCCGAACCAGAATGCATAATCCCAGTTGCTAAAGAGGCCGTAATGCTTGTCTGGTAGAGGAAGCACATCAGGATTAACAAGTAAGCCGGCGGCGCCTTGGCTGCGTTTGGCAAGGTCGCTTAGTTTTTGCCCGTGAGGTGATGCAATCATTTTCCCCAAATTACCCTCTAAGCCTGCGGGAGTTCCGTTTATACGGTTACTCATGTTTCTAAAAACGAGCAGGCGTAACATTTCACCTTCAATATAAAGCTCAGCAGCTTCATCGCGAACTAATGGATCTTTGATTCGGCCTGTTTCAATTAAACCGGTCACCATTTCACGTGCGGTAGGCCCCATTCCCCAGACTGCACCTGGTTTTGTCATTGCTGACCGCTCAGTTTGCAATTGTTCCATAACTAAGCGCCAACCATCGCCTTCTTTACCAAGAAGTCGATCAACAGGAATACGCACATCGTCGAAGAAAACCTCATTGTATTCATTTTCTTCACCGGACATATCGTAGATTGGTCTAACTGTTACGCCGGGGGTATTCATATCCAGGATGAACTGACTCAATCCCTTATGTTTGGTTTTGGAAGAGTCTGTTCGCGCAACTAAGATGCCAATGGTTGCTTTATCTGCTGCTGAAGTCCAAATTTTTTGACCATTAATGACGTAATGATCACCGTCCAGACGAGCAGTAGTTCGAACGGCGGCTAGGTCAGAGCCACCAGAGGGTTCGCTAAATAGCATGCACCATATATGCTCGCATGACAGAGCGGGTGGGAGGAACGTTTTTCGTTGTTCTTCGGTGCCGTGGGCTAGAAGGGATTGGCCGCACTGGTTCACAGCGATTGCATTGATATTATAAGGGGGGGCGACGCCCGCTCTCCCGAATTCTCCCTCAATGATATATTGCAGTTCTGGATCGGCACTCAATCCCCATGGGGCCGGCCAATTTGGGGCAGAAAGCCCACGATCAGCAATGTCCTTATAAGAGGGATTTGGATTAGCTTCGAACCAGGAGCGAATTTCGAGCCTTCTAGGGTCAGAATCATCGGGAAGATTGAAGTCCATAATTTCCTCCTACGGACGGATTTTCGTTTCTCACCCGTCGAGCTATAGAATAGAACTCTCTGATAAGTCCACTCTGCTAAGACCGGGATGACGGCAATGAATTTCTCAAAAGTAAATATATTCAATAAATACAATATGCTGTATCAATATTGATTTCCAAAAAAAATTTTCTTCAATCACGTGTTAGATACAATTAGTACCATCGTATTAACTTCGTATTGATCCGTGAGTTTGGAGTAAGCGATGATAATCTGATCATTGATTGGCTCAAGATTTGTTTTTTGTGCGATTTCACACCTGCCGATACCGCTCTTTTGTTAGTTAGCCGCATAACGGTATAGGCCGGGCGATATAGGATGGTTTTATACTTGATTTACGTCGCGGATTCCTTTGCTAGATCAAGAGCGACATCAACAATCATGTCTTCTTGGCCTCCTACCATTCGGCGACGTCCAAGTTCGACCAAGATTTGGCGTGTATCAATGCCATAGTCTTTTGATGCTTTTTCGGCATGTCGCAAAAATGACGAATAGACGCCTGCGTAGCCAAGTGACAGTGTTTCCCGATCGACCTGAACGGGTCTATCCTGAAGAGGGCGCACGAGTTCTTCGGCTGCATCCATTAGTTTGAACAGATCGCAGCCATGCGACCAACCTTTGCGGTCGGCGGCAGCGATGAATACTTCCAATGGTGCGTTGCCTGCGCCGGCCCCCATGCCAGCTAGAGAGGCGTCCACTCTGATGGCACCTGCTTGCACAGCGACCATCGAGTTAGCGACTCCAAGTGATAAGTTGTGATGTGCGTGAACTCCTCTGACCGTTTCAGGCTTTAAAACACGATCATAGGCTTGGAGGCGTTCACGATAAGCATCCATATCCATCGCGCCCCCACTGTCGGTGACATACACGCATTCTGCCCCGTACGATTCCATGAGCTTAGCCTGTTCGGCGAGTGCATCGGGTTCGATCATGTGGCTCATCATTAGGAATCCAGCCGTATCCATTCCTAGTTCACGGGCAGCTTCAATATGCTGTCTAGAGATATCTGCTTCTGTGCAATGGGTTGCGATCCGTACGGACCGCACGCCTAGTTTGTATGCTCGCTTCAACTCATCGATAGTGCCAATGCCTGGAAGAAGAAGTGTGGTCAATTTGGCAGTCTTTACTACATCTGCAGCTGCTTCAATCCACTCCCAGTCAGTATGGGCCCCAAATCCATAGTTGAAGCTTGAGCCATTCAGGCCATCACCATGTGCAATTTCAATCGCATCGACTCCCGCCTGGTCGAGGGCGCGTGCAATATTGCGCACGTGCTCCAGATTGTACTGATGACGAATAGCATGCATACCATCGCGGAGCGTGACGTCTTGTATATATAAACGAGTTTTTGTTGGATCAAAAGTCATCGGGCTGCCTCCTGAATAAACCTTTTGCGCGCAATTTTTTCTGCGGTTGCAAGGCCTGCGGATGTCATAATATCGAGGTTCCCAGCATAAGCGGGCAAGTAATGTGCCGCTCCTTCGACTTCGAGAAATACGCTTGTCTTGATCCCTTCAAAAGTTCCCAAGCCTGGAATGTGTACGGGGTTGTTTGACCCGAAACGTTCAAATTGAACCTTCTGTTTCATCCGATACCCGGGCACATAAGCGTTGACCTTCTTCACCATCGCTTCAATGGAGGCTTCGATCTGGGCTTCGGTCGCGCCGCTGGATAGGGTGAAGACGGTATCTCTCATAATCATTGGTGGTTCAGCCGGGTTGAGCACAATAATCGCTTTGCCTTTGGTGGCGCCGCCAACTTGCTCAATCGCTTGTGAGGTCGTTTCAGTGAACTCATCAATATTGGCGCGGGTGCCCGGGCCAGCGGATTTTGACGCAATCGAAGCAATGATCTCGGCATAGTGCACGGTGCCAACGGACGAGACTGCAGCGACGATTGGAATGGTAGCTTGGCCACCACACGTCACCATGTTGACGTTCGGGGCATCCAGATGGTCATCACCATTCACCACTGGAATGACATACGGCCCGATAGAAGCGGGCGTTAAATCAATCATAGCTTTGCCTGCCGCAGTGACAATTTCATTATGCTTTTTATGAGCGCCTGCTGAGGTTGCATCGAACACGACTTTGATATCGGTCCAGCACTCTAGGCGCTGTAAGCCATCTATACCTTCGTGTGTGGTTGCAACACCCATACGCTTGGCGCGCGCAAGGCCATCGGACTCTGGGTCAATTCCAACCATTGCGGCCATTTCCAGAAATTTGGAATTTCGCATAATTTTGATCATCAGATCGGTTCCGATATTTCCAGAACCAATGACTGCTACTTTTACGCTCCCACTCATTGAGTGCTCTCCTTGTAAGTGAATTCGCATTGACCCATACCGCCAATCTTGACACAGACATGGTCTCCGGGTGTTAGGGTTACCATTGGCCCAAGAGCACCGGTCAGCAAAACATCACCCGCTTTCAAACCCTCGCCCATGGCACCTAGCGTGGAGGCGAGCCATGCTGCAGCTTTTAAGGGGTGTCCAAGACAAGCCGCCCCGGCACCCAGGGAAACAACTGTTTCATTTACCTCAAGCACCATTCCGCACGTATAGAGATCCAATCCTTCGAGTTTGTATTGCTCATCTCCCATAACAAAGAAGGCTGACGATCCATTGTCGGCTACTGTGTCGGCGAAGGTGATTTTCCAATCGGCGATCCTGCTATCAACAATTTCTATTGCTGGGACTGCGTAAGCTGTAGCTTCAATGATCTCTTCGACGGTAACATCGGTAGATTGGATATCTTTAGCCAGTATAAGTGCTATTTCAGCTTCTGCTTTAGGCTGAATGCATTGTGAAGGTAACAATGTCCCCTTGTCCGGTATCCGCATATCGGAGAATAAAACTCCGTAATCAGGCTGATCCACGCCAAGTTGAGTTTGAACGGATTTTGCGGTGAGGCCGATTTTTCGGCCGACTATTTTCCTGCCAGCATGCTGCCAGTAACGGGTATTTATACCTTGTATTGCATATGCTGTCTCAACGTCAGTCGGCTGAACGACATCGCGTAACGGTGGTATAGCACCTTGTTCATAAGCGGACCGCAGTAGCGCCGCAGTCGTTTCGAGATCTTTGGTGTTCGTCGTCATGATGCAGTAGCTCTTCGCAAGAATTGAATGAGGCTCTTCTTATGTGTTGGGGAAGGGTTAAGCAATTTGCGTCCATCCCAAGTCTCCCATACAATGGGAGTATGAAAATAAAACATTCGGATACCAATCGGTCACTGACGCGTGCTCTGACTCTGTTTCGAGCTATCGCGCAAGATAAAGGTGAGACGACATTTTCGTGTTTGAGTAAGAGATTAAACTTGCCAGATTCGACTGCTCATCGACTGGTATCTGAACTATTACATCACGGGCTAGTTTCACGGGTAGGGAACGGCCGCTATGATATAGGTATTGAGGTGGCAGCCCTGACGGGTGGTCGAGATTTCAATGACGTATTGACGAGAGCGGCACGCCCGATTGTACGACGTGTATCAAGGGAGGTGGGGTTCACGGCGCATCTAGGTATTCTAGAAGATGGAATGGTGACTTACCTCGTAAAGGCAACTGATTCACGTTCGGATCAAGCATATTTTACCCGAGAGGGGATGCAACTGGAAGCGTATTGCTCAGCGGTTGGAAAAGTGTTGTTAGCTGCGCTCAGTGAGAAAGAATTAGACGAGTATATGTCGGACGGAGATTTTGTTTCCGCAACGAAGTACACAGTAACAGATAGCGGTATGCTTCGACGTGATTTGCGCAATATTCAGAAAACTCGGATGGCGATTGATAATCGCGAAATAGCTGAGGATATGATGTGCATTGCAGTTCCTCTTCTTAATGCTAACGGCAATACGATTGCAGCTTTGTCGATATCCATGCCCTGGTCGAAGGAGGTAACAATGCTCGTTCCTGAATTGTCACGACGGTTATCATCAGCGGCTTTGAGGTTAGGTCAGAATTTGGGGTATTCTGGATACGAATAATTCTCTTCAATAGGCTTTATCTGGTCCTCAAATTTGCACGCGATGCTCAGGAAATTTCGATAGCGATTTTCCCAAATTGATCTCCCGCGGAAAGGCGTTCGAATCCATCATTGATTGAGGCAAGCTTATATTGCGAATCGATCACTGGTATCAAACGTCCTTGTTCGACCAGGGCTAACAAATGCACGAATTCACTCATATCACCTCCAGTTGATCCGTAGATTTCGAGTTGGCGAATGAACAACCGCTGAATTTCAGCAGGAGGGTTCCCACCGGTTGTTGCACCGCACGTAACGATGCGTCCGCCCCGCCGCGTGCATCTCAGAGAATCCCCCCATGTTGCCTCACCGACACTATCAATAACCATGTCTACGCCTTGACCGTTGGTTAGATTTAGAATTCGCTCAGTAACATTCTCTGTACGATAGTTTATCCCTTCCTTGGCGCCTAAACTGGCTGCGCGATCAAGTTTTTCTGTGGTCGAGGTGGTGACATAAACGGTTGCACCTGCGATTTGCGCGAGTTGAATACAGGCAACTGCGACGCCGCCCCCGGCTCCAACAATAAGAACTGTTTCTCCTGGCATGATCGGGCGTTTGCCGAACAGCATTCGATAAGCGGTGACATAGGCAGCTGGTAGTACTCCAGCTGATTTGTAAGAGACATATTCAGGTAGCGGCACAAAACATCGTGACGGCATAGAGACAAATTCTGCGAAACTACCGTTCTGATGTTCGCCAGCAATTCTTGCCTTAAGACAAAGAGGTTGATTGCCTTGCAGGCAGTATCGGCACTCGCCACAATAAATGGTAGAGTAAAGCGCTACCCGGTCGCCGGCCTTTAAGCCACTATTAGGATCGGGAGCAACGATTTCACCTACCCCGTCAACGCCGAGTATAAGAGGCAAATCGTGTGAGATTCCGGCTCCACTATCGCGCATGTACAAATCCACTCTGTTTAGAGAGCTTGCGTGCACCTGCATGATGCTTTCACCGGCACGTCGTTCTGGTTCAGGAACATCTTCAACCGAGAGCCCTTTGGCTCCGCGTTCGCGTAGTACTGCTGCTCGCACAATTACTCTCCACGTATTATGTCGCGATCGTTTGATTCCTTGATAGGAACCAACATATCCGACGCTTCGCACACGTGCAGATTAAAACAATTGTTTCGAATTGCAACAGTATGAATATAGAATCACGCTCTGTATTCGTGGAAAAGACTAATCGCGCACTTATCTGGGCAAGGCTGCATCGAGTGCGCGCAGCATACCGTCATGCTTGCCACCTGCAGTTTTCAACCGTCTTGGGTCGGTTTTCTTTTTATCTGTCATGGAGTATGGCGCCTCAATAAGAGCGGTGGCGGTATCAACTAAATTTTCCATGGGATCAAATTCGGTCCAGATCGTATTTTTCCGCCCCGCTGCTTGGTACGATTCAAACGCTGACTTTGTAGAGATAAGGTACCACGCAAAATAAATCAGACGTTGTTGGATCACAGCTGGAGGAAGATCAGAGTGCAAATCTTGGATGTAATCGAGAAGCCTTGCAAATACTGAAAAGTTCATTCTCTCCAAGAATTCTCGAACCATATGGCGTCTTGTGAAAAGAAGACTACTAAGGAATCTAGATGCGGTGGGAGATGGATCTGTAAAAGTCGATGTGTCGGGCCAGCGAACTAGTACTTCAACGACGTCTCTTATGCAGGTTGGGCCGCCTCGTTTCTCAAGCTCGGAAAGACCGATAAGCCAACCGTCGCTTGATTCTCGAAAGACCTCGGCAAGCAACTCTATGATCAAACCTTCTTTCGATTTGAAGTAGTAATTCAGAGATCCACCGTTTTTCGCTCCAGAGGCGGCCACAATCTCACGAACTGTTACGGCCTCTACGCCTCTTTCCGCAAACAGCTTTCGGGCGGACACTTTTATCCGGTTGCGTGTAGATAAATTATCAAATTCGACCATCAAAAGTACCATCCTGTATACGAGAACCACCAGAAAAATGGGTAGCTCACTCTTCGTCTTGCCATGCTGCGGCGCACACTAGTCAACCAAAACACCAACCTCAAGGAAATATGTAATAGGTAGATCCCCAAGGCTTGTGCATTTATTTATGCATAAAACCAAAAAATTTTGGTTGAGGACTCTCCCTAATTTGAGGAGGGAGAATAGGTCTGGGTTCACACATTCAAAAAGGTTGTACTTTTATTCCCAATAAGAGTACGCTTGTACTAGATAATGCGGATGGAGGAAAGCATGGATAATATTGATGTTCGGGTGGGTTTGAGTTCAGAAGGTGCATGGCAAAAATGGGTTGCTGTCGTCTTATTAACTTTGCTGTTCGCCACATCTTTTGTCGATCGTTTCATACTTTCGCTGCTCGCGGATCCAATCGCTCAAGATTTGGATCTAGGTGATGCCCAGTTAGGATTGTTAATGGGGGCGGGGTTTTCAATCATGTACTCGATGGCTGGTCTTCCTCTGGCGCATTGGATTGATACTTACAAGAGACGAAAACTACTTCTATTTGGGGTGGTCCTGTGGAGTACGACCACGATTGCTTCAGCGTTTGCCTCGGGTTTTTTAAGTTTGCTTGTGTGCCGGTCTGGAGTTGCGATTGGAGAGGCCGTGCTCACTCCCGCTGCTGTTTCCTTGATTGCAGATTATTTTATACGCGAGAAACGGGCGCTACCAATGGCTGTTTATTCTTCGGTGGGAGCAGTCATGGGAACTGGCTCATTTATTGTGGGTGCCTATGCTCTTGATTTAGCAGGCTCTCTTACGGAAAGTTTTAATATGGTTCCGTGGCGAATAACTTTGGTGTTGGTCGGTATTCCAGGGTTGCTGTTGGCGATTTGTTTTTTCTTGTTTGTGCGTGAACCGGAGAGGCGAGTGTCCATTGATGGTGGCAGCCAGCGTACAAGTTTCCTTGATTTCATTTACTATCTTCGAAAGAACTGGACCTTCTATTTCCCCTTCTTACTTAGCGGCGGAATTCTAACAATATTTGGACTAGGTATGCCCGTGTGGATGCCGACTATTCTCGTTCGGGAGCATGGAATTGACCCTTCCGCAGCCGGATATGCATTTGGATTTGCGACTGCGCCTGCTGGCTTAGCTGGGATTTTCTTTTGGCCGTGGCTAGCTATGCGGATAGAAAAAAGACGAAGAAACATGGGGCCGCCTTTGGCATTACTAATTGCAGCATGCGCTGCGCTTGTTATCTTCCCGCTTGCACCCCGTATCGATAGTACACCTGTTTTGCTGGCATGGATGGCGGTAGCCGTGATGATAAGTGGGGCATGGGCTGTGCTTCCCGTCATTGGATTTCAGATATTTGGACCCAACCGTTATCGAGGACGATTGGCAGCTATGAATCTTCTGTCAATGAACCTCCTTGGGTTTGGAGTAGGGCCGATTCTGATCGTTTATCTCGGCAGGATTGGAGTCGAGGCTGGTGGGGAGACTGTTCTTTCTCTCGGATTAAGTCGCGCGGGCGGCATTGTCGCACCGCTCCTTTTTGTGCTGATGTTAGTCAGTGTCCTGCAGTCAAGGAAGTTAGCTAATATTGACGATTGATTTGCGCAGCTCACACACAATTCTTGGCTGGAAATTGTAGGTATACGTTGACATATGCAGATAATTTATACATTTGTTTTAGTTAGCGTTCCGTTCTAACGCGGCGCTGTCATCCGGTGTAATTTTGGAGTGCCTGAGGCATAAAGTGGAGAAATACAATGATTGATGCGATCCGATATAGCAGGTTGGGATACATTGGGTTGAACGTTTCGGATATTGCAGCAAGCGTCCAATTCTATGAGAATTTAGTCGGGTTACAAATGGATCGTCCTCCAACCAGCGATATCGCTTTGTTGAGATGTAGCGACCGCCATCATGATATCGCCCTTTATAAAAGCGACACGCCGGGTGTTAAACGGGTAGGGTGGCAGATGGAGAGTGAGCAGGCGCTTGATGCAGTCAAAGCTCATTTTGTTTCTTTGGATATAGTTTGTCAGCAAGTTACTGACATTGAGCTGAGACAATTAGGGATCACCCGAGCCTTCCGAGCGACCGAGCCGACGACTGGTGTTACATTTGAATTCTATTATGAAATGGAGAAAGCACCTGAGCCGTATCAGGCCACACACACCAAGGTTGCCCGCCTTGGACATCTAGTTTTGAGCAGTGCTGACCGCGCTGCTACGGAAGAGTTCTTGATGGAGCATATGAATTTTAGAGTATCTGACCGCATCAAAGGTATGGTTACTTTTATGCGGTGTTTCCCAAATCCGTATCATCATACATTAGGTGTTGGTGCCGCTGGGAAGCCCGGTCTCAATCACATAAATTTCATGGTCACCGAAATGGGGGATATCGGAAAAGCTAATAATAGGATGAAGAAGGCGGATGTTCCAATCGTATACGGAATAGGAAAGCACCCGCCATCAGAATCTGTTTTTCTATATTTTCTGGATCCCGATGGTATGACTGTTGAATATAGCTTTGGCATGGAGGAGTTTTCTGAGGTTGATCCGCGAGTGCCCCGTGAATTGCCTGCATCTTTAGAGTCAGTTGACTATTGGGAGGGGGTTCCTGACCCCAGAATGGGAAAAACCGGTGTCTTTGAACCTCTCGGTAAGGATATCCTCTCGTGAGGTATGATGGAAAAACAGCCCTTATTACAGGAGGGGCGAGCCCAATTGGACGTGCAGTAGCGAAACGGTTAGTGGCAGGCGGTGCAAATGTAGCTTTAGCGGACATAGATGCAAAAGCGCTAGAATCTGCAGCAAAAGAGATTGGTCCTGACGTATTGTTGAGTGTTGGCGACTTAAGCGATGAAGAAGTTGCGAAAGGGTTTGTCAACGAAGCAATTGCACAGTTTGGACAAGTGGATATTCTGATAAATAATGCTGGTGGTGGCATCATCGATTTGACCTCCAACCATACGCCCATAACTATTCGCCAGACGATTGATCGAAACTTGATGACGATGCTCTGGACGACAACAGCGGCGTTACCGGCGATGGTCAAAAATGACTATGGACGAATTGTGAACATTGGTGCTGACTCGGTTCGAAACGGTTTGATTATGCACGCAATATACAATGCTGCTAAGGGTGGCGTTCATGCAATTGCGTCTGGGTTGGCACGTGAATATGCCAAGTATGACATCACTGTGAACGTTGTGGCACCTTGCATGGTGTTAACTCCGATAGTTATCGCGGCAAAAGAAGCGGGCAACCCAATCGTCGAAGAGATGGAGGCGGTGATTCCGAAAGGACGGTCTGCTGAACCTGATGAAGTTGCGTCGATGGTTGCGTATTTATCTTTAGACGAGGCGCGGTTCGTAACAGGTCAAGTCATTAGCGTGAATGGCGGCAGTACGATGCAGTAGTGACTTGGGTCTCTTATCTCGCCCGGACGCAATTTTGCGCCATCAAATGCTGATGTCCGACGCATAAAATCCGCGGGCATAGGTGTTGTCGTTGACCTTCGAAGTGCGAGTGAAGCTGCTACAGACAGAAATGGCTATTCTCGCGATAAAGGTGCGGAGATACTTCAACTCAATGTTGGCACAGATGTTCGTGCATAAGGGACCTCTTGGGAGCAATTGAGGGACGATTGTTCCCCTCAAACCGTTCGATTGCTTGTTCACCGGATATATCGCTCTATACGTCTTGCTGTTGCGCCTGCATTGGAAGTTGTTTTCGATAGGATCGAAGCTGGGCAAATGCCAGTATTGCTCCGCTAGAAAAGACCGCACTCCAATTGGCATTGCTCGTGGCGCAAAGATGCTGGCTTCTGTTGTCGGCAAGCCTTTGGCTTCTCAAAGACTTGCACCAATTTGCCCCGTTCCAGACGTGAAAAAGGGGCAGGGCAATAATACAATCAATCGCACACTGAGTGTGGGTAAGGCGGCCATTAACCGGGCTTGGCGGCGTGGGGTTATCGAGCACGCACCGGCGATTATCATGACCAAGGCGGCGGCGTCTCCGCCAAAAGGGCGGCCTTTGGAGATGGGAGAAATCGCGGCGCTGATCGAGGCGACGGATTCGGAGCACTTGATCGACTTTATACTTTGGACGTTGGCGACGGGGGCGCGACCCGATGCGGTTTTGGATCTGACCTGGGAGCAGGTGGATTTTGGAGATGCGCTTATCCAGTTAAATCCGGAAGGGAGGACGCAGACGACGAAGCGTCGCCCGATAGTTCGTCTGCCGGAGTTTATGGCTGAGATGTACGGGATGGCTCACGTTGAGGGCCTGCGGGGGCCGGTGGTGACGTTTTCGAGTAAGCGGGTGAAGTCTATACGTTCGGCGTGGCGGGCGGCGCGGGCGAGGGCGGGATTAGATGACGAAGTGCAGCCATATAGTTTGCGACATACGGTGGCGCGGTGGTTGCGGAAGGAGGGAGTGCCTGCGTGGGAGGTGGCGGCGCAGTTGGGACACTCAATGTCACAGCATTCGATGACGGAGCGGTATGCGCCTTACTCGCCGGACTATTTGGAGGGGGCGGTAATGGCGATAGATGGTCTTTTGGGAAGTTTGCGTGACAGATGCGTTACACTTTCGGTGCCTCGCCTGCGACTGAAAACGCCACAACCCGCTGTATCAAAAGGAGAACGATGGTGCACCCAGCAGGATTCGAACCTGCGACCTCTGCCTTCGGAGGGCAGCACTCTATCCAGCTGAGCTATGGGTGCCGTAACCGCCATGCCTTAAGCCAATATTGGGGGGCTGGCAATGGTAGGAAGTGTGCAGGCAATCACATTCTGGAGGATGCGCGCGCGCTGTTTAAACGTTTGAACGGGGGCGCTGTTGAGGCCCTAAGTCGTGCTTGGGCGCGTCGCGCGCAGTTTGGCCGCTTAGCAGGGCGTGCAGCCTGGTCGAGAAGCTGGGCCAGTCGAGCGTTTCTAGGTACGTTGCCAGAGCTTTTTGGTCTGCGGCATCGGGCGGGGATGCAAGACGATTTGAGATGAGCTGCGGCAGATCGTCAGATTCTGGTGCGTAGGTAGTGATCCAGTCATGACCGATGTCTCTATTGAGCTCCTTGAAGATTGGAAGGTTCGTCGCGAGAATTGGGGTGCCTGCCTCAAGCGCGCTTAGCGCCATGCCTGAGTTCCAACCGTCCAGATAGGGGAGGAGTAACAGCCCGGCTTCAGCCACGTGTTGCGTAAAGGCGGTGGCAGAAGGTCGGTTATCGACCCAAGCGATTGCGTTCCCCGCCGCTTGGGCGCTTGAAATTCTTGCGGTGATTTGCGCGCGATACGCTGGCTCCTCGCACCGGCCATATATGTTGAGCGGCACGGAAAGGGGGTGCTCTACTATGTAGGTCAAGAAATTGTGCAGGCCTTTATAGCGCTTTATATCGCCGACATAATTGATGCACTTCGCGCGTGGTTTCTGGGTGCCTGCCGTCAGAGCGGGGGAAACGGTGGAGGCATAGCGTGGATGGAACAGGCGCAAGCTCGAGCGTTTTGATGCGGTTGAAAAATTTTCTCTGAAGGCTGTTTCTGATGATTGTGAGAGAAACAAGAAATCGGTGACGAGCCGACCTATGATTTTTTGGTTGATGGAGCGCAGCCATTTCCTCCGAGGGAAAAGCGCCGAGACATCATGTACTACGCGAAGGATTTTTGCGCCGCGCAGGCGCTGCCAAGCGAGAACCAATATCAATGAAAGGGTGCGGATAATGGCAATGTGCAATGCACGTTGACTGGAAAAGTGATCGGGCCAGTGAATGATAATCGCGTCATATTTTCTCGTGACCGCATTCTTCATTGTGAAATCTTCCACGCAGGCGCCTGCATCCGTTAGGCCATCGGCCAACAACGCAGTGAAGGGGTTGGATTCCCTCATTCTTGTGCCAGGCAGGCACAGGATTTGCAGGTTCGACATGCGTGAGCGGTTCCTCGTTCGTAAATTTACATCATCCGACATTTCGTGATTGAACAAGGTCTTGTAGTGAATTGTAGGGTCGGCCTAATTAGTATTCTGAAACTTTGCATGGAATGGCCGCGTGAAGTGTAAGGAATGGGAGCATTTATGGGATCGGAACACCTATCCGGATATCAGGCGCGAGATTACGATGTTGTTGATTATAAGATGTATCAACATTCAGAGTCTGGCCTTCAGTTTCGGGGGCCACAACCAGACGTGGCGGATGGCAATTATATCTCCTGTTTAGGTGCGGCACAGATATTTGGGTGTTTTTGCCAGAAATCGGTTCCGGCAATGTTGAGCGACGAGTTCGGTCTGCCGGTTTTCAATTTTGGATATGGCGGCGCGGGCCCTGCGTTCTTCGCGCGCCAAGAAGAATTGCTGAAAACGATAAATTCTGGTCGCATGGCTGTCGTTCAGATTATGTCCGGGCGTAGTGAGAGTAATGACCGTTATGAAAGTGGCGGTTTGGAATATCTGACCGACCTGACGACGGGTGAAAGAATGTCGGCCAATACAGCATACGAAAACTTACTCGCGGAGAATCCACCGCCGGTCGGCGGGAAACTGGGGAAACTTTTGCGCGTATTCCATGGCCCGAAACCAGTTCGGGATGTGCTGTCTCAAACACGCGCGAACTGGGTTGCGAGCTATGAAGAGCTGCTGTCGAAGATCACAGTGCCAGTCGTTTTGGTTTGGATATCGAAGCGGAGGCCTGGCCTGTATCGCTCTGATCGCGCCGTATGGTGGTGGCAGCGATATGACGGCATGAATGTAATGTTTGGGGAGTTTCCCCAGCTGGTGAACCAGCGCATGGTCGATAAGATCAAGCCGTTGGCGGCTGGGTATGCTGAGGCCGTTACTGAGAGGGGATCACCCCAGCCTTTGTTTAATCGGTTTACTGGAGAGCCTGTTTTGGTGGATATGAGCCGCGATAGGCCCGATTTCCCTGAGGTGTTTGGGGTTAATGAATATTATCCGTCTCCGGAGATGCTGGAAGATACCGCAGCGAAGCTGATCCCCGTTTGTCAAAATATTTTGAATAGAGATAAAGATGAGTAAACCTCGCCCGATTTTGGTCACCGGATGTCCTCGCTCAGGTACGTCTTGGGTTGGTAATATTATTAGCGCGTCGCCGGATGTGCTTCAATTGTATGAGCCATTCAATCGAGATGCGCCGGTGTACCTGAACGTTCCTGAACCCTTCTATCCCATGGACGCTGACACGCCCGAACCATTGAAGCGGGAGCTGGATGAGCTGATCCGACTGGGGGAGGTGTCGAGACGGATTTTAAGTGTTCCCAGGGGAGTGTTTCAAGTGCTGTCTGCTGGGCGCAACCCGGCAACTTATTTTGTATTACGGCGACTACGTGCGCGGGAGCCTTTTCTATCTCCAAATCGTGTGTGCGTAAAAGACCCTATTGGTTTGTATGCCGCGGATTGGTTGGCGAAAGAGCATGATGCGGCAGGCGTTGTGATGGTGCGCCATCCCTGCGCAGTGATCTCTAGCTATCTGGCGTTGGGATGGGAGAGTGATATGCCGACGCTCATCAATCGCTCTCTGCCAGAGAACGCTAAGTATCTGGAGCCTAAGTGCGAGCAGTTTCGCCGGGGTGAGCTGGATCAGCTGGACGCGTTGATTTTGCAGTGGCAAATTTTGACGGAAGAAACGCTGGCCCTGAAGAAGCGGCACCCTGAGTGGATGTATATTGTGCATGACCGTCTGTGCGAGGCGCCGGAAGAATGGTTTGAGTTTATCTTCCAAAAATTGGGACTGTCTTTTGACGAGAAGACGCGGGCTAAGGTGGCGCTTGAATCGAGTTCGAGTAATAAAATTGACCCGGGGAAACATGTTCAGCATTCCCACGCGCGAGATAGTAAAGCACTTGCAACGGCCTGGCAGTCTCGTCTTGACCCGGACGTAGCAGATCAGATATTGGCCCAAGCGACAGGCACTTGGGAGCGGGTTCTAGCTACACTGCCTGACCGGCCTGGAGATATTGCGTAAATCGAGTCGCTCCATGCGATTATGATGCCGACAATACTGGCGGATATTAAGCCGAAATCAGCCTGAGTGGCGGAGAGGGTCAATCCTGAAAATTGCAGAAGCAAAGCGAGCTTGGCGCCATTTACGGCGCGGCTCAGTTTGATGTCTGACAAATTGCGGTGAATGACGAATATTTGAGCTAGGAAAAATGCGAGAAAAGCTGTTCCGAATACTCCGGTATTGCTGATCACGGCGATGGGCCAGCTGGAGGTTCGCGCGCTGCCGAGCCCGACACCTAAACCGAATGTGTCTTTGAAGGCATCCCACGCTGATGCGTTCCAACTGGATCGCCCTGCATAAGAGTCGCTGGTTGTCTTGTTTAGAATAAGTTCCTCGAAAACCCCATACGCTGGCTGAATGAGTTCTGGCATGAACGAGGCAACGAAAATGGCACCCGCAACCGAGAAAGCGCCAACGACCAAGCCAGCCGTCATCCGCCTGCGCCCTATGGCGCGTCTCTTTATCACGAAGCTGAAAAATCCGCTCAGAAATGCCAGTGCGCAGAAGAAGCCGAGCATGATGATTGCGGTTGAGGAAGCCGATGCGATTGCCATTCCAATTAGGCCGAGCGTGACGAGGTAGACAAGCCCCTTTTGTCGACTTGTAAGTTCTATTCCCGGCCGCAAGAAATGTAGTAAACCAGCCATTGCCATGCAGGATGTGCCGAAGGCAGAAGCCTCTGGGGTAAAGCCAACAATTCGCTCCATGCCCCCGATTGTGTGGTGGGTGTTTAATGCGTAGGAGGCTGTTCTGAATGGGTCGAGTAGGGCGGTGTTTCCGAAAAGGGCGTCTAAGATACCCGTTATGATAAAGACAGTCCCGGCGACGAGCATCGCGGGATAAATGGACCTCGGTGACAATCGAACAGCGGCGAACACGGCGATGGCCGTTAGGAATGAAATCACAATATAGGCCGCTTGAGTAATATTCTGTGCACTGGGGCGAAGCAGGTGCAGGCCAACCTCGCTTGCCCGCACAGGGACGATATATACTTGCCCTGCGAAGATGCGAGGCAGGAAGATAGCGCTCGCGACAGCCGTGAATGTGAACAATAGCAAGCCGAGCATACCTCTAGGGGAGACCGATATACTGAAGAGATTAGCGCTTACTCCGCGCTTACGCAGCGCCCAGAAGAGTAGCGCCAAAGCAGCAAACGGACCGGGCAGGAACGTGACACCACCTATGAATTGCGTTGGTACCATTGCCAGCGTGCTAAATGCGAAGCTGGCGAAGAATAGGTAAATGATAAGCGGACCTCGCGCGAACATTGCGTAGACAAGCGTAGCCCAAAAAATTGCGAGGACGAGATAATTCAACATCAGACCGCACTCACCCTAGACACTGAAGGGGCGTGCGCTGTCTGGCGTGAGTCTGCTGAAATTTCATCTACGATAACGGATAAATATTGTTGCGCAGCGTTGGCCCAAGTGAACCGTTTCGCATTCTCTAAGCCACCTTGAGATAGGTTTGCCCATGTTTGATCTGATGAGAGGAGACTATTGAGCGCTGTTTCCCAATCGGCCAAGTCGTCTGGATCACCATAGAGCACAGAGTCAGACAATAATTCGGTCATGGGTTCGCGATTGGAACTAATGACTGGGCATCCAAACGATTGAGCCTCAAGCGGGGTTAAGCCGAAGCCTTCGACGAAGGATGGGAACAGCAAGACTTGTGCGGACTGGTAAAGGTCAACCAATTGTTGCTCGCTCACCCGTCCGAGGAATTTCAAATTTTTCGGATGAGGGGCTGAAGTTCCTGAATGTGAAAATACCGAGTCTGAGCGCGCGCCTGCGACAAGAAAAGGCACATCCCGGCCTTCATACTTGGCCGCTAGCTTTATGAACATGTCCAAATTTTTGTGCGCTGCCGGGGAGCCGACAAATAAAACTGAGCCATCGCGTTTCGTTTGAGATTGCGCGCGTTCTTCAAGGTGATCACAGCCATTTGATATGACGATCGGGCGAGTGTTTACCACGCCATGATGGAGTAAGCGGTCTGCGGAAAATTCTGATACGGTGATTACAGCTTTCGCCCGGCGCGCGATGCGGGGGAGGAGCAGTTTATACCACGCCCGAAACCCCCGCGAATATGAGGCGGGGTAGTCCATTACGTTGGCGTCGTGGATGGTAACAATATTGTTCTTATGGCGAAGCGGCGCGGTATTGCATGGGTTGAAGATAAGGTCCGCTTTGCAAGCAGATGGTAGGTCTAACTGTTCCCATGCGAGGCCAGACCGGTGCCCGATGCGGACCATATCCCCGTTCTGCAAGGTGATAGAGCGCTGTGTTTCTCGGGGAACGGCGACTTTATACCGCCCAAGCTTTTCGACAGGCCACTGTGCATCCATCCGTAGCAGGATATTCTCTGCGACGCGATCCACCCCTGTCATAGGGCGAGACAGAAAACGACCATTTACGGTGAACGCCATGATATCAATCTGGGTAGTAAGAACGTTGAATTTGACGATAAAAATCTTTGTCGCCGAACCGGAACAAGCCGAGGCTGTCAGAGTTTACGCCGTTTAGCACAATGCCGCCAACGCGACCGCCACTTGATTCAAGCTGTTGAATCGCTGCGGTTGCGATGCGTGCTGGCGTGATGCCGGAGCGAGTGACCAGAATGGTTTGCGATGATACGGAAGATGCCGCGATGGAGTCTGACAATGCCAAGACGGGTGGTGTGTCGAGAATTACGATGTCGAACTCTTTCGACGCGCGCTCAAGAAGGTTCTTTAGACTGTCCTTGGAGAATAAGTCATCAGTGTGCTTGTCATCGGGTAGGCAGCCGAGCACGTGCAGGCCGGTTGGGTCGTCGATGCAGGTGATGGTGTCGAGCGAAGTGTACTCGTCTAGTTCTAGCGCTGCTTTCAAGCCGATGACCTTATCATCACCAATTTCAAGACTCTGTGTGACGGTGCGGGTGTATGTGTCGCAATCGATCAAAAGGGTTTTGCGGCCAGACATTGCAGAGCAGCGGGCGAAGCAAATAGACGCAGTCGTTTTTCCTTCGTCAGGTACAGCGGACGTGATGGTGACGATCGGGGCATCTTCGCCCAAATGGTGATACTCAACATTTTTATGAATCAGACGGAAGGCTTCACTGAAGCGCGAGAAGCGTTTGCGAAGCAAAATATCCCAAGGCGCGGCGGGGCGGCCCAATAGGCGCGCGCCGATTCCTACACTAGCTGAGCTTGATTTGAGATTTTCAAGGTAAGATGATTTTTCAATTGGGATGACACCAAAAACGGGTTTTTCAAGTGTACGGTCCACATCAATTTTTGTCCGAATGCGATCATCCATAGCGTTTATGGTGAAGGCACTGCCGACTCCCATAATGCCACCAAGTGCAAAGCAGGCGAGCAAGCTCAGCGCGAGGCTGGGTGTGTCACTGTGTGAGGGCTCGACTGCCTCGGCGATAACGCGAACAGGGGCGTTCATGCCAAGGCTGGCTTGGTCGTTTACCTCTTGGAAGCGGCGAGAGTAGTCTTCGTAAATATCTCTTGTACTGCTGGCCTCTCGTTCAAGTTCATTCAAACGAACGTGAGAACGGTTGTTACGCGCCAAGCGCCCTTCGTAGCGCGCGCGATCTTGTTCGGCGAGGACAAGACGCTTTTGAGCTACGTCAACTTTACTTTGGACATCGGCAATGATGCGCTGAAGTTCCTCATCGATTTGACGCTGCAAGTCTTTGGCCTCGGCGTCAGCAATCGTGAATTCAGGATGCCTTTTCCCATACTTGCTAGACAGTTCTGCTAAAAGCGCACTGCTTTCAGCCTGACGGCGGCGCAACTCTGCGACTTGAGCTGAACCCACGGCGAGGCCAATTTCAGAGAGGCGATCACTGGAATTCGCAGCTTGTTTTACCTGTTCGAGTTGAGCTTCTTTGTCGAGAAGGCTAGCGCGCGCTTCCGAAACGGCTTCTTGGGTATCTCTAACTTGTTGCTCAGTCAGCGTAGAGCCAGATGTCGCAAGCAAGTCTTGCGATTCACGGAAACTTGCGGCGGTGTTCTCTTTGCGTTGTAAATCTCCCTCAAGCTGGTCGAGGCGGGATTGGAACCAACTCGTTGCATGTGAGGATGATGCATTGGTGAAGTCCAGCTGAGACTGAATATAACTGTCACGTAGCAGATTAGCGATGTCCGCTGCGAGCGTTGGCTCAAAGGCTGAGGCTTGGATAGAGATGACGAAGCTATCGCGTACCTGCTCAGCCTTGGTCATGGACAAGACCTTGTCGATGGCATTGCGTCGCTTTGCGCGATCGGTGAGGGGAACGGCATCTTTATTTTCGAATATGTTTGAGAGCCAAAGCTTGATGCCACGTCTGGCGGGGCTGGCGCCGTTCCAGTCCGGGTGATTTTCAAGCTCGAATGAACTTACGATTCTTTCGGCCATCGTGCGCGATCGAATAATCTCTATCTCTGTTGCAATCATCGCATCGTCGGGGTTTCTGCTAGGCAACATCTCCTCTGAGGCGAGTACGCGCTCGCGCTGAGGATAGAGCATAACTTCCGTCGATGAGGTATATGTGTCGACGATGGAGGTTACATGGAGGTAGCCAAGTAGAGCGGCGATGAGCGCTGAGGAAATAATCAACAAGCGCCGCTGCAAAAGCGAGGAAACAATTTCACCAATGGAGATGGTGTCTGTGCTTTCCACAGTTGTCGGCCAGCTGGGCGCTAAAGGTCTTTGCATGTCTCCACCAATCGATTTCGGGCGCAGCGATTAATGCGACCAGAGCGTAGCTAATAAAAAGTGGAGCCAATACTCTCTCACATCGGGTGATGTTCGACCGAAAAGTACCGCTTTCCAAGACTAGGATATGCAATCAGGTGTTGGATGCAAAGCCAATATTTGTGAGGGTAGGTCAGTAGAGGGTTTTTCCATTTGGTCATGCTATAAATATTTTAACTTGCTTCGAGTCAGGCAATTTCGACAAAGAATTTGCCCTGATAAGAACGGGGGCGGGATGAACGGCGAGGTGCCGTGTTGACCGGGAAGCCAAGGCTATGCGTGGATGAGTGAAATCCCAGACGGGCGAGCGACGTCCGTGCCTTCAGATGCTGCGGGCACAAATGATGCTAACCGCGCATCACCACCCTCGCTGCGCAAGGCTGCAGTGTCAGGAATGGCCTTTGCCGGTATTCAAAGTATTGCCGTGCGGGTTGTCTTGCTTATCTCTCAAATATTCCTGGGGTGGTTATTATTGCCCGAGGCCTTTGGCGTTAGCGCTCTGGCGGGAACAATTTCAACGTTAGCGTGGAGTTTTTCATCATTTGGCACTGACGAGGTTTTGCTCCAGCGCGGCGCAACAATCGCCTTATGGGAGAAAACCGTATTTGTACTAAGTCTGGGCGCGGCGTGCATCGCTTTTGCGGTTATGGTTGCCGTCGGCCCGTTCGCAGTGGCAATGTTTGACGAGCCGCAGATTATTTTGCCGCTAGTTCTTTCTGGAATAGCCATGGTGATAGCGTCCATGACGACGGTGTCCGGTGTTAAAATTCGTTTCGCTATGGATTTCAAATGGATAGCATCCATCACCGTGATGGAGGCAGTATTACTGCAATCAATGATCATCGGTTTTGCGCTGATGGGGTTTGGCGCCATGAGTTTCTTCTGGCCTCTGCCAATCGTGAAGCTGTTTGCGCTCACCATGTATTGGCGGCGCAGTCCTCCCAAATTCAATGGAATGCTGTCTCTCAGGCGTACCTTTGTGTTTATCAATAAAAGCGGGCGCGTCTTTGTTTCGCGCATTGCTCAGGCGGTGATGAGTCAGGCGGATTATATCGTACTGGGATTGTTCGCCACGACGAGTATTGTTGGATTTTACTCGTTTGCCTATCGCTTGGCGGCTGTCCCAATGCGTGTTTTGGGCACGAATTTGCGCACCGTTTTAGTGCCAACATTGACGCGTCTAAAATCAGACAAAGCGCGCCAATCTAAGGTCGCGCAAGAGGCGGCTGAAATGTTGGCTTACCTAATTATGCCGTTCTGCTTTGTCGTCGCCGCGGTGTCAGAGCCTGCTATGCGGGTGCTATTCCATGAAAAATGGTTGTCTTCAGTTCTGATCGTTCAGGTGTTGAGTATCGGGATGCCGATGGAGGCGATTTTGGGGGTCGCACGATCCCAGCTCGCGGCGCGTGGGGAATTTACGCGCGCCATGAAATATGACATCGCATGCGTTATCGCATTTGTTCTTTTTACGGTAGCAGGGGGGCTGCTGGGTGGTTCAATTGGCGTGGCTATTTCAGTGAGCGCCTACAATTGCATCATTAGCCCAATCATGTTCTTCAGGGTTTTCCCACCTCAGACCAATTATGTCGGCGCATGTGCTCGCGTGTTCGGACTGCCGGCAATATTGTCGGCGACCGCGGCAGCGGTGGGGTATGGTGCGGGACAGGTCGTTGGTCTCTCAGCGCACCCGATGTTGGCTTGCGTCGCCATAGGCGGGGTAAGCGCGATTGCTTATGTTGGGGGCCTGTGGGCGTTTAAGCGGAGCGTGCTGAATGCATTTCTAAAGCTGGGAACTGGATTGTTCCAACGCAATAATCAGCCAGCGTGATTTAGGCTGAGTTCGATAAACGCTCGTCTTTATTTTCCCAGCGCTCTCGAAGCGTGTCGCCTAGCCATTTGAGATTATTTCGATTGTCGATCTGTTCTAACAGGCTAGCTTGGATGCGAGATTTGAATTTGGCAGCATCGAAATGCTCCGCGTGATTAGCGAGATCATCCGCGTGGAATTGATCGCCCATCATTTCAAATCTTACGATGCCCTCGACCATGGCCTCAGGCGACTGGTCATTGATGAACAGACCAGTCTTTCCCGGGACGACATAATCGCGTGCACCGCCGCGACCAAAAGCAATTACAGGTGCGCCCGCAGACATCGCCTCTACCGGCACGATGCCGAAGTCTTCTTCAGCAGGGAAGAGGAAGGCGCGACATGTTTCCATGTGGTCAGCCAAGACTTTGGTAGGAACGCGTCCCAAAAATTCAGTATTCGGGCCTGCGATTTTTTGAAGGCGCTTTGATTCTGGGCCATCACCAATGACGATGAGTCGGCGGTTGAGTGACTTACAAGCTTGAATCGCCAAATCGGCACGCTTGTATGAAACCAGTTCGCTAACGAACAGGTAAAAGTCTTGCCGCGGTCGCTTGGCATCGAATTTTGTTGTGTTTACCGGCGGCGGAATAACTTCTGAGCCACGGCGCCAATACTTCTCAATTCTTGCTGCGACGGCATTCGAGTTCGCCCAGAAATGATCAACTCGCGCGGCAGATGTTACATCCCATTGGCGCAGCGCGTGTGTCATGCGAGGCATCATCATGCGGGTCAAAAAGCCGGCCTGTTTGTGGTAGTGGAAATATTGATCCCAAATATAGCGCATCGGCGTGTGGACATAACAAACATGCAAAGCGCCTGGGCGAACAATGACGCCTTTTGCGGGTCCAGATTCGCTGGAGATAACCAGATCATAATCTGTTAAGTCCAACCGCTCGAGCGCCGATGGCATAAAGGAAACATACTTCTTGTACATCTTCTGCGCGAAGGGCATGCCTTGGATAGAGGTGGTTTTTACCGTGTGGGCATTGATGGTGTCAGAGACGCGTGACGGATCATATAAGTGAGTGAAGATGTCCGCATCGGGGAAGAGTTTGCACAATTCCTCAATCACTTTTTCCCCGCCGCGCATACCGATCAACCAATAGTGCACGATGGCAACTTTTGGCTTACGACGCCATACATGAAGCGGCGCGCGCGCGGTTGTTACCGGTATAATTTCGCGGGCGGATGAGTGTTTCACTAGACCGCGCCGCGTGATTTTAGAACCGCTGGAATTGTGCGAACAATAATATTCATGTCGTTCCAGAAGCTGCGATTGAGAGCGTATTCGCGATCGAGCAAGACGCGCGCCTCGTAGGAGATGTCTGAGCGACCGCTAACCTGCCAGAGGCCTGTTAGGCCTGGGCGCAGGCGTAGATAATGAATTGCTTGCATGCCGTAGCGTGCCATCTCATCGGGGACGATCGGGCGCGGCCCTACAAGGCTCATTTCCCCGCGTAAGATGTTGAAAAGTTGTGGCAACTCATCGATGCTTGAGCGACGAATGAAGTTGCCAAAACGCGTAATTCGCGGGTCGTTTTTTAGCTTGCGGGAGTCTTCCCATTCTTCGCGAGCCTCTGGGTTTTCAACCAAGTAAGCTTCCAACCTCTGCTCTGCATCTGAGACCATTGAGCGAAATTTGAAACAGCTAAAAATCTGCCCATGAAGGCCAACCCGATCCTGTGGGAATATTGATGCACCACCATCCTGTAGTTTGATGACGATGAGTGCCATTAGCATAAGAGGGGATGTTAAAATAATGAGGGCAAGTGCGCCAAGCACATCACATAAACGCTTCCAACCGTTTCCGCGTAGCTTTGCGTTCCACTGCAGACCAGACAAGGGATTTGGCGGCGGTAGTGTTGGCGATTGTACACTGCTCGCTTCTGAATCTTTGGATTTCTGAGCGGGGATGTTGTCCAGAATAGGCGCACTCACATCCGCGGTGGACTCGTTGCAGACATATCCCTTGTACGGAAGGCCGAAAGAATCCAGCTCGATCGCAGTGATCTCGCTTTTGATATCGACAGATCCTACAGCCATCCCCATTTTCTATGTCCCATATTTTTAGCCCCATTCTTTGGGTGCTTCTGGAATCAGATAGGTCCCACTTTCGGCTGTTTTACAACTGAGATTTCAGCTCAAGTAGAAATAGTTGAATTTGACTCACAATGTAGTTTGTTTCTTGCGGGATTTGAAAGCAAAGTGCTCTCAATGTTTGCGCACACTATCGGTTCTGAAATGCTCGAGGGCGCAAATTCAATAAAAATAGTTGCGCGCGGTCAAAATGCGCGGGTGAAGTGTAGGGTGTTTCTGCCAACCGGGTTTGACGCGTAGTCTACTGGAGCAGGGGTAGGTAACGAGATCATGACAACTGACAATCCGGTACCGGTTTCTATCGTGATCGCAACGAAAGGGCGCGCAGAAGAATGCGCGATCTTGTTGCAGTGGCTACAGCGTCAGACCTATCAGCCGGCCGCGGTCACGCTCATTGGTGTGGAGACTCGTGACTTGCCGCCAATGGACGGGGAGCCGGGGTTTGCGGTCGCTAGACTGTTATCTCCATCAGCGGGCAGTACCTTTCAGCGGAATGTGGGGCTCGATTGGCTTGTAGCCCATGAATATTTGAATGATGAGCGCGGCTTTGCAATTTTTATGGATGATGATTTCCGCCCGGCAAATGACTGGATAGCGTGCGCCGTTGAGACCTTCGCGGCCCATAAAGAGGTTGTGGGTTTGACCGGCTGGGTCTTAGGGGACGGCGTAAAGGGGGCGGGGCTTTCAGATGATGAGGCAGGTGCCTTCATTGAAGGCACTCTGAAGGCAGAGCCTCATTGGACGAACCAAGCAGACCTACATCAGGTGCAAAGCGGTTACGGGTGCAATATGGCCTTTCGCTCAATCGCGGCGCGGGAGTTGCGATTTGATGAGGCGCTGCCGCTCTATGGCTGGCAGGAAGATACTGACTATACCGGGCAGGCGAACCGCCTTGGCAAGACAGTTATCGCTCGGCGGTGTCGCGGTGTTCATTTGGGGAGCAAACGCGCCCGGACGAGTGGTGTTCGCTTTGGGTATTCCCAAATTGCCAATCCGTTGCGTATCGCTGATCGAGGTAACATGGGGCGTAAGCGCGCGCTAAAATTTGTGGCGCGGGCACTGGCCGCAAATATCGTCAATACCGTTAGGCGTCGGCCTGATGTGGATTATTCCGGACGCCTACGGGGCAACATGATTGCCGTGAGTGATCTGCTGCGACGTCGGTGCCGACCTGCTCGTATTCTGGAACTAGAGTCGTGAATGGCAAGGCAGCTGACGCGCCGCGTATCTTGTTCCTGACAGGGCATGACTATCGCCGATCACCGCGGGGTTCGATCCATTTTATCGTTGATGAAATGGCGAGACGCTCGGACGTGCGGGTATTTACGCCGGGTATTAGTGAGATTTTGCGCCTCAAAGGCTCATTCCCCGCAGAGGCGCGGGCGCTGTCTTACAATAGTGTTTTTGAGCATGGAGGCGTCACAAATTATGTGTGGCGAACGCCGCTGCATCCGTTCAATCTGCGTAAGAAGATCCTTGAGCCCGTTTCACGTGCCGCGTTTGATCTATATCGGAAGGTCGCACCATCTATACTACGTGAGTGGGCGCAATGGGCTGATGTGATCATTGTTGAGTCAGGTTTGCCTGTGCTGTTTCTCGAGCCACTCGCGAAAGCGAACCCGGCGGCGCGTCTAGTGTATTTCTCGTCGGATTCGTTGGAAACGATTGGATGTGATCCATACTTGAATACTTGTCTTACGAAAGCAGCACCTGACATTGAGTACGCTTGCGTGCTTTCTGGGCAAATGCAGAAGCAAATGCCGCCTGATATGCGCTGTGTGAAGGTGCCGCAAGGTGTTGATCCGTCTATCGTGAGTTTGGCGGGGCCGTCTCCCTACGGGGCAGGGAAGCATGTGGTTTCGATTGGGGCGATGCTGTTTGATGCGGAGTTCTTTCACATCGCCGCCAAGGCATTCCCGGATGTGACGTTTCACGTTATCGGCTCGCAGGCGAGTCCGGAAAGTTTACCATCCGAGGTCGAGTGGTACCCGACGATGCCGTTTGAAAAATTGCCAAGTTTCATCTGTCATGCAGATGCTGGTATTGCGCCTTATCGCGATAGCCCCGGGGCGTCCTATTTGAGCGATACTTCACTCAAGCTCATCCAGTATGGCCTGTTCGGAATACCGGCGATTTGCCCCGATTTTGCGGCAGCAGGTAGACATAAGCGATTTGGTTATCGCCCGGGCGATGCGGAGTCTATCCGTGCCGCTGTAGCCGGCGCACTCGCTTGCGAGGATCGGGCGCCAATACCTTCAGCAAACTGGGTCGATGTTGTTGATCGTGTACTCGCGCCTACAGATTTCGCGGATACCGTCTTGCCTTTAGATGTCCCAACTATTTGATTATTTGCCTGTTTATTTCGCGAATGTTTGGTGTTGATTAAAGCATATTAATGACGTGACTTGACCGACCTCGTCCCACGCGCGCAACACTTTGCTAAACTTTCGTAGAATGCGAGCAGGTGGGCAATGAATACTCCGATTACTGACGGTCTAGTGCTGCGGTTAGAAACCATAAATGGGGTTCTGGTCGTAAATGGTGTGGTGGTTGGATGGGACGATACGTCCGGTTCGGGGAATGATCTGGACCAATCGTCAGGCGATCCGACGTTGGGAACAGCAGTGACGCCCACAGGGGAGGACGCGGTTGTCTTCGATGGTGTCGACGACGCGCTAAGCAGATTATCCAACATTGCTGGATTGCCCGCTGGCAGCGCTGACCGCACGATGTTTATCGTTACAGAATATACTGCCGTTGATAGCTATGCGGGGTTTTCTTACGGTAATGACCGAAATAATCAGGCCTTTGGTCTTATTGCCTCTCAATCTGACGATCTCTCCCTTCAGGGCTGGGGTGTTCAGAACGATTTCGCCACAGAAATTGGCGCGGTGGCGAGCGGATGGATGGTGCATTCCGTTGTGCTCGAGGATGGCCAATTCAATGTTTATCGTGATGGAATTCTGATCGATTCAGGCGATCATGTATTTGCGACAGTCGTTAATCAGCTGTCTTTAGCTCAGAATCTAAATGGCAATGGTGAGAACGGTATGGCCGTGTCTGCTGTGCTCGTTTATGACAATGCCTTGAATGTGAACGATCGACTGCAGACTGAGGCGTATCTGCGCGAGACGTATATTGGAGACAATGGCGTAGATGATGCGCCGACGACGTATTCCGACACATACGAACTTCTAGGCACATCGGTCCAATCGCTGGATGTGTTGGACAATGACTTTGACGATATGGGGTTTGATACGACGAGTGTCACAATTGTCTCAGGACCGTCTAATGGATCTGTTACCTCGATAAACCCTCTGACCGGCGCAATTAACTACCAACCATTTTCCAGCGGACAGAGTGACTCGTTCACTTACCAAGTCGCAGATAGCGCGGGAAATCTGTCGGGCCCGACCACTGTAAATATTAGCGTCGAGGGCGTTCCGCTTTTCGATTTGGGCGGGTTCACGCAAGAAGTTGTGGTCTCTGAGGGGCTCGGCCAGCCTCTGTCTATCGCTTTCCTGCCTGACAATCGGATGATTGTTATCGAAAAAAGTGGCCGCGTTCTGATTGCTGATCCCGAGACCGGCAATTCTTCAGTCTACATGCAGCTCTCCAATATCAATTCAGGGAACGAGCGTGGCCTGCTGGATATTACGTTGGATCCAGATTTTGCGAATAATGGATACTTCTACGTTTATTATACGCCGGGCAGTCCGCAAAATGCGCGTATTTCACGCTTTACCCACGAGGAAAATTCCGGCGGTCTTACATCCACTGCAAACACTGCGAGTGAGCTTGTATTATGGCACGATACGGATGGATATGATGCGTGCTGTCATTATGGCGGCGGTTTGGATTTCGGCCCAGACGGAAAACTGTGGCTGACCACATCAGATAAATTCGACACGTCGACGCCGGGCGAAGGGGAGGGAACGGGAAATCTTCCGATCGACCTAACTAGTACCAGCGGCAAGCTAATTCGCATCAACAAAGACGGGACAATCCCTGACGGGACAGATGGTTGGCCAGCCAACCCCTATATTGATCTTATCTCAGACCCGAACAGCGAGATACCTGACTCCATCTGGGCCTACGGGTTACGCAACCCGTTCCGCGCGCGTTGGGATATTGACACCGGCAATTTCTATATTGCCGAAGTTGGCGGGAACCAAGATGGGCTGTCACACGAGAGTGTTCATATCGGTTCGCTTGATCAGCCGGGTGTATTTTATGGATGGCCATTCTATGAGGGCGTTAATGATACGCTCGTCAATCCGAATGAGGAGGCGCTGCGCGTAACCTTCCCGCAGCCAGATGGTGATTTGGGTGATCCGGCGAATGGCGATTACTATTCATCTCCATTTTTCTCATATGAGCGTGGTGGCGGTGCGTCGCTTACGGGTGGGTTCGTCTATCGCGGTGATATGTTCCCGAGTGAATGGGACGGTGTCTATTTCTACGGCGACTATACGCGTGACTTCATCAAATTTCTTGTTCTAGATCCAACCGGATTAATTGTTCAGGGGTCGTATGACTTTAAGCCGACGGATGATCTACCAGATGGCACCCCTAATCTCGTTTTCTTGGATGAGGGTGCAGACGGTGCGCTGTATTACATCAACTTTGGTGCAACTGGTGGCCAGATTACGCGTGTTAGCTATGATAGCGGAAACGTGGCTCCGGCAATTGGAACTCTCGATATTGCGCCCACCGGAGCGACAGATACCTACAGCTTTATGACGACAGTGTCCGACGACGATGGTGATACGCTCGTCTACACATTGCAATTCGGCGACGGAACGTCTGTCTCTGGTGCGCCTGATGCTGCGGGGTTGATCTCTGTTGAACATACTTACACTGCAGAAGGGGCGTACGCTGTGTCGCTGCAGGTTAGCGATGGCAGCCTGACGGTGTTCTCGTTACCTCAAACGGTTACGATTGGCGATCCGAATGACGCGCCAGAAGTAACGAATGTCGCTTCAGATCTTGGGCAGGTTACATCCGGCGTGACTGTAAACTTTAGCGCTGACGCATTTGATGCTGACGGCGACGCAATGAGTTATGTTTGGGTCTTCGGCGATGGCTCTACCGAGACTGGTGTCGTAGATGTGTCGGGGCATGTAACGGCCTCTCATGCATACGCGACGGACGGTACCTATAGTGCGCGTCTAGAGGTGAGCGATGGCGCACTGAATACGCTCTCTAGTTCGGTCACTGTGTCTGTGGGTGAAACGACAGCAATTCCAGTTACCTCCGGTTTGATTCTGATTCTGGAATCGACAATCAAGATCGGCCTTTATGGCTCGGTAGTGACAGCTTGGCTGGACGGGTCTGGCAATGGTAACAATTTCACCGCCACCGGTGATCCGCAATATGTTCTCGGCGCAACGCCGAGTGGACTCCCGGCGCTTGTATTTGATGGCGACGGGGACAGCCTGTTCCGCGACAATGAAACAGGCACACCGATTGTCGGGCTGCCATCCGGGCAGAGCGCGCGTAGCTTCTTCTTGGTGACGCAATATGAACCGGCCAATGACGCTTACGCTGGTTTCACCTACGGCAACAACGCGAATGATGAGGCGTTTGGCCTTGTCAATTACGGACCGTATAATCAACTCGCCATTCAGGGCTGGGGTGGCCAAAATGATAACCGCTCCAACGTAAATGCAGGCGAGCAAGGCTGGATCGTTCAGTCGGTCGTGATGCAGTCTGATGGCAGCTATATCCATTATATGAATGGTGTCGAAATCGACTCTGGTCAGAATGATTTCGATACTGTTGTCGATCATATCGTGATCGCGGCTAACATTGGTGGCCAAGGCGAAACAGAAATGAGTGTTGCGGCGATTGCTGGTTTTGACCGGGCGTTGACCGAAATAGAGCGCATGGCTGTGGAAACCTATTTCCAAGATACGTATTTGTCTGCTCCTGTGCCAACGCCGCCTGTTGCTGCAGATGATACATTCGCTGCTCTTGAGGGGACGGTTTTGAACGTCACAGCGGCGCTGGGACTGCTGTCGAATGATGAGGATGCTGACAATGATGGCCTGGTCGTCACACAAATCAACGGCGTTGATGTGGTGGGTGGCCAACTTATTCAGCTCTCCGATGGTGACCTGACGATCAATGGAGACGGCAGCTTCAGCTTCGCGGTTGACGCTGGCTTCAACGGATCGCAATCCTTCGCTTACACCGTATCCGATAATACAGACGGCACTGATACAGCAAATGTCACGATAAATACTACCTCAGCACCTGTTGCGGCGGATGATGCCTATACTGTCGATACAGATGTGTCCCTCGTGGTTGATGCGGCGAGTGGTCTGCTCGCGAATGACACGGACGCCGACGGCGATACGCTATCTGTCGCTGAGATCAATGGCGTGGCGGTTACCAACGGTGAAACGGTTACGCTGGCAAATGGCGATCTCACGATCAACACTGACGGCAGCTTCACGTTTGCGCCAGATGCTGGGTTCTCCGGTGATCAAGCGTTTGCTTACACCGTGTCAGACGGGCAGGGCGGAACAGCGACGGCGACGAGCACCGTCACAGTCGATGCACCAGCACCGGGCGGCACGCTGCCGGTCACGGCAGGCCTCGTGCTTTCAGTTGACGCGAGCGAGAATGTGACACTGGTCAGCGGTACAGATACGGTTAGTAGCTGGCTTGATGGGTCTGGCAGCGGCAATGATTTTGCTGCGACAGGTGATCCGCAATATGTCCTCGGTGCAACGCCGAGCGGCCATGCTGCGATTGTGTTTGATGGCAACGGGGACAGTCTGTTCCGCGATGACAGTACGGGCACACCGATTTCTGGCTTGCCGTCCGGTCAAGGCGCACGCAGCTTCTTCTTGGTGACAACTTATGAGCCCGGAAATGATGCGTATGCTGGTTTTTCCTATGGCAATGATTCTCACGATGAGGCCTTTGGTTTGATCAATTACGGGTCGCATAACCGGCTCGCCATTCAGGGCTGGGGTGGTCAAAACGATAACCGCTCTGATGTAAATGCGGGTGAGCAAGGTTGGATTGTTCAATCAGTCGTGATGCAGTCTGACGGCAGCTATATCCACTATATGAACGGTGTTGCGATCGACTCTGGTCAGAATGACTTTGACACGGTTGTTAATCACATGGTGATCGCGGCCAATATCGGTAGCTCTGGTGAAACGGCGATGAGTGTTGCGGCTGTGCTTGGTTATGACCGAGCGCTGACTGAGCAAGAACGTTCAGAGGTTGATGTGTATCTGCAGAACACTTATCTGGCGGCGTCTGTTCCTGTGCCTCCGGTGGCTGTTGACGATATCTATGCGACGGCGGCAGAGACGACCCTCACGGCAAATACCCTTCAGGGCCTTTTAGCGAATGACTCAGATGCAGATGGTGACACGTTGTCTGTGACTGAGATCAATGGCGCGTCAGTCACTAATGGTGAGACGGTTGCGCTGGCGAATGGCGATCTGACAATCGATACAGATGGTAGCTTTGTGTTCACACCAGATGCCGGGTTCTCTGGTGATCAGGTGTTCGATTACACTGTTGCAGATGGTGTGACCGGAACCGACACAGCGACGGCAACGATTAGTGTTGCGGCGCCTGCGTCCAACACGCCGCCTGTCGCGACAGATGATGCGTTTACGGGCGGGTATGAGTCTGCGCTTGTTGTTGATGCAGCGAGTGGTCTGCTGGCCAATGATAGCGATGTGGATGGCGACCCGCTATCTATCGCAGAGATCAATGGCGTGGCTGTTACCAATGGTGAAACGGTCGCGCTGGCGAATGGCGACCTGACGATCAACACTGATGGCAGCTTCACGTTTGCGCCAGATGCTGGGTTCTCCGGTGATCAAGCGTTTGCTTACACCGTGTCGGACGGGCAGGGCGGAACAGCGACGGCAACGAGCATCGTCACAGTCGATGCGCCAGCACCGGGAGGCACGCTGCCGGTGGTTGCGGGGCTGGTGGTCGCGTTGGATGCCAGCGAGAATGTCGCTCTGGTTGGCGGCACGAATACTGTCAGCGGCTGGCTCGATGGGTCAGGTTTCGGGACAGATTTGTTCGTGACCGGAGATCCTGAATTGGTTGCTAATGCTACCCCGACCGGTGAAAGCGCCATTTATCTTGATGGCGTGGGTGATACTCTCGTTAGAGAAGGTGGAGAAAATCTATCTAACCTACCATCGGGTTCAGGTGATCGAACAATCTTCTTTGTGGTGGATTATGAATCCGCCGCGCGTATGTCGGGCGTTGTCTATGGTGATAATCAGCACAATCAGACCTTTGGTTTGGCCACATCGGGCAACTCTAATCTATTGTCTGTGCAGGGGTGGGGTTCGCAACATGACAATATAAGCGGCACGTCAACCGGCAATAATGACGGTGTGGACGAATGGTTGGTGCAATCAGTTGTGCTGAGCAACGATCAGATGAGCCATTATTTGAATGGCGTGCTGATCGATACTGACACACACACTTATGCGACCGACACGACGGATGCATCTTCCCGGTTTGTGATTGGTGAAGAGATCGGCAATCTTGGCTTCGGCGCAATGTCTGTCGCGTCTGTGTTGATCTTTGATCGAGCGTTGACTGAAATTGAGCGCGCCGACGTCGAGCAATATTTGCAAGATCGTTACATCACAGTGACATCGTCTCAATTGCAAAACTCCACGTCGAAAGACGCACCGATTATGGAGGCAGTTGGGGCGGATCCAGATACAGTGAGCACTGCAGACCTTCTGTCGGACGACAAAGCGCTTGATACTCCGATCATGGAAGTGTTGGGGGCAATTGCGACGAGCTCTGATGAGTTTGATTTCAGTGGCTTGAGCGATCAGTCGGCTCCGTCCAACGTCGAGTTGACGGCAACAATGACCGGCGCGACTGGAAGTTCTGTCCTGAAAGACTTGTTCTCTCAGGGAGATGGGCTGGTGCTTGATTACAGAGACAATAGTCTGGAGGATTGGTTGGACGGCCAAATATTCGAGTCATGGGACGCGATCTAATCACAAATGGATCGGCTGTTGAGGCGTGACTTTCCACGGCAATTCGGTCTAGTCATGGGACTGGACCGAATGTGAGGATGACACGCCGTGAGAAAACTGATCCGCAATTGCACCGTTGTAGCGACTTCATTGCTGATGCTGGGCCTCGCCGCCTGCAATACTGATGTGGATCAGGACGTACCTGACTCTGCGGAGCAATCAGCTGATTTGTCTTTGGAAGAGTTGCGAGAGTATATCGCATCACAGGAGGCAGTATCTGATCAGGCGCTGAGCCGAGCGAAAGCGTCTGAGGGGCCGGGTGCGCCAGCTTTATGGGCGCTCAAGGATGAAGATTCCACTATCTACCTGTTCGGAACAGTGCACTTGTTGCGCCCAGATGTGGAATGGCTCACACCAGAAATCGAAGCCGCGCTAGATCAAGCAGACACCGTGGTCTTTGAGGCCGATGTGGTGAGCGAAGAGGCCGCTAAGGCGATGATGCAGTTCGTTTCTGATAAGGCAATGCTCACTGGCGGAACACGGCTGAATGATCTGTTGACTGACGCTGAAGAGGTCGTGGTCGGCGAAGCCTTTGGTGATGTGGAAATGTCACTAGAGCTGGTTCAAACGTTGCAGCCATGGTTTGCAAGCGTGACGCTGCAACAGATGAAAATGATGAGCGACGGGTTTGATCCAGAATCCGGTGTTGAGTTCGTTATCCAAAAACGGGTGCCGGACAAGTCATTCCAATATTTGGAAACCGTAGACCAACAACTCGGGCGCATGGCGTCCCTGCCGGAGGCGGATCAGGTCAATTTCCTTATTCTCTCCGCCGGCAGCAGCGCGGATAGTGGTGAGTTGTTGGATGATCTGGTCGCAGAGTGGAGCGATGGTGACGTCGAGGGCCTAGGGTTTTTGATCGGCGAGTCTGATTCATTCGGCTCTGATGCAGTCTATGACGCGCTCTTGAAATCTCGCAATGAAGATTGGATTCCTCAAATCGAAGCAATGCTAGACACGCCAGGCAACATGTTCGTCGCTGTCGGGGCAGCGCATTTGGCCGGTGAGGATAGCGTCGTTGAGATGCTGCGCGAGCGCGGCCACACAGTGACCGGCCCCTGATTAGCTAGACCAGCGTTGCGGACCTGCGCAGCGCCAGCAAGGCTTGGTCCAACACCGGTTGGCTGCACGCACACACGAGTTGCCCGTTCAGTTTGGCCGGGTTACCGCGCCAGTCCGTTGCCAGTCCGCCCGCGCCGCGCACGACGGGGATGAGGGCGGCAATGTCCCATGATTTGAGCTCGCTTTCCGCGACGAGGTCAATCGTGCCACCCGCCAACCGTGCATAGGCATAGGCGTCGAGTCCGTAGCGGGTGAGCTGCGCTGCGGCGCGCAAATGCGTCCAAGCGCCCTGTTCAGCAGGGTTGAGGATGAATGGATCAGTTGTCGAGATAGTCGCCTCGCGCAAATCATCGCACGCTGAAACGCGCAATGGAGTTGAGCCCTCAGCGGTCTCCAGAGCTGCGTCGCCGGGCCACCCAATGTAGCGTTCGCCCAGTACTGGCTGGTCGATAATGCCAATTTGAGGCGTGCCAGTGTCATCAACGAGTGAGATCAAAGTCGTCCAACTGGCGAGGCCGGCAACAAATGCGCGGGTGCCATCAATAGGGTCGAGATACCATGTGCGGCCTGATGTGCCGGTTTTTTCCGGGAATTCTTCACCAACAATTCCGTCGTCAGGGGCGTCGGTCTCAAGAATAGCGCGCATCGCTTCTTCGGCGTTTCGGTCTGCGATTGTTACCGGGTCGAAATCAAAGCCGGGAAGGGAAGAGGCGCCTTCAGCTTTGTTTGTAACAGTGTCCAAAGCACGAAAATGCGGCTGGATTGCTGTCCAAGCCGCATCTGCAAGACGCTTCGCTAGCGCGAGGTCTGCATCATATTCAGAAGAATGTGTCATCCCGCACGGGCTTGCCGCGCGGGAGGAGATTGGTCAAGCCACGCCAGTGCTTGAATTGTCGCCTTCAAGTGCTTTTGCAAGCTCTAGTAGACGTTTGCGTGGGCGCTCACCAAGGCGGTAATAGGCCCGAACAAGTTCCAGCGTTTCTTTTTGTGAAAGGATATCGCCTTCCATGTGTTCAGCGTCATTAGCTGCATTTGGGGCATTCTCAACTTGGATGCCGTCAAAGAAGTATTGAACTGAGACGTTCATTGCTTTTGATAATTCAAAGAGGCGTGAAGCCGTCACACGGTTTGCACCGCACTCATATTTTTGAATCTGCTGAAAGCGTACGCCCACTTGGCTAGCCAAGTCTTGCTGGGTCATGCCCAACAGGCGGCGGCGTCGGCGAAGGCGTTTGCCTACGTGCAGGTCTGTTTCATCGGCCATTTAATAACTCCGGGCGCAAACGGGACGAGATGGGGTGTCCCAAAACAAGATGGTTCGCCAGAGTTGTCGCAATCATCGTGCCGTTTGCTGGAATGCACCGGATTTTGTTGGGTTCGGAGGTGTTCAACGTTATTTCGCAGGTGCGGCATTCCGGCAGTTGAAATTTTGTGCACCGCAGCATAAATATGGATTAGCACTCCGGTGCGGACGCCTCTGGCGTTTCCTCCCTTTGACTTTAGCCGCGCTTTATTGCGCGGCTTTTTTTTGCCCGAAAGGGAGAAGTGATATGGTTCAAACTGCCAGGAAACGCCCCAAAACACCTCAAATTGTCTTCAAACTGCACGGTATTGCACGGTTCCGCGCGGCTTTAAAAGCGCTTCAGGCGTGACGTGGTATCAACGATTTCCGTCGTAATCTGGACGAGGATGTCTTTCAGGTCCGCAAAGCCACTATGCATCTCCAGCGTATCTTCATCCATATATAGAGCCCGGTTGATCTCGATCTGTAGCGCGTGAATGCCGGTTTTCGGGCGTCCATAGCGCCGTGTGGTAAAGCCACCAGCATAAGGCGCATTGCGGATCACGCTAAGCCCAGCCGCCTTAAAGGCGCGTTCAACCCGCCCGGTTAGCCTGGAGTCACAGCTCGATCCAAAACGATCACCGAGAATGATGTCAGGCAATCCGCGCTGGCTTGGTTGTTTGGACGGCATAGAATGGCAATCGATGAGTACGGCGAGACCGTGGCGCAAGCGCAGCGACTGCAGTTCTAGCTGCACGCGCTCATGATATGGGTCATGAATTTGGCTAAGCCGCGCTTCACCCTCTGCGCTGGTCAGTTTGCGCGCGTAGATCTCTTCGCCGCCCGCTGCAATACGCGGTAGAGAGCCCAAGCCGGCCGATACGCGTGCTGTGGGCGTACCGCAGGCGCGTGGCGGCGCATCGGAGAACATGTCAGGGTCCAGCTCATTCGCATCGCGATTCAGGTCTGTTACGGCCCGCGCATAGCGCGCAGCAATCAGCGTGGCCCCATGTTTTGGCGCATGATCATAGAGTTGATCGACAAAAGCGTCCTCAATGCGTCTCACGTTCATCACATCCACTTTCAAGGCGTTGGTGACATGATCGGGATAGATGCGCCCAGAGTGTGGAGACGTCATAAGCACAGGCACACGGCCCGTTTGGGGCGCTTCAATCGTGTATGGCCGCTCGAAAATGGGCGATTTTGCCTCCGATTGATTCGGGCCGTCCAGGGTGGAGGGGGGCATGTTCATGGGAGGATTTGTGTTTCTCAGTGGCTTAAGACCCAGTTTTTCATGAATTTATCAGAAAGTCACCGACTAAATTCCCTGTGTTCATAACAGGTTTACCGTTCTGTGAGTTTATATGCTATCTATTCAAGGAAGCGAACTGTGAGGCACCAGCGTGACTAAAATCTTGTTAGCGGAAGACGACGATTCCATGCGCATGTTCCTGTCAGCGGCATTACGCCGTGCAGGGCATGACATTCAAGACTATGCCGATGGCGAGACAGCACTGTCTGCGCTGGAACGCGAAGTGTTTGATCTGTTGCTCACCGACATCGTGATGCCGGGCCTTGATGGCATCGAGCTGGCCCGTCGCGGTGCAGAGCTCGACCCGGCCATGAAGATCGTATTTATCACCGGATTTGCCGCTGTAGCGCTGTCATCTGGCGCGCCGACCCCAGCAGGGGCCAAAGTGCTATCAAAGCCGTTCCACCTGCGTGAAATCGTCGACGAAGTCGATAAGGTGATGGCCGCCTAGTTAGCTAGGGGTCTGTTGATACGCACCCAAAATTGGAGAATTCAGCGCAACAAACGAATAGACGGCGAAACCCGTCTTGACGGCCCGGCGCGAATTGTCCATTAACCCGTCTTCCCGAGCAATCGGGCCGAATGGATCGGGCGGTTAGCTCAGTGGTAGAGCACTACATTGACATTGTAGGGGTCACAAGTTCGAACCTTGTACCGCCCACCATTTTTCAACAATAAAAACAACATGTTACGAGCGTGTATTTCGCTTCTCTCTGGGCCATTTCAATCCAATTTTGCGCGAGGGTACAGCACGGGTACATGATGGCAGACAAACCTGTGCAATTCAGTGCAACTGGAGAACATTGACGTTCGTACAGTGGAGCGGTGGAAGGTAGGCCGCTACCGTCGACTTAAATTTTCCAGAGTACTAGAACCACACTCCTTTAACACAGACGTAGCTCACAGTTGCGGTTGGCTCGACTTTTCCAGAGTGCTAGAACCGCACCTTGTTGTTAATCATTCGAGACGTGGTTGCGGTTGGCTCGACTTTTCCAGAGTGCTAGAACAAGATAAACCTCGTGTCTGTGGACTTCTTAGTTGCGGTTGGCTCGACTTTTCCAGAGTGCTAGAACGAAAGAAGTCACCAAAAGATGACATTTCAGGTTGCGGTTGGCTCGACTTTTCCAGAGTGCTAGAACCTCTAACATGAGTAAGGTTCTCGTTATTGGGTTGCGGTTGGCTCGACTTTTCCAGAGTGCTAGAACATCAACCCGCGAGGGGTTCGGCGCGTTCGCGTTGCGGTTGGCTCGACTTTTCCAGAGTGCTAGAACTTTTGGGGAAGTAGACCCCTACTCAGCTACGTTGCGGTTGGCTCGACTTTTCCAGAGTGCTAGAACAAGTATGACCGTATCCCAAAGCCGTTCATTGTTGCGGTTGGCTCGACTTTTCCAGAGTGCTAGAACTTAGGCAGAACCGCGATGAAAGTATGATCAGTTGCGGTTGGCTCGACTTTTCCAGAGTGCTAGAACTGAGTGCATTGAATGGCTTACCCAGCCTGAGTTGCGGTTGGCTCGACTTTTCCAGAGTGCTAGAACGGTTGTGGGTTCGTCGCTCTCCCTTAGCAGGTTGCGGTTGGCTCGACTTTTCCAGAGTGCTAGAACATTGGCAGAGTTTTCCCCACCCTCAACCGTGTTGCGGTTGGCTCGACTTTTCCAGAGTGCTAGAACTGACCCAGACGTAGTAATTTGAAAGTTAAAGAAAAATTTGATTTATAGAATGAGAAAACGATAACATTTTCCTTCAGAACATAACGAGTTGGGTTGGATTTTTCGGCGATTCACTTCGCCGCCTGCCGCGTAGGGATACTATATCGGCGTATTGCCTGTCTGTGAATTGCAATATATCCACTTTTCCTTCCGGCGGCATTGCGGCCTCAATTTTTCGTACGATGGGTTCGACCTGCGCACGTCCGGTAGTGTGGCGTACATAGACTGAGTATTGGGCCATGCCGAATGATTGATCGAGCAAAAATTCACGAAATCTTGTGTAGGACTTGCGCTCGGCTTTGGTGCTCGTAGGCAAATCAAATAAAACCATGATCCACATATGTTGATAAGCGGAGAGGTGCGATAGCGCCCTCATCCAGCCCTCCCTAACAGGCCCGTACCAAATATTGGAGGGCCGGGCAGTTCTAGGGTTTCCCTCTCTTTCAAACAAACATCAGCTAAGCTTTGACAAAGCCTGTTAAGGCAGGTTTGGACGGGGCTGGCCCCAAAGGGGCCTTCTAAGTCTATTGTAAGGACATCGACCAACGCCGCTTTGTCATCCCTGCTGAGCGTTACAGGCTGGTTTGTGGGTTTTGCCTCGGCCAACCCTCGGACGATGACGTCAACCCATGGCCTGAATGGTTCCATAATGTCATCGGCGAGTCGAAGGGGATCCCCTCGACTGATATGATGAAGTGACAGGCTGGGGTGGAGGCCTGCCGATAAAATAGATCGTGCCGCGCCAGCTCGCAAAACCGCATAACCGTAATTCAGCGCAGCATTTACGCCGTCACGCTCGCGTTTGCGTGTGAACCCTTCTTCCGCAGCGCCAAGCATGCGCGGCCAATAGCGTCTCGCAGCTTGAGCTTCTAAATTATCGACGTCCCCAGACAACACTTTTGGGATCATAGATTTTAGGTCGGCGGCAGGTTCACCCACAGCTTCCAAGGCTTGAGCTTGTGCCGCAATTTTGGCTTTAACGAGTACTTGCCACAGACGTTTGGTCCTTGGCCGGGTGAGGGCGGCCTGCGCCTCGATTATGTGGCCTTGTGCGTGATGCCCGGAAATGGGCCAAACGATAGAGGCAGGTGACTGATCTGTGCCGCACAATACAAGCGGTACATTGAGTTCTGCTAGTCGCGCGGCGAGATTTAACGAGAGTGTTGCGCCATATCCGCGAACGATCACCGCGCCTATGTCAGGTAGAGGAACACGGCCGATTTCATCACCTTCACGTGACACTTGGAGAAAGCCTCTCGTAAGAGAAAGGTGAACGCGTTCACTAGATATTTCTACAATACGATTGTTCACATCACTCACCTTTCGCGGTGGGTGATGCAAGAAGTGTACCTACTTAAGGTGGTTTCGTCGGTGAATCCGCCCTGACGGGCTGACCGATATCTGTACAGCACTGACCGTTTGAAGAGAGGATGGCGCCATTTGCGTTTGCATAAGTTCACCGCTCCGAATCCTTCCGGACGCATCAGCCTCATTGTGATCGGCCATACATATCTTCCCCTTAGAGAATTTGTAGACCATTACTTTGCGGCGACCCGCGGGATCATCAATTTCCAGCATATCCCCCTTACGGATGCGCATTTCGAGAGGTTGGCCGTTTCCACCTGTACGGTTACGCCACCAATTAGGATTTTTTCGGGCTTTCTGATAAGCTTGAAACGTTGTGATAACTTCGCCAACCCAGCGTCCACGTTCATCAGTCCAGATGTCATAGCAATAGTTACCATCACCTTTGTACGCTTTCTTGTGACCATCTCCATGTTCAATAACGACGAAGGAAGTATCTTTCATCGGTGTTGTGACGCGGACAGTATAGACTGGAGGCGATTGCGATCGTCCCTCTTGAATCAGCGCATGGGTAAAGTCTGACTTTGTCAGACCTTCAGTCGCTTCAACAAAAATGCGACGCAGAGTTTCATCGCGAATTGCGTCAAGCTGAGATCGTTTTTCGAAACTGTCGAGGGCCTTGCGTGTCACGAGAATGGATTGATTTTTCTCATCGTGCTGACCTGTAATACCGTAAGCTGTGTCATTGTGCATGGCATCTTGGAACCCGTGATCAGGTTTATGCGAGACCGTCATTTTTGCCAGGCGGTCTTCCACGGACTTTCGGTATCGCTTGAGTGGCTCGGCCATCGTTTTCATGATTTCATAGTGTGCAACTTGGTCTTCACGTTTCGCTAGATCGGCGGCACGTTTAACCATTGTGCGATCTGTGAGCGATATTACAACAGCATCAATGGCGTGATGGCGGTGGTCGGTTCGGTCTTTTTTGTTGTCATCAGACAGCAGCCCATTGAACCCAGCGAAATGACGCAAGTCAGATGTTAGGCGTCCCGATACAACCCATACGGAGTTTTCTTGCCCTCGTGCACCTTGGCCACCAAAAAGGCCCTCTACGAAGGTTTTCCCTAAGCGGGCGATATAGCGGGTGTCATTTAGTTGACGATCCAGGAAGTTACTTTCGTCTGTGAACCTATCCATCGCATCGGGGGCAAATCGCCAACGTTTATTTGGTGGAAGATCTGTTGCGCGTTGACTGACTTGCTCCCAATCATAACCATCTATTGATGCTCCAAATGCGCTGAAGGGTGAACGCTTCTTTTTATACCGGTTGGCCTCGCGGGTAGAGAGAACTTTGTTCGAGAAACTGTCGTCTAGAGACTCCCCAATCGGCAGGATATGTTCGATTTCAATGTCGCTTGAGAATAGATCTGTAATGCTGATAGGTTTGCCCGAGAATATGCAGCATTTGTTGAGTTGCGGTAATTCTTCATACAAGCGCAGTTTCAATCGATTGTCGTAGTTGTTGATTACTCCCAGTTTCTCAAGTTCTTTCCTTCGATTATCATTGGAGTCCTGGTTGTCTTTCTGTTGTCTCTCGAGGTCTTTGAGCCCACGATCTGACAGTGGCAGGTCACGAGCCAACTCCAGTACGACTTGCGTCGGTGGGCCAAAGCGGCGGATCAAATCATTGATGACTTTTCGTAACTCATTCAAAGCTACGTGAACCGTGGGATTGGCTACGCGACCGAACCGTTCTTCATCATTCTTTGGATCGGATTTTTCAAAGGCTGTGTGCCGGTTTAATAATTCACCGTAATAGGGCAGGCCGTCCTCGTGGATTTCACCGTCCCCGAGGGCCCGGTGATCACCGAATTCAGCTGCCGCAGCTTCATCATTGCGTTCACCGGCTTCAAGGCGAGGAATGAGTCGTTCGATGGCTTCTAGAGATAGCTTTCCATAGCTATCAGGCAGGCTTATTCCAGATATTCTCATCGCTACGTCGGGATTGAGGCCATGTTCCGACTGGAGCCAACCAATTAGCTCATCTTCGTCTTCCTCTTCCAGCAGTCGCAACACGATTTCGTCCTGCATTGTCAGATCAAAGTCCAGCCATGCTTTCCCGAAAGCATCATTTTGCATGAGGCGTGCAGCAGTTTCATCACCTTGCAAAAAGGTGCGCTTTAGGCTTTCCAGATTAAACCGCTGAGACGGTGGTAAATTGATTTGCTTGCGTAATCGGTCAAATGTTCTCTTGCCAATTTTGGAGCTTGGAAGTCTAAGAAAATCGACCAATATTTTTCGCTCGTCTGATGAAAGCACGCGACTGGCTTCGCCAGTCGCGGCGACTCTCAGATTATTGACTTCTTCGAGAATGCGTTTCCTTTGCACCGACGGCAGCGCCTTAGGCGCACGTGGATACTCAGGAATATATGTGCATTTGCCAACGTCTTGTTTTTTCAATTCGCGTTGGAATGCGATTATTTCGCGTAAACAATCATGCGCTTCTGAGGTTAGAATGTCGGGAAGAAATTTTGCCTGGCTAGACCAAATCTGCTCAAATTCGTCTAAGATCATATCCCGTTGGGGGTAATAATCATAAACCATCTTGGCGCCTTGTCCGCGTGAGCGGACGCGGGCAAGCGGTAAGGGTTTTCTGGAGCCTTTGGGCGCTGACTCGTTAGTACGCATTTGTTCGAGGCGCGGCCGCCCAAACAATTCGCCTAGTGTTCGCGCGTTGTGTAGATTGAGGCTGTCGTGAGTTCGGGCAATTGCGTCATGAACCTTTCCGTCGTTATCACCATCAGTTTTCCTGTTAGACTTGAACCCGCGGCGCTGATTTAGGTGAAACAATGCACGGCCGACTTGATGAGGGGATAATGGTTCGTCCAATGCGCGCGTGCGCAGGCTCCAAGGGTCTTGCGACTCTAGCATTTTTCGCTCTGTTTGGTGCTCTGGCAAAAGACCGTACTGGATGAGGTTTCGCAGAAGTTTGCGACTCCTCTGAAGTTTTCGATCACGGTTGCGCCGTCCACCGCGCGGTTCTCGTCTTTGGGCGGCATTGGACGACTTATCTTTTGGATTACGAGCGTCTGAGAAAATGCGCACACCCAAATCGAGGAGTTGCCTGGGCTCTAACTCCGATCCGAGTTGGATGGCGGCCCATCCCAATGAGTTAGTACCTAGGTCAATGCCGATCCGGTATTTCAAGATAAATTCCTCCTTCGGCTATGAAGCGGCTTGAAAGACTCGCGTCAATCCGGTAAGTAGAAATTGCATTTCTAGCACTCTGGAAAAGTCGGGCTTTCCGTTAACAAGGAAATATCCACGAAATGCGAAGGCCACCCACGGGTGGCCTTCTTTTATTTTTGATTGGGTTTTCTTGCGTGTTGAAACACCAAAAACTACTCTTCGTATTCCGATGTGGATTGGAATGAGTGGGCTTCGATGAACTTATCTAGGTCTTTCAAACTATAAGTGACGCGGCGTTCGAGTTTTACGAACCGTGGTCCGCAACCTTTCCAGCGCCATTTGTTGAGCGTGGACACTGATAGGCCGAGATAGGTGGCGGCTTGCTTGGTGCTAACCAAGCCGCCTACGGGGGCGCTTATGTTCTTTTGTGGTTTCGGCGGTGTGGCGTGTGATTCCATCTCAGCCGCATCCAAAAGTGTCCGTATCTTCTCAACCGTCAGATAGTTTCTATTATCGTCACTTGCACAACCAGCGTCGGGCTGGTGCTGGTTAGCTTCCGCGAGGTTCTGAGGTTCGCGCACAGGTTCTTTCGGCCAGCTTGTGGCCTTTTGGGGTCGTTCCATTTTTGTCTCCTACCAAGGATATTCTTGTTAGACTGTCCTCAGCAGGGGGAGCATCTGCTCTCCAAAGGGGCGTCGTTACCCTTATGCGATCATGCTTACAGGATGAGCTTTTAGAAAGCGTTCGCACATCCATCCATTTTTACTGAAACTATTAGCGGTTCGTGCACCGCTTAAATCGTGCAGCACACCCTCTGCTGCCTGGCGGCCCCCTTTCGGCTCGTGTGGGGGCGGCCTTTCGGGGGCCGCCACCCAGCGTTATGAGGTGAGGGGACTAGGTTTGCTTTTGCGCAGTCCGAATGCGCTTAGTGATGCGTAGATCGCTCCCTTCAACTTCGAGGCCCTTATTGATGAGCTCGATGGCTGTTCTCTCAAGCGAGTGTCTCTGGTTCACTCCGGCGCGCCTGAGAGAGTAGACGTAGAACTCAGTGTGAGAATCCTGCGACAAGTGGATGGTCATCTTCTTAGCGCCTATAGATGTATCGGTCATACCGGTAATACTCCGTGTTTGATGTGGTCATACTGTGAGGGCGGGTCATGCTTTAAGCGCTGACCGGAATGACTGGGATAAGTGCGATCACGCCGTTCTTCGTGTTGCGGCGAGCAACGCGCTGCTTTTTGATAAGACCGCGTTACTCAAGCCGTCTGACGTGATCAGAGATGGCACTGGGGAGGTTGCCGGTCAGGCGCTGGATAGCGCTTGTGCAGACCGCTTCGCCCCGCTCGAGGCCATACATGCAGGTAATCGTGTACGTTCCGCACATCTGGAACAGCCGCGCGGG
>JAWSVJ010000009.1:0-1259 GCA_033851975.1 Hyphomonas sp. | reverse complement strand
AGGAGAGGCCCGATGGCCAAGGAAAAGTTTGAGCGTAATAAGCCGCACGTTAACATTGGCACCATTGGGCATGTTGACCACGGCAAGACGACGCTAACGGCGGCGATTTCGATGACGCTTGCCGCTGAGTCTGGCGGCGACGCGAAGTCTTATGCAGATATTGACTCAGCACCTGAAGAAAAAGCCCGTGGCATCACGATCAACACGGCGCACGTTGAGTATGAGACGGCTAACCGTCACTACGCTCACGTTGATTGCCCAGGCCACGCTGACTATGTGAAAAACATGATCACGGGCGCCGCGCAGATGGACGGCGCGATCTTGGTTGTGAACGCAGCTGATGGCCCGATGCCACAGACACGTGAGCACATTTTGCTTGCTAAGCAGGTCGGTGTACCTGCGATGGTTGTGTTCATGAACAAAGTTGATCAGGTCGACGATGAAGAGCTTCTCGAGCTTGTTGAAATGGAAGTACGTGAGCTTCTGTCTTCATATGACTTCCCGGGCGACGACATGCCTATCATCGCAGGTTCAGCGCTTGCGGCTGTTGAAGGCCGTGACGACAATATCGGTAAAGACAAAGTTCTTGAGCTGATGGCGCAGGTTGATGAGTATATCCCAACCCCAGAGCGTCCATTGGACAAGCCATTCTTGATGCCTGTTGAAGATGTGTTCTCAATCTCTGGCCGCGGTACAGTTGTGACCGGCCGTGTTGAGCAAGGCATTGTTAAAGTCGGCGAAGAGATTGAAATCGTAGGTGTTCGCGAAACGCAGAAAACGACCTGTACGGGCGTTGAAATGTTCCGCAAGCTTCTCGACCAAGGTCAGGCTGGCGATAACATTGGTGCGCTTATTCGCGGTATCGACCGCGAGGGTGTTGAGCGTGGTCAGGTTCTTTGTAAGCCGGGCTCTATCACACCGCACACTACGTTTGAGGCTGAGGCCTACATTCTGACGAAAGAAGAAGGTGGTCGTCACACGCCATTCTTCACGAACTATCGTCCACAGTTCTACTTCCGTACAACGGACGTAACGGGCATCGTTACGCTTCCTGCGGATAAGGAAATGGTTCTTCCGGGCGATAACGTCAAGATGGACGTTGAGTTGATCCACCCCATCGCGATGGACCAAGGTCTACGCTTCGCGATCCGCGAAGGCGGCCGCACAGTGGGCGCGGGCGTTGTGTCAGCGATCAAGAAATAAGCTTCTAACCGAAGCTATCTAATATGAGGGGCTGTCCATCTGGGCAGCCCCTTTTT
>JAWSVJ010000001.1:0-360415 GCA_033851975.1 Hyphomonas sp. | reverse complement strand
TTACAGGCCATCTGGTCATAAATTACCTACGCGCCGCCATGCCGGCGCGTGCAAAGCTACTCCACAGGAACGCAGATCGCATCGCCCAGCGCGAACGGCTTATCGGGCGCGCCTTCCGCGTAAACGGAGGCAGAGGTGAACACCTGTTTACGGCCCGGCTTATCCACCCGCGCAGAGGCAATAAAAACCTCGGCTTTTGCAGGGCGCAACATGCGCGTCGAGAACTGTGACACGAGCACAGGCCCCGCCATCGTCAATGCCGCAAACCCGCAAGCCGTATCGATCAAACCGCCCACCAAAGATGCATGGAGGAACCCATTGTACTGGGCAAACTCCGGCTTCCACGCCAAGCGCAGCTCAACCGCGCCCTCGCTGGCCGAAACGACCTCTAGCCCCATCCATTCATTGAGCGGAGCTTTGCGCGAAACACGGCGCAAATGCTCCAGTGGCGTCATCGTGTTTGACATAAAGCCTAAACAGTCCCGGCGCGCATTTCCGTGATGAAGGCATCTGCCTCTGCGATGGAGCGCTCCATCTCAGCGATCAGGTCGGCCACATCGGTTTCAATGACTGTGGACTCCTCGCCCAGTGAGGCAATCGCCCGCGCATTCAAATTATGCTTCAGGAACAGGACACGGTCACTGAACGCAGACAATACCGGATCCATAGACGACGCGGCCTTATCCATTTTATCCGCAAGCACCTGATACCGATCACGTGTCGCCTCAAGCTGGCCTTCAGACGCGCGGCGCAGGGATGGGTCGGAATACTGGTTCAATTCCTTTTCCCACTCGCTAAACAAGTCTTTCGACACGCCCTTCACTTCTTTGATCCGCGCCCGCACACGCCCGGCGCGATCATCAGACCGCTCATAGGCTTTTGAGAGGCGATCATAGGTCTCTTCCAAGTCACCACCATCAACGGCCACAACAGCTTTGAAAGCCTCCAGCGCATTGGCGAATTCTTCCTTGGCGTCTTCTTGCGCCGTGGCGGCGTCTATCACCCGATCGATTAAGAGATCGCGTTTCTCAATCCCGATATGCTCCATCGCGCCATAATACGCCGTCGCGCACCCGGTCAGCGCAGAGGTGGACAGTAGCGCGCCAATAAGCGCAGCCTTCATGAGAGAACGTGATTGAGCCATTGTATTTCCCCTTACAAACGAATTGTTCTGTCACTACATGCCGTGAACCGTGCAGGGCGTCCAGTCAGATTGGCTGCTGACGACAGTCCACAAGAAATTATCGTGACACCGCCGTAATCTGGCCCGGTTTTGTGTATTGTCTGGTCATCATGACAAGACTCGCAGCCATTCCTGTAAACGTCTTTCGTGTCATTGGCGCCGATGCGCGCCACTGGCAGATCATCGGGCTGAGCGGCCTTTTCCTCCTGTCGCTCACCACGTCCAGCTTCGGCGCAACACCGCTTGCACTCGCCCTATCCTTTGCTGGCGCGATGAGTGCGCAGCTTCTCGGCACCGCCTATGTAGGCTGGCGAAAATCAGCCCCGCTCTTCTCCGGCTTTGAATGGCGTTCAGCGCTTATCACGGCGTTCGGTGTCACCATCCTCCTACGCGCCGCTGACCCGTGGATCTGGTTTGCTGCTGCCTTCATCGGCATAGCGCTAAAGTTCATCATACGTATCAAGGGCAAACACATCTTCAACCCGGCCTGTATTGGCATTGTGGTGATGATGCTCACCCTCGGCTCTGCCGCTTGGGTCTCGCCCGGTCAATGGGGGCACGCGCCGCTCGTTGCTGGCTTCGCCATCGGCGTTGCTGCGCTCACCCTCTCTAGCGCGAAACGACTGGACGTCGCGATAGGCTTCTTGCTCAGCTTTGCCGCCATCCTGTTCGCCCGCGCCGCTTGGCTGGGTGACCCCATGGCGATCCCCATTCACCAGCTCCAAAAAGGCTCGCTCATCATCTTCGCCTTTTTCATGATAACTGACCCGCGCACCATTCCAGACAGCCGCGCTGGTCGCCTCATCTTCGCAGCCGCCGTCGCGGGCCTCACCGCATATTTCATCATCGGCCCCAACATACGCGGCGCACCGCTGATGGCCCTCGCGGCCCTATCATGGCTATCACCCGTGCTCGATCACTTCATCAGCGCACGTCGGTTTGAATGGGCGGGCACAGCCGCGACTAAAGCAATTCGCCAACGCCCTTCCACAGATACCCAAACAATGACCTACTCAGATCAAACAGGAGCACGGATATGAAACTCAAACACATGATGGTGGGCCTCGCGCTCGCCGCCACGGGATGGGCCACCACCGCGCCCGCCCATGCCTTTTGCGGGTTCTATGTGGCCAAGGCCGATACAGACCTATTCAATGACGCGTCCAAAGTTGTGCTCGCGCGCGATGGCGAGCGCACGGTCATCACAATGGCGTCAGACTTTCGCGGTGATGTGTCAGAGTTTGCGATGGTTGTGCCCGTCGTGGACATCCCGGAAGAAGGCCAAATCCACGTCGCCAACCCCGGCCTGATAGATCACATCGACGCCTACACCGCCCCGCGCCTTGTTGAGTATCATGACGAAAACCCGTGCCACCAATACGAATACGAAATGCGCAAAGGAAGTAGAACGATGGCCCTGTCTGCTCCACCTCCCATGGTGGATAAGACAGAAGAAGATCTCGGCGTCACCATCGAAGCGCAATATGAAGTTGGCGAGTATGACATCCTCATTCTGTCTGCTGAAGAATCCGACGGCCTCATCAAATGGCTCAATGGCAATGGATATAAAATACCAAACGGCGCAGAAGAAACCGTCGGCGCCTACCTCAAGCGTGACATGAAATTCTTCGTCGCCAAGGTGAACCTCGACCGTCATGACGGCAGCGCCATGCTGCGCCCCATTCAGGTGGCGTATGAGGATGAAGACTTCATGCTGCCCATCCGCCTTGGCACGCTAAACGCAGACGGCAAGCAGGAATTGTTCGTCTTCGCCATGACACCAAAGGGCCGCGTAGAAACCAAGAACTACAAGACCGTAAAGCTGCCCTCTGACATGGATGTGCCAATCTACATCAAGGATGAGTTTGGCGAATTCTACAAAGACATGTTCTCCCATCAGGTCGAGAAAGCAGGCGGCACATCAGTCTTCATGGAATATGCATGGGACATGAATTGGTGTGATCCGTGCGCGGCAGAGCCACTCTCACGTTCAGAGCTGCAAGAGCTAGGCGTAATGTGGCTGGGCGATGATATTGCTCCACAGGAGCGTGGACGCGGCATGCCCCAAGCACAAAACGTGTTCGTTACCCGCCTGCACGTGCGCTATGACGCCAACACCTTCCCAGAAGATTTGGAGTTCCAAGTCACGGGTGATCGCGAAAACTATCAGGGCCGCTACGTCCTGCGCCACCCTTGGCGCGGCGATTACACCGAGTGCGAAGCCGCCGGCACCTATGCCAACGGCCTCGTAGACCGCTGGGACACAGAGGCCGAAACACTGGCTGACCTCACCGGCTGGAAGGTCAAAGACATCAAAGCAAAAATGGCCGCTGGCGGATATTCAGCCGCTGCCATCAAAGGTGTCGAGCTCAAGAAACCCGTGAAAAAATCATGGTGGAGCCGTCTCTGGGGCAACTAAACCACAGCACCTAAAAAAGAAGCCCGCCCCAGATTATGGAGGTGGGCTTTTCTTTGCGCGCTACAGTGCTTTCAGCAAGGCCTCAACATCGCTCGCGCGTGTCGTCCAATTACAAACGAACCGATACGCGCCGCCTGGCCAAGGGTAGAATTTAGCCCCCTTTGCTCGCAGGGCCGCCGCGATGTCATCTGGCAAGCGCACAAAAACCTCATTGCCCTCAACCGGCTGCACCAACTCGCCGCCAATGCGGACAAGCCCTTCAGCGAGCGCGCCTGCGGCATCGTTGGATTGCCGCGCCAGTTTCAGCCATAATCCACCCGCCAGCATCGCCTCGGCTTGAGCGGCCATGAAGCGCATTTTTGCTGGCATATGCCCTGCCCGTTTGGCGCGCGCTTTCAGTTCTTCAAATTTCGCTCGCGTGTCGCCAAACAGAATGATCAGCTCACACCCTATTGCGCCCGCCTTGGTCAATCCTAAGCACACGGCATCAACCCCGGCCTTCCACGTCATCTCCGCTGGGGTTGCCCCGCACGTCACCAACGCATTGGCCAATCGCGCGCCATCCAAATGCACCGCCAGCCCCTTGGCCTTTGCCAGCTCAGCGAACCGCGCAATCTCGCCCGGATAATATACGCAGCCGGACTCTGTCAGATTGGTTAGTGACAACACCTTCGCGGGCGTTTCGTGAACGAAGGCCTCATCAATATTGGCGAGCGCAGCGCCCAGCGCCGCAGCATCAATCTTCGCTCCGGGGCCCGGCAAGAGAGACAGCTTGCCTCCACCCGTAAAGAACTCCGGCGCGCCGCGTTCATCGCGTTCAATATGCGCCTCTTCATGACAGAGAATTGAACCGGTAGGCGGACACAAGACTGACAGCGCCAACGCATTGGACGCCGTGCCGGACGCGACCATCCAGAAATCGAAATCATCCGTTTCCAGAACCCTCGCCAACTCCTCGCGAAGCCGCGCCGTAATGTCATCACCGCCATAACTCGCCGCCATGCCTGTATTGGCCCAGCCGATGGCTTCAATAACCGCCGGGTGCGCAGGCGCAGATGTATCAGACGAAAAGTCCATCAGAATTGCGTATCCGGCGTTTGCCACATCAAATGCTGCCCACCATCCGCAGCGATCATCTGCCCGGTGACAGAATGCGCGGAAATGAGATAGCGCAAGGCCCGCACGATTTCACCGGGATCAGAGCCGCGCTGCGTTAGCGTCGCGTGGCTCTCAGCGTCAAAATCCGCATCGGACTGATGCACGTTCTTCAATGTCGGGCCCGGCCCAATACCATTCACGCGGATGTTCGGGGCCAGTGCTTGGGCCAGCGTTTGCGTCGCCTGCCACAGCGCGGCCTTTGATAGCGTGTAAGTGAAGAATTGCGGGGTCAGCTTCCAAACGCGCTGGTCGATCAAATTGACGATCAATCCCGCTTGGGCATCCGGCAGCGCTTTGGCCATGTCTTGTGACAGTAGAATAGGCGCGCGCAGATTTGGCAACATGTGATGATCCCATGCCGCTCGGTCATGGCCCAGCGCGGTATCATCTTCGAATGTCGAGGCGGAATTGACCAGAAGCGACACAGACTGCCCGAGATTGCCCGAAACTGCACGCAACAGCCCGCCGGTTTGCGCCTCGTCCGATAGGTCTGCCTGAACCGCCACAGCCTTGCGGCCCATCGCCTGAATGGCCGCAACCACCTCTGCCGCTGCCTCTGATGAGTGATTGTAATGCACACCAACATCCCAGCCATCTTCGGCCAGCGCCAGCGCCATGACGCGCCCGAGACGCTTACTCGCGCCGGTGACGAGGGCTACGCCGGGGATCATGCGCCGGTAAACAGCGCGAGGATGTTGAAACTATTGATCAAGCCATAGATATACACGGCATAGATCAGCAGTAAAAGCACGCCCATCAAACGGCCTACCCGCGCCTTGGTCATAATAATGATCGCCAACATGACAGCCGCCAATCCCATCGCAAAATGGTCATACTGGCGGAAGATCGGCGCAACCTGAACCGGGCCAAGCATAGAGATAATCCCGCCCGCGCCCAGAATGTTGAACAGGTTCGACCCCAGCACATTGCCAAACAGAACATCGCCCTTTTTGCGCATAACCGCAGCGATGCCCGCGCCAATCTCTGGCAATGATGTCCCGACGGCCAGTAGGGTCAGGCCGATCCATTCTTGTGGCACATGATAGAACTCAGCAACGCCAACACCGCCGCTAATTATAAGCTTCGCGCCCAGTACCAGTCCACCAACGCCGAGCGGCACATAGATAAGCGCCCGCCACATAGGCAGGCCCGCATTCGTGTCTTCTACATCAACACCGGGGTCTTCGCCCTTTGCAGCGGCTTTGCGCGCTGACATCAACGTAATACCGCAATAGCCCACCAGAATGCTCAGGAATAAGACACCGATCAGCACATCCAGCGGCATCAGAGCCGTCATCACAATCCATGCGATTGTGGCCAGCAACATACCAATCAACGCGCGCCCTTGGCCATGACCACCCGCCACGAGCGGGCCAAGCAGCGCGGGAATACCCAGAACGAGAAACACATTGGCAATGTTAGATCCGACAATATTGCCGACAGCTAAGCCCGCACGCCCATTCAGCGCGGCGTCTAGCGAGACAATCATTTCTGGAGCAGATGTTCCGAAACCGACAATAAATATACCCGCCACGAGTGGGGAAATACCTATGCGGCGCGCCAACGACACGGCGCCATTGACGAGGAAGTCCCCGGCAAACGCCATGATGACAAACCCTCCGATGAGGGAGGCAATGAGTGTGGTATCAGGCATAACTGCCCAGCGGCCTAGTCGAGGCGCTTGAACTCAATCAGATTGAGGATGCCGAAAACGACGACAACAATACCGATAGCAATCAGGGAAGGATGGATCATGATATCTTCTCACTTCGGAAAAATTTTGCGTATACAAGGCGTCTTAGCGCGCGTCGCAGCGATTGGCGACCCTTTTCCCTCACAACAGCAGCAGATTTTGGCGCATGTGCGCAAAAATCACAGTTTGTATCGTGAGTGGTGGGCGTCCGATCCAACAGTCTCCGACGCCCACCCCATATTTAGAACAATAGGTATTTGGCGAAGAAAGCGAAAAATGCACCGATCAAAAGCGCCCCAACACTAATCCACCAAAGCACCCAGCTAATCCGCCGCAAGCGTGAGCACGCTTTCGCCTGAACCGGATCAATCGGGCACGGCAGAGACCGCGCATGCCATTGCCATGCGCCAGAGAGGACAAGCACGACACCCGCAACACCAAACACAATCGGCTTATTCGCGCCCATCCATGTGATACCCGGTACGTTCTCGATCAATCCCGCCATAACGGCCCCCATCCCAATGCTGACGAGCAGTGCCGGAAGCGCGCAACAGATCAGCGTTGAGAAGGAGGTGAACAGCGCAAGGGTCGCCGGCAAAACACTCGGCGGCCTCACATCTGCTTGGGTTTCGCTCATAATGCCTCACGCATAATGGAGACCAGCGCATAACCAGACTTCTTCACAAGCGTTTCGACTTCAGCGTCCGTTAGCGACATGCCCGGTTTCAGCCCGACATGAATTTCGCCGCTATCAAGATCGACATGTACGCCATCAACCGCGTCTTTCTTGCCGAACACTTTCGTGACAGCCCGCGCGCAGAAATCACACACCATGCCTTTGACGTGAACCGTCATCATGGTGCCCTCTGCATGCGCCATCTCTGGCATCTCCGCTGGCGCGGTTGTTTCGGCCGGCTCAACTTGGGCGAAGACGCTCGGCGCGATAAACATCAATGCCGTGGCGCTCAGAATTACTTTTAGATTTTTCATGTTCATAATCTTTCCTATAATCTCACAATCCAGTTCAGCATGAATTTCTCGGTTTCGGGCGTGAACCCAATCTCGATAAGCTGAACGTCGTAGAAAAAGCGCACCACTCCGGTGAGCGTTGTTGGCGTTTCGGCTTCTGGCTGGTTATCGACCTGAAGCATCAGCCATGTATGCAGGTCGCCATAGTCACCGATATAGGGCGCAACGCCGACCCGCGCGGAATGCCGAACGGTTTTGTTGAAGCCCAGATCATATCCTCGCGCCTCGTAAGACGTGAACCAGCGCCGGGTCTCCCAGTCGGCTGAAACGCCGACAAACCCAGCGAGCTCCGTACCGCCGGGGCCGAACGCATCAGCCTGACCAACGGCCCCTTTGACATAGACATTGGCCTGAGACGCCTGCTCGTTCCAACGCTTCAGAAGGCGATTGTATTGCAGACCGGTGAAATGCCAGTCCTCACCCCAATTGCGTTCCGAATACAGCCCGATCGAGTCCTGATAGGTGGGCGAATAATGCGCGTGAACAGCGGAGCCATCGCCCGTATTCACTTGCATCATTGTCCACCCGCCGGGATACGACACTGGCCTCGCCTCCGCTGAGCCAAAGCCCAGCGCAAGCGTGGTTGCCGCGCTGAGCGCAGCATATCCAATTTTCATTTTGATAATCCTATTTGAGTTGATCCTAAAGCGAAGGATCAGGCACGCGGTGGAGGCGGCTCAAACTCAAAACTAATGCTGTCAGCATTTTCCGGCAGCGGATCGGCCCATGCCAGCGCGATTGGTAACGGCTGGGCGAAAACAGCGTGACCTAACGTGGAAACATTGGTCAGCAACGCGGCGCAGCAACATGTGTCAGACTGCATCGGCATGTCGCCGCTGTCGTCATCCATCATCATGTCCATGCCGTCATGACAGGGCATGTCTTCCACCATCACAATTTCAGTCTGTGACAGAAGATCATCACGTACATCACAAGGCTGCGCAACGGCGTCAAAACTAAACGCCACCGCCACACAAAGCCACATAAGAGAGGTAAACGTGCGCACCATCCCCTTAATCTAGGTGTGATGGTACTGTTTTGCAATATGATCACACAAACGTCACTCATATGGGCGCACCGCCCCCTCTTGTTCGTTTCTTTTTGGCGCATTAACTTAACCTAAGGAGGAAATATCTGCATGGACGATTTCGTAGAGGCCACCAAATTGAATTTTGCTAGCGAGGGTGTCTGGACTGCCATGCTGCATGAGGACTGGTCTCTCTGGGGGCCATCAGGAGGTTTTCTCAGCGCGCTTGCCTTACGCGCCGCTGGTGAAATGTCGGTGCATACGCGCCCGATCAGTTTTGCTTGCCAGTTTTTGAACCGCGCTGTTTTCGAGCCTGTCCAAATCAAAGTTCAAAGCCTGAAGAAAGGTAAGCGTACCGAAGCTCTGCGCGTTGATTTAATCCAGCACAGCCGCCTGATCATGACGGCACAAATTTGGACTGGCGTGGAGTCCTCACCGGGAATGGAACATGATTTTTCGGGTATCTCAGAGCTTCCGGATCCAAACACATTGCCCCAGTACAAAGAGGTGTATCCCGATGAACCTCTTCATCCATTTCTTGAACGCCTAGGGCATCGCCCGATCAACCCGCTCCCACACACGAGTAATGTCCCTGTAAACGAGCCTGAGTTGTTCGGTTTCTATAAATTTGGCCCTACAGCGCGCCACGATAATCCCTTTGTTGATGCCGCTAGGGTTTTTGTTCTAATCGATACCAATGCATGGCTAGCCATCTATCCCGCCCACCCGACGGCGACTGGATCGGAATGGATCGCGCCGAATTTGGATTTCTACTATCGCTTCCATCGCAGCAGCACTGCTGAAGATTGGCTCTATCTTAAAACGCGTGCTGATTTAGCCGAGAACGGCCTCATCGCTGCGGAGGGTGAGATACGCAACCGGCAGGGGCAGCTCATCGCGCGCGGCGCCTCGCAGTTAATTTGCTACCCAAGACCACCAGCGTCATGATGGTAATCTGCTAACCGGCATTCGTCAGCACGTAGTCCCCATCAATCACTTTTACATCTGGCACCTGCCCATTGGTTTTAAAGAACATCCAAGCGGGCGCGAGGTTTCGCCAGAATGCGGCATGTGGGTTGCCTGCATGGGCCTGTAGGTTTGCAGCGGTCATATCGAATGGGAAAATATGTACGGGCACGCGTGCTTGGCCGCCTTCGAAGGCGACCTGCATCAGCGTCCAGATTTCCTCGACCCCCTCATTGGTCATGGCGTAGCATCCGATAGAAACGCAATTGCCGTGCACCATAAGGTAATCACCCGTGTAGCCGCGCGCCCGGTCATGGGCGTTGGGATATCCCAGGTTAAAACTGAGGTGGTAGCTAGAGGCGGGGTTCATCTGACGCGGCGCAACGGTGTAGAAACCCTCTGGGGCCTGCCTATCACCTTGTTTTTGTTTTGGGCCCAGCGTTCCGGACGCCGCGCAAACAGGCCACGTGCGAAAATGAAGGTAACTGCCATCCTCGCGCCCGATATAGGCCGAGAGCGTCGCCTCGCTTTTGTTGATCTGCAGATAGACTGGCGCACCGATCTCGAAGCCCGCCTTTTCAATATCTCGCGTCAGTTGCGGCAGGGTCTTTGCCACGGCGGCGTCTGATCGCTGCGACGTGGGTAATGTGTCTGCGCCCGCAAATGACATAATTGCCGGTAGGCACAGAAAGATCAGCGCCGCAAAAACCAGCGCGAGAGGCTTCCAATGAAAAGGTGGTGAATATTTCATTCCCCTTAGAAAGACGCAAATTGAGTCATTCTACGGGCAATTCGAGGGTCGTTTGAGGCCGTTTTGACGGCCACATTTTCGCCCAGCCCGTTAATTCGGGATTAATAGACTTATTCTACTTTGAATATGTGGCGGGTTTTGCTTCCCCTTTTCCCGCTACAAGGCGTCCAAGCTCAAGCGTCGGAACCTTAACCGGTGCTACTGGACCCGCAGAATATAACGTCGATCCTCTCATGCGGGTCGGCGTTTTTTCTATTTAGCCTGCTGGTTTGCCGCGATCATGTATTTCGTGCAGGTGAAAACCGACAGCATCGCAGCAATCCACAACAAGCCAACAAACACCATGGTGAGCCAGTCGACGCCAGCATCAGCCGCCCCCATAGATCCACTAAGATCAGGTCGCCATAGGGCGAACGGCAGCATCAATCCGATAATCGCGATCATCTCAAACCCGGTTTTCCATTTCGCCAGATTGGATGGATCAACAACCGCATTGCCGCGCGGCGTGGTGCGAAACCACGTCATGAACAGATCACGACCAATAATCGCGGCGGCGGGCAGATAGATCAGCCAAGACTTCAACAACACGCAAAGGCCCAAGAGCGTCAGCCCGACCAAAACCTTATCCGCAATCGGGTCTAGCCACACACCAAACCGGGATGTCGCGTTCAGCTTGCGGGCCGCCCAACCATCTACAAAATCGGTTAGAGCCCCAAACACAAAGGTAAGGAGCGCAAACTGATACCAGAGTTGCTGCAGTGTCGCCTCGCGTTCAACGGGCAAGTCGGCGCTCATTTGCTCTACAACCATCTGGTTATAGGCAGCGCCATTCCACAATCCCCAAATGACCAGTCCGCCAGCAAAGCAGCGGGACAATGTCAGCGCGTTCGGTATCCATTTTAAGCTCATGGTATCCTCTCTGCCAGTGTCCGCGTCATGGGGCAACAGATGGCTATCATGCACCATCGACCAAGCAGCGGCCTATAGCAGGAATGCACACAAAACGAACAATACCGTTCCGATCGCTCCAGAGATCAACGTGGCTTTCCGATAGGCCGGCGCGAGTACGCCAACAGCAAGACCGCCGATCACGACCAAGAACAATGCTATGCCCGCAACGATCGCATACGTTCTGTAAATTCGCGGGCCGTGTCCCTTGTGCAGTTCCATCATCGCATATGAAAAACTGGGTGACTCCCGCGTCGCGGTCAATCCGTCTGGGCCTTGTTGGAAGACAACAAAATCGCGTGTCGTGGGCCGCGTCATGAACCGGTCACCGCGTCCGCGTATGTACTCAAAGCGAACGCCGACATCGGCCTCGGCAAGAAGGTTGCGCACATCCTGCTCAAACGTTGGAAGATCTGAATTTAACGTGGCATTTGCCGGTAGCGTGATCGGGGTTGAGGTCGTTCCACCATCGAGCTTGGCCAGATGTATGGCTCCCGTAAGCGCGACCAGAACAAAGGCTGGTGCGAGAAACCCCGCGAGATACAAATGGATTTGGATGAGTAAACGACGCAGTTTCACCGGGTTCATCACAAGGCTCCCTTATTTATGTGTCTAAATTGATGGGCTTGGCGTTAAACGCGCGCCGAGACACATTCCTTCGAGAAATATTCGGCCTTCGGGAAATATTCAGCGCCTCTAGAACGGCATTTTAAATCCGGGGAGCATGCCGCCGCCCAAACCCGCCGTTGCTTCTTTCATCGCCGCCTCTGTGGCCTCATCGAGACGCTTGCGAGCATCGCTGTGGGCCGCCTTTATGAGGTCTTCTAGAATTTCTGCATCATCGCCCATTAGTGACGGATCAATCGTCACGCCAGCCAGTTCGCCCTTGCCCTTCAAACGCACGCGCACAAGGCCAGCGCCAGACACGCCATCGGCCTCAATAGCCTCAATTTTTTCCTGTGCTTCTTGCATTTTCGATTGCATGGCTTGCGCCTGCTGCATGATCTTGGCGAGATCTTTCATCTAGAGTGTTCCTTCTACAATGGCAGAAAGCGCGCCTTAAGCTTGGCGCCTGCTTTCCAAGTCTACAACATTGGATTCGTCTGGCGGGGTTTCAACACCTGCCGCGTCGAGTACATCAATAATTTCTGCCCCAGGGAGGCATTTTAGCGCTGTAGCAACAGCGGGATGGCTGGCCGCATCCGCGAACTGCTCCGCGCGTGAGCGTTTTTCGAACTGATTGACCGTCTCACCGCCGCCGCTAATCTGCTCGACAACCCAATCAACGCCAGTCTCCTTCTCAAGGAAAATCCGCAGACGGTTCAGCAAATCTACCGGTGCATTCGCTTCCAGCTCGCAAGAGAAATACCCCTCACGCACTTCGCCAGGGCGGATGTAACGCTCCAGCTCCACATGCAGATTGATTTCGCGGATTTCATCAAGATAAGCGATAATACTCGCAAAGCTGGTCAGACCGCCGGGCTCTTCAGGCGGGGCAGTCCGATGCAGCTCAGGCTTTCCCGGCGAAGACGCCTTTTCGACCAGCATGCGCGCCGCTTCTTCCGGCGAGGGCAGTGTCGCGGCAACGGCCAGCCGAATGATAATCATGTCGAGCGCTGTCGCAGTATCCGGCGCAGTTTGCAGCACGTTGAATCCATTCAGCAATAACTGCCAATATCGGCTCGCCTGCGCAGGTGTCAGTTTTTGTGCCAATGCGCGGGTGCGCTCAATCCAATCGGTGGGCCCACCGGGATTGAAGTCATCGCCGGTTGCCTGCGCCACGGAAACCGACGCGGCAATATCCATTAGGTCTTTCAGCAGAACTTGCGGATCAGCGCCTGCCCGCACCTGATCTTGCACTTCGGCGAGCGCTGATTTTGCATTGCCGGAGATCGCCGTTTCAAACGCATCGAGCAAACGCCCCCGATCGCCCAGCCCCAACATGTCACGCACCGCAGCGCCTGACACATCGTCGCCGTCAACCGTTTGCACAATTGCTTGATCCAATATCGACAGGCCGTCTCGCACTGAACCTTCGGCAGCGCGCGAGATCAGCGCCAGCCCTTCATCGGATATTTTCGCGCCTTCATTCGTGGCAACTTTGCCCAAATGGTCGGCCAGCGTCGCCGGGTCCAACCGCTTCAAATCAAAACGTTGGCAACGCGATAGAACGGTAATCGGCACTTTGCGAATTTCAGTGGTCGCGAAGATAAACTTCACATGCTCTGGCGGCTCTTCAAGCGTTTTGAGCAGCGCGTTGAACGCCGCCGTGGACAGCATGTGCACTTCATCGATTACGTAAACTTTGTAACGTGCAGAAACGGGTGAATAGCGCGCGCCATCCAATAGGTCGCGCATATCCGCAACGCCGGTGCGCGACGCCGCATCAAGCTCCAAAACATCAGGATGACGGCTGGCCATGATGGCCTCGCAATGGTCGCCCTGAGGATCGAGCCGGATCGATGGGCCATCATGATCTGATGAGGCATAGTTCAAACCGCGCGCCAACAGCCGCGCCGTCGTGGTCTTACCCACACCGCGCACACCGGTCAGCATGAAGGCATGGGCAATTCGCCCTGTCTCAAACGCATTGGACAGCGTGCGAACCATGGCCTCTTGGCCGATCAAATCCTCGAACCGGCGGGGGCGATATTTACGCGCCAACACCTCGTAGGCTTTGCCTGATGTCACACCTGCTTCAGCCTCTCCAAACATGGAGAAGGTCTTGTCGTCACGCTCTTCCGGGCGTTCGTCAGGGGAATCGGGCTCGCTCATCGCGTTAGTTTAGACCGGGGGCCAGTCCTGCCGCAATGCCTGATACGAACCCGTGCTGAATCAGCCTGTGAGGAGCGCCGTCCGGATCGTATCTCGGGCCGCTTCATCCACGCCCAGAACGTCGGTTAGATAAGCGTCAACAGAGCCTGCCTCAGTGTTGATCGCTGTAACTGCCGCTTCAAGATAGCGAAGGCGTACACCCAAGAATGGCCGGAACACATCATGTTCATGATCGGTGCCCAGCAAGTCATTGTAATGGGCCGCTGCGAGGGGCAGCCGCGTATCAATGTCTACCGCCTGATTGGTCAGCTTATAGTCGATACGAATATCTTCTGGTGACACGCCAAGCACGTGATGGGTCAGTGCGCACAGAATGCCCGTACGGTCTTTACCAGCCGCGCAATTGACCAGCGCCCCGCCATTATCTGGCAGTGTGGTCAGGGCTGTGAACCAATCGCGAAACATTTCGGTGTGGTGCAGTTTGAACGGCGCGATGCGGTAATAATCCGTCATCCACGCTTCGGCGGCTTCTGCGCCAGCGCCAACACGTTTCAAGAACCATTCATGCGGCGCTTGTGTTTCGCGCCCATCATCATGGGTGATAACTTCTGCAGCAGTCCACTTGCCCGGCTGGCGCTCACGCTCATCTGGACGGCGCAGATCGACCTGAACATGAATGCCCAGCGCCGCGATCGTCGACACATCGCTATCGCTTGCCTCTGCATAATGGCCAGACCGGAACAGCCGACCCGATTGAACCCGCCCACCAAAGCGTGACGGGTAATTGCCAAAATCTCTAAAATTGCGAACGCCATCAAGGCTCAAAATACGTGTATCAGTCATAGCCGTCAGCTAGCCTGTATCACCTGCCCCGTCTATATGTGACGCGGTGGCACCTGCAAAATTAACTAACACTTTGCCCCCCCCTACCTAAACGGCGGCTCGTCAAAGGCACGCAATTTACGACTGTGAAGTTTTGCGCCCTTGTCTGCGGAAAGACGCTCAAGCGTTTCAATACCAATACGAATATGCTCGCCAATTGCCCGTTCATAAAAACGGTTGGCCGCGCCGGGCAATTTAATCTCACCGTGCAACGGCTTATCAGACACGCATAACAAAACCCCATACGGGACACGCAGGCGGAAGCCATTTGCGGCAATCGTCGCGCTTTCCATATCAATGGCAATCGCGCGAGATTTATTGAACCGCCGGGCCGTTGCTGAATAACGCAGCTCCCAATTACGGTCATCCGTGGTCACCACAGTGCCTGTCCGCAAGCGTCGCTTCAGGCTGCGCTCATCCTCAGCGGTCACCGATGCGGCGGCCTCTTGCAGCGCGACTTGCACCTCGGCAATGGGCGGCACCGGTATTTCAGGTGGCAACACAGCATCCAGCACATGATCCTCGCGCAGGTAAGCATGGGCGAGGACATAATCACCAATCGCCTGACTGTGACGCAAGCCGCCACAATGACCCACCATGATCCAGCATTGCGGGCGCAGAACGGCAAGATGATCCGTAATCGTTTTCGCGTTTGATGGCCCCACGCCTATATTAATCAGCGTTATGCCGCCGCCATTTGGCGCTCTGAGGTGATAGGCTGGCATCTGGAAACGGCGCCATGGCGCGGCGTCAATCGCTTCGCGCGACTGGTCATCCACAGTGCTGATTTCCAGTCCACCCGGCACAGATAGAGACGTGTAATGATTATCGCTGTCGATCTGCCCTAACGCCCAATCGCAGAACGCATCTACATAGCGGTGATAGTTTGTGAACAAGACATAGTTCTGAAAGTGCTCAACCGGTGTGCCGCTATAATGCTGCAGGCGCTTGAGGCTGAAATCGACGCGCTGGGCATCAAACAGTGCCAAGGGGCGATCTTGCGCTGGCGCATCCCATTCCCCATCAGCAATCTCGTCGCCTATGTCTCCCAAACTGGGGCTGGGGAAAAACCGCGCCAATTCAGCCGGTGATATCTCTTCAAGGCCAGAGGCCCCGGCCTGATCCCACACATAAGCATAAGGAATTTCAGATTTTGAACGTTCAACCTCAATCGTCACGTCATAATCGCGCATCAGTGGAATGAGCTGTTCTTCCAGATATTCCCGGAAAAACTCTGGCCGGGTGAATGTCGAAATATACGTGCCCGGTTCAGTTATCTTACCGAACGCGCGAGAAATAGGCGGCGGCGGGCCATCTGGTTGATAGGTCAGCCGAATTTGCGGATAGCAAAATGCCCCATTCTTGCGAAGTTGAATGTCGGGCGGTGTGCTAGTTTCCAAGAACGCATCGAGCGCACCTGAAAGCGCAGTAACCGCGGCCAGATATTCCTTTTCTAGGGCATCAATAACGGCAGTTGGAGTATTGAGTTTTGTCATGTCCCACATTTGGGGAAACCACCCACAAAGTCAATGTCTTGAGGCACGACCACGCCGCCAAACGGATACGATTCCATACAGGCTAATCAGCGCCCAAACCGCCTCCATCACGGCGGCAGACAGATTGAATGCCCCGAACAGTGACACCAAAATCAACGCCGCACCCAAAAAATTCAACACAGAATAGGCAAGCCCTTTGGCCTCTAATCTATCGATCTGAAGCATCAAATATGCTGCTACGATCGAGCAAACGCCGATCAATCCAAGCCCATCTAGTATCGTCATTTTATCGTATCCTCTGCTCACCCGCGGGGCGCATGAAATATTAGAATGACAGCCCTATCACGTAACTTCGCGCGCCCCGCCGGTGATTTTTTAAGTTTTCTAGCAGCTACGCTTATTGAACCTCCACCAAGATTGACGCTATGAAAGGTTGTTTCCGGGGGGAATGTTAAGTGCGTAGAGGTGGGACATACCTGTGACAATCAAAGAGACATTGCAGGTATCGATTGAAACGATCGAGCACCTCTTTCTTATGGGCCAGTTCAAACCCGCTGGTGTGCAGCGAGCTTACCAGTGGAAAGAGGAAAACTGGGCCCAACTTTTAGATGACATAGAGGCCGCATTTGAAGACCATCGCGGCGACGTGCAAATGCGCCCGGCCACCAAAACCTCCGATAACGCGGCGCCGGAAACGGGCCTACAGCCCCTGCTCCCTAAGGAACCAAACGGAACTTATTTCCTCGGAAAAATTGTTCTCGCGCCTCAAAAAAAAGGGGCATTCGATATTTATGATGGAATGCAACGCATGCTGTCACTCACCATCATGCTCGCCTGCATAAGAGATACACTGGCTGACGATGAACTGGCAGCACGCGTACATGCCATGATTTGCAACGCGGAGGGCACGCCGCATTTGGCGTATCCCGGCCGCGACAAAACTCTAGCGCACGAAATTCAACGCCCGGACTCCACACGCACACCACCAGACGTGACGCCCGAGGCAGATGTCAGCATACTGTTTGTTCAAGCGAAGGCGTTCATGCGAGAGCGTTTTAAAGCCTGGGACCCAGAAGATCTGTTCCAGTTTACACATTACGTACTGAGCCATGCTGGCGTAGCCGTGCTTCAGGTTACATCCCCTAGGGTGGCCCGCCAAATATTCGTCACAACCAACAAGCGCGGCATTGCCCTTTCAGAAGAAGACTTATTTTCGGGACAGCTTGTCGATGCGTGCGTGGACGAGGACACCGCCAATCGTGTTTTGGCCCAGTATCGCGCCACCCGCCTTTTACTCGGCGATCAATTCGGCAAGTTCATGGATACGATCGCTCACCTCGAAACGGGGCGTGACAACCGGGCCAGCAGTCTCGCCGATTTGGCGAATACCCTGACGCAGCGCAAAGGAGACGCTGATAGCTGGACGACGCAACTGGCCCAGAAAGCGCATGCGTGGAAGGAGCTCGATGCCATATTCGAAGACCCAAGCCGCGACCCCACCGGCCTGCACATCTGGCGGTTAGGACTGCTGAAATATGAAGAGTGGCGGCCACTGGGTGTATTGTGGTTGGAAGAATATATGCGGCTTGCCCGCGTCCAGAAAAGCCGTGCGCCGCAACACGCAAAGGCGCTGGCGCAGCGCATGGAGCGCCTGCACCGAAGTTATATGACGCTAACGCTAGCAGATGCGAGACCACCGGAGCGCAAGTCCATCGTGACCCGCGCGCTTGATGATTTGCGCAGCGGGCGTGATCCGCTCACGAATGGGTTGATTCCAAAACTCACGATTAGACGCCGCGCTCATCGCGCGCTAAATGGCCAGATCACCAAAATGGTCACGCTCCGTCAGCTCATCCGCTGGTGGGAGGCTGAACTGTGGGGCAATGGCGCAGCGCATAATGCGGCGGCCATAAAAACGGCATCTGTCGAGCATGTGCTGCCGCAACGCCCCGATGACGAGCCAGACTGGGTTAGCGCGTTTCCTGATGCGACTGTGCGCAGCGCCAGTATAAATATGATTGGCAACATGACGGCCTGCACAGCCAAGGACAATAGCGGAATCGGCGCGCAGCCTTTTGCGAAAAAGCTAAAAGCGCTCAAGCGTCAGCGCAAAATGTTTCGTACCCTGGAAGACGTTGTCACCCAGAAAGACTGGACACCTAAAATTGTCGCAGAGCGAAGCGCCCGCATGGCGAGCAATATTTGGATGGCTCTGGATAACCCCGAACAGGACTAATCGAACCCCAAACAATCGTTCAGCCACGGGCCACTTCAGGCAATCTATTCAGCCGTGATGAGGTCTTCTGGCTTGCGCGTATCGAACTTCGTCCACACGCCTTCATCGCCATGCCACTCGCCCTTGGTTGCGCCTTTGGAATACTCGGTCGCGCGCTGTTCAAAGAAGTTCGCGTGCTCAACACCGTTCAGAATTTCACTCAGCCATGGCAGCGGATGCTTGTCGATGCCGTAGATCGGCTCCAACTTCAGTTGGCCCAATCGCCAGTCCGCAATATAGCGAATGTATTGCTTGATATCATCTGGCGTCATGCCTTCAACATCGCCGGCCTCAAACGCCAGCTCAATGAACTTATCTTCCAGAGCCACGACTGTACGACAACACTCACGAATGCGCTCGCGCAGTTCATCGGTCATAACATCTGTTTCTGCGCAAAACGTATGGTACAGCTTAATCATGCCCTCGCAGTGAAGCGACTCATCGCGGATAGACCAAGACACGATCTGCCCCATGCCCTTCATCTTATTGAAGCGCGGGAAATTCATTAGCATCGCGAAAGACGCGAAGAGCTGCAGCCCTTCAGTGAACGCACCAAACACCGCCATGGATACAGCAATGTCTTCATTGGTCTCACACCCAAACTGGCCGAGATAGTCGTGCTTAGCGGCCATCTCTTCATATTCCATGAAGGCAGAAAACTCTGCATCCGGCATACCAATGGTTTCCAGCAATAGCGCATAGGCCGCGATGTGGATCGTCTCCATATTGGAGAATGACGCCAGCATCATGGACACTTCTGTCGGTTTGAACAGCGGCATATAGTTGACCATATAATTCGCGCCAACTTCCACATCAGACTGTGTGAAGAAGCGGAAAATCTGGGTCAGCAAATTGCGCTCATGGTCAGACAGATTGACGGCCCAATCCTTACAGTCCTCGCCCAGCGGCACCTCTTCCGGCATCCAATGGACTTGCTGTTGCTTTTTCCAGAACTCATACGCCCAGCCATAGCGGAACGGTTTATAAGCTAGGCTTGGTGTCAGCAGACCCGGAAGGTCGCTAGGTTGAGATCCGTCAGCCATTCAGGCCTCCATGAAATGTCGCTAATCTGAAAGGGTGGGTTTGTCTTCTATACACCACATATAGTGCGCCGCATCACAGCTCAACGCAATATGTTTGAATACTTAGTAATCCTTTTTCCACAGCCTATGTCATATTCTGTTCATCGGCGAAGGACTAACCTCCCCTCTGCGTTTAACAATACACACTCACAATTCAGCGAGAATATTGAAAACATGTGGCATTTTCTAAGACCCCTTACAGCATCGCTCGCGCTGGCGCTTTTTGCCTTGCCCGCATTGGCGGAAACGTGGAGCGACATTCCCTACCGGGTCATGCCTGATGTCGACCCGAATTTTTTGGCACTGGATATTCACGCGCCCGACAATGCGCAAAATGCCCCTGTCTTGATAATGATTCATGGCGGCGCGTGGCGTATTGGCGACAAGGTCGGCGCTGTCGGTAAGCATCAGGTGGACTTTTTCACCGACCGGGGATTCGTCTTTGTTTCGATCAATTATCGCCTCGCCCCCGCTCACCCATTTCCAGCCCATGCTGAAGACGCAGCAGCGGCCATCGCCTATGTCGCGCGTACGATCGCACAATATGGCGGCGACCCCGAATCACTGTCGCTCATGGGCCACTCGGCTGGAGCACATATTGCTGCGCTAGTGTCTGTTGATCCAATATATCTTGCGGCGGAGGGGTTAGAATTGAGCGCACTGCACCGCACCGTATTGCTGGATGGCGCTGCCTATGACTTGAAGGCGAACCCGCGCACAGGAGAACTGCCGCCGCTTTATGAAATACCATTCGGGGATGACCCTGACGGATGGCGCGCCGCCTCGCCCGTAAAGCAGATTCGGAAAGACACCGACGTTCCCTCAATGTTGATCGTCAATGTCGCGCGCCGCTTTGGCGCAAAGCAGCCACAAAAGCTACACCGGACACTCCGCAAGGCCGGGCACACCTCCAAGCGACTTCAAGTGAAAGACCGCAAACATTCCAGCCTAAACCGGCAACTTGGCGCACCAGATGATGCCTATGCCCCCATCATCGCAGCGTTTCTCTTGGCCGAATAACTTACGCCAACAATAAAAAGGCCGGAACGCAATTCCCCTACGTTCCGGCCTTTTCACATTTTATGCAGTCAGTGACAGAGACCTAGCGGCCACCGCCTGTCCGGCCAAAGCGCTTCATGCCCTCTGCATACTCTTCCTTGGAAACACCGCCGCTCTTGTCGCTATCAAGGAACGGGAACGCAGGCCCAAGACGCGGTGCCATCAGGCCCCGAATCTCAGAGAGCTGTAGCTCACCATCGATGTTGTCATCCATTGCGCCAAAGGTGCGTCCATCGCTCAACTGAGCGTGCAGTTCGTCCATCCGATTGGATGATGTTTCACCCACCCAGCGATAAGCGAACGAGCTGAACAACATCTCTTCCATTGACTGGTCGCCCCACGTTACTTTCGCAGACGGGTCGGGGTTAGCCAGATTGGCCGATGAATTGTCATAGATGTAATCCGCGATCAATTTCGATCCCGCTGGCACATCCACAGGCTCATCGAACACATAAGCGCGCTGCCAGTTGAAGTCATAACGCGGCAATGACACCAGCATCTTCTCCGCGCCGTCAGGATAGCGAATACGCAAGTTTGAAGCGCGACCACGATAGTGAGCATGCGGGAACACACTCAGCAAAATCGCATCAGCCGGAAACTCGACATATGCGGTCTCTTTGTGCTCTGCCGCATTGGGTGGAATCTCGATTGAGAAATCGATGACAACAGAACTACGGTTCATCAATTCTGGCACTTCGTCATGGAAGTAGACGCCGATCTGCGTCACATCCGTCACCGCTTTACCCGTTGGGGTGTAGTGGATTTGGAAGCCAACACCGCCGCCCGCTGGGAATGGCGTACCGGAGTTTTCACCCTGAATGGACGATTCAGCGCCCACGGCATATCCACCGACAGAAGACTGCCATTTAGACGTATCGCCTCGGCCATCAGCTGGCGCTTCAGACATATATCCAGACAACACATGGTGCACAGTTTCACGCGATCCCACTTTAACAGTGGTCGCTTTGATCCACTTATCCTCGGTTAGAGGATTTTCCACGAACGGATAATGGTATTCTACGATCCCTGTCGCAGGCACATCAAACGGCGGCAAAGTTAGGATCAAATCAGGCTCGCCCAACGGCCAGTCTTTTGCCGTTACTTTCGCCACTTCTAGCGGATCATCGCCTTCACCGCGCGGGGCTCCAGCTTCGATCCAATGCACAAGCGTTTTCACCTCATCTGACGTTAGACTGCGGTCACCCTGAAAGTTCCCAACATGTGGGTCAGCATGCCAAGGGGGCATCCGGTCGGTGCGGATAACTTCCCGCATCATAGGGGCCCAGCCTTGCACAGTTTTATAGTCGGTCATGGCCCATGGACCGATGCCGCCAATAGCGTGGCACTCTGCACATTTGCCCAAAAGGATAGGCGCGACATCCGCGCTATAGCTAATGTTTTGGTGCGTCGCGCGCTTGTCACGCTCAGGGAAATTCACAAGGCAGCCAGGACTAAGCGGCGGGGCCTCAACGGTGACTTCTTCTCCCGCGACGAGCTGATCCAGCGCATCCCGCAAGAATGTGTTCTGAGGCTCAGCCTTCTGACGTTCATAAGACTGACGGTCATCCATCGGCCCCGAATAAACGATTTGGAAGCCAGCGGCCGGATCAATCACAAACACCTGCGCTGTGCGTTGCACGCCAAGTGACTCGCCGATGATCTGATTGTCATCCATCAAGATCGGAAGGTTGATGCCGTATTCAGCGGCCTCAGCGGCCACGGCCTCGCGGTCATCTTGTAGATTAGAATTCAACAGTAAGACCTTCACGCCTTTATCTGCATAGGCCGCTGAAATTTCTTGAAGCTCTGGCATGCTACCGCGCACGATGGGGCAACCATTGCCATGGCTGACCAGCACAATCGCGGAGGCCTCAGTGTTGTAGTGCAGCTCATGACCAACACCTAGATGATCAACCAGGCGGAAATTGTCTGCGTAATCAGGCACGGTAACGGACGCATCCATCGCCATATCATCATGGTTCATGCCGGCATGATCCGACGTGTCCTTGGCGCTATCGCCCGGTGAACACGCGACCAGAACAGCCGCTACCGACATAGCCAATAGGCTTGCCGCTTTAATGGGTATCAATTTCATGTTTGGCACCTCCCTGCCTTATATGTATGCAGGGGGCGGATATTTTTGCCGTCCTCTCCTGCACCTGCAGTATATTCTGCACGCATGAAGTAACGATGACGCAACGCCACCGAGGTAGCAATAGCAAACTCCACTAAAGTGCAATAAACTCTACGCAGCCACCGCAGCGAAGCGCGTCAATGCGCAAGCGAAAAGGAGATGGCCCCGAATCTCTGCGGCCCAGCCTGACGCTTGAATTGCTCGGTGCGGTTCACCATCGTAAACGCAACCTGCACATTTCGGTAATGCACTGCCGCCCCCAATTGAAGGTCTGCCACAGCCGTCCGGCGGTCAGTCACACGCGGCCCATCTCTCCAGAGATTACCGTCTAAAAACATATCCCTAGCGACAGCCCGAACATCACCGCCGACGAAGATATACCCGCCAAATGGATCTTCCACCGTCCCAGGAATGAACTCACCTGCACCCGACAATGCCGGGCGAATACGGGGTGGGCCGAAACTAGAATTTAGATCCCAGCCGATTCGCGCCGTTAGGCCACCGCCCGCATAGGTGCGAACATTGCCAATGGCCCCTGTGATGTGCCCGCCGAAATCTGTCTCCAGTCCCATGGGTAAATTCGGGCCACGCCATGTTTGTAGGCGCTGTCCGATAATCTCTATTCCCGGCTCGTCCTTTAATTGATTCGACCAACCGCGCGCCGCGTCCACGCCAATCACTTTATGCCAGTTATTTTGAATGAACTCTCCGCCAGCAGATGGCCCAACAATGCCAAGGTTTACCTGCAATGTGTCTTGAGTGTCTTCGTCGCTCGCCGTGATTGTTCCAGACACAGCAAGCCATGCCGCATATGGCCGATCAGCGGCATCCGCGCTCTGGACGTGAATGTCTTCTGGCGTAAAGATGACATGGGACAGCGCGAACCCTTGGCGCAAATCCGTGCGGTCAAGATCCAACCACGGCAAGCGATTGGCGACCCAGTTCAATGCTGGGAAAACATCATCCGCTGCCGAGACCCGCTCTAACCGCACACCATTTGAGTAATTACGATCTGTGCCACCACCGAAGAAGTCATTCTCAGTGGTCATAGAGGTTACGGCAGGTTTTTTCAGCGATGCATCGGCCACGGCCTGCACCGGCAAGAAAAAGGCCGCGACAAGCGCGGCCATTTGAAAATATGTGGCCATGTTCATGGCCTGCGCTTTAGCACCTAACGGCGCATGGTGAAACTAACACCTGCGAAATCTTCTTTGGTCTCAATCGAGCCATTACGGTCTGAATAGCGCACTTCGCGGTGAATATAGCTGAACGATAATTCGCCACCGCCACGCTGAACAGATACGCCTGCCTGAAGGTCACCAACTGTAATTTTGTCAGACAGTGACATCTGGCCAAAGCTTGGCGTGAACCCGTCAACACCGGTATCCCAAATCAATGCTTCGCCATCAGCGCCAGCGAAAATGTACCAGCCCTTAGGTTGCTCCAACGAGTTGGTAATATTCAAATTTCGGCCGATACGCACCTCACCACCTACGCGGCGGCTAATCAGTTCGCCATCGTCGCGCATTGTAATGCGCGGGGCGAGGCCCAGATCGAAATCTAGTCCGGTCGATTCGCGCGGAACCGAGAAAGCAATCTCAGCCGCGATACCTTGCTCTGCCGCACTTGGAAGACTTAGAGACTTCCGGCTGCGTTCTGCCGCAATAGAAACCAGCGCTTCATTGCCGGTCCAACTAAGGCCCAACGTGCTCGGCGCGATAAATCTGGAAGAAATCTCAAAATCGGCGGGCTGCCCGGTCAATTCGAACACCGGCATCGTATTGCTACGAATCGGCGTTCCAGAGAATCGGCGTGGATCCCCCGATACGATATGAACGGATTGAGTGACTGATTGAGGGCCGACCTGCTGCGATCTAATCGCACTTTGTGTTGAAAGGGTCATTCCGGCCGTTGGAGGCACCGCTGCTTCACTACGTACAGCGTCATGGGGCGATGTGCTTACACACGCCTGACACGTCATAGACAAAACCGATGCTGAAACTGCAACGAGCATTTTAGTAAAACCCTTCATAATATCTGGCCTCCGACAACACTCTACTGTCGGTAATTAGGCCAGATGAAATTTAACGTACCATAAAGAGTTACGACACCCCAACCACAAATTCAGTCATAAACATTAACTCTGGTTGATTCATCGGGCATCTTCGCAACAGCATTAACGCCCTAAAAACATGACCTTTTTAGAGCAATATCCACGCCAATTTAGAGATTCTCCAAAATTAACTGGTTAAGATGATGGGGCGCAAATGTGGCAGATCAGGACAATTATCGCCTGAAAAACAAAGGGCCCAGCACAAAGCCGGGCCCTGCACTTAGGCGTGTAAAATTGTTTAACTAACCGGCTATTGGCAAGCCAGACACTCATCATAGTCAGTGTTTGGCGCTTCCATCTCGGTCGACTCAATCTTTTCAGACCCAGCAAACGCTGCACGTTGCACTGATTTTGAGCGGCAATAATAGAGCGATTTGAGGCCCTTCTCCCATGCCGTCCAATGCAGCATGTGGAGATCCCACTTCGCGATATCGCCCGGAAGGAACAGATTCAGTGACTGCGCCTGACAGATATAAGGTGTCCGATCGGCTGCCAATTCGATAATCCACCTCTGATCGATCTCGAACGCTGTTTTGAATACAGCCTTCTCATGCTCGTCCAATTCGGCGAGATGCTGAACTGATCCCTCATACTCTAGAATGGAATTCCAGATCTCTGGTGAGTTGATGCCCTTTTCCTCGAGCAGCTTCTCAAGCTGCTGATTCTTCACAGTGAAGGAGCCTGACAGCGTTTTGTGCGTATAAACGTTCGCCGGAATAGGCTCGATACCCGCAGAGGTGCCGCCACAGATAATGGAGATCGACGCTGTTGGAGCAACAGCCATCTTGTGGCTGAAACGCGCCATCATGCCCACGTCGCGCGCATCCTCACAGGGGCCGCGCTCTTTCGCCAGCTTAACCGATGCCGCATCAGCGCCTTGGCGAATGTGCTTGAACATCTTCTCGTTCCACACCTTGGCCATACCGCTTTCAAGCGGAACGTTCATGGTCTGCAAGAAGGAGTGAAGCCCCATCAGGCCGAGACCGACCGAGCGCTCACGTTGAGCCGCATAGACCGCGCGCGCCATTTCAGCTGGGGCACGTTCAATGAAGTCTTCCAATACATTATCAAGGAAACGGAAAATATCCTCGATGAAGTTTTCGTCCTTCGACCACTCCATGAACTTCTCAGCGTTCACGGATGACAGGCAGCAAACCGCCGTGCGATCTTCACCGCGATGGTCAATGCCTGTTGGCAACGTAATTTCTGAACACAGATTAGACTGCGCAACTTTCAAGCCGAGCTTACGCTGGTGCGCTGGCATCGCATTGTTCACAGTATCAATGAACAACAGATACGGTTCACCCGTCTGCATCCGTAGTTCCAAAATCTTCTGCCACAATTTGCGGGCATTGACCGTGCGAACCACTTCGCCAGACTTAGGGCTAATCAGGCCATACTCTTCGTCTTTAGCAACCGCTTCCATGAAGTCATCAGAGATATTCAGACCATGGTGCAGGTTGAAGGACTTTCTGTTGAAATCACCTGACGCCTTACGAATCTCAAGGAACTCTTCGATTTCCGGGTGGTGCACATCGAGATAACACGCAGCCGAACCACGGCGCAGGCTGCCCTGACTGATCGCGAGGGTTAGCGAATCCATCACACGGATGAATGGAATGATGCCTGAGGTTTGACCATTTTGGCCGACCTTCTCACCAATCGAGCGGACGTTACCCCAATAAGTACCAATGCCGCCGCCATTAGACGCAAGCCACACATTCTCAGTCCACGTCTCAACGATATCATCAAGACTATCGCCAACTTGGTTCAAGAAGCAGGAGATCGGCAAGCCGCGCTCTGCGCCGCCATTCGATAGAACCGGCGTGGATGGCATGAACCAAAGCTGGGACATATAATCGTAAAGGCGCTGGGCGTGCTCGGCGTCATCCGCATAGCATTTAGAGACGCGCGCAAACATGTCCTGATAAGATTCGCCGGGCAGCAAATACCGGTCTTCAAGAGTCGTCTTGCCGAAGGCTGTAAGCAACGCATCACGACTGTGATCCAGCTGGATTTCATACCCTTCGACAACGTGCAGATCCGCAACGTCATCCGCCTTAGGACGCCCCTTGCGAGGTGAGGATTTTGATACAGCACTGGTCTTGGTTGCAGACATTTAGCAGCCCTCTAAAAAATGAATATTTATAAGAGCATCAGCCCCATTAGACCAGATATTGGCCCAACCACCGCTCTTAGCACTAGATATAGTGTCGGGAAGTTAGTGATAGGTTAACGAGCGGTCAACGTCAGCTTACACTGAAATGGCATTTTGCGGTGGAATTCTTCTTAACAGAATTCCACAGGCTCGCGCGTTAGCCCATGCCTATTGGCGATCCTAGGATTCGCGCCTGTGACGAAAAAATTTTAAGTTACTCGCCCAAAAAATGAAGGGGCCCAAATGTAAAAATTTGAGCCCTATATATGCCCCGCCAATTGCTCGGTGAGGCACACGTATCAATATTCGAGATTCGCCCCTGCGCTAAACCTGTCGGCCAGCACCTTCCCAATAAGGCGCACGCAGCTTCGCCTTGTAAATCTTGCCGCTGTCCTGCCGGGGCAACGCATCATGTACATCAATCTGACGCGGGATTTTGAACTTGGCGAGACGCGGTTCTAGAAAGGCCCGTACAGAATTCAGCGTCACCGATGCGCCCGGCTTGCAAATCACGGCCGCCACGATTTTTTCACCGAACTCAGGATCAGGCGCGCCGAACACAGCGCAATCGGCTAGCTCTGGCATCAAGATCAACTGCGCCTCAATCTCAGCCGGGAAGATATTTGCCCCGCCAGATATGATCATGTCCTTCTTGCGGTCACTGATGAAAATGTAACCATCTGAATCCACGTAACCCATGTCCCCCACGGACGTGAACTCACCCTGACGCTGCCCGGACAAAGCGCCATCGGCATTCGTGTATTCGAAATCCCCGAACTGGGGCAGGTTTATGTAGAGCGTGCCCACCTCACCCGTTGGCACCTCGTTCATATCGTCATCAAGCACTTTGACCGCGCCGCCGGAGAGGATTTGCCCAACCGACCCTGGCTTCGCCATCGCATCCTGACTGGTGATCAATGTCATGAAGCCAATCTCGCTCGCTCCATACGTCTCGTTGAAGATAGGCCCCAACCAGTCAATCATCTTGCGTTTGATTTCCATTGGGAATGGCGATCCCGTCGACAATGTGAAGCGCAACGAGCTGGTGTCATATTTATCTCGGTCGGCCTGCTCTAGTTTCAACATACGAACCATCATCGTCGGGACGACATAGGCATGGGTAATTTTGTGCGTGTGGATGGTTTGCAAGAAGTCTACAGAATCAAACTTCGGGTCGATGAACAAATCAACATTTCCTGCTGCCAGGACGAAGCAGCACAAAGCATTTGGTGCACTATGATAGAGTGGCGCCGACACATGCAGCCGGTCACCCTCGACCGCGCCGAGTATTCCCGTCGCCATTCCGCGATACCGCTCCCATGCGTCTGGCCCATCGGGATCAAATTTACGGCGAATGCCCTTCGGTTGCCCGGTGCTGCCAGATGTATAGGCGAACAGTCCACGAAACTTCTTCGGTTCTCCCTCATAAGGCGCTGTCGAAATCAGGATTTCGGAGAGTTGCGCGGCGCCCGGCATATCAACGTCTTGCGCGCCAAAGGCTGCTGACAGAGCGGCAGGTACCGGGACACTGATCGGCGTCGCTGTGCCTGGCATGCCATCCATCACGCCGGCCAACATATCAGAATGCGCATAGATCAGCTTCGCGCCGGAATCTTCTACGATATAGTGCACTTCCTGTGGCGCGGCGTGCCAGTTGATGGTCGCAAAGCGCACGCCGACCAAGCGGGCGGCCAAAACAAGCTGCAAATAAACAGGATCATTGCGCATGTAGATAGCGATAACGTCATCAGCGCCGACCCCGTGACTGATCATGTTCGCTGCAATAATGCGTGCGTCACGATCAAAGTCAGCCCGCGCGATTTTTTCGCCCGCATAATAGATGTCGCCTGCCATTTATACTCTCCTGTGCATGAAGCCAGAAGAGGGAAGTGCCGCAGGGGACGTCAAGCATTTTGAGGAAAGCGGAGACAGGCGAGCGACCCGAACTTTTAAAGCTCGTTGGGGCTGCTTCGTTCCCGACCTGACCCGATTGGCGAGCGGCTCGTCCGCCACCTGCCTCCTTCGCGCTATATGCGCGGCTTAAAGGCGGGATGCAAGAGGAGAAGCCATCTCCAAGGCGGGTGATTTACGCCGCCGCCTCCGTTCGCAAACGTAAAACATACCTATTGAGCCGAGAGAGGCTTATCTAGATTAATCGCCACGAGCAATTAGACTGCTCTGACAAGGAGCCTTGAAATGGATAAAACATCAGAACTTGTCACCAGCCTGGAACTCGCGAGCGAGCGTATGGAAGACCCCAACGATGCGATTTATGCGCATCTATTCGGCAAGTACCCCGACCTTGAACCACTCTTTTCTATGGACACAGATGGCGGTGTACGCGGTAGCATGCTGCAACAGGCGTTTGATTGCTTGATCGACATGACGGGCGATGGGGCGCTGGCCGCTGTTTTACTGTCATCGGAACGCACCAACCATGAATCCTATGATGTGCCCGACGACCTTTTCATGAGCCTGTTTGACGCGATCCGGCATATCATCAAGCAGACCCTCAGCGCAGACTGGACTCCGGGCATGGAGGCAGACTGGGCCAACACGCTGAAACGGGCGGACGCTTTAAGCCGCGCTGCTTAACGTAGGCGATGCTCCGTCCCCTCACCTGCGGTGATGAATAGCGCCGTGGCCTCTCCCGTCACATCCGCCGTGTGCCAAACGCCCGGCGCATTGATGATGTACTCGCCGGGCTTCAGCGTGACGCGAATTTGTGCGTCATCTATTTCTTGAATGAGGGTGATTTCACCGGCAGTGCACACAACGATCTCATGGCCCAGCGGGTGCATTTCCCAGCTGTCCCAAGGTGCGGAGAATGTATGGAACGAGACCAGCCGGCCCTCTTTGCCATCATTGGGATGAAGCCGGCCATAGGCGTCATACCATTCCATGCCGCCGGTAAACTCTGGCAGTATGAAAGCGCTCCCACCGCGACCAAGGTGGGCGGGGAAACGAGAAAGATTCAGCTTATCAGTCATGAGGCATCCTTTCCTGAGAGGCCGTTTAGCCTAACAGGAAAGGGATAACCTCAAAAGGACGGCCTACTTGGAAGACTTCGCGTAGCGTTTGCGTACGTTCGGATCCAAGTGGATTTTCCGGAGACGAATACTCTCAGGCGTCACCTCAACCAGCTCATCATCAGTGATGTAGGCCAGTGATTTTTCCAGTGTCATCTGAATCGGCGGCGTCAAACGCACAGCTTCATCGGTACCGGATGAGCGCATATTGGTCAGCTTTTTGCCTTTCAGCACATTCACTTCCAAATCATTGTCGCGCGTATGCTGACCAACAATCATGCCGCCATACACTTTATCACCCGGGTGGATAATCATTGGGCCGCGAGATTCCAAATTCCACAATGCAAAGGCCACAGCCTCGCCTTGCTCCATCGCGATCAACACGCCAGTGTGACGGCCAACGATCTTGCCTTTGTGCGCTGCATACTCGTGGAACACACGGTTCATGATCGCCGTGCCGCGTGTATCTGACATCAATTCGCCCTGATACCCGATCAGGCCGCGTGTCGGCGCGTGGAACACCAAACGTGTACGACCAACGCCAGACGGGCGCATGTCGAGCATATCAGCTTTGCGCTCAGACAATTTCTGAACGATTACGCCTGAATGCTCGTCATCAACATCGATGGTGACTTCTTCAATAGGCTCTAGCTTCTTACCGTTCTCGTCTTCCTGCATAACCACTTGTGGGCGGGAAATACCGAGTTCATAGCCTTCGCGGCGCATCATCTCGATCAGAACGGAGAGCTGCAATTCGCCCCGGCCAGATACGGTGAACGCTTCTGCGTCTGTCGCGCGCTCTACCTTCAAGGCGACGTTGCCCTCGGCTTCTTTCTGCAGGCGATCCCAGATCAGGCGAGACGTCACCTTCGTGCCTTCAGTCCCGGCAAGCGGGCTGTCGTTCACGCGGAACGTCATAGAAATCGTTGGCGGGTCAATCGGCTGTGCTTCAATTGGCTCAGTCACGGATGGATCGACAAATGTATCGGCAACGTTAGCCTTCGTCATACCGGCGAGGGAAACAATATCGCCTGCGAGGCCTTCTTCAATCGGCACGCGTTCCAAACCGCGGAATGCCAAGACTTTTGAAATACGACCCTGCTCAACCAGTGAACCGTCACCGGCGATGACCTTAACTGTCTGATTTGGCTTAACTGTACCCGACGCAATGCGGCCAGTCAGGATGCGCCCAAGAAACGGGTCAGACGAAATTGTTGTCGCAAGGAAACGGAACGCGCCCTCTTCCACTTTTGGCACGGGCACATGAGCCACGACCATTTTGAACAACTCGTCCATATTCGTGGTCTGGTTTTCATATTCGGTGTTCATCCAGCCTTGCTTGGCTGAACCGTACAGAATCGGGAAATCCAATTGCTCATCAGTCGCATCAAGGTTAGCGAACAGGTCGAACACTTCATTGATAACTTCGTCAGGGCGGCGCTCTGCCTTATCGATTTTGTTGACCGCTACAATTGGGTGCAAGCCAAGCTTCAGAGCCTTAGACACAACAAACTTAGTCTGTGGCATCGGGCCTTCTGCGGCGTCGACCAGAACAATCACACCGTCTACCATGTGCAAAATACGCTCAACTTCACCGCCAAAGTCGGCGTGTCCGGGCGTATCCACAATGTTGATACGATAACCGTTCCACTCAACTGACGTTGTTTTCGCCAGAATGGTGATCCCGCGCTCTCGCTCAAGATCGTTAGAATCCATCATGCGGTCGGCGGTTTTTTCGTTCTCACGAAACGTACCAGACTGCTTCAGCAATTCGTCCACAAGGGTCGTCTTGCCGTGGTCAACGTGTGCGATGATCGCAATATTGCGCATCTTTTCGATAGAATCTGTCATATGTGGTCTCGCGGGAGAAAAACGTGTTCAGTGCGTGCTTTAAGATTTTTCCGCCGCATACATGGCTTTTATCGCTTTGGCTACAGCCGGGCTGGTTATGACAACTGTTCGTGGAGGGTGCGGGTGCGATCCGTAATCTCGTCGCCTGTGTGCTTTGTAGATGCAGGCTCGATCAACAGCACCCAACACTCTTCATCGGCGACTGGGTTATGACGAATGCCTTTCGGTATGGTCATGAAGTCTCCTTCCGACAATACGACATCCCCATCATCAAACTGAATGGTCAATTTGCCTTTCACGATGAAAAACAACTCATCCTCTTCATCATGCGTGTGCCAGACCAGTTCACCCTTCAATTTGGCGACCTTCAGCAATTGATCATTCACCTGTCCGACGACTTTGGGTGACCAATAGTCAGACACTTTCTCAAAAGCATCGTTCAATTGCGTGGGTGAGAGCATAGTCCGCCTCCTTGATGCCTAATGACTAGCGACCTGACAGTATAACCTACTCAGTGAATCGAAAAGACGCGCAGAAAACAAAACGTCGATTATTGCAATGGCAGTCAGGCATGATCTGTCATTTAGACTCAATAGAATTTGCGACCGGAATTGCCCAATCCGAACAGCGGCGCTATGGCAGACTCATGACAAATTCCAACATCATTCCGCTCGGCGCTCGCCCTATCGATCGCGCTGCCCACCGGCGCACAGACGACGCATGGCTAGAAACGGCCCTCGCCAGCAAGGATGTGCTTGTCTTTCTCATGCAAGGCGGGATGCCCTTATTGGAGGGCGCCTCTAGCGGCGTTACACCACGCCCGGGTGACCGCGTTGATAGCGGCCTACGCCCCCTACTCTGGCTTGGCCCTGAGGCGATGAAACTGTCAGATCAGACACGCACCATATTTATGGGCGAAGACACAAACGGCTCACCCATCTTTGCGCTAGATATGCCGGAAGGCTTTTCACTCGACGGCTCAATGCTCGAAGGCCTAGGTGCGTTCGAAGATATGCGCGGGGCGGCGACGTGGTTGTCTCTGCTTGAGTCAAATCTCGCCTCAACGGCGCGCAGCATTCTGATGTGGCATGACAGCCATATGTTTTGCTCTCGCTGCGGCGATGCCAGCGTGGCGTCAGAGGCCGGATGGAAGCGCCAATGCCCGACATGCAACGCAGAACACTTTCCCCGCACTGACCCAGTCGCCATCATGGTCGTCGAAAAAGACGATATGTGCCTGCTGGGACGTCAGAAAATGTGGCCTGAAGGGTTTTGGAGCTGCCTCGCCGGATTTTGCGAACCGGGCGAAACGATTGAACAGGCCGCCTGCCGCGAAGTGTTCGAGGAAGCAGGTATCAAGGCCGACCCCGCAAATGTGGAGTATCTCGCCTGCCAGCCATGGCCGTTCCCGTCATCCCTTATGGTTGGCGTGATTGTCAAAGCTGACACCACTGAAATCACCGTCGATGATAAAGAGCTGGAAGCCGCCCGCTGGATCACGCGATCAGAAGCGCGCGACGTGCTCACCGGCACTCACCCAGAAATCATGCAATGGCCAGATATCGCCGTGGCCCACCACATCCTCAAAGAATGGGCGGAGCGGGATTAAAAAAACGCCCCTCAGCAAACCTGAAGGGCGTTCAATTAGTGGATTAAAAAGCTCACCTAGAAGCGCACGACATAGGAAACATCAATTGCGGCATCGATGCCATCAAATCCGTACCCGGTCGCGCCAACGCGAACTCCATGGCTTTCGTTAAAGTTATACTGTCCTGCAACGCCATAAGCGACAGCAGTATCGCTACCTGAAGCGGAGGCAGAAAGAAGGCTGGCTTCGAGTTCGGCGCTGACGACGCCAATGCGGCCCAGGAATTCAAATGATTCCGACACAGGCAGCTTGCCGACAGCAAACGCACCAACTTCGTGTTTTAATTCAACGGTTACACCGAATCCAGATTCCATTATAACGTCATCTGATATCCCGAAATTCGCCTCTCCCTCAATAGCGAAACTATCGTTGAGGGTATACCCGACCCGTCCGCCGATAGCCCCCAAATTGCCATCAGATAACATGACGTGCGTATAGCCAAGGTTCCCGTAAAAACCAGATGTTTCCGCCATTGCTGGTGCGGCAGACACCCCTATAGCTGCGATCGTTAGAATGAGTGCGCGTTTCATCGAGAATACTCCATTTTGGTTTCGATGACCCACAGCTATCAAAACAACCCTTAATGGATCACCCTCGCGCCACACATCAGCTCACATTACACAAACACGCGCTAAAATAGACACACTGCAGCCCCTGGCAGCATCATTCATTGAGTGATCGCCATTGAATGTCACCGGTCTCGATGAAACCGGGAATGTCTGCGTCCCATTTTTTCTGAATGCCTTTGCTGAAGTTCAGGTACAGCTTGCCGTCAACGATGCGCCAGCGCTGTGCGTCGCCCTTGGCGAATTTACCTTGCGCAATCGCCCACGCGCAATATCCACCATATTGGGGCGCATAGGCCTCTGGGTTTGCGATAAACAGGTCTCGGTTTTCCGCACTGGAAAACCGGAACGTCGCGCCGTTCCACTCAATCTCAAACGCTTTATCGCCTTTCACTGGCTCTCCACTCGCGAAATAAGCAACCGGATCATAACCCTGGACGGCGACGTCTGAGAACCGCCCCGTATACACCGCAGGCTCAGCAAAGGCCGGCGCGCTAATCGCCAATTGGCTTGAGAATATCAACACGCCAGCCGCTAGCCCATACTTCAATCCGCTCATATTAGTCTCCTGACCCAGCAATATCTGGTGCCTTGGGCAACAAGACCGCAATGGCTTCACCAATCATCTTGATTAGAAGTTTGCGTCGATAAATGAGCATCAACAGCGAGGATGCCCAAACGATGACGGCCATCATGAACAACCCACCGCCATCATTATTGGGGTCGATGCCCAACGGCGTAAATAGATGGAAGCTCACAGCGCCCGACATGACAGCAACCGCCACGAAAGCCCCAAGCGTTTGCAGTCGCAGGCGGCGCAGAAACAAGCCAAGTATCAAACAGATCGACGCGACGAGCTCCGCCGACCCGATTACATACTGGCTGAACAAACCCGTTTGGGCGAACAATCCACTGGCACCAAGGCTAGCGGCCCAACTATCCAGTCGTCCGAAAATTTCCTGAGTTTCAGGGGCATTGGTAAATTTGTACCGCAAACTGTCCAAAAAAACCAAAGATGCAAGCACGCTATAAACAATAGGCGCATATTTCGAAATCAACGGTCTCATAGGCAAGCACCTCCTGCAATCTACCTAAATCATGCCCACGCAGAACCCTCACGAACAATACAATTCCCAGTGAGCCTGACTTTACCATTATTGGTTAATGGCTCACTCGCGATTTTGTGAGTGCAGATCCACCCATTTTGTGATATACTTTTGATTGAATACTCACGCTCGGAAGGACCATCATGGACCGTATCGATGCCATGCAATTATTTATACGTGTCGCAGATGCCGGCAGCTTTTCTAAAGCCGCTGCAGACGCCGGAATTGGGCAGCCTACAGTATCGCGTCGTATCCAAGATTTAGAGAGCCACCTTGATGCGGATTTGTTTCAGCGCAGGCGGAAATCATTATGTTTAACTGAGGCTGGCGAACGATTTTACAGTCGGTGCATTTCTATTCTGTCCGAGTATGAAGAAGCGGAAAAAGAAGCGCGCGGCCTGCAACATGATGCCATTGGCGTGCTGCGCATCGTCAGCCCTCACTCCTTCGCGCGCCGGGTTATCTCCCCCCTATTGCCGGAGTTTATGGAACAGAACCCACAACTAAACATAGATTTAATCTCAGAAGATGGCGCGTCTGACCTTGTGGGCGGACGTATAGATCTCGGAATTTGGCTGGGCGATATGTCGAACTCCAAGAGAACCTATCAGACGCTTGGCAAAACACCCGTTGGCTTATGGGCCTCGCCCGACTACCTCGCCCGGTTTGGAACCCCCACCCACCCGGATGATATGCAGACGTATCGCGCTGTCATGTTCCGCAATTATAGAGGGGATCCGATACGGCTCACGAACATCCATACTCAGGATAAGGCGGCGATATTGCCCAGCGGACCGATGATTGCCTCATCAGGTGACATTCTTGGACAAGCAGCTGTTGATGGCCTCGGGTACGTTGCGGCGCCCTACTGGTCGATCAAGAACTACCTAGATACGGGCCAACTCGTACGCGTCTTGCCCGACTGGGAAGCCAAGCCGCTTGATATAAATTGCGTGTGGTCATCCAATCAACTTCGCGGCAACGCCAAATTGTTCGTCGAGCATTTAGCCAAATCGATGACGTTTGACCCTCTACCGCAACCAGAAGATTCAGTCCGCCTTTGAAGACGGGAAGACGCCCAGAATTTTGAGAGATTGGGAAAAGAACCCAAGTTCCTCCAGCGCCAACTGAACCGGGCGCTCATCAGGATGGCCTTCAATTTCCGCATAGAACTGCGTCGCGGAAAACGACCCTCCCACCATATAGCTTTCCAGCTTGGTCATGTTGACGCCATTGGTCGCAAAGCCGCCCATCACTTTGAAAAGGGCTGCGGGAATATTGCGCACTTCAAAGAAGAACGCCGTCTTGGCCGGGCCATCCTTGGCTTCCATCTCCACGCCGTCACGCGACATGATGACGAACCGTGTGGTGTTGTGATCGAAGTCTTCAATATTGTGCGCCAAAATTTCCAAGCCATACACTTCTGCGGCCAAGGCGGGCGCGATGGCGGCAATTGTCGTGTCACCAGCCTCTGACACTTCTCGCGCCGCGCCGGCCGTATCTGCGGCGGTCACTGACTCGATGCCGTGGTCGCGCAAGAAATTGCGGCATTGGCCCAGCCCCATAATGTGCGAGCGCGCCTTGCTGATCTTATCAAGCGATGTGCCCGGCAGGGCCATCAATTGGTGACGCACAGGCAAATAATGCTCGCCAATGATTTGAAGGGATGTGCCCGGCAGCAAATGGTGAATGTCACCTACGCGGCCCGCAATCGTATTCTCGACCGGAATCATCGCCAAATCTGCGCCGCCTGATTCGACAGAACTGAAGCAATCCTCGAATGTCCGGCATGGCAGAGGTGTATAGTCTGGAAACGTCTCGTTACAGGCGATGTGAGAATTAGCGCCGGGTTCCCCTTGATACGCGATGGTTTTGGACATTTCGGCCTCTTTTTGCTGGCGCTGACTGCGTCGGAACGCCGCGAAGATTGGGGGAAGCCTCCGCCCCTCGCAGCCTTTATATTGTGCACTAACCGTTAGCGTGCCAAAAGGCCTGCGCCAAGACATATATAGAAGACAGATTCGAAGGAATGTCCCCATGGGAAATCTCGGTCTTAACAAGATCGCCGGTGCCGTACTGGCCACATCACTCGGTCTGATCGGCCTACACAATGTTTCAAACATTGTTTTCGCTGAAGGTGGCGACAGCCATCATGGTGACGAACACCACGATCAAACCATGTCAGAACAGATGTGCGGAAAATTTGCGTACTGCGTAGACGTCGCTGATGGCGGACACGGCGCTGAAACTGTTGAAGACGTGTTTGACCTTGGTCTGCTGCTTGCGAGCGCAGATGCCAGCAAGGGCGCACGTGTTTTCAAAGGTAAGTGCTCTACCTGCCACACGATTGATGCGGGCGGCGCCAACGGCACAGGCCCTAACCTCAACAGCATCGTTGGTACCGGTAAAGCCGCGAAGGCTGGCTTTGGTTACTCATCAGCGCTGACCGGCGTTGGTGGTGACTGGACTTATGAAGACCTTGATGGCTGGCTGAAAAATCCGGCCTCATTCGCGCGGGGCACATCCATGTCCTTCGCAGGGGTTCAAAGAGACCCAGAGCGTATGAATTTGATCGCTTATCTTGCAGAGAACACATCTGGCGCACCGGCTTATCCGGCACCGCTACCTGCTGTTGCTGAAGACACAGAAGCGCATAGCGCTGGCCACGGTGAAGACGCTGTGCACGCTGAACCTGTGGACACCGCAGTGCCAGCAAACACGACTGAAGAAACCGGCTCAATCATTGAGGCGATCGTTGACGAAGCGCATGACGCTATCGAAGAGATTGTCACTGAAGAGGTTCCGGTTGAGGCACCAGCAGACGCTGAGCATCACTAAAACGGTATTCGCAAACGGCTAGAGCCAATCTGGTGTTTGCGAGACAGTATTTTTAATATCTATACGCCGGGCCCCTATGGGCTCGGCGTAATAGCTTCTGATCCGAGTGATCGCGTCGCTAAGCGGTTCTTTGGCGACGGCCATGTGCCATGCATTGGCATGCAGGAGCGTCTCCGCATCCGCCATGATGCCAACATGCCCCTTCCAGAATACGAGGTCGCCGCGCTTCAATGCGCCTCTGGCCTGCCAGTCTGGAATATCCGCGCCGCACCATGCCGCCTGCATATCGCTGTCGCGGGGGAGCATCACGCCGCAGGCCTCAAACGCCTGCTGTGTAAGGCCCGTGCAGTCTATGCCCAAGCTCTCGCGCCCACCCCAGACATAGGGCGTGCCGACAAAGCGCTCAGCTACAGCGGCAGCGTCAGTCTCTAGCACCTCAAGCGCCGCCAAATGGCGCGTGTGCACCCAGCCGATAGGCCCGCAATTGGCCCAGTCGCCCTCGACACTTTCCACTCCGACCCGCGCACCGAAAGACAAGCATGCCAAAGGTGTGGTCTTCAAATCCGCCGATGGGTAAGCGTGCGTGCGAACCGTGCAGACCGTGTGCGTTTTAGTGCAGTTCTGTGCAGTTAGGGTGCTCTTTAGGGCCCAACCAACATAACGGTCTCGGTCTAGCTGAACCTGAACAAACGCTCCCGAAGAATCGAAAGCATTGAGCGTTTCACCAAACAGGGCCTGCGTCGCCAAACGGCTGTTTGCCTCTGGCGTTTCAAAAATCGCCGCCACACTCGCCGTCACCTGATGAGACGTACCCGTCCCGGTGGGTGTTGTTAGGCGGGCATCATTGTAATCTGGCATTGTGCTAATTCTCTCACCGCTACGGCCCTCAAGCCGCGCTCGCCGCCTGATCCAAGCCAGACAATTGCACATCCGCCCCTTTCGCGTCACTCGCTGACTGAATCGCGGCAGCTAAATTGCGCAGATAGTCCATGCCTGACTGGGTGCGCTCGATCAGAATACTGCGCAGATCACGCTCATCAGGAATGCGGCGCACAAACCCCATTTTCTCTAATGCATCTAACCCGCGCGTAACGGCGGGTTTGGCGATGCACAAATGCTCTGCCAGCCCGCGCACAGTGTGTAAGCCTTTGCCCAGCGCAACAGTTAGCAATAACGCCTGCTGGCGCGCGGTAAGGTCTGGCGCATCCGATCGCACAGTCGCCACGACTGTACGGCTCCAAAGATCCAACCCATCATGCTGCGCAAACGTCATCGCTCTACCATCCAATTTGTTGAAGTTGAGAGGGACGCTCAATTGATTTGCGGGAATCGTCCAGACTTGGTTTCGCCTGTTTCGGGTTTCCCCTTCACATTTTGGTCAAAACACCCAACATAAGAGCTATGTCACACGATCATAACCACTTTTCGGCCAACACGCCCTGCAGCCCGCAAGACGTAGAAGCCTTCCTCAATGAAGCTGAAACACATGTTGTTCGGCGCGGCGCGAAGATGACGCGTATTCGGCGCAGAGTTTTGCGCTTGCTTATCGAGAGCGCAGAACCTTCCAAAGCCTATGACTTGCTCGACAATCTGAATGGTGAAGGCGCGCCCAAGCCGCCGACGGTCTATCGCGCGCTCGAGTTTTTGCAGGAGCAAGGCCTCGCCCATAAGATTGAGAGCCTCAACGCATACGTGGCCTGTGGTCACACAAGCCATAGCCATTCTGCGGTCTTCTTAATCTGTGATAACTGCGGCAATGCTGAAGAGCTGCACGCTACTGACACGCAAAGCGCCCTCGTCAAAGAGACAGAGGCCGCTGGCTTTGTGATGAATAACGCCATGGTTGAAGTGCGCGGCACCTGCCGGGAATGCACACAATGATCCCTCTCTGGAAAGGCGTTTGCAATCAGTGGGATTGCGATGAGATGGGCCATATGAATGTGCGCATCTATGTCGAAAAACAAATCGAAGCCCTCGCGGTTATGGCGCATGCGCTGAAAATGCCTCATGCTTTTCGCGCTGATGCCCCCTCGACCCTTATCCCTGTGGATCAGAACATTCGCTATATTGCCGAAGTGCTGGCGGGTCGACCGGTCAGCATGGTCGGCTGCGTTATCGAAGCGAGCGAATGCGACGCGGTGATCTATCAGGAGATGCGCCACTCTGATGGGCGTGTCGCGGCGGCGTTCAGGACACGCGTTATCCACGCAGACAATAAAAGCGGTGAGCCCTTCCCATGGTCCTCGCGCTCCATTGAGGCCCTAGAGGCGCTTAAAGAAACACCGCCAGAAGCCACGGCCCCGCGCTCTTGTGACCTATCCACCCCAACGCGCCCGATTGAAGACATCACCTATGATGAGCTGCGCCGCCTCAACATCCCGCTTATCGGGCAAGGTAGCGTGCCACCGCAACATATGGATGTGCACGGACGAATGAACGCCTCATGGGTGATTGGCCGCACGTCTGACAGTGTGCCGAACCTGCTGTATGACTGGCGGCAACGCATGGGCAAAACCGAGGATGACACGCGCCGGGTTGGCGCCGCCGTTCTGGAATACCGGATGCGATACCATCGCTGGGCCAAGCCGGGCGATTTGTTTGAGGCCTATACCGGCCTCGGCAAAGTGGCGGGCAAAACCCACGCACTCGTGCATTGGATGATGGACCCTGTGACGGGCAAGCCGTGGGCGTCCAGCGAGGCGATTGCGATCACGCTCGATCTGGATGCGCGCAAGGCGATTGCCGCGCCGCCAGAAATGATGAGCGAGCTCGGCAGAATCGCCCCGATTGGCCTGTCTGTTTAACGCCCGAGCGGCACAGCCAGAATCTCAGCAAGCGCTGGAATATCGCCTGCTTTCAGCCCCGCAATATTGATGCGTCCAGAGCCGGGCAAATACACGCCGGACTCCACACGCAACGCCTCGGCCTGCGCTGCGCTCAGCGGCAGTTGGCTAAACATGCCGTTTTGGTGGGCCAGTTGCGCTAAAGCGTTTGAGCCAGTATTGGCCACAAGCGCATTTGACAGGGCTGTACGTAGGCTGATCATACGGCCTCGCATCTCGTTCAGCTCTTCTTCCCACTCCGCGCGTAGGGCCGCGTCATTCAGGATTGTCGCGACGATACCCGCGCCGTGAGCCGGCGGCATTGAATAGGACGCGCGGGCAATGTCTGCCAAATGGGTGCGGGTGGCCTCAACCGCCCGGTCATTGGTAGCGGTCGCCAGCAAACAGCCGGTGCGTTCACGGTAGAGCCCGAAGTTCTTGGAACATGAATAGGAGATCAGCAGATCGCCTGCCGTATCAATAAAGGCGCGAACGCCGGCCATGTCTTGCTCGAGCCCTTTGGCGAAGCCGTGATAGGCCACATCTAGCATGGCCACCAAACCACGGTCTTTGCACAGCGCGCCAAGGCGTTTCCATGCCTCAACTGGCACATCGATTCCCGTCGGGTTATGACATGGGCCCTGAATGATCACGCCGTCGCCGGGTTGCGCCTTTGCGAGGTCTTCCAGCATGGCCGCCTCATCAAACGCGCCATTTTTTGCGTAGCGATAGCTTGATGTTTGCAGCCCCAACGCCTTGACCAGCTTCGGATGGTTTGGCCATGTCGGATCAGACACCCAGACACGCTGCGTACCCATGCGCTTCATCAGGCTCGCGCCGAGAAACAACGCCCCGCAACCGCCCGGCGCGGTGAATGACACTGTGCGTTGCGCTGCGATCAACAGACTATTCTGCCCAAAGACGAACCGTTCGATCGCCTCGCAGAACTCCGCATTGCCGCGCGGGCCTTCATAAACCTTGGAGTCTTGGGCTTGGAGAAATTTGGCCTCAGCCTTCTTCACGGCGCGCAAGATGGGCGTATGGCCGGTCTCGTTTTTATAGACGCCCACACCGAGATCAAATTTCTCGGCGCGGCTATCTTCGCGATAGGCTGTCATCAACCCCAATAAGGGATCAGGCGGAAGGATGGTCAGTGCTGAAAATGGCTTTGTCATTTCGCCAGCCTAGCGAGCAAACTCCGCCAGTCAATCGGTGTTATTCGCTCACTGACTCTTCTATTTTCGAGGCCAGATAATCATTTATTATCCGATACGTTTTCGCCGAGACTTCAGACTACGCGACACGAAGGTATCTTCCTCCAGCGTGAACCCCTCAACCAAGCGCGCAATGAACGCCGACAGTTGATCTCGCACCTCATAAGGTGCCTCCATTGCCAGAAAATGCGTTGTCCCGCGAACAGGCTTCATAATCATAGATGGATTCATCCGGATCAGTTGCGCCCGAACGTCGCCCGAAATAACTGACGCTTTGTTAGGCCGCAAAATTGTGATTGGCCGCTTGCTTTTGCGCACTTTTTTGAAGGCCTTCCATGGCCGGTGACGCTGGGCCGCAAATGTTGCCGACTCAAATTTTGGCTCACACAAAAGACGCCACGTTTGGTCTTCACTATCATGCGGGTTGCTGTCCACACGGTCTAAGCCATCCAGCAGATAGTCCGCGAGGAAAGGCTCCCGCCAGGTCGCAAATGCCCCGCGCCCGGTGTATCCGGTGAGCGCCTTTTCAAAACTGGGGAATTCAGCCCGGCGCTTCTTAGCTTGCGCGACGAGATTGTTCCGGAAGAACACTCTGCCCATGATCGGCAGGATGTGCTCGAATAGATAAACAGACTTTTTCAAGATCACCGGATCGGCCAAGACCAAACCGCGCACCAGATCGGGCCGTTTCGCGGCGACCAATAGCGACACAGTTGCCCCCATTGAGTGCCCGCCCAAGACCACGCCTTGTGGGGCCTCAGAGTCCAACCATTCAATGACATCATCACGCATACTATTCCAAGACTTCAGCTTGCGCGGTTTCGCCGGAATTGTCGTGCGTCCATGCCCGCGCATGTCCAACGCGGCAATACGGGCTCGCAAGCCCAATGGTGCGAGCAGAGATTGGTAGGTCATTGCGTTAAAACCTGTTGCGTGGATCCACACACAGGCCAACGGCTTAATAGGGTCGCCAAATTCCAAGCCGGCCATTTCCCCGCCGGCCGACATTTCCTTACGAGTTCTGCGCATTAGGCAGACGCTCCAAAGACACGGCGCAGGATTTCTGTTGTCCGCGCAACCGGGTTTTCTCGGATCTTCTTTTCCTCAATGGCGATGTAGTGGAACATGCCATCAAGCCCCAAGCCCACAGCGTGGCTGGTCAGGTCTGATTGCAAGTTCGAGGTAACGCCGCCGAGGCCATACTGGCCCGCCGCGCCCTCTAGAGCGGTGAACGCCCCTGATTCGGCCAAGGATGAGCGCACATAAGGTGTGAAGGACGCGCGCAGCTTAGTTTCCGTGCGTTGGCGCAGAAAGTCTGTCGCGGCGGTGTCGCCACCATTCAGGATATTAAGCGCATCTTCGATCGTGATGGACTGCACGACAGCCAAAACAAGCTTTTTGCCTTCTGGCACAGCGTCTTCGGCAGCCCGGTTCAGGCGCAACTCCAAATCATCCAGCGGCCCGCTCGCGCCAAGAAGCTTCAGATTGGATTGAATTTTGCGATATGATTTTGGCAGAGGAATATGGATTTCTGGGTCGGCGAAATAGCCATTCTCGGCGCTCAACTGGGCCGAAACGAGATTGGTGCCAACGCTTAGCGCTTCCCGAAGGCCCGCCTCTACATCCGCTTCAGACAATACACCTTGGGCCGTTCCAGCGCCCAAAACTTCGCCTAAAACGGCGCCCAATTGTCCATTTGCATCTATCGTTTTGCAACCAGAGCACATCAAAGCCAATGACGCCGCGCCCAATACAAAAATTCTCATCACCCATTCCTCCACGCCTTGCCGAGCGGCAAGCAAAATTGAACCTACAGGACGAAGCTCATCTTTTGAAGGGACACGTTGCGGCAAACGCCCAAATCCAACAACCTTTCCCATTCGTCATGGGGCCAATGTCTCAATGCACCATCCACTTGCGCATGACAGGGCAAGCACTAGTGTGGCTGGCATATTCGCTTTTCTTGGAGGATCTAAAAAATGTGGCTCCGCGCAATTTGTTTGGCAACCGTACTCACCCCTATGCTTGGGGCCTGCGCAACCGCTCCCAAAGCCTGCACCTCTGAATGGGTCGATTATAAAACCGATGGCATTCTGAGATCTTTCGCGCTGGATAATCGCGGCCTGCTCAAGGATTTGCGAAAACTCCAAGACGCAGATGGCGACTTGAACCCCATCGTCACGATCCGGTTGATGAGCAACACCAAGCGCCTGTCCCGCTTTGCAGACAGTTTCACAGATATTGTCGTGCCCGAATTGGAAGCGGCCTTTCAAGAGTGTGGTGCGTCAGATCAACTTGTGCCCGCCCTTACGGACTTTCTTCGCGATGAAGGGGTCAGTGATGACGCGCTGGAATGGGTTGGCCCGATCATGGATCTCGTTCAAGACTTACGCAAAGACGACGCGGCTACGCCTCTTTCACGTTAAACGGTACCCATAATGAAAACACTTATCGTCGTCCCCGCGCGCTATGCTTCAACACGCTTTCCGGGGAAGCCCCTAACGTTGATTGCGGGGCAAAGCATGCTTAGCCGCGTGGCCGCGATGGCGGGCAAAGCGGCTGAGGCATTGGATGATGCTGACTATGTCGTCGCGACCGACGATGCGCGCATTGAAGCCCATTGCGACGAACGCAATATCCGCGTGGTGATGACAGACCCAAAGCTTCCATCTGGCACTGACCGCGCACTGGCGGCTGTGGACGCGCTTGGTGTTTCTCCAGATATCGTCGTCAATTTGCAGGGCGACGCACCGTTCACACCGCCAGCCCATGTCGCCGCTGTGGCGCAGGCCGCTGCGCGCGCCGATGCGGACGCTGCCACACCCTACATCCGCTTAAGCTGGGACGCGTTAGACGCCCTGCGCGCCCATAAGGATATGACACCCTTTTCTGGCACGACACTTGTTCACGATACAGATGGGAAAGCCTTATGGTTTTCTAAAAACATCCTGCCCGCCATGCGCAAGGAAGCATCACTGCGCACCACGCAAACCCATTCGCCCGTTTGTCGGCATGTTGGGCTATACGCTTACAAGCTAGACACGCTGCGCAAGTATGTTGCTTTGTCCGAAAGCCATTATGAAAAACTGGAAGGGTTGGAGCAATTACGGTTGCTCGAAAATGGCATGAGCATACAATGTGTAGAAGTCACCCCCGAAGACATCGCCATTCCGGGCATCGATACACCAGAAGACGTTCAACTCGCCGAGCGCCTCATCGCCGAACATGGCGATCCGCATAAGGATTTTTAGCACGTGCGCAAACTTTACGTTCTCCGTCATGGTAATACATTTGATCCCGGTGATGTTATCACACGTGTTGGGCGCGGCACTGATTTGCCGCTGTCGAGTTCCGGCCTAGAGCAAGCTGATCGTCTTGCTGATCTTTTTGAAAAAACGAAATTTGACGCAGCGTTTTGCTCCCCGCTTCACCGCACGCGGCGGACGGCTTTGGATGTCTTATGCCGCCGGGATGATGCCCCGCGCTTAGAGGTCTTAGAATTTCTCACCGAGGTCGATTATGGCCCTGATGAAAACAAGCCCGAAGAAGAGGTCATCGCCCGCATTGGGCAGCCTGCGATTGACGCATGGGACAAGGACGCCACCCCGCCACCCGGCTGGATCGTTGACGTAGACATGCTTCACACAGAGTGGAAGCGGCTGATCAAAACCATTTCTGAAATGAGACCCGACGCACATGTATTGCTGGTCACATCAAACGGCATTGCACGCTTTTTGCCAGATGTCGTTCAGATGAAACCTGTCGACATAGACCGCAAACTCAAAACCGGCGCATACGGACTGATTGAGATTTCGGGTGGTGGGCAATCGGCTATCGTAGACTGGAACCTGCGCCCCTGATGACGCGGCCTATTCGGCGGCGTTCTCAGCAGCTTCTGCCTCAGCAACCAGCTCACTCGCGCCTGTAATAGGCAGTGTGAAGCTGACGGTTGTGCCCTCGCCTTCAATTGACGAAATGCCCATGCGGCCGCCATGCATCTCGGCGAATGATTTGGTCAATGCCAAGCCAAGGCCCGTGCCTTCATAATTGCGGTCACGTGTTCCTGATACTTGCTCAAACGGTTTCGCCAAGCGTGGCAAATCTTCAGCAGGGATACCAATCCCCGTATCGGTAACACCGATGTAAATGTCAGGGCCGCGCTGTTCAACATGCACGGTGATTTTGCCGTCTTTGTCAGTAAATTTGATCGCGTTCGAAACGAGGTTCAACACCATTTGGCGGATAGCGCGATGGTCTGCGTCAATATCTGGTAGGCGCGGCTGTGCGTCTAGCTCGATTTCGATGCCTTTGTCTTCAGCTTTGCGACGGATCATGCGCACCGCAGCGTCAACGGGATCAACCGGATCAATCGGCTGTGGGCTGATCGTCATTTTACCGGCTTCAATTTTCGCCATATCCAGAATGTCGTTGATCATGTCCAACAGGTGCTGTCCGGATGTAAGGATATCGCGGGCGTACCCTTTGTAACGCTGATCACCGAGCGCGCCATAAAGCTCGTTCGCAAGAATCTCTGAGAAGCCGTTGATCGCGTTTAGCGGCGTGCGCAGCTCATGGCTCATATTCGCTAGGAATGCAGATTTAGTATGCGCAGCGTGCTCGGCCTTCGCTTTCTCCTCAGAGTATTTGCGAGATAGTTCTGACGCGCGCCCCTCGGAGCGCTCCAGATCCAGCACGGCCTTCTTCATACGTTGCTTTTGCTTTTTCAGCTCTTCTTCATTGCGGATGTTCTCAGTGACTTCGATGCCGACTGTGATCAAACCTTCGTCTGGTGTTGAGCGCTCAACCATTTTCAACCAACGGCCAGAGTGCAGGGCGACCAGTTGCGTCCGCGCGTCCACTTCAGACTGACGTTCCAGCAATACAGCCCCCGCCCGTGCGATAAGAACCGTCTCGTACCCCATGCCTGGACGCAGCGTATCCTGTAGGCCAAAATCTAGCGCGAATGCCCGATTCCAATAGAGAAGGCGCTTGCGGTGATCCCACAATGCGAATGGCCCATTAAAGCCCTCAATCGCATTACGAAGCCGCCGCTCAGCGGCCTTCACGCGGTCTTCTGATTTTTTGCGTTCTGTAACATCCAGCATGATGCCACCGAACACTTGGACGTCATCATCGCCATTTTCAGTCAGGCTGCCACGCATCTCAACCCATCTTGGCGGATGCACATTGGCTAGAAAATTCGTCTGCACCCATCCGATAACGCGCGACTGCTCGAGCGTTTCTGTAATGCGCGCTTGATGATCAGGATGCACTTGTCCGATCAATTGGGACATGTCCAACATGCCCGCGCCGTCCATGCCCAGCAAAGCGGATGCCCCTTCACTCAGGAACATTTTTCCGTTTTCTTGGGTCCATTCCCAATAGCCAGCATTGGCGCCGCGCATAACAACGCCCAGAATGCGGTCAGCTTCTTCTTCGCGGGCTTCTTCGATAATGACTGTGGTTTCTTGCTCGGAGATTTTCCGCATCAGGCCGACAATCGCGAGCACTGGCGCGCTCAACAATAGAGCAAAGATCAGTAAGCGGATAACATCATCGAGAGAGACCAGCGCGCGTGAGACGGTTGAGCACACCGCCAATGAACTTTGGCTGATGGGCGCGCAAGCGGTTCCAGCACGCGCGAAGCCGCCAAGTGACTGATACCCGGGCTTTTGCACATTTTGGGTGATATCCACGCGGGCCAGCGCAGCATCCCCGATCACAACCGCATTGCCGCGGCCCCGCAATGTTAACCGTGCGCCATTTTGCACGTTTGGCAGCCATGTTCTGGCCGGCGCAATCGCCATTATGGCTGAGCTGCCCTCACCATCCGCCACTAATACGACGTCGCCTTGAGAGGATAATCCAGCCCGCAAACCTGCAGCAACGATCTGTTCAGCCGCGTTCGCAGCTTCCTTCAGGCGGCTGCCTTCTGGGCTGCGCGCGGCATCAGTTATCGGCAATACGGCATCGACACCCGGCGTAACGGCAGTTATTTCTGACGTTGAACTCTGTGTGCGTTTGATAAGATTGATTGCGACATCGGCAACATTGACCCGCCCCTCAACACGCAGAGCGACAGCTTCAGCCTCGCTGCGTAGAGACGACAACAAATTCCGGTCGGCAGATTGGTGCTCATCCCAAGCCTTAAGGCCCAATGCGACAGCCATAAGAAGGATGATGCCCATCACGGTGTAGCGCAGACGTGTACGCGCTATTGCTGATACAGCATCCGCGCCTTCCTCTACCAAGGCTCTATCGTCCTGGTTCGCCAACTCACACCTCATTTCAGATCGCACAAATCTTGTGACTCTATAGGTTCTGGTGTGGAATCGTTTCTTAAGAGTTAACAAAAGTGTAAGACCGGTTAACCTTGAGTAAGGATCACCCCAGAGCGCGGCCCACTATATCCGCTGCATTCTTCGACAATCCTGCATCTAATAGGCGCTTTAGGGTGGCCTGCGCGCTCGTACGTCCTTGTTCTTCCAGAAGTTTCCACTGCTCAAACGCTGTGAGCAGTCTTGCGCCCAACGCTGGATTCACCTTGTCAGCGCTCAAGATTATATTCTCGATGACGCGGTGGCCACTTCCGTCGGGCGCATGGAACGCTGCGAGGTTTTGGATGGCAAACACAGATGCAACAGACCGCACACGGTTAGGGTTGAGGATGTCGAAATCAGGGTGTTCGACCAATTGTTGCACCACATTCGCGTCGCCCTGACGGGCCTGAACAGCGAACCATTTATCCATAATCAGCGGGTTATCTTTGAAGCGCTGCTCAAAATCATCTATCGCAGTTCGGCGGGCATCGCTGCTCACTTGGCCCACTTGGCCCACTAGCGCCCGCAGCGCCGCTAAGCGTTCTGTCATATTGCTCGCCTGCTTATAGAGCGTCAGCAATTTGGCCGGCACACCGCCTGCATTTGAAGCACCCATAAGCTCAATACACGCCGACCGAAGCGCGCGAACACCGGCCTGCTCTGCGCCGGGATTGTAGGGTGTCGGCGTCGGCGCATCGAGAACGCTAGCCGCAAAGCCGGCGAGTTCGCCAAACAACGCATCCTGCAAACGGTCGCGTGCGTCTTGCAGCGCGACAGGATCAGCAGGCTGACGTTCAAGGAACAGTTCGCCAACTTCTGGCAATCGCATCAACAGCGCCGCGAATGCGGGATCAGCCCGATTGTTCTCGACGACACGCGCCCAAACGGTGAGCAGCGCTGCATCAGGGGCTGCTTGCGCATCATCAGATAGAGCGAGGATCTCATCCTTGATCAAACCCTGCACGGCGTCCCATTGATTGAACGGATCTGTCTCTGCTTTCATGAAGGCGACACTGTCTTCTTTTGACAATTCCCGCTCCAGCCTGATCGGCGCAGTAAAATCGCGGTTGATTGAGAACAGTGGACGATCGCTGCCCGCTGGCAGTTTGAACTCTAGCGTGCGCTCACGCGTCTCCAGCAGCTCCAGCCATTGATCTGCTCCGCTCTGCCCATCTGCCGCGACATGACCACCGGCGCCGTCTAGCAGCGCGCACAATAGCGGAATAGGCATCACCTGCTTTTCAGCTTGGTTCGGCGTTGCCGGGGTCGCCTGTGAAAGCGTCACCGTCAGCGTGGCCGCGCCTGCGTCCCATGCCTCAACGACTGTCACGGCAGGCGTACCAGATTGCGCATACCATAGCTTAAACGCAGCAAAGCTATCGCCCGTAACGTCTTCAAAGCATTTGTAAAAATCTTCAATGGTGACGGCCTGTCCGTCATGACGGTCAAAGTATAAATCGACACCCCGGCGGTATTCAGCCCCGCCAATCTGGCGACGCAACATACCGATCAGCTCCGCGCCCTTTTCATAGACGGTTGCTGTGTAGAGATTATCAATCGCGCCATATGTATCGGGGCGAACGGGATGAGCGAGCGGCCCCGCATCTTCGGCAAACTGGCGTGCGCGCAGACGGATGACGTCTTTGATGCGCTGCACAGGACGTGACCGCATATCGGCGGAAAAGTTCTGATCACGGAAAACCGTCAGACCCTCTTTTAGGCACAACTGAAACCAGTCGCGGCAGGTAATCCGGTTACCCGTCCAATTATGGAAATATTCGTGCGCGACGATGGATTCAATTGCCTCAAAATCAGCGTCTGTCGCACTGGCTTCGTCGGCCAGCACATAGGCGGAGTTAAAGATGTTGAGGCCTTTATTCTCCATCGCCCCAAAATTAAAATCTCGCACCGCGACGATATTGAAAACGCCGAGATCATATTCGCGGCCATAGACCTCTTCATCCCATGTCATAGAGCGTTTCAGGCTGTCCATCGCCCAAGCGGCGCGCTGCGCGTCACCCTTATCAACATGAATGGCCAGTTTTACTGGGGCACCAGAGGCCGTCGTAAAATCATCTTCGTACACATCATAGTCACCGGCGCACAACGCAAACAAGTAGGCCGGCTTTTTGTGTGGATCGACCCATGTCGCGAAGTGGCGCCCGCCGGGCAAGTCACCTGCCTCACCGGGCGTACCGTTCGACAATAATATTGGATAATCGGCTTTATCTGCCGCCATCCAGACGGAGAAAGAACTCATCACATCGGGGCGGTCTGGGTAGAAGGTGATCCGCCGGAACCCAATGGCCTCGCACTGGGTGCAGAAACGCCCGCCAGATATATAAAGGCCTGAAAGCGCTTTATTCGCGTCTGGTGCAATCTCGACAATCGTTTCCAGAATGAAGGGCTCACGCGGCACGGTATGCAGCGTTAGCGTCCCGTCGTTCAGCTCATACGCGCTTTGCGGTAATGGGCTTGTGTCAGCATCCGGGTTGATCCGAATGCATTTCAGTTCCAGCGCTTCGCCATTCAGCACCATCGGCGCATCAGACAGCGGTACGACACTCAACCGGGTGGTGACACGCGTAACGCTTGGGGCCAGATCAAACGACAGATCTACCTTTTCGATCTCGAAAGGATAGGGAGAATAGTCCGACAGTTTAACAGCAACGGGGGTTTCTGTGCGCATGAGAGCTCCGGATGAGGCAAAATATGATCAGCAATGTAGATAGGAGCGCAAATCGGTCACGTCGAGACCTTATCCTCTGCCCATTTGGCGGCTAAGAAGCGTAGCATGAACACTCTTGCTCGATTTTTGGAAAAACCCGCCACCCGCACCGTCGCCGGGTGGCTCGCTTTGCTGCTCGCTGGCATCATCATATTTTTGTCTGTGATCCAGCCCGGCGGCGTTCCTGCGCCTGATATATCCGACAAACTCAAGCACTTTATGGCTTATGGCGCACTGGCGGCGCCCTTTTGCGTTTTCATGGGACGGCGGCGGATCATTCCAGCGATTTTGCTCGTTGTCGCCCTTGGCATTAGCATGGAGATTGCCCAAGCGTTTGCGGGCACAGGGCGCAGCCCTTCAGTGCTAGATGCAATAGCAAATGCGCTGGGCACAGGCACCAGCGCATTGGTCTATTGGATTATATTGAGCCGTGCGTCGAAATCGTCGCCTGCACCCTAAAATCTCGAAATGCTATTCTGCGGCTTCGGCGGACTCATTGTCCAGCTGATAGACGAAGCGTAGGATCATCGCGCATCGGGTGGCCAGATGCTTCATATCAACCGTAAGCGTCTCCGGCTTTTCGGATGCTTCTTCGGCCAGACGACGCGCAATACGCAAAAGGTCTGGCGTGTGCACAATCATGCGGGCCTGGTGCTCAATACGCTGCGGGTCACGATCATATTCGCTGCCTTTTACACGCCAGCCACCATAATCGCCCTCATCAGTCACAACGACGGGGAATGAGCCAGGATTGTTTGAATCTCCGCCTGTTCGCCACTGCGGCGTACGACGAGAGATGTGCCAGAGCTCCAGCATCATATCATCTTCATCATCAACGTCGGCGCGGCCTTGCGTCTGCTTGGCCTGCTCAGAACTCAGCTCTTTCGCTTCGAATTTGCGTCCCAAGCCACAATCATAGTTGATACGCAATGGCTCATCGACGTCCTTCACCCAATGGGGAATGACTTCCTCAATCAAGGCCCATGTCCCAACGGGCTTCACCCAGACGCGCTGGTTCTTGTGGAAAAGGGCCTTAGCCATTGAGGAAACTCCTAAATTCCACCTCTTGTTAGCAGAAACTCTTTTCCGATCGGTTCAGCCGGTCTGTAAAATTTGACCTATCTCCACATTTCCAGAGAGCCTTTCGCGGGGGAACATCTTTCCCCCGCCCATATCCGCGTTACGGTGCTATCAGAGGAGCGGATAAATCCGCCTAAATTGCCATGAGGGAAACGGAGGCCCCACACGATGAATTTTGATTTCTCGGAAGACCAGAAATTTCTAGCCAATGAAGCCCGAAAGTTTCTAGAATCAGAATGTCAGATGAGCAGTGTCCGCGCCGTTCTCGACAATGATGACACCAGCCATGACGCAACACTTTGGAATAAAGTGAAGGAAATGGGCTGGCTCGGCGCGACTATTCCGGAAGACCAAGGTGGTCTCGGACTTGGCATGCTGGAAATGTGCGTTCTCGCAGAGGAAGTGGGCCGTGTACTTGCGCCAGTTCCATTCAGCTCAACAGCATACTTCCTTACAGAAGCCATCAAATTGGCGGGCGACAAAGCCCAACAGTCTGATCTGCTGCCACGCATCGCCGCCGGTGATATCATCGGTGCATATGCGGCCAGTGAGGGCCCCGGCAATCCAACCGCCGCAAATCTCAAAACCACATTTGACGGCAAGACAATCACAGGCCGCAAAATTCCGGTAACGGATGGTGACATCGCTACGCACGCCGTTGTTCTGGTCAAAGAAGGTTCAGGCGCGAGCCTCGTCCTCGTCGATCTGTCTGGCGCGGGCGTCACACGCAAATCCGTCAGCACACTAGACCCAACACGTAGCCATGCTGACATGTCCTTCGCAAACACACCCGCGACACGCCTCGGCGCGGCAGGTAACGGCGAAGCGATCAACAAAGCCCTGCTCGACCGCGTTGCTGTCTTGTTGGCTTTCGAACAGCTTGGCGGCGCAACCCGGTGCCTCGAAATGGCATTAGCCTATGCGAAAGAGCGTTATGCATTCGGGCGTCCAATTGGCAGCTATCAGGCCATGAAGCACAAGCTCGCTGAGATGTATGTGAAGAACGAAGTCGCTCGGTCAAATTGCTTCTATGGTGCATGGGCCGTTTCTACTGACGCGCCAGAATTGCCAGAAGCTGCTGCTGCTGCACGTGTTGCCGCAAGCGAAGCTTACTGGTTCGCCTCTAAAGAAAATATCCAGACACATGGCGGCATGGGCTTCACCTGGGAGGTGGACTGCCATCTCTATCTACGGCGCTCAAAACTGCTTGCCTTGCAAGCTGGCGGGCCGAAGGTCTGGAAAGAGAAACTCGTACTAGCCCTTGAAACATCGAACATAGCTTAATCAGCGGGAGGATAAACACATGGATTTCAACGACACAAAAGACGAAGCCGCTTTCCGCGCCGAAGCCAATAGCTTTTTGAGCCAGCATCTTGAGCTTAAAGGTGCCAACCGCATTGCCTCTGGCCGTGACCGCCAAAAAATAATGCTCAAAGCCAAGGAATGGCAGCGCACTAAAGCTGAACATGGCTATGCTAAAATCACGTGGCCAAAAGAACTTGGCGGCATGGACGGCACCCAGTTGCAGCAAGTCATCTGGAACCAAGAAGAAGCCAAGTTTGATGCACCGACCGGCCCGTTCACAATTGGCCTCGGCATGTGCATTCCAACTGTCATCGCCTTCGGGTCTGACGCGCACAAAGCCAAATATGTTCAAAAGGCCGTAAAAGGCGAAGAGATCTGGTGCCAACTGTTTTCTGAACCCTCTGCCGGTTCAGACGTTGCGGGCCTGAAAACGCGCGCCATCAAAGACGGCGATGACTGGGTCATCAATGGCCAGAAAGTCTGGACATCTGGCGCGCACTATTCTGACTATGGTATCGTGCTTGTACGGACAGACCCAACTGTGCCTAAGCACAAAGGTCTTACCATGTTCATCATCGACATGAAGCAGGCCGGCGTTGAAGTGCGCCCGATCCACCAGGCCAGTGGCGGCAATGAATTCAACGAAGTTTACTTCACGGATGTCCGCATTCCCGATTCAGATCGCCTCGGTGATCCGGGACAGGGCTGGAAAGTTGCGCTCGTCACCTTGATGAACGAACGCCTCGCTGTTGGTGGTTCACCCGGCCCAGACTGGAAAGAAATCATGGAGTACGCCAAAAATAATGGCGCCATGGAAGACCAAGCTTTCCGCGAAAAACTGGCTGACTGGTATGTCAACGCGCAAGGGTACAAACTTACAAAGTTCCGTACACAAACCGCAATGTCACGTGGTGAAACACCCGGCCCTGAAAACTCCATTGGCAAAATCATTACCGCCAACCACCTTCAGGACATTTGTAATAGCGCTATCGAAATGCAGGATCACTTCGGTCTCATCACCGATGAGGACACTGCAGCGGCAGATGCCATATTCCAGCAAAGCTTTATGTGGGCCCCCGGCCTGCGGATTGCTGGCGGTACGGACGAAATTTTGAAGAATATCATTGCCGAACGCGTTTTGGGTCTCCCCGGCGAAATTCGTGTCGACAAAGATATTCCGTTCGATACCCTGAAAGAAGGCTAAACACGATAACGGCGCGGGTGGTAAATCCACCTGCGCCGCTTTCTTTCTTACCCCTGCAGCTTAGTGCCTCGGGTAAATACTATTCTGAAATATTGCTCTCAGTGGCCTGCGCAACAAATGCCGCCACATCCCCGACACACGCACGCCCAGCATCTGCCAGCGCTTTCGCACGGTCGCCATTACGATCAGACGTCGCGGTGGCGCTCGCTTCTACCAGCGTTTGGTCGAGCACAGAACGGCTGCGCCCCTCCAGCAACGTGGCCTCAACACGGCACCGCGCTGTTAATCCGCGCAAGGTGAAGTCCGAAATGCGCCACGCAATTTCATAATCTGTTGGCGCGCCCGTTGTAGAGGTCACAGCGACATTATCGCCCTGTCCGCCAAGTGAATCCACTAAGGCGATCTGCATCATCCGTGTCGCGCTATCGGCCCACTCAACACCGTTGACGAGGCGCAAACCACCATCAACGCCCTCTGCGGCAATGGATCGGCCAGAGAACAGCTTCGACGCGTCTGGCTCACGCACCATAATGCTCGCCGACACAGTATGCGCCGCGTCCATCGGGCCAAAGCGATACAAGGCGTCCGGTGTTTTCTTTTCCGGCAACACAGACACACACGCCGATAGGGCAACGAGACTTACGACAGCACAAACAGAACGCATCATTAGCGGGCATCCTCATACGGAATTGAATTGCCTACAATTAGGCTCTGTGGATCTTGCTCGACATCGCGGGCAATGCGATCCAGACGATTGATAAGTACACGCAGATCTTGGCTAGCCATGCGCGCATCACGCAGCGCGTCTGTCGCTGGCCCTTCGATCGCATCAGCGGCTACCGATACGGCCCGCGTGCTTTCTTTGATTGAGGTATTTGCATTCTCAGTCATGACGCGCATGTCGCCCACGAGCAATCCAATTTGCTCGCTAACGCCTTTAATGTTCACATCCGCCGTCTCGCCGAATTTCTGGAGGCTGGCAGATGCCGCGTCGAATCTTATGCTCGCGCTGGACACATCTTTTAGCGTGTTGCTCGCCTGCGAAATCAGCCCATCTGATGCCGCCATAGACGAGGTGATCGTGTCTAGATTGCCCAACGTGTTGGAGAAGGCTTCGATATTATCGTCGGTCAGGAGCGAATTGAGGCGTTCAACAGCGAGGTTCGCCTTGCCCAGCACCTGCGTACCGCCCGCGAACAGCTCGTCCAATTGCGTCCGCTCAGACCGGATCACCGGCACAGGCTGTCCCGCTTGCGCCTCAAGCGCCCTGCCAGTACCCGCAGAAATCTGCACAAAGGTCGTTCCGGTAATCCCAGCCAACTGAATGGAGGCGGTTGAATCCTCACGCACAGGCGTTTCACGATCAATACGAATACGCGCGCGCACTTTTGATGTGTCTGCGCGGTCAATGCGCACCCATGATACCTCGCCCACTTTAATACCAATATAGCGCACAGAAGAGCCCTCTTCGAGAGAGACTGGCCCCTCAAAAACAATGTCATAGGCTTTGAAATCTTGCCGGAACTGGGAATTGCCAAGCCACAGCACGAAGCCCAGTATAGCCGCTGTCGCGATCACCACAAATGCGCCGATTAGCGCGTAATTTGCTCTCGTTTCCATCTCTCGGCCCCTCTTCTAGTTGCCTGTTGCGGCCCGGCCGCGCGGCCCGCCAAAATATTCCTGCACCCAAGGGTGATCGAATGCCCGAAGTTCATCCATCGTCCCCACTGTCAGCACGCGTTTCTCGCCAAGCACAGCAATCCGGTCGCAAGTCGCGTTCAACGTATCGACATCATGCGTCACAAGAAAGACCGTAAGGCCAAGTGATTGCTGAAGACTTCTGATCAAAGTATCAAAATTCGCAGCGGTAATCGGGTCGAGGCCCGCTGTCGGCTCATCAAGGAAAAGCAATTCAGGATCGAGCGCCAAGGCCCGCGCCAACGCAGCGCGTTTGCGCATCCCACCCGACAGATCAGACGGATATTTTGCGCCAGCGTCTGGGCCAAGACCTGACATAAGGATCTTCATCTCTGCCAGCTCGTGCGCCAGTTGCGGTGACAAATTGGAATGTTCCTTCATCGGCACCATTACATTTTCGAGCACTGTCAAATTGGAAAACAGCGCCCCATCCTGAAACATAACGCCCCAACGACGCTCAACACTTGTTCGCTCTTGCGCATCAAGTGTTGCCAATGCCCGGCCGAACACCTCAACAGACCCAGTGGTGGGTTGCTTCAGCCCTACAATTGCGCGCAACAAAACAGACTTGCCAGTACCCGACGGGCCAATAACGCCAAGAATTTCTCCCCGTCGTACATCCAGATCAAGGCTCTCATGAACCACATGGCTGCCATAGGCTGTCTTCAACCCGCGAATGGAGATAATAGGCTCTGTCATCAGATCCCCATTTCCATATAGAACATGGCGAAGAGTGCATCTAACACGATAATTGCGAACAGGGCCTGCACAACAGATGTCGTCGTCGCCCGTCCCAAAGATTGCACACTACCGCCAACGCTCAGCCCCTGACGGCACGCAATAATTGCCACCACAAAGCCAAACACAGGCGCTTTTGCGATACCAATCCAGAACTGGTCTATTGGCACAGATGTTCGTAACCGCTCAATGAAGACCCCGGGATTGATATCTAGCGCCATCCATCCGACCACAACGCCGCCCGCAATTCCCGACAGCGTCGCTACAAACGCCAAAACAGGCGTCATTAGCAACATCGCCAAAACGCGCGGCGCCACCAACACATCCATCGGTTTCAGGCCTAATGTCTGCATCGCGTCGATTTCCTGACGCATCTTCATCGTACCAATCTGCGCGGTGAAAGACGAGTTCGTGCGCCCGGCCAGAACAATACCACTCAGCAGCACACCAAATTCGCGTAGCATCGAATAGCCGATCAGCTCGACCGTATAAATCTCAAGATCAAAATCAGACAGCGTTGTCGCACCGATAAAGGCTACGACCATGCCGACAAAAAATGACAAGAAAGCGATGATCGGCATTGCGTCCAATCCAGCCTCTTCCATTACCGCAACGATGGATGTCCAACGCAGTTTCCAAGGCTGGGCCACCAATCGGATAATCGTGAAAACAACCTCACCCAAAAAGGCCAAAGTCGCCATAAGCTCCCCAACGATACGGGTGATTGAGCGGCCAACCCGCTCCAGCATATCAACCATCCCATGATCGGCTTTGATCGCCAATGTTGGTGGCGCATGGGCCGCGTGCACCTGCGCCAACACAGACACAGCTACCGGGTGGTCACCTATAATACCAGCTGACCCACCAAATGCGCGCATCGTACGATCCAGTACGAACGCACCCGCCGTATCAATTTTACCCAGATTGCTAAGGTCTATTGTCAGCGGCCTAGACGCCTTGAGCCCGCGTAAAGCATCGTCCACCGACTGAACGGTAGACACAGTCCAGTCCCCGCTAATACGGAGACATGGCGCTTCGTCACTTTCATCAAGCACGAAATCGGGGGACACTATTGCTGTCATGGGCATATAACCTGCTGATTGTTCTAGCAAATTATGCTTAAGGCAAGGCCAGTTATATCTGTAAAATTTCACAGAACAGGGAAAGCCATGGGTGACATAATCTTGAAAACCACGCGCGTCTCGTCGCCGCTCGCCAGCGTTTTTGCAATTTCGCGCGGTGCAAAGACGCATGCAGAGACGGTTCAAGTGCACCTGCAGCGCGGCGACGCCGTCGGCAGAGGCGAATGTGTACCCTATGCCCGCTATGATGAAACACCCGGCGGTGTCGAACAGACCCTCCAGTCTTTTTGGGCTGAACATGGCACCACGATTGATCGCCTGTCCCTACAAACCCTCATGCCAGCGGGCGCAGCCAGATGCGCGATAGATTGCGCGCTTTGGGATTTATCTGCCAAAGAAACCGGCACACCCGTCTGGCAATTGGCAGGCCTGCCACAGCCAAAACCTGTTGAGACCGCTGTAACTGTCAGCCTCGCATCTCCGCAAGACATGGCCATTGCCGCGCGCGCCATCACCGGCAAGCTGTTAAAACTAAAGCTCGGCGGGCCGGAAGACCTCGCCCGTATAGAGGCCGTTCATTCCGCCCGGCCAGATGCACGCCTCATTGTAGATGCCAATGAAGGCCTCTCCCCAGACACATTCCCCGCTTTGGCCAAACAGGCCGCCCAGCTCGGCGTTATCCTTATTGAGCAGCCCTTTCCAGCGGGCCAAGACGACGCCCTCATCACACGCCCTGAAGGGGTTTCCATCTGCGCCGATGAGAGCGCCCACACCAGCGCCGATATTGCCCATCTTGCTACACGCTATGACGCCGTGAACATCAAGCTCGACAAGACGGGTGGACTAACAGAGGCGCTCAAAATGGCGAAAGCGGCCAAGGCTCATAAAATGGAGATAATGGTCGGTTGTATGGTCGCCGGCTCGCTGAGTATGGCCCCCGCTGTTTTGCTGTCGAGCCTCGCAAATGTCGCCGACGTTGACGGCCCGTTATGGCTGGTAAACGACATTGAGAATGGATTATTCTTTGACAAAGGCTTGGCGCATCCGCCCTCGCCTGAGCTTTGGGGCTAAAGGATTAAGCACGATGACCAGCAAGCTATCAGTTGAAGACGCCAATGCCTTTCTGGAAAAGGCGTTCGGCAAGCGCGATGGCGGCAGCGTCGTAACCCATATGTCAGAAGACAAGGCCATCGTGCGCCTTGTTGCCAAAGACACTGATCTGCGTCCCGGCGGATATGTCTCCGGCCCGACGCAAATGGCGATGGCAGATTCAGTCGCCTATTTCGCCGTGATGACACGCATTGGGCTAGAACCCATGACGGTGACTAGCAATTTGAACATCAATTTCCTCCGCCCCTGCATTGGCAAAGTTGTTGTCGCCGAAGGCCGCCTCATGAAAATCGGCAAAGCCCTCGCCGTGATAGAGGTCGATATTCGAATTGAAGGCGCTGAAAAGCCCTCCAGCCATGGCATTGTGACCTATGCTTTGCCACGAAAACCCTGAAATTCAGGCCCTATGGTTGCGTCGTTCCGCCTATTTTCTACCTGCTCTCGCAAATATGAATGATGCTTGCAGATCATTCTGACTAGGAAATCACACCAAAGTCGATACTTTGGGGCGAAGTGGAGGACAGAGATGACAAGCAAACTCTCAGCAGAAGACGCGAACGCCTTTCTCGATGAATCCTTTGGCGACAATGTGGACAATATCCGTCTCATCAAAATGGAAAAGAGTAACGCCGTTATGCGCTGCGTTGCGAGGCCTTTTGACTTGCGTAAAGATGGCTATTTCTCCGCGCCCGCTCTCATGGCGCTTGCAGATTCTATCGCATATTTCGCGATTTTGACCGAGACGGGGAAGATTGAGAAGTTAAAGACCACGAACCTCAACATCAACTTCATCAAGCCATGTATGGGTACAGTCGCGATCGCGGAAGGTCGTCTCATCAAAATCGGCACATCCTTAGCCACTATTGAAGCGCATGTGCGCCCTGAAGGCGAAGATGAGCCGGCCTGCCGCGCTATCATAACCTATTCATTGCCGCCCAATTACCAGCAAGCACACGCATGAACCGATTAGGTCTCACCGCTGCGCTTACTGGGTTTGTCACCGTTTCACTCGGGGCATTTGGCGCGCATGCTTTGGCCGAGACGCTAACTGCCAAAACAACAGGCTGGTGGGACACGGCAACGCTTTACGCCCTCATCCACGCTGTGGCTGCGCTGGCCATATCCCTGGCTCCGGCTCGCCCGGCATTAAAGTTTGCTGGGTGGGCGTTCATTCTAGGGGCATGGATATTCGCAGGCAGCCTTTACGCAATGGCACTCGGCGCGCCCAGTATTCTGGGGGCCATCACGCCAATTGGCGGTGTTTGCTTGCTTGTTGGGTGGGTAATCTGCGCATGGAGCGCAGCAAAAACCTAGGATGTTGCCGTATTTAGCGACGCATATTTCTTCGCCAAACCATCAGCAGAAGACCGTGCCTCGTCAATAGAATCCGCAAATGCTCTCAACGCGGCTTCGACCGGGGCGATATCTACGTCATTGTCTGCACGTGATTTCAGCTCACCAATAACGGTATTAAAGCTCTGATATGACTTCTGGGCGCGTACCAAAGCGCGCTCAAAGCTCATCACGTCTGCACGGCCAGTTTCATTCTCGCTGCCGCCGCCCAAGACTGAATTGGCCTCGCGGGTTACAGCGTCCAACCCTGTGCGGGCCGCGTTCACGTCTGACACAACACGCGACATAACAAGCGCTGGCGCTGCAGTCGCAGCACCTATTTTGGCGGCGTAGTTATCAGCTTTATTTGGCTTTAGATCTGAGCGGCCATGGATGAGAACTGCGGTGAAATCACTAAAGCCATTTGACTTCTTTACCCAACCAGCTTCAACGGCGTTATCACAAAATGCTTTTGACACCTTGCGCAAGGTTGATTGATTTTGCGAGAGACTAGTTTCAACAGTTGCTTCGCCAGGCACCATAGATACGGTTGCACATCCGGCAAGCAGACATAATGAGATACAAAGAATTACGCTACGCATTAAAAAGCCACCTGCACACACTGGGCCCACCCTGTCTAAAAAGACTACGAACGGTAATTGGCCACGTCTAGTAAGAAACAGCATTAATGCTGATATAAAGTGAAAAACACATGAACAAACGCCAAACACGCCGAACTCTCTACCCCAGATACGAGTCTCTGCGCAGTGGTCGCCTCAAAGTTTCGAACCTCCATGAGCTGTATTGGGAAGAATCGGGCAATCCAGATGGCATTCCAGTTGTGGCCCTTCATGGCGGCCCCGGTGGTGGTTCTAATCCAGAAATGCGCCGGTTCTTCGATCCTAAAAAGTATCGTGTTTTTCTGTTCGATCAGCGCGGATGCGGCCGGTCTACGCCCCATTCAGAGCTGAGAGAGAACACCACTTGGGATCTGGTCGATGATATTGAGACCCTGAGAGAGCATGTTGGCGTCGATAAATGGATGGTGTTTGGTGGCAGTTGGGGCTCAACCCTGTCGCTGGCTTACGCTGTTACACATACAGATCGCGTTTTAGGCGTCGTTCTGCGCGGTGTGTTCATGGTGTCGAAGGCTGAGATACAATGGTTCTATCAAACTGGGGCCAGCCGCCTGTTCCCAGATTCGTTCGACCGTTATGTTGAACCCATTCCAGAAGACGAGCGCGATGACTTGGTTTCTGCATTCTATAGACGCCTGATCGGGAATAACCGGGATGAACGTATCGCGGCGGCCCGTGCTTGGGCGCGCTGGGAGGGCGAGACCCTGTCCATACGCAGCCCATTGGTAACGCCGTCACGGTTTAATGAAGATGATTTCGTAGATGCCTTTGCCCGCATCGAGTGCCACTATTTCGTCAATCGCGGCTTCTTTGCCCATGACAATTGGCTGCTTGAAGCGTGCGGCGAGAAACTTGCAAATACGCCCGGTATCATTGTGCATGGTCGATATGATGTGGTGACACCGCTCTCCACCGCATGGGCCTTATCTAAGGTATGGCCACGCGCAGAGCTGCATATCATTCCAGAAGCCGGTCATTCCTCAATGGAACCCGGCATCGTCGATCGCCTCATCCGGGCGACTGACCAATTTGCAGATGTCCTGTCAGCCAAAGCTTAGGCTGACAGGATTATCTGATCCGCAAATCTTACGAATTTGGCCCCAGCAGAAGCTGAAGCACTGATGGCAACTGCACGCCATAAGCATCCTGAATTTTATCAAGGAAGCCAAACACGAGGATCACCACGATAAAGCCCGGTACGAACCAACGGATGAGAAACAACCAAACCGTTGCGATCCGGCCTTCACCCATCTCATTGACCAGCGATGTACGGCTGAGGATCCAACCCGCGAATATAGCGGCGAGCATTCCGCCGACCGGCAGCAATACGCACTCAGTTACGAAGTCGATAAAGTCGAGATACTCAGGCGAGAACACATAAGCTGCGCCGATGAGGAACAGCACGACGCCCATGCCTAATGAGGCGCCGAAACGCGACACGCCTTGGCGTTCTTCGAGCCAAGACACAGATACTTCGAGCAATGAGATCGACGATGTGAAAGCCGCAAACAAAGCCAGCGCAAAGAAGATAGACGCAAAGATCGCGCCGCCCGGTACGTCACCAAAGGCAACAGGCATAGACACGAAGAACAGGCTTGGCCCGCCCGCAGGGTCTAGACCCGCAGCAAACACGATCGGGAAGATCGCAAAGCCCGCAATCAACGCCACCAGCGTATCAGCGCCCGCCACGATGAAGGACGAGCGTTTAATGTCTGTGTCTTTCTGCAGATAGGCCCCGTAGGTGATCATAAGACCAACACCAACACCGAGTGAGAAGAACGCCTGACCAATCGCCGCGAGGAATGTGCCAAAACCGACATCTTCCCATTTAGGCTTGAAGATAAAGTCAGCAGCAGCAGCCACATCGCCCTTCATCAGAGCGAAAGCTACGACAACAACCAACATGACAAAGAAAGCCGGCATCAAAATAGTTGCCGCTTTTTCAAGGCCACCTTTAACACCGCGCCCAACAACAACGACATTCGCCGCAATGAAGAAGGCGAGTAGCATCATCATGTACCATTTGGACGAATTGGCATTTTCGCCTTGCCCAATGACATTGTTGAAGTTTGCGCCGGAGGATGCCGCGTCCAATTCGCCAAATCCGCCAATTGACTGGATAAGGAAAGCGAGCAGCCACGCTGAAATCACCATATAGAATGTGAGGATAAAGAAGGCGGCGAACGTGCCGACCCAGCCGACGATACCCCATTTGGCGCTCTTATTCTCATCCCGCGCGAGCGCCTGAACGCCCTCAATCGCTGAACGGCCAGATTTACGACCGATAGAATATTCCGCCATCAACAGCGGTAGGCCAATGAAGGCCACACACAATAAGTAGATTAGAACGAATGCACCGCCGCCATTTTCACCGGCGGTATAAGGAAACCGCCAAAAATTGCCCAACCCAACGGATGAGCCGACTGCGGCCATGATAAATCCGAAACGTGAGCCCCAGTGATCTGTTTTGCGCCCAATAGAGGCCATACAATTTCTCCCAGCGAATTTTGAATGTGCGCGACCGTAACGTCGGCCAAGCAAAAATCAACGCATGGCAATCATGTAATGTTACAGAAAGCCGCTCGCCATCAGTTTTTCATCGCGGTGAATATAGGCCGACAGAATGATGCCGAAACACGCCATTGTCGTCAGCAAAGCAGTGCCCCCATACGACATCAGAGGTAACGGCATTCCGACAACGGGCAGCAGGCCGATGACCATAGAGACGTTGAAAAGGATGTAGAAGGCAATGGTCGCCGCGCCGCCACAGGCTGCAAATCGGCCAAACCAACTACGCGATTGCAGCGCCGAATAAAATGACCAGCCCACCAAAATGGCAAACCCCGTCAACAAAGCAACTGAGCCGATAAAGCCGAACTCCTCAGCGATCACTGTCAGAATGAAGTCGGTATGTTGCTCGGGCACATAATCTTGTTGAGACTGAATGCCCTGCAAGAATCCCTTGCCGTTCCAGCCGCCGGCGCCAATCGCAATCTTGCCCTGCTCAATTTGGTAGCTTTCGCCCAGCCCGTTAGTGGCCGTGCCGAACAGGCCTGCCAAAAACGTATCCACACGTTCGCGTTGGTACGCTTCGAGCACAAACCAGTAGATCGCCGGGACCGCGGCGATGCCCGCAACAATGCCCGTAATAATGACCCGAGCCATCAAACCTGCCAAAAAGATGATGACCGCGCCCGACGCGACAAGCGCCAGCGTTGTGCCAAAGTCAGGCTGACGGAAGATAAACTGCGCAGGGATCGCGATGATGGCTAGTGCGCCAATATGGATGAACAGTCGGTCACTCGTTTGCGGTAGCACCATTTGATAATACCGCGCCAATGCCAAGGTAGTGGCAAGTTTCGCAAACTCTGATGGCTGCACCGCCACCGGGCCAATTTGCAGCCAACGCTGCGCGCCGCCGCCCGTCACGCCGACCAGATCGACCAGTAGCAACAGCACCAACGTGCCGAGATATGCCGGAAAGGCCAGCCGCATCCAAAGAGAGATCGGGCAAAGCGCCATGCCGATCATCATCACAAACGTCACGCCAAACCGCACGCCTTGCAGCTTCCAGAGGTTCTGCTCCAGTGGGTTTGTGTAAGCAGAAGAATAAAGCGTCAGCAGCCCAACCAGCGCCATCGCGATGATCAGCAACACAATTCCCCAAGGCATCCGCCCCAGTTTCGAGGAGAGTTTGAGCGACTCTAGCGTCATGGAGGCTGTGCGTGTGCGGGCTTCGCCTCTCGTAAAGCCAGTATATCCCTCATTGCGGCTCATGTCGGTTCCCCCTGAGAGGGAGACGTCACAACAGACGCAGTTTGGGAATATGAAGGCTTGCGCCCACTATCATTCTTGATCGCGAAGGCCAGAATATCGCGCGCAACAGGCGCCGCCGTACTCGACCCGCCTTCACCATGCTCCACCACAACAGAGATCGCATATTTCGGATTGTCCGCCGGCGCGTAGGCCACAAACAAAGCGTGGTCGCGCAATTTACGGTCAATATCTTCGCCCTTGCGGACACCGCTTAAGCGTTCTGCGCGTGAGATACGCCGCACTTGCGCCGTGCCGGTCTTGCCCGCCAGTCGCGGCCCGCCAAGCCCCAGATCACCAGACCGATACGCCGTACCGCCACCTTCGGAGGTCACGCCATACATGCCCGCCTTCATGCGCTGCATCAGCGCCTTATCAAGCGGCGCATCTAGTGCATGAGCCCCTTCAACATTCGGCCCCAGCCCGACGAGGCGAGGCTTTACCGGGCGACCTTCAGAGGCAATGCGCGCTGTCATCATGGCCATTTGCAGCGGCGTCGCGCCCATCTGCCCTTGTCCGATGCCGAAATTCAGCGTCTCGCCTTCATGCCATTTTTCGTTGCGTGCACGCAGCTTCCATTCCGTATCCGGCACAAGACCGCTACGGCCACCTGTCATGCCCAATGGCCATCTATCACCATAGCCAAACTTGCGGGCAACTTCGGCGATCTTGTCGACGCCCGTGCGCTTGGCAATTTCATAAAAATACACATCGCAAGAGCCTTTAATGCCCTGATGCATATTGACTGAACCATGCCCGCCTTTTTTCCAGCAGTGCCAAGTGCGGTTCCCGAAACGGTAATATCCATTACAATGCACGCGCTCTGACGGATTGATAACACCCGCCTCAAGCGCCGCCGTCGCCACAACCATTTTGAACGTCGATCCGGGCGGATACACACCGCCATGCGCACGCGGATAAAGCGGTGAACGATCATTATCGCGCAATAAGGAATAGTTGGCGCTAGAGATCCCGTTGACGAACTCATTCGGGTCAAACGCTGGCGTCGACACCATTGAGAGCACATCACCGCTCTCAATATCGAGCACCACCGAAGCGCCGCTTTCGCTCCCGAACCGATCAATCGCTGCGCGCTGCAAGTCGGAATCGATGGTGATGAACATATCGCGCCCGTCGCGCGGGGCCAGATCATCACTCGGCAATTCTTCCAGTGTGCGTCCTGCCGCATTTGTCACCAACCGCTTAGACCCGCGCTGTCCACGCAGCCAATCATCGGCCTTCAGCTCCAGCCCCGAACGGCCCGTGCGGAAATCAGGATGTTTCAACAATTGCCGTATGCGGCGCAGCTCAACCCGCTCCTGCGAGTTGCTCGGCATCTCGCTATCATAGGCGCGCTCAGGGTTCATCCCCGCTTCCAGCAGGAGGAAATCTTCCAGCCGTGTCATGTCTCTATCGTTCGGGCGCGCTACATAACCGAGCACGTGCGCAAAGTCTCGTCCGCGCGGATAAGATCGCGTCAGCGCCATCTCAACATCAAGACCCGGGATTTCCGCTGCGTGCACATTCATGCGTGCAAAGTCTTCATAGGTCAGTTCATTCTGCACCGTCACAGGCACGAACGCCGCGTTGCGGCGACGCGCATTATGGATGTCTCGCTCGGCCCGCTCTAGGCGCTCCGGTGCAATATCAATCAATTCTGAAATACGGCGCAGCACGCCCTGCGGATCGTCAGTCTGTTCAGGAATAATCGACACGCGACCTGCGCGCCGGTGCGCGGCCAACGGTCTGCCAAAACGGTCCAAGATGCGCCCGCGTCTCGGCGCGGCCAGTGCTAGCTTGATATGGTTCTCTTCGGCCATCGCCGCATAACGGTCTTTTTCGAGCACCTGCAACTGGAACAGCCGCGCAACAAGACCCGTCCACGCGACGCCGCCAACACCCGCAGCAATCGCCATACGGCGCGTAAACAGGGTCTCAAAATCTGCTCCACCGGCCATCTAACGCGTCCCCATTATGCTACCGGGGGCCCGGCCAAGGTTGAATACTTTTTGGAAGACCGCAAAGCCAACCCCTGTAATCAAAAGAGTTTTTATTAACGGAACGACTCGTACAGGATGCTCCTGCAATAGGCTCGCCAACGCCCAAACCAGCACGAATGCGATGAGCAACAAGGCGGTCGGCGCTACGACACCAAGAACAGGATCATTGGTTGTATCAAGCGCATCGGCCACCGCCGTGCTCAATCCATACACAGACAAATTGACGATGACGAAACAGCCCAGCGGCGCGTTGAGGCTAATATCTTGCGCCAGTCCAAAGGCGATCAGAAGCAACATTGGCCGAAGGGAAAGACCCACACGGCCCCACCCGATTGCGCCCCACAAGGCCGCATAGGGCCAAATAATAGAAAGCCCGAAAACCGTCTTAGGCGTTAGGCCCAATACGCCAATTGTCATGATCACGAAGGCGCCAAAAAGCAAACGCGCCGTCGGGCCAGCAGAGGACCACAGTGTCTTTTTCTGTAGGCCGCGCATGCTCGAAACCATTACTGACGCGCCCCCAATGATGGGCTTGCTGACGTTTCCGACCCGTCTTGACCGGGCAAATCTTCTTGCGCGACAGGCTTGGGTATCCGTGGCGGTGGCACCATTTGCACATAGCCGCCTTCATACTCAGCCATCGCAAACCGTACTTTCCAGTCATTGCTGACCATGCGGGCCTGCCCAACGACCAAGCCACGTGGGAACGCCCCGCCCTCAGCAGAGGTCAAAATGCGCTCACCTTCAATCAAACTGTCTTGCTCAGGTAAATCGGTCAGCACGCCAACGCCTTCAGCCGACCCACGCATAATTGCGCGCACGCCGCTCACCTCGCCCATAACGGGCACGCGGCTGTTAAAGTCTGTGATGACGATAATGCGGGATGAATGCTCGCCCAGATGAATGACCCGGCCAACCAGCCCGCCTTCATTCAAGGCCACGGCGCCGGGCTTCACCCCTTGTGCGCGCCCAGCATTGGCCAGCAATGTTTGTGAAAATGGGCCGTCGCTTTCCGCCGTGATGCGCGCAGTCACGCCAGATTCCGGCGGCTCACCCATCAGGTTCAATATGTCTTCATACGCCTCGAGCCGTTCAGACATCGAAATCGCCGCCGCCTTATAACGAGACAATTGGCGCACTTCGACTTCCAGATCTTTGATCCGACGTTCATTGTGACCCTGCCCCGTCACGCGGCCCCAAAGCGAGATGCTATCATTATGGACTAGTCGATCACCGGCAGCCGTTCGCACGGGCACGAAAAAGTCGCGCACCTGCGGGGCGGACTGAATGACAACAAGGCCCGCCGCACCAAATAGGAACACAAACAAGGCGAGGCGCTTAGCAGAGCGCTTCCCTGGCTTGTGACTTTGGCCGCCAAACAGCGCCATCCTCAACGTCTCCGATTATAAGGTCTGCCTTAAACTTCTGGCGACAGAACCGTTTTCATTTTTGCAAAATTCTCAAGCACGTGACCGCACCCGTTCACAACGCATTTTAGCGGATCATCCGCGATCATTACAGGCAACTGCGCCTGCTTGCGGATCACACTGTCCAGATTGCGTAGCAATGCGCCACCACCGGTCAACACGATACCACGATCCACAATATCACCAGCCAGTTCAGGCGGCATCGCTTCGAGCGCTAGTTTCACAGCGTCGATGATGTCGTTCACCGGCTCTGACAAAGCGTCAGCGATCATCTGCTCATTGATTTCTGTTTCTTTTGGAACACCGTCCAGCGTACCACGGCCACGCACAACAAGTGACATGCCCGCGCCATTTTCCGGCGCCAAGGCTGTACCAATCTCTTTCTTGATGCGCTCAGCAGACATTTCACCGATCAGGATTTTCTGTTCGCGGCGAAGATAATTCACAATCGCTTGGTCCATCTTATCGCCGCCCACGCGCACTGAGCGTGAGTAAACGATGCCGCCCAGTGACATCACAGCCACCTCTGACGTACCGCCGCCAATATCGACAACCATAGAACCCGCTGGATCATCAATCGGTAGGCCAGCGCCAATCGCGGCGGCCATCGGCTCTTCAATCAGCTCAACCTGACGGGCACCCGCAGCGAGCGCCGACTGGTGGATCGCGCGCCGCTCAACGCTGGTCGCGGAGCTAGGCACACAAATTATAATAAGCGGGGAAACGAATGCCCGGCGATTATGAACCTTCCGGATGAAGTGTTTGATCATTTCCTCGGCGACTTCGAAGTCGGCGATCACGCCATCGCGCATCGGGCGAATAGCTTCCATGTTGACCGGCGTCTTGCCGAGCATGTTTTTGGCTTGCTCGCCCACCGCATAAACGATCTTACGGCCGCCTTGGGTCATGTACGCCACGACAGACGGTTCATCGAGCTTTACGCCCTGCCCTTTAACATAGACCAGCGTATTCGCTGTACCGAGGTCGATGGCCATGTCCGTGGACAACATGCCGAGGAGGCTACCAATCATGACGTCTTCTACTCTTCATTTTGCGGTGAACCGGCCGGGAAAGCCCGTTTCTGATCCCAATTGCGTTGCATATCCTATACCCCATGTGCCGTTAACGTGGCTTTAATGCAAGGTCAGGCATGCAAACAATCGGTACGCTTCGTACTATATGTCGCAATCCACTATAGATAAAGGGAATTGCAAAAGAATGCCGGTTTCTGGCGTTCACCCAACGGTACGATGCGTTCCGAACAAGTTAACAGCTTTTGCGCTTATGTTAACCAATGATCCACTTCCGCGAGAAATATATCTTTCCTGCCTAACGTGAAATTCGCTCTTTTTACCGATTTTGGACGCGCGGCCCACCCTGAAACTCGCAAATCACGACATGACCGCAACATGAACACGGCGTTCGGATACGGTTCCAAACGGGCCCGCTAAACAGATATTGTAGTATCGAGCGGCACCGTGCTGGAAGACCACACCGTCCTCCCCAAACCAGCACTCCCCTGACCCTTCGACCGTCGCTCGATACTGCCCTCCTCGAAAAGCAAATCTCTCCTGGCACGCGAGTTCTGCACGCCTGCCTTCAGATCGCCTGCGCCCCTCTCGCAGCGGGAACCGTTTGTCAAAACGCCCCACTTTGATATGCAGGATGCAATAAACTGCAAAAAATTTGGGGGACAGGCTATGGCCAGCGAGACACATATCTATGACACGATCGTGGTCGGCGCTGGCGTTGCCGGCATTTGCCAAATCAAGCACCTCGCCGACAATGGCTTCGACGCCATCCTGTTTGAGGGCCAAGCAGACCTCGGCGGCACATGGTTCCGCAATCGCTACCCCGGCTGCCGGTTCGATTCAGAGAGCTACACTTACGGCTACCGCTTCTCCCAAGAAGTGCTCGACGAATGGCACTGGAAAGAACACTTCTCGCCCCAGCCTGAGAACCTGAAATACCTCAATTTCGTCGCCGATAAGTTCGACCTGCGCAAATATATGCGGTTCAATTCCAAGGCGGAGTCCTTTGTTTGGGACGAAGCAAAACGCCTCTGGACGGTCACGCTCACCACGGGCGAAGCCTTCACCACGCGCTATGTCATCTCCTGCCTCGGCGCAATGTCGATCCCCACGCTTCCCAAGGCAGAGGGCATCGAAGACTTCAAAGGCGAATGGTTCCACACCTATAACTGGCCAGATGAACCGGTAGACCTCACCGGAAAGCGCGTGGGCATCATCGGCACAGGCGCAACGGGCATTCAGGTCATCGCGGAAATCGCCGACAAGGTAGACACGCTCACCGTCTTCCAGCGCCACGCCAACTGGTCCATGCCGCTCAACAATGCGCCGATCTCAGCCGACGAGATGGACGACATCCGCGCTCGCTATGACGATATCTTCGAGGTGTGCGACCAAACTCATGGCGGGTTCAACCACATGCCAGACCGGCGCGGCTATGAGAACGTGTCCGAAGCAGACCGCATCGCATTTTGGGATGAGCTGTATGACCGCCCCGGCTTTGCGCTTCTCGTTGGCAATTTCCCCGAAACCAATCTCGAAGAGACCGCCAATCGCGAGCTGACCGAATATGTCGAAGGCCGCATCCGCGCGCGCATCGACGACCAAGCCGTCGCCGACAAGCTGATCCCAAAGAACCACAGCTTCGGCATGAAGCGCCTGCCGCTAGAGACCAGTTATTTCGAGGCCTATAACCGCGATAATGTCGAGCTGATCGACTTGTTAGAGGCCCCCATTGAGCGCGTCACAGAGACAGGCATCAAAACCACTGCGCAAGAGCATGAGCTAGACCTCATCATCTATGCCACAGGGTTTGACCCCATCACCGGCGGCCTCAACCGTGTGGACATTCGCGGCGCGGACAACAAAGCGCTGAAAGACAAATGGCACAGCGAAACAACGACTTATCTCGGCGTGCTGTCCCACGGCTTCCCCAATTTCCTCATGGTCGGCGGCCCGCAAAGCGTGTCTGGCTCCACCAACTATCCGCCCGCCATTGAAATGGGCGTCGACTGGGTGACCAAACTGCTCGTGCATGCGCGCGACACAGGCAAAACCCGCATCGAAGCGCCAAAAGAGGCTGAAGACGCGTGGACGAAAGAAGTCATCAAAATGCAAGACCGCATGCCCTTCGCAAAGATCAAAAGCTGGTTCACCGGCTACAATCCCAACGCCAAGGCAGAGGGCACATCAGACTTCCGCTACAACGCCTACTGGGGCGGCGCCCCGCGCTATAAGTCGACGCTAGAAAAAACCATCGCCAACAATTTCGACCAAGTGGATTTGGATTAACGAGGCGCGTCGGAGGGGAAAGGACTTGGCGACTTATCCACCCCGTAAACAGGCCGAAAACTGCCTGCAAAGGGGCCTGTTGTGGAGAGACCTGACTGGCGGAGATTGGTCCAAATCGACATACGCTTCATCTTAGGTCTGCGATGGGGCGGTTTGAATAAAGCTGGGCCGCTGGCTGAAATCTCCGAAAAATGATTTCAGTTCCGGAAAATCCGATCGCCATTCTATTTCCGGCAGTCTGAATTCCAAATAACCGAGCGCAACCGCGCATGTGATTGCTCCAATGTTTAAATCGCTGGAAAGTTCGGTGCGCGCTTCATCAATGGCCTTGACGCCATTCATTATCGCTGTTGCCCATCTTTCTTTCCAGAAGGCCGATTGTTCAACGGAAGGTCGCTGTCGCTCCATTACAATATTGAATGCCGCATCCAATATGCCATCGCCTAGCGCTTGCGCACAGTCAGAGTTCCACTTTCGATTTCCGTCAACTGGCACAAGGCGAGGACCTGAAAATTTCGCATCAATGAATGCACATATGACTGGACTGTCGAAGACCACTTTTCCATCCGGAAGAATCAGACTCGGAACTTTCCCCAAGGGATTGCGAATAATATCTTGCGTTCCGTCAGCAAGCGGACTGGCCATTACGATTTCAACCGTATCTTGAAGGCCTTTCTCAATAATCAACACTCTAACCTTTCGCGAGTACGGCGAGGTTGGTGAGACAACAAGTTTCATGACGTTTTACTCTTTCTAGCCGATATCGACAGCCAAGTTTTCTTGCTTTTGTGCCAAATAGATTCCAATAGACATGACAATCAAACCTAGCGTTCTCTTCAGGGTTATCGGACTTTGAGTAACGTTCCACAATCCGAGATGATCTATAATCGCAGCACTGAGTATTTGCCCCAGTAGAACAAGAAATATCGCATTTCCCAAACCAATTTTCGGAGCAGCGTACGTGATAGACGCGATATAGAAGACGAAAATTGCACCCGCCAAATAGTAGATTTTCGGCATGGCACTCACCGCATCCAGCTTGGGTAACCCGATCGTTGCAACAACTACGGCCGACAAAATGACTGCGACAAGATTGAGACTCAGGACAGCAGCCCATGGATTGGCGAGACGCACTCCAAGGTCGGCATTGAACGCAGCCATAACCGGAATACCGAAGCCCGCGCAGAGCATAAGGCCTGACAGAAGTACCTGAGATGGCGACACGATACTAAACCCAGCCAAGCAGACTTGCCGCCAGCGCCATCTGGCTGGCAAATCCCACGGCAAAAGCGACAGTTCGCAAGAGCGGAACGCCCAAGGCGTAGATCACAGCATGCGCAATTCGGGCAGCGACAAAGATCCAGCACCACAGGGCGGTCAACTCATTCCCGGCCCCCGTTACGTGAACCGAAATCGCAAGTGGAGCAAATACGACGAGATTTTCAATCGCGTTACGGTGTGCATTCGCCAGGCGCCATGCCCATTCTGATTCAGGTCGAACATCGGGTTGCGGATTTTTCAGTGCATTCCAAAGCCCCATTTCGCGAAGCCTGTTTGTAATAATCGGAACCCAGATCAGGCCCGTGAATAAACAGATGATCGTGAGTGCGAGAATTTCCGGAGAGTGGGGAGGCATCACAGGGTCCTTTTGGCGGCACGCGACGTTGGAGTATGCGTTTAACGTGTGATAAACATACTAAGTGTTACAGAATATGTACATACTAGTAGTTACAATTTTTTGAGGATTTTCGATGACGACCAAGACTCTAATTCTAGAAGCCACAAAAGAATTGCTTTGGGAACAAGGCTATGAGGCGATGAGCCCCCGGAAAGTGATGGACAAGGCCGACGTTGGACAAGGCAGCCTTTATCACCATTTTCGATCGAAAGCCGAACTTGCAAAAGCCGCGATGGAAGAGATTTTGTCGGAGCTCAAGCACGCTGCTGACGAGATTTTCTGCAGCAAGGCAGCGCCGATGGATAAAATTGAGCGCTATCTATTGCTCCCACGAGACGGAACCAAAGGCTGTCGGCTCGGTCGTCTGGCGAATGACACCAGCCTTCTGGCAGACCCCAGTCTCTCTGATATTCTAACCTCGTATTTTCAGCATCTCCTTGATGTGATCACATCCACACTTTTGCAATCGCGCATAGATATGAAAGCGAAATGGACATCTGACGACGCCCGAACAATATCCATGGCGCTCGTTTCCTCTGTGCAAGGCGGCTTTATTCTTAGCAAGTCGCTACGCGATCCGGATGCTATCCAGGATTCTACAAGCGGCATGACAATATTGATCAGGAATTTTCTTAAAAACTAAGAGGGAAATCCGGATTAGTCACAGCCTGACCGATTTGGCCACCGCTCGTTTCTGGCGATTTTCCACCGCCCTTCCCAGCGGAGGCTGGGATCCAGCCCCTGTTGTTTTCATCCAGTACGAGCGGCCCTGTTCCGAGATGGATACCTGCCTTCGCAGGTATCTTCGGGAGGCTGGATGCCCCCTAGTCCAAACCCTGCGGCGCGAAAGCCTTTTGTGATTGGGCCGCCCTTTGCTATGTCACCTGTATAGATTTCACAGGATGACACCCCATGCCCGCATATCGTTCCCGCACCAGCACCCATGGCCGCAACATGGCAGGCGCGCGTGGCCTTTGGCGCGCCACCGGCATGACAGACGACGATTTCGGCAAACCGATCATCGCCGTCGTCAATTCCTTCACCCAATTCGTGCCCGGCCATGTGCACCTCAAAGACCTCGGCCAACTCGTCGCGCGCGAGATTGAAGCCGCTGGCGGTGTCGCCAAAGAGTTCAACACGATCGCCGTCGATGATGGCATCGCGATGGGCCATGATGGAATGTTGTATTCCCTACCCTCACGCGAGCTGATCGCCGATAGCGTAGAATACATGGTCAACGCCCATTGCGCCGACGCGATGGTTTGCATCTCCAATTGCGACAAGATCACCCCCGGCATGTTGATGGCCGCCATGCGCCTCAACATCCCCGCCATCTTCGTGTCCGGCGGCCCAATGGAAGCCGGTAAGGTCACGTGGGAAGACGGCACCGTTCAAGCGCTCGATCTGGTCGACGCAATGGTCGCCGCCGCTGATGACAAAATGTCGGACGAAGATGTGGCCACCATTGAACGCTCAGCTTGCCCAACGTGCGGCTCCTGCTCTGGCATGTTTACGGCCAACTCCATGAACTGCCTCACCGAAGCGATGGGTCTCTCATTGCCGGGCAATGGCTCCACCCTCGCGACCCATGCGGACCGTGAGCGCCTCTTCCTTGAGGCTGGCCGCACAATCGTAGATATGACGCGCACGTATTATCAGAATGATGATGACAGCGTTTTACCGCGCACCATCGCCAGCTTCAAAGGCTTTGAGAACGCGATGACGGTTGATATCGCCATGGGCGGATCGACCAACACAGTGCTCCACCTTCTCGCTGCTGCTCATGAGGCCGGCGTAGACTTCACCATGACCGACATTGACCGCCTGTCACGCATCACACCATGCCTCTGCAAAGTGGCGCCCAACAAGCCAGACGTGCACATGGAAGACGTGCACCGCGCAGGCGGCATCTTCGCTATCCTCGGACAGCTAGACAATGCAGGCCTACTGCATACGGATGTTCCGACGGCGCACACCAAAACAATGGCCGAAGCCCTCGACAAATGGGACATCTCCCGCAGCCTGACGCCGGAAGCAGACAAGTTCTTCCGCGCGGCGCCCGGCGGCATCCCAACGCAAACCGCGTTCAGCCAAGAACGCCGCTTCGACAGCGTAGACGATGACCGAGAGAACGGCGTCATCCGCAGCGCCAAGCATGCCTTCAGCCAAGATGGCGGCATCGCTGTTTTGTCCGGCAATCTCGCTGAGCAAGGCTGTATCGTTAAAACTGCTGGCGTTGACGACAGTATACTGAAATTCACTGGCCCCGCCCATGTCTGCGAGAGCCAAGACGACGCCGTGAGTGACATCCTGACCAACAAGGTGAAAGAGGGCGATGTTGTCGTCATTCGCTATGAAGGGCCCAAGGGCGGCCCCGGCATGCAGGAAATGCTGTATCCGACCAGCTATCTTAAATCCAAGGGCCTCGGCAAAGCGTGCGCGCTTATCACTGATGGTCGCTTCTCCGGCGGCACATCTGGCCTGTCCATTGGTCACGCCTCACCTGAAGCGGCTGAAGGTGGCCTTATCGGCCTCGTCCAAAACGGTGACACAATCGAGATCGACATCCCCAACCGTGGCATCAACCTTATGCTTGACGATGCAGAGATCACCGCGCGCCGCGCCGCAATGGACGCGTCAGAAAACCCGTGGCAACCAGCCAAACCGCGCAAGCGCAAGGTCAGCGCAGCCCTACAAGCCTACGCCGCCCTCACCACCAGCGCCGCCAAAGGCGCGGTGAGAGACGTGACACAGGTGCAGTCAAAGAAATAGCGCCGGATTACTGGGCCTGTTCAGCGTCGATAGCGGCCTGAACAGCTCGGTATAACGCTGTGCGTTTAGCTTGCTCCCCACCTTCATTTCCGAGCGCGGTTGACCAACTAGAGTTGGATGCAATCACAATGTTCCGTGTCGGGTCGATAAATATGCCCTGCCCGAAAATGCCGTCTGCTTGGTACGATCCGTCGTCCCACGTCCACCATTGAAAGCCATAGCCTTGCCCCGGCGCGCCAAAGTCAGCCTGCTTTACCGTTGCCCGCTCCAACCAGCCATTTGGCAGAATAGATGCACCATCGATGACCGCGCCATCCAGAACGAATTGCCCAAACCGCGCAAAGTCGCGCGTGGCCGCTTGAATGCAACACCCGCTCATCTCAATACCATCACTGCCGAGCAGCCATGTCGCGTCCTGCTGCATGCCATACGGTGCCCAGACTTTCTCCGACAGATATTCCGCAACAGTTTTGCCCGTCGCCTTACTGACGATAACGCCGATCAAATTGGTTTCACCGGTCGAATAATTCCAAACCTCGCCCGGTTCATGCGCGCGACCTAGGGTGAGCATATAAGAGACAATGCTCGCCATGCCCTCTTGCGGTTCATGCCCATCAAACAGCGCCACATCAGACGCCGGATCGTCATAATCTTCGTTCCACCCTACGCCCGATGTCATCGTCAACACCTGCGCGATGCTCACCCCGTCATAGGCCGAACCAGCCAGATTAGGCACATAGTCAGTGACCAAATCATCAACGCTTTCAATTGCCCCGTCTTTAACAGCCGCGCCCACCAAGGTGGAGGTTAGCGACTTGCCAACCGAGAAGCTCGTCCAGCGGCCATCCTTATCAAAGTCCAGTCCATAACGCTCCAACCGTATCTCACCATTGTGCAACACAACGACAGACGCCGCGCGCGCCTCGGTCATGTAGGCATCCACATCAATATCCAGCGCCAGAGGCTCACCGTCCGGCAAAGCGTGCACAACATCACCCGCCTCAATAGTATGGTTCTTCATAATGAATGGGATCTCGTCCAGCATACGGAACGTCGTGTCCCGCTGATTTTGCGACCAGAACAAAATATCACGGTCCAGCGGTGGGTCTTGAATCAAAGCGCGCCAATGCGGGCCAATCAACACCCACACACAACCGAGCGCCAGAAACAGGGCGGCGACGCCCAACACTAATTTGTTCGTCCATTTACCCATTTCCGCGCCCTCCCAAGCGCCCGTGACCTACGCTCTGGTTACAAAGGTTGAGATCACTTTCTTCCGGCCCGTTTTCTCAAAATCCACCGTCAACTTGTTGCCGTCTGACACGATAACTTTTCCGTATCCGAACTTATCATGGAACACACGGTTGCCTTTGCGAAATCCGCTTTTCCCGCCTGATGTCGCGTTGAGCTTAGACGCATCACCCGGCGGGCGGCTGCTCTTCACGTTTCCGGCGTTCTCTTGCAGGCGTTTCCAGCCCGGGCTCTCATAAGATGATTGCGCGCCGAGGTCTTCCATACTGCCGGTAAAGCCCTCTTCGCCGCCCGGCATACCGGAATAACCCGTCTCGCTCACCGCATCGACATGGTCATGCGGCAGCTCGTCAATAAACCGGCTTGGCATCACCGCCTGCCAACGTCCAAATATCTGACGGTTCGCAACGAACGAGATATAGCACCGCTCCCGCGCCCGCGTAATGCCCACATAGGCAAGCCGGCGCTCTTCTTCGAGGCCCTTAAGGCCGCTCTCATCCAAGCTACGCCGTGAGGGGAACACTTCCTCTTCCCAACCCGGCAAGAACACCATCGGCCACTCAAGCCCCTTGGCGCCGTGCAGCGTAAGTATCTGCACTTGCTCGTCAGTGTTATTGCCTTGGGAGGCATCCATAACCAGTTGAACATGTTCAAGAAAACCGGACAGCGAGTCGAACTCCCCCATCGCGCGCACAAGTTCTTTGAGGTTATCAAGCCGCGTTTGCGCCTGCGGGCTGCGGTCTTTTTGCAGCATATCGGTATAGCCGGACTCTTCCAGAATGGTCTCAGCTAAGTCCGTATGCGACATGCCGCCCGCCAGCTTATCGCGCCACATATTCACTTGGTCGATAAACTGCGTCAGCCCGCGCTTAGCCCCGCCTTTAATCTCATCGGTTTGCAACACCATCGGCGTCAACGTGAACAGGCTGCGCTCGTCATCGCGCGCATAGGCCTGTAGCTTGGCGAGCGACGTATTGCCCACGCCCCGCTTAGGCTGGTTGACCACGCGCTCAAATGCCAAATCATCATCAGGCGAGCGCACCAGCCGCAAATAGGCCATCGCATCGCGTATCTCTGCCCGCTCGAAAAAGCGCGGCCCGCCAATCACGCGGTACGGAATACCCAGCATGATGAAGCGCTCTTCAAACGCGCGCATCTGCCATGACGCACGCACCAAAACGGCGCAGCCCTCATGGCTACCACCGCCACGCACCCAGCTTTCAATATCGTCCGCAATCAAACGGCTCTCGGCCTCGCCATCCCACAAGCCGCGAACCTTCACCTTCTCGGCATCGTCCAAATTCGCGGCGCTATCATCACCGACATACAGCTTCTTACCAAGCCGCCCGCGATTATGGTCAATCACGCTAGAGGCCGCCGCTAGGATATGCGCGGTCGAGCGATAGTTGCGCTCCAACCGAATGACATGTGCGCCCGCAAAGTCCTTCTCAAAGCGCAAGATGTTATCCACCTCCGCGCCGCGCCAGCCATAGATCGACTGGTCATCATCGCCCACACAGCAGATATTGTGATTGCCCTGCGCCAGCAGACGCAACCACAAATACTGCGCCACGTTCGTGTCCTGATACTCGTCCACCAGAATATATTTGAACCGCTCGTGATATTCTTTCAGCACATCCAAATTGTCTTTGAAGATGGTGATATTGTGGATCAGCAGATCGCCAAAATCACAGGCATTCAAAACGCGCAGGCGGTTTTGATAAATCTCGTAGCATTTGATGCCCTTGCCGTCGGCAAAATTGTGCGCCTCTTCCGGCGGCACGCGGCCCGGGGTGAGCGCCCGGTTCTTCCACGCGTCAATTTGCCCAGCCAGCGCGCGCGGTGGCCAGCGCTTCGGGTCAATATTCTCGGCCTGAATAATCTGCTTACACAGGCGCACCTGATCATCCGTATCGAGGATGGTGAAGCTAGACTTCAGCCCGACAAGCTCGGCATGCTTGCGCAAAATCTGCGCGCTGATCGAGTGGAACGTGCCCAGCCAGCGTAGGCCCTCGCCCGCCTCGCCCAGCAGTCTCAGCGCCCGCTCGCGCATTTCCCGCGCGGCCTTGTTGGTGAACGTCACCGTCAGCGTTTGGCTCGGCCACGCCTTTTTGGTCGAGATGATGTGCGCCAATCGCGTGGTCAGCACCCGCGTTTTGCCCGTGCCCGCACCGGCCAGCACCAGCAATGGCCCATCCACATGCAGAACGGCTTCGCTCTGCTCGGGGTTCAGGCCCTCTAAATAGTCAGATTCACCCACAGCCGCCGGCGCATTGGCCGCCGCCATTTGAGAGATAGACAAGCGATTCGGATTAGAACTCATCGGGAACATATAGCAGACTTAAGCGCCCGCGTTAGCCCCCGTTTTCACCGCCACTGTCACGAAAGCAGCGCCTTTACGGGGTGCCGTCACCACCTTAGGGTGAGATTAAAGACTCACGCTTTACCGAGGCCTACGCAATGATCAGACTAAGCACACTTCTAGCAACCACCCTCACGAGCGCCTTAGGCCTGACCGCCCCCATAGCCGCGTCAGCCGACCCGATGCCACAACCCAATTTCCACCTGGGTGAAGAAAATCCTGTCGCGATTTACACGCAACCAAACAAAGGCCATCCGGCTCCCGTGTTCCTTATTTGCACAGGCATGGGAACCTACAGCGTGGATTTAATCGATGAGAGCGGGGTATTTGAGACGCTTTTCCCCACCTCTTGCCTTTATGCCTCCAACCACAAAATCTCTGCGCGCATTTCCCCCAGAAGCAAAGAAGAGGTTGCTGAGACGGATGAAGCCATTCGCCGCGCCAACGCATGGATAGATGAACGCATCGCCGATCTGGAGTCAAAATCTGAAGTGACGGAAGCCGAAGCGAAGCTATTGAAATCCCTTAAAGAAAGACACGTCAACGTCAACAATCCCCATAATCGGAAACCTGAGCTACCATTCGTCACCGCTACACTCGTGCGTTAGCGACCACCCCCAAAACGAAAATGCCCTGCGAAATAATGTCGGGTGTGATCGACAGTTCTTCGCAGGGCAACCGGGATGCTGGTGTGAAACATCCCTATTCGGATTGCCTGCCTATGCAGCGACAGCCAAAGTTTTCACAGAATACAGCCGAGGCCGCGTTCCCCTAATAGCAAGGCTAAAGTGCCTTGCCACGCTGCCCCAAAACCATCTGTGATCAAATTGGATCACTCCGAAAAGGGACTTTAAGCGATCCGAAATCACTACACGCTCCACCGCGCAGAGCAATGCTTTTTGGCTGCGTGCAATAGAAAAAACTTTAACTTAAGCGCTAAAAAAATCACCGCCCCATGTGGAGCGGTGATTCGCAGAATTATCAATAATGGTTTGTACTTAGAACAGTGTTTTCAGTGCACCGCCATCATAGTCGTTCAGCTCGTCCAAGCGGCCCTCTTTTACCTTCTTGGACCATTCTGGGTCTTGCAGAAGCGCACGACCAACCGCGACCATATCAAACTCGCCACGATCCAAACGCTCTTCCAAATCATCAAGACCGCGCGTGCCCGCGCCTTGCCCCTGAAATGCCAACTGGAAATCTCCGTTCAGCCCGACAGATCCAACTGTAATCGTCGCAGCACCGGTCAATTTTTTGGCCCAGCCAGCGCAATTTAATCCGTTCTCGCCATCAATCTCTGGGAATTCTGGTTCCCAATATCGACGCTGCGACGCATGTAGAATATCAACACCCGCCTCAACGAATGTGTTGAGGAACTCACCTAATTCATCCGGTGTGTTGGCCAAACGTGCGGTATAGTCTTGTTGTTTCCATTGCGAAAACCGCAGGATAATCGGCATATCCGCGCCAACTTGCTTACGCACCTCACGGATTATATCGGCCGCGAACGTCGCCCGCTCTGGCAAGCTACCGCCATATTTATCGTCACGGTCATTCATTGCGTCCCAGAAGAACTGGTCGATCAAATACCCATGAGCACCGTGCAGTTCGATACAGTCAAAGCCGAGCTTTTTGGCTTCCCCACACGCATTGGCATACGCCATCACCAGATCATCCACCTCAGCAGAGGTCGGCACGGGCAGAATACGCTTGCCCTTATGGGTAAGGCCCGCCGGGCTATCGGTTGGCGCATCGGGATAGGCGCCAAGACCTGTCTTACGCACCATACCCATATGCCAAATTTGCGGCGCGATCTTGCCGTTTTCAGCGTGAACCTTCTTCACAACGTTAGACCAACCGGCCAACGCATTATCTTCGTGAAAATTCGGAATGCGTGGGTCGTTAGACGCGCCGCCACGCCCAACTGTCGTGCCCTCTGTGATGATCAAACCTACGTCGGCTGCTGCGCGACGAGCATAATAGTCGGCGACATCATCGCCGGGCACGCCGCCGGGCGAGAAGCTGCGCGTCATCGGCGCCAAAACAATACGGTTGGGCACTGACAAAGATTTCAAATTGAATTCGGAAAACAGGGGACGAGACATACGTATAAGCATCCTTCATGAACGATTTTGCCGGAGTGGTGCAGAAACATGCCTGCGGCGTCAACATTTGAATGGCCCGCTTGCCTCAGGGGAAATCTCAGCTATCGCAATATTCATTGCACGTTCAGCCCGGTTGACCATAGATTAGCATATCTAACTCGTTCAAAAGGCCGCCAAATGCTCACCCGCTTCCTCCTCGTCTCGTCGCTTTTGCTCATCACCGCCTGCGCCACGCCCGGCTATGACTATAGAGCCCGTGTCGCGCCAAACTTCCCCGGCGCGGCCGCCTATAAAGACGTCGATGTTGGCCGCTTCACTGGCCCGGCTGGCGATGTCGCCGAGACTGAATTCATCGATATGATTATGGAGACCGAGCTAGATGGCCAGCCATGGTTTTCCCATTCCAGCGCCGCTGAGCCTCAAGGCATCTATGAGGGCCGCGTCGAGATCGACAGCTATGAGGAAGACATCTCTTACACCCGCGAACGTCAATGCGTTGAGTATGACGGCATTTTTGATTGCGAGCGCCGCGCGATTGTCGAATCCGAATGCTCAGAGCGAACCGTTCTGGTGCGCGTCACCGCAACACTTATTGATCTGGCAGAGAATACAGGCGTTTTCACCTCAGAAAATGGCGGCACGGCCACGCAAGAAGACTGCACCGAGATCAACGAGTATCCAAACCATGACGGGGATTTAGGCGAGGGAAGAGACACTCACAGCGTATCCCACCGCATCGCCGATGCCCCAATCGGCATGATCGAAGATGCCACCCGCGAGGCCGTTCGCCAATTCCGCTACGACATTGCGCCCTACACCAAGACCATGCGCGCGGAGATCATGACTGAGGCACTCACCAATGAAGTCGCAAACGACACACGTTTTGAACTCGCCGTGAAGGCCACGAAAAATGGTGAAGTTATGGGTGCCTGCGCCCAATGGGATGAACTGGCCAGCGCCTACCCAGAGGCCCCATCTGTATTACACAATACAGCCAGCTGCGCCGAAGCACGCGGCGACATGGCCACCGCGCAAGCGCAATACGCCAAGGCGGCCGAGATTGCCCGCGCGATACCATTGTTGAAGGATAAAAAGGCCCGCCCAATATTCGAGGCGCTCGAACGCGTCTCAGACCGGCGGCGGGACGGCGCGGTGATAGACCGCGCGACCGACGGCTCAAATCAGCCGAAAATACCGGGAAGCTGATAACCCATTTCACTGGCTTCAGCGACAATGCCCCAAACCATGCCACCACCAAAAGACGTGAAGCAAAAACCGAGCTTTAACATAATGCGTTTCATCAGGCTGACCCTTGAGAGTTTGTCTACTGAAACACAACTCTGCAAGCCAAGTGCCAAACGTCAACCCTTCATTAACCATAATCTGGGTCACCAGCGGAAAACACTGGGAATTGGGCACAGTCTGACTGCTTTTGGGGCAGAAAAAACCACCCCCTTCCCGATGATACCTGCGCAGGCAGGTATCCATCTCGAACCAGCGCTCTCCGCATGAGAACCAACAATAAGAGCTGGGTCCCCGCCGCCACTGGGATCATCGGGAAAGTTGAAAGGTGAGGAGATCGCCGATAGGCTATCACTCAATTCTCAAAATTGGATTGTATCGGCATGTTGAATTCAATCGAAAAAGCCAAACGTGCCTGCGATGCCTACCATTTCCATGCAACGCTAGGCATGGATGTTATTGTCGGCACGGGCTTTAAAGCCATACGAGACAAGGAGCGTCAGAGAGTATGGGATCTAAATCGCATTTTCGACATTACCGCCAGCACACACGACGAAATCGATTTGCTGATGGATGCGGCTTCAATTGCATTTAAGGACCAAGGATACACCCATTTCTCCATCACACCGTTCACCCCCTGGAGTTTCGTAGCCCATCTGGCAACCGAAGAATTTCAAGAACATACCCCTATCGTGCAGATGGTCTTGGAAGCTGATATTAACGCTCTGCCGCCGGACGGTTTTAGACTCTCTCCCATATCTTCCGAGCAGGAATGGAGTGCCCTCTATGAGTTAGTGCGCCTAGATCATATTGAGGGAGCGCGCACGAAAGGCCATAACTTAGACGCACACTTCACACAGAGCGTCGTTGAGGGATATCGCCGCAAACCAAAGCCTTGTCAGTTTTTTCTAGCACACTTCGAAGACACAATTTGCGGCTATGGATCCGGCACCGCTGGTCCGAACCGAATGGGAATGGTTGAAGATCTTTTTACGCTGCCAAGCTTTAGGCGTCGCGGTATCGCGTCGGCAGTGATCGCAGGCTGCGTGGAGTATGTCCGCGACAACGGCTGTGACGGTGTTCTAATTGGAAGTCTTGTGACCGAGCCTCCAAAACATCTGTATCGGAGGCTCGGATTTGAACCAGTTTGTTTAACGAGATCATTTCACAAACCATTGACGTCTGAGTCTGGGTAGGCAGGGCCGCTCCCTGTCTCTAATTTATACGAACGGCTAAAAATCGCTCTCTCGAGACAGCGGCACCTGCCTGATCATCGTGTCAAAATTCCCCGGAGATCGAAGAGGCCATCCCGGTTCACTTCGCGCGCCCCAACCATCAGCAGCATTGCCCCACATCTTGCGGCTACCCCTAAGGTGTGGTTACCAATTGATCTGGAGGCGAGATGGAACAGCAGGGTTTTCTTATCGGTTTTGCGCAGTTGGCTTTAGTGCTGACGGGCTTTGTGTCCATTTTCGTGGTGTTTCAAATCGATCACCAATCCAAATCCCGGGTAACCACGCAACATCTATTCTATTCGGGAGTTTGGTTGCCTTTATCGGCGCGCTGATACCGATTGCTCTGTTTCATTTCGACATGACTGATAATGCGCTTTGGTGGTGGTCCAGCATGGGCTTGATGGCGGTTTCAGTAACCCATTTTGCGATCATGCTAAACATGACCCTTCGTTTGACCAAAGAGCAGTTCAAGGAAGCGGGTTATCTGCACATGTATTCCTCATACGCGATGGGGATAGCCGCTGCCTGCCTATTGGGGTGGAACCTGCTAATGGGCGCAACACCGGGATTTTACATCGCAGCCTGCATGTTAAATCTCTTCGTGGCACTGATCGGTTTCATAACATTTTCCGTTCAGAAAATTCTGTATTGGTAATGACGCGCGCAGCGCTCAATCCTCACCCGATCCATCATCCGACATCTTCTTAGAATCGATCAATTTTTGCGCTTTCTCTGCCAGCGCTTTGTCCAGCTCCTTGGCGGATTTTGTGCGACCGAACTTGGTGCGGTTCTCCTTGGCTGACTGGTTTTTGTCAGCCTTGGCTTTGGCTTTGCGGAACTTATTCAAATTGATCGGCGTGGTCATGCTGTGGGCCTTTGTGAGCCAGTGAAGTCAGCGCCCATTCTGCCTCAAAATCACCCCAGCGCAAACCACCCCGGTCCACAGCGAGCTTGACTCCAGTCTCGCGTCAAAGTACTTTGTATTTCAAAGTTGATAAAGGACACGCCATAATGACCCCCTCTATGACCAGTGATTTAGCCTATTTGAAAGACCTCGCAGAAGCGGGCCAGAACGCGCCGCTGCTCGGCGGTCGCTTCCTTGCGTGGTGGGGCGGCTTGGCCAGTGTCGCCTATGTCGGCCACTATCTCATCGCCATCGGCTTTGCCGGGCTTCAACCAGCCGCCCTCGCCTATATGTGGAGCGGCTTTATGCTGCTGGGTTTTGCCGGCCAGTTCCTCATGGCGCGGGCGTTCCCGGCCTCGAAACCCGGCGCAGCCTCCCTCGGCAACAAAGTCTCCAGCACCATCTGGATGGGCGGCGGAATGGTCCTGTTTTCGTTCTTCGCCGGGGTCGTCTTAAAATCGGTCATCGCAGGGCAAGCCAGCATCGGCTTCATCTGGTCGGTGCCCATAGTACTTGCCGTCTATGGCCTCTGCCAGCTTACCGCCGGATTGCTCTCAAACACCCGTCCGCTCGTTCTGGCTGGTTGGGGCGCGATCATCGGCGTCGGCATCGCGGCGGCCTTCACGGGCTCCAACACGATTTGGCTCATTGGCGCGGTCACCGTCGCCCTCACCGTCTTCCTACCCGGCCTCATCCTGATGCGCGGCGAACCGGCTGAAACGGTTTAAGGATAGGCGCGATGAGCAGCGACAATCCGTTCGATCATAACGCCATTGATGAAATTATCCATGGCCGCCTGCGCCTTGGTATAATGGCCTACCTTTCCGCCACCAGCCCCGCCATCTTCGGCGAGCTGCGCGACAAGGTCGGCGCCACCGATGGCAATCTCTCAACCCATTTAAAAAAACTAGAGGCTGCAAACTATATTTCTCAGGAGAAACGCTTCGTCGGCAAACGCCCCCAAACCCGCATACACCTTACAGAAACCGGCCGCGCCGCATGGATCAAATGGCTAGACCAGATGAGCGGACTGATGAACGCAGCGGACTAGAACTGCACCCAAGTTGCCCGAAACTGCCCGCTATTGCCCGAAAGCGCACAGGTCTGCACGGCAACTGCACGGGTTTAGACCAGCCGCGCCTCTAAATGCTCGCGCACTGATGGCCATTCGCGGGCAAGAATAGAGAACACCGCCGTTGAACGCATATGGCCGCTCGCCACCAATCGATGCTCACGCAGCAGACCATCCTGCTTCGCGCCGAGCTTCAATACAGCAGCTTTCGAGCGGGTATTCCGGTCATCCACGTTTAGCTGCACACGTGCACAGCCAGTACCGAACGCGGCCTCTAGCAAGAGCAGCTTCGCTGCTGGATTGACCTTGGTACCTTGGTACGCTGCGCCATACATCGTCATGCCAATCTCGACATTGCGAGACCGCTCATCCGGGCTGATATAGCCGGTGATCCCGGCGAACTCGCCATCAGGCGCAAAGGCTGCAAACAGGACCAGTCGTCCATCCCGCGTGCCTTTGTCCAGCGCCGCGATCCAGTCATCAACCCAGTCGCCATTGTGATGGTATGGCCAGACACGCACCTGATCGCCCAGCCTTTCGGCCATCGCGCGCAGAGCCTCTTGGTCCCGCTCAAGGTCAAGCGGTAACAGCTTCACATGCTGGCAGTACTTCGGCGCGGCGAGTGCCTGTATCATGGGTCTCTATTTATCGCTTTGCTTCTCGCGCCACTGTTCCATGGCGAGGGAGATCGCAAACGTCTCACGATACTTCGGGCTAGACGCTGGACGCGGAGGTCTAACGGCCGTCAGCGCCATAATCTCGGCCAGCTTATTATGCGCTGCGCCAGACTGGCCCGCACCTATATAGGCGTGCAGCTCAACAATCGCGGATGACAACGGATCATGCGCAGACAGCACGAAGTAAGGCTCATTCTCTGCCAGCTTTGAATAGGCATCAAACTCGGATGGGTTTGCTTTGGATCCGCGTGGGGCGTCAGTCATGTGAACTGCCTTTCTGGGCAAGTGATTCTATCGCGCCAGTTTACTGCGCGCCCGCCCACAAGTCAGCCTCATCTTCGCACTAAGCGCGTTTTTCCAGCGCCACTAACGCCTCGTCCAGCGCCGACAAGAACCGCGAACGATCCGCCGGCTTGAACGGCGCGGGGCCACCAGTTTGATTGAGGCCCGCGCGCTGGTCTGCCATAATCGCCCGCACAGCGATGGCGTTACCGATATTGTCCCCATCAAACGGCTTACCCTTGTTGGAGATCACGATCGCCCCGGCTTTGAGGCAGCGATCCGCCAGTAGGATATCAGCTGTCACCACGACACAATGGCTACCGGAAATCTCCGCAATATAGTCATCGGCCGCATCAAACCCGTCGCTAACAACCTTACGAGAAATCAGTTTATGTTCGGGAATGCGCAGATAGCTGTTGGCCACCACGACCACAGGAACCTGCCGACGTATCGCGACTTTGTATATCTCGTCCTTTACCGGGCACGCATCTGCATCAACAAGGATTGTGGGCTCGCTCATTTCCCTAAACCAATGCGCGATACAGCAGATCGAGCGCCTCGAGTGCGAAATGGCGCATATTGGCCTCGCGGTCAGATAGACCTGTCTCTAAAGTGCGGGATTGTGAAACTGCGCCATCCTTGCTGACCAGCCCGACACATGTGTGGCCCGCCGCGTCGCCATACCCATTGCCCGTCGGCCCAGAGGCGCCTGTCTCAGACAAACCCCACGTCGCGTTCAAATTGGTTTGGATCGTGTTTGCCAGCAGCAATGCATAAGGCTCGGTCGAAGAGCGCAATCCCTCCATCGCGCTACGGTCTAGGCCTAACAGCCCACCAAACGCCTTAGGCGAGTAAATCACGCCGCCACCACGATAATACGCTGACGCCCCCGGCACAGCCAGCAACGCGGCGGAAATTAACCCCCCGGATGAAGACTCAGCTATGGCTACTGTCTCGCGGCGCGCTTTGAGTATCGCACCAATTTCGGTCGCTATCGGAAGAAGTGTTTGCATCTGATCTTTCAAGCAGGCGTTGGCTTCTCGCGCAACCACCAAGACGCTCACACAGCGCAATTAACACTGCACCCACAAAAAAACCGGCACCAAAGATGCCGGTTTCCGCTATTCTTAGAATAGATCTCGGGGTCTAACCGAAGAACCAGTCCCAGAAATTGAACTCAGTTTTATCGGCGTCAAAAGCGCTTTTCTCAAATTCGGTCATTGCATAAATCTTTCTTCAAAATCACGACCACACCAGTCGCTGAATGTAAGATTAACCAAAAACATTCAATTGAAAAGCTTTTTTTTGAAAAAAATTCGCCCTAAGGCTGAAGTTTTATCAAAGTCTGTGGGTCCAACGATGATTACGCAACAAAGTGATTTCAACTTTTATCCACAGCTTTGGTCTGAATTTTTGTGAAATCAACAGCAGAATTTAAACTCAACAGAAACATTACACCCCTAAAGGTAGCTAAATATTACTTCTCGGGGGGGAGAGGATAATGCATCCAGCAACAATGGAATGGTTGATATTGCAAGCGGCGGTCACTGTGGTGGACGGGCCACTTACAGAGAAATCAGTGAGTTTAAAGAGACTTGCTGAAGAACTCGCACCAGATTTTCACGAGACGATCATCAACCTTCACCTGAAAAAAATGGAAGCTCGCGGCCTGCTGTGTTTTCAACAAGATACGACTATCAACGGATCCGAAAAGGTTAACGAATCCGATGTTGCGACCGTGACATTCCTCGCAAAGATTGATGCAATATTGGACATGGCACCAACCGGATAAGTTGCATAAAATTTTCAAGTAATTTGAGTAATATGAATTTGCAGTCGCTCTTTAACGAGGCCCATTCATTTACGGGGCGTGTTTTCACTTTACGCGCTCAGCACCACATCCGCTTTATTCCTAGCTAGGAACCGGAACAAATCTTCCTGAGGGAGTGGCTTAGAAATTAGGAAGCCTTGCCCCTGATCACAGCCAAGTGATGCCAGATAATCGAGCGTCTCTTGATCTTCGATACCCTCAACAACACAGCGCAACTTCAGCATCTGGATCAATTGCACTGTCGACCGCAACATGATTTTACCAGTTGCGTTGGCCAACACGTCAGTTACAAACAAGCGATCAATTTTGATTTCTGACGCTGGAATGCGCTTGAGGTACTCGAGCGTGGACAGGCCCGTACCATAATCATCGACTGACAGTTGAACGCCACCAGCTTTCAGTGTTTCGAAATGCTGAATGGCCAAATGAGAACTTTCAATCTCACTAGACTCTGTAATCTCAACAATCAAATCGCTTGGATTGATGCCGTGCTCAGCCACGCGCTCCAAGATGTAGCTCGCAAGATTCGGCCGATTCAGCAGTACAGGTGACAAATTCACGGCGACAGAGAATGACCCCATATCGGACGGAATTGCCTTGCGAAGTATCAGTGCTTTTTCCAAGACATGGCGCGTTAGCTCCACGATAGTACCATGTTTCTCAGCGACCTCAACAAACTCAGCTGGTGAGATTGGACCACGTTCAGGATGGGTCCATCGGGCCAATGCCTCAACGCCAACAATGTTGCCATTCTTCAGGTCAATTTTTGGCTGATAGACGACAAATACCTCGTCAGCCTCAAGCGCCGCCTGCAGCTCACCGGCCATCGTACTCGCAGTAATCTTCTTAGAAGCAATTTCAGGATCAAACAATTGCCAGCTAGTGCCCGCATCACGCGCAGCCTTGGATGCGGCAAGCGAACCAGGCATCCGAGCGGACAATGGCTTCTCGGCTTGCTGATCGACGCCAAACCAAACGGTCACGTTAAGGGCGCGATCATCAATGTAGATTGGCAAGCGGAACAGGCGGTTCAAAGCTTCGAAATGACCCGACAGCTGAGACAAATCTGCGCCATCCTGCAACCAATAGAATTGACCGTCTTCGCCGTGTGCTATCTCAGCAGCCCCATCAATCACCAGTCGATTGACGATTTGGGAAACGAGCTCCGCTTCGTCACTCTTGTTAAGAGTCGCGATCATCTCAGAATAATGATCCACGCGCGCAGAAATGAGCATGCGTGTGTCACGCGTATTCGACGTCCGCCAATAGTTCGGCGTAATGAGGCCAGAAATCGGATTGCGTTCCGGTCCACGTTTCATGTTTATCAGGTTTCGAGTTTCGACGTATAGTCCGCCAATTAGCAGGGTGAACAAGCCATCACCATTGTTGAAGAACACTGAGACCGACTGCATCGGGATAGGACCAAACACGAGGACCAAGACTCCAAGCGCCCCAACAAGGAAGCGTACTGAGAAACGGCTAATTTTCGTTAGCGCTCCGATACAAAGCAACGCAAGCGCCCAGCCGATCATGCCGCCGGTTTGAATTGGTCGACCTAGCAATAGTGTCTCCGCGCCCAAAATTGTCACCATAGAAGGAGCAATCATACCGCGCGCAGGATGACGAAGAGTGTCCGATTTGTATTTTTGAGGCAGACTGAGCAAGATGTTCTTGCCGAGAACGGCTTCAACGGTCGCAGGGTTATTCAATATCTCTTGAGATGAAAGCTTAGGGATCGTTTTATAGTCTACGAAATAATTGACGGGGAATTGCTCGGTAAGTTCTCCATCCAGCTCCGCGAAAAATGCCTCCACCGTTGGAATTTCACCATTCGGACCGCGGGCGACATACGGTTGGGTTCGGACGCCCCCCCAATAGGCCAAGTCGAAATTTTGACTTAAGAGTTGAGCACCATTGGCGACAAGACCGGACGCATCAACCTCTACCCTGTCCGAAAAGCGCTCATTTTTGCCTATCGCTGCAAACAGACGATAGGGCTGCGCCTGAAACAAGTCGCGTACACCCTTATCATCATGAGAAATTTGAGTGACTTCGGCTGTCAAAACAACACGTTGCGCACCATCATCCAACAGTTTCGACAGCACATCAGAAACTATGGAATCTGTCTCGTCACTCATCTCTGCGGGTAAGGTGACCAATACAATATCACCAGACGCCGAGCGGCTATGAATTTTGTTTCGCACACTACTCAGACCAAACTCGAGCGGATCAGCAAATTTCACATACGACAACATCCCCGTCACCAAAGCGAGGGCGATAAACCCCTTCGAAATGGCGGGTTTGAAACGTTTTATGTCAGACAGTTGCATCATACACGGGTCTCTCCATGTACTTGTTAATCATACTAAGATGAGAATTTCGCAAACACCCGGCCTATAATTTGGCACGATGACAGTAACACTTATTACACATTTAGAATTTCATCGCCTAGATCGCGAGCAAACACACCCCAACAGGGCTGTTTACCATAGATCATGAAACGCGGCTTTGACGCTGCCCATACAGCCCTGCGCAGACTCGAATGAGAACACACAATACAAAGACAATAGAATAGCCAAGCCGAAAGACGCCGCCCTCCGCCCCGGTTATCAGGCTCAACACAAGTGTTTCAAAGAATGCGACCGCGAGCGCATACACTCCGATCAAATGAACCCACCGCACCGCCCCACGTGGCCACCTGCGGGCAATAGCGGGAAAGCTGGTCACATTCATCAGTATCAACAGGCCATAGATATAGAGCGCTGGATTAGCGATGACCTCACTCATCGTCGCACCGTCTGAGACCAAGACCATAGCGACCAGTCCCATGTGCACATGGTGATTGCCCGCTAGCGCAACGCCCAATCCAGCGCGATGACGAAGCAATCCGCCAGCACGGGCGCCGCCAAATATCGTAACCAGAGGTCGCGCAATAAATACCGGAAGAAACAGCAAGGCAGACGCACAGCCTGTAAAGCGCGTTGCTGTGCGCAGCGGATCTTCTACCCCGGCGGCGTAACAAGCGCCCAAGATAGACAGCCCAAGCGCGACCCCAAGGGCCAACGCGCGCAGTGGATATTTATACGGTAACACCATGCGCTATTCTGTAGTGTCCGGGCGGCCGCATCGCAACCGCCCGCCACTTATCAGCCCGGTGAAATCATCTTCGCTGGCACAACAATCGCGTCGAAGTCCTCTGCTGGGATGCCGTCCTTGATGGCTTCCTCACGCAGTGTCGTGCCGTTTTTGTGCGCTGTTTTGGCAATCTTCGCAGCGCGGTCATAGCCGAACTTCTCTTTGAGCGGTGTCACCAACATAAGCGAGTTTTCCAAACCACGCTGGATATTCTCAAGGCGCGGCTCAATGCCGACAACACAGTTCTCTGTGAAGCTAACCGCCGCGTCCGCAAGCAGGCGCGTAGACTGCAAGAAGTTATAGCTCATCATCGGATTGAACACGTTCAGCTCGAAATGCCCCTGAGAACCTGCAAAGCCAATCGCAGCATTGTTGCCATGAATGTGCGCGCAAACCTGTGTCAGCGCTTCGCACTGGGTTGGGTTCACCTTGCCCGGCATGATGGAGCTGCCCGGCTCATTCTCTGGCAAAGCCAACTCGCCAAGGCCAGAGCGCGGCCCAGAACCGAGGAAGCGAATGTCGTTGGCGATCTTAAAGCAGCTCATCGCAACGGTTGCGATCGCACCATGGCCAAACACCATCGCGTCATGCGCGGACAGCGCCTCAAACTTGTTCGGCGCTGTCTTGAACCCAAGACCCGTAATCTGCGCAATCTTATCTGCAACAGCTTCAGCGAACCCAACAGGGCACGCCAGCCCAGTGCCCACCGCGGTGCCGCCTTGCGCCAGCTCCATCAGTTTCGGCAAAGTCTGCTCGATACGCTCAATACCATTGGCAACCATTTGCGCGTAGCCAGAAAACTCTTGGCCCAGCGTCACTGGCGTGGCGTCTTGTGTGTGCGTGCGGCCAATTTTGATGATGTCTTTGAACGCTTCAGCCTTGTCGTTCAACGCATTGTGCAACTGTTGCAGCGCCGGCAATAGGCGATGCGACACCTCTTCCACACACGCAATATGCATCGCGGTTGGGAACGTATCATTCGACGATTGGCTCATATTCACATGGTCATTTGGGTGAACCGGCGTTTTGCTGCCCATCTCTCCGCCAAGCAATTCAATTGCGCGGTTAGAGATCACCTCGTTGGAGTTCATGTTAGACTGCGTACCAGATCCAGTCTGCCAAACGACCAGCGGGAAGTGCGCGTTCAGCTTGCCCTCAATAACTTCTTCAGCCGCCTGCACGATCACCTTGCCCAGCGCAGGGTCCATCTTGCCCAACGCCATGTTCGCTTCGGCTGCCGCCTTCTTCACAATGCCCAGCGCGCGGATGATCGGCTCTGGCTGCTTCTCCCAACCAATCTTGAAATTGCCAAGGCTGCGCTCAGCCTGCGCGCCCCAATAAGCGTCAGTTGAAACCTCAATTGGGCCCATTGTGTCGGATTCGGTGCGGGTGGTCATAGCGGATAGCTCCAGCTTCAATCGTGAAAACATCTAATGGCGGCGGGTTTAACACGGCTACCACACCCCGCAAGGCGACATTCAGCGCGCGCTATACAAGGCGGCCAATATTGTCAGACCATCCACCTTCGCCTAAAGCCGCGCCATGGCCGTTGATTGGATCACCACAGACAAAGTACGCGCGCGCATTACCGGTGACGGCGCACTAGAGGTACGGTGCGCCGGGCTGACCACGCAGACTAAATACTACAAGACGCTGCTGCGGGAGTTCTTCCGGACAGAGTTCCCGCCTCTGCGGCCCGGCTTTGGCGATTATTCGGTCCACATTGTCATGGACTATACAGGCGACGCCCCCTGGATGGATCTCGATAATCTCGCCAAGGCCCTGCTCGACAGCCTCACCGGAAACGTCTTCGACGACGACCACCAAGTCGCTCGCTTGCTCGTAGAACGCCGTATTGGCGAGACCGAAGGCATCTGGCTAAAAGCCGAAGCGATGGGCTAACCCGCCAACTCAAACGAAAGCTGACCTCCCATGCTGACTGCATTTTTCTCAATCTTCGCGTCTGTTTTTCTGGCTGAGCTAGGCGATAAGACACAGCTTGCGACGGTGTTGTTTGCGTCTGATGGTAAAACTTCGCGCTGGCTCGTTTTCATCGCAGCGGCGGCGGCGCTGGTCGCATCGACGGCGTTGGCGGTGGCGCTCGGCACGTTGGCTCAGCGCTTTGCGGCGAGCGTTCCGTTAAAGCTTATCGCCGGGATCGGTTTCATTTTGATTGGCACATGGACAGTGTTTGAGCACTTCAAAGGCTAAGCCTTACCCCGCCCCCAAGTGCGCATCGCGTCGATAATCGGGCGCATTTGCAGGCCCCGATCGGTAAGCTGATATTGCGCGCGCGGCGGGTGCGTATCGTAGACCTCCCGCAACACAATCCCCGAATCTTCCAGCATCTTCAGTCGGTTCGACAGCGTGGTCGGCGCTATGCCCACCAGCGCCGTTTCAAAATCGCTAAACCGCCTCGGTCCCTTATCGACCAACTCGCGAATAATCTCAGACGTCCACCGCGACCCAATAATGAAGGCGGTGCGTGAGATGGGGCACAGGGGCAAATTCTTCTTCGTCATGCAGACACTCTACAAAGTTGACACCAGAATATCTAGTTACTACAAAAAAGATAGTCACTAGCAAATTTGGAGATTAAGATGAGTTTTGAACTACAGTCAGTTGTCTACACCGCCCTAATCCTAATGGCCGTACTTATGTTCCAAGGTGGGCTCGTACCGAGACTGCAAGGCTTCAAATGGGGGCTGAGCAGCCGCGACGAACCAAAAGAGTATTCAGCGCTACAACACCGCGTCTCCCGCACCGTCGCCAACCACCTCGAAGGCATGGCCATTTATGTGCCGCTAATTCTGGTCGCGCATTTGGCAGACGTCTCAACATCCTTGACGACACTGGGCGCAACCCTCTTCGTCGTCGGCCGCGCGCTGTTTGCAGGCTTCTATATTTTCGGCGTACCCGTCGCACGCTCCGGCGCATGGGGCGTGAGCATCATTGGTATTGTCCTTATACTGATCGAGGTGATCAAAGCGTTTTAGGCGAGCATCGCGCCTCTATCCCAGCCGCTTAAATGGCATCGGGATGGCGGTTGCGGTCGCGCGGGCGACGAGCTTACCGTCATTGTCATAGCAATCAGCTTCCATAAAGGCGGCTGACCGTCCGAGCTTCAGGATGCGCGCATCCACATGCGCGGGCCCCGGCATAAGGCGGCGCAGATAGCTGGTTTTCATTTCCAATGTCGGCGCAGTCATCGTCACGTTTGAAGCGATAATCACGCACGTGCTCATCGCTTCATCCATCATTGCCGCGATAAAGCCGCCCTGCACCGCCCCTGTTGGGTTGGCAAACATTTGCGGCACATCAAAATCCATCCGTATGCGCATTTCGTCTTGCTCAACTTCAGCAAGGCGCATGCCCAACGTGTCAGAACACGGCGGGCGTTTCTTAGAGTTTTGGAATCGCGCGAGCATATCTGCATCGCTGATGCGAGGCTTTTCAGAATCAGTCATGCCTACCGCCTACTATTTGCGGCGGAACGCGTCCAGATTTACCACGGTTCCGGCCTCATTCGTCGCAGACTCAATCAAAGCCGCATCAGAGGGCGCTTTCGCTTCCGTCGCTGGCGCAATGACGGTTTCGTCTTTTTGCGGCGTCTCAAATGTCAGACCGAAATTCACAGACGGATCAACAAAGCGAGTGATTGCCGAATACGGCACATACAGGTGTTGCGGCACGCCAGAGAATTTCAGGACGATTTCAAAGTGGCCATCTTCCACTTCAAGGTCCCAAAACTGATGCTGCACAACGATTGTCATGTCTTCAGGGAAGCGTTCGATCAAATAGTCCGCCACTTTCACGCCCGGCGCTTTGGTGCGGAAAGTGATGTAAAAATGGTGATCCCCCGGCAAGCCTGTATCAGGGTGTGCCAGCTTCAGCGATTCACGAACCACGCCGCGCATAGCAGCCTGAGTCAGTGCATCATATCCGATATAATCTGTCGCCATGTTCGCTCTCTTCATCCCCGATAAAATTTGTTATCAATTTCTTAACCGGCAATCTAGTGCGCTATGCAACATCTCGCAACGGCCTTCCCACTTCGGGCGAAGAAAAAAAATTCCCTCGCCCAGTCGCCCCGTTAGCGATCATCGCTCGCCTCTTGCGCTGCATCTAATACAGGTTGAGAGGCACAAACATTCACAACGTCGCGCTTAGTTTGACACCCTTTTGCAACAAGTTGCGAGACAATTCAGTTGGATGAAATTTTGGCAATACTACAATCGTGACAGATCAATTTTCATCAAGCGCCGCATCATATGATCATATAGAACTGAGCTTGAACTTGAGGATTCCACATCATGACACCCGTGCAAAAGGCTTTGTGGTACATAGAAAATCAATTTGGCGAGATCTTCTCGCTGGATGATGTGGCCTACGCCAGCGGGGTCTCTAGATATCATCTTATTCGCGCCTTTGGAAAGACCGCGAACATCTCGGTGATGCAATACGTCAAGCGCCGACGCCTGACCGAGGCGGCGAAATCGCTCGCGGGCGGCGCTCAAGATATAATTTCTGTGGCAATGACTGCTGGTTATCAATCCCATGAAGCATTCACGCGCGCGTTTCGAGGCGAATTTGGATTGCAACCGAGCCTCATCAGAGACTGCGAAGATCTATCTGATTTACCGCTTCTTGAGCCAATAATGATCGACCAGGTGCGAGATGCTCCTGACATCTTGGAAATCAAACATATTTCAAGCTTTACTATTCATGGCCTGCAACATCATTTCGATGCGCTATCCAAAGTAACCATTCCATCTTTGTGGAACGCGCTTGTTCAATCACTCGACCATGAAGGCGGTGCGTTTGGCACCCCTTCTTTTGGTGTGTCTATGAACTATGATGAAAACGGCGGATTTGACTATCTGTGCGGGCTCGCCAGCTCCGATCAATTGCGCCCGCCTTCGAACTCACGGTCTGTGCGCATCCCCTCTGGATTATATGCAAAATTCATCCATGACGGACATGTTTCCAGTATCAGAGAGAGCTGGAACGCGATCTACAATGAGTGGCTGCCACGTTCAGACTATGTGATTGCTGATACACCAGAATTCGAATGCTACAGTAAGAATTTCGATCCCATCTCTGGAACCGGAACAATATCCATCTACTTACCGCTGAGGCACTCCTGATGCGAACCATATACACTTTTTTGTTAGGCGCCATTTTAACGTTTTCCTGCGCGGCTTGCGCTACAAACACAGCCTCTGCGCGCGCCTCAATCGTTGGAATGACCCGACTGGAACTTCATGATCCCAGTAGATTGAACTGGGATATGACAGGCCCACGTCCGCTGACAACAACACTCTGGTATCCTACAGATGACGAGACAGAGATGATCAGGATCGACATTCCAAAATCGCCGCCGTCAATTTTTACCGGTGGGCTTGCATCTCCCGGAGCTTCAATTTCATTATCCAAACAAACCTATCCGCTCATTGTCATGTCGCACGGCACCGGGGGCGCCGCCTTCCAAATGATGTGGCTCGGCAGAGAACTGGCTGCCAATGGGTACATTGTGGCAGCGGTCGATCATCACGGGAACACAGCAGCCGAGGATAGCTTCGATCCACGCGGATTTCACATGCCTTGGGAACGCGCACAGGATCTGAGCAGCGTTTTGGATTTGCTACTCGATGACCCTGCTTGGGCACCACACATCGACAATGACAAGATTGGTGCGGTTGGGTTTTCACTGGGCGGATACACGGTAACCGCTCTCGCTGGCGGTCGCCTAGACTTACAACAGTTCAGGGCCTTTTGTCGTTCCGAAGCGTCAGATGCGACCTGCGATCCTCAAAGCGAATATCCGACTTCGCGAGCCGATTTTGAAGCGATACTTAAAACGGATCCAACCTTGGCTGATCGCATGGAACAGCACAGCAATTCCTTTAAAGACGAACGCATTCGGACCGTCGTCGCCATTGCCCCTGCACTCGGCCAAGGCTTCACAACAAGCAGCCTATCAGAAATCGACCTGCCCTATGTCAGCATCGTCGGTGATTTGGATGTCATCGCGCCAGCTCGTTCCAATGCTGATCGTATCAACGCCCACATTCCAAGCGCGACCGGTCACATCATTCAGGGCGCAAACCACTATGCCTTTTTAAACCAGTGCCTCCATCCGGCGGCAGACAAAGTTCCAGTTTGTAAAGCTTCCCCAAACGGGATCAGTCGAGAGATGGCACACACACAAGCACAGCGCATCACATTGAATTTCCTGCAAGAAAATTTGAAAAACCAATAGTGAGAAAAGGATAAGGTGGAGGCTTCTGTTGCCAGGCGCCTCCGGGCCCCGCCTAGGGATCTGAACCCCTAGGAGTTAAAGCGGATTACCGCGCACAGCTACGCTGCGAGCAGTTCACCTTCAGCAAAGTTGTCATTTGCAACTATGTGATATGAGCTTCTAAGGGAGCTCACTCCGGCAAAGGCATCGTCTTTACACGTCCGTCGATCCTATTTCGACCCCGTCAGAAACAGGCGAAGATGTTCACCTGAACCTGCTTTTGGTGGAGTCGCCGGGTACCGCCCCCGGGTCCGAGCCGCTTATTACACGCGCGTTTATCGCCATAGTCCGAAGACATGTCCTATATAGGCGAGTTAGCGCGTGATTACAAGCATTTAGGTGCCCGGCTCGATCGCCTCCCCAGCCGGTGACGTGCGGAATACAAAGCGCTGATAGAACAGCGCTGCCGCGATCAACGCGACGCCGAGGCCAATAAAGCTGCCCGCTCGCGCCACGCCGTCCAGATTGGACAGATCAAACAAGAACACCTTCAAGATCGACAGGATAAGCACGCCGAGCGATCCGAACCGGATAACACTCGACCCACGCCAAATCGCAATCGCCAACAGAATGAACGCGTACGCGATCCATGCCGCAGAGAATATCCACATGCCGTCATCATTGAAGTTCAGCACCTCGAAGAGACAGACCGTCTCAACCGTCACCCATACGAAGCCAAGCGCCATTGAAACACAGGCCGCAATCGGCGGCATTATCGTATACCCCCGGCGGCGCCATCCAACAGCCAGCGCCGCAACTAATAGCGTAGGCATCAGCCATGCCGGCACGGCGAGTAACAGCATCTCTCCATAAGTTTCTTGATGGGCCACAGTCGCCCCTAGCACCAGCCCAATGCCGCCAACACCCAGCACCAGCGCGACTGTCTCGATCGCCCGCATCCACACGCCCGGCGCACGCATACGCCACGCCAAGCTGGTCGCCGCTCCAAGATAAGAGATCGCGTAGGCAGAGGCTTCGCCTAGGCCAAGCTCTCCATCATAAAGGTCACCGCCGCCTGCGATATGGCGAATGGTAAGCCCGATCCAGCCAAAGCCGAGGATCCAAGCTGCGCCCTCGAAGGCCCGCGCAAAATGCGGCGCATCCCGCACGATCCAGCGCGCCACCAGCGCCGCAATAATCGCGACAGCAAACAGCCCGGTAATCTCATTCACAATCGGCATCTCGCTGAGCGACACATTGCGCAACAAGCCCGGACGCATCATCAGGAACACACTGCCCGCCAGCGCGCCAACCGACGCAATACGCAACGGCTCATACGGGAACCGCCTCCAAACCAAGGCCAACATCGCTGAAACAACAGTCAACGCGGGCGCGAGCCATATTCCGTGCAGCACAAGAAACGGTGCCAAAGTCGCCGACAGACCAGCGCCCACAGCAAACGCAATCGTCTGGCCGGGCCGTGCATCATGTCCGCCCTCTTGGCGACCAATCCACTCCAGCACCGCGCCAAGACACAGCGCCATAACTGCCGCGCCGAGGCCCCACGTAAAGCTCGGCTCCAACCCGCCGCGCCAAAAAGCAACGAACAACATAACCGGCGGCATCAATGCGGCCACAAAGGCCAGCGCCGCTTGGTCTTCTCGTGCACGCATCATCAACAATGTGCCCAGCGCGCCAAACCCAATCGCAAACGCAATCGGCGTGACCGACATATCAATCAGTCTATCAGGCCAAATCATCAACGCGCCCAAAGACACAATCGCAGAAATCGGCGCAATCAACGCATAGCCACGGCGCTGCCACGTCATCAACAGGCCGATACCGCCATAGACCGCTAGCGCCGCCGTCACCGCGAGTTGCGATTGCGCGCCCGCAAGATGGCTCAGCCCCATACCGGTCAGCAAGATCAAACCGCCCGCAAGCAGCCAGAACCCATAAGCGGCAAACACGCTTTCATTCTCAACATTCTTGAACGGGTTGATAAACAGCGTCTTGCGCCGCGCCCGCGCACCCATTTCGCCCAACAGCAGACCCGCCGCGCCTATAATCAGCGCATAGGCAGGAACGGCCCAATGGCGTGCCGTCTCATAGCTACCCGTCGCCACAACGCCCCAAAAACCAGCGCCGATCAGGATAACCCATGTCAGGAACCGCCATTCGCGCAGCTTCACCAAATACATGCCCGCCAGCGCAATCGCGCCAAAGTATGGCAACAATGGCAGCACATCTCCGCCCGGCGATCCGGTGAGCAATGGCCCAGCGAACGCACCTGCAAAACCAAGCGCAGCCAACAATAGTCCAAACTTCAACGCCAACATCACGGCCAGCACAGACACTGCCACTAACAAACCAAGCGCCACCAGCGGCGGCACAAGCCCATAAAGAAGCCCCGCGCCAACCGTCGCGCCATAAAGCGTCGTTATACCCGCAGCCGAAATCACCTCTGGCAACCGCGCAACCATGCCGTCGCCCTCACGTATCCACGACCAGCGATCCGCGTTCAGGCCAGCAATAACCAGCGCAATGCCCATCACCGTGGCCATCGTCACACGTGCGAGCGGACCAAGCAGCCCAGCATCAATCGCAACGCGCACCATAAACAAACCGCCCATCGCAATTGCCAGCCCGCCGACCCAAACCATCCAGTTCGCGGCCAAGGCTTGCTCAAACCCTTTGGTTTTACGCGGGGCTTTCGGCACCGGCGCAGAGATGCTCGCCTGAGGCATCGACTCTGGCTGCGCAATTATAGACTCATCAAACACTGATTGCGGCGGAGGCGTAGGCTCCAACTCGGGCGTCACAATCGGGGGTAAATCTGGCGCGGCAGTAGGCGCTTCCGGCTGCGGCGCGGGCGCAAAATCTCCGCCAAAAACCTGACCACGCAGGCCATACAATGCCTGTTCCAAGCCCTGCACCTGCTCGTTCAAGCTGCGTACCTTAGACCTCTGCACCAATGTCATAATAAACGCGATCGGCCCCAATACGAACAGCGCCAGTCCGATCAGAATAATCAATACAAAATCGTCCACAGATCCCACCCCTTTGGTGCCACTCGAAATCAATTGTAAGTGAATACTCACTTATTATGTAAATGTCAATCCATTCTGCTTGCAACGCCTTACAAAACCATGACAAAACCATCGTAGAAACTGGAGATTGATCATGAAAACCCGCGCTGCCGTTGCTTTTGAAGCCAAAAAACCTCTCGAAATCGTTGAAGTTGACCTCGAAGGCCCACAGCCCGGTGAAGTGCTCGTCGAAATTATGGCCACAGGCATTTGCCACACAGACGCCTACACGCTGGACGGCCTAGATTCCGAGGGCCTATTCCCATCTATCCTTGGCCATGAAGGCGCAGGCATCGTGCGCGAAGTGGGCTATGGCGTCACCACGCTTCAGCCCGGCGATCACGTCATCCCGCTCTACACGCCAGAGTGCCGCCAGTGTAAATCCTGCCTCTCAGGCAAAACCAATCTCTGCACCGCCATTCGCGGCACGCAAGGCAAAGGCCTCATGCCAGACGGCACCAGCCGTTTCAGCTATAAAGGCCAGACCATCTTCCATTATATGGGCTGCTCAACTTTCGCGAACCACACCGTGCTGCCAGAAATCGCGCTCGCAAAAATCCGCGACGACGCGCCGTTCGACAAGGCCTGCTATATCGGTTGCGGCGTCACCACCGGCGTTGGCGCAGTGGTCAACACAGCCAAAGTGCAAGTCGGCGAAACTGTCGTCATCTTCGGCCTGGGCGGCATTGGCCTCAACGTCATCCAAGGCGCACGCATGGCCGGCGCTGATATGATTATCGGCGTCGACATCAATAACAGCAAAGAAGAATGGGGCCGCAAATTCGGCATGACCCATTTTGTGAACCCGAAAGACCATAAAGACATCGTCGCCAAACTGGTCGAGATGACAGATGGCGGCGCGGACTATTCCTTCGACTGCACAGGCAACACCACCGTGATGCGCCAAGCGCTAGAATGCTGCCATCGCGGCTGGGGCGAGAGCATCATCATCGGCGTGGCCGAGGCAGGCAAAGAAATCAGCACACGTCCGTTCCAACTGGTCACAGGCCGCGTCTGGAAAGGCACAGCCTTCGGCGGCGCAAAAGGGCGCACAGATGTGCCCAAAATCGTCGACTGGTACATGAACGGCAAGATCGAGATTGACCCAATGATCACCCACACCTTCCCCCTCGAAGACATCAACAAAGCCTTCGACCTGATGCACGCTGGCGAAAGCATCCGCTCCGTGGTGGTGTTTTAATGGGCTTGATCAAAACCATTGTCTTCGTCCGCAAGAAGGACGGCATGTCATATGATGATTTCGCCGCCCACTGGGTCGAAAAGCATGGCAAGATCACTTCAAACCTACCGGGCCTGAACCGCCTTGTCTTCAATCTGGCACCCCCAAAACTGCAGCGCCGTCCCCTCGAATGGGACGGCCTGTCCTGTGCTTGGTTTGAAAGCCGCGAGGCGCTCAGCACAATATCGACCTCACCAGCATACAAAGCGATGATGGATGACGAAGAGAATTTCGTAGATACATCTAAGCGCTCACCATTGATTATTGACACATTTGAACCCCTCGGCCCAAAATCCACTCAATCGCTCAACACCCCTGACATCGTTAAAACAGTGACGCCCATCTGGCGGAAACCTGATGTTTCACAAGCAGCGTTCTACGATAGCTGGCGCAACACCCACTCCAAGCTGATTTGCGACATACCCAACCTCCAGCACTATATCCAGAACACGATCCGAACAGACATTCAAACCGGAGCGACATTATGCGACGCCGTCGCTGAGTGCTGGTGGACGAGCATGGAAAGACTAATAGAATCAGTGGGTAGTGACGCATACACTGCCGTTCAGGAAGATGAGAAAAGCATTGCCGATGTTGATCGCCTCGCCCCCATGATCGTCAAAGAGGTGGAAATCGTATCAGGCGGTAACTACATCCTGTAGAAGCCAAACACAGGAAGAAGCAAAATGAGCATCATTCAAAGAAATTTCGACATACTTCGTACACGCCTCATATCGCTCAAAGGCATGCTTGAGCGGGCAGAGACTGAACTCTTCCGCGATGATCCGGAGAAGAAAGGCATTCTCGCCTTGCGTGTTGCGCCGGATATGCAGCCCTTCCCTTACCAGATCAGCACAGCTTGCCGTCAGGCAGAATTGCTCATCGCTAAACTCAATGATGCGCCCCTACGCGAGTTCAGTTCCGAGGGAGCAACATTTCAAGCGCTCAAAACCCACGTCGATGAAACCATCGCCCGCATAGAGGCCCAGTCCGCAGACGAGGCCTTCGCCGCCGCCGACACCACGTTGGAAATCCCGAACTTCCCAACCCTCACACTGACAGGCGAAGAATATATCGATGATTGGCTGATGCCCAACTTCTACTTCCACATCGTCACCGCATACGGCCTTCTACGCGCGCAAGGTCTCGGCCTCGGTAAGAGCGATTTCCTAACCCATCTACGCCCCCGCATTGCCGCCGCGATGGCCAACACCTAAGAAACTAAAACCAAAAGAGGAAACTACAAATGTTCAGTCACATGATGGTCGGCACAAACGACCTTGATAAATCCAAAATCTTCTACGATGCGCTCTTCAAATCCCTTGGCGGCAAAGAAGGTTTTGTCGACCCTAAGGGCCGCATCATCTACCGCCGCAATGGCGCTAACTTCCTCGTCACCAAACCGATTGATGGCAACCCAGCCACTGTCGGCAATGGCGGCACAATCGGCTTTAGCGTCGATTCAGTCGAGCAGGCCGAAGCATGGCACGCCGCAGGGCTCGCCGCTGGCGGCACCGCAATCGAAGACGCACCCGGCTGGCGCGAGGGCCCAACCATGCGCCTTCACCTCGCATACTTGCGTGACCCAGACGGCAATAAGATCTGTACAATGATGATGGGCTAAACCCCAATCAGCTAAGCCTTAACCGGCTATCCTCTCTTTTGAGGCGCTGAGACAAGCGGAACTCCATCAAAGGTGCTCCGCCTACAGAATCCAACCATGAGGCGGCGGAGGCTTTCTCCGCCGCGTTCATTTTGTCGATCACATCCGTGACAGCTTGCAAGCGCCAAAGCGGGAAACTGCGCGCAACGCATTCGCCCTCAAAGCCGCCAATGTCAAACTCCACTTGACCAAACCCGCGCGGCAAATTCGTCCCGCTAGATTCCGTCGCGGCCCACGCCTCAAACAGCGCCGCCGTGCGAACAATCATCGGCAATTGCTCACGCATCTGCCGCTTGAATAACGGTGCCAGCGTCTCTGGCACGTTATCATCAGGGGCCAGCTCACCGGTCTTGCCCTCACCCGCCTGAACGCGGCGCACATAGTCGGCCACCTTCGGCGCGAGCTTCTCCATAAGGCGTCCACTTTCAGGATCACGCAGCAAATGGGCATAGAGCGGGCCGTTCAATGCAAAGTCCCCAAAGCTCGCCCGATCGCCCAGAACAAAGTCAAAACTGCCCAAATGCGCCTCAAAATCCCTCAAGAACGCCTCATACGTCCCTTCAATGCCCGGAATTGTCGCCTCGCTGACGCCCAAAACGGGCAAAGCGCCCTTAAACCGCGCGCCATTCTTCTTGCCCCGCTCATACTGCTCCTGCCGAGATAACTCCGGCGCGCTCATCCGCCCAAACTCGCCATAGGCCCAGTCTTCATTATAGTTCCAGCGATAATGCATCGCCGGAATCACCAGCCATTCATCGCCAAACAGTTGCAGCAAAAGGCTCGCCAAGCGCTGCACCGGCCCCTCCGGCAGCGCTGGCGGCAACAGCCCGCTCTCCGCTTCGACAAAGTCCAGTATATCAGCGGTATCCTGCACAATCTCGCCACCCGGCCCCTTCATCACAGGGATCACCGGCCAGCCCACGCCCGGCAATATCACATCGCGATACACATCTTGCGTGGCTGCCACTTCCTCAAAGTCCACCCCGCGCCAACGCAAATACGCCCGCGACTTACCAGTGTAATAGCTAACCTCAGCGCCATATAATGTGTAATCGCTCATCGGGGCATTCCTTCATGTTCTGTAGCCGTTAAACGCCAAGCACGCCCCGCGCTCAAGGCCATTCCGACAAATCAGTTTCAATCAGCGCGAAGCATGTGTTCTAAGATCAGGAAACACGCTCAACCATCTGCCGAATGCGAAGGACGCCTCATGCCCCTCACCGAAGTCTCAAAATGGAAATCCTTTGGCGGCACGCTTTCGGTTCACGACCATGATAGCGCGACCACCGGCACCAGCATGCGCTTCGGCGTCTACGTCCCGCCACAAGCCGCCGATGGCCCCTGCCCGGTGCTGTGGTATCTCTCCGGCCTCACATGCAGCTGGGCTAATGTGATGGAGAAATCCGGCCTGCAACGCGCCGCCGCCGAACACGGCCTCATCATCATTGCGCCAGACACGTCACCGCGCGGAGACGACGTGCCCAATGATGACGCCTATGACCTCGGCCAAGGCGCGGGCTTCTACCTCACCGCCACTGAGGCTCCGTGGAATGAGCACTTCAAGATGGACCAATACATCACCGATGAGCTGCCCGACATCATCGCCAAGAACTTCCCGGCAGACATGACCCGCCAAGGCATTTTCGGTCACTCAATGGGCGGCCACGGCGCCATCACGCTGCACCTAAAAGACCCTAAAACCTACAAATCCTGCTCCGCCTTCTCCCCCATCACCTCGCCCGCGCAAGTGCCGTGGGGCCAGAAAGCATTCGAAGCCTATCTCGGCCCACTCTCAGTTCTCTGGGAACAATATGACGCCAACGAACTGGTAAAAGAAGCGCAAAGCCGCGCCGAAATCCTCATCGACACAGGCACCGCAGACAGCTTCTTAGAGACAGAACTCAAGCCCGAAATCTTCATCGAGACGTGCAGAAAGCACGGCCAAAACATCAGCTACAATCTGCGCGAAGGCTACGGCCACGACTACTATTTCATCGCGACCTATATGGAAGACCACATCAAACATCATGCCGCTGTACTGAAAGGCTAAACCTATTTCCCGCCGCCAAATCGCTTAAGCGCGATAGGGTTCATCTCATAGGTCGACATGTCCGGCAGCCCCTTCGCCGTTACCTCTGCCGCAGCAATCATTTGCGCGATGTCATCATCCGTCATCGCCGCATTGATGAACATGTTGTGATAAGGGTGAAAGTGCACCCCAGCCTTTATCATCCCTTCAGAAAACGCATAAGTCAGCGGCAAATCACGTGCGCCTGATGCTTCATTAAACATGATCAGCGGCATCTGCGCAGGGCCCGTCTGACTGATGTTCAACCCGGCACGTTTCGCCACATCGGCCAACCCCTCGCGCAAGCGCTCACCCATCGCGACCATACGCTCCAAATAATCACTCTCACGCACGATCTGTAATGTCTTCAACGAGGCCGCCATCGCCGCCGCAGCAAACCAAAACGACCCGGTGACGAAGATCCGCCCCGCCGCCTCGCGCGCCCGGTCATTGCCCAGCAAAGCGGAAATCGGGTGACCGTTCGCAATCGCCTTGCCCCAGCTCGACAAGTCTGGCTGCACGCCCAACTTCTGCCAACTACAATCGCGATCAATACGCAGGCCCGCCCGCACATCATCCACCACCAACAGGCCATCATGCGCATCACACAGCGCGCGCGCCGCCTCGGCATAGGCCGGGCTTGGCGCTTCTTGGTCGGTCACCACCTCATGTTTGTGCGGGGTGGCGAACACACCGGCAAAATCATCGCCGGCCTCCGCCACCGCCGCTTTCAGACTGTCCACATCATTATACTGATAATAGACAAAATGCGCTCGATCTTCCGCCGTCACACCGGTCGGCACAGGCGTGCACCACGGCGCGGCGCCATGATACGCCCCCGTAGCAACCAGCACTTTGTTCCGCCCGCGATAGGCCCGGCACGCCATCAACGCCATCGTCGTCGTGTCGGTGCCATTCTTACAAAACATCGCCCAGTCGGCATGGCTTACCAAATCAACAAAACGCTCGGCCAAATCCACCATCACACCAGATGGCCCGGTCGCCGCATCGCCCTGCTGCATTTGCGCAATATAGGCGGCGTCAATCTCCTCATGGCCATAGCCGAGCAAATTGGTGCCATAACCGCTCATCAAATCAATAAAGCGATTACCGTCATAATCCCAAAGATAAGCGCCTTTGGCCCGCGAGAAGAATTGCGGCGTCAACGAAGGCAACATCCCAGTCGCCTGATGCCCATACATCCCGCCCGGCACCACACGTCTTGCCCGCGCCAACAATGCAGCATTCTGATCGGTCTTCATCGCACATCCTCCAACGGTATATTGAAAGCTGACAGCGTGACCAAAGGAACGTCAAGAGAGCATTCGGTGCGCAGAACAAAGAAATCCCCGGCCCAACCAAAGGGTAGACCGGGGATTTCACAAAATTGATTTCAGTTTCAGATTAAATGGCCGCCTAGGGGTTAGAGATTGCCACACCCCGATTTCTCGACTTCTTACCATATTGGGTACAGTCATCGCTCGTAACGGTTTGCCCCGCCAACATTGCGTCAATCATATCCCCGTCGATTTCGTCAAACTTGCTGCACGGTACAATTTGCGTCAGGCCAGTGCGTTCAGAAGCTGCCAGATCCAGTAAAAAATATGTTACACTTTGCGACAACAGTTGCGCATTCAATTGCCGCGCGCGCTCACCAGCATTCCGACTCGCAAAACCTGACTTCGACAGAGACCCATTGCGTACCTTGGCACTCTTACGCGCAAAGGTTTTGTCGTAAATATCGAATGAAATATAATTGGCCGGGTTCACCTGATCCCATACCACTTTGGCCGGTCCAGCTACCGCAGACAGTGATGTCACCCAAGCAAGTGATTGATAGTAGTCATTCCACTCGCCTTGTGTGGCTTCGGTGATCTGTCCGCCTCCGAAAAACTTTCGCAATTTGGCATTCTGGTTCCACGCGATTTCAGCGGTCGAACTGACAGCCGCGCCCGCAAGTATTTGAGCTGCTCCGTACACAACGGGCGCGCCCATATAGGCCGTTTTCGCATCACGCTCGTTCAGTCCGGGAAACTCAGCCATGAAGTTCGACTTAATCACATTGTCATAAACAACCTCGCCAGACAGTCGATCAACAACGCGATAGTGCGCAGTCGTCTTACCCGCAAAATGCCTCCCAAAGGCATCGCTCTCCAGCTCTAAGAAGTTGATTTGAACACCATAGCGGCCAGAAATCTTGTTCGGCGCAGCCAGATCAGATTTCACCAGCGCGTAGGTTAGCATCGGACGGAAAAGGTCTTGGTTCGGTTCTTCAAAGAAATAGTCGTGCTGTGACATGCCCTGAATATAATCAACAACCAGCCCTTTCTGGAGGCGATCATCAGACTGCCATTGAATGAAATGCGTAATCGGATCTGCCGGTCTCTGCATCTCCAGATTCTGGGCCTGATTCATAAAACCGGAAGCCTGCATCATAGCGTTCTTAGCAGGCGCGTCATTAGCGCATGCGCTCAAACAAAGCGCACTAGCAGCGAGAAGAAATTTCAATTTAAGCACAGAAAAATAGCCCCTTAAGTTTAATCTACCGAAGGGGGTAATGCTGAAACCTTAACAATCTCTCCAAAATTTCCGTTCTCCCCTGAGAACGAACCTGCAACTTCAAATCTCCTCTCTCGCGCGCCACCGTCGTTATTGAAAGATTACCCGGTTTTAAAGGCAGTCTCGGCCGGGGGCTGGCGCTTCGTAGAATGCAAAATGAGCGCTCTCCCAAGTTTTACACGCACGGGTTCCATCAGAGAGCAACTCGTTGAGAGCAGTGTATCGTTTGACTCCTTTGGAGACAACGGCAATGCCATCTCGCTCTGAAGTAAAAAGATACTCAGCTTGATGGGGCTTTCGTAATCCAAGCGTTTTCTCGCTCGCTTTGCCACGGTTATCCATCATTACAGTGAGCAGTCGGGGCTTCCAGTACGCAACGGGTCGATCCGCCTTTACTGTGGCCAGTTGATCAGCCATTTCTACCGTAGCCGGAAGTGTCATAAAATTCTTGGCGCGGGAGTACCCCGAATTACCTTCAAAGTTTGTTACCCCAAACAACAAAGCTATTGACGCGCCCACCCCGCAAGCAATCCTGCGATCACACTTGAACTGCGCGGCCAGTTTCTCCAAGCCAAACAAAACGAAAAACACGTAAATTGGAATAACAGGCAGTAAATACCGGATGGGAATTGCCCCCGTCATAAATAGCCCAATGAACGCGATATGCCCCATAAATATTAACCGCTCTAAAGAGAGCATGCTTTTGTCATTAGTGAGCCCAAATAGACGGTTTACTGAAAACAAGCTTCTCAGGCACAAGCCGCTCAGAACGATCTGCACAAGGTTAAACTTAACCTCCATACCATCCACGGCCGATATGCTAAAATCATCATGGATACGCCAAGAACTGGGAGTTATAATTTCAGATGCACTTATGAAAAATGCTAAAATATACTGGATATATAGGTCGGCGAATGAAGACAAACTCTCCCATAGGGTTTGGTTCTTCCCCACGGACCCGCCGGACTCATTCAGAAAGTGGAGGATATTTGATTTCATCCCCGCTTGCCGCGCGATGAAGACGTCTAGTCCGATAGTCAGAAAGATTCCAAAGACAGGCACCCATATAAATTTTCTGCGCTCCTTTGGAAGAAAGAATAAGAAAAGCGCAACATAAAGGACGACGCTGTCTATCCGGATTGTCGCTGCCAACAAGAAAAAGAAAACCGCCAACCACTGGAGTTTCGACTTTTCAATATAGCGAACCGAAAATAGGCACAGCATAAACGAGAATGAATAGAAAATGTTCGGCTGCCCATCTTGTATAAACTTCACCACAAAGGAGGGTGACAAGCATGCAATGAGAAACACATACTTGGTTAGATGGTAGTCAAATTTTTCTCGAAAATGCAAAAAAGCGAGGTAGCTCGTTGTCGCCCAAAGGATTGCATTAATCAATCCTATAAAGAAGTACCCTGTTCCGAACACTGCTGAAATTGCGCTCAGCAAAAGCGGATAGCCAGGCAGTACGGCGGGATAGTCTTCCATCAAGAACCCCCAGTCGCGGCCTTTCAATATATTTTGTGAATGAACAAAATACTGGCCAAAATCACCATTCTGATTTTGATATGGACCCACCACGTAAAGGGCACAAAAAACAACGAACGCGAGACACGCCGCGAGAGGCAAGCCTGTTGATAGTATTGTTGGCAGCTTATCCCGTGACAAATATCTCAAAACATCCCCACCCTGATTTATTTTCATTTTTCCACCCCATTTTGGACAATAAGAATTTTTTGTCCGCTCGCATTGCTTTGGAAACGCGATCTAGGCCGTTGTGCTAATCGCTATCCCAAGCAAGACTAAACTAGCGCCCAGCGCATATTGGACAGAAAAGCTCTCTTTGAAAAAGACGATTGCAATGGCCGGGACGAGCGCTGATCCGCCCAAGGAAAATAGGTAAGCCCGGCTAAGCGGTACGCGCTGAAGCAGGTAAACATAGAGAACCACCGTCGCAGCGTAGAGGATACACGCCGCCATCATTGGGAGCGTAAACAAGACTCTTAGCATAGGTAGCTTATCACCGTTGGGCGTAACCTGAGCGGATGCGATCTTAAACAAAATTTGCCCCGCCGCTAAGCTAATGCAAAGCACTGTCGCCAACACGTATTGATAAAAGGTCATGGATTACATCGACACCTTCGTTGGCTGCTTATCATCGGCAGATTGGGACTGAATTGCTCGCAAATCGCCAGACAAAAAATCCAAAACGCCGGCATCCGGTAACGCATCGCTAATCGGCTCACTCGGCGTCATTTGGACATCATAATTCAAAAAATTCAGCAATAGATACGTTCCAATCAATACGGGCAGAGCAGCCATCATAACCGTCCCTGCAGAGTCTGCGGATTCACCACCCAAATGACCCACCCCATATACAATGCCAAACGTCACACTCATCAAACCGACCAACAGCTCTACACTGGCCACACTGAAGTCACGCAAGAAATAGCTATACACAATACGTTTGAAAAAGTTTCGTAAATGTCCCGCCATAAACCGAAACACTTCTCGTTCGAACTTTAGATTGCTCTTCTCATCTGCATATAATGCAGTCATAGGCACATCTAATACACGCGCGCGAACCAGATTGCAGCGAAACAGTAAATCGGTTTCAAAGAAGTACCGCTGATTGATTTTATCCGTAGCAATCACATCGATCAGCCGAAGATTTAATGCAATATAGCCATTCGTTGGGTCAAAACTCTTCCAGTATCCAGTCGAAAATTTTGAAACAAAAGACAAAACCGCATTGCCGATTAATCTCCCCGTCGGCATTGTAGCAACGCTCTCAGGACTATAGAAACGGTTTCCTTTTGTATAATCGGCCCGCCTCTCGACTATTGGTTGAACAAAGCGAGGGATCATGGCCGGATCCATTTGCCCGTCCCCATCCAATTTTACCCCAATGTGCATTCCATCGCGCCTTGCGGCCTTCAGCCCCTCGATAACTGCGCCGCCAACGCCCAGATTTACTTTATTATACAGGCACTTTACCCGCGGGTCCTCGACCTCTCTCTCAACGAATGCCCCCGATCCATCGGGGCAACAGTCATCAACGACATAGATATTGGCTACTTCCGGTCCAATACTGTTAATCAACTGAACGATTTGCGCAGTCACTTTGAATGCAGGTATTATGACCGCAATTCCATTTGGCTCTTTCACGGTTCACCCACGCAGCAGATCGCTTAAATTGCAAAAGTACCCCCTAACGAGTAACATCTATAAGTAGAATCACCAAGCGCTTCTCGACGCCATAGATAAACAATTTCATTCCCGAGAATCTCCCTACCCCCACCAGCACTGGCCCTTTGGCTTAAAACGTGCAATGAGCCAGCTCTTGTGGAACACGCGGCCTCGAAAGAGCGCCGCTATACAGGCGTAAACAAGCGGATGGACTGCTTAAGACGCCGCTTTGAAAGACCTGATTTTTACATGACAGACGCCCCTCTCCTTCCGCCAGCATTGGCCGAAGCCATCACCTCCCGTGGCTATGAAACCCTCACACAGGTGCAAACCGCCGTGATTGAACCAGAAACGGTCGGTCGTGACCTGCTCGTTTCGGCTCAAACCGGTAGCGGCAAGACCGTTGGCTTTGGCCTCGCAATGGCAGCAGATCTGCTAGACGGCGCTAATCGCCTCGGCCAGCCAGATGCGCCAATGGCCATTGTCGTTGCCCCAACACGGGAATTGGCTCAACAAGTTAGCCGAGAGCTGACATGGCTCTACGCACCAGCCGGCGGTAAAATCGCTACCTGCGTCGGCGGCATGGACCCGCGCGAAGAACGCCGAGCACTGGCTCGCGGCGTACACATCGTTGTCGGCACGCCGGGCCGCCTGTCAGATCACATTCGTCGGGGCAATCTGCTTACCAAATTTGTGAAAGTCGTCGTGCTGGATGAAGCCGATGAGATGCTCGATATGGGTTTCCGCGAAGAGCTGGAGCACATTTTGGAGGACACGCCTGATACGCGCCGTTCCCTCCTCTTCTCCGCGACTGTGCCAAAAGGCATCGCCGCGCTCGCTCGTAAATTCCAGAATGATGCCCTGCGCATCACCACGGCGGACGAAAAAGAACAACACATAGACATCGACTATCGCGCCATGCTGGTTGCGCCGGGTGATGAAGAAAACGCCATCGTCAACATTATTCGCCACTCAGAGAGTGAAAGCGCGCTGGTCTTCTGCTCGACGCGTAACTCGGTCAATCACATGCTGTCGCGCCTCAGCAATCGCGGCTTTACCGTTGTGTCCCTATCTGGCGAACTGACCCAAAAAGAACGCGGTAATGCGCTCGCCGCGCTGCGGTCTGGCCGCGCCCGTGTGTGTGTGGCGACTGACGTTGCTGCGCGTGGGCTCGACCTACCCAATCTAGATCTTGTGGTTCACGCTGAAATGCCACGTGATCCGCAAACCCTCAAACACCGTTCTGGCCGTACAGGCCGTGCGGGCCGCAAAGGCACCAGCGCCATGCTGGTCGCACCACGCGGTCGCCGCCGTATCGAGCGCCTGCTAAAAGACGCGAAGATCGAAGCAACTTGGGGTAAGCCACCAAGCGCTGATGATATTAACGCGCTAGACGATGCTCGCCTCTTGAAAGCTGATGTGCTGAGCGAGGCCATTACTGAGCAAGAGGCTGAACTTGGCCGCAAGCTCCTCGAGGAACATAGCGACGCAACCATCGCCGCCGCTTTCGTCAAGCTTCACCGTGCGGGTCGCTCCGCACCGGAAGACCTACGTGATGTGGACGAGCGTCCGCCCCGCAAAGACAAACGCGACCGCAATGATCGCTTTGATCGCAATGAACGCGGAGGCCGTGGTGAACGCGGCGATCGCGGTGACAGAGGCGATCGCGGAGACCGTGGCCCGAGAGAGCAACGTGATCGCGGCCCAAGAGAAACCCCAGCAGGGTTTGAAAATTCCCGTTGGGTTCAGCTCACCGTTGGTCGCCGCAAGAATGCAGAAGCACGCTGGATCCTCCCGCTACTGTGTAATTCTGGCAAGCTCACCAAAAGTGATATCGGTGCCATTCGCGTCAACATGAACGATACGCATATCGAGCTGAAGCCCGGCGCGGTCGAGAAGCTTATGGGCGCCTTGGATGACAATGGCTGCCTAGAGAAAAGCCTGCGCGTCAACGAGTTGGACGGCGCGCCACCGCAAGAGTCCTACGACCCACGCTCTAGTGCTCCTGCGCAACACGGCAAACCTTTCCGCAAGCAAGGCGGCGGCAGCAAGCCTCCGTTTAAAGGCAAAGGCGGCGACAATCCCCGTTACGAAAAGCGTAACTCTGACGATCGTCCAGAACGCGCATCATGGTCCTCAGAGGAGTCAGAGCCTCGCAAGAAAGACCGCCACCGCAATCGCCCTCAAGTGGCCGATGCAGGCAGCAGCGAAGGCGGCGACCGCCCATACGTGAAGGGCAAGAAAAAGCCCTACATCAAAGGGGCAAAACCCGCCGGAAGCTCAAAAGCTAAGCTCGTCAAGAAGCCGAAGAAGCCACAGCACACGGACTAGCTCCGCGCGCATTATTTGATGACTTAAGAAACAACCAACAGTGTTGCGGGCCTCAACGCCCGTAGCATTGTCGTTGTAACTGCCCTCAGGGCCACATCCGTGCGCACCAGAGCAAAATCCGGCTCGTATATCGACCCAGCGTAAAAGTTCGCCGTCAGTCCAATATAGCGCGTCATCTTTTGCTGGATGGCCACCTCGAACAGCTCTACCCAATTCTGTGCGTCACCAGGCCAATGGTCTGACTTAGCCTGCTCGGCCCGCTCAATTTTTGCCTTAGTGCGCCTCAGCGCCTCCAAACGCCGTTCGATCTTAGCATCAGACCATTTCTTCTTGCGTAGATCCCGAATGATCTCCTCATCAGAATCCGAATCTCTCAAATGACCAGACCTTAGGTGATCCGACGCGATATCCGTGCTGCAATCACAAACGCCCGCGCACGTGAAATAATAGTTCTCTGAATTCTCCACACCGCTCGGCTGCTGCCCTGCCTCCACAGGAGCCAGCACCAGCCCCTTGCTTTGAAACAACGCCCGACACGCCTCCACATTGGCCGACACCGGCAACGTCACAGAAAGAAAAGTACACATGAATCGCCCTTCCCCGGCTCAAAAGTTCATCGACAACGTTAAATAGGCTGAACGTTCAAAACCAGCAAAATCTGATTCACCAACCGCTCGAAAGTCACGGAAAAATCGACAACAATCAGTATATATACGCTCAGACTAACCATTCGAATTGAAACTTCAAGAATATCGCCCACAACACCCTGTTTTCAAAGGCAAAAACAGCGCCATTCTGCACCTGTAAAAACGCCCCGGAATCGGTTCCCTTTGGAGGGCAATTCCTTTATAATTAACAAGGAATTGTGACGAATCGACCGGGAGGCCCGAATGGCTGAAGATACTGGCGCTCAAACGCCCGAAAATACTCCAGCCTATGACGCTGGCTCCATCAAGGTTCTCAAAGGCCTAGAAGCTGTCCGCAAACGTCCTGGCATGTATATCGGTGACACTGACGACGGCTCTGGTCTTCATCACATGGTCTACGAAGTTGTCGATAACGCGATTGATGAAGCGCTCGCTGGCCACGCTGACCGCGTCACCGTCACCATCTATGCCGACGGCTCCGCTGAAGTCACAGATAATGGTCGCGGCATTCCCGTGGGCATGCACCCAACCGAAGGCATCTCCGCCGCAGAGGTCATCATGACCCAACTGCACGCGGGCGGTAAGTTCGACCAGAACTCCTACAAAGTCTCCGGCGGCCTTCACGGTGTGGGTGTCTCGGTTGTAAACGCCCTGTCTGATTGGCTAGAGCTGACCATTCATCGCGATGGCGAAGAGCACTGGGTGCGCTTCATTGATGGTGGCCGCACGGAAAACCCGCTCATCACGCGTGGCCCGTCGCCAAAAACAGATGCTGGCAAAGACTTCACCGGCACAGCTGTGCGCTTCATGGCCGCCTCCTCCACATTCACGATGACCGACTATGACCGCAAGACGCTAGAGCATCGCCTACGCGAGCTTGCCTTCTTGAATTCCGGCGTAAAAATCATCTTCCGCGACGAACGCGAGGCAGACCCATTTGAAATCACGCTGGAATATGAAGGCGGCGTCAAAGCCTTCGTTCAACACGTTGATCGCCAGAAAACACCGCTCTTTCCTGAGCCTGTCTATGCCATTGGCGAAAAAGACGGCATTGTCGTAGAGGCCGCGCTGGAATGGACAGACAGCTACCACGAGAACGTGCTCTGCTTCACCAACAACATTCCACAGCGCGATGGCGGCTCTCACTTGGCTGGCTTCCGCGGCGCGCTCACACGTATCGTCAACAAATACGCCAATGAGACCGGCATCGCCAAAAAGAACAAGGTCGATATTTCCGGCGATGACGCCCGCGAAGGCTTGACCTGCATTCTGTCTGTTAAAGTGCCTGACCCGAAGTTCAGCTCACAGACGAAAGATAAACTCGTTTCATCAGAGGTACGTCCCGTTGTGGAATCCCTGATGGGCGAAAAGCTCGCTGAATGGTTTGAGGAGCATCCAAAAGAAGCTCACGAAATCATGATGAAAATCGTCGAGGCCGCTGCTGCGCGTGAAGCCGCGCGCAAGGCCCGTGAACTTACTCGCCGCAAGACGGCGCTCGACATTACGTCCCTGCCCGGCAAACTGGCTGACTGCCAAGAAAAAGACCCGGCGAAATCCGAAATCTTCATCGTGGAAGGTGACTCTGCGGGTGGTTCGGCCAAACAAGGCCGCTCCCGTGAGAACCAAGCTATCCTGCCCCTACGCGGTAAAATCCTCAATGTAGAGCGCGCACGCTTTGACAAGATGTTGTCATCAGATCAAATCGGTACACTGATTATGGCGCTCGGCGCTGGCATTGGCCGCGATGAGTTTAACATCGAGAAATTGCGCTACCACAAAATCGTCATCATGACCGATGCTGACGTCGATGGCGCACACATCCGCACATTGTTGCTCACCTTCTTCTATCGTCAGATGCCGGAGATTATCGAGAAGGGCTACCTCTACATCGCCCAGCCCCCACTGTTTAAAGTGTCGCGTGGCCGGTCAGAGCGCTACATCAAAGATCAGGCAGAGCTCGAAGCTTACCTCATCGAAGAAGGCACAGATGGCGAAACGCTTATCCTGCGTGATGGCACACAAATCGGCGGTGAAGACCTGCGCGACCGTGTGCGTCAGGCTTCTGCATTCCGCAGCAATTTGGCACGTCTTGCGCAACGCGCACCGGGCATGCTGGTCGAACAAGCCTCATTGGCAGGCGCTCTAGCTCCCAATGCTGACGCTAGCACGGCAGACCTCACCGCAGAGCGCATGAACCGCATCGCTGAAGAAGGCGAAGACACATGGAAGGGCCGCTTCGTCGAAGGCGCGCTCGTCCTACAACGGACGGTTCGCGGTGTTGATGAAAACGCTATCATGCCTGCTGCGCTACTCGCCAGCCAAGACTCAGTTCGTCTCGCCGAACGCGCCATGACTGTGCAAGACATCTACAAAGATCCCGTCGTCCTGCGTCACGAAAAATCAGGCGAAATCACCGCCTACGGACCGGTTAGCCTGCTAGATGCCGTTCTGGAAAGTGGCCGTAAAGGCCTGAAAGTTCAGCGCTATAAGGGCCTCGGCGAAATGAACGCCGACCAGCTCTGGGAAACCACGCTCGACGCCAACGCCCGCACCCTCTTGCAAGTGCGCGTAGATCACGCCGACGAAGCCGACGACATGTTCACAAAACTAATGGGCGACGTCGTAGAACCCCGCCGAGAATTCATCGAAGAATTCGCGCTCGAAGCCGAGGTGGACGCTTAGGCCCCACTCCCGTCATCCCGGACTTGATCCGGGACCCAGCACACCAACCTATTCCGCCGGAACAGCATCTCGCATGGAGTGGTTTCCGCTTGGGCGGCAATGGGCGCGCATCTCGTGGGCCAGCGTGCTTTTAGGCATGCCCGTATGCGCGCTGCTCACAGCATAGTTAAAACGCCCGGTCAGCCTGCGCGTCAAACCCATCAACAGGTCAGGGACTGCGCGGTGCATGTGCCCCTCATAATCCGGGGCAACATTGATAAACACCCGTCTACTCCGAGGGCAAATTTCCCATTCCAGCCTAGACCACGGCACCGGGTGTTTCATAATGCGACAATCGTAAAACGTCTTCTGGTCCAGAACGATCAACTCCGCATTCGGCTTGGCCGCCCGCATAGATGTTGCGATTTGAGCGAAGCAAAACAATGTCGCCGGCGCGCCAATAGCGAGCAAAATCAGGCCCGACACCCAATCCCCTCGCGCAAACGCCAGCCAGCTGAGCAAAAGCAGCCCAGTGCTAATCGGCATCAACAATAGGAACGCAAACGCCTGCGCCATAGCGCGGCCCTGCTTTGTGGAGATTACAATACGATTTGTCATGCCCCCTAATGTGCAAGAAACGGGGCATATAACGCGGCGAGGCTAGCTCTCGGTTTTCTCCAGCGTGATGAACACACCACAAAATGCGAAAGCGCCATTCGAATCCTCAGAATCCTCTTCGCACTGTAGGCCCGCCTGTCGTGCCCGCGCCATAACCGCAGCAGGGTCTGGCACTTCTAGGCTCAGCATAAGCACACCCTCGCGCTCCCCCTCGGCAAACACAATGTCCGCATCCTCTAGCTCAATCGCATCCGGCACGCGCGTCGCGCCGAGCGCTGCAGCCCATTTGTCGCCAAGCGCTTCGGGGTTCGGGCTTTCCATAATAATCGCCTCAAGCGCCCCCATGCCTGCGCGCTGTTCCCAGCCTTCACCGCCCCAGCGCCAGCTCGCCGCTGGCCGGGCCTCATCAACAGACACAATCGCGCCGCCCACATCAGACGGGTGAATATGGCTGGCGGATACGTCTTCAAGGTCAATATTCCAAACCCGGCGCATGTCATTGCTATCAATCCGTGTTCGCGCCGCTTCAATATCGTCCACTTGCATGATGACCATATAGCCGCCCTCGCCATTACGCTCGAGGAAGCGCGCCGCCGTCGCATCGGCTCGCGTCGGCACGATAATCTCGATGAACTGGTCACCAATCGCATAAACGGAATTCTTCAGGCCGAACTCCTCAACACCCGGGTCATGAAACGGCTCGCCTAGGTCTAGCACCTGCTGCAATACATTGCCGGCCTCCAAATCTGTGGCGACAAAAACAAACTGGCGAAGACGTGGCAGCGACATAACAAACCCTCATGGTTAAAAACGCTATGCTATCACACATGAATTGACCGCGCGCGCAATCACCCGCACCAGATCATTATGACATCCTCCCACGACCACACGCACGATCACGACCATAGCCACGGACATGACCACGATCATGATCACCACGCCAATATGGACACAGCCGACTCCCGTCGCCGTGTTGCCATCGCAGGTGTCCTCACTGCGGTATTCATGGTGGCGGAGATCACAGGCGGCCTCATCTCCGGCTCGCTCGCGCTACTGGCCGACGCCGCGCACATGCTCACCGATGCAGGTTCCCTCGCCCTTGCATGGCTCGGCTATAAACTTGCCGATCGCCCTGCCGACGCCAAACGCTCCTACGGTTTTGCCCGCATGAAGATCCTCGCCGCCTTCACCAATGGCATCGCGCTGATCGCACTTTCCTGTTGGATCATTTGGGAGGCTGCATTGCGCCTGCTCAGCCCCGTCGACGTTATGGGCAATGTCCTCCTCATCGTCGCGTGTGGCGGCTTGCTCGTAAACATCATCGCCTTCCTCGTCCTGCATGGCGGCTCGAAGGAAGACCTCAACATGCAAGGCGCGCTCTGGCACGTGGCGGGCGATTTGCTCGGCTCGGTCGCCGCCATCGCTGCCGCGCTCATCATCATCGCGACAGGCTGGATGCCGATTGACCCGATCTTGTCAGCGCTCGTCGCCATCCTCGTCGGTTTTGCCGGCGTCAGCATAGCCAGAAAGTCCGGCCACATCCTATTGGAAGGCACCCCCAAAGGCCTGTCATCCGAAGCCATCACCGCAGATTTGATAAAACATGTGGAAGGCGTAACAGAGATCACCCATGTCCACGCTTGGGCCCTCAACGAGACCAAACCCCTCATCACCCTAGAAGTCACCGGCGCCCCCGGCACCTGCGTTGAAGCCCTCCGCCGCGCCACAAAAGCCCGACTAAAGACCAAATTCAGCGTCTCCCACGCCACCGTAGAAGTGGTGACAGAGCCCAAAAATCCCAATTAGGTTGAATTTAATCAATCCCGATCAATAATCTCTAACGCTGTTTTGATACCGTCTTCCTAGTTCAAGTTTCTAGGGGATGGATAAGATGAGCAAAGTCATCGGCTATTTAATCGGCGGATCAATTATATTAGCACTCGGTGCTTCAGGTACTCAGGCAAGCAAAAACAAACGCGCTGAAGCGATGGAGCGCTTCGAGATCACAGAGACCGAGACTCCAATCCTCGAAGCCTGCACACGCACAATGTCTACCTACAATGTCGGTTTCAAAACTGATGTGAGCAAGATTTCAGGCTGCGCATGTTTGGCACGTGAACTGAGCGACCGGGTCCATTCCTCACGCCATGAGGCTTCACGCGCCTATATGGCTCGCTTGATCCAAGAAGGTGGCGATGACATCGACGTGGACTTCGCGACCGATATGCTCAAGATTCAGCAGGACCATAAGCTCGATGCAAGAGAATCAGGTTCGATCTTGAACAAGCTTGGCGACGCTATGGAAGTTTGCTCAGACCCCCGCACCCATTGGACAGCCGCGCAAGCAGGCACCGCCGAAGAAAATATGGAACAAGTGAAAGCCAACTTCAAAAAGAACGCGAACAAACCGCGCTAGGCTTCCACTTATCCAACAAACTCAAGGGGAGATCGCGCGAAGCGGCCTCCCCTTTTTCGTGCCCGAAACACACCGCCCCCACCCCCAAACATTGCGAATCTCCGTCGCCCACTTTAAGCCTGTGCGCTGGCCCCTTATATGGGCTTGCTTACACACTTTCTCACCCCGCGCGGAGTTTCAAAAATGGCCGACACCAAGCACGTCGAAATCCTTATCATCGGCTCCGGCCCGGCTGGCTGGACGGCTGCGATTTATGGCGCGCGGGCAATGCGCGACGTGCTCGTCGTCACCGGCATTCAGCCCGGCGGCCAGCTCACCATCACGACAGACGTAGAAAACTATCCCGGCTTCTCCGAAATCCAAGGCCCTGAGCTGATGGTGAAGATGCAAGAGCACGCCGAGGCGATGGGCGCGAAGGTTCAGCAAGATCATATCATCGACGTGGATTTCTCCTCCCGCCCCTTCAAAGCGGTTGGCGATAGCGGCACGGTCTACACCGCCAACTCCGTCATCGTTTCAACAGGCGCGCAGGCCAAATGGCTCGGCATGCCCAGCGAAGAGAAGTTCCAAGGCTTCGGCGTTTCTGCCTGCGCCACATGCGATGGTTTCTTCTATCGCGACAAGGAAGTGCTCGTCATTGGCGGCGGCAATACGGCTGTGGAAGAAGCGCTCTTCCTCACCAATTTTGCCTCCAAGGTCACGCTCATTCACCGCCGCGACTCGCTTCGCTCAGAGAAGATCCTGCAAGACCGCCTGTTCAAAAACCCCAAGGTCGAGATCATGTGGGATAGCCAGCTCGAAGAGATTGTCGGCACCGAGGAACCTGTCCTGTCCGTCACCGGCGCGCGCGTGAAGAACGTCAAAACCGGCGACATCACAGATGTGCCTGCCCACGGCGTATTCATCGCCATCGGTCACGCGCCATCAACGGAACTGTTCAACGGTAAGCTAGAGATGAAGCCAAACGGCTACCTCATCACCGCGCCAGATTCCACAGCGACAGACGTGCCCGGCGTGTTCGCAGCTGGCGACGTCACCGACGAAACCTTCCGCCAAGCGGTCACCGCCGCCGGCATGGGCTGCATGGCCGCGCTAGAGGCCGAACGCTTCATGGAAGAGGCTGGCGAGTAAGCATAAAACCATTTGACCTCAACCAAGGTTGAGCGATTAGGACGGCGTCTCACTTTGTAGAAAGAGACGCCGTATGCATGTTTTAACTGTCCTAGCCCACCCAAACCCAAGCTCATTCAGCCATGCCATAGCCCAGCGCTTTATGGACGGCGCACGCACGTCCGGTCACACGACCGAACTGGCTGATCTACACGCCGAAGGCTTTGACCCGCGCTGGACACAAGCTGATGCTGATAGCGCCCTGCCCGTTCCCGAAGACATCACGCGAGAGCAAGAACGGATTGAGCGCTCTGACGCTATCTGCCTCGTCTTCCCGCTCTATTGGTGGGGCATGCCCGCAATGACTAAAGGTTGGATAGACCGGGTGTGGAGTTGGGGCTGGGCCTACGATCAGCTCGCCGATCCTGAAGACTCACTGCTCAAGCCCCGGCCCGGCCTGCTGCTTGTGCCAGCGGGTGCCAATTCTGATGACGTCGAAGCGAAGGGTCACCGCGCCGCTTTGGAGGCATCATGGATGAACGGCACATTTGGGTACTTCGGCTTCTCGCCGCGCCGCCTCGAACTGCTCTGCGGGTCAACCGGATCGGAGGAGCGCCGTGAAGGTCTGCTAGAACGCAGCCACCAACTCGGCATCGATCTCAAGAACTGAAAGCTAATTCATCGCGGCGGCGAGGGCTTCCACCTCCCGCCTCGGTTTGCTTGCCAGCGCGTCCTTAAGCGTCTGTGCCCGGGCTTGCATAGTCTGCTCCAGCGCCGTCTCCGCTTCAGCAGCGATGGCCTTGCCCAGCACAGTATTGATCTCTTCTTTATACTTGCGAGCATTCAGCGCCGCGAGCGCCTTGCCATACTGCCAATGGATAGACGCGTCATCATCGGCGAGGGCTGTCGCGGTTGTATAATGCGCGCGCGCCGTCTTCCGGTTCGCACCCATCGCGATCGCGCCAATGCGCCCACCCCGTCGCCACACTTCCAAATGCCAAACAGATAGGAACATATGCGCATAAGCATTCGTCTCATCCTCCGCGAGCAGGCCCTCAACCGTCGCCTTGGCCTCGTCCACAAGATCAGACTTTTGAACCTCCCGCGTCGTCATCGCGCGGGTCGTCAGAGAGATCGCGATTGATCGCTGTAATCTCGCCTCAGCGTGTTGAGGATCCATCGCAAGGGCCTCATCAGCAGCGAACACCGCATCGCCCAAAAGTGCATCAGATAGCCCGTTATTGCCCGAAATTGCCTCAGAAAGCAGCGCCTTTGCACGAAACGCCAATGCGTCTGCATCACCCGCGCGCGTCATCGTCGCTGCCTCTACAAATCGCCCTTCATCAAAGGCAATTTCGGCCAAATCCCCTTGCGCGACTGCCGTTGCAGGCAGCGCCATTGTTACAACTAAAGCGAAAAGGCGCACGATTTTCAACATAAGCGCAAGCCTACCGCTATTTGTCGCGCAGGAACAAGGTTGCCACACATAGCAATGCGAAATACAGGGAGACACCAACAGGTGCTTGCAGCCTAGCACGGGGCCGTGTATGAGGCCCGTTCGCATGGCAAAATGGTTCGGTAGCTCAGCTGGTTAGAGCGCACGACTCATAATCGTGAGGTCGGGAGTTCAAGTCTCCCTCGAACCACCATTTTCCCTATCAAAAACAGATGCGTAACCGACTTCCAAGTCAATTTTTCCTTGCGACTTAACGAGATATTTTCCCATTTCTGATAGTGATTTCTCCACCAAGGGAACCGGTGGGGTATAGTATGAAATCGTTCATCAACGGCATTAAAGCAACGATGCGCCTAAAACGCGCTGGTCAGAATCTAAATCGTCCCGAAGTTTTGCTCTATGTCCCGGCCGAAATTTGCCGAGATTCCCCCGCCGCAGACTTACCAGAAGAACTTATGGAGCGGGTCGGCGGAGTGGTCGCCCATTTAGAAGAGCTTGAGTTTGAGCAAGCGGCAGCGATCATCGAAAAAGCCTACAATAAGGGCAATATGCTCACTCCGACGTTCTACGAGCATGAATTCCTTTTGAAGCCGTTCGAATACTTCCTGAACGCGAGCGGTGGCTCAACGCTCGAAGCTAAAGATATGCTCCACAAGTTAAACGACTGGATGCGCCGCGCCCCAGACTGCCCCTATGCGACGAGCGCGTTCATGCTGTGCTGCACCCACGCTGCGTTCGCCTATCGCGGCACCGGATGGGCTGACGACGTGACAGAAAACGGTTCCGAAGCATTCGAACAGTTTGCAACGCTGGGAAAAAATATCGCCGCCGAAACCATAAACCATCAGGGCCACCATTGGCTGTGGCGTAAAGCTCACCTGGACTTGGCGCTCATTGACTATGAGAATGAACGCGATTCATGGCAGCGTTTCCAAGCCGCGCTCGCTCTGCAACCCGATTCATCAGAACTCATTCACACCTTCACGCACCATTTGTTGCCGCGATGGTATGGTGATCTTACCCAACTCACGCGACTGTGTGATATTGTCCTGCTTCATGCTAATCGCGAAGTCGCTTGCAGTCTGTATGAAGATATATTGCTCTATCTACACGCGTATGAAGAAGAAGAATTTTTCAAGCTTTGCAAACCCGAAATTTGGGGAGAGCGCGCACGCCAATGTGTGGCCGAGGGATCTGACGCTAGCCTAACCCGCGCAGTCTGGATGTTCTTTTGGGCCTGCGAGTATCAAAACGTACTTGATACCCTCACACAAATGGAAGTCTATAATGCCGATGCGTGGGCCCCGCGCCAAAGCCTAGAATACTGCATTTCGTTTTCAATTGAATCCCTCAAAGGCCAATCTAAAAGCGTCGGATAATAAAGCCCCATAAAGTCTCGATTCTAAAATTCCAAGCGCACACTTGCTGTTAGGCTGAACGTGTCAGGCGCGCAGTCGCGACCGCCGACGGACCAGAACCCGTCATCAAAACATCAGCCAGTGTCGCTACGAGTGCACGCGGACGGATTGGTTTTTCGATCAGGTGCGAGAACCCTGCACGATCACACGCTGCCCGTCTTTCGGGGCTAACATCAGCAGTTACCGCAAGGATTGGCGCAAGCTGGTTTGGCCCAGAAGAGCGCCGCAATGTCTGCACAACAGCCTCACCGCTGCTTCCCGGCATATGAATATCCGTAAGAATGGCTTGAAACGGTGCTTCCATTGCGCGTGCAATCGCTGCTTCGCCGGTCGTAACCGTCTCCACTTGCCATCCTGCTGCCGTCAGAGCGCGTGCCATAACCAACGCTGTGATCGCGTGATCCTCTGCCAGCAACAAACGTCCCAGCTGAAGGCTACGCTGACGTTTCTTAGGTGTGTCTGTTGATGTCGCCAAACGTGGACCCGCACGCAGAACAGGTAGTATTACCGTGAACGCCGAACCGCCGCCCGGATTATCAGCGAGTGAAATTTGCCCACCAAGACGAGCCGTCAGTCCCTTAGCGATCGACAGGCCAAGCCCAGATCCGCCATGAGTTTGCGCCGTTGTCGCGCGCGCTTGCTCAAACGCTACAAACATACGCGCTTTGTCTTCTGCTGAGATACCGCAGCCAGTATCAGCCACAGTCATTTTCAACCTCAATGAGCCGGCTTTGGTTTCCGTACTCAGAGCAACGCGTACATAGCCTTTTTCAGTAAACTTCAACGCATTGCTCATCAGGTTAAACAGTATCTGGCGCAACCGCATCGCATCCGTTTCAATCCGCGTCTCGCACTCTTTGTGCACAGAGATGCGCAAATCGAGTCGTTTGCCCGCAATGCGAGATTGCCACAGGTCACGCGCCTCCAGCGCAAAATCGCGTACATCAAACGGTGCAGGCGTGATAGGCAGTTTCCCGGCCTCCAAGCGTGACAAATCCAACAGATCGCCAAGCAGACGATCCAAGTGAACTCCACTTTCGCTAATCGTACGTGCTAAGCGCCGGGGTTCGCCTCCACTCACACTATCTTGCAATAGATCAGCAACGCCCAGAATACCGGTTAGGGGCGTGCGGATCTCGTGGCTCAAAAAGGCCAAAAACTTTGATTTATCTTTCGCGTTCTGCTGCGCTTGCGCTTTTACATGTTGGAATTTCTTCGACGCATTCTTCATCGCCTTGGCGCGCGCGGCATTTTCATGCGCAACAGCTGTTAGCAATGCGCTTGGGCTTATCAGTCCGCTATAAGCGCCGTCTTTCAACACGATGACGGCTTCAGTTAGCGCCGGTGTGTTCTGGTCAGCAGCGAGCTTCGCGACCAATGCTGCGGCGGTGCCGTGCTCTACCATGGGCGGATTTTCGCACATCATCGATGTGATAGGCAGACGCGAACAATGCTCTTTGCCGTTCGGCGTTGCCAATGCTTCGGTCAGCTTGGAGCGCGTCACATATCCTAGCGCGGCGCCATTAGAAACGACCGGCACAGCAAACAAAGACGTATCGGACAAAAACAGACCCAAGACCGCCATTGTTTTGGCATCTGGTGAAACTGGCCGTACGTTTACGGCGATGTCCTCTACGCGTACTGGCATTCGATCTTATCCATCTAACTTCGTTAAGATAGGATACTGACCTATAAACCTTTACGGGGCGCAAACGGATACCTAACGAAATATGAAGACGCGGCAGAGTTGCCTCTACCGCGTCCTGCAATATCTAATCTGGAAATACGCAAAAAACGCTTATTTCACTTCGTCTCGATGAGATACGATCTTGTTCACCAAGCCATATTTCACGGCTTCTTCGGCGCTCATCCAAAAATCACGTTCAGTATCTTTTTGGATCTGCTCGAGAGTTTTTCCCGTCGCGTCTGCAAATATATTATTCAAACGCTCACGCATCTTGATGATTTCGCGCGCTTGAATTTCAACGTCGGTCGCTTGGCCACCAACGCCGCCACGCGGTTCATGAAGCAGGAAGCGTGTATTTGGTAGGGCGTAGCGGTTTTCTTTTTTTGCGGCGGTGTAAATCAGCGCGCCAGCAGAGGCGACCCAGCCTGTGCCGAGAATTTTTACGGGCGCACCGACAAATTTGATCATGTCATGGATCATGTCGCCACTTTCAACGTGGCCACCGGGTGATGACAGAACCAAGAGGATCGGGTCTGAGCTCTCAGACGACAGCGCCAGAAGGCGCTCAGACACGCGGCGTGCTTGCTTAAAGTCGATACCGCCAGTCAGCAGGATCGTGCGGGCTTTAAACAAAGCCTCTTCAAGAAAGGCATTAGGCTCGCCGATTGGGGCGTCTTCACTGTCGTCATCTAGGCGGTAATCAAGTGTCATGTTGTCTCCGGGACAAGGAACGGAATCATAGCTGGTTCATAGGTGTATGCTGTACGCGCCTTGGTCAAGTGTTAGAACGCGGCAACCCACAAGCAATCAGTATCTACAGGCTATTTGGCGCTGAAAGGTTAACCGCTTTTATGCAGCTTCGGCTACGATTCGCACGACATCATCGCCATACCGCTCGGCTTTTTTCTCACCGACGCCAGAAATAAGGCGAACTTCACCGGGCGATACCGGGCGTTCTCGGGCAATTTCGGCCAAAGTTTTGTCATGGAAGATGACATATGGCGGTACACCGCGCGTTTTAGCCGTTTCCGTGCGCCACATGCGAAGCGAGTCAAACAAGGACTGGTCTTGCTCTGACAGCTCAGCCACACTCGCGCGGGAAGAGGTGCTTTTGGAGGTCGCCTTCTTGCGTGCTTGTGTCACGTCTTCTCGCAGGATCAATTCGCGCTCACCCTTAAACAAGGCGCGCGCCACGTCAGCGCTTGGCACTTTCACGATGGGCCGCATCACTTCGCCGCCTTCTTCGAGCAGGCCCGTGAACAAGAGCGCATCAAACACGCGCATCCAGCCTTGTTTGGAAAGCTCAGCCCCAACACCAAACGTCGACTCCGTTGAGAGACGTTGGTCCAGATCATCCTTTGTCTGCCCCATCAGGTGAAGGATAAGCCGCGCGCGTCCGACGGATTGGCCACAACGCAATACGGCTGACACAGCCATCTGCGCCCAGCGCGTCGCATCATACGGCTCAGCCGCCGCGCCGGTGCAGATATCGCACACGCCGCACGTCTCGACATTCTCCTCACCGAAATAGCGACGCACAGTGGCCCGCCGACAGGCATCACCATCAAAGAAGGCGAACAATTGGCGTGTCTTGGTGATTTGCACACGCTTAATCTCTTCAGGCGCATCGCCCTCATAGGTCCAGTTCAAAGACCGGCGCATATCGGACGGCCCGTAAAGCGCCACCCCATCGGCTGGCAAACCATCCCGCCCGGCGCGGCCAACTTCTTGCCAATAGGCTTCCATCGTCTTTGGCGGGTCGGCATGGATCACAAAGCGCACATCCGGCTTATCGACTCCCATGCCAAACGCGACCGTGGCGCACATGACCATATTGTCTTCCAGCAGGAATTCGCGCTGACGCTCGGCCCGCACCTCGGCGTCTAGCCCGGCATGATAGGCCAGCGCCGGCACGCCTGCAGACTTTAAACTCTCCGCGAGTTCATCGACAGCCTTACGCGTCGCCGCATAAACAATACCGCATTGGCCCTTGCGCGCTTTAGCAAGGGAAACAACACGGCCCGCGCGATTGCCAGACTTTGGTTCCGCCGCGAGTGTTAGATTGGGCCTGTCAAAGCTCGCAACATGGCTAGAGGGATTGGTCAGGTTCAGCTGCAGCAATATATCATCGCGCGTGCGTGTATCGGCTGTAGCTGTCACGGCGAGGCGCGGCACGCCGGGGAACAGCTCTTTCAATCGACCCAGCGCGCGATAGTCCGGGCGGAAATCATGTCCCCATTGGCTAACGCAGTGCGCTTCGTCCACAGCGATGAGAGAGATGGGCAGTTCCGCCAACCGATTGGCCAACCCGGTGCCCAAACCCTCCGGCGAAACATAGAGCATATCCATATCGCCAACTGCGGCGGCGCTTAGGGCAGCTTGGCGCGCTTCAAATGGCATTGAGGAATCTAGCCGTTCGGCGCGCACACCCACTTGCTTGAGCGCGTCCACCTGATCAGCCATCAAAGCGATCAGCGGGGAGACGACTATTCCGCAGCCCTTACGCAGCAAAGCCGGGATCTGATAGCAGACTGACTTGCCGCCACCGGTCGGCAATACAGCCAGCGCATCCTTGCCCGCCAACACGTCGGCGATCACCGCCTCCTGCAATCCACGAAACGCCTCATAACCATAGACACGTTTAAGCAGCGCGCGAGCTTCATCAAGAGTGGCAGAATTGGGCATGCCCCTTGATGAATCAGCAAGTGAGTCGGGGCAAGCTGAAAGTGCGGCTCACAACATTATGTAGTAATGTGAGCACGAGACTCAGGACGAAATTCGCAAACAGTTATAACTTGTGGTAGTCCTAAGAAAAAGCTTGGGAGATTAGTTCATGAAACGCGCATTACTCTTCGCCATACCGGCACTGCTGTTGGCACCCATAGCAAACGCGAGTGAATTCACTGTGACGTTCAGCGAAAAATTCACAGAGAAGCTTGAAGATGATTACGGCCTGAAAGAAGGCGATTATCTTGCCGAGGAAATCCGTGAAGACCTGACCCGATATTTGAACAAGGCAGGCATAACGGTTTCCCACATTGATGTGGTCATCGAAGATGCCCGGCCCAATAAGCCGACAATGAAACAACTTGGCGACCGACTCAGTCTTGATTATGGGCGCTCAATCAGCACGGGTGGCATGAAGCTCACACTCAGCGCGCGCGACGCCGATAAAAACGTCATCGCCAGCCTGACAGATGATGATTTCGAGAATGACCTTCGCTTTGCATCACCCACCACATGGGGGGATGCCAACACAGCGTCATCACGCATCGCAAGAAAGTTTGTAAAACAGATCGCCGCGCTAGAAACGCACTAGCGATTTAAAGAACGAGTTCACAACGCTCATTCAGGCTAGGACGGGTCACGGCGATCCGCTTCAGGCCCGGCAATGCTTCAGCCAAGTCACGCGCGGCCCACAGGCAAATGCGCTCCAAAGTCGGCACGTCAAGACCTTCAATCTCGTTCAACAAGCGATGATCGAGCTTAGCAGCGGTCGCGCTCAAATGCTCGGTCAAATTCCCGAAATCCTCAACCCATTGCTCGCCCGGCTTCACGACGCCAGCAACGGTGGCTTCCAAGCCAAATGAATGACCATGCACACCGCGATACGGGTGCCCCTCAGGCTTGGTTCCCATAAAGTGCGCCGCCTCGAAATTCACCGATTTGGTGATCTCAAACACGCGACCTTCCAGCTTCAGGGAAGCCCGATCAGTTTGTGGGTTTGCAAGCTCAGTCGCCATTGGGGGTTCTTCATACAATAGTCAGCAGCAGCCTGCACATTGCGGGCCGTATCATTATTGTCCATCGGTTGCAGGAAAAAGTGCGAAAAGTCCAGTTCTGTGAAGCGTTCAGGCTGCGCTTCTGGTGCATTTTGCGGATATACGAGCTTTAATTCGCTTCCTGCGCGTTGAACGAGCTCTGCATTCGCTTTTGGACTAACGCAAATCCAGTCTACCCCGTCAGGGGCAACAACCGTGCCATTGGTCTCCACACCTACCTCAAACCCACGTGCTTTGAGCGCCGCGATCAACGGCGGATCCAGTTGCAAAAGTGGCTCGCCGCCTGTGCAAACTACGTAAGCGGGGCGCGAGTTGCCCGCCTCAGCTATCCACAGCGCCAGAACATGATCGGCCAGCGCGTCCGGCGTGGTGAACTTGCCGCCATTCTCGCCATTCGTGCCAACAAAATCGGTGTCACAGAACTGGCAAACAGCTACAGCGCGATCCCGCTCTAGCCCATTCCACAGATTACAGCCCGCAAAGCGCAGGAATACAGCCGCGCGGCCAGTCTGAGCGCCTTCGCCCTGTAGCGTGCAATACGCCTCTTTAACTGAGTAGGTCATTGCGTTGCCATCCAACTTTTCCAGCCCGTGCTGCGCAAATCGCATGCCGGACAGGAATTACAACCATAACCCCACTCATGACGCTGTGTTCGGTCACCCAGATAACATGTGTGTGTGTCTTCAGTTATGAGCTCGATAAGCGCGCCGCCGCCCAATTTCTTGGCCATCGCCCATGTGCGAGCCTTGTCGATATACATGAGCGGTGTTTCAATTTTGATTGGTTTATCCAAGCCCAAGGTCAGCGTATTTTCCTGTGCTTTCATGGTTTCTGCTCGGCAATCAGGGTATCCGGAATAGTCCGTCTCACACATGCCGCCGATCAACACGTCTATGCCGCGCCGATAGGCCAAAGCGCCCGCCAAGGTGAGGAAAAGCAAATTCCGTCCCGGCACGAAAGTCGACGGGAGACCTGCATCGGTCATCTCTATCTCAACAGCATGCGTCATTGCTGTTTCACCAAGCGACAACAGCACGCCGGCATTAAGCATATGATCGGCGCCCAGACGTGTCTTCCACTGCGGGAAGAGCTGAAGGAGTTTGTCCCGAAAAACGCTCCGGCATTCCAGCTCGACACTATGGCGTTGACCATAGTCAAACCCCAGCGTTTCAACATGATCGAACCGCTCCAGAGCCCATGCTAAACAGGTCGCTGAATCCTGCCCGCCGGAGAATAAAACAAGTGCTTTTTCGTTAGAGTTTGTCATGCCCAGCCTTTAGCAGCCACAGCAATACTGGCCAAGCATCGAGGTGACCCGAGCGTAACATTTTTGCCACCCGACAGAGAACTTCTCTCACAATCTGCCGGAAGTGGCGTTGACAACCCCCGCGTAATACTTGTCACTACATTATTGAAGGAGTCCCGATTCAGAGGACCCTCAGTATAAAATTGACAACAAATTTCTCGGCGAAGACCACTTCGGCCCGAGGGGAGGAAAATAAGAAAATGGCATTCAATCGAGACTCGAAGTCCATCTGGCTCGCAGGCGCATCGGCGTTCGCGATGAGCTTGCTGGCTCCTGCTGCAATTGCGCAGGAAGCAGAAGCACCAGAAGCCGACAATCAGCGCACCCTCGCAACGGTCACCGTGACGACGCAGAAGACGGAAGAATCTATTCAGGATGTTCCGATCGCGGTATCCGCGTTTGACGAGAGCGCGATTGAGCGCCTCCAACTCACTGGCGGTTCTGACCTCGTTAAAGCGGTTCCAAACGTCAGCTTTACCAAAGGCAACTTCACAGGCGACAACTTCAAAGTTCGCGGCATCGGTAACGACGCTGTTGGTAACTCTTCTGACGCCGGCGTGGGTGTTCACCAGAACTCTATTCCACTGCAAGACAATCTGCTTTTCGAAGCTGAGTATTTCGACATGGAACGTGTCGAGGTTCTACGTGGCCCACAGGGCACACTATACGGACGTAACGCGACGGGCGGTGTTATCAACGTAATCACAGCGAAACCGAAGCTCGGCACAAAAGAAGCCGATCTCGCGCTAACTTACGGTAACTACAACGCATTCAAAGCTAAAGGCATGTTCAATGTGCCGATCGGCGACAAGATGGCGCTGCGCGTAGCTGGTTCTTCTACCACACGCGACGGTTATGCGACCAACACACTCACCAACACCGATATTGATGATCGTTCACTTTGGGGTATGCGCGCCACACTGGGCTTCGAGCCAAGTGAGAATTTCCGTGGTTGGTTGTCATACGAGCACTTTGAAGAAGACGATAGCCGTCTACGGACAGGTAAACAGCTTTGCGCTAAAGACCCGTTCAAATCATCCTTCAACGGCATCGCAATCGGCGCCGCTGACCAAATTTACACGTCACTCGGGTGTCAGGAAGCTCCGCTTTCAGACAGCTTTGAACGTGTGAACACTGCAGGGTCACTCGGCGGTGGTTTTGCCATTCTGGCAGGCCTCGCGAGCGGCGACCTAGCGACAAGTGCGCTTGATCCAAACCTGCGCAACATCGCGTCAGCTTCCGATCCTAGCTACACAGCGGAGCAAGATCTCTGGACGCTAAGCTTGGAATTGGATCTGGGTGAAAACCTCACTTTGACATCATTGACCAGCAGTAACGAAGTGTCGAAGCACTCTGAAGAGGACTATAACAAGTTCGTTCCAGACGTAGCGTTCAACACATCGGGCGCGCCGTTCGGTAATCCCGGCCTCGCACCGGTGTTTGATGCGCTCTTCCCAGGCGGCTTTGTAAACGATCCACAACTTGGGTCATCAAACCTCCTGCGTACGTTCGACATCTCAGCCAGCGATAGTGAAGCGATTACACAAGAGCTTCGTTTGCAGTCTGATTTCGATGGTCGGTTCAACTTCAACCTCGGCGCCATCTATATGGATTACGAGATTGCGAACCTCGATAACACCAATAACAGCTACTATGTGTTCTCGAACTCATTGACGGCGATTACACAAATCAACAACCTCGCTGGCGGTGCGATTCTTGGTGGTATAACTCCAATTGATACATCAAACCCAGGCGACGGGTCAGATTTGGGTGGATCAATTGATGGTACTGGACGCAACTATTTCCGTTCAGTCTCACCATACAATCTTGAATCCAAAGCACTGTTTGGTGAAGGTTATTTCGACGCGACTGACGATCTGACGATTTCTGTTGGCTTGCGCTACACAGATGATCAAAAATCTCAGCAAGTCGTACCCTCAGTACTCTTCACGCCAACATCTGTTATTCCAGAAGATGGTGCTGGCGTACCAACCGGTGTTCTTGAGGTTGATTTCCAGGAAACAACTGGCCGCATCGGCGCAGACTGGACACCACAGTTGGACTTCACTGATGACTCGCTCTTCTTCGCATCATACGCGAAGGGCTATAAGGGCGGCGGTATTAACCCACCACAGCCTGCTGGTTCAGACCTGTTCCCGAAATTCTTCGATCCAGAATTTGTGAATTCTTGGGAAGTCGGTACGAAGAATACATTTGCTGACGGTACACAACAGTTGAACCTGACTGGCTTTATGTATGACTATCAGGGCTACCAGATCACTCAGATCGTGAATCGGTCTTCTGTGAACTTCAACGTCGACGCCGAACTTAGCGGTCTCGAAATTGAGTACCTCTGGACACCTGCAGACAACTGGTTGCTTACAGCCAATGTTGGCCTTCTTGATGCCACGGTTAAAGATACATTCGGTATCGATGTTCTTGACCGCACAAATGGTCGTTCCGATCTTGTGGCTCTGAAGAACGCATCAAACTATGCGAATTGCGTCATCTCATCCGCTGGTTTTGAAGCGGTGCTTGCCAACGCTCCAGGCACAGTAGGCGGCATTTGTACCGGTGCTTTCTCTGGCTCTGCGCTTGAGGCACTGGTTCCAGACGTGACCTATGTTGATCCAGACGGCAACACACAAACAATCGGTGGTTTGACACCATTCGACGGTGAAGCCGCAAACCTCGACGGAAACAAAATGCCTGGCGCGCCAGACATGACGTTGAACCTCGCTGCTGAGTACACGTTCCAGAATATCTCAGACTCTAACTGGGAACTTACAATCCGGGGCGACTACTATATGCAGGCCGAAAGCGAAAGCCGCGTCTGGAATTCAGGCCGCGATGAGCTGGAAAGCTGGTCAAACGTGAACCTCTCAGTCCTACTCAACAACTATGAGTCTGGTTGGGGCGTTGAAGCGTTCGCGAAGAACCTTACAGACGAAGAAGTTATCACAGGTACTTACCTGACCGATGACAGCTCCGGCTTGTTCACCAACATCTTCCTGACAGAGCCCGCGCTATACGGCGTTACTGTCAAGAAATCTTGGTAGTAAAGACACGAACATAACTCTGCCTCGTGCAGAATATTCTAAGAGAGGGCGGCCAGTTTGGTCGCCCTTTTTCTTTGCCTTCTTAGCCCCTTGAACTATGCTTCGGGCAAAGCCTTTGGAGACCAGCATGATTAAACACAGCCTTATCACCGCCACCTTGGGATTTGCGCTAACTGCCTGCGGCCAGCCTCAAGACGCGCAAAGCCCAGCCGAGGCCGCATCCTCCAGCGCCCCCGCTCCAGACATCAGCCTCACTAAGATTTCAGAGGCTGAGTTCCCATGGGGCATGACCTTCCTGCCCTCCGGCGACTTGCTGTTCACAGAGAAAGAGAATGGCCTCAAATGGCTAAGCGCGGCGTGCACATCCGGCGCATTAGACGCCAGCACAGAGGCAGCCTGCACTCCCACGCCCATAACCGGGCTACCGCCCGCGCTCACTGAGGGACAAGCCGGCTATCTTGGCCTGACCACAGACCCAGCCTTCGCTGAAAACAACACGCTATACATCGCCTACTCCAAAGGCACTGCGGGCGCCAATGCAACAGTCGTTCTGCGCGCAACGCTCAACGTGACTGAAAACAAACTCGACGATGTGAGTGAGATTTTCGTTGCCGACGAACGCGCTGCCCCGGCGCATTTTGGCTCACGCCTTCAGTTTTCCGATGCGGACACGCTCTTCATCTCACTGGGCGAAGCCTATGTGCACATGAAGGACGCGCAAGACCCGGCAAATACACACGGCACGCTTATCCGCATCAAATCTGATGGCTCAATCCCCGCCGATAATCCGTTTGCCGATGGCCAAGGCGGTCACCCTGCTGTCTGGTCATACGGGCACCGTAATTCCCAAGGGCTGTATTTCGACGCAGAAACAGACACACTGTATCAGACCGAGCATGGCCCCAAGGGCGGCGACGAATTTAACGTCATCTCCAAGGGCGCAAATTATGGCTGGCCCGCCATCACTTATGGCATCGACTATAATGGGTCGATTATTTCCAAGCACACAGAAAAAGAGGGCATGGAACAGCCGCTCACCTATTGGGTGCCTTCGATCGCACCCTCCGGCCTAACCCGTCTCACCACAGATCTTTATACCGGTTGGAAGGGCGACTTCCTCGTCGGTGGGATGAACGGTCCAGAGGGGTTGAAACTCGTGCGGCTCGACATGCAAGATGGCGAAGTTGCCGGGCGTGAGGACTTGTTGACGGGCGAATACTCAATTCGCGACGTCATTGAAGGACCAGACGGCCATGTCTATCTAGCGACCAAAGACTTGGACGGCCTGTATCGCTTGGACATAGCGGAATAGTCTTAGACTTCCCGGCGAGACCGTAAGGCGGCGGCCAAAGTGCCGTCGTCCAAATGATCCAGTTCCCCGCCAATCGGCACACCATGGGCCAGACGCGTAACCGCAACCCCCTGCCCGTCTAGTTGGTCTGCAACATAATGTGCCGTGGTTTGCCCATCGACAGTCGCGTTCAGCGCCAAAATAACCTCACGAATGCCGCCCGCCGCAACGCGCGCTTTCAGCGTTCCGATGTTAAGATCATCCGGGCCAACACCATCAATCGCTGACAACACGCCGCCCAATACGTGATAACGCCCACGGAACGACCCGCCGCGCTCAAGCGCCCATAAATCCGGCACATCTTCAACCACACAGATCACGCCATCATCGCGCCCATCCGTCTGGCATACGGCGCAGGGCTGAACCGTGTCATAATTTCCGCACGTCTGGCATTGGTCGATTTTCTCGCCCGCGTCGGCCAACGCTTCAGCCAAGGGCAGCATCAATTGATCCCGGCGTTTGAGCATGTGCAGAGCAGCGCGTCGCGCAGATCGCGGGCCAAAGCCCGGCAAACGCGACATCAAATCAATTAAGCGGAGAAGCTCCGGCCCTGCAGACTTATTAGACATAGCGCCAATGTCGCCTATTCGGCGCGCCATGCAAGCCCTTAGCCTATCGTTTCAGGTGAAGATCGGCGATATCGCGGGCAATTTCCTGATAGGCTTGGCGCAATTGCTCGCCATTCGCCGCGTCGAAAGTGTGTGATGCATCAGTGGCGCAATACTCCAAAATGGTCTGCCCATCCCAAGTCTGCTGCACACTATCAGGCACTTGAAAACCCACTGTGTAAATCGTCATGTTCGGGTCGGTCGCTTTCATCTCGTCGCACAATTCCTGTGCCTGTTGAAAAGAGCTTGATGCAGCGAGTGGGTGGGTGGAGTTAAAGTCACCATCCGTCATCAAAATCACGGCGCGAACAGACGTTTTATCATCATAGGCGCGCGGCTCAGATTCAGTTGGCCAGATGCTCGCCCAGTTAGGCGAGATGAGATACCAGCCCCAAGCTAAGCCGATATGACCCGCTGTGCCGCCACCCGCAACCAAGCTAGACACGTGCGCGTTCAAAATCTCTTTATCATCTGTAAGCGGTATAGGAACCGACCCCTGACACGCCTCATAAGACGTACTGAGCGCACCAGAGGACGAGGGAGAATTAGAAATCGCCTGATTATATCCACGAGTTTTGTCTCGGCTACGATCATCAAAATCCCACGTCACATTGCCTGAGGTCATGCGCGCAACTTCGCTCGGCGCGGCATCGGTTGCCGCTTGTGGGCCAACGCGTTCAAACACGCATCGGTCTTCAACTGTCACATCGCTATAGAAACGCCGTCTCGTAGTCCATGCATATTCGCTGCACCCCCGGCGCCCCCAACGAAGGCACTCGCCCTGCTCTTGATAATAAAAGAAACGTTCACCCGTCGCGCTATCAATCATACGCATGTGGAAGTTTGACAACTGAGTTTGTTCGGCGGCGTTGTTGCTAGTGTCCGCCCCCAAAATGGACGAGCCAGTGACTTGGTTGAGATATTGTCCCGCATTGACCGAATTATTGTAAGTCGCAATCGCCAACCGGACAGAGCCATCAGCTTCTTCACCATCCGGGAGCAGAACATCAAATGCGTCCTGCGCCGCAGTCTTCAAAAGCGGAAGACGATTCTCGTTGTTCATGGAACCGGAAACATCAAAAACGAATGCAATATCAACATTGCCGATGCTATATGTGCTGGTCGTATCAACACCAAATTCCATTTCTTCCTTGCCGATCAGATACGACAAATGGGTGGGCTGGGCACAAGTGATCTCACCCTCAATGTCAGTGCCGTCTGCAAAAATCACTGAGGCAGCGTCACAATCCAGTCCACCTCCAGCTTCAGCCAAAAGCGCGTCCACATAATTTCGAACATCCGCAATTACGGCTTCATCGCTCGCCCCGTCACGCTTGGCCAGCGCGCCAGCGAGGATAGCTGAATCTAGTGCATGTTGAACTTTTGTCTTCTGGCGCAACGTGTACTGTGCATCAACAGCCACGCCTGCAAGCGCAAGGATGACAGGCGTGATAAAAGCCATAAGCATAATAACATTCCCGCCGGTATCAGCGCGAAATTGCCGTATGCTTTTTGACCCTATCATATCGATTGCCTCAACCCTGTTACAGCCCCCCACGAACCACAATGAGAATTTGCGGCCTACCCGATTGCTCCGGTCGGCCGCACCAAAATTAGTAGATTATACGAAGATCGGCGATCGATGTTGCGATCTTATTATAGGCTTCGGTTAACTCCGCCTTGCTGTCCGCTTGGAACGCACGGTTCTCGCCACTTGCACAATATGCGAGGATTTCCTCGCCCTCTTCAGGCGCACTGAATGCGATTGTGAAGATTATCACGCCCGCACTTTTCGCCGCATCGCAGTAACTCTGCGCTTGCTCGAACGACGACCCCTGACCGGGCTGACGGGTGTCATTAAATGCACCGTCAGTCATAACGATCATCGCCTTGGTAACATTCTGCTCGCCATATTGAAAAGGCGTGCTTCCTGCTGGCCACATGCCTGCCCACTTAGCGGCAATTGTGTACCAACCCCACGCAATTCCATGGTGACCTGCCGTGCCGCCGCGTGCTTCCATTCCATCGATAAAGTCGAGAATGTCACCTTTATTGTCAGTTAGAGGAAGTGGCTCTTGGTCCGGACAAGCATCAGCTGCGCCAGCCACCCAAACATCGTCGAGTAACCCACCAACATCGTCACCATCCATGCCCTCGAACGAGATACGCATTTTGTTAGACGTGGCGAGTACATTGTAATGATATGTCTGCCAATCACCACCATTCTCATGCGTCGTAATCTCTACAAACTCACCTGACGCTTCCAAATCGCTAGTCGTCAACGGGACGCTCGCTTCGGTCCAGTGTGCACGCATGTGACTGGTACCTTCACCCTGACCAGGGCGCCGACGATAAGAGAAGACAACATTGTAGTATTTGCCTGCTTCCACGTCGACTTCTTGCGAAATGATTCCCATTTCATCAGCAAGCTCCAGCATGTGACGGCCTTCGCGAGTGTAAACTCGGTTCGACCAATATCCTGCACCATCTTTCCAAAACTTGAAGTTGTCTTCAGTTGAGTCCCAGCCGCTAGCGTAGTTCACCTCTTTATAGTCACTATACCTAAAGCGCGAGATATTCAGACCACCATTGCTAAGGAAATTCCGGTCCATATCCAACCACAAGTCCAATGTTGGGCTTGGGGCTAATGGATTGGTAGCAGTCGCCAAAGTGTCTGTAAACGCAGCGCTACCCAGTCGGTCAAACGTACATGAATCATTGCGGGTTGAAGTCACTGTTATAGCGTTTCCAACCAGATAACCCGCCATGCAGGTATCGTCAGCCGTGCGCTGGGTGCAATCAATTTTTTTAATTGTGGTTTGAACCTGATGACCGTCATCAAGGCCAGTAACATCGGAATAATACTGCCCGGCGTTTACACCTGTCGCGTATGAAACCATTGCGATGCGCACATCACCTTGGGCGCCGCTATTGTTGGCTAACAGAGTATCGACAGCATCTTCCGCTGCGTCTTTCAAAGACCCGATACGGTCATCCTCAAGCATAGAACCGGAAACATCGAAAACAAATGCGACATCAATTTTTCCGACGCCATAAGTCGATCCAGATGTGACACGAAAGTCCATCTTCTGCTTGCCAATCAACTGGGTCAAAGTTGTCTTCTGGCTGCACTTGATTGAAGCGGAAATATCTTCAGAGTCTTCAACGAAAGTCACAATAGTTGATTCACAAACCAAGCCGCCTGTGTCTTCACCAACTAAGGCTTTTATATATTGGTTTACGTCGTACGAAACGGCCTCGGCCGATGCGCCCGCTTGCATGGCGCGGGACCCGGCGATTACGGCGCTATCAACAGCAGCCTGTACGGAGTTTTTCTTCGTGGTGGTGGCCTGCAAGTCAATTGCGAAACCAGCCAACGCTACGATCGGAATGATTGTCAAACCTGCAATCATCGCAACATTGCCACTGTCATCGCCTTTATAGCGACTAACGTTCTGCCTTAGCCATGAATAAGTCATATTAACCCTGCCTCCAACGGCGTCCTGCCGATACAAGGGTGAAGTATCTCAGGAATAGATTTCATCGCGGTTAGATTTGGTGAAAAATTTCATGGGTCCGGGTTTAAAAGGCATTAACCAACTTAAAACTTCCAACCAAAAAAAGTCTGACCTGCGCGGTGGCAGGTCAGATCAATTATTTTCTGTCGCTCTTAGTGACTGATGCGTAGATCAGAAATTGACCGAGCAATGTTCGCGTAAGCGTCGTTCAGCTCTGACGCGCTCTGCGGTTCGAAAGCATATTCATCCGATGTCGCACAAGATTTCAATGTAGCTTTACCACTATCTGGAGCCTGGAAAGCAACGGTGTAGATTAACACACTCTCATTCTTGATCGCGTTACACATTTCGATAGCCTGCTCACTAGAGTCGCCGAGTGAAGGGTCATACTCGGTGTTAAACTCACCATCCGTCATCATAATGATTGCTTTAGTGACTTTCGCAGGATTGTACTCAGCAGGTGTGTGTGCGGCCGGCCATACTCTATCCCACTTAGGTGAAAGCGTATACCAACCCCAGGCAACACCGAGTTGTCCGGCGGTGCCACCGCGCGGCTCAATATCTTTAATGTACTTCTCCAGCTTCTGGCGATTGTTCGTCAGTGGTTGCGGGCCAAACTCATTACAACTTTCAACTGAAGCACCGCTCGGTACTCCCTGGTAATTTTTATGCACTGTTACCTCGGCCGTTGTAATCCACTGGTCGTCGCCGGGCTTAGCATCCGTGAACGCCTCATCTCCAACGCGCTCAGTTACGCATGAGCTGTTTACGGTAAACGACTTTGTGCCTTTCTCGTATCTCTTGCAAACCTTCTTCCACCTGCCATTCTTTCTCTTCCATTTGTATTTTGTGCAAACATCATAATCGACATTGACAACGCGAGTTCTCTCCTCGCCAGTAGCTTTCTTAAAGTAATTGCCAGCATTCATCATCGTATCATAACTGATCATCGAGATACGCATGCCTTCATTCTTCGGCTGGCCCGTGCCTTCATCCTTAGGCAGAAGAATATCGACAGCATTGTTCGCTGCTTCTTTGAGGCTTTTCATACGGTTTGAACTGCCCATAGAACCGGAGACGTCAAACACCATAGCGACCTCAACGTCACCAATGCCGTAAGCAGACCCAGAGGCAATTTTGAAATCCATGGTCTTGCGCCCGAACATATGGCTCAAAGTCGTTTTCTGAGAACATGACACAGTCGCATTGATGGTTTCTTCGTTATCACCGAAGCTTAGGATCACAGGGTTACATTTAGTTCCACGCGATTTTTGAGCGAGAAGCGCGTCAACATAACCGTTCACGTCTGCTTCAATCTGTTTCGCGTTTTGTCCTGCCTGTAGAGACTTCGCCCCAGCGATAACCGCGCTGTCAACGGCCGCTTGAACACCGGCTCGTTGGGTGCTGGTCATCTGGAGGTCCATAGCGAGCCCCACCACGGACAGGATTGGAATGACTGACAGCGCCACGATCATCGCGACATTGCCTTCATCTTCTCGACGAAAGTTTGCTACTGCTTCTTTTAAAAATGACTTAGCCACGAAAGCACTCCACCCACTCAAAAATTTTTCTATCAACCCTAGTGTGCACGAATACCCTTTCGATTTCATGGCCGGCTGAAGTTAAATCTGCCGACCGGTGAAAGGATGTGTTAAGGAAATTTCGAAGCTGATTCTGATGAAGGAACCCAGAGTTTGAAACAATATCTCGATCTGTTGCAGGACATTGTAGACAATGGTCACGATCGCGATGACCGCACGGGTACAGGAACACGAGCTGTGTTCGGTCGCCAGATGCGCTTTGATCTTGCCGATGGGTTTCCAATGGTCACAACCAAGAAGCTGCACCTGCGATCGATCATCATAGAACTACTCTGGTTCCTCAAGGGCGACACCAACATCTCCTACCTTAAGGAGAATAAGGTGTCGATTTGGGATGAATGGGCTGACGAAAATGGCGACCTTGGCCCCGTTTATGGCAAGCAATGGCGCAGCTGGGCAGCGCCGGACGGACGGGTTATCGACCAAATCCAGTGGGTACTTGATGAGATCAAGACCAATCCGAACTCCCGTCGCCTCATCGTTTCGGCGTGGAACCCGTCTGATGTGAACGATATGGCCCTGCCCCCATGTCACTGTCTGTTCCAGTTCAACGTGATGGACGGCAAACTCAATTGCCAGCTCTATCAGCGTTCAGCAGATGTCTTCCTCGGCGTGCCGTTCAACATTGCCTCATACGCGCTGCTGACATTGATGATGGCGCGCGCCACAGGGCTAGAGGCCGGCGAATTTGTGCACACATTTGGCGATACCCACATCTACAGCAACCATATGGAACAGACGCAGCTTCAGCTTTCTCGCGAGCCACGCGCCCTGCCCTCCATTCGGCTAAACCCCGACAAAACGGATCTGTTCGGTTGGGAGTTTGAAGACTTCACCGTCGAAGACTATGCCCCGCACGCCCATATCAAGGCGCCGGTAGCTGTTTGATCCAGCCCGGCCAATCGCTGCGCATTGAGGGATATGCCGTCGTCAGTGATGATGACAGGATCACTGACGCGCTTGGTGGAATGCCTGATGCACTGAAAACTGAGGCCGAATGGGCGTTCTTTCAAGCGGGCCTCGACGCGGCGCAAGTCACACTGCTCGGGCGCAAAAGCTTTGAGGTGACACCAAACCCCAAACGCCGCCGACGCCTTGTGCTCACTGAAAGCGTCTCAAGCCTACTTCCTGTTGGGGATGACCGCTCAATCCTCTGGAACCCGGAAACATCGAGCCTCAGGCGGGCGCTCTCTGCCTTCGAATGCCCCATCGACCATATCGCCGTCGCGGGCGGCCAAGGCGTGTTTGATCACTTCTTATATGGGCCAGACCGTTATACTGCCTTCCACCTCAGCCGTGTTGAGGGCGCAGCATTACCAGGCGGCACAGGCGTTTTCCGCGATGTCGAAGACAAAGGCCTAAGCGCCGACACAATACTCGAAAGCGCAAACTACATCGCCGGCCAACGGCGAGACTTGGACGCGGTTTCCCACGTCATCACTTGGTCACCGCAAGGCTAGGCAGCCGTTGGCTCAGGATGTAGGCCCGCATCCTCGCGTCGGCGCACCATCCACGCCACAACCAACGCCCCAACCATCTTACCCACCGCAAACACAATCCAATTGACCGGATGCAACATGGTGCCAGCATCCGCCTTGATCGCCGGATTATACTGCAAGGCAAGGTCAGCCCCATACAAGAAGACCGTCGTGTCAATCGGCGACGCCAACGCGCTCGACAACCAGATCCGGGTAGACAGGCGATACTTGGTGAACGTGTAGATCAGCCAATCGGCGCACTCCGACACAGCAAACGCCACACCCGATGCAATCGCAATCGCTGGCCACGCATAATAAAACGCCCATGAAATACCGAGCGCCATAACGATCAAAACACGTTGACCCATTTGGCGCTGCACAAAGTCTCGCATAACGAATACAAAGCCGGTCACCATCGTCAACGGGTGCAAATCTACCCCGCGGCTGAACATTTCATTGGGCGCCATCAAATGCCACGTCTCAATGATACCGAATGACCAATTGAGAAACGGAATGGTCGCCAAATAGATAAATGCCCAGGTGCGCCCCTTCAAATACCAAACAAGTCCGCACGTCACCAACAGGCCAATACAGACCGGAATCAAATTCTCGGGCTGGCTATTCGTGATGACATCAATGATCGAATTCATTCGGCAGGGCTTTCGCTAGGCGTGGCAATCGCCCTTATGGCGTGTAGTCACCTATATCGTGTCGATGAAGCCCACGACAAGCAGAACCCTGCCGAAGTCACTGTTTTCAGGCGTCTTTCAGCGCCACCCAAGCATTCCAAGCTTCGCTCGCGGACATAAGATTTGGTCCGCCGCCCATATAGACGTTCATACCCAGCGCTTCGGCGACTTCATCATCGGTCGCGCCCAGACGCTTCAGCGCCTTGGTATGAAACCCGATACAGCCGTCACAATGCGTTGCCACGCCTATCGCCAGTGCAATCAACTCCTTGGTCTTGGTGCTAAGTGCGCCATCGGCCAACGCAGATTTCGCCATCGTGTTGAAGTGGGTCAGCGTGTCTTTCGCGGCGGTTGTCCGCAATCCACCAATCCCCGCGCTAATCGCGCCCGTAATCTCGCTAAAGTCTTTGTATCCGTCAGCCATGCTGTCTCCTCTTCGATATGACTGTTTATCGAATTGGGGAGCGGCGTTGAAATCAACAATAAGGGATCAAACGGATAGACAGGCCTTAAGCTTCCATCGGGTTTATCTTGCCTGCATCCTCACGTCGCCGGATCAGGTAAGACACCAATACAGCGCCGACCATCTTGCCAACCACGAACACGACCCAATTGGCGATATGCAGCGAATTGCCCGGCTCTAGGCCCAGCTCCATCTGCTTAGCGATGTCCGCGCCATAGAGGAAAATCGTCGTATCAACAGGCGAGGCCAGCGCGCTCGACAGCAATATCCGCGTTGAAAGCCGATACTTAGTGAACGAGAATAGCAGCCAGTCCACACTTTCAGACACCGCAAACGCCAACCCGCTCGCCAGCGCAATAACAGGCCATGAGTAGTAAAACGACCACGCCACAGCCATCGCCATAAGCAACAGCACGCGGTGGCCCATCTCACGCTGCACAAAGTCTCGCACAACGAACACCATACCCGTCACCATCGTCATAGGATGCAGGGATACGCCTTGAGGAAAAACATCATTCGCCGCCAAAATCGGAAACTCTGAGATAACCCCGAATGACCAATTCAAAAACGGGATCAGCGCCACATAGAGAAACGCCCAAGTCCGCCCCTTCAGCACCAAAATCGCGGCGGCTGTAATGGTCAGCGCCAATATGGCTGGAACCAATTGGTGCGGGTTTCCATTGGTCAAAATACCGACAAGTGTATTGATGGCAGCCTCCGAAATTCGTTTCACTATTGCCAGCGAGTCTGCCTATACGGCACCTACTGACATATTCATGACCTTTTTCTGGCCGCGCTGCCAGTCTCAAGTGTAATGAACGCAGGGGCATATAAGCAGATAGGGCAACACCAATGGCAAATTCGGTAAAACTCAGCCTCATCGTGGCCCAAGGCCAAAATGGCGTGATTGGCAATGCGGGCGACCTACCGTGGCGCCTCAAGGCCGACATGATCAATTTTCGGAAAACCACGGGCAACAGCCCCATTCTTATGGGCCGCAAGACGTGGGAAAGCCTGCCGCGCCGCCCTTTGCCCCGCCGTATCAATGTCGTGATGACCCGCGACTGGGCCTATAAAGCGCCCGGCGCGCGCATCTACTCAGACCTGCCTGCCGCGTTGAGCGCCACCAAAGCCATGGCCGCGCGCGATGGCAATGAAGAGATTTTCGTGATTGGCGGCGAGGCGATCTATGCGCTGGCGCTACCCTTTGCGGACCGCCTCTACATCACCGAAGTCGATGCTGCGCCTGAAGGCGACGCCCATTTCCCCGCGATTGACCCGTCCGAATGGGTCGAGCGTTCCTCAAAATCCTATGAGGCTGATGATGACAATGACTACAATTGTACCATTCGCGAGTTAGAACGCGCTTGAGTCCAACCGCTATTGCTAGTGGTCAGCCCCGCCCGCGCTTGCTATCTTACGTCACATGATATTACGCCGCCTTGCTTTGTCACTCCTCGCGCTCATGGGGCTGACCGGTTTCGTTGTTGAAGGCCCACGCGGCGGCGGCACAGACGCCCGAGACCATTTAGACCGCGCCCCGCGTTGGTCGATGACGCAAGGCTCACTCATCGAAACCGGCGAACGCGGTATAGGCGGCGGCATCGAATACGCCATAGATGACAGCCTGTGCAAGATGGGGTTCATCGACAACGCCACCTGCGAAGACATCCACACATCGCTCGCTGAAGTTCTGGAAGAATGGTCCTCCGGTCACCCCAGTCTCTACTTCACCGACGTGACTGGCCAAGTGGAACCCTCCGTTCCGCTAGCTGTCATCGGTCAATCGCATCAGGGCGCCGAGATCGATTTCTTCGGCCAGACTGGGCGAGAGTTTCCGCCGTTTAGAAACATCCGCACCACCGGCTACACGCTCTTCTATGAACGTCCAGAAGCTGGCCCCGTCCTGCTGCCGAATGGTGAGCCGGCTGAGCACGCCATCCGCATAGAAAGCGCCGATGTGCGGGTCAACGCCTCGCGCTGTTTCTATATCGACACGACACAGGGCCGCCCAGACTGCCTGCACTTTCCGTCCATCATGCTGCATGAGGTCGGCCATGCGCTCGGCTTTGGTCACCCCGAAGAGTCGCCCCGCTACAATCTCGACACCGATGCACGGCCTGTCACGCAAATGCAGATCGACTGCGTAAAGCCCTCCCGCACGCTTAAGCACTCACCCTTTTATGATGGCGCATCCGTCATGGTGGGGCGAGACGTGCAAGGCCCCGGGCGCTGGCGTCGCGGCCTCACACCCGATGATGTCGGCGCGCGCGATGCGCTCTACCCTCATTGTGATATCCGCCCCAAGCCGCGTTTCACCGGCCAATGGGGCGCGTTCGCGATCACAACAAATGGCTTAGAAGGCCGCGCCCGGTTCGAGGCAAGTGAGGCCGACGCCCGCGCCAATGCGCTCGAACAATGCAAAGTCAGCAATGGAGATGGCTGCGAGATCGTCACCAGCTTCTCAAGCTGTTTCGCCTATGCGACGGGCACTAACGGCGCCGCCGCCCATGCTCAGTCACCACGGTCTGACTATGCCCGCGCTAATGCTGTGCTGGCCTGCGCAAAGTCCGGCGAGGAATGCCGCGTCACGGCTGACTTCTGCGCGTTCGAATAGCTACGCGCTAATCCTCAAACACAATCTCCGGCGCTGGTTTGGTCTCGAGCTGGTCCAGACTAATCGCCACCTGACGTGCCAGCGCGGTAAACTTCTCGCCCGCCGCCGCATCGGTCAACGCCGCTGGCACTCCCGCATCGCCAGACTCTCTAATCGCCTGCAACATGGGCAGCTCCGCCAATAAAGGCAGGCCCAGCTGCGTCGCCATCTTCGCGCCGCCGCCTTGGCCCATAATATAATGCTTGACCCTGGCCGGGTCTTCAAACCAGCTCATCGTCTCAACAACACCCAAAACAGGCACATGCGTTTTGGCAAACATCGCCGCCCCGCGCCGCACATCGGCAAGCGCCACTTCCTGCGGTGTCGTCACGATTACCGCCGCCGTCACAGGCACTTTTTGAGCAAGGGCAAGATGGGCCTCACCGGTGCCGGGAGGTGTATCAATGATGAGAATATCCAAAGGGTCCCCGCCAGACGTCCAATCGGCATCATTCAACATCTGCAAAATCGCTGAGGAGACAATCGGCCCGCGCCAGATCATCGGCGCATCGGGGTCACTCAAATAGCCAATCGACAGAGACGACATCCCATGCGCCTCGATCGGCAGCAATTTGCCGTTCCCATTGGTTTCAGGCTGCGCATCAAGCGTGCCCAGCATGGTCGGAATGGATGGCCCATAAACGTCAGCATCAAGCAGGCCGACACGCATGCCCGCTTTCGCCATCGCCGCCGCCAAATTCACCGACACAGTGGACTTCCCAACCCCGCCTTTGGCGCTGGCCACGACTAAAATGCGTTTGACGCCGGGAATATTTGAAATATCAGCAGTTTTCGGCGGTATAGGGCTTTGCTGCAGCGCCTCATCTGACAGGCGCGCGCCTTTGCGCACCCGACGCTGCGCGGGCCTCATCTGCAATTCGCTCGGCTTGGGCGCAGGCGGTTTTGGCGGATGTGAGTGCCCCTCAGCGGTCAGCACCGTCGTGACCGACATAATGCCTTCTACAGTTTCCGCCTTACCTTCCGCCTCAATGCGTAGGTTTTCTGCCGCCTCACGATTCTGCGGATCAGCCTTAATAACGAGAATCGCGCGCCCATCGCCATCAACCGTCACAGACTCGAGCCAATCCGGCGAACCTAGGGCGAATTTTACAAGGTTTTCGCATTTGCGAAGCTGTTTTTCTCTCGATCCAAACACTTATTAGGCCTTTTGTTTCCTTGAAGCCCACGAAGAGGCGTGCACATATCTGTAAAACTTCCTATATGGAAGACTGCACAATGAACAGGAGGGGCTATGCCCTGGGACGATAAATCTAAATCTGGAGGCCCTTGGGGGTCTGGCGGATCAGACAATGGCGGCTCTGACGGGGACAAAGGGTCTCCATGGGGGCGTCCAAATCAGGGCGGCGGAAACAAGGGTGGAACAGACCTTGAAGAGCAAATGCGCCGCATGCAGGACAAATTTCGCAAGCGCGCTGGCGGCGGCGGTGGCGGCAAAGGTAGCGGCGGCAAAGGCGGCGGCAGCCCATTCGGGCCGCTCGGCTTCCTCGTCATTGGCGGCATTGCGCTCTTGGCATGGGTCTCGACCAGTATTGTAATCGTCGATCCCGGCCAGCAAGCTTCGATTTTCCGTTTCGGCAAGTTCCAAACAAACTTCGATTCCGGTCTACATTTCCATTGGCCCGCGCCCATCGAAGACCATGTTCTGGTAAATGTTGAAAAACGTAACCAGACGACAATCGGTAATACGCGTGATGAAAGCCTCATGCTGACAGAAGATGAAAACATCGTCGATGTTCAATTCTCCGTCTATTGGCAGGTCAATTCGACCAGCCCGCAAGATTTCATTCTCAACGTCAGTGACCCACGCGATGCCGTGGCACAAGTGTCTGAATCTGTGATGCGCGAAGTTGTCGGCAAGTCCAAACTTCAAAGCGTCATCACAACGGGCCGGAATGTCATCCAGCAAGAAGTTGCGGCGCAAACGCAAGCGCTGCTCGATGATTATCAAGCCGGTGTCATTATCAGCGCAGTGCAAATTGACGGCGCCTATCCGCCGGAACAAGTACGCAAAGCGTTTGATGATGTAACAGTCGCTGAACAAGACGCAGAGACAAACATCAACCAAGCCACGCAATATGCGAACGAAGTCGTCCCGCAAGCGCGTGGTAGTGCGCAGCGCATCTTGCAAGAAGCTGAAGGGTATCGCGACTCCGTCGTGGCCACCGCGCAAGGTGAAGCCTCTCGCTTCGACCAGATCTATACCGAATACCGCAAGGCGCCCCGCGTCACGCGCGAACGTATGTATCTGGAAACAATGGAGCGTGTTCTTCAACGCACCGACAAAACGATCCTTGATCAAAACTCAGGCGCAGTTCCATATCTGCCGCTTGAGCGTGCTCAGAGAGGGAACTAGGTCATGAAAATTTTCAGCTGGGGCCTAATTGCCCTCCTCGCTCTAGGCGCTTTCATTGCGCTCAATTCTTTCTACGTTGTCCGACAGGACCAGCAGGCGCTCGTCTTGCAGGTTGGTGAGCCTAAAGCGATCCGCAATGCGCCGGGCACCGATGAAGCGGGTCTCTATTTCAAGGCCCCGTTCATTCAAACGGTTGAGGTGCTCGATCGTAAGAACCTTGGTCTCAACATCGACAATATCGCCGTGCTGGCCTCAGATCAGCGCAGCCTGAAAGTGGACGCATTCGTGCGCTGGCGCATTCGTGATCCGCTTCAGTTCTATGAGAGCTTCCGCACAATTCGTGGTGCTGAATCACAGCTCGGCCAAACAACCCGGTCGAACATTCGTGAAGCCCTCGGTGATGTGCCGGTGCCAGAAATTGTATCCGGTCAACGGTCACAATTGATGGACCGCATCCGCGAAGGCGTGAACGGCAACCTGACTGATAATGGCATCGACATTATCGACGTGCGCATCCGTCAGGCCGATTTGCCAGACGATGTTGCCGAAGGTGTCTACAGCCGTATGAAAACGGCGCGTCTTCAGGAAGCTCAGCGCATCAGAGCGGAGGGCGAAGAAAAAGCCCGCCTCATCCGCGCGACAGCTGCCCGTGAGAAAGTCGTTATCGAAGCCCAAGCGGGCGAGAAAGCACAAACTCTTCGGGGTGAAGGTGATGCAAAATCCACTGAGATTTATGCACGCGCCTACAATAAGGACCCTGAATTCTTCCGGTTCCAACGCGCGCTTATCGCGTGTGAAGCATCCATCAAAGAAGGCACGCAAATGATTGTTGGGCCAAACCAACTTGGTATCTGCGATGACTTCATCAACAGCGCAGCGCGCAATGGCGGCCGCTAACCCAGCGTGAGTTTCAAGCTCATTCTGGCCGCCTTCGGGCTATGGCTCTTTTTTGAGGGGGCGATCTATGCGATCGCCCCCGATTCTATGCGCAAAATGGCCGCGCTGATGGCCAAAATGCCACGCAATCAAATCGTCATGTCGGGGCTTGGTTCTGCCGTGTTCGGCGCGGGCCTCGTCATCATCGTGCTGAAGGCTGCCTGAGACAGTTGCACTTAGCGGCCAAACCGCCATACTGATTGTATATTGTACAGTATTCTTGCGTTCAGGAGCTTTGTCCGCCTCATGCGTTTTTCGGCACTCGCCGCCGCTGCCATTCTGGTAGCTATGCCTCTTCCCGCACTTGCACAGGCCAGCCTGTCGCAATCGGCTGACCAAATGGACTCACAGCCCCAGCCCGATAGCTTCCGTGAACTGTCCAAACGCCTCATGCCCGCCGTGGTGAACATCTCCACCTCGCAAACCATTGCGCCAGAGGGAATGCCGAATTTCCCCAATGGTTCGCCAATGGAACGCTTCAACGACTTTTTTGGCCGTGATGGCGATGGCTTCCGCCGCGAAGGCTCGCTCGGCTCTGGCTTCGTCATCAGCGCCGACGGCCTCATCATTACCAATAATCACGTCATCGAAAACGCCGATGAGATCGATATCAATTTCCATGATGGCCGTGTGCTGACCGCAGAGCTTATTGGCCGCGACGCAGATACAGATCTGGCTGTCCTCAAGGTTAAATCCCCCACGCCGCTTCCTTTCGTTGATCTAGCAGACAGCGACAAAGCAGAAGTCGGCGATTGGGTCATCGCCATCGGCAACCCGTTCGGCTTTGGTGGCTCAGTCTCTGCTGGTATCATCTCGGCGCGCAACCGCGATCTCAATTCCGGCCGCTCAGACGATTTCATTCAAACAGACGCGGCCATCAACCGGGGCAACTCCGGCGGTCCGCTGTTTAATCTCGGCGGCGAAGTGGTCGGCGTAAACACCGCGATCATCTCGCCAACCGGCGGCTCTGTCGGCATTGGTTTTTCTGTACCTGCAAATCTGGTCAAACGCATCTCTGGTCAGCTGATGGAGACTGGTTCTGTCCAGCGCTCTTGGCTCGGCGTGAACGTGCAGGATGCTGACGAAGACCTCGTCAAAGCATTCAAAGGCACAGGCAAGGGCGGCGTCGTTATCACCCGGCTTGCCGATGATGGCCCAGCCAAAGAGGCTGGGCTGCTAGTTGGCGACCTCGTGCTCAGCATAAATTCTCGCGAGATCACAAACGTGCGTGAGCTGACCCGCATCATTTCTGAAATCCCGGTCGGCGACACAGCCAGCCTAGCCCTGGTCCGTAGTGGCAAACGTCAAACCGTTGCCGTCACATTGGGCGAATTGAAGACCCCAGAAGTCGCAAACCCCAAAGACAGCCTGTTGGATATTCCAGCTTCGAGCAATGAGCTCGGCGCGGAACTCATCAGCCTAGACGATGACATCCGCCGCCGGTTCGGTGTGCCCAAAGATGTCACCGGCGTTGTGGTCAGCACAGTCAGCGCCCGTGGCCGCGCCTATGGCAAACTGGTTCGCGGCGATGTCATCATCGAGCTGAACTCAAAATCAGTCGACAGCGTCACCGGCGTGATGGAGCAATTGTCAGCGGCAATGAAAACGCCCCAGCAACCGCTGCTGTTGCGCGTAAAGCGTCGCGGCGATGCAGGCTGGTTCGACCAGTTCCTGTCGATTGATCTGTCTAAGTCCTAATCGGGCTTAGCCTTCAACAAACTCATCCTGATGATAGCCTTGGAAGAATAGGGCTGTGCGCAGGTCTGTGTTGTCGATCGCCGCATGGGCTTCGCTCGCCACGATTGGCTTGGCGCGATAAGCGATGCCAAGGCCGCTCGCTTTAATCATCGCAAGATCATTCGCGCCGTCGCCCATGGCGAGCGCATCGGCGCGCCCAAGGCCTTGGCGGGCAGCAAACTCATCCATCGCGTGCAGCTTCGCCTCGCGCCCCAAAATCGGGCGACCCACTTCGCCGGTAAGCTTGGCGCCATCATCAATCAACGTATTGCCGCGATGGTCTTCAAACCCAGCGTCCGCTGCCACCCGCTCGGTAAAGAACGTAAAGCCACCAGAGACGAGTACGGTCTTTGCGCCATGTGCCTTCATCGTCGCTACTAATGTGCGCGCGCCGGGGTTCAGGCTGATGCGCTCTTCATAGGCTTGCTGCAAGGCTGACAGGTCTAGGCCGCTCAACATGCCCACACGTTCAGTCAGCGCAGAATCAAAATCGAGTTCTCCCGCCATCGCGCGTTCAGTGATCGCAGACACTTGCTCTTTCAGCCCCGCAAAGTCGGCGATCTCATCAAGGCACTCTTGCCCGATGATCGTGGAATCCATGTCAGAGATCAGCAAGCGCTTGCGGCGGTTCGCCAATGGCAACACAGCCACATCCGCCGCCAAATCTGCCAGCGCCGCGCGCAACCGCGCCACCTTATCGCCCCGCGTCTCCATCACCTGCACTTCAATCGCCGTCACATCATCAGACGCAGACAAGCCCCGTGAAACCGCCAGCTCAAGGTCTACAGACGCGACAGCCGCGCGCAAATCGTCTGCCAGTGTAGGGGTGTTTTTCCCGGTCACAGCGACAACAGCAATTGCACCCTCATGATTAATATCAGTTTTTGTCATCCATATCGTCCTTGATGGCTTTCAAGTTTTGTTACTTACCCCTAGTTTCAGAAGATGCGTCCGGCAATCCTCATCCACGGTCCAACCGCTAGCGGCAAGACAGATTTGGCCATCCAAGTGGCTAAGCGTCTCGATGCTGAAGTGGTCAATGCTGACTCCATGCAGGTCTATTCTGACCTGCGCATTATCAGCGCGCGGCCAACACAGGAAGAGATGAATGGCATTCCCCACCACATGTTTGGACATGTTGGCGCAGATCAGCGCTATTCAACGGGCCAATGGCTCGAAGATGCGCGCGCCTGCCTGAAAGATATTGAGCGGCGCGGCAAGCGTGTGGTTTTCGTTGGCGGCACCGGGCTTTACCTGCTCGCCCTAACGCAAGGCTTGTCAGACATTCCGCCGGTGCCAGATGATATTCGCGCCGATGTGCGCGCCATTGCTGAGGCTGAAGGCGCCGATGGCCTGCGCGCGCGCCTCGCCCCGCATGATCCAGAAACGGCCCAGCGCCTCGGCACCGGTGATCGCCAGCGTTTATCACGTGCGCTTGAAGTGTTTCTGTCCACCGGCAAAGCCATCACCGAATTCCAAAACTCGCGCCAACCGCCCGTGCTGCGCCCCGATGAATGGATCGGCTACGCGCTCACGCCGCCGCGCGCCCGGCTCTACCAAAAGATCGACCGCCGCTTTGAAGGCATGTTGATGCAAGGTGCGATGGAAGAAGCTCGCGCGATTCTAGGACGCAATCTTGATCCAGACTTACCAGCCATGAAGGCCTGCGGCGTGCCGTGGATGCTGGCCTTCCTGCGCGGAGAGATGAGCGCAGAGCAGGCCGCAGAAAACGCCAAACGTGATAGCCGACGCTATGCAAAACGCCAATTCACATGGATAGGGCGCCAATTCCCGTTTTGGGCGCGAATCCCCTCCGTGGAGCTAGCAGACAGAATGCGGGTAGTTTTTGCCCTATACCGTGAGATTGACAGGAGTAGTTAGGCATATTATTGCTGTAATTGTCGTTGGAGGAAACGCACTATGCGCACGCAAAAACTAGTCGTTATAAAGCACCTGTGAGTGACTGAACATTTCAGTCGCCGGCAGGTGCGCGCATCAAAGGGTCTCTTCGGGGGCCCTTTTTCTTTTCCCTAAACTACTTTTTATTCTAAACACTTTTCACCCTCATCATCCATAAAGTTCAAAGCTGAGATCATGAACATTCAAACCAAGACAACGCCCAAAAAGGCCGCCAAATCTAAAGCTCGCACAATGACGGGCGCTGAGATTGTCATCGAGGCTCTAAAAGAGCACGGCGTCGATACGATGTTTGGATATCCCGGCGGCGCTGTCTTGCCGATTTATGATGCGATTTTTCAGTCTGAAGGCATCCGTCACATCTTGGTGCGCCACGAACAAGGCGCGGGCCACGCGGCTGAAGGCTATGCCCGCTCAACCGGTAAACCCGGCGTTGCGCTCGTAACCTCGGGCCCCGGCGCAACCAATATGGTTACGCCCATCGCCGATGCGATGCTCGATTCCATCCCAATGGTCGTTCTAACCGGCCAAGTCCCCAGCCATTTGATCGGCACCGACGCGTTCCAAGAATGTGACACGACAGGCATCACCCGTACCTGCGCCAAGCATAATTACCTCGTAACCGACGTAAACGATCTGGCTCGCACACTGCACGAGGCCTTCTTGATCGCCACGTCAGGTCGCCCCGGTCCAGTTGTTGTAGACATCCCGAAAGACATTCAGTTCGACACCGGTGAATACATCACGAAGGACGGCATTCATAAGCCGACCTACGCGCCGCAAACTGATCCGCAACCTGAAGCGATCAGCGCCGTGGTAGACATGATGCTCTCGTCTCGGCGGCCCATATTCTACACCGGCGGCGGCATCATCAATTCCGGCCCGCGCGCCACCAAAGCGCTGCGCGAGCTGCAGGAACTCACCGGCATTCCGGTAACCTCGACCCTTATGGGCCTTGGCGCGTTCCCGGCTGCACATAAAGACTGGCTCGGTATGCTCGGCATGCATGGCAGCTTCGAAGCCAATAATGCGATGCATGATTGCGACCTGATGCTGTGCGTCGGCGCTCGCTTTGACGACCGTGTAACAGGCCGCGTTGATGCGTTCAGCCCCAAATCGCGCAAAATTCACATCGACATTGATCCATCATCCATCAACAAGATCGTTCGTGTTGATGTGCCGGTTGTTGCCGATTGTGCCAACGCGCTCGAAGCCATCATCGCTGAGCTGAAAAAACGCAAAAAGAAGCTACTCGATCTCAGCAATTGGCAGAGCGAGATCCAGACATGGCGTGACCGCGACTGCTTTGCCTACAATAGCTCAGACACGATCATCAAACCGCAGCACGCGGTAGAGCGCCTGTATGAGCTAACCAAAGATCGCGACACCTATATCACGACGGAAGTTGGCCAGCACCAAATGTGGGCGGCGCAGTATTATCACTTTGAAGAGCCAAACCACTGGATGACCTCCGGCGGCCTCGGCACGATGGGCTATGGCCTGCCAGCCGCTGTTGGCGTGCAAACCGCGCACCCAGACGCGCTCGTTATCGACATTGCTGGCGAAGCCTCCATCCAGATGGTGATGCAGGAATTCTCCACCGCCGTTCAGCACAAGCTGCCGGTTAAAGTGTTTATCCTCAACAATGAGTGGATGGGCATGGTGCGCCAGTGGCAGGAATTGCTGCACGGAGAGCGCTATTCACACTCATATTCAGAGAGCCTTCCAGACTTTGTAAAACTGGCCGAAGCTTTGGGCGGTCACGGCATTCGCTGCGACTCTCCAGCAGAGCTCGACGCCAAGATCACCGAAATGATCGACCATCCCGGTCCGGTCCTGTTCGATTGCCGTGTCGAGAAGTTCGAAAACTGCGTTCCGATGATCCCGTCGGGAAGCGCGCATAATGAAATGATCCTCGGTGAAATCACTGGCGATGAGATTGACGAGGCGGGCAAAAAACTCGTCTGATTGGCGAGCGGTTGCGCGGGGGCACAACTGTCAGGAGAGTATCATGAGCATTTTCACTGCGATCATGAATTTAATCTACGACAATTACGGCGTCATCTTCACGGGTGGCTCCGCCCTTGTTGCTGTTTACAGCGCGATGGCCGCCAAACGCGAAACTAGGAAGCAAACCGACCTACAGAATTTACGCTTGCGCCAGAGCATCGATGCCGCCGCCATCGAATGGGGCAATGAGGCGATCACTATCACCTCCAAAGCCTCCACCTTCGCCCAACACATTCCCGAACGCACCGACCGCGTTGATTTCAACAAAGATCAAGACGAAATCCTCTCAACGCTGTCGGCCATTATTGACCGGGGCCGCATGTTCTTCCCAAACGTCGATACGGACGCCAAAGGCCAGCACAAAGCCACAGCCTTTCGGGGCAGCCGTCCGCCAATGCTCGATGCGCTGGTCTGGGCCCATATGGAAATCGAAGCGCTGACGCTGACCGACAAATATGTCGGGGCCAATTCCTGCGAGTTTATCGTAGGCTGCCGCCGCCTATTAGTGTCAGAGCTTCAAATCTACCTCGATCCAGAGCGTATGAACGAGTTTGTCGGTCGGTACGAATCCCAATCCGGCAAAGATCAAAGTGACGCCCTAAACCGCGCAAATGACTTGCGGCAAGAACTGCATGAGCGCCGTCCAGACCTTGCATTTAAAGGCCAAAGCGCTACAGCCGCACCAATGGAGACGACATCATGAGCGATGGAAATACACCCCCAAGCCCGAGCCTACCAAAATCGGCTTATTTCATGTCGCATGAAGACCAACAGGAAGAACAGCGCACATTGGCTGTTTTGGTAGACAATGAGCCGGGCGTTCTGGCCCGTGTTGTGTCTCTCTTCGCCGGGCGCGGCTATAATATCGATAGCCTCACCGTCGCCGAAGTGGACGCGAGCAAGCATCGTTCGCGCATTACGATTGTCACCAAAGGTACATCCCACATTCTGGAACAGATCGAAGCGCAATTGCTTCGTCTCGTGCCGGTGGGCGAAGTGGTCGATATCACAAAGTCAAAACGCGGCGTAGAACGCGAATTATCGCTGGTGAAAGTCGCTGGAGCGGGCGAAGTGCGGGTCGAAGCGCTCAGAATTGCCCAAATTTTCCGCGCAAACGTCATAGACACAACAAATGAGTCTTTCATCTTCGAATTAACCGGCACATCGGATAAGATCACCCAATTCATTGACCTCATGCGCCCACTCGGCTTGGTAGAGGTCTCAAGAACCGGTGTATTGTCGATTAAGCGGGGAAAGGAACAAGGATGAAGAAGCTCATCACTCTCGCGCTCGCGGCCAGTATTATGGCCTGTGGAGCCTCAGCAGCTCAGGAAGAACCTGAAAGCTGCAAGCCTAAAGTAGGAGGTTCAGCGCTCGCGCTGGCCAACGAAATCGAACAAGCGCAATTGCAGTGCGATCTCGATAAAGCAGCACAAATCGCTGATGAATCAGAGCGTTTGTTCAATATTTACTTCAGTCCGGCCATTCGCATCGTCGACACAGCGACGCCCAGCGGCGCTGCTTATGTTTATGACATTGTCGATTCAGAGGCCAAACTCACGCTAGATGTACGCCGCGTACCCATCAGTGAGAATGCTCGCGTCGGATCTTGCCGGTTGCGCACAACTTTAGACGACACCACAGGCCAAGCCATCGCCGCCTTTACCGGCAAAATCATGTCTGCGCGCCCAGATGCCTATGGCAAGCGCGAAGAAGTGATCGTAAATGCCGATGGGTCGCGTCAAGTGAAGCTATTGCTAGATGCGCAAGATATCGTCACAACGATTGAAACCGATAGCGGAGAATTCGCTTACTCGCGTCACACGCGATCAACCGGACCCGTAAACGATCTCAACGAACTCATTATCGGGGTCGCAAACGCTAGCAATGGCTGGCAATGCAACCCTGTTTAACTATCTCAACTTTTATAAAAACCAATTTGTAGCGGAGCTTACTGACAGCCAATGAATATCTATTACGAGCAGGACGCAGACCTAGCGATCATCAAAAAGAAGAAGGTCGCAGTTATTGGCTATGGTAGCCAAGGACACGCCCATGTACTGAACGCCCGCGCATCTGGCGTGAAGGACATTGTTGTTGGCCTTCAGGAAACATCTGCCAGCCGCAAAAAGTGTGAAGCCGAAGGCCTCAAAGTGATGACACCAGCCGAAGCCACAAAGTGGGCTGACGTTGTGATGATCCTCATCCCGGATGAGCTACAGGCTGTTGTTTGGGCCAATGAGATTGCACCACACGTTCGTGACGGCCAGCACATCATGTTCGGCCACGGTTTCAACATTCACTATAATTTGATCCGTCCGCCAGAAGGCGTTGACGTGTCACTTTCCGCGCCAAAAGGCCCCGGCCACACATTGCGCGCTCAGTATGAAATGGGCTTCGGTCTTCCGGGCCTCATCGCGATCCATCAGGATGCAACCGGCACAGCTAAAGACGTTGCGCTGTCATACTCCAAGGCCATCGGCAACACACGTGCCGGCGTCATCGAAACCTCATTCAAAGAAGAAACTGAAACCGACCTATTCGGCGAACAGGCTGTTCTTTGCGGTGGTATCGTTGAGCTTATCAAAGCTGGCTTCGAAACATTGGTTGAAGGCGGATACGCGCCCGAGATGGCCTATTTTGAGTGCCTGCACGAAACCAAACTGATCGTTGACCTGATTTATGAAGGCGGCATCGCCAACATGAACTACTCAATCTCAAACACTGCTGAATATGGTGAGTATGAGTCCGGTCCACGTATCGTGAACTCTGAAACCAAAGCCGAAATGAAGCGCGTTCTAACCGACATTCAAGACGGTACGTTCGCGCGCAACTGGGTTCTCGAGAACCAAGCCGGCGCACCGGGCTTCCACGCCAAACGCGCCCGCATGAACGATCACCTGATCGAAGAAGTCGGCGAAAAGCTACGCGGCATGATGCACTGGGCCCAAAACGACCGCCTGGTCGACAAAGCCCGCAACTAAGGCTTAGCGCCAAGAGCAAAACCAAAAGCCCCGCACCGAAAGGCGTGGGGCTTTTTTTGTGGGGTTGGGTTGGTGGCCATTATTCGCCAAAAGTGGACGGTCGCGGAAGTCTACATTTCTTATGAGTCATAATTTGGCTTGCCTCCAACGCGGCTACTGCGATCTGCCCTTTGCTTGTAATTGCCAAAGTTCAAAATCGTAAGTGCTACCGCATGATCACAATCAAAAAGGAGAACGATCATTGTTTCGGAAAAACGTACCCCAAAGATCATCAGAGCCCAGAAAGCCTCGATCCGCCAAATAATCCGCCATCAAACGGTACGTGCGTTGATCCTCCGCATCACATTCCGCAGATTGCAGGCGCCAGAACTGCTGTGCCTTATCCCAATGCTTACACAGAAGATTGAAATACTTGTCACTCATTTCATGAGGGTGGCCATCGAACACTTTTAGTTTCAATTCATGCGGAATCTCGTTCCATATTTTCTCTGCCTCATCGGATATACGCGCGTAGAAAGTCTGTTTGTTTTCTAAGTCGTCTATTGAACGGAAGGAATTATTCCAGTGCACTGCAAAGAACATTTCGTAGCCGATTTTCATCGTCCACTGATAATGATCGTCAAGTTTTCGGGCATAGCCAGCAGCGACGAATAGATCCATTTCGCTCTTATAGAAATTCGGAGCTCTGGTGATTGGATTTTTGCCCTTCATCTTGCGCGATAGCCGGAACGGCATTTGTGTCGTTGGAATCATTCCATAAACTGGCAAGTCCAAAGTACTATCACCCTGTAGAATAAGTCCCATTCCTAGAAATAGTCCCATGATGTGACAAAGATAGGGCTGGGGGTCGCCCTTGGCCAAATAAGAGGTCATCCAGTCACGGATTTGGTATGTGCCCTTCAGCCAGGTGTTATCAGTGTATCTGCCAGTGCCAGTCGTATTTTCAACGAACCCCCAACGCAACCATACATCTCTTTCGCTTTCGAAACTGGAACCAGATTCGGTTTGAAGGTGTTTGCCGACCACCTGAAAATGGCGAGGGTTGGTCAATGACCAGCGATTTTCAGCTGTCTCGTTTGTGTGAATCCTTTTGAAATTCTCATCATACACAGAATCGAGCATTAACCGGCCGATTAGCTGCTCGAAGAGAGTGAGTTCTTCTTTGGAATATTTGCCTAAAGCCATTTCTAAATATGGAATGGTCGAACTTTCATCCGATCACCTCCCCTGATGATGTGTGCTGAGAATAGCTTACAAGCGGAATGTTATCGACTTATAAGAGAATTTTTGCAACTTAAATGCCCCCCCCTCCCAGTGATCGGCTGACCTAAGAATAATCTTGAAATTTAGCAACAAAGGCAGCACGTCGAATGTCGCAATGGGCCAATTGCCGTCATCCCGGAAATGCCAGCGGCATTGTCCGGGACCCAGTTTGAAAATCGCTCCACTCCGGCCCTAGGTCCCGGCTCGCTTCGCGTCCGGGATGACGTTTCATGGAGTTTTGGGGCGTGAGTTTATCCGTCCAACCTCACTCTCCCGACGATACCTGCGCAGGCAGGTATCCATCTCGGAACGCAGCCTCATGAGCGTCAGGCAGCAACACGCGTTGGATCCCAGCCTGCGCTGGGATCATCGAAAAACGAGACGGTTTTGGCCAAACTGCTCGATGGCGCCCCTTTTCACACGACTGCACGCATTCTCCGGCCCAAAACACCTCAAACTGCATCAGACTGCACGTTTCTGCACACGTCTGCACGGACGGATATGTGGCGCTTACCACGCCTCTCAAGGCACTCGATTGCGATCTACTGGCCCCCCAATCCCGGCTAAGCGTCCATCCATCGCATACTGCCAAATCGCAGCATCTATTACAGGCGGTCCGGAGAGTGACCGTATCCAAATCGGGTAATCCTCAAAATTCCCGACTACCCAGTCCGCATAGAAGTCCGGCGTGGTATAAATAACGGGTCGCTGGCCATACTCTGCCTCGACCGCGTCCAAATAAATTTTCAACTCACCCAGAACTGAAGCGCGGTCTCCTTCGGGTACACAATTCTCAGCGTACTCAAGGTCTATCGCCGGCGGTAACGTGTCGGTGCGCACGCCGACAGATTGAATGAAATTATCCGCCTGCGCCTGCCCCGGCTTGCACAGCAAATAGAAGTGATACGCCCCGGTGTAATAGCCATTACTAAGGGCGGCCTGCCAGTGAGTTTGAAAAAGTGGGTCCTTCCAATCCCTACCCTCGGTTGCTTTCAAGTAAATGAACTCAACTCCCTCTTTGTTGAGAGCCTCCCAGTCCACAAGCCCGTTATGGTGAGATAAATCTATGCCCTCCAGCCCCGATTGAAGCAGAGGTTTTCCCGCATCCAGAACAGGTTCAGCGGCGCAAGAAACACCCAAAAATAATAGGGATATCAGGGCCCAACGCGATGGGGTCATGCTTACAGCTCTTTTCAACTTTTGACGGCAAGTATTTGAATTATAACAAATCTTCCACTTTCCTACTGTTCTATTTTCATAAATTGAGAGTAAGCTCCCAAAAAAGGGCCATTGGGAGACGGTAAAATGCTAAACAAAAAAAAGGCGCAATCCACACTAGATGAATTGCGCGATACCAAGATTGGCGCGCACGGAAACATCATCTCAAAGGGGGCTAAACTGAGCGGTAACTGCACCTTCTCTGGGCCCACCAGCATCGCTGCCACGATAGAGGGTGATGTCGTCTGCAACGACCTGCTCATCATTCAACAAGGCGGCAGCGTCACTGGCGACATCACAGCTCCCGTGGTCATCGTTCACGGCGTTGCTGTTGGCAAAATCTACGCATCTGAGGGCCTAGAAGCCTCTAAGGACTCGACTGTCTCTGGCACCGTACTCGCCCCAAGTGTCGAGATTGAGCAAGGCGCCAAGGTAAGCGCAGACCTCAAAATCTCACCCGAAGCAACCAAACAAGCGAGTTCAACGGCCGCCTAACCGAACGAAACGCCTAGAAATTACGCGTCTTCCACTCCTTCAAACGCTCCCACGTGTCGTCCTCAGGGTCGAAAGCGCCTAGGTCGATAATACGCTGGCAGGCCCAGTCATATTCCTGATTGCAGGCGTTTCGGAGATACTTGGTCCCCTCATCAACCTGCCGCGCTCCACCTTTGCCGATATAGAGCAAGTTGCCATAACCTGCGCAGCCACTGATCTCGTCAAGGTCACACGCCTTCTTATAGTAGAGGCGCGCCTGTGCGTGATTGACCTCCACGCCTTTGCCATCATTGAATAAGTAAGCAAGGCCCGCGCACCCTTGAGCATTGCCACCCGAACAGGCTTTCCGATGGGCCGTCGCAGACTCTTCGTAATCCTGCAGCCCACCCACTCCGCGGCGGTAATACTCGCCCAAAGTGAAACACGCCTCAAAATCGTTCTGGCTACAGGCCTTAATTGCGTCAGCGCGCTGCTCTCGCTGCTCTGCTTGGCCGGCAATTGCCCGCTCATACGCGATCTCGCCTTGTGAGCGCTCAACCCGGCCAAACTGCGCATGCGCCGAACACGCTAGTAACCCAGCCGCAAATACCATCGCGATAAAACGCATAAAGCCAAACCTCATAATTGTTACACCATTACATTATATAGACACCCACGCTCCTCGTCCACGAGTTTAGGCACTCTTCAATTGAGAACATATGCTTGCGCTCGATAATTCCCGTCGGCACAGTGTGAACTGAAAACGTAATCCGAAAAGGCGTACATATTGTGGCTGAATCCGACCAAAAACCCGTAAGCTCAGGCTTCCACGCTCATTCAACCGCTTCAGAGATTTTGCAAGACCAAGACCTCTCGGGCAAGTTCGCTATCGTAACCGGTGGATATTCGGGCATTGGTCTGGAAACCGTGCGCGCACTCACCGCTGCAGGTTGCCGCGTCACCGTCCCTGCGCGCCGACCGGACGTCGCCGAGAAAGCCCTCGCCAAACTCTCTGGTGAGATCGAGATCGCACAAATGGACTTGGCCGACATCAAATCGGTCGAAAAATTCACCCGCGACTATGAAGAGACGGGCCGCGGCCTCAACTTTCTTATCAACAATGCCGGCATTATGGCCTGCCCCCTTGGCCGGGTTGGCCCCGGGTGGGAAACTCAGTTCGGCGTAAATCACCTCGGTCACATGTCGATGAGCCTTGCTCTAGCGCCCGCAATGCAGAGAGCTGAGGGATCCCGCCTCGTCGCACTGTCCTCAACGGGCCACATTCGCTCAGATATTCACTGGGACGACCCCAATTTCAATTCACACGAGTACGAAAAATGGGATGCTTACGGCCAGTCCAAAACAGCAAATGCACTGTTCGCCCTCGGCGTTGATCGTCGTGGACGTGAGTATGGTATCCGAGCTTTCTCAGTACATCCGGGCGGTATTTTCACAGATCTACAGCGCCACCTCCCCGATGAGGAGATGGTCGCCCTCGGCTGGAGAAACGAAGATGGCACCCTGCCCGAACGCATAGAAAAAATGTTCAAAACCCCTGAAGCCGGCGCCTCGACATCCGTTTGGGCGGCCACTTCACCTAAGCTGGAAGGCAAAGGTGGGGTATATTGCGAAAATTGTGACATCGCCGAAATGTCCACTGAAAACAGTCAACGCTGGGAGCATGCACGGCCGTGGATCTGTAATGATGAAAGCGCAGAACGCCTATGGGAGATAAGCGAAAAAATGCTATCAGAGACATAAAAGCGTGGGCTCATCTCGATTTTTGGGGTGGAAATTCAGTCAATTTTAGGATGTTTCTCCCTATGGTGGTATTTCGCCATTCTAGGGAAGCACCATTGCTCAACTCACGAAAACTTCTCTCAGTTTTTACGCAGCGCCTGCAGCGGCGGATTATTTTGCCTCACGGCATTCTAGTCCTAGCGTGCGAGGGAACCCTCGTGACAGTTGGTGTCGCTTGGGTCATTGAGTTTTTCATCTCCCAGGCGCGCGGCTCAAACCTGCCGCATGATCTTGCTCAAGGCACCATCGCAGCGGTCATCATTGCCCTCCCAACCTATCTGCTTTTCGGTACAATCATTCGCCAGAACGTGAAGCTATCATCTCGGTTCCGCGCGGCGTTTCGTACGTCACAGCGCGTAGCCAAAGAGCTGACCCTGAAGAACCAAGAGCTAAAACTCGCAAAAGCGCGTTTGGCCGAGCTCGCCAATTCTGACCACCTCACTGGCCTCACCAATCGGCGCTGTTTTGAGCAACGCCTAGCTCAGAACCATGCGGCTATTACAAATGGGAACCACATCGGCCTTCTCATTCTATTCGACCTGAACGGCTTCAAGCTTATCAATGACGAATTTGGGCACGACGCCGGAGACGCAGTCTTGCGCCATGTCGCTGTGAGGGTCCGCAAGTGTATCGGCAAGCGCGACGGATTTGGCGCGCGGGTTGGAGGCGATGAATTCGCGATTTTGATTCGTGAAGATATCGATGAGATCGAAGCCATCGGCTTTGCAAACAATCTGCGTATGTTGCTCAGGAAACCGCACGCCTACAAAGGCCATGTCCTAAAGGCATCCGCCAGCATCAGTTTGGCCATGCGTCCGACCGAGTTTAACTCACCATTAGACGCATACATCTCGACTGACGAAGCGTTGATCATGGTCAAGCGCACGAACAAAGACAGCATCACAGTTATCGATGCGACGGGCGAAAATACGCTCGCAGTCTAAAGCGCGACCCCACCGATATGAGTAGACACCTTGACGACGCGCGGCGCGCGACGCATCGAACACAATATGAGCGACCCGGATACATCCCCAACCGCTAAACCCGCACGCAGCGCCCTTATTATGGGCGGCGGACTGCTAGGCGTCATACTGCTCACCTTCATACTCGGAAAGCTCGGCCTATTACCGAGTTTCGAAGCACTCAGCTCTTTTATGTCCTCAACAGCTGACAGCCCTTACGGCCTGCCCGCGCTCATTCTCGTTTTTTGTGTTGCCGCGTTTTTGGGCGTTCCCCAGTTTGCCCTGATCGCAATGTCGATCGCACTATTTGGCCCTTGGCTCGGCTTTGCCTATGCATGGATCGCAAACCTCACCTCTGGCACTGTCACCTTCTGGACAGGGCGCTTAGCGGGCGAGAAAGCCTTTCGGCGCTATGCCGGTAAAACAGCCAACAAGCTGTCCGGTTTTGTCGGGCGCAATGCGTTCATCGCCAGCGCTATCGTGCGCAACGTTCCGGCGGGTCCATTCCTGTTGGTCAACATGGCGTTTGGCGTAAGCCAGGCAAAATTCACGCACTTCCTCGCCGGAATGGCGATTGGTGGTTTACCAAAAATCGTGCTGCTCGCTTTTGCCGGTCAAAGCGTGATGTCAGCGCTAAAAGGCAACCCGTTCGTCGCGATCGCAATGGCTCTGCTAGCTGTCGTCGTCTATTTCGCGATAGCCCTCTACTCACGTAACCGCATGACGGCAGCGTCACCTTCAGTGCCGCTTATTGAGGGCGAAGCGGTTGACACTGCCCCGCGTGATGAGGAATAGATAATCCATGCGAAAGATACTGCCTCTTAATCTGCTCCTTATCGGCCCCTGGCCGATGACGTCTGCCTAGACGAAGGCAGGTGCACGGCCAGGGGATATTCTTTAGTCACCCCCATATCTTTTAAGCCTCAGAAGGCCGCATCAAAATGACTTCCAAGAATAACATTCGAATTTTCGACACGACTTTGCGCGACGGTGAACAATCACCCGGCGCCTCCATGACGCATAATGAAAAGCTTGATCTGGCCGCTTTGCTGGATTCGATGGGCGTTGATGTTATCGAAGCTGGCTTCCCAGCCGCTTCAGATGGCGACTTTGCAGCCGTGCAAGCGATCGCCGAGCAATCTGAATCATCCATCATCTGCGGACTGTCACGTTCCACCCCGTCAGACATTGATCGCTGCGCGGAGGCTCTGAAGAAGGCCGCTCGCCCGCGTATTCACACCTTCATCTCAACCAGCCCCGTACACATGAAGCACAAGCTGAAAATGGGCGGAAATGCGGTGATCGAAGCGATTGGTCGCTCTGTCGCACAAGCACGCAACCATACCGATGATGTCGAGTGGAGCGCAGAAGACGCCACACGCACAGAATTCGACTTCCTCTGCAAAGCCATCGACACGGCCATCGCGTCTGGCGCGACCACGATCAATTTGCCCGACACTGTTGGCTATTCTCATCCAGAAGAATACGGCGCAATGTTCCGCCGTGTGATCGAGAATATTCCAAACTCTGACAAGGTTATTTGGTCTGCACACTGTCACAATGATTTGGGCCTTGCCGTCGCAAACTCAATCGCGGCGTTGACCAATGGCGCCGGACAGATCGAGTGCACGATCAACGGCCTTGGTGAGCGCGCGGGCAATGCCGCACTGGAAGAAATCGTTATGGCCTTGCGTGTTCGCGGTGACAGCCTGCCGTTCGACACTGGCATTGACGCGGCACAGTTGTCTCGCGCCTCCAAAATGGTCAGCCTCATTACAGGCTTCCCGGTTCAATACAACAAAGCCATTGTCGGAAAAAACGCCTTCGCACATGAAAGCGGCATCCATCAGGATGGCATGTTGAAACATGCAGACACGTATGAAATCATGAAGCCTGAGGATGTAGGTGTCTCTAAAACCTCCCTCGTTATGGGCAAGCATTCGGGCCGCCACGCCTTCCGCGACAAGCTGGAAAGCATGGGCTACGAACTGGATAAAGAAGCCTTGAATGATGCATTCAAACGTTTCAAAGATTTGGCTGACCGCAAAAAGCACGTCTTCGACGAAGACATCTATGCTTTGGTTGATGAGCAACTAACAGGCACCGACGAACGTGTTGAGTTCAAACGCCTGCGCGTTGTGGCCGGCACTGACGGTCCGCAAACGGCGGAAATTGACCTCATCATTGAAGGTGAAGAGCAATACGCAATTGCGCGCGGCAACGGCCCGGTCGACGCCGTATTCAACGCCATTCGCATGCTGGTGCCACACACCGGAAAGCTGGACCTGTATCAAGTACACGCCGTCACTGGCGGCACCGACGCCCAAGCGAAAGTATCCGTGCGTCTGACAGATGACGGCCTGATGGCAACGGGCATCTCGTCTGACCCAGACACCCTTGTGGCCAGCGCTAAGGCGTACCTACACGCGATGAACAAGATGGAAGTGCGCAAAGCCAAGCGCATAAAAACCTAGATTAGGTTAAGGCCCCTTGCCTGCAAACGCGCAGTGCTTGGGGCCGCCACCTGTTGACTTCTGCCCCTCATCGTTCATTCCAATTTGTATGATACTCCCAAAGCTCTCCACCGTTCGCGGCAAACTCATGCGCGACGCTATCCTCGCGCCCTACACATGGTTCCGCGTGGGCGGCCCGGCAGATGTTTTGTTCCTGCCTGCGGACGAAGATGATCTTGCGCATTTCCTGAGCGAGCTCGACCCAGACGTACCTGTCACCCCACTAGGAGTTGGCTCAAACCTCATCGTGCGCGACGGCGGTATCGAAGGTGTCGTCATCCGCCTGATGGGAAAAGCATGGGGTAGCATCGTGACAACCGGCGAGACGACGTTAGAGGCTGGCGCAGGCGCATTGGATATATCCGTTGCAAAATCCGCCGCAAAGGCTGGTATTCGCGGCCTCGAATTTCTGTCAGGCATTCCCGGCTCCCTCGGCGGCGCAACACGCACTAATGCGGGTTGTTATGGCCGTGAACTGAGCGATGTGATGATCCAACTTGATGGCATCACTAGAGCAGGTGAGCACCAGAGCTATCAAGGCCCACTCAAAGACAACGGCCTGCCCGGGGCCGGTTTCAGTTATCGGCATACACAGCTGCCTAGCGACTTCATCGTCACGCGCCTACAACTCGCGGGAACCCATACGGATGTGCCCGAGGCCATCCTAAAAGATATTGAAGACCTGCAAGCCCGACGCGCAGATAGCCAGCCCATTCGTGACAAAACCTCTGGCTCAACCTTTGCTAACCCAGACCCTCCGGGCACACCAAACCAACGATCGGCATGGAAACTTATTGACGCCGCAGGCTGTCGCGGTCTCCGCGTCGGTGGTGCCCAAGTGTCCGAGAAACACTGCAACTTCCTCATCAACACCGGTGATTCCACCGCCGCAGACCTTGAGGCTTTGGGTGAATTGGTGCGCGCGCGCGTCCTCGACGCGACAGGCGTTCAGCTAAGATGGGAAGTGCGACGTATCGGCCGCACACTGGCCCAGACGAACGACTAAAACGTCCCGCGCAAGCCAACCGCAAAGATCGGCCCAAAGCGACGATCGCGAATTTGGCGTCCGGTCTGAGGGCTCGCGCGCGTATCAGCGTAAAATTCACGAGATTGCCCCAAACGCGCATTCAGCCAGTTGCCAACTTCAACACGGGCCGTCATTCCGTAAACGTCTTTATGCTCCACAAATCCGAACATAAAGGCAGGCACAACGCGCGAGCGATCAATACTGTTCAGGTAAAATGTTGCCGCTTTGCGATCTACGCGGCTACGAATGCCATAAGTCCAATCCGTATTCGGAATATCCTGTCGCAACTCGCCACCAATTTCGCTTACATCATCGGATGAGATAAAACGCTTCTGCCCTGTCAGTGCGTCTGCTAACTCAGACTGCTGAGCCGTGGCTCTGATCTTAAAGCGCCCACCGGGAATACCAAATTTATCTAGCTTCACCGATGCGCGCACACTTGCTTGATAGCGCTTGGCAGTATCAATATTACCCGGCCCTTCCCTTGCGCCAATCGGGACGAGATCCACAATGTCTGTAATATCTTCAGCCGTGACCGTTGCAGTAATCGACCCCCAGTCGCTAAATTTTTGCTCCACCTCAGCCGACAGAACCCATGACTGGTGAGGAACAATATCTTCGTTGCCCGCACTGTCCTGCTCTTCCTCAAAATTGACCGTAGAAACAAAGTCAGAAAAGTCGAGTTGTCCAACTTCACGCTCTAGCCTGAACACAAAGGATCGACTGTCAGATTGACCCCACGAGGCCTGCACAAATCCTTTTGGCCGCGTAAACTTTCGTGTCTTGTTCACCTCCCCCGACTGCGAAATCTCAGACATTTCCGCACCGATTGATGCTTGCACAAACAATTTGGGCGATAACCTACGGCTATGGGTCAACAGCGCCTCGGTACGCGTTTCTTCAACACGAGTGGAAGACCCGGGCAACGACACAGGAACCAATTCCGCGACCCCAAAGGCACGTGACAATGCAGCGTCACTCTCCAAATAGTTAAACGCGCTCTCAATAGATAACTGCCAGTCGCCCCCGTTGGCCGGACTGATTGAATATTCGCCGCGCGCAATATACTCGCCCTCATCCACGGTTTGCTCAAATCGGGATTGATAGCGTGTTGACGCATCGGTTAATGAACCAGAGAGAATGCGCGTCACAAAAGGGCTATTCTCTAACCTTACAAGCCCAATGCCTTTGAACCGGCCCGGCCCGATATCTAGCGAATAGTCACCACCAATCTCGGCGTTCCATCCATCCTCTGCGCCATTATAGAGCCGCCTCCCCTCCGTCCCATTTACCGGAAACGAGCGGGATATTTCTTTATCTTCTTTTATGAACTGGGCGTAGCTAACGTTGACATTGGCCACATGCCCGTTCTCTGGTTTCCACGCGAGCCCGGCTGCGGCACTTGGCTGCGACGTTACATGGTTGAAATCTTCTTTGCGTCGTTCTGTCAGCACGCCGCCAGCATCATAAACCAGCTCATTCCCGGCATTACCGCCACGATTAGCGCGATGACGCAGCTCCATGTTCCAGTCGAGCGCGCCCTTTGATCCCGATACGGTTAAATCCACCCGAAGGGGCGCAGGTTTCACTCCTTCGCGCGTAAACACCTTCCAGCCATATGTGCCCGTAATCTTATCGGTCTCTCCTGTGACAACATTCACCACCCGCCCTGATAGGCCCGGTACGTCCAATTGAGCGCCGTCCATCACACTTATTTCAATGACTTGCACCGCTGCAATACGTGAAAGCGCATCCATAATAGACAATGACTTACCCGAAATGCGCTGACCGTTGATCAGCACATTGCCAGAGGCCTGCCCAAACCCACGCTCACCGCTATTCTCATCTTCTTGGATCGAGAAGCCGGGAACTTGGCTGACCATATCAAATGCAGTACGCGGCCCATATTGAGAGAAGTCAGCCGGGAGATAGCTTTCCACCATTGCGGCATTGGGTTCCGCAAACGCGACTGGCACGAAGGCCATAGTTAGCGAAGCAACGCCAGCAAGAAGGATCGGCTTGTTCATGATTACTCTCAATTCTACTCAGGGCGATTTAGATCGATGTAGCTTACTATATGAAATGTGTCTGCCCCTATTCTGTCGCAGCACTGATTTTGTATATCGAATCTACAAATCCTTATTTACGTGGCGTTTTCGTTAACGACTCTCGGCGATGATGCCGCACAAAGCCGTGATCACGCCAAGTTTACGCCGCGATCACACTCCAACGTCTGGCAGAACGCCACACTAAAAGGATAGTATAGCATGAAGCGGGTCGCAGTGATTTATGGGGGCTGGTCGTCTGAGCGCCCCGTTTCCCTCTCCTCGGGCAAACAAATGGCAGAAGCCGCACGCGCAAGCGGGTATGATGTTGTCGAGATTGATGTCTCCCGTGACCTCGCCGCCCAACTAAAAGATGCTGCACCAGACGCCGTCCTCAACGGATTGCATGGTCCGTGGGGGGAAGATGGCTGCGTGCAGGGCGTGCTAGAAATACTCGACCTGCCCTACACACACTCAGGCGTGCTCGCCTCCTCGCTCGCCATGGATAAAATCAAATCAAAAGCTGTGTTCCGCGAAGCTGGGCTAGATATTGCGGTAGACAAGCGCGTCACCCGCGAAGAGGCCGCCGCCGCCCACGCTTTACCACCCCCTTATGTCATCAAGCCAATCGCTGAAGGCTCCAGCTTCGGCGTATTGATCGTTCGCGAAGGCGCAAATGGCCCGCCGCGCGAAGTTAACGACCCAGATTGGAAATATGGTAACACTCTAATGGCCGAAGAATACATTCCCGGCCGAGATCTAACTGTAACAGTGCTTGGCGATCGCGCCTTAGCGGTCACTGAAATCACGACCTTAAGAGACTATTACGATTTTGATGCGAAATATTCACAAGGTGGATCGCGTCATGTGATCCCGGCAGACTTGCCAGACGATGTAACCAAGGCCGCGATGGACGCTGCATTGGTCGCACACGAGGCGCTAGGATGCCGAGGTGTGACGCGGTCAGATTTTCGCTATGACGACAAAAAAGGTAGACTTGTGATCCTCGAAACGAACACCCAACCCGGCATGACGCCAACGTCACTTGTTCCCGAACAAGCGGCCTTTGTGGGTATTTCGTTCGAAGAACTCGTCGCCTGGATGATTGAGGATGCCTCATGTCAAAGGTAAACCGTAACAATTCCCGCCGCCGCCGCGCAGCTACCATAACTGACCAGTCAACAGGTCAGGAAGTACGCGTCACGTCGGTTATTTTCGGCCTCGTCCTGCTTATCGGCATAATCGTCGGCACCGCCGCTTGGATGGGCGGATCGATGAGCCAGATCGAAAACCGCTTTTCCGGCTTTATGGATGATACCGCTCGCATGACCGGTATCGCCGTAAATGACGTTTCCATTATTGGTCTCGACCAGAACCCCGCGCTCGTCCAAGACGTTCGCGCCGCTGCGATGATTGAGCCAGGCGAAAACATGTTCCGCGCAGACCCGCATGTCATTCGCCGCCGTGTCGAAGCAACCCGCAAAGTGCTAAACGTTCGCGTTCACCGCCTATGGCCAGATCAAGTCGTGATCATTGCAGATGCCGCTGAACCCGTAGCCCTTTGGCATGACGGTAAAGACTGGGCCGTCGTTGATGGTCTTGGCCGCATCATACCGGGCGCGCGCGCGGATGATCAAAAACCACTCTTGCGTCTAGCTGGCGCGGGCGCGGCAAAAGCGGCACCCGATCTCGTCACCGCATTGTCAGAAACACCAGATGTCTCCACCCGCGTTGCGATTGCCACACGGATCAAAGACCGGCGCTGGGATATGCACCTCATCAACGGGTCTAAAGTTCTGTTGCCTGAAGACGACGACATGTCTCCCGCCCTCAAACGGCTGGAAAGAATGCAGATCCGAACCGCCCTTATGCAGCGCGGCGTTGATAGCATCGATTTGCGCAATACAGGCCGCATCTACCTAAAGCCCACCGACGATAAGGCCCTTAAACAACGCTTGGAGGCTGCCCGCAGCTAATGGCAAATGTTCAATCAAGACGGATGCCCCATCAGGGCTCTTCGCGTGCAACCATGACGGTTGCCGCGCTTGATATTGGCTGCTCTAAAACAACTTGCCTCATCGGTCGCAGCGATGGCACCGGCACGCGCCGCTTCAAAATTCTCGGCAGCGGTCGCCAACAATCACGCGGTTTCAATGGCGGCGCCATCACCGATATGGAAGGCTTGGAACGCTCCATCCGCCTCGCCGTAGAGGATGCAGAGCGCGCAGCTGGCGAACAAATCGACAAAGTCATTCTCGGTATCACCGGGCCAAAGCTCAGCGCGGCGATCGTTGAAGCCTCAATAGATATAAGCTCACGCGAGATCACACCTAAAGATGTGAAACGCTTGCAGGCCTTGGCGCTGTCCAAAGCCAACACAAAAGGGCTGCACACACTCGCCGCATGGCCAATCGCCTATCAAGTCGACGATCAAGGCGGTATTCGCGAGCCATCGGGCATGTATGGCGGACGTCTCGGCGTTTGGCTTTCGGTTGTCACGGCCCCGCTGCCACTGGTTAAAAACTTGGTCGAATGTGTAGGCCGCGCGCATCTGGGCGTTAGTGCGCTGATCCCCTCATCCATCGCGAGCGGCGCTGGCACTTTGATCGATGATGAAATTGAAAATGGCGCCATCTGCATTGATATGGGCGCAGGCGTAACCGCCACATCAGTTTACCTCAACGGCTCTCCGGCATGGCTCGGCCTCGTCCCGGCAGGCGGCGCCTTGGTCACGTCAGATCTTGCCCAAGGCATCGGCACTACATTCGCCGCCGCTGAACGCCTCAAAACAGTTTATGGCTGCGCAAACCTAGAAGGCCCCGGCCTCGCAGAGCGCATTGAAGCCCCCCGCCTTGGCGATAATGGCCGCCTCGAAGCCACAAAAATGGAACGCGGACGGCTCGCAGAGATCATCGCCCCGCGCGTAGAAGAAACATTCGAGCTCGTGCAACGTGCTTTGAACGCCAGCGATGTTCGCAGCGTTCTGCCCCGCCGAATCGTGCTGACAGGCGGCGCGAGCCAATTGGCAGGCGTTCGAGAGGTCGCAACACGTGTGCTTCAGGCCCCTGTTCGCCTCGGACGGCCAACATTGGCGGAGTTTTTAGGTGAATCACTGGCAACTCCGGCTTTTTCAACAGCCTCGGGTCTGCTACTGTACGACGAGTTGGGGTTTGTTGATGTCGCGCGGGCTGGCGCTACATCTAAAGGAAATGGTGCCGAATCCAGCGGCGGAGTTATGAATAAGGCCTTTACTTGGCTACGAGACAATTTTTAGCAAAATTGCCACGCGCTTAACCCCTTTTTAGTTGGCAGGCGTCATTCTGGTCCTCGAGAGCGAGTGACTTGTTGAATGAGGGATGCAGATGATACATGAACTAAGCCCCCGGATCTTGGTATTCGGCGTTGGCGGCGCTGGCGGAAATGCAATCGACAATATGATCGAGGCCAATCTTCAAGGCGTTGAATTCATTGTTGCAAACACTGACGCGCAAGCCCTATCTCGCTCCAAAACAGAGCACCGCATCCAGCTCGGCCCTGAAACGACATCAGGCCTCGGCGCAGGCGCGCGGCCTGATATCGGCGAACGCGCCGCTGAAGAATCTGCAGACGAAATCAAATCTTACCTCGATGGCGCCAATATGGTGTTTATCGCAGCAGGTATGGGCGGCGGCACAGGCACAGGCGCAGCCCCTGTCATCGCACGCCTCGCAAAAGAACAAGACATCCTCACCGTCGCTGTCGTCACCAAGCCGTTCGGCTTTGAAGGCACGCGCCGCATGTCACTCGCCGAAAAAGGCCTCGCTGACACGCAAGAACAAGTCGATACGATGATTGTGGTGCCAAACCAGAATCTCTTCCGCATCGCCAATGACCGCACCACATTCGCCGAAGCCTTCCGCATGGCTGATGATGTGCTGTATTCCGGCGTGCGCGGCATTACCGATCTCATGGTTATGCCGGGCCTCATCAATCTCGATTTTGCTGACGTCAACGCCATTATGCGCGGCATGGGAACAGCTATGATGGGCATGGGCGAAGCTGGTGGCGAAAACCGGGCGCTCGAAGCTGCCCGCCTCGCAATCGAAAATCCCCTCCTCGATGATGTATCAATGAAGGGCGCTAAAGGCGTTCTGATCAACATCACTGGCGGCTATGATATGACCCTGTTTGAGCTCGACGAAGCGGCTAATGAAATCCGCCGCGAAATCGATCCAAACGCTAACATCATTCTGGGTTCCGCCTTCGATACAGAACTCGATGGTAAAATCCGCGTATCTGTTGTCGCAGCAGGTGTTGAGAGCCAATTGGCAACAGCAACTGGCACGCGCCCCATCGCAGCGACAGTCCGTCAGCCCATCGCCGAGCCAATCTCAGCAGAGCCTGAAGCCGACATTCCTGCAATGGCCGAAACGAACTCGGACGCTGGCGAGGGAGACCGTCCGCTCATTGTGCGTCATGACGCAGCGCCTCTTCGCTCTGAAACTGAAGATCCACGCGATGATTTCGCGTCACAGCCCCTGCCCGTCGATCATTATGAAGGCGCAACCGGCAACGATTCTGTCACCGCAGACGCGGTATTTTCACCCCGTAGAGACAAGCCGGTAGAAGACAAACCGACCGCAGATCAAGGGCCGTCAGGCTTCTCGAACCTGTTTGGATGGCGCCGGTCACCGCAGGGCGAAAATGACGACTTGCCGGAGACGACAACACCAAACGACATCGTCTCCTCACCAGAAGATCACCCAGAGGCGGCGCCCTTCGATGACGAAGATCTGGAAATCCCCGCCTTCCTACGCAGATCTGGAAATCACTAGTTGCAACAATTGCAGTCGCTAAGCGTAACGATTGTAACACAAAAAATTCAATAATTACCGGGCCGCACTCACACTGCGGCCCTTTTTTGTAACACGCCGAAACAAGCCGTGTTTTGATTTCCAAACCCGTTTTCCGTCATATAGACAGCAAGAGTGTGGAGATTTAGGCGTGGCTAGACAACCCGATACCCAGCAGACCCTACAAGGCCCAGCCATTTGCGCGGGCATTGGCGTTCACAGCGGTGAAAAAGCCCGCTTGGTCATCAAACCAGCCGCGCCGGGCACTGGTATCGTATTCTGCCGCACAGACGTAAAAGACGCCGACCCATTCGTCCCAGCAAATGCCGAAGCGGTTTCAGACACACGCCTCTGCACACGCATCGCCAATGAAGCCGGCACATCCGTTTCAGTGGTTGAGCACTTAATGGCCGCCTTTTCTGGCATCGGCATCGATAACGCGCTGGTAGAGATTGATGGCCCTGAAGTGCCAATCATGGACGGCTCCTCATCCGTATTTTGCGAATTACTGCTCGAAACAGGCCTTAAAGCACAGGCTGTTGCGCGGCGCCGCTTGCGCATTCTAGAGACCGTGGAAGTGATCGACGGCCCAAAACGCGCTTCATTATCGCCTTCCGACGACAATATCCTCACGCTACGCGCACGCATTGAATATGAAGACGACATCATCGGCGTGCAGCAAATGGCCATGCGCATGGCGCCCGGCATGTTCGCCCGTAATCTGGCTTTCGCACGCACATACGGCTTCGCCCGCGATGTCGATATGCTCCGCAGCATGGGCCTTGCCCGTGGCGGCTCACTCGAAAATGCTGTCGTCCTTGATGGCGACACCATAATGAACCCAGAAGGCCTGCGCTCTGAAGACGAATTTGTACGCCACAAAATGCTAGATGCTGTGGGCGATCTGGCGCTAGCTGGCGGCCCTATCGCTGGCCATTATGACGCCGTTCAACCCGGCCATGCCATCAACAATGTGCTCGTGCGCAAATTACTGGCCACCCCGTCAGCATGGTGCTGGGAAACCGATCCTCTACCAACACAGAACCGCGAAGCTGTAGAATCTGTCGCTCTGTAATTTCGAAAACAGACCGGGCAGGCGAGCAAAAGCACGCCATTCCAATGGTTTTTCACCGGGATATGAGCAAAATTTAATCGCTAAAGCCACTGATCTTTTTCAAACTCTGCCAAACAACCCTTGGAAAGCAGGGCCGGTTCGGGGTAATCAATAAGCTTAGGTTCTTAGAAGAAAAGCTCTACACCCATGCGTCCTTCGAAATCCCTTGCTTGCCTCGCTCTTTCAGCTGCACTTGTGGCCACTGCCTGCCAATCTGGCGCGCGTCGCCAAGAGGCCCTCGCTTATGTTGAGCGCCCCGTTGAACAACTCTACAATCAGGCCGCCGCCGAGCTAGACTCCCGCGACTACCAAACAGCGATCCTTCTCTTCAACGAAGTTGAACGCCAACATCCCTATTCGGAATGGGCACGCCGCTCCATGGTGATGACTTCATTCTCGAACTATTCAGCCCGCAACTATGACGAAGCGATCTCATCATCGCAGCGCTATCTGGCCCTACACCCGGGCGGGTCAGAGGCTGATTATGCCTATTACCTGATCGCTGCATCCTATTTCGAGCAAATCGTTGATATTGGCCGTGACCAAAAAACGACCGAATTGGCCCGTAATGCCCTGCTCGACGTGTCGCGCCGTTTCCCCGAAAGCCAATATGCTCGCGACGCCTCTGTCAAAATTGACATGGTGAACGACCAGCTCGCCGGCAAAGAGATGGAAGTTGGCCGCTGGTATCTGCGCCACAACCAAACGCTCGCAGGTTTGAACCGCTTTAAAACCGTTGTTGACGACTACGACACGACAAGCCACGCACCTGAAGCCCTGCATCGCATGGTCGAATCGTACATGACACTCGGCCTTACAGGCGAGGCAACTAAGTCTGCCGCCGTGCTCGGGCACAATTACCCGCACAGTGACTGGTACAAGATGAGCTATCGTCTGCTGACCAATCAAGGCGTCGACCTAGAGGCCGAGGCGGAAAGCAAGCGCACCATGATGCAGAAAATTCTTCCCGGCGGAAAATAGTCTGCGCCTTAAGCGCCTTCAATAAACGCGAACCACTCTTCCTCGGTCATTGTTTGAACGCCGAGCGATTCTGCTTTTTTGAGTTTTGAGCCTGCGCCCGGACCGGCAATCAAAATATCAGTCTTTGCTGAGACCGAGCCCGACACTTTCGCGCCGAGCGCATTGGCCTTGGCTTTGGCCTCGTCACGCGACACGGTTTCTAGCTTCCCGGTGAACACTACGATTTTCCCAGCGACTGGATTATCAGTCTCGGCGGCCACCTCATCTTCGATGGTCAACTCGGACAATAACACGTCGAGCATTTCCCTGTTCTGCGCCTCGCCATCAAAATCGACGAGAGCCCCTACAGCGGCTTGGCCCAATCCATCAATAGAGATGAGCTGTGCAAACGCCTCGCTCTCCTCGCCCTCCTTGGCTGCCGCTTCGACCGCGCGCCAAAAAACGTCCCAATTCAAAAAATGCCTCGCAAAGTGATTGGACGATGTTTGCCCAACATGGCGAATGCCGAGGCCATTCAAAAACCGCGCAAACGGCACGCTGCGCCGCGCATCTATTGCCGCCAATAGTTTCTTGGCCGATGCCTCACCAAAACCATCCCACTCGGCAAGAACAGGCAGACCAACATCGGCAATCCGTGCCTCAAGCCGGAAGATATCCTGAGGCCCACGCACGACGCCTTTTTCATAAAATAGCTGCACTTGCTTGGCTCCAACGCCATCAATATCCAGCCCCTTGCGCGACACAAAATGCCTCAGCCGCTCAACCGCTTGCGCCGGGCAAATCAATCCGCCTGTGCAGCGGCGACGCACATCAATCTCGCCCTTCTCATCCACATCACGTACAGCCGCCGAACCGCAGATCGGGCAGACGCTCGGCGCCTCCCATTTCGGTCCATCGCTAGGCGTCACCACGCGCAGCACTTGCGGGATCACATCGCCCGCGCGCTGTATCTCGACCACGTCGCCAATCTTCACGCCGAGGCGTTCGATCTCGTCCTCATTGTGCAACGTCGCATTTGACACAACAACACCGCCCACCGTAACAGGCTCCAGCCGCGCGACCGGCGTCAGCGACCCGGTGCGGCCAACTTGAATTTCAATATCCTTAATCGTGGTCGTTGCTTTTTCCGCCGGAAACTTATGCGCGATCGCCCAGCGCGGCGCCCGGCTGACGAACCCAAGCCGCGCCTGCCAGTCGAGCCGATCAACCTTGTAGACCACGCCGTCAATATCATAGCCAAGGCTCGCGCGCTGGGCTTCGATAGAACGATAAACTTCGATCACCTCATCCACGCGCTCACAGCGTTTCATCAGTGGATTGATCTGGAAGCCCCAGCCATCAAACGCCTCAACCGCGCCCATTTGAGTCTCGGAAAATTCGCCGCTCACTTTACCCCACGCATAGGCGAAAAACTTCAGTGGGCGGGATTTCGTAACTTCCACATCCAACTGCCGCAAACTACCCGCTGCGGCATTGCGCGGATTGGCGAACGTCTTGCTGCCCGCTGCCTCCTCGCGCGCATTCAATGCCGCAAAATCCGCATGGCTCATATAAACTTCGCCGCGAACCTCCATACTGCTCGGCCAGTCCGTGCCCGGCAATTCATGCGGTACATCCGATACGGTGCGCGCATTGGCCGTGACATCCTCACCCACCTGCCCATTGCCGCGCGTTGCAGCGCGGATCAGCTTGCCGCCTTGATAGGTCAGGCTAAGCGATAAGCCATCAATCTTCGGCTCAGCGGTGAGCGCGACAGGCGCGTCTTCTTCCAACCCCAGAAACCGGCGAATACGTCCAACGAACTCTTCGACGTCATCATCACTAAACGCATTATCGAGCGACAACATCGGCACGCCGTGCGTGATCTTGCCAAAACCGTCGCCAAGCGCTGCACCAACCTGATCGCTCGGGCTATCGGCGCGCTTCAGTTCAGGGAACCGCGCCTCTATCGCTAAGTTGCGGGCACGCAGGGTGTCATAGTCCGCATCGGTCAGCTCAGGTGCATCATCCTGATAATAGGCCGCATCAGCGCCCGCCATAAGCGCCGCCAACCGCACCAATTCATCCCGCGCTTGATCCTGAGTCAGCGTCTCCACGGGCACTATGTCGGTCATGCATCCTCCAACAGCCTCCCTGCGGCAGCGCGGGCCTCTTTAGTGACCTCAGCGCCGGATAGCATACGGGCAATTTCTTCTAATCTATCGCCATCATCTAACCCGTGCAGCTCGGTGCCGCTAGCCTTAGTTCGCCCTTTCTGGACCAGCCACTGTACATGAGCAGATGCTGCGACTTGCGGGCTGTGGGTAATGGCGAAAACCTGCCGCGCGCCAGCCAATCGGATCATACGTTCCCCAATGGCTGCGGCCACCGCCCCGCCAACGCCTTGGTCAGCCTCATCAAATATCAAAGTGCCTGCGCTGCCCCCTTCGGCCAGTGCACATTTAAGCGCGAGAGAGAAGCGCGCCATCTCCCCACCAGACGCAATCTTGCGAAGCGGTGCAAAGCCAGCACCCGGATTGGTCTCTGCATCAAACTCCACGCGGTCAGCCCCATTCGGGCCGCCAGCATCATCGCCCAATGGCTCCACAACCACACGAATAATCGCGCGTCCAAGCTTGAGAGGCCCAAGCTCCACAGCAATAGCTGCTTCCAATTGTTTGGCCGCCGCCGTGCGCGCCGCTGTAAGGCGCTCTGCAGCTTGACGCCATTGCGCGGCCGCTGCCGCCTCACGCTTACGCGCCTTTAACATTGCGCCCTCGCCCTCTTCCACCAAGTCAAACTTAACTCGCAGGTTTGCCGCCAGCCCGGGTAGCAATTCGGCGGCGATGCTGTGCTTTCGCGCCAGCGCGCGCAGGGCAAACAGCCGTGCCTCAGCCGAATCAAGCGCGGTCGTGTCTGAACTGACCAACCGGCCAAGCTCATCAATGGCAACACTCGCCTCGCGCACCTCAATCATGGCCCGCTCAACCGCCTCAGCCGCAACCCGCGCTGCAACAGGCAAGCTATCATCTGATTTCTCAAACCCCGGCAAGCGACAAATTCGTTCCGTCGCGCGAGAAGCTGTCGACAACGACCCTTCAATATCAAAGGCATTTAGTGCCTTTTCAGCGTCTGCCACAGACTCAGACACACGCTCACCCTGCATCAATCGCAGGCGCAATTCCGTCAGCTCTTCCGCCTCGCCCTCTTGCGGGTCTAACTTTTCAATCTCTTCAACGCTCGCCGCCAGCCAATCGCGCGTACGCATCGCCTCTTCATGTGCGGCCTCCAGCGCTTGGCGGCCTGAACGGGCCTCATCCAGAACCACCCAAGTGGTCGCGCAGGCCGTAAGTAAGGCCTCATTACCAGCAAACTGGTCGAGCAATTTGCGATGCACACTTGGCCGCATCAGCGATGACGCCGCATGCTGCCCGTGGATCTCAACAATTGTCTCGCCTAGCTCGGCAAGGATCGCCGCACTAACCGCCTGATCATTTACAAAGGCGCGTGCTGGCCCCTTAGAGCGCACAACACGCTTAAGGGTCAGCGTCTCGTCGGCCCCGCCGCCAATGCCTTGCGCATTCAATATCGCCCACGCCGGATGGTCAGGCTCCAGTGAGAACTCCACCGCGACACTTGCTTGCTCTGCGCCCGTGCGGATTGCGCCGCGGTCAGCCGCCCCGCCAAGCGCCAAAGCGAGCGCATCAAGAATGATAGATTTACCCGCGCCGGTTTCCCCGGTCAGGGCGGTGAAGCCATTACCCGGCTCGATATCGAGACGGCCAATAAGCACAAAATCACGTATGGAAAGCGAGAGGATCATCTCGTTCAGTTATCATGAGAACAAAAAGCGAACAAGAAGAATCTGCGAGGGGAGAGTAAAAACAAAGCAGGAACACGCGTTCCGGTCAAGCTAATCAACCAGCGTGCGACTCCTCAATTAGACTCACTTTTCGCACACCCATTGTAGGCTTCTCGGTATGAATATCCGTAACAATTCAAAAACCTATCGACGACATTCAGATTGGGCGGCCATACAGGTGGGGGCACATCAGGATAACTCGCCTTAAATCGCGCGACACCGGCAGCAAACCCCTCTGGACTGGGCACATCGGCGAGCTTTATGCGCGCGACCCGCAACGCAGCCCGATCACGCTGCAGAAACGCCAACTCCGCCTCACGATAGTGGATCATTTCTGGCGTAGTCTCCATCTCAGCAACGGCTTTGATGAGATCTATAGCGCGATCCGACTGACCTGCCGCCGCAGCCAATTGCGCCTCATGATGTTTGAGAGCCTTCAGTTGCCGTTCAACAATGGTCTCGCGATAATCTTTGATGAGATCTGCAGCAGTTGCCTCGCACCCATCCTTATCGCCGGCCTCCCGCCAACCACCGCCGAGCGTCTCGTCAAACGCTTTGTATGATTTGCTCAGCATCTCACCGCGATCATAAATGCAGGGGTCAGCAAAAGCCGCCGCCCCGGTCATCATTGTAACGAAAAACAGGGCGGCGATTTTGAACATGTCAGTATCCTAGAGTGGCTTACACGCCTCAGTCAGCCACGCGGTCGCATCTCCGTCAAGATTGCCACCTATCAACCTAACAACCTTTTCATGATACGCGTTCACCCACTCGACCTCACTCGCGCTCAGCACGCTTAGATCAATCAAATCCCGCGCGAGAGGTGCGAAGGTCAGACATTCAAATCCGTACATATCAATCTCACCGCCGGGGATCGGCGCTGGCGCGGTGATGTATTGGAGGTTCTCGATTCGGATGCCGTATTCGCCCTCTTTATAAAAGCCCGGCTCGTTGGAAACGATCATGCCGGTATCGAGTGGCACGCTGTTCCACGCTTTAGCAATGCGTTGCGGCCCTTCATGAACGCCGAGATAAACCCCAACGCCATGGCCAGTGCCATGCTGATAATCGAGGCCCGCCTGCCACAAAGCATGACGCGCCAATACATCCAGATGCGTACCCGTCGTGCCCGCCGGAAAACGCACCGCGTCCAGCGCGATATGCCCTTTAAGCACCAGTGTATAATGACGCTTCATATCGGATGAGGCCTCACCAATCGGCACGGTTCTCGTAATGTCCGTCGTGCCATCGAGATATTGCCCACCAGAATCGACCAGATACAGACTACCCCGTTCCAACACGCGGTTAGACGCCGACGATACACGATAATGAGGTAGCGCACCATTCGGCCCCGCGCCAGAAATCGTCGTGAAAGACAGATCGTTCAGCACGCCCGTCTCTTCGCGCAGCGCTTCCAGCTTCAGCGCCGCATCAATCTCCGTCACCTCGCCGCTTTGCGCGTCGGTGTCGAGCCAATGGAGGAAGCGCGTCACCGCTACGCCATCACGAATATGTGCAGCGATTGTCCCATCCAGCTCTTGGCTGTTCTTCTTCGCCTTGGGCAGCGCGACCGGGTCCATCTGGCGCACGATCTCTCCGCCAGCGGCCTCAACCGCATCAAAGAACCAAGCCGACGCAATCGCCGGGTCAAGGCTCACTCGTTTGCCATTCAGCGCGGCCAAGCCATCGTCCAATGCCGTCAGCGGGCGCAACGTAACGCCATTGCCCAAATGCTGGCGCAGCGTATCGTCAGCTTTGCCCTCATCGAGATACAGCTCAGCAGAGCCATCAGCGAACAAGATCGCACGGCCCAGCGCCAAAGGCGTGTGGCTCACATCACCGCCGCGCATATTAAACGCCCAAGCGAGGGAGGCTGGCGCGGTAATCACCGCCGCGTCCAATTTGTCAGCATTCAGCGCCTCGCCAATCTCAGCGCGCTTATCATTGTGCGCCTTGCCCGCATGCTCCAAAGCGTGAGGCACAGCTTTGACACAGGGCTGCTCCGGACGATCCGTCCAAGCCATATCAATCGGATTGTCTGTGAGGCGTCGCAATGACGCTCCCGCTTTCGCAGCAGCTTCGCCCATCAACGCCACATCATTCGGGCTCATCAGTTTCGGATCATAGCCGATCACCTTGCCAGCCATCGTTTGCTGGGCCAGCCAACCGAACGGGCCGGGGTCTGGCACAGCTGCAACCTCGAACAATTCAGGGTCGGTCTGTTCTTTCACCTGCAATTTATAGCGCCCATCGGCAAAAATTACGGCGCGATCCGTAAATATAAATGCCGAACCGAACGAACCAGTGAACCCGCTCGCCCATGCCAAACGCTCGTTCGCATCGGGCAAATACTCATTTTGATACTCATCCTCATGCGGCACATATACGCCGTATAGATCCATCGCGATCAATTGCTGGCGCACCAGCGGCACATGGGCCCGGCCATCTTGTGGCCCGCCCTTAATATCAAATGTCTGTCTCATACTTCTACTCATAGGCGGTTATTGACCAGTCGAAAACAGTTTTCAGCTATGCATTTAAACATGGAAATTTCACATATTCTGTTCGCTAGCGTTTACCTTTTCATGCTATACGTCTCCTCGCACTCCAAAAACGGCGTGTAATTGCAAGGAACTAGAGAAATGAAAACCGTATTCACCAACAACGATGCTGACACTATTGTCGCCAACGTAGAGCGCCCAGCAATGGACTCAAAAGTTGCTGAACTCTCAGGCGAGCTGAAGTCTAATGTATCTGAACGCCCACACATTTTGCTGCGCCGCAGCGCACGCTGGGCACGCCGCGCTTCACACGTCTAGCGCCACATCTGGTTGACGAAACACAAGCGTCGACCAGCCATCTTCCTTGATCCGGCCCTCATAGGTCAGGCCTCGCGCTGCAAAAGCGCTGCGCACCATCTCTGCTTGATGGTGCAGCAAGCCTGACAATATGATGGTGCCGCCAGGGGCGGTGAGTTTTGCGATATCTGGTGCAAGGCCAATCAATGGCTTCATCAGAATGTTCGCAAACACCGTATCATAAGGTCCGCCTTGGCGGATTCTGGGCGTATTCGCGCCCCTAATGTGCATGGCGTGAAAGCCGCGCACATTATTTTTGCGCGCATTTTCGTTGGCGGTGAACACGCTATCGAAATCAATGTCCGTACCGATCGCTGAGATCGCGCCAGCCTTCATCGCCGCGATGCCCAACACGCCAGACCCCGTGCCCAAATCCAGCACTTTCCCAATCGGGCGTTTCCGGCGCATTTTATCCAGAGCCAGCAAGCAACCAAGCGTCGTGCCATGATGACCCGTGCCAAAGGCCGGTCCCGCTTCGATCAACACTTTTATTTTACCCGGCGAAATGCCTGATAACGCGTGAGAGCCCACGACCATAAACGGTCCCGCTTGAACGGGCGGCAGCCCCTCAAGCGATAAAGTCACCCAGTCGCGCTCTTCGACTTCAACAATAAGTACATTCAGCTCAGGCGAAGTGACCTCGATCAGCTCTTTGCATTCATCGGCGTCTTCCACCGTTTCGCAATAAGCATCGAGCCGCCAAGCAACGCGGCTGTCTTCCTTGGCATCCACAGCGCCAGCTGGTGACGGGTCTGCCCATGCAACGGCGTCCCACGCCGCTTCGATCAGCGCCTGCGCGCCCTTTGCCATAACTTGATACATGCCCCGCGCTTAGCAGGCGGCGCAACACTTGGGAAGACAGGAGTTTAACTCAGCCTCCCAAATTTTCACATATCCGCCCCGCTCACAAAACAGGCCGATTCACCATCAGCCAGACAATCGCGAGCACCGACAGAAACGCCGGGATCCCGCACGCAAACCAAATTCGAAACAGTCGGAAATATCGTTCGGGCAGCACGCCATCACCCACCGCCGCATCTCGCGCCAAATTCCACAACTGATGCTGCACCCAAATCACTGGCAACCAGAACACCCCAACGAACACATAAAGCAATAGCGACCACATCACCCATCCACTGAGCAGCGGCCAGCCAATCTCATACGCCAACAACGCCCCAGTAATCGGCTGAACCGTTACTGCGGACGCAGTGAAAATCCAGTCGGCGATCACCACGGTTCCTGCGGTGTGCGCGATCAATCTCGCATCCCGCGTCCGGTGCGCCACCACCATGAAAAACGCGATCCCCGCGCCGGTGCCTAGCAACACGGTTGCCCCGATCACATGCGCCCAACGTAAAAACTCAATCCACATATCTCAACGGTCCTCTACGAGGGCTGATACCACAAGCGCCAAAGCAATCGCAGGGAACACTTTCACCATCGGCCCCAACGGGTCAGCCCACAAATGCGGCGTAAACACCGCGCTCGCGATCAAGTACCCCGCCGCCAACACAATAGACCCCGCGCAAGCCCACCGCACAGAGGGCCGAAACAGCAGCGCCGCGCCGATCAATATGTCAGCGAAAGATCCCATCCGTACAAACACGCTCGAGAGCCCCTCTGGCATCGCGCCAGCCAAAACAGCAACAGCTTTCTCATGCTGCATCAACCCCATCACACCAGACAAAAGCCAAAACCCAGCCAGCATCAACAACACTATCGGCATCGCCAACTGCGTGCGCGCATACACACGCTCTTGCACCGTGGACGGTAGATCACGTAATGTTTCCGGCAGTGTACGCAGCGGCGCTTTAACTCGTGCCTGCCACGGCTCAGCATCCCCCTGCACGCCAGCCTCCAAAACGGTCATCGCCGTTGACCGCAAAGCCGACCGCCAGCCGAGCCACCCAGCTACATCTGCGCCCTTCGCTACCAATCGCCCCAACCAACGCGGCAGATTCAACACGGCCCGAGGCGGCGCAAAACCAAGCCAAGCACGCACTTGCAAAATCACATCCGCAAGCGGGTGCGCCTCTGCCTCCACCAAGTCCAAATCCTGCCCATCATGCTCGCCCTGAGCTGCCGAAAGCACCGCCATCGCCACATCATCAACCGACACAGTCTGAATCGGCACATCACCCATCACAACAGGTTGAACATAGGGGAATGCCGCCAGCATACGGATCAAACTTGTCCCACCATAGGCTTGCGGAGAGATCACCAGCCCCGGCCTCAATATCGTCCATGCTAAGCCGCTCGCTTTCAGCGCTTCATCCGCCTGTGCTTTGGTGCGATAGAATTGCGTGTTCGACGCCGCCTCCGCTCCCGGCGCAGAAATCTGCACAAAGCGCGAAACTCCCGCCTGCTCACACGCCGCAATCAGCGCTATAATCGCATCACGCTGGACAGCAGCAACATTGTCCTTCAAGCCATTTTGCAAAGCGCCCGACGCATTCACAACAGCATCAATCCCGCGAAGATGTCCCGCCCAGTCGCTCGCTTCTGTCAGCGTCGAAATATCCGCCGCGATCCAGTCAGCCTGTGGCAGTAGCGCCCGGCCTTTACGCGCAGACCGCGCCAGCCCCACAACGCTATGCCCCGACCGCGCCAACTGTTTCGACACAGCCAGCCCGATCAGCCCATATCCGCCAAGCACTAAAATCCGCAAAGTCGCCGCCCCTCGTTTTCACGCGTCAGGCTAAGCCACCCTCATCCGCCAAAAATATCGATTGGCGCTATAACTAAACTGATTCCCAGAAGTCGCGGATATTCGCGCGAGGATCATCCTCAACCCGCGTGCTGAGGTCAAACACCATCGTCGCGCGGCGCTCTTGGTCATAAGCGTCCCATTGCGGCAAGCGATCATTATTCGGGTCACCTGTCGCGGCAAATGAAGCCCAGACCGACGAAATCCGATCCGCCATCAATAGCGCATCTGCTTGGGTTCCGGTCAGGCCGCCGCGCACACTGTGCAGGCTTAGGCCGACATCAATGCCGTGCACCGCGCCATAACGACCGCCATAAGACGGGCTTGGCCAAGTCCACAAATATTTCCAGACCGGCGCGCCGCCCTGTGCCGCCTTCCGCTCCGCCTGCGTAAACGAGTTCTTCCAGAAGCCCAGATCAGTATCCACCCGTGCCTGCAACACAAAGGGCGTCGCGTCCGGGTCTTCTTTCCGATACATGGCCAACGCCTCTTCAGCGCGGTCGCCCGCGCGCGTCTCGATGAACTCGAGCAAGCCGGCTTCATCAAGATCAAAATTACCCATCCGATAGGTGCGCTCATCCAGAGCAGAGGAAATAATCATCGGCACATCATGGGCTGTGGCTGGCGCAGCCGGATCCCAAGGATCAGACGGTATCGCCACGCCATCAATCACCGGCCCGAAGGAGCGCGGTGCCTCGCCCTGCGCCCGCGCAGCCGCTTCCAACGTCGCTTGCGCCTGCAGGAGCGCCGTGAACGGCAGGTCCTGTAATTTGTCGATATCCTTCGGCGCAATATCCAACGCCTTCATCAAACGCTCTGCGCCTGCGCTGGCTTTGTCTGCCGGTGTCGCCTTCAACATAGACCCACTCATCACACCTGCGCGGTGGAACAATCCCTTGGCTGACGGCATCGCCAGCAAGCAGCTCGTCTTCGCGCCGCCGCCAGATTGGCCATACACCAACACACGTGACGGGTCGCCGCCAAAGCCTTCAACATTTTCCTTCACCCATTCCAGCGCGGCGACAATATCCATCATCCCCACAGCGCCGGAACGCGCAAACCGCTCCCCGCCAATCTCGGCCAGATGCGCAAAGCCAAATGCACCTAGGCGGTGGTTCACGGAGATCACAACACTATCAGCAAAGCGCGCCATGCGCTCACCATCCATGCCGAACGAGTTGCCAGACCCGCCATAGAAACCGCCGCCATGCAGCACAACAATCACAGGCTTCTTCGCACTGCGCTCAGTCGTCGGCGTCCAGATATTCAAACTCAAACAATCTTCGCCCGGCCCAGATGGCTGGCGGTCAAATACGATCAAATCGCCATAGCCGCTAATCCGGCTACCCGGCACTTGCGGTGACACATCACCAAAGGATAGCGAGTCGCGCACCCCTGCCCATTTTTCAACTGGCTGCGGCGGCATAAAACGATTACGTCCGCCCGTCGACGCGCCATAGCGAACGCCCTTAAACATATTGATGCCGCCAGAAAATGCCCCGCGCAAACTGCCCTGCGCTGTCTCAACCACTGGGAAGATCGTCTGCCCCCACGCGCGACTCGGCAGCACACTCGCGCCCATAAGGGCTGCGCCAGAAAATAGAACCCCGCGACGGCTCGGCATAAAGGGTGATCCCATAACAATGTTCCTCCAATATATCAGTATAGTTTCCAACAACCATATGCTGCCACCGGGATCACGGCAATGATACAATCCAACCGGACTGGAAAAGAATTTGAATTTGGCCCAAGGTTAAACTGACATGGCAACACTTCTCATCATCTATCATTCGCGCACAGGCGGCACCCGCCGCATGGCCGAAGCGGCGGCCAATGCAGCCCGCGCAGAAACTCAAACCACGCTCATGCGGGCGGAAGATGCTAGGCCAGATGACTTGCTCGGCGCCGACGGCTACATCTTCGCCGCGCCAGAAAATCTCGCTGCCTTATCTGGCATAATGAAGGACTTCTTCGACCGCTGCTATTATCCCGTTCTGGGCAAGATCGAAGGCCGCCCCTACGCGCAAATGGTCTGCGCTGGGTCAGATGGTGAAGGCGCCGCCCGCCAAACCGCGCGCATTGCAAAGGGCTGGCGCCTCAAACCGATCCAGTCGCCGCTCATCGTCTGCACCCACGCGCAAACCGAAGCCGAAATCCTCGCACCGAAAACCCTTAGCAAAGACGCCCTGGCCCCTGCCCGCGATCTTGGGCAGGCTTTCGGCGCTGGCATCGCAATGGGTGCGTTCTAATTACCAATAATGCCCAATAATGTAGCACCTATGCACTATTCCTAAGCGCGCCCCACGTGTAAGCAAGAGAGTGACAATAAAAAATTGTCACCAAATTCAAATCAACGAAGCGCGAGACAGGGCCAACCTATCCGCGTGGGATATAGGGAGCTGACGTTGATTCACACACGAAACAAACCAATGCGCTTAGGTGCATTATCCATTTTGGCTTGCGTTGCTGCCATGCCTGCCTTCGCCGATAGCGGAGATACCGCTTGGATCCTCACCGCCACCGCGCTTGTTCTTTTCATGACGCTACCAGGCCTTGCCCTCTTCTATGGCGGTCTCGTCCAGTCCAAAAACATCCTGTCGGTCTTCATGCAATGTATGGCGATTGCCTGCCTGATGAGCCTGCTTTGGCTCGCATGCGGCTATTCCCTCGCCTTCAGCCCCTCAGAGAGCGGCTTCATCGGCGACTTCTCGAAAGCTTTCGGCGCCAACATCGCGGTTGATGCAGGCGATGGCGAGGCCATTCCCGAATCCCTCTTCATGATGTTCCAGATGACGTTCGCGATCATCACCCCGGCCCTCATCATTGGTGCCTTTGTAGAGCGCGTAAACTTTGCGGCCGTTCTATTGTTCTGCGCAGCATGGCTCCTTCTCTGCTACGCGCCTGTCGCCCATTGGGTCTGGGGCGGCGGTTGGTTAGCAAAAATGGGCGTAACAGACTTTGCAGGTGGCATCGTGGTGCACACAACTGCGGGTGTTTCCGCGCTTGTTTTCGCCTTGATGCTCGGCAAACGGGAAGGCTTTCCCAGCGAGATGCAACCGCCTCACAATCCCGGGTTTGTCTTCCTCGGCGCAGCCATGCTCTGGGTCGGCTGGTTCGGTTTCAATGCTGGCTCGGCCATTGCCGCAGATGGCACAGCGGCCCGAGCCATGTTGGTTACTCACACCTCAGCCGCCACCGCATCACTCGTCTGGATGGCAATTGAATGGATAAAGTACGGCAAACCAACCCTTGTCGGCATCGCGACAGGTATGGTGGCTGGCCTTGCCACGATCACACCTGCGGCGGGCAGCGTTGGACCGGTCGGCGCGCTAATCATCGGAGCGCTGGCAGGCAGTATCTGCTTCGCGGCCGTTGTTCTAATCCGCTCAAAAATGAAGATCGATGACAGCCTCGACGTGTTCGCCGTGCATGGTGTCGGCGGTATGCTCGGCAGCCTCTTGATCCCCTTCCTCGCTGCGCTTGGCCCGCTAGCTCCCGGCCTCGGCAAAGATGTCACTTTTGGTTCAGCCTTCGGTGCGCAACTCACAGGGGTCGTCGTGACAGCGATCTTCTCAGCAGTCGTGTCAGTCATCATCCTGTCCGTGGTGAAATTGATCGTGCCACTGCGCGTATCTAAAGACGCAGAAGAAGTGGGCCTCGACTCCTCCACACATGGAGAAAGCGCCTACCACGCTTAGGCGCTCTATAATCTGAAACCTGTGACGGGCCGCGCTTGACATAAAGCGTGGCCCGCCTCACGCCAGAGCCTATGACAACACCGCCTTTTGAAACCTGCACAGCCCTCTCAAACAGTCCCGGCATACGCCACGGCTTCTTCGGGCGACGCGGCGGTGTGTCTACTGGCCTCTATGACAGCCTCAACTCCGGCGCGGGTTCAAACGATTCGCCCGAAAACATCACCGAGAACCGCGCCCGCATCCGCGCATCCCTCGGCGCAGACCACATGGTCTCCTGTTACCAAATCCATTCGGCGACCGTCCAAACCATCACCGCCCCGTGGGACACACGCCCAGAGGCCGACGCGATGGTCACCGCCACGCCGGGCATCGCCCTCTGCATCCTCACCGCTGACTGCACCCCCGTCCTGTTCGCAGATCCAAAAACCCGCATCATCGGCGCTGCCCATGCAGGCTGGAAAGGCGCACTCGGCGGCGTGCTCGAAGCCACGCTAAACCAAATGGAAGCCCTCGGCGCAGATCGGAGCAACATCCTCGCCGCCATCGGCCCCACAATTGGCCAAGTCAGCTACGAGGTCGGCGCGGACTATCGCGATACGTTTCTGGCCGAAGACCCAAGCTCCGCCGCCTTCTTCATCCCCGGCAAGCCGGACCATTTCCAATTCGACCTACCAGACTATGCTCGCGCCCGCCTTGAGCGCGCAGGCATCACCGCCCCGCATGACCTCTGCCAAGACACATGCACCCTCGAGTCCCTCTACTTCTCCAATCGCCGCCGCAACCATCGCGGAGAAAGCGACTATGGCCGGAATGCCTCAGTCATTAGCATAGACGCATAAATCGAAAGATTCTGCGCCCTAGCTGTTGCGAGTCTCTGCGCGTTGTTACAAAAGCGCCATAAATCCCCACTGGCTGCTAGGGTACCACACTTATGAAACTCATCTCCTGCAATGCAAATCGTCCTCTCGCTGATGCAATTGCCGATTATCTCGACATGCGCCTCACGCATTCTGAAGTGAAAACCTTTTCCGATCAGGAAATTTTTGTTCGCATCAATGAAAACGTCCGCGGCGAGGATGTGTTTGTCATCCAGTCCACCTCCTACCCCGCCAATGACAATCTGATGCAGCTCCTCATTTGCATGGACGCTTTGAAGCGCGCTTCAGCCCGCCGCATCACAGCCGTAATCCCTTACTTCGGCTATGCCCGCCAAGATCGCAAAACAGATGGCCGCACCCCAATCTCCGCAAAACTCGTTGCCAATCTCATCTGCTCCGCCGGTGCTGACCGCGTGCTAACGGTTGATCTGCACGCTGGCCAAATTCAAGGCTTCTTCGACATCCCGACCGACAATTTGTTCGGCGGCCCTGTCATGATCGACGATATTAAAGAGAAATACGGGAAAGACGATCTCATGGTCGTTTCTCCAGATGTCGGCGGCGTGGTGCGCGCGCGCTCTCTCGCTAAGCGCCTGAATGTAGATTTGGCCATCGTGGACAAACGTCGCCCGGAAGCGGGCACATCTGAAGTCATGAACATTATCGGCGATGTAAAAGGCAAAACCTGCGTCATGCTCGATGACATGTGCGATTCTGGCGGTACGCTGGCCAATGCGGCCGCAGCGCTAAAAGAAAACGGCGCGAAGAAAGTGACTGCCTATGTCACCCACGGCGTATTGTCTAACAATGCTGTCCAGCGTATCGAAAAATCAGTGCTGGATGAACTCGTCATGTGCGATACGATCCAGCCCTCAGAAGACGCGCTCAAATCACAATCTGTCCGTGTCCTGCCAATCGCCCCACTACTAGGCGAAGCCATCCGTCGCATCGCGAATGAAGAGTCTGTCTCAAAACTCTTCGACAGCTAAGCGGCCCACACAGTAACAACGAAAAAGCCCCGACCAATTTGGCTGGGGCTTTTCTTTTGTCGAGATGTCAGGGTCAATACTATTCGATGCAATACTGCAACGGATACTGAAACCCTTTCACGTCGACAGCCTTGCCGTTCACTTTAACCGGCTTGAACTTGGCAGTCTTCATTCCCGCTCTTGCACTCTCTGCAAACACAGGATCGCTACACGTCACATCCTGAACTGTGAGCTCCCCCTTCGAGGACAGATCGAATAAGACATTACACGCGCCTGACGCTGCTGTTTTTGCCGCCGCGTCCGGGTATGCAGGCATCGGATAAGCAATCGTTTCCGGCTCTCCAATATTGGAAACCCCTTTGGCAGTATTCTTTGCCTTGGCCGCGGTCACGGCAGCCTTCCATGCCTTTGAGTATGCGATATCAAACTCCTGATGTTCGCATGCTGTTGGTGCAGCCGGTAGGGCTGAAGCCTTTGGCGCTTTGGGAGACTTCGGCGCCTTAGGGGTTTCCGGCGCGTCTGGCGCAGCAGGGTGGAAATTCACCCCATCAATCAAGATCAGCTCAGGAACATGCATCGGATTGACCGGCTTGTATGAGGCGTTTCCATTTTCGTCCAAAACTGAAGTCCACAATTCGAGATGCAAATGCGGGCCGGTCGCTGCTCCCGACTGACCCACACGGCCAATCTGGTCACCGGCGGAGACTTTGTCTCCCGCCTCGACTGACCGATCCAGCATTTGCGCAAAGCGGAGCTTACGGCCATCTGATAGTTCAATCTTCAAATTCTCTCCGAATCCATCACTTGCTCCTGAATAGACAACCACGCCCGCGGCAGGCGCATAGATCGGCGTGCCCTCAGCAACGGCAATATCAATGCCCTTGTGGAACTTCTTCTTTTTGGTCACCGGATGTTTGCGTTTGCCATATTGGCTAGACACACGCCCTTCCATCAACACCGGATGGCTGAACGCCGTCGCCGTTGACGCCTTCACAGACTGCGCCTGCGATACAGCAACGGGCGCGAGGCACAGCGCAAACGCAGCCGCCGCGACCATCGTCGCAACAGGGCGACGTGGAGAATTATCCAAAACACTCTTGATACGCATCTTCAAGTCTCCTTCTTTAGGCAAGATAAACGCCGCCACTGGTAAGTTTTGAACAGACCGCGCATGACGCGCCACCGCCGCCAGCGTGCGGGCATAACCAACTCGGTCACCCGTCAAACGGCTAGTCTCTTCGTCCACTACGGCTTCGCGCCAATAATCGAGTTGCCCACGCACAAGCCATGCAAAGGGCGAGAACCAAATCACATCCGCCATAAGTCGCTCAATTGGCCGCGTTATCGTGTCGCCATTCTTCAAATGCACACATTCATGCACGATCACATGCTCCACGCCTTTCAGCGACAGAACAGATTGCGGCAAATGGATCACAGCGCGTCGAACACCTGCCACAAAGGGCGAGCCAGAATCAATCGCGCGCACCTCTGGCTCGCGAGACAAATTCAACTCAGCGGCCCATTGCGCTGCCGATAGCTCAGTCGGCTCCGCGCGCCGTTTTATCGCTTGCAAGCGGATTTGCCGAAACACTGACAAGCCAAACCGAAATACCCAACCAGCGATCAGCACCGCCATCAAGATTGTGCCCAATTCCGGCAACGCGAAAGCCACTTCTTGAACCTCCGAAACAATTTCCGCCGCGCCAACTGTCACCACGCCGCCCTCCAAAACCATGTCCGGCAACACGCCGCCGCTCTGAGGCGTGCGCGCAGAGACGAAAGGCAAAAGCGCCACTGGTAAAAACATCAGCCCAGCCGCGCCGCGCCAAATATTGCGCGTCATGCGGGGGCTGGCCCCAATGCAAGAGATCAGCGCAGCGCCAAGCCATACCAGCCCGCTCCACGCAACTAAATTCAGCAAAATGAGAGGGAGGCTCATCTCTCGCCCTCCCCGGTCTCGTCCTCGGCGGCGTTGATAATCGCGTCGAGTTCATCCAGCTCGCTATCAGACAGGTGCGGGCTCTCCGCAAACAAAGCCGCAGGCAACGGCCCATCCATATCCAGCACGCTACGCGCAAACTGGCGCACCAATGCGCCCAATGTCTGTGTACGGTCTAGCGTGGCAGTAAACACGGTCATCCCATGCACATCCGACCGGCTAATCCAGCCCTTCTCTTCCATTCGGTTGATAACGGTGCGCGTGGTCGATGACTTCCACCCCTGCTCTGGCCCCACGTCATCATGCACCTCTCGGGCACTCTGCGGACCGGCCGTCCAAAGGTGTTTCAAAATCGCCAATTCTGACGGATTCGGTCTAGGCATATCACGCTTCCTCCACATCTGATTTGAAGACGCTACATTTGTAACGAACACGAGTCAACCGTAGCGATCTCGTAAAAAATGCGCCGACCTTAAAGGTTCAGCGCATCAAAATCTAAACTGTGAAAGCAGTGCTTACTCGACAGTCCATCCGCGCGGGGTTGGCCGCGCATCCAGCGTCACTGTCGATTTCTTTGCTGGCGCAGGCTTCATCTGGCGTTGACCCGCAAACCGCATAACGAGCGCAGCAAAGGCCAGCATCAAACCGGCAAAAGCCGTCATCACCGCGAGTGCACCCGCAGCCAACACCACCAGAAACCCAATGAGAATTTGCACAACAAATGCCACGCCTTCACGCATGAAAGCAAAAGCACGGGCCCGAAGGGAATAATCCAATGTGTTCGTCATAACTTACCTTTACCCCGCAAACATGGCTGGAACAGGGCTTTGCGTCAATAACCTGCCAGCTTAAACGAATGCAATTGAAAGACCAAACTTCGCTTTGTCTAATCTACGCGCATCAACAGCCCGCGCTCAGACCGGATTTGCGCATAGGCTGACGTAATCGCCGCCGCCTTGTCATTGGCCGCTTTCTCAAACTCTCGCGGCGCCCCATTCTGCACAACGCGGTCAGGGTGATTGTCCGCCATTAGCTTTCGATACGCCGCCTTAATTTCATTAAACTGGGCATCATGCGCCACGCCTAAAATGTTATACGGATCATCGCGATCAGCGCCCAAATGGCTCGCCCGGATGCGCCGGAAAGTGTCTTCAGAGAAACCAAACGCCTCAGACACAGTCTCTAGATACTGCATCTCTGAATCTGTAACAACGCCATCAGCGCCAGCGATATAGAACAGGCCGTCCAACACACCTTCTAGCAGGCAGGGGCGATGCCTATACTTGCGGCCAATCTTACGCGCATAGGCCTCGTAGCCCCGCACTGTTTGCTGTGCCAGATTGAACACACGCCGCACATTGTTGGCATCTTCCGGTGAGGCACGGAATACGCGGGAAAACATCATGATTTCCTGGTCGCTCACCACGCCATCGGCCTTGGCCAGCTTAGCGCCAAGCCCGACCACAGCAGCCGTAAACCCGACATCATTCGGGTCAGGCGCACAGCCATCCTCTGCCATCTCCCCATCCGCAGAAACGTCTGGTTCAAACAGCTTTCGGCCACCTTCAAGAATTCGCGTCCACAAGCTCATAAGGGCCTTTTATCGCATTTTTGCCGGTTTGTGAGTAAGATTTTCTTACATGACCATGAAAAACGGGTTCAACTTTTCCGTTCAATTGCCTGCTTCAGCGCCTGAAGCTCTTCCTTCATCTCTTTCATCATCGCCATCATCTGCTCGCGCTCGCCCACCGCTTCGCTGAATTCTTCTTCCAATTCATCCTCAATTTCGTCCAACCCCTCTTCCATCAGGGCCCGTTGTTCAGTCTGTAGAGACTCCACGAGCAGCGCGATAAACAGGTTCAAAATCGCGAAACTGGCGATCAAAATGAAGATCAGGAAGAAAATCCACGCATATGGGTTCCCATCGTCGATAACCTTCTGGACGACCTCAAACCGCCAGCCATCCATCGTCATCACTTGGAACAGCGAGAACGCCGAACGGGGCAAATCCCCGAACATCAAGGCCACTTCGGGGTTGTCGGTGTCGCCATACATATTCGTCGTCATCACCGCGCCGACATAAATCACCAGCGCCAACACAGCGACCACAGCGCCAATCCCCGGCAGCGCCTTCATCAGCGCCTCAACGATGTGGCGCATCGTCGGAATAACCCGCAGCAAGCGCAGAACCCGCAGCACCCGCATCGCTCGCAACACGCCAAACGCGCTGCCGCCGGGCACCAGCGACACGCCCACAACAATAAAATCAAACCAGTTCCAGCCCAGCTTGAAGAATTTCATACGATACACGATCAGCTTCAGCCCGATCTCCAGCACGAAAACGGCGGTGATCCCATGATCGAGAATTTCCAAACTGGTGACGAACCAGTCAGCCAGCTGCACGCGATAGGTCAACACGCCCAGCAGCACAGCATTGATAATAATCAACGCCAAAATAGTTCGCCGGAACCAAGCCAGCTCGATAAACCGCTCCAGCTCAGAATAGTGGGTTTCGGTGTCGAGGGTGGCGCGCGTCATCGCTTAGTTTGCGGATGTCGTGGTGTCTGAGGCGATCTTCCACTGACCATCAATCTTGCGCATGATCAGCGTGTAGAGGCCAGACGGTACGCCCTCAGCAACATCCAATCGCCAACGGCCATGCGCCACGGCCACATCAGGTGCCAACAGCGAAATTTCATAATCCGTCGTCGTCAAACGGCCCATTTTTTCGGGCGTATTATACCGCTCATGATAGCGCCGATTGGTCTCGGCCCATCCGCGCGCCACCGTCCCGCCAGAGGCAAAGCGCAATTCTGGACTGTCCCAATATCCGTCCATAAAGGCATCAATATCGCCAACATTCCACGCCTTATCCTGCGCCATCAGCAAGGCCTCGATCTGGCCCACTTCAGACTGTTTGGCGGTTTGGCCAGTCGAAATCGGCGCTGGCCCCTTGGCGTTTTGCGCGCAGGCCGGCAACAGCATAAGGGCCGAGATTGCGAATAGAATTCTAATCATTACCATCTCCCAACGGGTTTAAATGCGAGGGGGCTTAGTGCCCGTCAAACTCGATCAATGTGTGAACGTTTATGCCCATATCTTCCAGCCGTGTACGCCCGTTCAACTCTGGCAGATCAACAACAAACGCCGCCGCCACAATCTCAGCGCTTACACGGCGCAGCAGCTTGATAGCGGCCTCCGCCGTGCCGCCAGTGGCCAGTAAATCATCTATCAACAAGACCGGCGCGCCCGGCTCTATCGCGTCTTCATGTATCTGTAGTTCGTCCCGGCCATATTCCAATTCATAAGGCTCTGAGATCGACGTATAGGGCAATTTTCCCGGCTTGCGCAGCGGCACAAACCCAGCGCCCAAGGCCTGCGCAACGGCGCCGCCAAAGATAAACCCACGCGCCTCAATGCCCGCAACGTATGAAATGTCAGTTGATTTATAGGGCGCGGCAAGCGCAGCGATACTCGCATCAAATGCGGCCGCATGTCCGATAAGTGTCGTGATATCCCTGAACTGAATACCGGGCTTCGGATAATCAGGAATGGTTCGAATAAATTGCCGTAAATCCATGCCTAGGGTGTAGCGTTAATCGCCCCCCATTCACAAGACATCAGGGCTCAGTTTCGAGACCTTCGTCCATCAGGGCGAGTTCCAGCTCTTCATCCGTCAGGTCACCCAACGCGCGTTCGGCCAATGGCACATCGCCATTGGCTCCATTCGCCGCGCTGGCCACAGCCGCGCCTACTGCGCCCGCAGCAACGCTCTGATCCAGTGAACCAGTATTCTCAATTTCCGCCACTTCGGCTTCAATCTCTTGAATGTCAGTTTCGCGCTCGCGCTGCTTGTTGCGCTTGGCTTCCTCGCGTTTCGCTTTGCGTGTCTCGCGATCAGATTTCTTCTTCTCTTCGCGCTCATCCTTGTCAAAGTCACGCTTGCCAAATGGCCCACGTGCATCAGCATGACGGTCATATCGCATCGAGTAATATTCGTGCGCCGTATGGGTCAGTGGCCGAGGCGATAGACGCAAACCATACTGGCGCAACCGCTCAACAACCTCATCGCGGAAGTGAATACCCGGCAGCATCGCAGAGTGGAACCCGTGCCCCTTCATCCAGTCACGCACATCCCAGCTACGCACCTTGCCCGCATCGGCAGGGCGAATACCATTGTGAACTTCCCACATATAAAGCGCCGCCGTGCCATCAATAGTGGCCAGCATCGCATCATCCAAAATCGGCTGCACGTCCCGCCCCTTGTTGAGGCCATCGCGCAGAATAGCTTTACGTGATTCCAGCTCCAGATACGTCGCGCCAACAACGGCCAGCCCATTGCGATTGGCGCGGATCATTGATCCGTTCACGCCGTCCAATTGTGGGTGCTTAATCGGCAACAGCGTCTCAGACCCCAAATCGGGCACTTGCGTCACTTGGCTAATTTCGGTCGCCATCCGGTGCAGATTGATCCGCAATTCATGGCCAACGCCTTCAAGCGCAATTCTGGCCCCGTCGCGGCGATCATCTCGCATCAACCACATCTGCCACGCGATCATCATCGCGGACACCGCCAGCAATAACAGACCGCCTGTCATGAAGGTCAAATAATGTGCTTCACTCATTCTGAGTTCCCCTCAAAGCGTTTGGCCAGCATTTAGCGCTGATCGGCTCACGAATTGAAATGCCAGCTTAGCCGCCGAGCGCGCGGCCCGCAATCATTTGCAACCGCGAAACCAATTCTTTGTCTCGCGCATCAGGCGCCGTAATCAGGGCAAAATCGAGACAAGTTTCAATTTTCTGTGGTGACGCGGTGCGCGGAATGATGTTGAGCTTCTCAGCTAACGCCACGACAGCATCTCTCGCCAACGCGCTGTTTTTGCTCATAATTTCAAGCACATTCGTGACCGTAACCGCCTCTTCTTCCTCGCGCCAACAGTCATAATCGGTCACCATGGCCAGCGTCGCATAGGGCAGTTCCGCCTCACGCGCCAATTTGGCCTCGGGCATATTCGTCATGCCGATAACATCACATCCCCATTGGCGATAAAGCTTAGATTCCGCCAGAGACGAGAATTGCGGGCCTTCCATCGCCAAATATGTGCCGCCGCGATGAACGGTCGTGCCAACCGATTCTGCCGCGTCTGCCGCCAGAGCAGACAGACGACCACAGATCGGCTGTGCCATCGACACATGCGCCACCATGCCAGATTCAAAAAACGTCTTCTCCCGCGCGAATGTCCGGTCGATAAACTGGTCCACCGCCACAAAATGCCCGGGCACATATTGGCCCTGCAAACTGCCACAGGCCGAGATCGACAACACATCCGTGCATCCTGCCATTTTCAGCGCGGCAATGTTCGCGCGGTACGGCACATCGGTCGGCGTTAGTCTGTGCCCGCGTGCATGTCGAGGCAGGAAGACCAGCTCAACATCGCCAATACGTCCGCGCATCAAACTATCAGACGGCGCGCCCCACGGCGTTTCCGCCGTCTCTTCGCGGCGATCCTCCAGCCCATCAATGTCATAGAGGCCCGAACCCCCAATAATGCCGAGCGTCCATTTCGTCATGCTGAGTACCTTTAAGAGCTTAAAACCGCTTACGCATCCCAATCGGCGGGGGCGAATGCGGGTTCACCGTGGTGAGTTGAACATCGTTCGCCAATTCATAGTCGAGCTCTGCGTAAAAATCGACAAGCCGCTTCTGGTCATATCTCACCGCCAGTTGCGCACCGACACGCCCCGCCTCCCGGCCCTGCTGTTCCAGCGCCTCAGTCACCCGCGCGCCAAGCCCGTGTCCGGTAAAGTCTTGCAGTACGCCAATGCGCTTAATCTCCATCCAGCGCTCACCGGGTGCAGACACAGGCCCGCCCACAGTCACCCAGCGGCCAGAGCCGATCACCGTCTCTCCATCCAGAACGACAAACCCACCCCCGCTTTCCAGCTGGCGCGCCACACTCGTCGCAGTTTCAGAATACACAGTCGAAGACGGGGCGACACGCGGCGTCCAAATCTCGCGCGTTATCGCCTCAATCAAAAAACCATCCGCAGGCGAGGCCATACGGATGGTTATATTTGGTAGATCAGGGATCAAGTGACGTCCCTAATGCTCAACATTCCGCCAGATAGCTTTGTATGAGAACCAGAGCAGAATGGTCAAAATCACCAGATAGATCATGGTCGCAAGACCGAGATTCTTACGGTTGGCCTGCTTCGGCTCACCGGCCCAAGCGAGGAACTGCGCAACATCTTTCGCCATCTGCTCAGGTGTTGCCTCAGTACCGTCTGTATACTCGACACGGCCTTCAATCAGCTGCGGTCCCATTGCGAGGAAGCCACCAGCAGGCGCGTGACGTGGATCACCAACAAAATTCGGCGTCGTGTCACCGGCCATGTACGGGTTGTAATACTGACCTACAGGCTGAACGATGTACGCACCGTGGCCATCATTAGATCCGTGATCGTCTTCGCCGCCATGTGACAGCGCGCCAACTTTGCTCACGTCGATATGCGTCTCGTCGCCATGCTTAGAGAACGCAGCTTCTTCCGGGTAACCCGTCAGCAAGCTGTAGACATAAGACGCGCCAGCGTGACGTGCCTTTGTGATGACAGACAGATCCGGCGGGTTCGCGCCGCCATTGGCTGCGCGAGCCGCGTTATCATTCGCATATGGCGAACGGAACTGATCCGCTGCCGTAGCCGGACGATAATCATAGTCACCCACATCATTTGGCGTAGGGCTGAGAATTTCATTCTCTGCCGCGAGTGCTTTTACGAATGGGTTGTCATTCGCGTTCGGGTAAGCCGGGTCATAGAATGGCCCGCCTTTTTCGCCCAAATTGCGATAGCTGAGCAGCTTCATGGAGTGACAAGAAGAACAAACCTTATTGTACACCTGATAGCCACGCTGAAGCGAAGCTTGGTCAAACTTGCCAAGCGCCCCATCAAATGGCCATCCGCCGTCGGGCGCATGTGCGTGCAGCGCGCCGCCACCAGCATGTGCTGTGGTAGCGAAAATAAGACCGGCCAAACCGGCTGCGAGAGTGCGAAACGCTTTCATGAGTCTGCTCCCTATTCAGCCGGAACGGCGGTTGAAGTGGATGCCTTATGGCTTTTCAGAACCGACTTATGAATTGATTCTGGCAATGGCTTTGGCTTCTCGAACAGGCCGATAACCAACAACATTCCGAAGAAACCGAAGTAACAGATCGTAAGGATCAGTGACAGATGACGGAACTGGAAGGTCGGTGCTGGAACAGCCGAGAGTGATGGGCTTGAGCCCTCAGGCTGGCTTTCCATGAAGGCAATCGCGTTCTCATAAGATCCGTCGCCATCAAATGTGCTGGTCGCCTCAACGTCGCCAGAGGAATAGCTAACCACGAGGCTGGCTTCACCTTGAAGCGCTGGGATAACAGCATCATCCGGGTTCGCCGCGCCGCACCAGCCAAGAAGCACACACACAGCAACAAAGCCGAGGAAGAACTGACGCGCAATCGGACGATAACGCATAGACTTCACTTTTGATGTGTCGAGCCATGGCAGCAAGAACAGAACCGCGATGGAGCCGAACATAAAGAGCACGCCGAGTAGCTTCGCTGGGATTGGCCCCAGATCGAAAGTGATCGCCCGCAAGATCGCGTAGAATGGCAGCAGGTACCATTCCGGCACGATGTGCGCTGGCGTTACCAACGGGTTGGCTTCGATAAAGTTATCAGCGTGGCCGAGCACGTTTGGCGCATAGAACACAAACACTGCGAACATGATCAGGAAGAGTGCGACCCCGAAGCCATCCTTCACCGTGTAATACGGGTGGAACGGTACAGTGTCTTTTTCAATATCCTGAACGTCCACACCGGTTGGGTTCGTATTGCCCGGAACGTGCAATGCCCAGATGTGAAGAATAACAACGCCGGCAATCATGAATGGCAACAGATAGTGTAACGCAAAGAAGCGTTGCAGTGTCTGGTTACCGATGGACGGGCCGCCAAGGATCCACGTCTGAAGGCTCTCACCAACCAATGGGATCGCGCCAAACAGGCCGGTAATCACGTTAGATCCGTGATAAGACATCTGGCCCCATGGCAACACATACCCAAGGAAGGCCGTCGCCATCATCAATAGGAAGATCACACAACCGAGAATCCAGATAATCTCACGCGGGGCTTTATATGACCCATAATAGAGACCACGGAACATGTGGATATAAACGGCGAGGAAGAACATCGACGCGCCGTTTGCATGCATATAGCGAATTAGCCAGCCATAAGGTACGTCGCGCATGATGCGCTCAACAGAAGCAAAGGCGCCTTCGACGCTGGCTTCGTAGTGCATGGCTAGAATGATGCCTGTCACAAGCTGAATAACGAGACAGATGGCAAGGATGCCACCGAACACATACCAATAGTTTAGGTTCTTTGGCGTCGGGAACGTGATCATTGTATCGTTCGCAAAACGAATGATCGGCAATCGCGTGTCTAGCCACTTGGTGAAGCCATTGGCTGGCTCATAGGAAGATTCGTGTCCACTCATCTAAATGATCCCTTCCTTAAAGCGAAATATTGATCACGGCGTCGGACACATAAGCGTAGTCCGGAACCGGGAGGTTAGCTGGCGCAGGACCCTTACGGATCCGACCAGACGTATCATAGTGCGAGCCGTGGCATGGGCAGTACCAGCCACCAAAGTCACCGGTGTTACCCTGTGAGGGGCCAACCGGCACACAGCCGAGGTGCGTACAAGCACCAGACGTCACAAGGATCGCCGGGTTCAAGCTACCGTCAGCTTTCGGGCGCAAGCGCTCAGTGTCGGTTTGCCTATCGGGCAAGCTGTCCAAATTGACAGATTCAGCCGCAGCAATTTCCGAAGCAGTACGATGACGGATAAAGAACGGCTTACCACCGATCAAAACCCGAATCTCGCCGCCGAGTGGGATCTTGGAGATGTCCACGTCCAGGGCCGAAGCCGCTTTCGTGTCACCCGCAGGGGCCCACTGGCCAACAGCAGCAACAGCAAAAGCAGCTACGCCGCCCAGTGTTACTGTGGTCGCAGCAATATGAATAAAATTACGGCGGTCTTCGTCAACGACGATGTCCCCGTTTGATGTAGCAGAATGATCCGTCACGTTCGCATCCGTTCTAAAGGCAGAATCTTGGCCTTGTATTACAGGAGCCCGGCGGCTTGCACATTGCGGCAAGGCGACACGGGTAAACCCCTATAACACACTCATTGCACCGCCGTTATATCGAACCGGCGCTTGTGACAACAGGGCGCGTATCGGTTCAGTATCACCAAGGCTAAGAACGCATATGACAGATTCACAGTTAGACCTCCAAAAATCGCAAGCACGAAGCTGGTTTCGCGCCCTTCAAGAAGATATCTGCGCGCGGTTTGAGGCCATCGAAGATGCGGCATCTCGCCCGCTATATTCGGGCGAAGCGGGCCGCTTTGAACTGACTGAATGGTCTCGCGGTGATGGCAGTGAAGATCTGGGCGGTGGTCGCATGGGCCTGATGAGCGGCAAAGTGTTCGAAAAAGTCGGTGTTCACTTCTCTGAAGTCCACGGCACATTTGACGAGGCTTTCGCGGCGCAAATCCCCGGCGCTGACAAATCAGATGGCCGCTTCTGGGCGTCCGGCATTTCACTCATCGCACACCCGCGCAATCCGCACGTGCCAGCGGCGCACATGAACACGCGAATGCTGGTCACCTCGCAAAGCTGGTTTGGTGGCGGTGGAGACCTCAATCCCCTGCTAGACTATCAACGCGATCAAAGCTTTGAAGACAGTGTCGATTTCCACGCCGCCATGAAGGCTGCCTGCGAATCCCACCCCGGCGCCGACTATGCTAAAATGCGCGAGACTTGTGACACCTATTTCCACCTCGCCCACCGCGATGAACCGCGCGGCACCGGCGGTATTTTTTATGATCGCTTCAACACAGGCGATTGGGACGAAGATTTTGCGTTCACCCAAACTGTCGGCAAACAATTTGCTGACATTTACCCACAACTGGTGAACCGCCGGATGAACCGCCCATGGAGCGAGGCCGAGCGCGAAGAACAGCTTATCCAGCGCGGCCGCTATGTAGAGTTCAATCTACTCTTCGATCGCGGCACGACCTTCGGCCTAAAAACCGGCGGCAACGTCACCTCGATCCTCTCCTCAATGCCGCCCGTGGTGAAATGGCCATAACGGACTGCCCAAAAGCGCCCTAAATCGCCCCCAAACGGCACATGAACTGCACGAAAACGCACCCCGATTGCCTCAAAACGCCCCGGAACTGCATCAAACTGCACGCAATTGCGCATGACCTTCTAAAATTCAATCCACACCGTTGAAATAAGCGACTATATAGCTGCGCATGAAGACGGCATCGGCAACTCCATACCCTTGGGCATCTGCTGCTTTGGCCGCCATTTCGGCGGTGCTCGCCGCTGTATTCGCAGCAATCATTACAGGTGGCAGCGCAGACCCTTGGTATGCCGCGCTCAATAAGCCAGCTTTCACTCCGCCTGACATCGTGTTCGCAATCGTCTGGCCCTATCTGTTCGCGACAATGATCGTCGGCACCCTCCTCGTGCTCAATCGGTCGCGTCGGCCCCGTCAGTACTCCGGCATGATGGGCACCTACTACCTCATGCTAGCCGTTGGTATTTGTTGGAATTTATTCTTCTTCGGCTTCCATGAAACCGGCTATGCCTTCGGCATCATCGCCGCGCTCTGGCTATCTGTACTGACCCTGATCGTTGCCTATTGGCGCGTGTCTCCACTGGCCGCCCTGTTACAACTACCCCATCTAGTGTGGATCACCTTCGCAGGTGTCCTCAATGCCGCTGTATGGGTTGCGAATCGGGCGCCCTAAGTAGTTCCAGCAACGCCTCACGCTTCATCTTGAACTGGCTCTCAATCCAGCGGGTCTCAACCCGCCTCAGCGCCTTGCCAACCTCTGGCCCCTTCAGGCCAGCATCAAGCGCATCATCGCCCCCTACAGGGAATTGGGGCCGTTTCCAGCGCTTGGCCAGACTGCACACATATCGTACATCCTTCAAATCATGGCGCGTCATTACACCGTCCAGCACAGCCCGGTCACAAACCGCCTGCTGGCCATGTGTATACAGGACCGGCAGTAGTTCAGCGCGCGCCGTTCGCTTTGCAAGCTGTAGCAAATGCCCCAATCCGGGGTCACTCCAACCAGTCAGTCTCCGTTGTTCTTCATTGGAGACCTTCATGTGCTCACAGAAGCCCTCCAAACGAGATTGAGCGCGCGGCAGTACAGCCATGGCGCGTAGCAATGGGTCTGCGTCTAGCTTCAGCCCCTGCTCCAACTCTTCCAGTACAGACAAGTCGTCCGCGTTCCCGCCGGGCATCAACACATCCAACACACCGCTCGCCTGCATCGCGGCCATCGCGTTACTAGACCTAGGCGCAGCAAGTGTCTTCTTCAACTCTTTCCAAATCCGCTCCGCCGCAATCTTCGATAGGCCGTCTTTCTGACGCTCACACGCCGCCAGCCCGTCCGCATCAACGTCGAGGCCATACAAAGCGTTGAACCGAAAGAAGCGCAGAATACGAAGATAATCTTCACGCAAACGTTCATCCGCATCCCCAATGAATATTACACGCCCAGCAATCGCATCTTCGATGGAGTGCCCAATTGGCTCATACAGCGTGCCCTCTGCATCGGCGTAAATCGCGTTCAGCCGAAAGTCGCGCCGCGCCGCATCCTCTGCCCAGTCGCGCGTAAACGCGACAACCGCCCGGCGACCATCGGTCTCTACATCGCGCCGTAGCGTGGTGATCTCATAGGGCGCCCCATGCACAATCGCTGTGATCGTGCCGTGCTCCAAACCCGTTGCGATACACCGAATGCCCGCCGTCTTAAGCGCGGCCATTGTGTCGGCTGGCAATAGTTGTGTGGCGATATCAATGTCATCGACGGACGCACCACGCAACGTGTTGCGAATACAGCCGCCAACGAACCGCGCACAACCGGGCTCAACCGCCTCTAACGCTTCCATCACGGCGCGTGTCGCGGCCGATTTCAGCCAGTCTGCCTCAATACTATCGTGGGTCGCCATTTTGCCCGTCATCCGGATCAGACGTCTCGCGCGTATCGTCAGTGCCAATCGCTATGCCGCCGGGGTCGTCCGAACGCGGGCTGCCCAGCTCAGACAGATCGCCCGTGCAATCATAGGGCTGTCCCTCAACCAGTACGCCATCCACAAACTCAGTCGATGTACGACATTGGCCATCAAGGCTCGCACGATCAATTGCGATCAGGATCAACATGCCCAGCAGCGCCAAGCCTAAGCCACACAGGAACAACACATTGATCGGCCACTTACGCCGCCCATCACGCTCCGCATCGGCGGTCACCAGCAAATAGATGCCGAACAGCGCAAACGGGAACAGAAAAATTGCAATTTCTAAAAATATACGGCCCGCCACGCGATCCCTCCATAACTCGTTCTACTTTGGGGGCTTTTACCGCTGCGGTCAAAGCCCACATCATCACTCTGAACCGCCATACAGCGTGAAATAGAGCTTCCGGATAATTCCGGCCGTCACCCCCCAGATACGATAGCCATTGTGCGGCATCTCATAATAGTGCCGGGTTTGCCCCCTGTAGAAAGCCTCTCCAGTCTGGTGATTGGCCGTGTTCATTAGGAATTCTAGCGGCGTTTCAAATACATCCGCGACCTCTGTTGTGTCTGGCCGCGCCTCAAAATCAGCCGGCAGCAGACCAATAACAGGGGTAATGCGAAAGCGCGTTCCGGTAATATACGGAGCCCCTTTGCCGATGATCTCAACCTGTTGCGGGTCAACGCCCACCTCTTCCTCGGCTTCGCGCAAAGCAGCAGCGACCTCATCAACATCAATCGGGTCAATCTTCCCGCCGGGAAACGCCACCTGACCCGGATGGGTCGGCATCGTATCAGGACGCACAGTCAACAACGTCGTCGCGCCGGTTTTGCGGGGGATCACCCCAATCAACACCGCCGCCGGGCGAATAACCGCCACTTCTTCAGGCGACAAGAATTCCATGTCCCCGCTCTCTGGCAGGTCATGTTCAGCTATCGGCGGCACAAGGCGCCGCTCGGCGCGTTGCAGAAAGTCATCAAGATTTGTCCAGCTCATGCCTGCGTTTAACCTGCCCCACCGAGCACAAAGAATTCTCCTTGGCTCCAAACGCCCATTGCGTCTGCTTCGTCTGGCGCCATTTCTGCCATATTGGCAAGTTCATAAAACACTGGCCGGGTCATCTTCGCCTCTAGGCCCGCACGCACCATCACATAGGGTGACGGCTCGCCTGTCTCGGGGTCAATCTCGACCCGTATCGGCGCATCTGGCCCAGCGATCGTCACATCATCAAGATTGGTCAGGAAAGCCAAGGCCGGGCCTTTACCTTCAACGTCCACACGATCAACCCGCACAGCCTGAAACGGCGCGTCTTCGACATGCACGATCACTTTTTCATACGGCGTCACTAGATAGATTTGCCCGTCAGGATCTTTCCGAAGAATTCGTGAGAAGGTTTTCACCAACCGCTGTCGCTTAATTTGGCTGCCTTCATGCCACCATGTACCATCGGAGCGAATGGCCATATCGATGTCGCCGCAATGCTCGGGATTCCACAGGTGTACCGGTGGTAATTTCCCCGATAGCTTGCCATCTGGCAGGATCGCCTTAAGCGTCTCTTCGAGACTCATTATCTTGTTTGGACTGGGATTCACGTCTTGCTCCGCCATGATGAGGTCTAGAAGATAGGATTGTTTGATAGTCATTTGAAGCCGGAGGCGCCTTTTGTATGGCCGATACCGTAATAAACACTGCTGACATTGTTGCCGAAGCAGAGGCTGCAACCGAAACATTAGCTGCAGTTAAAGCCGAAATAGGCAAGGTCGTTTTTGGTCAGGAACGCGTTGTGGAATTGGCTCTAGCAGCCATCCTTGCGGGCGGCCATGCCCTGCTTATCGGTGCGCCCGGCCTGGCAAAGACCCGTTTGGTCGAAGCGCTGGGCACCGCATTGGGCCTGACAAATCACCGCATCCAGTTCACGCCGGACCTGATGCCGTCTGATATTCTTGGTTCAGAAGTGCTTGATGAAAGCAGTGATGGCCAACGCTCATTCCGCTTCCTCAAGGGCCCGATCTTCACCCAGCTTTTGATGGCCGATGAAATCAACCGCGCCTCGCCGCGCACCCAATCAGCACTCTTGCAAGCCATGCAAGAGCGCCACGTGACGATCGCAGGCCTCCGTCATGATTTGCCCGCGCCATTCCACGTGCTGGCCACGCAAAACCCAATTGAGCAAGAGGGCACCTACCCGCTGCCTGAAGCACAGCTCGACCGTTTCTTACTGAAAGTGGACGTGACCTATCCCGATTTAGACACAGAGCGCCGTATTCTTGTTGAGACAACGGGAACAGACGCGAGTGAAGTTCGTTCGGTCTTGAATGGCGAACGCTTGATCCAACTTCAGTCGCTAGTTCGTCGTATGCCCGTTGGCGAGAAGATCGTTGATGCCATCCTCTCTCTCCTTCGGGAGGCACGGCCCGAGCAAACATCTGATGCCCGCGTAAAACGCCTCGTCGATTGGGGGCCATCCCCGCGCGCTGGTCAGGCTTTGATGTTAGCCGCGCGGTCACGCGCACTGCTTCGCGGTCGCCTCGCCCCATCTATTGAAGATGTTGAAGCGCTAGCAGAACCAGCGCTCGGCCACCGTATGGCAATGCGCTATGATCCCACCGGCGAAGCGCCAAGCCTTGATGCCCTGATCAATGATCTTGCCCGAAAGGTGAGCTAGTGACCCGCTCGCCCACGACTGGCCAACAACACAGGCGATCCACTACCGCATGACCACAAGTCTTCGCTCCGAAGCTGAGGCGCTCGCACGCCAGTTACCGTCCTTGAATTTCAAGGCGGATGCGACCGATGCTGCCCATGTCGGGTCAGCGGGACGACGCAAAGCGGGCAATGGCGAGCATTTTTGGCAATACCGCCATTATCGCCAAGAAGACGATGCCAACCGTGTGGACTGGCGCCGGTCAGCGCGCGGCGACGAACATTTTGTGCGCGAGACCGAACTAGAAACCGCGCGCACAGTTCAGTTCTGGTGTGACGACGATGCAGGCTTTCACTGGAAGGACGCAGGCGATCTGCGCACCAAGGCCGAAGAAGCCCGCCTGTTAATGCTCGCTCTCGCAATCCTGATGTCCAAAGACGGTGAACGCATTGGCGCGCTCGGGTCTGGACGCAAATCCAGTTTCGGGATGCGGGCAATTGATCGCCTCAATGACGACCTTGTCCGCGGCACCTCCGGCCATTTCCCTACCGCTCCCAAAGGCGCAGCAACCCTCATCATCGCGTCGGATTTCTATGCGCCGGTTTCTGAATGGGCGGACCGCTTGCGTCCCTTAGCTGCGCAATGCCCAGAGGGTGTACTGTTAGCCGTCTCGTCCCCTCTGGAGGTGAACTTCCCATTTGAAGGCCGTGTCAAACTCAGCCACCCGGGCACAGGTGCAACGCGCATCGTCGGACGGGCAGAAACCCTGAAAGTGCAATATCAAGAGCGGTTCTTCGCACAGCGCGAAGCTTTGCTTGAACTCGCGAACCGTATGGGCTGGCGCTTTGTTGCCCAAACTGTCGGCCAGTCGAGCCTCAACGCGGCGGCGCGTTTGAAGGCGACGATAGAAACGTTTGGGGACCGATCATGACCGCGCTCGGCCCCTTCTTGTTTGGTGCGCCGCTCGCATTGATCGCGCTGGCTGCTTTACCCATCATCTGGTGGCTATTGCGCGCCACGCCGCCCGCGCCCAAGGCTTTTGAGCTGCCGAGCATGAGATTGCTTGACGACATTCCGCAAGTCGAAGAAGTGCCTGCGCGCACGCCGTGGTGGGTCTGGCTAATCCGGACTCTGGCCGCCATCGCAGTTGCGATCGGCCTGTCACAACCCATATATGCTCCGGGCGCGAAAACCAGTGAAACTGGGCCCAACGGGCCGGTCCTCATTGTGGTGGACAATGGGTGGCCATCGGCTCAGCGCTGGGGCGACATGATCAACGCAGCCAGAGCCACGCTCGACACGGGTGACCGAGATACGCCAGCGCACCTGTTGCTCACTGCGCCGCAGCAACTCAATACAGACCCTGCTGAGCGTCTCTCGCGAAGTGACATGGACAAACGCCTCACGTCCCTTGACCCGAACGCATGGCCAACCAATCGAAACGATGCACTCGAGCGATTAGTCGAATCTGGGTTCGCGCCTGACCGAATTTTCTATGCCAGCGATGGTTTAGAAACTGATGGTGGCAAAACCTTCGCTGCGGCGTTGGCCGAGATTGCGCCGCTGTCCATCTTTGCCGCACCGCCAAAGGGCAGCACGTCTATCTCCAAAATCTCGAGCGAAACAGATGAAGTCACCGTCACGCTCCACCGTATTGTAACACAGGACGCCCATCGCGCCTTCGTCTCAGCGTTGACCCTTGATGGCGCGGCGCTCTCTACTGCGGAGGCAAATTTCGTGGCGGGTGAAGCGACGGCTGAGGCGCACTTTGAATTGCCAGCCGCCGCACTGTCCCGCATCACTCGTTTCCAAGTCACCGGGCTTCAAGGCGCAGGGACTGTTTGGCTTTGGGACTCCGCCGAACGCTCGCGCCGGGTCGGGCTGGTCTCAACGGTGAATTCAGCTCAACCTCTCTTGTCAGATATGCACTATGTTAGGAAAGCGCTGGAGCCTTTTGCCTCAATAACTGAAGGTGAAGTCTCAACGCTCGTCACCGCGGCGCCCGACGCAATTATTATGAGCGACATTGGTCAAATACCTGATGCCGATGTCGAAGCGCTCAGCCAGTGGATCGAAGACGGCGGTGCACTGATCCGGTTCGCTGGCCCACGGCTCGCCGCGCAAGGTGATGACCTGCTACCGGTCGCCCTGCGCCGAGCCTCGCGCGCCTTTGGCGGTGCGCTCGCATGGGATGATCCGCAAGCCATCGCTAGCTTCGCCACCTCATCCCCGTTCGCAGGGCTGAACGTTCCCCAAGACATTCTCATTCGCCAGCAAGTCTTGGCCCGTCCTGGGCCTGACCTTTCAGCTAAAACATGGGCGCGACTGGCTGATGGCTCCCCGCTGGTGACCGCTGAGGGACGTGGCGCGGGGACTGTAATCCTCTTCCACATCACAGCAGGACCGAACTGGTCAGACTTGCCATATTCAGGCGCGTTTGAACAAATGCTGAGGCGTGCAATCGCGGCTGGTCGAGGCGAGGCCACAACGGAAGAAGAAGGCGCCTACTCTCCGCAGTTCGTTTTAGATGGCTATGGTCGCCTCACCTCAGCGAGCGATTTTGCTGCGCCGCTCAAATCGTCCGATTTTGGAGAAATCACCCCATCGGAAGCCCATCCGCCCGGCCTGTATCAAGGCCCCGCCGGAACACGAGCGCTGAACGCCGCCGCCAAGATAAACCCAGAACGGCTGACCGAGTGGCCAGCTACAGCCCGCCTCTTGGGGGATGCGGAAGGAAGGAGCCTGCGCCTTGCCGGGCCGCTCCTCACCTTCGCAGCCGCTTTACTTGCGCTGGACCTGTTTGTCGCCTTACTCGTCGCAGGCCGAATCTCTCTACGAGGCAAACGGACCGTCAGTTCGGCAGTAACATTTATAGTGAGTAGCTTTTGCTTGATCGGCATCCAGACTGCCGAAGCTCAGTCAGGCTTTCAGCGCCAACCAGATGGCAGCTATCGCCAGACTTTCCAAGAAAATGGAATAGTTCAGTTACCGCTTACCGAGGGCATCACACAGAACGAACTAGACGCTGCGCTCACCATGAGGTTTGCTTATGTCGAAACGGGTATTGCGGATCTAGATAAACGCACACGCGCTGGTCTCATTGGATTATCATATATCCTCAGTAACCGCACATCAGTTGAACCGGCTGAGCCTCATGGCCTGAACCTCGAAACAGACCCGCTCGATTTGTACCCGCTCATCTACTTCAATACTCCAGACGGCGCAGCGCCGCTTTCTCAAGTCGCGAGCGCAAAGCTCAACGCCTATATGCGGGCTGGCGGGGCGCTTTTAATTGACACGCGTGCTGGCGGAACCATTGGCTCACAGACTGATGTGAGCGGCCTCGACCAAATGCTCAAAGGTTTGGACGCCCCGCCGCTCCAACCAGTGCCTACAAATCATGTGCTAAGCCGCAGTTATTATATCTTGGACGATTTCCCCGGCCGATATGCAGATCGACTTTTGTGGATGGAGAAAACCGGTGGGCCAGACGGACCAAGCGGCGACGGCGTATCACGCTTGTTCATCGGTGACGCAGACTGGGCCTCGGCTTGGGCGGTCGATGAGCGCGGCCGAGATATTTATTCAGTGGACGGCGGACCACAACAACGGGAAATCGCGCGGCGCTTCGGCGTCAATCTAGCGATGTATGTGCTGACCGGTAACTACAAAAACGACCAAGTTCATCTGCCCGCCTTGCTGGAGCGCTTGGGCGGCAAGGACGAAGATGAACCAACGGTCCCAACCGAAGACGAGGCGTCTGAAGAATGATCGACGCGCTACGCATTGGCTTTGATCCCTTCTTTGGTTGGCCTGCTCTGTGGGTAGTCGTCGGCCTGACAGCGCTGGCATGGCTGGCCTATGTGTTCCTCAAAGGGCGCGCATGGCTGACACGCGGTCTCGCACTTACCCTAGTAGGCGCTGCGCTCTCTAACCCATCGCTCGTCGAAGAAGAACGCGAGCCATTGCCATCCGTTGCGGCTCTCATTCTAGATCGCTCCGAAAGCATGCAGTTTGGCGAACGCGCCGAGGCTGCCAATCTCGCCTTCTCACAGCTGAAAGCCCAAATGGAGAGCGACAGTTCGCTGGAATTGCGGATATTAGAGTCCAACCCTCGCGACGATGGCACCCACCTCTACGGCGCGCTAGAGGGCTTGATGGCTGACGTTCCACGCGAACGCATCGCCGGGGCAATTTTGGTGACAGACGGCCAAGTTCACGATCTGCCCAGCTTGCAGGGGCGCAACAGTTTTATCGGCCCATTACATGCGGTTGTTGTGGGTGATCCTGATCGCGGCGATCGGCGCGTTACACTCGTCGACGCACCGGGCTTTGGCATTGTGGGTGAAACCGCCAACCTTATTGTGCGCGTCGATGATCCAGCTGGCGGCGAAATCAATCTGGACATTTCGATCAATGGTGAAGTTGCACAGCGCGTCCGGGCTAAATCGGGCGTCGACACCGCGATCCCAATTGAGATTGAACGGCGCGGGAATAACGTCATCGTCGTTGAGACACCGCCGGGCACTGAAGAATTGACGCTAGCCAATAACCGCACAGCCGCCACGTTGGCTGGCGTGCGTGATCGTTTGCGCGTTTTGCTTGTTACCGGTAAGCCTAACCAATCTGGCCGGATGTGGCGCGACCTGCTGAAGTCGGACCCGTCGGTGGATCTGGTTCACTTCACCATTCTGCGCCCGGCCTATAAGTTTGACGCGGCCCCGACAGAAGAAATGGCGCTGATCGCCTTCCCGACCGAAGACTTGTTTGAAGAGAAGCTCTCCCAATTTGATCTCATCATATTCGATCAATACGAACGCCGGGGCGTCATCACACAGTCATACCTCGCAAACATGGCGCGCTATGTCTCTGATGGCGGCGCGCTATTGATTGCCGCCGGTGAACCCTTTGCCGGTCCGGGAAGTCTCGCGCGGTCTCCATTGGCGGCTGTCTTGCCTGCCTCCCCCACAACCGAGATATATAATGGGCCGTTCACGCCCACGCTAACCGAAGTGGGTAAACGCCACGCAGTGACTATACCGCTGGAAGATCAGGAGTGGGGTGGATGGCTGCGCTCCATCGGGGCAGAGGCTCAAGCCGGTGATGTGTTGATGAGCGCGTCTAACGGCCAACCTTTGCTGATCGTTGACCGCGTCGACAAAGGACGCGTGGGCATGTTGATGTCAGATCAAATCTGGCTCTGGGCACGCGGGCATGATGGCGGCGGACCTTTCTCGGAACTGGTACGCCGCGTCGTCCACTGGCTGATGAAGGAACCCGAGCTGGAAGAACGTCGCCTGACGCTAGTTGTTGACGGTGACAATGCAAAGATCGGTCTACGCACCTTGCGCGATACCGCCCCTCCACTCTTATTGGAAACCCCCGAGGGCGACACGATTTCTCCGACTTGGACCGAAACCGGCCCCGGCCAGTTTGAGGCAGACGCACCCATTTCCCAACTCGGCCTATACCGTGCACGCGCGGGCGGTTTGGAGGCGGTGGCATTGAACGGCCCGGCCAATCCGAAAGAGTATGCGGATTTGCGCTCGTCTACAGAAGTGCTGGCGCCATTCACCCGCGAAACGGCTGGCGGAACATTTAGAATAAATGACAATGCGAGCAATCTGCCAGAGTTACGCCGAGTCGGAACGCGCGGCTCCGCAGCGGGCAGCAATTGGATGGGGTTACGCGAGCGCGGCGCTTATGCGGTGCGGGCTTCGTCTAGCCAACCGCTCCTGCCGGGCATTATCGCCGCAGGCTTGATCATTCTATTGCTTATGCTCGCATGGCGACGCGAAGGGCGCTAGGCAGCCTCCACCAAGCCAGACAATTTGTCGGCATTTCCTGCCAAATCGCGCATCAATATGCGAGATGGGTCTTGCGGGCCGGGAAAGCTGAGCTTTCCTTTCGGCACGGGGCTGAACCCGATCTCACTAAAGTAATCTGGCGCACCGATCAAAATCGCTGCTGGCCATCCTGCAGCCTGCCCAGCCTCAAGCGCTTCGCCTGTCACAGTCATGCCTAAGCGAGACCCGCGATGCGATGGGCCAACAGCCACAGGGCCATAGAAGAGTGCGCGCTGACGCGTTGGCCCCACACGCAATGGCCACACGCGGCACACTGCGATCACTTTGCCATCGAGCACCGCGACACGATTTATTTCAGGAATGCTCGCAGAAAATTCACGCAATCGCTCTGCAGTCTTGGCAAAATGCCCCGGCCCAAACGTGCGATCAAACAAGTCTTCAATTGCATCAGCATGAAGCACGGGATTTTCAGCGATAATCTCTAACATGAGCGCGGCACTTAAAGCGGCTTTGACACGGATGCAAGACATCATGAGTTTACAGGGGCACTTCTTACCCGCCCAAGTTCGGGGATTGCCCAGCGATAAGTGCAGGAAGGCGCGCTTGCAGGAACGATACAAAAGCTGACACTTTTTTCGGCGTCCATTTCCGATTGGGATACACCGCAGAAATTGCCGTTTGAAAATTGGTCGGTGTGGCCAGCATGTTCGGGAACAAATCCACAAGACGACCAGATGCGAGGTCTTCTCCAATGATCCAATCGCTGAGTAGAACAATGCCGCGCCCGCGCAACGCGCTCTCTTTCAATATCAAACCACTATTGGCTGACATGGAACCATCGATCGGAACTTCGGTTTCCAGCCCGCGAGATGACTTGAACCGCCAGACGGTCGCAAACCCGGGCAGCGGGAATGTAAGGCACGCATGGTCGCTTAGTTCTTGAACAGACTTGAGATTGCCATTCTCTTTGATCCAATCCGGACTGGCGCAGGCGTGATAGCGCGTACGTAGAATGGGCTGCGCAATCAAGCTTGAATCTCGCAACGGCCCGTGCCGGACCGCAAGATCAAACCGCTCGCCAACAATATCCTCGACGCGATCACTCAATGTAAAATCTAGCTGCACCTCAGGATATTGAGCTGCAAAGTCTGACAGAAGCGGGCCAATGCACTTAATGCCGAATGAGTGTGACGCCGTAACTCGTAGCGTTCCGCTCACAGTGTCTCCGGTATCGAGCACCCGCGCTCGAATAGACGCCAAAGCCTCTACGGGTTGCTCAGATTGTTCGGCGAGCAAAACAGCTGCCTCAGTCGGCGCGATCTGACGCGTCGTGCGGTAGAATAGCAAAACGCCCAGATCAGCCTCTAACGCGGCGACCGCGCGGGAAATAGCTGACGGTGACACACCGCGTCTGCGCGCCACTTCGCTATAACTGCCAAAGCGAAAAACTTCGGCAAAGATTTCAAGATGCGTCAGATTCATTTGTGCCACACCTGCATAAGTCTTTCCAACTCTATGCAGTATTCGCAAACATGAATGTCGTCTAGACATGTCCCAGTTGCATAGATTCAGTCTAGGAGAATTAAAGATGGCCTCACTCATCGAAAAAGGACGTCGCTTTCGCGGGCTACATGAAGCGGCCGAGCCCTTTGTGTTGGCCAATGCATGGGATGCAGGGTCATCGCGCTTGCTGGAGGGAGCGGGCGCAGTCGCGATAGGCACGACCAGCGCAGGCTATGCTTTCTCCATCGGCAAACTAGATAATAATATCGGACGTGACGCGATTATCGATAATGGCCGGGCCATCGCCGAAGTCACTAACCTCCCCGTCAGCGGCGATCTTGAAAATGGGTTTTCAGACAACGCAACTGGTGTGGGCGAAACCATACGTTTGGCTGGCGCGGCGGGAATGGCCGGAGGTTCTATAGAAGACTGCACCTATGATGCTGACGCACCGCTCTTTGAAATATCACGCGCGGTAGAACGAATGGAAGCTGCCGTTGAAGCAAGCCGGGCATTGCCCTTTGAATTCACACTTACCGGGCGCGCAGAAAACTTCCTCGTGGGGAAGCCAGACCTGAAAGACGCTATTGCGCGCCTTCAAGCCTATCAGGAAGCGGGCGCCGATGTGCTCTACGCGCCAGGCCTGACTAATCCAGACGATATTCGTAGCGTCGTGACTTCAGTTGATCGACCCGTAAATATCGTCGTCGGCCTGTCCGCCGCCATGCCAGATATGGATGCATTCCGTAAGCTTGGCGCCGTACGGCTCAGCATAGGGAGTGCCTACGCCCGCCTTGCTTACGGTGAAACTGTGCGCGCACAGGAGAGCATTATTAGGACCGGCAATTTCACTTCACTGCAAAATGCCATGCCATATGGTGAAGTGTCGAAGCGACTATCCTAAAGGACCCATATCAAAGAGCAGCCTAAAATACCGCCGCAGGATCATCGCGCAGTCCATACGCGACATAGTCTCTTAATCGCTCTGCCACCTCAGAGGCGTCACCATCAAGACGCTCATGCGGTATGAGTGGACCAATGATCATGTCGAATGGCGAGCCGGATTTGTTCAGCAACTCGTTGAAGAGCGTAATGTCGCGCAGCTCTGGGTTCAGCCTGCAGAAAAAGTAATACAGCCATGAGTTTTCCGCAGATACATTGATCGGCACGATAGGCGCATTGCGCTTGCGGGCAAGGCTGACAACGGTTGAGAACCAGTCCTTCTCCTCGAGACGACCAGCCACCTTGTGTGCGAGACGGCCAGAGGGAAAGATCACCACGCACTTTTCTTCGGCGAAGGCAGCCGCTGCGCGCTTGAGTGTTTCCCTCGCTTTGGCAGGGCTGCGTTTCTCTGCCACCCATTCAACGGGAATGATTACGTCTTCAAAGCGCGGGTTCACGCGGATCGCATCTGCGTTGGCAAAGAACACCACATCGTCGCGCACTTGTTTCAGCAAGTCCCAAACCGCAATACCATCTGCTAGGCCCGTTGGGTGGTTCGCTGCGATAATTACGCGACCCGTTTTCGGAAGACCTTCAAGCCCTTGATGCGATAACGAGACGCTAAGTTGCGCCGCCAGACGATCAAACGATTCTCGGCCGTTCAACTTCATCACCTCATCGGCCATCTGACGCGCCTTGGTGTAACCCAATATTTTGTACAGCAGCGGACGCAAAAGCGGCCATGACCCACTTTGGCAGAGTTTGGGGCAACGCTCTTCAATGAGGACATCGACGATATGTTTGGCGTCATTTGTCACTGAATCTAGAAAAGCAGAGGTCGCTTCTGAATTTTTTTTCATGTTTTTTATGTCTTCAGGCATCTCATTTCGCTCAAGCGTTAACGGATCAATCTAAACTCTCAACACTCGAACCGCCAGTCAGGCCGGGACTTCCTATCACTCACCACAACTGCAGCGCGCAGGCAAATATGAACAGCGCGATCAGCTTTCTTCAGATTTTCAGACTTCGGTAGGGTTTGATTTACCATCCGATAAGGCCCTGATGGCAATATGAACTTCAGTTGGGAGCACAGATGGGCTTCTACCCTTTGTGTGTAGTTTATTGGGATATGAGTATATGAAAGTTCTTTGGGTCGAAGATCATGAGCCTGTTCGCGACATGCTGGCTATAGCTGCCGACAAAGCAGCCCGGTCACGCGTTCAAGTAGATCTCGTAATGGCACCAACTCTAATGGCCGCTGAGAAACGTTTGCGTCTCGAGCGCTTCGATCTTGTGGTGCTGGACCTCGGCCTGCCCGACAGTTTCGACCCGGACATGACGATCGCGCGCGTTGCCAATATGGGCAAATACCGCATCGCAGTCGTCTCCTCCATGGATGAGCGCGACAAAGCCGTTGAGGCAGCTCTTCATTGCGGCGCGAACATCCACCCGAAGGCAGTGTTCAAAGCCTCACTTCCATTCAATCGATTTATTCAGCGCCCAGACGCGTTCGAAGACTTCTTCATGGATCTTATGCCCGGCGCTGAAACAGCACGTACAGCGGCAGCATAATTCCCCTGACAGTTGGTTAGGCTTGCCTAGCCATCATAGAAATTGTTAAGCCGCTCTAGATGAACATCTGGGCGGCTTGTCTTTTACAAGCCGGAAGGTTTGTCCAACGCCGTAGGGGGCTAGACGTTTATGGAAGGCTTGCTTGCCTCACCGGTTACACTTGGACTGCTCGCTGCCAATATTATTGCGAGCGTTTTGGCGTTTTCAAATCGAGACTTTTACGAACAAAATCTTTTCTGGATCGAGCCAATCAATAAGGGTGGTCAGGTGCACCGCTTTGTCACCTCCGCCTTCTTGCACGTTAGCCCAACCCATTTGCTCATCAACATGTACGTTTTGTGGATGTTTGGGATGATTTTGGAGCGCGTTCTGGGCGCTGGCGGGTTTCTTCTACTGTATTTTGGGGCGCTTTTGGGCGGTAATCTGTGGGAATACGTCGATAAACGGAACACGCCAGACTATCGCGCGGTTGGCGCTTCGGGGGCCACCTCCGGCATCGTCATGGCCTTTTGCTTGTTCTTCCCATTCCACATGCTGTACTTACTCTTCGCAATCCCGATGTGGGCGATTGTATTCGGCATTGGATATATCGTAATCAGCTATATTCTGTCTCAACGTGACGGCACCATGATTGCGCATGGCGCACATTTAGGCGGCGCATTGGCTGGCCTCGTCGTGGCGCTTGTCTTGAAGCCCGAAGCATGGGGTAATCTCGTCGCCGAAGTTACCAACAAGATTGGCTAAGCAGCATGGCGGACGTTTTAGAGCGCTACAATGCACGCATAAGCGACGGCACGCTAAGCGCTGACCCCGCGCAAGCTGAGGCCGCCGCCCGGCTTGATGATCTGTTCACCCGCCTCTCAAACCGCAAACCCGCTGGATGGTTTTCTAAACCCGACCCAATAGAAGGTCTGTACATGTGGGGAGGTGTTGGGCGAGGCAAATCCATGTTGATGGATTTGTTCTTCGCAGAGGCCCCCGTTGAGCAAAAATGGCGCGTGCACTTTCATGAATTCATGAACCATGTGCACGACCTTTTGAATGACTGGCGAAAGATGGATGAAGGCGCCCGCAAGAAAAGCGAGTGGCGTGTTAGGGGAGCTGGCGACGACCCAATCCCCCCAGTGGCGAAACAAATCGCCTCGCGCGCGAACCTGCTTTGCTTTGATGAATTTCAAGTGACGCAAATCGCCGATGCGATGATCCTCTCACGTCTGTTTGAAGAGTTATTCAAAAGCGGTGTCACTGTTGTTGCCACATCCAATCGTCACCCTACGGATCTCTATAAGAATGGATTGAACAGGCAATTGTTCGCGCCCTTCATCGACTTACTATCATCGTGCTGTGATGTGTTCGAACTCGCCTCTGAGCGTGACTATCGCCTCGACCGCCTGATCGAAGCGCCGGTCTGGTATGCGCCGCTGAACACCGCCGCTGATGACTCGCTTGATGATGCCTTCCGCCGCCTGACTGTCGGGGCAGAGACCCAGCACTGCACCCTCACCGTTAAGGGCCGCAAGATTGAAGTCAGCCGCGAGGCCGCCGGCGTGGCGCGGTTCACCTTCCCAGAACTGTGCGAAGCCTTTCGCGGCGCGCAAGATTACATGACGATCGCCAGCCACTTCCACACCGTGATCCTAGAGGGCATCCCACTACTCACCCCGGACAAACGCAACGAGGCCGCCCGCTTTGTCGCGCTGATCGACGCGCTGTATGAAGCCAAAGTGAAACTCGTCGCCAGCGCCGAGGCAGAGCCAGACGATCTCTACCCCGCCGGCGATGGCAGCTTCGAATTCCAACGCACCGCCAGCCGCCTACACGAAATGCGCAGTGTGGAATATTTGGGCGAAGAGCATCGCTTGTTGGATGAGGGGTAATTTCTGCGTCCCACTCTTCTGGATTTTGAATATAGACAATCGAAACGAACTAAAGCGAGGTCTTTAGCCAAAAAATCTTGAACGCTTTTCCTAACACACATAATTCTAATTCTCTCGGCTCGAAAAAGTCAAAACTAGATTAACTTAGCTTCCATAAAGCTATCCCAAATCCCCTTTTCCACTGCTTCAATCAATCTCGCAGAACCATAAACGACAGTTGATATCCGCAAGCCCTCTTCCAGCTCAGAAAACCCTGAATTAGTATCCGAAGAGTGTACGAGTCGATTAATCAATATTGCAAATTTGTCTTCTTCAACCCCAAGATAAGCTATTGGAATATTAAGTAGCGGCCCTAGTTCTCGCTTGGGAAAGCCAATCTCAGTATACAGCTCGCAAACGAATGCATATCCATCAAAGAGCCAGCTGACCAGCTCATCTAATTCATCTTCTGAAACGTGGTACTTATCATACAATCTCTCGGGGTTTTGTTCGTACGCTGTTATGAGATAATTTGATATAAATGCAGCTCCTTCGAGTGAAATTAGATCAAACCTCCCCCCGTGAGACGTGGTGCCAGACTTATTGTTTACGATAATTCCATCCACCAGACTTTTGCCAAACAACATAAAACCAGTAGCTGCAATCATAGCAGCGCTACTCTCTGGAACTTTTTCAGCAAGGTCGTCGAGTCTACTGCCAAAAGATCCGCATATTTCATAAAAATAGCAATGTTGCTTTGATTTTCTTTTCCAAAACAAAGCCCGATCCACTTCCCACTTGAATAAAATAATTTGAGAAAACTTAGAAGTGAGAGTTCATGATCCCTGAGCACCAACCGACAACTCAATCTCCTTTGAGTATACTTCCCGAAAAATTATTGCCGCTTGTCTGCCTGTGAACCACATTCTTCAGTTTCTCAGCCAATGCATCGCAGCTCATTTGCTCTCCAATATATCCGTTTTCCACACAATGCTCACGGTAGATTTCAACTGCTCTACGAACGCTAATATACTCGGAATCGTTCATCGTTATCGTATGATTGTACGTTGTCACCTTCTTCGTCCCCCAATACGCCCGTTAGTTACGCCATGCCAACCATAACGAGGGTAATTAGAAATGACAAATTAGTTAACTTCCTCCCCTTCCATAAGACTGCCTCAATCCCCATCTACATTGATTGCATGATGAAAATTATGCGAAAACTGGGGGAAACGCTGCCGCTATGCGGGGCAATCACCTTCTCCTGGTCAAATTATTGAAGCGCGTTGCCGCCTTGCGGGATACGTTTTGAAAAGTGAGGAGACGAAATTATGGCTAATAAAGTTGCCACCACTGCATCAATTGCGCTGAGCCCGGAACAGGGCCTGAACAGCTATCTCTCTGAGATACGCAAATTTCCGATGCTGGAAAAAAACGAAGAATTTATGCTGGCCCGTAACTGGCTGAACAATGACGACACTGCCTCCGCAGAGAAGATGGTGACATCACACCTGCGTCTCGTGGCTAAAATTGCCATGGGGTATCGCGGCTATGGCTTACCCATCGCTGAAGTGATTTCCGAGGGTAATGTCGGCCTTATGCAGGCTGTGAAGAAATTTGACCCTGAAAAGGGCTTCCGACTCGCCACCTATGCGATGTGGTGGATTCGCGCCGCAATTCAGGAATATGTTCTGCGTTCATGGAGCCTTGTAAAGCTCGGCACCACGGCCGCGCAGAAGAAGCTTTTCTTCAATTTGCGCCGCCTGAAAGGCGAGATGAAAGCCCTAGACGAGGGTGATTTGAAGCCTGCGCAAGCTAAACTGATCGCTGAAAAACTGAACGTCACCGAAGCCGAAGTCTATTCCATGAATGGGCGCATGTCTGGCTCTGACGCGTCATTGAACGTGCCTATGGGCCAAGATGGCGATATGGAGTGGCAGGACTGGCTGGCCGATGATGATCAAGGTCAAGCGGCAGAGTTCGCCGACAAACAGGAATACAATGCCCGCATGACACTGTTGTCAGCGGCAATGGAAGACCTGAACGAACGCGAGCGTCACATTTTGACGGAACGCCGCCTGACCGATGAGCCAAAGACACTAGAGCAATTGTCCGGTGTGTATTCAGTCAGCCGCGAACGCATCCGCCAAATCGAAGTGCGCGCGTTCGAGAAGGTTCAAAAAGCAATGAAGCGCATGGCCAAAGAAGACGGCCTACCAATGGCGAACTAATCGGTTGGGGCGGCGCTTTCAGCGTCGTCCTCATCGTCTTCTACCAACGCGCTCATATCGGAAAAGTTTGCGCGGAAAGTATAGAGCTTCCACTCCTCATCACGACGTTTCCATTTCACTAACAACGTACCGGGTGATTTCTCAGCAACGAAACTCATCGTGCACGTCGCAAACGTTCCGTTTTCTTGCTCCGTCCCTGCATAAGAATTCATGCTGCAAGACGGAGCATCTATTTGCGACACGGCGCCAAATTTTGCATAGAGTTTGCTAACGGTCGTCACCTCTTCATCAAAGCCTTCCTGCCCGGAAACGACCGGCAGCCAGATCGAGTCTGATGAATCTGGCACGATATGGGTGAACATCACTTGCTCTGCCAAGGCTTTGGAAGCAATGCCTCTCTCATCCAGAGAGTGGTAGAGTTTTACACCTCCCATTACGCAAGATCCGAGCAAGCCCGCCACAATGAGCAGCGCACCCACGACCCACACCCAAACTGGGATACGTCTCTTTTTTACCACCGTTTGAGTGTAATCTTCCATTTGATCGTCCGTCCCGAAAATTCCTTAAGGTGGAAATATATCACGCATAGATAAACGTGTTATTTACGGTGGTTAGAAAAGTCAGCTATACGCCGCCAATGCCCCACACAACCATCACCGCCTCAGACGATCCACGCATCGCGCCCTACACCTTGATCCGAGAGAAAGATCTCACGCGCGGGCATGGTGGGCGCTTTATCGTCGAGGGCAAGGTTACGCTGGAGACGCTGCTAACGCGCAGCCGGTTTGAGGTGGAGAGCCTGTTCCTATGCGAAACACGGCTTGAGCCTCTAGCTGATCTGCTCGCTCAGGTTCACAGCGACGTGCCTATATATGTCGCACCGCAAAAGCTGATGGACGCTGTCGTCGGCTTCCCAATCCATCGCGGCGTTCTGGCGTGCGGACTAAAGGGCGCGCGCCCCTCTCCCTTTGAGCAAATTGAAGCGCTCGGCCATGGCCCCAAGACGGTTCTGGTGCTCGCTGGCCTCTCCAATCATGACAATGTCGGTGCATGCTTTCGCAATGCTGCGGCCTTTGGCGCAGACGCTATATTACTGGATGAGCAAAGCTGCGACCCACTTTATCGTAAAGCCATCCGCGTTTCGTCTGGTGCCAGCCTATGGCTGCCGTTCGCGCAGGGCGGTTCCGGAGCTGATCTGCTCAGCGCGCTTAAGGACGTCGGGTTTGAAACATGGGCAATGACGCCCAGCGCGAATGCTGCGGATTTGACCGCCCTACCCCGACCGGAACGTCTGGCCATTGTGCTAGGCGCTGAAGGCCCCGGCCTTTCAGCAGAGATGATCACAGCCGCAACCCACGCCGTGCGGATCAACATGTCACCCGGCTTCGACAGCATCAACGTCGCCACAGCAGGCGCGATAGCATTGGCGGGGGTGTTTCAGCGCTAGGATCACCCCACCAAAAAAGCCCCCTCCAAATGGAGGGGGCTTTTGTAATTCTGTACTCGCTCTGCACCTTAGAAAACGCGCGGACGCTCAGTCTTGTCGATGTGGAGGCCACATTCTGATTTGTCCTGACCGACCCAGCGCCCGGCGCGGGGATCGCTAGGGTCAGCAGATGGCTTTGTGCAAGGCCAGCAACCGATTGACGGATAGCCTTGCGCGACCAGTGGGTGACGCGGCAAGTTACGCGCCTCGATAAAGTCTTCCACATGCTCGGGCGTCCAGTTGGCAAGAGGGTTCACTTTGAACCGGCCATCTGCATGCTCAAACACTGGTAAGCTCATCCGGGCACCGCCATGGAAGCGCTTACGTCCTGTAATCCAAGCATCATACCCTTCCAAGGCTGGCTCTAGCGGGCGCACCTTACGAAGCGCACAGCACGCATCCGTATCAGTCTTCCAAAGCATACCCTTTGGGTCGAGCACTTTGCTCTCTGTTTCGTTCGGTTCAAACGACTTCACGCCAGTAAGGCCCAGACGCTCAATCACCTCATCGCGATAATCCAGCGTTTGCGGGAAATGCATACCTGTGTCCAAGAATACAACAGGCAGTGACGGATCAACATCCGCGATCAGCGCCAGCATTGCCACGCTCTCAGCACCAAAGCTGGAGACATAAGTCATGCTATCGGTCCACTCACGTACCAACGCTACACGCAGAACAGTTTGCGCAGACGCATCACGCAGCTCAGTGTTCAAACGCATCAACCGATCTTCAATCGCTTCAGATTTACGGATCGTCGCGTCTGTATAAGGCATGATGATGACTTTCTGGTTCTAGTGTCTCTTGCGGAATACCGGTTTTCGGTCGCCCGCAGCGGGCTGATAGACCTCGGAATATTCACCCAAGGCTTCCAATACTCTAGATAGGCCAGCACGCGCCGTTATGTAAGCATCAAAGCCTGAACGGTTCATATAGAAAATCTGATCCTGCAATACTTGGCCGACAGCACGCAACTCTCCGGCATATTTATACCGACGTCGCAGCAATTGCGCCTGAGAATACCCCCTTCCGTCCGCATATTTAGGAAAATTTACCTCAATAAGCGTCAGGTCGGACAAGAATGGCACCAGCAGTTCGGCGTCATCACCCGGCTCCAACCGCACGCCAACCTCTATATTGCGCCCTTTTAGAGTTGAGCTTTCCTCAACAAAGCGCGCCAAAGGCAGCGTAACGGCTCCGCTGTCCGGTAGCGCATCGTCTGCTTCTACATAGGTCCATTTGTCGGCAACTTCAGCGCCCTGCTTAATCAACGGCATAGAGCGCCTCCTTGAATGAATCATGTCCGAGACGCGACAGAGCATCAATAAATAGCTCGTCTTTGCTCTCGCGAACGTCTCGATAATGGTCGACCACGCGCTTCAGCGCGCTTGGCACATCATCAGCTTTTAGGCCCTTACCGGCGATATCGCCAATCGTGGCTTTCTCGTCAGCCCGGCCACCGAACGTAATTTGATAGAATTCCTCACCGCGTTTATCGACACCCAAAATGCCGATATGGCCAACATGGTGATGGCCACACGCATTGATGCAGCCAGAGATGTTGATGTGCAGACGCCCAATGTCTTCCTGATAATCAGGATCAGCAAAGGCCTCTTGAACCGCCTGACCCACCGGGATTGAACGTGCATTAGCCAGATTGCAATAATCTAACCCCGGGCACACGATCAGATCAGTGATCAGGCTTTCATTCGCTGTTTCAAGCCCCGCCGCCTTCAACTCGCGATACATCTCAGGCAAGTCAGCCAGAGCAACATGCGGCAACACCACATTCTGCGCATGGGTGATACGAATGTCATCTTGCCCAAAACGCTCTGCCAGTCCGGCCATCACATACATCTGTTGGTCTGTTGCGTCGCCAGCTAGTCCGCCGGTGGGCTTCAAGCTAATCGTGACAGAGCCATAGCCCTCCACCTTATGTGGATGAACATTGACGCGAGCCCAACGAGCAAACTCAGGGTCGGCCTCTCCAGCTTCAGCAACCAACTTGGCGCCCTCAGGGCGCGCACCCAGTTCAGGCGGCGCAAAGTAATTATGAATGCGCTCAATCTCAGACTGAGGAAGCGCAATCTTCTCATGGTCGCGTTGGGCAGCGAATTCAGCGTCCACCTGCTTTGTGAACTCTTCCGGGCCTAGCTCCGTCACCAGAATTTTGATGCGGGCTTTATACTTGTTATCGCGGCGGCCATGCCCGTTATACACACGCATGACGGCTTCAAGATAATCTAGGATTTCAGACTCAGGTACGAAGTCTTTCACCTGTGTGGCAACGATAGGCGTGCGCCCTTGTCCGCCGCCGACATGCACTTCAAAGCCGCGCACGCCGCCTTGCTCGCGCATGTGCAAGCCAATGTCGTGCACACGAATGGCCGCGCGGTCATGGCTCGCCGCTGTCACAGCGATTTTGAACTTACGCGGAAGGAAGGCAAATTCCGGATGGAAGGTCGACCATTGACGGATAATCTCACACCAAGGGCGCGGATCCATAATCTCGTCCTTCGTCGCGCCTGCAAAATGATCAGACGTCACATTACGGATGCAGTTGCCGCTGGTTTGGATGGCGTGCATCTCAACTTCAGACAGTAGCGCCAGCACATCAGGAATATCTTTGAGGGCGACCCAGTTGAACTGGATATTTTGACGCGTCGTGAAGTGGCCATAACCGCGATCATAGTCACGCGCGATGCGGGCCAGTTGGCGCATCTGGCGGCTATTCACTTGGCCGTATGGAATGGCAACACGCAGCATGTAAGCGTGCATTTGTAGGTACACGCCATTCTGCAAGCGCAAAGGCTTAAACTCATCTTCGAGCATCTCACCAGACAGGCGGCGTGCCACCTGTCCTCTAAACTGCTCTACGCGCTCAGAAACGATCTGGGCATCAAACTCATCATATCTATACATTATGCGGCCTCTTGGGCGTGGGGAATATTCAGTTCTTGCTCGACCCGGCCAACCCAATGGGCGACGGCAGGATAGTCGGCTAAATCAAAACCGGCCTCATGTGACCAGCGTGTGTAAGCGACCAAGGCGACATCAGCCAGTGTCAATCTGTCACCGACAAACCACTCGGATTTGGACAAATGCTCCTGCATGACGCTTAAGGCTTTCTCGCTCTTCACAATTAGATTGGGATCAATCTCGGCATCAGCCTTGCCCATCAAATGCTTAAGATAGCGCCGCACAGCAATGGCTGGTTCGTGGGAGTATTGCTCCCAAAACAGCCAGCTCATCATCTGAGCGCGCTCAAATGGATCGGCAGGCAGGAAACGGTCACCGCCCGGCGTGTTCTCAGCAAAATAAAGCATGACTGAATTAGACTCAGCCAAGCTGCGCCCATCGGGCCAACGTGCAAACGGCACTTTGCCGACCGGGTAGATGGCGAGAAAGGCATCAGACTGCGCCTCGCCTTTCACTACGTCTACATCGACCCAATCATAAGCAATATTCAACGCATCCGCGACCCAACGTGTCTTCAGGCAATTACCTGAAAGCACATTTCCATAGATCGTCAGCTGTGTCGGCTGGGCGTAACTCACACTTGCTCCCCATAGGGAACAGTCGGCCCCTCTGCGCGGATGGTCTCACGCAGAGTTTCCCGGCCAGCGATGCCGCCATCAGCAGTAACTTCCATGAAGTAAGGGTCGGTCACCACGCCTTCTTGGGTTTGCGCATCCGCCAAACGGGCTTCAGCTTCATCACCAACAAACGCGCCAATCTTGGCAGCATTCTGCGTCCACTTTCCATCAGCTGTCATGTAAACAGTTATGCCTGTGGCAGTTTCCCACGCGGTGACAGCTTTCGGTGTATCCGGTTTCAATTTTGGGCGAACAGATGTCATTCAGCTAGTTCCTTAGATAATTGAGCTACCGCCTCTTCCGGCAATGCAGCCACCTCGCCGATCACTAATAGCGCAGGGCTTTTAATCCCCTCACGATCAATTATCGTCGATAATTCAGTCAGTGTGCCATAAGCACGTTTTTCGTTCGAGTGCGTGCCGTTCGCGATAATACCAATCGGCGTCTGCGGGTCACGGCCTGCCTTGATGAGTTTTTCAGAGATGCCCGCTGACGTGCCCAGCCCCATAAAAACAACGATCGTCTGGTTTGCCCGCGCAAGTGATGGCCAGTCTAGGTCTGGTACGCCGCCCTCTTTTGCGTGGCCTGTCACGAACGTCAGCGACTGGGCGTGATCGCGATGGGTTAGCGGCAGGCCAGCAGACGCGGCGCACCCAAAGGCTGACGAGATACCCGGCACAACGTCAACCGCGACACCCGCGGCGCGCACAGCAGCCAACTCTTCACCGCCGCGCCCAAACACAAACGGGTCGCCGCCTTTTAGGCGCACGACGCGATGGCCTTGGCGGGCAGCAGTGATCAGCAGTTTGTGAATATCTTCCTGCGGCACAGAATGATTGTCTCTCTCTTTACCAACCGACACGCGTGCAGCATCGCGGCGTACAAGATTAAGGATCTCATCGGAGACCAAACGATCATAATAAACAACGTCAGCTTCTTGGATCAGGCGCAGCGCCTTCAGGGTCAACAATTCTGGATCGCCTGGACCCGCGCCAACGATATACACCCGGCCATTATGCGTGCCGCTGATTGTCTGCGAAAGCGCGTCCCGCATATCTGCCTCAGCGCCTTCGAGCTCTCCAGCGAACACACGGTCAGCAATCGGCCCGCTGAGCACATTCTCCCAGAAATGACGGCGGGATAAGTCATCTTCCGGAAAGGCTGTTTTCACCTCAGGGCGTAACTTGGCAGCGAGTGCAGCCAGATCACCCAGCCGTTGAGGCATCAAAGCCTCAAGCTTTGACCGGATTGCTTTCGCGATAATTGGCGCAGTGCCATTGGTGCCAATAGCGGCGACGACATCGCCACGATCCAAAATGGATGGCACGGTAAAATCACACAAATCTGGTCGATCGACGACATTGATCGGCACACCATATTGGCGCGCTATCGTAATTGCGCGTTCCATATTCGCGTCGATTCGGCTGGCAATAATCGCAAATCTGGCAATATCCAAAGACGGCCCAGCGTGGTCGAGCGGTGCAATTGTGATGCGCCCGGCGAACTCCTCAGCAAAGCCGGGGTCGATCTCTTTGCCAACTAAGACGGTGATCTGCGCAGACGTCTTAGCGAGCAGGCGCACTTTACGGCGTGCCTCCTCACCTCCGCCAAAAACCACGACGCGGGCATCATCCATGTTGAAGAAGGCCGGGAACTGGCGCATGAGTGTGACTCTGTATTAGAATTGCTTATTGATTAGCCCCTTAAAAGGACGTTTGGGGCACTTATATCAAGCGTGATACCCTGAAATGAAGCTTTAGAGAAACTATTCATGACCGACCAGAACGACAGATTGCCACCTCTGAACGCTTTGCGGGCTTTTGAAGCTGCTGCGCGCCGCTTATCGTTTACCCAAGCGGCTGACGAATTGAACGTCACTCCGGGCGCGATTTCACAGCAAATCAGACAGCTTGAGGATTACGCTGGCACCCCATTGTTCAAACGCACTGGGCGATCCGTTCTGCTTACAGACGCAGCGCAGGCCAGCCTGCCCCTTGTGCGGGAAGCCTTCGAGAAGATTGGCGAGGCCGGCCGGATTATGCAGGCCCCCGCGCGCAAAGGGCGTGTCATGGTCTCATCGGCTCCGTCTTTTGCCGTCAAATGGCTCGCGCCCAAACTGGATAAATTTCATCAGAAGCATGAAGGCGTCGAGGCTTGGATCAACGCCGACATGGGCCTAACCGACTTTACGACCGCTGATGCAGACTTTGCCATCAGATACGGACGCGGCGACTATGATGGACTGAAATCGGAAAAACTGCTCGATGAGTCGGTCCTTCCGGTCTGTTCTCCCTCAATGCTCGAAGGGCCAAACGCCATTTTAAAGCCAGCGGACTTGCGCCATCATACGCTATTGCACGACGGCAGCTCAGAACATGACCCATCCTGCCCAGACTGGACGAGCTGGCTTCACGCCCGCAACGTCACTGGCGTTGAAGGCAATCGCGGGCCACGCTTTAATCAGGCCATATTGGTTATCGAGGCGGCAGCCGCAGGACGCGGTGTGGCCTTGGCAAAGCGCGCAATCGCTGCATCAGACCTCGCATCCGGTCGCTTGGTGGCCCCATTTGCTGACGGCACGACCTCAATCGATTTTGGCTATTGGGTTGTATGGCCGAAGGGTCGCCACCTATCACCTGATGTCAGGGCGTTTATCAAATGGCTGAAAGCTGAAGCCGCAGATAGCGAAGTGATTGGCGTCTAGACGCTAAATCGCAGCATCCAACAACAAGTAAGCCGCAAGGCGCGGGCTAGCATTGCGACTAGTCTTTTGCGTCTGCTCAAGCGCCACAAGAGCGTCTGTTTCTTCCATATCCACAAAAGATTGGGCCAGACGCTTTAGGCCCGCATCTTGGCGCAAACGTGCGTTTACGCGCTCAACTTGCTTGCCGGCATGTTGCATAGTTGCAGCGCGACGTTGCTGCTCACCTTTGCGAGACGCTTCAGCGATCTTACGTTTGGCTTTTGGTTTCACGACTTCCGGCAATGAGATACCTGATGACTGCAATCGATTGATCAGGCTATCAGCAACCTCTTCACGATCTTGAGGCATATCGAGCGTGATCGATTCTTTGTCGCCTTCGTCATCGCGGCTCATATCTGTGATGATATCTTTCCAACCCATATTTCCATCAGCTTGCGTGCTTGACGCTGTCACAATCTTAGGCGCGGCCACTGGTCCATCATCAAAGTCTGCGGGGTCAAACCCGTCATCATCTTCTTCGCTCGCGTCAATGTCAGTCACTCGGCGTAACGGATGGGCAGGCTCAGGCGCGTCATCATCAAACCGACGACGCAGCATCAATGGCTCATCCTCATCGGCAAGGATATCATCATCAACATCTGTCAGAGTCGCCGACACCAAAGCATCTGCAGCAACATCGAATAATTCGTCATCCATCGCGTTGCTCGCCGAAGCCCGCGCGCTCAATTGTTTCGGGCTTGGCGTTGGCCTAGGGGAAATTGGCGGTTTCGGCGCAACTGGAGTTGGCGCTTTTTCTGCGCGAACCTCAGAATGAGTATGCCCATTAAGGTCATGCCCGTTCGTGGCAGGCGTAGCGCCAGCACTAAACTGAGGGCGCTCAGCAACTGGCTGGCGAATTGGTTCAGCAACTGTGGGAACGATCGCTTGCGGCGTTTGAACCGCCGAATGCATGGAATGAGTAACTTGCGTCAAACGCCGTTCGATCATGTCAGTTTCTGCGCGCGCAGCATGGCTCGCCGTGCGTACTGACGCAGCTGCCTGCTCCGCAGCATCTCGCAATTGAGCAAGCGTGCGAGCTGCTTCTTCTGATGCAGCGCGAGTTTGCCCATTAATTTCATCACTAGCACGCCGCGCATTCTCTAGCGCCGATGACACTGCGGTTTGCAAAGAATCGCCCGTGGTGGAGGCCGCTGCCGCAGCAGTCTCACCGGCCCGCACAGCCACATCAACAGTACGTCGAGACTGGTCGAGTTTCTCTTCAATCCGCGATACAGCGAAATTGAGTGTCTCCGTGCGCGTCGCCGCGTCTTGCGCCAGCGCATCCAAATTCACCAAATGAGTCGACAGCGCCTGTCCGGCACTTTGCATAGCTTCCAAGCGCTGCGCCAAAGTTTCATCAGCGCGACCAACTTCGTCACCGGCCTGACGCGCCGCATCAATCATCAACTGAGCTTGGCGAGGGATTGCTTCATTCATCCCGGTGATTTGGGTCCGCAGATCGCGCGCCAACGCCTCTAGAGCTGAGCGCTCAGCTGCAAGGCGCTGGGTCAAATCGCGGGCATTATCAGCGCTAGCATAAGTCACAGATTCGAGCCGCATACGCTCGTCACCAATTTCAGTCGACATAGACTTCATCGCAGACAACGCGCTGGTCATCGCGGTGTCTATCTCTGTCGCAGACTGTTTCATCTGCTCCGCAAAGGTAATGCCTTCTGTTCCGGCTTCGCGTGCAGGCGCCATCAACCGCGAGGCAGCCTCCAAAACGAGTGCATTAGACGCCGCTGACCGTGTATTTGTGCGTGCCATAAAGCTCGCCATCAGGATGAGACCCGCAGGAATAAATATACCGATGCCGCCAGCCACGAGCAGCGCGGTCGGCAAACTTGATATAGGCTGGTCGACAAGCAGCGAAAGACTCGCTGCAACTGCTCCGCCAATCCACAGGATCGATAGGCACAACCCCGCCACGATCATCCAGCTTCCACCGCTGCGCGCAGTCTCAAACTGCTCCGATGCAGCGCGTCGCGCCAATTGATCACGACCGGATTCAGGGGCCAAATTCAAATCAGTCATATGCTTTTATAGCCTGCGCTGGCCCGGCAAGCGAGCATTCTATGCACGTAGCGCGTGAGGCGAGCATGAATCTCAAAAAGGCAACACGCTGTGAACTGCTGCATTCACAACAGATTCACGCGACTCCAACCTGTTTTGTTCATCAAAGCTCAGGCCCAACCAACTCAAAATAGCGGTCAACACAAACGCGCGCACGAGGATGAAAAAATCAAACAATGTCGTCTCCATTCGGTCGTTTCCAACCGTTCAAATGCTGTGATGTACCAATAAGTATTAAAAATGGCCCAACAGAGCAACCTGCTTAGCTTTCGCCAATCTGTTTAACAATTTGTTGCTGCTCATTAACTTTTGATCAGGGATGCCATGTAAAATGGTTTTAGATAGTCTGGAGATGCCCATGAGCGACGCCGCGCCCACCCCTTTACCGCTTCTCGATAGAGATCAATTGGATGCCATGACGGGGGGCGACACCGACCTGTCATTGGAGGTTGTCGATATATTTGTGCATCAGGCCGAAATCTGGTCGCGATTGCTAGACCCGCGCGCAGATGCCAGCCAATGGGCCGACGCCGCCCACACTCTAAAAGGCGCGAGCCTGTCTATCGGTGCGATGCAACTCGCCAATGCGTGTGAAATTGCCGAACGTGCAGGGCGCAGCGAAACAACCCCGTCCACAGCGGGTGCGGCTGCATTGCTAACAGACGTCAAAGACCTGTTGGGTGAAACCCTAGAAGCTGTCGCCAGACTGGCTCACGCGTTGGAGTCATCCCCGCGCAAGGTGTCATAGCGCACAAATTCATACGCAATGCTGCGGTCAATAAGCGTGCGCCAAACGGGTTCAGCTATGGCCGGTGACAAGCCCGCCTCTATGGCCGATGCTTTTACCTTGCGAATAACCTCTTCGATGCGTGGGCGATCATGCACCGTCGCGCGCTCACCTTTGATGCGGGCGGCGGCATCCATGAAGGTCTGACGCTCAGCCAGTATTTGCACGAGCAGTTTGTCGAGCCGATCAACTTCATACCGGACATCGACCATCGTTTCAGCAGATTCACCGGTATGACGTTGGGGATCGGACGAATAAGTGATCATTTCAAACATACCTTCGCTGACTTGCATGCCGCACTATCTGTCATAGGGGGCAACCACAAGCCCGCAGAGTGCCGCGCACCGTGCAAATTCGCGCGACCCAACCAAAAGGGCCGCCCCAAACGGAGCGGCCCTGATGTCTAGCGTCGTGCAATCAGTTGCTTATTTAGTTGAGCGCCACTCTTCGAGCTGTTTCGCAGCCCATTCGCGGCCACCCCAACCAAAGGCGATAGCAAAGGCAGCAGAACCACCAATAACCAGCCATTTAGCCACTTCGAGGATGAACTCGCCGCCGGTTGGGTCGAGACCCATGCGGGAGATGCCCAAAATGACTGACAGGATGATGATCGCCCATTTGACGATCTTCGCCGTCGCATCAGTTGCGCCGTCACCCGTTGCTGAAATCGCATCAGTTACCAAACGCGCCACAAAGACACCCGCAAAGATGATAAGCGCGCCGAAGATGATCTGTGTGCCCATTGCCAGAATTACGCCAACAGCGTTGGTCAACGCCTCAATGCCCAGCACGTTAAGCGCAGCTACCAAACCAAGCAGCACGATGAAGAACATCGTGACCTTTGAGATGATAGAAGACGCGGTCATGCCAGTGTCAGCGCCCTTAAGTAGGCCCAGTTCTGAAATCGCTGAATTGACGCCTGTGCTTGGCAATACGCGGTTGATAAGATCCGCAACAAAGCGCGCAATCAAAACAAACACGGCCAGAATAACACCAGCCGCCAATACTTTCGGCACTATGCCGATAATGTCTGTCAGCAATTCATTGGCTGGGATTGAGATCGAGTCGATCGCCAAAACGTCGAACGCCATGATCGCGCCGACAATAACCAACAAAGCCGATGCGACTGTCGCAGCGATACCGGAAATGTTTACCGGGCCAGTCGACAAATTGAACTTCTCAGGCATGCCATCGGCAAACACCAAAATCGCTTTGAGCGCCTGACGCACAACATTTGCGATGATCAGCATGATACCAAAGATCAATGCCGCACCAATGATGTTCGGCAAGTAATCCATGATCGGTGTCACAATGCCGTTCAGCGCATCAGAAATTTTCGTCGCACCCGCAATTGCCAGTGCCTGCACCATACCGATGAGAATGACGACCCAATAAGCGGCGTCCGCAAGGCTTGCGCCCAGCGTCTTTCCACCTGAGGATGGTGCCGTCTCATTTGCCTTTTTGGCGAGGCCAGTTTTATCAATCGCCGCACCGATCAACCACTTGATCGCATAAGCGCCGATGACAAACGCACCCATGACCAGCACAGCCTTGACCAAGTTCGGTCCATAGGTCTGCGCGGAATCCGCAATACCATTCCAGAGTTCTTCCATCAATATTCCCCTTTATTCCATGTAAAATAGGATGCCCGGCGCCGAGTGCGCCGTGGCCCATAAATGGAGATAGACCTAAAATCGGTCTAATTTCAAGGAAATGGAGCAGAAACCCCGAAATAAGTTTAGATTTCTAGCAGCATCCGTTCTGGGTCTTCCAGTGCCTCTTTAACGCGCACTAGGAATGTCACAGCCTCTTTGCCGTCAACGATGCGGTGATCGTACGAAAGCGCCAGATACATCATCGGGCGAATAGTGATTTCACCGTTCACAACGACAGGCCGTTTCTCGATACGGTGCATACCCAAAACACCCGATTGTGGGGGGTTCAGGATAGGTGTGGACATCAATGAACCATACACGCCACCATTAGAGATAGTGAACGTACCGCCCTGCATGTCAGCAATCGTCAGGTTGCCATCACGTGCCTTGCTGCCGAGATTTGCGATATATTTTTCGATACCTGCAAGCGACATCGCATCGCTGTCGCGTACTACGGGCACAACGAGCCCCTTCTCGGTGCCAACGGCGACGCCGATGTCATAGTAATTCTTGTAGATGATGTCGGTACCATCAATCTCAGCATTCACCGCTGGAACTTCTTTCAACGCATTGACACACGCCTTCACGAAGAAGCTCATAAAGCCAAGCTTGATACCGTGCTTAGCGACAAAATTTTCCTGATGCTGCTTACGCAGGCTCATGATCGCAGACATGTCCACATCATTGAATGTCGTCAGCATAGCCGCGCTGTCTTGTGCCTCTTTCAGGCGACGCGCGATTGTCTGGCGCAAACGTGTCATACGTACACGCTCTTCACGCGGGCCAATATCACGCGGCGCAGAGGCCGCAGCAGGTGCAGCTTTCGCGGCGGACGGAGTGTTCACATAGTTCAAGGCATCTGCTTTCGTTGCGCGGCCATCACGGCCTGACCCTGGGATATTTGACGCATCAACGCCAGCTTCTGCGGAGATCCGGCGCACAGATGGCGCAACCGGGCGATCACCGCCTGTTGATGTGGCAGCAGCAGGTGCCACGCTGGCTTTCGCTGCTGGTGCAGCACCACCAGATGAAATGCGTGCAATAACCGAACCAGGCGTAACGCTATCGCCTTCGGAAACGGTCAATTCAGCGATCACGCCATCAGCGCTCGCCGGAACCTCTAGCGCAACCTTGTCAGTCTCGATCTCAGCAATTGTTTCGTCCTTAGAGACGCTATCGCCAACGCCCTTCAGAAAGGTAGAAAGTGTGCCCTCAGCAACGCTTTCACCCATTGTCGGAACTGCTACATCAACCAACTCACCGCCACCACTCGCGGCAGGTACAGATGCCTTTGCAGCTGGTGCTTTAGGAGCAGCCGCCGCGCCAGAGCCAGAACCGAGCGAACCAAGCAGCGCGCCAATCTCTACAGTGTCACCTTCTTGGGCAACAATTTTCGAGAGCGTACCATCTTCAAGCGCTGAAACCTCAACCGACACTTTGTCTGTTTCCAGCTCAACGAGCACTTCGTCTTTTTTTACTGTATCGCCTTCGGCTTTCAGCCATTGGCCAACTGTCGCTTCTGTGACGCTTTCGCCGAGGATTGGGACTGTGATGTCGGTCATGCGTTGGATCCGTCTTCGTATAGTCGTGTGAAAAACATGTTGAGTTTAGTCGCGCACCAAAAGGTCGCTTACGGGGTCGGGGCCAAACACGGCACCAATGAATGAGTCTAGCTCTGCTTTGTGCTTAGACATGAGGCCTGTCGCGGTGGCTGCTGCAGCGGCGCGTCCAGCATATTTAGGACGCGGCTGTTTGAGGCCAGCTTTCAATGCGCACCATTCCAAATCTTCGCGCATGAACGTCCAGCCGCCCATATTGCGAGGCTCTTCCTGACACCAGACCAGCTCAGCACCCGGGAAGCGTGAAAGCTCCTTGATGATGGCTGTACGTGGCACAGGATAGAACTGCTCGACCCGCATCAGATAGACATCATCCACGCCAGACGCTTCACGTGCCTCGAACAGGTCATAATAGACCTTACCCGAACAAAGAACGACACGGCGAATTTTGTTGTCTTTAACCAGCTTCACCTTGCCCTCACGGCCCGGTGTTTCAGCATCGTCCCACAATACGCGGTGGAAGGACGACTTGGTCGCTAGATCGTCCAGCGCTGATGTCGCCAACTTATGACGCAGCAATGATTTCGGCGTCATGATGATGAGTGGCTTGCGGAAGTCACGGTGAATTTGCCGGCGCAGCGCGTGGAAATAGTTGGCCGGTGTCGTCAGGTTACAGACCTGCATATTATCTTCGGCGCACATTTGAAGAAAACGCTCTAGGCGCGCAGAAGAGTGCTCTGGCCCCTGCCCTTCATAGCCGTGAGGCAATAGGCAAACGAGGCCTGACATACGCAGCCATTTACGCTCTGCTGAAGAGATGAACTGATCGAAGAAGACCTGAGCACCGTTTGCAAAGTCACCAAACTGGGCTTCCCAAAGGGTCAGCGTGTTCGGGTCGGCTAGTGAGTAGCCATACTCATACCCCAGTACCGCCTCTTCAGACAGCAGGGAGTCAATCACTTCGTAGTTCGCCTGACCTTCGCTAATATTGTTAAGCGGGGTGTAGCGCTCACCTGTTTTCTGGTCGATCATGTGACTGTGGCGCTGCGAGAACGTTCCGCGCCCACAATCTTGGCCAGACAAACGAATAGGAAATCCTTCATCGACGAGGCTCGCAAAGGCAAGATGCTCGGCCGTGGCCCAGTCCATGCCTTCACCTTTGGAAATGGCTGTTGCCCGCCCATTCATCACGCGCGCCAAGGTGCGGTGAATTTCAAGGCCTTCTGGAACGGTCGTAATCGCTTCGCCAAGTGACTGAAGACGTTTCTTTGAGATGCCGGTTTTACCGCGACGCTCATCGTCTTCTGGCAGGCCGAGGCCTTTCCAAACGCCATTAAGCCAATCTGGCTTTTCGGCTTCAAATACTTTCCCGGCTTCAAATTCGCGGTCCAAGAAGATTTCAAAATCTGAAACCTGCTTTTCGACCTCTTCAGCCGTGAACAGACCTTCAGCAATGAGACGGTCTGAATAGATCTCGCGCGTCGACTTATGCGCCTTAATCTTATTGTACATCACTGGCTGGGTGAACATCGGTTCGTCACCCTCATTGTGACCAAACCGACGATAGCAGAACATGTCGATGACAACATCTTTCGCGAATTTCTGACGATACTCAGTCGAGATTTTCGCCGCATAGGTCACCGCTTCAGGATCATCACCGTTCACATGGAAGATTGGTGTTTGAACCATAAGCGCCACATCGGTCGGATATGGCGAAGAGCGGGAATAGATCGGACTCGTTGTAAAGCCGATCTGATTGTTGATGACGAAATGGATCGTGCCGCCCGTGCGGTACCCTTGCAGACCTGACAGTGCGAAACACTCAGATACAACGCCCTGCCCCGCAAACGCGGCATCACCATGCAGTACAAGCGGCATAACTTGGCCGCGATTCAGTTCCCCCGTGGTGCGGTGATTCATTTCCTGCTTCGACCGTGAACGACCCAACACTACCGGGCTAACAGCCTCGAGGTGAGACGGGTTTGCGTTCATTGTCAGATGCACTTTGTTGCCATCAAACTCACGGTCAGATGACGCGCCAAGGTGATATTTCACGTCGCCAGAACCAAATTCTTCAGCGCCCTGTGTAGAGCCACCTTGGAATTCGTGGAAAATCTTTTCGTATGGTTTGCCCATAACCGCGGCAAGCATATTGAGCCGCCCACGGTGGGCCATACCTACAACAATCTCATCAACACCAAGCGCCCCGCCCCGCTTGATGATTTGCTCAAGCGCCGGAACTGCAGCCTCGCCGCCATCAAGGCCGAAGCGCTTCGTACCAGGATAACGTTTGTGGAGAAAACGCTCAAATGTTTCGGCTTCAATAAGCTTCGCAAGGATGGCTTTTTTGCCTGCCTGCGTAAACGCTACGCCTTTGTCCGGGCCCTCAATGCGCTCTTGCAACCAGGCTTTCTCAACCGGGTCAGAAATATGCATGAACTCGATACCGATTGTATCGCAATAGGTCCGCTTCAAGATGACCAGCATCTCGCTAACGGTGGCATATTCCAGCCCGAGATAGCCATCGATATAAATGCTGCGATCAAGATCACCAGATTCAAACCCGAAAGAATCCGGGTTCAGCTCGGGGTGATCAACATTGTCCTCTAGACCCAGCGGATCCAGGTTGGCCGCAAGGTGCCCACGCATGCGGTAGGCACGGATCATCATAATCGCACGGATTGAATCTTTTACGGCCCGTGCAATCTCTTCAGGAGACGCGCCGGGATTGCCCGCCTTGAGTTTCTTTTCAATTTTCGGCTCTAAAGCCTGCCAATTGCCATCAAAAGCCGGAACGTTCTCGTCTTTCGACTGAAGCGGCCAGTCGCCGCGCTTCCAGCTCGCGCCATCCGCATTGCGGGTCGCTGAGGCTGCATCATCGCCAAGATCATCAAAAAATTCGCGCCAGCTTTCCGGCACACTCGCCGGATTCTTGGCATAAGAGGCTTGCATCTGCTCAATCCATTGAGCGGATCCGCCATAAAGGAATGCCGTTTCTAACATCGCGCTGTTGCCTGCGCTGCGAGCGCCTTTAGCCGGGCTACCGTCGTCTGCCATGAAACAATCCGTCCTATAAACTTCTTACAATGTCATCGTCATTAAAGATGAAATGTTGCCTGACTCTTGATAAAATCGAGAGTCAGGTAAATTCAGGACGGCCGACGTGGTCAGAATATGGCCTCGCCAGACGGGCCACTGGCCGCCCTGGCTATTTCAGAAGGCTATTCTAGCCTTTTAGTACTTCAATCATGGTCGTACCCAGACGTGCAGGGCTTGGGCTGACACGAATGCCAGCATCTTCCATGGCTGCGATTTTTGAAGGGGCATCCCCTTGTCCGCCAGATACGATCGCACCGGCATGGCCCATTGTGCGGCCTTCTGGTGCTGTACGGCCAGCAATAAAGCCAACCATTGGCTTGGAGCGACCTTTTTTGGCCTCATCCTTGATGAACTGCGCAGCTTCTTCTTCAGCCGCGCCGCCAATTTCACCAATCATGATGATTGATTTGGTCTCATCGTCAGCCAGATACATTTCCAGCATATCGATGAACTCCGTGCCCTTAACTGGGTCACCACCGATACCAACAGCAGATGTTTGACCAAGGCCAACCTGTGTTGTCTGGTAAACAGCTTCATAAGTCAGCGTACCTGACCGTGATACGACGCCAACAGAACCTTTTTGGAAGATTTTGCCGGGCATGATGCCTATTTTGCACTGCTCTGGAGTCAACAGACCTGGGCAGTTAGGACCGATCAGGCGGGACTTAGACTTGTCCAGTTTCGCCTTAACGCGAACCATGTCGAGCACAGGAACACCTTCGGTGATGCAAACGATCAACGGAATTTCCGCGTCGATAGCTTCTTCGATGGCCGCCGCAGCGCCAACAGGTGGCACGTAGATGACAGATGCGTTTGCGCCCGTTGCTTCAGCGGCTTCGCCAGCTGATGCGTAGATTGGCAGTTCCGCGCCATTGTCAGCAGCCCATTTTTGGCCTGCCTTCTTTGGGTGTGTACCCGCAACCATTTTGGTGCCGAAATACTCAAGCGCCTGGTTCGTGTGGAACGAACCGGTTTTACCCGTCAGGCCTTGGACGATAATCTTAGTGTTATTGTCGATAAGAATAGACATGTCTCTTAGGCGCCTTTGACTGCGTTGACGATTTTCTGTGCGGCGTCGTCGAGGTCATCCGCAGGGATAACATTCAGACCGGAATTCGCGATGATTTCCTTGCCCTGCTCAACGTTTGTGCCCTCGAGGCGAACAACCAGCGGAACCGCAAGGTTGGTCTCTTTAACGGCCTGAATAACGCCGTCAGCGATGACGTCACATTTCATGATGCCGCCGAAGATATTGACGAGAATACCCTTCACGTTCGGATCTTTCATGATGATCTTGAACGCTGCAGCCACTTTCGCAGCATCGGCGCCGCCGCCAACATCACAGAAGTTAGCTGGCTCTTCGCCGTAGAGTTTGATGATGTCCATGGTAGCCATGGCCAAGCCAGCGCCGTTTACCATGCAACCAATTGTGCCTTCGAGAGCGATATAAGCGAGGTCCCACTCGGACGCCTCAATCTCTTTTTCGTCTTCTTCGCTCTTGTCGCGCAATTCCATGATGTCAGGGTGACGGAAAAGAGCGTTGCCGTCGAAGGACACTTTCGCATCCAAAACGCGCAGACGACCACTTTCCATAACGATCAGTGGGTTGATCTCCAGCATCGCCATGTCTTTTTCAACAAAGGCTTTGTAGAGGATTGGGAACAATTTCATGCCGTCAGCGCGGGCTTCACCGTCGAGCTTCAGCGCGTCGCAAAGTGCAGATGCGTCAGCCTCGGTAACACCATTTGTCGGGTCGATCGCCACGTTGATGATTTTCTCAGGTGTGCTGTGCGCAACTTCCTCAATGTCCATGCCGCCTTCTGTTGAAACAACAAAAGAAGGCTGGCCGCATGAGCGGTCAACGAGGAGTGAGAGATACAATTCGCGATCAATGTCAGCGCCGTCTTCGATATAGAGGCGATTGACTTGCTTGCCAGCATCAGAGGTCTGCGCGGTGACAAGGTGATTGCCGAGCATCGCTTTAGCGTGCTCAAGAACGTCTTCTTTTTTGAAGGCGAGGCGTACACCGCCCTTTTCACCAGCGGCAGCTTCGAGAAACTTGCCTTTGCCGCGTCCACCAGCGTGGATTTGCGATTTCACGACCCAGAGTGGCCCTGGAAGCGTATCGACGGCCTTTTGCACGTCCTCTAATGTGAGAACAGGTACGCCCTCTGCGACGGGAGCGCCGAATGATTTCAGCACCGCCTTTGCCTGGTATTCGTGAATGTTCATATGGTTTGCCTTGCTGCTGTCCACGTTGAAGGCAGGTATCCCCGCCTGATAACTTCGCCGCCTTATAACAGGGTTATTTACAACGACAATATTCTGAGTATCTCAAAATGGACCCAGCTCGAGCGTTTTCTTGACGCCGCCAGGCAAAATTCAACCCCAAATGAGCCGAATTATCCAATTTTATCAGCGAAACTTGACCATCTTAGTCAATACCGTTCTTCCATTTGCCCCCTTGATAGACAAACCAACTTTCCCTGCATCCCAGTCAATATCGATCGCTCCATAGTTCTCGCCCGTAAATCCATCGCCAATTTGGGCAGAGTCGCGCTCGTCAGTTGAGTCCAAAAATGCGACATTGATTGAGGAAGATGTCAGCTCGCTCACCTTGTAGGGCAGAACACCCTCTTTCTCGTACAAAAAGGCCGCATGACGATCACCCGACACGAACACAACGCCCTCTGCCTTAGCATCAGAAATCAGACGGAACAGTCGTTGCTGCTCCAGCGGCAGACGCGACCACGCTTCCCAGCCATGCCCATCTGTCGGCAACACTTGGATAGACGACACGATCAGGCGCAAATCCGCCGGTTTCGTCAGCTGGTTCTGCAACCATGTCCATTGGTCATTGCCGAGCATATCCTGCTGCGGGTCTACTGACGGCAAATACGCCTCTTTGCCTTTGGCGCGATACTCATCAGTGTCGGTCCATTCAGACTTGAAGAAGCGCGTATCGAGCATGATGACTTGCGTGCGCTGCCCCTCAGGGCCAAAGCTGCGCGCATAGTAAGTGCCCGGCCAGCCGCCCACGTCCTTCGTGTCCAGTCCCCAGAACTTCTCGTGCACACGCTCCGCAAACCGGCGGAACAAGAACTCCTTACCGCCATCATTGGTACCATAATCATGGTCATCCCACGCCACCATCATAGGATGGGAGGCACGCAGCGCGCGAAAGTCTGCCCGCTCAGCCAGATCAGCGAAACTCTCGCGCAGTTCCGTCAGGTCTGCATCGGCGGTTACAGGTTTCTCATTGTCGCGGTCGCCATACACATTGTCGCCAACCAACATCACCAAATCAGCTGGCTCGCTCGCCATCCGGCGCACCACGGCGCTTTCGCCTTTTTCCTCATCCAAGCATGAACCAACCAAGATGCGGGTCAGCACTTGAGATTTGTGAGGCAGATCGCGCCCCGCTGGGGCTTTGGCATAAACACTCGGCGGCAAGTCTTTATAGTAGGCCTCTAGCGCCTCTTCTGCAGAGTTTGGAGAATGCCCCAATGAAGGCAAACTAATGGGCACCGGCGACTGGCACGCAGCCAGACTAAACAAAAAGCCAAGAACAAGCGCGTGTTTCATTTTCAGGTCTCCAGAGGCTGAGAATCTCGCAAAACCTTACCCCCCTTCTCCACCGCCGGTAAGGCCCTCAAACCTTAAACTGAAAAGAAAATCGCCCACATCAACCGACCCGGTAAAAAACTAAACAGACCGGCTAAGAGCATCGCCCCAACAAACATTCCAGTCATATGCTTTCTATGCGCCGAGATCTTCTTTTTACGCGCCAACATAATTCCGAACGGCGCTCCGATAACCGTCCACGCTGACAAGCCATGAATGGGGCTGAAGGAGTTTCCATTCAGGCCGATCATAAAGAATGAGGTCACCGCCGTGCACATCATCGCCGCCACCCAAGTGTATCCGAGCACCTTATGTGACGTCCGTCCCTTTACACCCAGCAGGAGCCACGTGCCGAGCGCAAAACTAGTCAAAGCCCCGCCAACATGCAGCTGAATGGCGAATGCAGCGTCGATTAAACGCGAAGGATCAAACTCAAACCGCACATTCGCGCGCTCTGCTCCCAGAATGAGGAACGAGATGATGGCGAACGCAATCAGCCCCACGCTCACGATGAGTTTGTTTGCATGTTGCAATAGGTGCTGGCGCAAAACGCCCGAGCCGAGCTGCTGTGGTTGTGAAATTGACGACATTGGAAACCTCCTTGTAACGGGCGCTCCAACAGGCGGCGCCCAACAAGACGGAATATTTCAACTGCTATACGCTATCGCCACCTCATCTTCGCAGAAGTGCTGGAATCCTTCGTGAAATGCGGCCATTACAGTTCACGTAACGCGAAATGCAGGAAGGCACCACCGTGAAATTTGCCAAGGCAGCCCTAAAGGATATAGCGATCACCGCCGGGCTCGCGGGCATTTTCGCATTTCTCGGTGTCTACAACACTGACGAATTCCCACCCCTCTTTCGGTTCGGGTTCTGGGCCGCCACAATCGCCACAGGCAGTCTAGCCTCCACGATCGTCATCCCGCTGGTGTGGAAAATTTTGACGCGTTACCACATCAGCATAAAAATCATCGCCGCCGCTGCGATGATTTCCCTGCCGGTTACCTTCGTTATGCTCGCGCTGTTAGGTGAACTGTCGCATGCCTCACCGGCATATTGGGCAGTCTCTGCATTATACGTCTTCATAATTTCACTGGTGCTGACCACTTTCATGGCGCTCGCCCAAACGCGCTCCACCAAGCAGACCGAAACACCACCGGCCAACTCAGCACACAGCCTCCTAAGCCGCCTCCCCAGAAAATACCGAGAGGCGACGCTTTACGCGGTATCATCAGAAGATCATTATTTGAGGGTGCACACAGATCTAGGCCAAGAACTCATCCTGATGCGATTGGCCGACGCCCTTAAAGAGCTCAGCGAAATGCCGGGCTCACAAACCCATCGTTCTTGGTGGGTCGCGCTGGACGGCGTCACCGATAGCCGCCGCGAGAATAACAAGACGATCCTGATTTTGAAATCCGGCACAGAGGCCCCAGTTTCGCGCGGTCGTCTGCAAGCCACCAAAGCGGCAGGTCTCTTTTAGATCACGCGCTCGCGGGCGCATCCTGCGTTTCTTCCTCATCATCATCACGGATCAGCTGTTTCACAAACTCAATGTGATTGCGCAAACGATACAGATCGTCGGTGTATGACAACGGCACTTCCAAATTTCCGACCTCAACCTGCAACCCAGAAAGCTCCTTGCACAAGCTGTCTCGCGTTTTATCAGACTGAGCGACCCGAGCAGATTTCTCGATCAGACGCAGATCATCATACCAAACGTAAATCTTGCGACGCACACGCCAGCGATAAATCGGCGGGCCCGCCCGCATCAATGGAAACAGCAGGGTCAGCAATGGAATGGCCAGCACCCACGCACGATCCAAGAAATTAGCGACCCCGAATGAAAAATAGCGCCGCAAGAATGACGGCCCATTGCGATAATGTCTGGCCGCCTGCTTGCTGATGGGCAGATCCGTCATGTCCGGATCAGGAAACACCCCCTGCTCTGCCAACACATTGCTATCAGCATGAATTGAGATTGCCGACTCGATCAACAAAGTCTCAAGCGCCGGATGCAGATCTTCGCGCACAACCAACTGCGCCACTGGCGCCACTAGATTCACGTCCTGTGCAGGTAGGTTGGCCCCCACATCGACCACACCGCTAAACAGCGTGACCGAGCCAAGCGCGCGCTGGCGCCGGGCCAACGCATTTGCGTGAGATAAGCTCATCAATCGAATGTCAGGTGACCTGAGCAGCCGGTCCAGATAAGCAGCATCGGGTGAGGCAGTAAAAACCGCAGCATCGATCGTGCCCGCCACCAAGGCCTCGGCCGCCGTCCCACCAGACAGGCTAAGCCGCGCTGTTTGTGGCCAGCTGCCACGATATTCTGCCTGAATATCCAACGCCAATTGCCGCGTGCCTGAACCATCTGGCCCAATTGCGAGACGTGCATGACGTAACGCGCCGAAATCTGGCGCTTCAATTTCAACCCGCACAAACACCCAGAACGGCTCATGATACAGCCCGCCGAGCGACCGCAGCACCTCGCCATCCTTAGGTGTCGCCAATCCACCTTGCACCAAACCGATCTGCGCATCATCATCGAAGAGCATACGCAGATTATCCACAGACCCAGACGTCTCGATGAGTTCAACAGTAACGCCCTCGGCGTCCAATAATCGCTGATACCGCTCGGCAAATGCGTAATAAGCGCCGCCAGGTGACCCGGCCGCGAACTTCACCGTCTTAGGCGGCGCAGGATCCATAACGATCCACGAGATGATCACCCCGAGAAAAGCCACTGCAACAAGCGGCCAATAAATCTTCAAAAAATCGCGAAATACGGTCATCGGCTTACTCATTGGAAATCCTCATTGCCGCGCAAGATGAAGTGCGCCCCCAGCAAGGTCAACAAACTGTGAGACCATGCCCTGAAATCACCACAAACTGGCCGTGCGTCGAACCCAATCCCGCTCAACACTCGTCTCCATAAAACAAGATGGATTGGGAGAATTGAAATGAATAAGCCACACGTACTTTCACGCATTTTCACGATCTCGCTTCTCGGTCTTTTTGTCGGTCTGCTTATGCTCAATTTCATATCTCCGACCGCCTCATTATATGGCGGCTAAAATCTGAGACTTTTTTGGGAACGATTTGGGACTCTCACGCATAGTGTCTTCAGATGATTGGTACGTCCCCCCCGACCGACCCTCCAAGTCACCAATCGTCTGAAAAGGCTCCGACGCAACGCCCCCTCTTTTTTGTGTCGGGGCCTTTTCACTCTTATTTTAAGCAATCTTGGAAATTCACGACCATGCGCAAGCGACCTCACGCCTTATGATAAGGTGTGTTCGCTTCTATCGAGAGCGCTCGGTAGAGCTGTTCAGCCAGCATCACACGTACCATTTTGTGCGGCCAAGTTTGCGGTCCCAATGCCATCGTTTGCGGGTAAGCATCGCGCACACTCTGCCCGTACCCAGCAGCCCCACCAATAAGGAATACGAGCTCCGGCGTGCCTTGGTTTTTCAATTTTGTGAGTGTTTTTGAAAACGATACCGACGTGTGGGCTTTGCCAAACTCATCCAGCCGGAACACCGTAGCGCCTGATGGAATTTTCTCGATCAACCGACCCGCCTCAGCATCTAGGCTGCCACCACTGACCACTTCAATTTCTGAGATTTCGCGATAGCCCAACTGGCGCGCCAAGGGCTTCGCCCGCTTAACATAGTCGTCGACGAGTTCACGCTCAGGACCTGACTTCAAACGCCCAACCGCGATGATCAGTAAACGCAATTGACTAGCCTAGTTTGCAGTGCCGCGATGGGATGAGCTATCCGACGCCCAAATTTTTTCCAGATTGTAGAATTCGCGCACTTCTGGCCGGAACAAGTGGACAATAACGTCACCCGTATCAATCAGCACCCAGTCAGCGTTGGGCATTCCCTCAACACTTGCAGGTCGTCCTGTAATTTTCTTCGCCTCTATAGCAAGATTACTTGCGAGAGACGCGACATGACGGCCAGACCGCCCCGATGCGATTATCATAAAATCAGCGAGCGAGGATTTACCCTCAAGTTCAATAAAAAGAACTTCTTCTGCTTTGTCATCGTCCAGCGTCTTCGCCAAATGCTCAGCGATATCCCGAATTTCCTGCAGGCTAGGGCCTTTATTTGACAGCGTTTGTGATACGGAGGGAGTCAGCGGTTTAGTTCCTTCTTTTGATATCCCCACATTATTAACACGGGTTACACTTCGCAACCAGTCAAAACAGATGCGATTCTTCGCTCAATAAGGCTTGGCGTATGCCTGAAATTCGCCCAATCTGTGTATTCTAAATCACATCTTCCCCTTTTCCGCTTTTTGGAGTGTTCAAATGCCCATGCGATTCGTCCTTCCCGCACTCATCTTGATGATACCGCTAAGCGGTTGCGCCGTTGCAGCGGTCGGGGCCGTTGGCGCTGTCGGCCTCGCCGCCGCCCAAGAGAAAACGCTGGGTGAGGCCGTTGATGACACGACGATCGGAACCGAAATCAAGGCAAAGCTGATGCGCGAAAATACGCGCGGCTTCAGCGAAGTGGATGTCGAGGTCGTCAATCGGCTTGTCCTACTGACCGGGCGGGTAAACACACCGGAAGAACGAGTGCGGGCAGAAGGCATCGCATGGTCGTCAGCGCGGGCCGAAGATGTTGCAAATGAAATTCGTATCGAGCCGACCGGTGGCTTTCTCGCTAATGTCGTCGACGAGGTTATCTCCGCCCGCGTTCGCAGCCGCCTCATCGGCTCAAGCAAAATCAAAAGCGTAAACTTCAACATCGAGACCTATAATGGTGTTGTGTACCTGATGGGACTAGCGCGCACGCCGGAAGAGCTTCAGCGCGCAGCAGAAGAAGCCAGCATCGTGCGCGGTGTGAAGCAAGTTGTCTCCTATGTTCGCGTTATCGAACCCCGCCGTCAGCCATCAACAGCCCCTAATTCTACTGGCGCCCCTTATCAAAACGACCAAGGCGCCACATATCCAGAGCCAGACGCTAATGCAGAGTTGCTCGGCGTTAGTTATTGATGGCGGCGCCGGCGATCCTAATTCGCCGCGTCGATAATTAGGGAGGCTAGCCGCGCTATGAGCCTGCGGATCGGGGTTCAAATGGACCCATTGGAAAACGTCAACATTGAAGGCGACACCACGTTCGCACTGATGGAAGTCGCGCAAGCGCGCGGCATGTCCCTCTTTGTCTATGGGCCTGATGATATTGCCTATTCGCAAGGACGCGTTCAAGCACGTGGACGATCGGCCACGGTACAGCGAGTCACCGACACTCCCGGCATTTTTGGCCAAGAGCAAACGCTAGACTTAGCAAATGATCTAGACGTCATCCTGATGCGCCAAGATCCGCCATTTGACCTCAATTACATTACCGCCTGCCATTTGCTTGAACAGATCTCGGACCGCACCCTCGTGCTGAACGATCCGGCTGGCGTGCGCGGTGCACCAGAGAAGATCTTCCCGTTGCTCTATCCAGAGATCATGCCCCCAACAACGGTGACGCGTGACATTGAAGCGATCAAAGCGTTTCGGAAGCAGCATCAGGACATCATCATCAAGCCACTTTACGGACATGGCGGCGCGGGCGTTTTCCGCCTGAAGCCAGATGACAGCAATTTCGCGTCACTTACTGAGCTGTTCTTCAGCCAGTCTCGCGAACCTGTCATGGTTCAGGCCTTCCTCCCTGCCGTGAGCGAAGGTGACAAACGCATCATTCTTATCGACGGCAAAGCAGAAGGCGCGATCAATCGTCGCCCCGAAGCCGGCCAGGTTCGCTCAAACCTTGTCGTTGGCGGCGCTGCAGAAGCGACAGAACTCAGCGACGACGATCTAAAAATCTGTGAAGCCATTGGGCCTGAGCTTAAAAGGCGAGGCCTAATGCTGACAGGCATCGACGTAATTGGTGGCCGACTAACAGAGGTCAACGTCACCTCGCCAACCGGCGTTCAAGCGGTCAAGAAACTCAGCGGCATTGATATCGCAGCTATTTTCTGGGACCGTGTGCAAGACAGACTAGCGGGCTCCTAAATAGGGCTGTACATTACGAGGATGGATATGAAGCTTTTCACTGGACTGACCTTAGGCTCAGTATTGATCGCGGGTAGCGCTTGCTCTGAGCCAGCCTCCCCAAACGCTGCTCAATCAGCGGAGACCACTTCTGAAACCACCCAATCAGTCCAGCTGGCTGAACCAGAAGGCACCTTTAACCTATCATTGCCTGGCTCACTGGACGAGTCAGACCCCTCAGGTGGCCTCAACCTGTCATTCGGCGAGCCATCCAACAACAATAATCTCCTGACCGGTCAGGAAGGATTTGGCGAAGCTGACTTCGGCACGTTGCCTGAAATCGACATCGACGTAGACGTCGAGCCGACCCCTGCGAACGAGGATGACCTCATTCGCCTGCCTTCATCCAATTAGTCACATTATTCTGCAACCGATAACGCTGATGAGTACACCTCATCAGTGATGAAAATCATGCGCTGCGGCCACCCGTATTGCGCGAATTTTCTGGACCGAACTAATTTACAGTAGAGCCGATTTCACACCATTTTCCTCTGCCAACGAGCATGCGGATAAAGGCTCCGTACTGCGAAAATTTCGCCTAAAAGTTGCTTAATTCGCATTAACTGTAAAAATATGCGCCCATTAGTTGTTTTTGGCGCAAGAATTGCAGGCCTCACACACTATCGGGCAAGGGACACCAAAAGAGACACACTTATGAATAAAAATGGGACACATAGCATCCACGACGCGAGAAAGCCGACTGATGCTGACCGCTTTGTGGGACAACAATTGCGTCTGGGTCGCCGGGAATTAGGCCTAACGCAAGAGGCTTTGGCGACCTTACTAGGAATTACATTTCAGCAGGTGCAAAAGTATGAAACTGGACGCAGCCGCATGTCAGCTGGCCGACTGCGTGACTCAGCTATTGCTTTGCGCAAACCTGTCACATTCTTCTACGAACCTTTCGAAGAACCGGTAAGCGCAAGTTCAGTCGCAGGAGCACAGCTGCACCTTAGAGACTTGAGACGAGACGCACGCAAGCTGTTGGACGAAATCGAAAGCCCAACAGATCTTTCTGTCGCTGTACGTGTTCTATCAGCTTTGAAATCGGAAAATCAAAACTGACCCTATAAAATACTAGCGCTTTTTGGTGTTAAGCGCCTCCAAATTCAATTGCGTCTCTGCCAACCATCTGTAAGCCGCCGCAAGGCTGGATTCGAGATGGCTTTCTAGTTCCCTTGATGTGTCGGGATCGTTAACCCCCGCGTTTCCTAAATCACGCAACAAATTAGTCAATTTTTTTACTGTAGCTTCCGCCGTTACACGCTCAACTTTCGCCTGTCCGGCGCTCGGTAGCGTATTGGTGTGAATTCCCACTGGCTTTGTCATGACTCGCCCTCTGCAAACATGTCAGCATTACTTATGCCCACGAACATTTAGAAACTCAACCAAAAGTACTATACAAACTCTTTATCAGTTGATCACTTTTTGTAATGGAGCGTTTTCAAAGAGTAAAGAAATTCTAAAGCCTCCCGTGGAGACAGACCATCCACGTCTAAATTGTCAATTTTTTCAACGATCTTCAGCTGATCGTCAACGAGATTTATTTCCCGCTCTGATTGCGTCAATACTTGGGATTCCAAATTTTTTACTACTGCAAAAAGTGGTAAACTGTCGGGCGAGGCTGGATCAGTCTCTAATTGTTTTAGAATTTGAGCCGCGCGCGCCACCGCCTTCTTGGGCAATCCCGCCAGCTTTGCCACCTGAACACCGTAGGATTTGTCGGCTGGACCAGACTGAATTTCATGTAGGAAAACCAGATCATCTTTCCACTCTTTTGCGCGCAGGGATGCATTCGCTGCCTCAGGTAAATCTTCGGCCAGTTGGGTCAGCTCGTGATAGTGCGTGGCGAACATGGCGCGGCAAGAATTGACGCTATTTAGGTGCTCAACCGCAGCCCAAGCTATAGCTAGACCGTCATATGTAGATGTCCCCCGCCCAACCTCGTCTAGAATGACAAAACTGCGTGGTCCGGCCTGAGTGAGGATGGCCGCAGTCTCCACCATCTCCACCATGAAAGTGGATCGCCCGCGCGCTAGGTCATCTGACGCTCCGACGCGAGAGAAGACGCGATCGGCAACGCCCAATCGCAGGGCACGCGCTGGAACAAAGCAGCCAGCTTGCGCCATTATGACAGCCAAGGCTGCTTGGCGCAGATAGGTGGACTTACCCGCCATATTCGGCCCGGTAATCAGCAACAGCCGCGCCGCTGCGCCGCCGGTCGCATCAAGCGACAGACTATTGGCCGTAAAGCCCTTGCCATCCCGCTTCAGCGCAGCCTCCACAACAGGATGGCGCAGTCCGTCGGACTCAAACACTGGATCGTCCACCAGTTCTGGTCGAACTGCATCAGCAATGTCTGCCCAGTGCGCGTTGGTTGCCGCCACATCAACCGCGGCAACTGCCCCGGCAACGCGTGTAATGTCGTCATTGAGTGCATCTACCCGCAGAACGAACCCCTCAAAGAGCGCAATCTCACGACCCTTGGCCTCATCCTCAGCTCGGGAGATCCGGCCGGCCAACTCCGACAGTTCTTGCGTGGAGAAGCGAACATTGCTGGCCAATGTCTGGCGGTGGATAAACACGTCAGACAAGGGCGGCGCCATTAGCGCATCGCCGAACCGGGACGACACATCAACAAAGTAGCCAAGTACATTGTTAAATTTGATTTTTAGCGCTGATATGCCCGTCTCTTCAGCATATCTGGCTTGAAGCTCGGCGATGATCTTGCGGCTATCATCACGCAAGGCCCGCGCCTCATCCAAGGCGGCGTCCCACCCCTCAGCAATGAACCCACCGTCGCGCGCAAGCATCGGTGGGGCATCATCAATTGCGCGTGCAAGGTCTGTGCACAATGATGCAATTTCGGGCGTTTTGGACAAAGTAAGGTCGCGCGTGGCCACCTCCAGCGCCGTCGGCAATGGCTCACCCATACGTACGCATTCCGTCGCCGCTTGCTCCCCGGCCTGCAGTCCCTTGGCAATCGCGGACAAGTCTCGAGGCCCACCTCGGCCTAAACGCAGCCGAGTTCGCGCGCGCTCAATATCAGGCGACGCCTTGAGGCATCCGATGACCGCGTCCCTCACATCGGCGTGGGCCAAGAACCACGCGACACCGTCTTGGCGGGCCTTAATCTCAGCCACATCCAAAGACGGGCGCGACACCCTAGCTGCCAACAGTCGCGCGCCAACCGGCGTGACCGTTTTGTCTATCACCGACAAGAGTGAGCCAGCACGGTCGCCGCTCAGCGTTCGGTCAATTTCCAAACTCACGCGCGTCGCTGGATCAATCGCCAAAACGCCATCAGGTGCGCTGCGCATCGGCGGATCCAGACGAATGTCTGCTCCGGCCTGCGTCAGCTTCACATAATCGAGCAATATGCCGATGGCCGATAGTTCAACCTTGCTAAAACTGCCCAGCGCGTCCAGCGCCCCTACCCCAAAACACTCTTTCAACAGGGCCTCACCCGTTGCAGGCATTCCAGTGCGGGCCGGACGTTCAGTTAAAGGTGTGGGTAGATCGAACAATTGAGCGCGCAGGTCATGCGTATCGAGATCATCGCTGCGAACAAGCATTTCGCGCAAAGGCCATGACATCAGCACATCCGCCACATCCCCAGCCTTACAGGCTTGAACAGCAAAGGCCCCAGTCGAAACATCGCAAACCGCAACAGCGCCCGTCTGTCCTGTCTTTGCTAACGCAATGGCTGCTAGCGCCTGCCCCTGCCGGGCAGGTAGCAACGCATCCTCCGTTATTGTGCCTGGAGTAACGATTCGGACGATATCGCGATTTACAATCGACTTTGAACCACGCTTTTTAGCCTCAGCCGGGCTTTCGGTCTGCTCGCAAACCGCCACGCGACACCCTGCCTTGATCAGACGCGCTAAATATCCCTCGGCCGCATGAAACGGGACTCCTGCCATTGGTATGGGGCTGCCATCATACTCACCACGCGCGGTCAGCGTTATGCTAAGAATATCAGCGGCCGTCTGTGCGTCCTCGAAAAACAGCTCGTAGAAATCACCCATTCGGAAGAACAGCAATGATTCCGGATGCTTCGCCTTGATCCCCAGATACTGTTCCAGAAAGGGCGTTAGCCGTGGCGGGGGCTTTATATCAGGTGCGGAAGGCGTTGAATTCTTGGACATGCGGCGGGACGCTAATGCGTGCTGCAGAGATTCGCAAAGTGATCATGCAATACAGGCCGAAAAAAGAAGTGCGGCGCGGCGAGATGGCTCGCTTTTATCGGTTGATTTATAACGCCATACGCCTAGTGTCCGGACCATTATTTCACAGCCAATCAACAACACGGACCGACCTGATCCCATGACATCTAAGCGCCCTAGCTTCACAGACCAGGAAGCCCTCGATTTTCACTCCAAGCCTATTGAAGGCAAAATCTCAATGGCGCCCACAAAGCCCATGGGTACGCAGCGAGATCTTTCGCTAGCGTATAGCCCGGGTGTTGCGGTCCCTGTGCTGGCCATCGCGGAAGATATCGACAAGGCCTACGACTACACATCAAAGGGTAACCTCGTCGCAGTTATCTCTAACGGCACGGCGATCCTCGGCCTTGGTGACCTTGGGCCAATGGCGTCTAAGCCCGTGATGGAAGGCAAGGCCGTCCTGTTTAAGCGATTTGCCGATATCGACAGCTTCGATGTGGAAGTCGACACAAAAGACGTCGAAGACTTCATCCGCACCGTGCGCAATATCGGTGCGACATGGGGCGGCATCAATCTAGAAGATATCGCCGCGCCTGATTGCTTCATTATTGAGAGCCGTCTGCGCGAAGAGCTCGACATTCCGGTCTTCCATGACGACCAGCACGGCACAGCGATTATCGCGACGGCGGGCCTCATCAATGCCTGCCACATCACTGGTCGCAAATTGTCGGACGTTAAAGTGGCCATTTCAGGCGCGGGATCTGCTGGCATATCTTGCGCCGGGCTTATCCGCCGCTTGGGTGTGAAGGCCGAGAACATCTTGATGTGCGACTCAATAGGCGTGGTCTATGAAGGCCGCACCGAACGCATGGACCAATTCAAATCTGCGTTCGCTGTGAAAACAGAAAAGCGCACATTGGCCGAGGCCATGGTAGGCGCAGACTGCTTCCTCGGACTTTCAGTCAAAGGCGCGGTAAGTCAGGACATGGTCAAATCCATGGCCAAAAACCCGATCATTTTCGCGATGGCAAACCCTGATCCAGAAATCACACCAGAAGACATTAAAGCCGTGCGCGATGACGCGATCATTGCCACTGGCCGGTCTGACTATCCAAACCAAGTGAACAATGTCTTGGGCTTCCCATACATTTTCCGCGGCGCGCTCGATGTACGCGCACGGTCAATCAATGAGGAAATGAAAGTCGCAGCGGCTCAGGCGCTCGCCGAACTGGCCCGCGAAGATGTGCCCGACGAAGTAGCCGCCGCTTATCATGGCGCGCGCCCTAGCTTTGGCCGTGAATATATCATCCCGTCACCGTTTGATCCGCGCTTGATCAGCTTCATCCCACCATTCGTAGCGCAAGCCGCAATGGACACAGGCGAGGCGCGTAAGCCCATCGCCGATATGGATGATTATCGTCAATCTCTCGCACGTCGCGCTGACCCGTCGGCCTCCTTCGTGCAGAGCGTTCAGGCCCGCGCGAAAGTACTACAGCGCCGCATCGTGTTCGCTGAGGGTGAAGAGCCAGCAGTTGTCCGCGCCGCGTTCACGTTCAAAAATCAAGGCCTCGGCCACCCGATCTTGATTGGGCGCGAAAAACAGGTTGAGCGCACGATGGAACAAATGGGTGTCCCCAAAGGATCACTCGAAATCATCAATGCGCGCTTGTCTGAGAATAATCCGGTCTACACAGACCATCTCTATGCTCGCCTGCAGCGTGACGGGTTCTTGAAGCGCGATGTTCAACGCCTGGTCAATCAAGACCGCAACATCTTCGGGTGCTGCATGCTGAAAAATGGCGATGCTGACGGCATGGTCACTGGGGTTACCCGCAATTATGACGTTGCGCTAAACGACGCCATGATGGTGCTTGATCCCCTACCCGGTCGTTCAGTTATCGGTATGTCGATGGTCATCAACCGTGGCCGCACAGTCTTCATCGCTGACACCAGTGTAACTGAATTGCCAAGCGGCGAAGACCTTGCGGGTATCGCTCTTGAAGCTGCGCGCTCGGTACAAGCAATGGGCTTCATACCCCGCGTCGCCTTCCTGTCTTACTCCACCTTCGGCAATCCGATGGGTGAACGCGGTGAGAAGGTTCGTGATGCCGTTAGCATGCTGGATGAAATGCCCGAAATTGATTTCGAATATGAGGGTGACATGAACGCTGACATCGCGCTCAATCCAAATCACAAAATCCTTTACCCGTTCTCTCGCCTGTCAGGGCCTGCGAATGTGTTGGTTATGCCTGCGGTCCACTCTGCATCCATCTCCACAAAATTGCTGGAGAGCATGTCAAACGCAACCGTGATTGGGCCAATGCTGCTCGGATTTGAAAAACCGGTTCAGATTGCCTCTCTTGGCGCAACGGTTGGTGACATCGTTAACCTCGCAACGATTGCGGCCTACGATATGATCCGCGCATAGCGGCTCAAGCCGACCGTTTTTTGGTAACGAAAAGCTCCCGCCTCATTTGGCGGGGGCTTTTTCGTTTTTGGCTTCCATATGCTGCCGTGCCCATTCCATACCACTCAGTACGACCGCTACACCACCAAGCCAGAATGTCAGCACAAACACAGTATAAAATCCTTGGCTTTCCATCAGCTCGCCGAGCCATGGCTTGCCAAGCGTTCCGATCAACATGGTCAGCGATGCGAGCAGCGCGTATTGAACCGCCGCAAAACGCGGGTTCACAACGCTGGTCAAATAGGCCGTCATCGCCACCAGCGCCAAACCACCTGCTATATTCTCGGCAAAAATGGTAACCATCAAACGTGCCATTCGCTGGCCTTGGTCAGGCGGCAGAACTATCGCTTCAGGCTGAATGGATGCCGCCCAGTCCGCGAACGCAATCAACGGCACGTCCAATCTTGTCGTCGCCAAAAAGGCGTCCATTTGCGCCCCGCCAACCGCGAGATCTGCATACAACAGGTTCGTTACGGCCGCGAGAATACCCCCCACGAAGAAAACGGGCATGCGGCCCATAATTGTGATGCAAACAACGCCAATCAAAGAGCCGAGGATGGTGGCAATAACCCCGAAAAATTTAGATGCGATCGCGACATCATCAGGGCTGTGCCCCAGTGCACCAAAATTCTCACCCATATAAAATGCATAGGCAAAACTGCCCCAAACGGCATCTGTGAAGCGATAGGTTAGCGCCAGTAGAAGCACGAGAATAACACCCCAACGCAACCGATAGATCAGATCCATCAATGGGTCGATTATTGCGCGGAATAATGTTGCGGTAAGCGAGGAAGACACCGCTGGCGCACCGGGCGATAAATCCACCATCCCTGCCCGCGCCTTTTGACTAATCAGCAAATAGGCCGCAATCAATGCCGGGATCAGAACTGTCAAACCGACAATAAGCGGCCCCTGCTGGCCAACAAATTTGCTACCCTTTACGCCGTTCTGCAAGATGAGAGAACCAACGATATAATTGCCGATCATTAGAATAGCCAAAGTCCAACAAATACCTATCGCCCAGATAGATATTTTCGCCATCTGGTCAGGGATTTCAGGCAAGAAGCTCATGCGCTCGCGGCGGCCTGTGCGATCTTCCTCCGTCTCTGGTTCTGGCGCGATCAGACTGCCCACCACACACAAAATCATGAAGCCGGCAAGCATGACGTAGACAGCGACCCAGCCAACCCGCGCGGCCATCATCAGCGCGACAAAGCCACTGACCAGTCCGCCGAATTTGTATCCAAATTGATACAGGGCTGACATGAGGTCTTTTTCTTCTTCTGACCTAGCAACCTCAATGCGCCATGCGTCCAACACAATGTCGTGCGTGGGGGAACAAATTGTAATTGCGAACGCGATGATCGTGACTATAGCAATGTTTTCTGCCGGGTTGGACACAGCCAGCACGCAAAGCAAGACAGAGATAATGACCTGCAAGGTAACAAGCCAAGACCGCCGCCCGCCAATGCGTAGAAACGGTAAGTCACGCGCGGTTTGGAACGCGGGTGCCCACAAATATTTGAAGGCATAACCGATCATCGCCATAGACAGCGCGCCGATAACCGCAGGGCCAACCTGCTCTTCGGTCAGCCATGCGGTCAGCACACCAAGCACAGCGCCATAAGGCAAACTTGCCGCAAATGCCAAGATCAGCATGGCCAGCATGCGCCGGTCTTTCAGCGCAGCAAACGCACGCATTATGCGCGGCTTATCTTTTGCAACTGCTTCCATTGACCCGCTGGTCATGCAGCACCAGAGGTGAGATGACGTTCGGTTGTCCAGCTGAACGCCAACGCACGAAGCGCCGCCGCATCCAACGGTTTAGAGGCTACTCCGCTCGCGCCCGCCGCCAAAGCGCGCTTTTCGATTTCGGGGTTTATCTCAGCAGAAACAGCAACAATCGGCACGGTCATGCCATTCTCGCGCAGGATCCGTGTGGCTTCAAACCCATCCATAACGGGCATCCGCAAATCCATTAGAACCAGTATGGGCGCAGGGTTCATTGCTTTGACGACCTCCACGGCTTCTCTGCCTGTCGTTGCCACTGTGACGGTAAATCCGGCCGATTCCAAGGCGCGTCGCCCAATCAAGGCGTTCACCGGATTATCGTCGGCAATCAAAACGTGTCCGCCGCCGATGACTTCTGCTTCTTCCTCTTGCGCCTCACCCGTCGCGCGCAGCACAGAAATGCGCTGTTCTAGCGAGGCGGCGCGTAGCGGGCGGATCAACCATCCCGCACTGCCCAATTCCCTAAACCGGCCAATCGCGCCGCGATCCTCGGGCCGGAGGACAACCAGCAGACGCCCAAGTTTTGCGAGGCGTTTTACGTCTTTTTCTGGCACGTCAGCACCGATAACCAATGTGTCGGTGCCTGCGGGCAAAGTGTCCGTCGATATCGGTAACGCCAACGGCGTTACGCCCGCATCAGCCAGAGCAGCTGCGATCGCCAACTGGCTAGCAGGAGGCAAGCCGATCAAGGCGCTGGAACCACCTAGGGTGCCGGATTTTTTGTTTTCGTTCACCTCAACCGTTTTTAGCGGGAGGGTGACGGTGAAACAAGTTCCGACGCCAACAGTGCCGGAAATATCTATTTTGCCGCCGAGCAACTCGGTTAGGCGCTTTACGATGGCGAGGCCTAGGCCTACGCCGCCATCTTTGTAAGCGTCAGCAGATTCTGTTTGTGCGAACGCCTCGAACAAGCGGTCACGCGATGCTGGTGCGATGCCCGGACCTGTATCTATTACGCGATAGATGAGATTGCCGTCGACAATATCCACATCCAGCAGGACGCCTCCGGATTCAGTAAACTTTAGCGCATTGCCGACGAGGTTGAATAATATTTGCCGAATGCGTCCGCTATCGCCGCGAAAATGCACGCCCTCTGCGCAGAGGTTACGCGCCGCAATGTCAATATTGCTGGCATGCGCACGCGGGCTGAGCAGTTCGACCACTTCCCCGCCCAAACGCGCCGGGCAAAACACGTCTGCCTCAAGTTCGATATCGGAATTGTCCAAACGGGCATAATCTAGAACATTATTGAGCAGTTCAAGCAGGCGCGCACCGCTTTGGCGGATGACCTCCGCATACTCGCGCTGTGAAGGTTCTAGTTCAGTTTCCAATAGCAGTGAAACTGTACCAAGTATTCCGTTTAGCGGCGTTCGGATTTCGTGGCTCGCCGTGGCTAAGAAGCGGGCTTCGGCGTTGGTTTCGTGCTCATCATTAGGCGTTTTGTCTGACATGCCTGCCCTTGTAGCAAGAAGGGCTTAGGATTGGTTTAACCGTGTTTCACCCCACCAGGCCGCTTGCTGCAGCGCCCTCTACAACGCCCGGAACACGGCGACGATAGGACAGCGCTTCGGCAATGTGAACGCGGCGAATAGTGTCTGCGCCCTCCAAATCTGCAATGGTTCGGGAGACTTTTAGCGTGCGGTGATAGGCGCGTGCGGTCAGTTGGAGTTTCACAGCCGCGTCGGCCAAAAGCGCTGCACCTGCCTCATCCGGGTGTGCAGTTTCGTGCAGTTCGGTGGCATTTGCGTCAGCGTTTAGGGGGCGTTTGGTGTCAGTTTGGGTGCTTTCGAACCGCGCTTCTTGGATATTTCGGGCAGTTTGGACACGGGCCCGCACCTCCGCCGTGCCCTCTGATGACGCTGGCAATGATAGATCAATCGCGGTGACTGGAGGCGTGTCAAAATAGAGATCGATACGATCCAAGAAAGGCCCGGAAATGCGCGACTGATAGGTTTGCGCGCAGCGCGGCCCTTTGCGGCAGGCGGCAGCGCCCGGCCCACCACCGCACCGACAAGGGTTCATAGCCGCGATGAGTTGAAAGCGCGCAGGGTATCGTACATGACGGTTTGCCCGTGCGACCACCGCCTCCCCGCCCTCTAGTGGTTGGCGGAGACTGTCGAGGACTGTGGCTGTAAACTCCGGCAACTCGTCCAGAAACAAGACGCCATGATGGGCAAGCGACACCTCGCCCGGTTTGGCCTTGATACCGCCGCCGACGAGCGCGGCCATTGAGGCCGAATGGTGCGGCGAACGAAACGGGCGTGCGCGGGAAAGAGCGCCGCGTTCAAGCATGCCGGAGATGGACTGGATTTGGGAGACTTCGAGCAACTCCCGCGCTGAGAGTGGCGGCAACAGGCCGGGCAACCGCTGGGCCAGCATGGATTTACCGGAACCGGGCGGACCGCAGAATAGAAGATTGTGCCCACCAGCAGCGGCAATCTCCAAAACGCGTTTGGCACCCTCTTGGCCTTTCACGTCTCGTAAGTCTGGGCCGATGGGCGGGTCTGCCACCTCCCCCGCTTTGGGCGGACCGAGGACCGTGCGGCCAGAGAAGTGGTTGATGAGCGAGATGAGGGTTGGCGCAGCAATCACGCTGCCGCCAGCCCATGCGGCTTCACCGCCGCAAACTTGCGGACAGATCAACTGTTTGTCCAACGCCTCCGCCGCCATTGCCGCGGGCAGGACGCCCATGGTTTCGTATAATGCGCCATCCAGCGAGAGTTCGCCCATAGCTGCTACGCCGGTCAACTGGTCTGGCGGGACAACGCCCATTGCCGCGAGGATGGCAAGCGCAATTGCGAGATCATAGTGGCTGCCCTCTTTGGGCAAATCGGCGGGGGCGAGGTTCACGATCACATGCTTGGGTGGCAGCGCGAGACCCAATGAGGCAAAGGCGGCGCGCACACGCTCCCGGCTCTCCCCCACGGCCTTATCGCCGAGGCCGACGATGCTGATACGCGGCTGGCCGCCTGTTAATTGCACCTGCACGTCGACGGGGCGTGCTTCCACCCCCTCAAACGCAAATGTCGTTACCCGGCACACCATGCCTCAACCCTCAATTTCCAACCTGTTGGACAAAGGTTAACGAACTAACGAGAACAAATAAAGAACAATTTTATGTAAAGTTGAAATTTCTCGAGCAATCTAGGCTGGCGCGCGGCTCATTACGGCGTCGAGCGCTGCGTCGAGCACCTCTAAACCAGCGCCGGTTTTTGGGGCGCCTTCGGACAGGGTGCGCCGCCATAGACGCGCGCCGGGCTTGCCATTGAATAGGCCGAGCATATGGCGCGTCATGCCGTGGAGATGTCCGCCATTGGCGAGCTGTTCTTCCATATAGGGGCGATAGGTGGCGAGCGCCTCGAGCGGCGTAATCACTGCGCCCTCACCGAAGATGGCGGCGTCCACCTCCCCTAGCAGCGCGGGTGACTGATACGGCGCACGGCCTAGCATGACGCCGTCGAATGTCTTCAAATGGGTTTGGCACTCCTCAATCGTGGAGATGCCGCCATTCAGCACGAAGGTCAGCTCTGGACGCTCGGCTTTAAGCTCTGCCACCAGACCATAATTGAGCGGGGGAATATCGCGGTTCTCTTTCGGGCTGAGGCCTTTTAGCCATGCTTTGCGCGCGTGCACCGTAAAGATGGCGCAGCCGGTTGCCGCGACCTTATCGACAAAGGTGAACAGGGTTTCGCGCTCTGGCATATCATCAATCGCGATGCGGCATTTCACGGTGACGGGCAGTGCGGTGCTCTCACGCATGGCGGCAACGCACTCGGCCACCAAATCAGGCTCAGCCATCAGACACGCGCCGAAGGAGCCGGACTGCACGCGGTCTGACGGGCAGCCGCAGTTGAGGTTGATCTCGACATAGCCATAGTCGCCCGCGATATGCGCGGCCTGCGCTAGCTTTGCTGGGTCTGACCCGCCGAGCTGTAACACGGTGTCGCCATCTGGCCCGCGCCCGAGCAGTCTGTCTCTGTCGCCATGGATGATCGCATCGGCTGTCACCATTTCTGTGAACATCAGCGCGCGCTTGCTCAGCGCCCGGTGAAACACGCGGCAATGGCGATCCGTCCAGTCCATCATCGGCGCGACGGAGAAGGTGTAATCAATGGCTTTGGTCATTATGCGAAGGATAAGGTTAGTTAGAAGGTAACACCACCTTTGGTGCGCTTATCGTCTAATCAGATACACTGAGAAACAAATTCAAAAGAGGCTCATTTATATAGTAGTTATTTTTACCTGACTTATGCTTAGTCACAAACCCGATCTCTGTTAATTGCTCAAGATGTCGAGCAGCTGTTTGTCGTGAAATATTGAGATCTTTCTGAACATATTCTATGCGCGTATAGGGGTGACGAAACAGATTATTCAACAAATCTTGAGAATAGAGCTTAGGTAATTCTTCGCGCATTTTAAGCTTATACGCAGCCATGAGTGAGCGCAGTCCCTCAATCAATTTCAGAGTCGTCTCAGCTGTGTTAGCAACAGCATCAATCATATACAGTACCCAATTTTCCCAATCCTCAGCCGCACCATTACTATCCCGCACGGCCTGTAGCAGCGTATAGTAATCATTTTTTGTCTGCGTGATATGCCGGCTCAAATACAAAATCGGTATGTCCAGCAATCCAACTCGTGTAAGATACAGCACATTTAGAATCCGCCCTATACGACCATTTCCATCAGGGAAGGGATGAATACTTTCAAACTGATGATGTATGATAGCCATCAAGATCAGCGGATCTAATTCAGATGGAGGGGAATCGTTGATGAACGCCTCTAGATGCCGCATGTGTTCCTCAATTGCCGCAGCATCCTGAGGCGGAGTGTACACCATCTCTCCGGTTTTGTCATTCAGCAGTGCAGTACCACGTAGAGTTCTAAATCCATCATCTCTACCTTTTAATAATCGGAAAATTTCTATCAAAGTGCCATTCCGAAGCACTCCTTGATTGTCATGCAGGCTTTTGAATCCTAAGGCCAACGCATCACTATAGAGCACCACCTCTTTCGCATTCGGAGATGCATCTCCATCGGGCAAAAGGTCTGCTCGGAATAACTCATCCTGTGTCGTTACAATATTTTCAATTTCCGAACTGGCTTTCGCCTCTTGCATGCCCAACATATTAATCAAGATAGATTGATTAGGTATCGCGGCCGCTCTACCTTTAAGTTCAGCTAGTGGCCGGTGCGCTCGCGACAAAGCCTTTAACACCGCCTTCGTTTCGAAATCTACCGCAGGAGGCAATTCAGGTATATTGTAATCTGGTTTCGTCATACTTGTTATATGTTACATTTTTTCTATTTTTACAACATGATTTCAAATCATGTTACAAAATCGAACATTTCAAAACATACGTTACAATACCATCTGCTATATAGTTAGCACTTGCACTAAACTCGAGTGATCCCTTAACGCCAGGGAAAAGCGCGTTACGCCTGCTCGTTTAAATCTCGCCGCGCAGGCGCTTCATCACGCCGGAGAAATCAAGCCCGCCATGGCCGTCGTCAGCGAGTTTAGCGTACATCTCTTCAGCTTCTTTGCCGAGGGGGACGGAGGCGTCGACACCGCTCGCCGCATCGAGGGCGAGTTTCATGTCTTTCAGCATCATGGCGACGGCAAAGCCCGGTGCGTAATCACGGTTAGATGGCGCTGTTGGCACAGGGCCCGGCGCAGGGCAATAGCTCGTCATCGACCAGTTTTGGCCGGATGCTTTTGAGGAGATGTCGAAGAAGGTCTGCGCGTCTAGGCCTAGCTTTTCAGCCAAGTTAAACGCCTCGCACGTGCCAATCATGGAGATGCCGAGCAGCATGTTGTTGGCGATCTTGGCCACTTGGCCGTTGCCCGAGGCACCTGCGTGGAAGATGTTTTTGCCCATGGCCTGCAAGATTGGTTCGGCGGCTTTAAAATTGTCAGCGTCGCCGCCGACCATGAAGGTGAGCGTGCCAGCATCTGCCGCTGCTGTACCGCCAGAGACGGGCGCATCGACCATGTTGAAGCCGCCTGCTTTGGCGGTGCTTGCCACTTCGCGAGCGTCGTCCACTGCGATGGTGGAGCAATCTAAGAAGAGTGTTCCGGGGGTGGCGGATTTGGTTACGCCTTCGTCGCCGAAATAAACTTGGGTGACGTGTTTACCTGCAGGCAGCATGGTGACGACGCAGGACGCGCCGGTGACAGCTTCGGCGATGGCGTCCGCGCCTGTTGCGCCAGCGGCGACGACTTTGGCCACCGCGTCGGCGCTGAGGTCAAACGCGCGCACATCATGGCCTGCCTTGCTAAGATTGGCGCACATGCCGCTGCCCATATTACCAAGGCCGATGAATGCTATTTGTGCCATAATGTATTCCCCACTTTAATTTATCAGTCTTTCAGCACATTCCGTGCAATGATGACCCGCATAATCTCGTTCGTGCCTTCAAGAATCTGGTGCACGCGTAGATCTCGCACGATGCGCTCGACCTCATAATCAGCGAGATAGCCATAGCCGCCATGCAGTTGCAGCGCATCATTGGCGACTTTAAAGGCGGTGTCTGTGACGAAGCGTTTCGCCATAGCGCAATGGGCGCCGGCATCGGCCTCGCCTGCATCAACGCGGCGGGCGGCGGAATGGAGTAGCGCGCGAGAGGCTTGCAGCTCTGTTTCCATGTCGGCGAGCTTGAACTGGGTGGCTTGGAAATCGGTGATCGCCTTGCCGAATTGTTTGCGGTCTTTGGCGTAGGCTAGCCCACGATCGAAGGCGTCTTGGGCGCCGCCGAGGGCGCAAGATGCGATATTCAAGCGCCCACCATCCAGCCCGGCCATTGCATAGCGGAAACCATGGCCCTCAGGCCCGACGCGATTGGAGGCTGGGATACGGCAATCATCAAAACTGACGCTTGCTGTTGGCTGGGCGCGCCAGCCCATTTTGCGTTCTGGCTTGCCGAAGCTTAGGCCTTCGGTGCCCGCCTCAACCACAAAGGCTGAGACGCCCCGCGCGCCATCATCTGATGTGCGCGCCATGACGAGGTAAACATCAGAAAAGCCTGCGCCGGAGATGAACATCTTAGCGCCGTTCAACACGTAACTGTCGGCATCCAGCGTTGCCGTGGTGCGTAGGCTGGCCGCATCTGATCCTGCGCCCGGCTCCGTCAGGCAATAGGAGGCAAGCTTCCGCCCGGCTGTAAGGTCTGGCACAAATTGCTGACGCAATGCGTCGTCGCCGAACTTATCGATCATCCATGTCGCCATATTGTGGATCGACAGGAACGCCGCGTGACTGATGCAGCCGCGCGAGAGCTGTTCGAATATCAACGCCGCATCGAGGCGACCAAGAGCTGAGCCACCAAGTTCAGATTGGGCATAAATGCCACCGAAGCCAAGCTCGCACAGGGCTTCGAATGTCGGGCGATCCATAGCGCCCTCTTCGTCCCATTTGGCAGCGTTAGGCCGCAAGCGTTCCATAGTGAACCCATGCGCCATATCAACAATCATGACCTGCTCGTCAGTTAACATACGTTTTTACTCCCGCTCTATATTTAGGTAGAGGTTATTGCATAGTTGGGATGATGAAAGCCTGATCGCCCACATCACCATCGGGCCAGCGCTGGGTGACGGTTTTCACCTTCGTCCAGAAGCGCACGCCCTCCGGCCCATGCTGGTTTACATCACCAAAGGCCGAGCGCTTCCACCCGCCAAAAGTATGGTAGCTGACCGGCACAGGGATCGGGACGTTGATGCCGACCATACCGACATTCACTTGGGCCGCAAACTCACGCGCGGCGCGGCCATTGGATGTGAAGATCGCAACGCCGTTGCCATATTGATGGTTCGATGGCAGCGCGGCAGCTTCTTCTAGCGTTTCAGCGCGCACAACTTGAAGCACAGGGCCGAAGATCTCTTCTTCGTATGACCGCATGCCCGGCTTCACATTATCAAACAGGCTCGGCCCAACAAAGAAGCCTTTCTCATGGCCTTGCAGCGTGAGGCCGCGACCATCGAGTTTCAGGTCTGCGCCTTCATCGACACCCATTTGGATATATTCTTCGACCTTGGCTTTGTGCGCGGCGGATACGACCGGGCCGTAATGCGCGTCTTTATCTGTGGAGGTGCCGACGGTGAGGCCGCGGGCGGCATCCAGCATACGCTCAACAAACTCGTCGCCGGTCTTCTGGCCAACCGTGACGGCAACTGGCAGCGCCATGCAACGTTCGCCTGCTGAGCCATAGGCTGCACCGACGATGTCTTTAACGGCCTGTTCCATGTTGCAGTCTGGCATGATGATGCCGTGGTTTTTCGCGCCGCCCATTGCCTGAATGCGTTTGCCATTGGCTGTGCCGCGCGAGTAAACATATTGTGCGATGTCGGACGACCCAACAAAGCTAAGCGCTTTAACATCAGGATGATCGAGCAAGCCGTCCACGGCCACTTTGTCACCATTGATCATATTGAGCACACCCTCTGGCGCGCCGGCCTCGGTAAACAGCTCAGCGAGGCGAAGCGGAACTGACGGGTCTTTCTCGGAGGGCTTCAGAATGAACGTGTTGCCACACGCGATGGCCACAGCGGCCATCCAGCATGGGATCATTGCAGGGAAGTTGAACGGAGTGATGCCCGCCACCACGCCGAGCGGCTGGCGCATGGAGTAAACATCGATGCCCGGCCCTGCCCCTTCAGTGTACTCGCCCTTTTGCAAGTGCGGGATACCGCAGGCAAACTCGACCACATCAATGCCGCGCTGAACATCGCCCCGGCTATCGGCAACGACTTTGCCGTGCTCAGCAGACAGCAGCTCTGCCAGCTCATCGATATTGGCTTCTAGCAAGCGGCGAAATTCGAACATGACGCGGGCGCGCCGCTGAGGGTTCGTCGCTGACCAGCCGGGAAACGCCGCTTGAGCATTGGCAACGGCGACATCAATCTCTGCGGTCGAGGCGAGCGCAACACGGGCCTGAACCTCACCTGTATTGGGATTGTAGATGTCGCTAAACCGGCCAGATTGGCCCGCTACGTGTTTGCCACCAATAAAGTGCTGAACGTCTCTCATGTATTCCTCCGCTAGATCGCGCATGTGATCGATTGGTTCGACCTTATTCGCACGAGGCGCCCGTTGATAGATGGGGATATCCACAAATTTTGGGTGCTTTTGTGACCCTTTGATCGTCAGATACGGCCTGTGAATACCACTCACGCCACGTCAAGTTGGAGCCCGTCTAGAGCACAGTTATGATTAACACTGTAATCGACCGTTCTCCTAACACGCGATCATCACCCTGATCACCCATCGTAATTGGTTTCTAGAGGCTGTTTCTAACACAAATTCCAGTTGTTTTTCCCCTGCTAGCAGGTTTAGCGAAACCGGGCTCACTGCTAAGCTACAGGTTGAAGGAAACTGACGCGATGCAGAACGCCATCCGCGCTTTTTTCAAAAAACCGATCTGGACAAGGAATGAAAAGAAATGTCGGGCCTAATTTTTCTTGAAAGCGCAGAGATTAGTGTAAGCGAAACAGACGGACAGGTCTTTGTGACGATCATCCGCTCAGGTGATACGTCTCAAGCCGTCACCGTTGAGTACGCTACGACCAATCGTGAAGCCACCACGGATGACTATACTGAGGTGTCAGGAACGATCACCATCCCAGTTGGTGAAACAAGCGTAACTGTTCCCGTGACCATTCTCGACGATGACCTCAGTGAAGCGACCGAAGGCTTCGCCTTTTCCCTCATAAATGTGGATAGCGGCGCGCTTCAGTTCCCGCGCACCTCCAATATCTCCATCCTTGATGATGAAAACCCAGTCTTGGACCCAGTGGACCCGCCTCTTTCATCAGATTATGCTGTCGAACAAGAAACAGTGCTCTCAGGCCTCGACAAGCCGCTAGCGTTTGAGTTCCTGCCAAGCAACTCAGATCATATGATCATTGCTGAAAAATCCGGCCTCATCACCATTTCGGATATAACAACAGGCTTAGAAGTTGCCACACTGATCGACCTCAGCCCAGAAGTGAATAATGTTCAAGATCGGGGCCTACTCGATATTGCGCTGCACCCTGATTTTGAGAACAACCCCTATCTTTATGCCTTTTATGTCGTAGACCCACCAGAGTCTGCCACCGCGATTGGCAACGCACGCTCAGACCGTGGCGGCAATCGATATTCACATCTTGTGCGCTTCGAATTGGACGCCTCCACCAATTACACCACAGTCGTTGAAAACTCTAAAACCATCCTGCTGGGCGCAGCCGGGCAAAGCCTATCAGACATTTCTGGCAATGGCGCGATTGATTCAACGAGCGACAAGACTCAGGCTGAGTCTGGATATGACCCAGTCACAGGCGAATATGTCCAAGACTACATCAAGGTCGACTCGCGCTCTCATGCGGGCGGTTCAATAGAATTTGGTCCAGACGGCGCCCTCTACGTCTCAACCGGTGACGGCACCTCATTCAACGGGGTTGATGCACGCACGGTTAGCGTTCAGGACATCAACTCCCTTTCAGGAAAAGTACTCCGTATCGATCCTATGACGGGTGAAGGATTTGCCGACAATCCGTTCGCGACATCAGACCTCAGCGAGAACGCGTCCAAAGTTTATCAGCTTGGCCTGCGCAACCCCTTCTCCATGAGCTTTGACAAAGAGGGCAGCCTGCTTATCGCAAATACTGGCTGGACCCGCTGGGAGGAGATCAACTCTGGTGAGGCAGGCGCGAACTTTGGCTGGCCTTATTATGAAGGCGGCGATGGCGGCCAATTGATCAGAGAAGCTCGCTACGCAGACCTCCCGTCTGCTCAAGCATTCTACGATGCGGTAGATGCCGGGGCGATTACGCTTACTGCGCCTTATCGCGCTTTTGCCCATGCCTCTGCTGAGCCCGGCTTCCAAGTTCAAGCCATTACGGGCGCTGATGACCTGATCGACTCTGACGTTTATCCTGACAGCTTGCAGGGGTTTTATCTGTTTACAGATGTAACCCAAGGTGAGGTTTTCGCCGTTAGCTCAACCGACCGTCGTCAGCTAGAGTTCCTGTTTGATGACCCTGATGGCTTTGCCCCGGTTCACTTCAAGCAAGGCCCGGACGGCTATATGTATTATTCCGATATTGTCTCAAAGACGATTGGTCGCTTGCATATCGCTGAAATCGGCGCCCCTACCCTGCTTGCAGAATACTTCACGGCGCCAACAGACGTGTCTGTCCTCGCCGATGTCGATTTTGGCGCTGCGCCTATTCACTCCGAATTGGTGAACAGCATCAACGCCACGACAAACACAGCCTTCTATGAAGGCGGCCCGATTAACTTCTTCGCGGCCAGATATTCTGGCGATTTCGCTATCGATGCTGCGGGTGACTTCACCTTCTACCTCACATCCGACGACGGATCAGCGCTGTACATTGACGACGTGCTCGTCATTGATAATGACGGCGCGCATACGGTGACCGAGAAAACAGCAACAGTCACGCTGACCGAAGGCGCTCATGCGATTGAAGTGCGCTACTTCGAGCATCAATCAAGCGCGACAGTCGACCTAGACTGGGATCCCGGCACAGGCCGCACACAAATGTTGTTCGCAGAAGACACCACCCTGAACCTAGTTGAGGGCACATCAGGTGACGATTATCTGGCTGGCACAGATGGCGCCGACCTCATGAACGGCAATGGCGGGTCTGATAAATTTGAAGGCTCGCTCGGCAATGATACCATCGTCGGGAATGCAGACAGTTACGATCAGGTCGACCTGCCCGGAGCAGCGTCTGACTATACCCTCACACAGAACACCGACGGCACATTGCGCCTCGATGGGCCCAACACTGGCATCGACACATTGTCAGATATTGACGGCATTTGGTTTGGCGGCGAACAGGCATGGTATTCCATCCATGACCTTATCGAATCTGATGGCCAAACAATCACCGGAACCACCGGCGACGATGACCTTCAGGGCACGACCGGTAATGACACGATGATCGGCTTCGGCGGGTCTGACACGTTCAACAGCTCTCTCGGCGATGACACAATCATCGGCAATGCCAGCACCTATGATCAAGTCGATTATAATGGCTCAATAAACGACTATTCGTTCAGCCGGAATGCGGACGGCACTATCACGGTGACCGGCGCCCTCACTGGTACAGATACGTTGACGGATATTGACGGCATCTGGATGCGCGGATCGGCTACATGGTCTGCGATTGATGAGCTCATCACAACAGGCGCAACCATCGAGGGTACGTCTGGCGATGACAACCTCACCGGCACAGCGGGCAATGACGTGATGAACGGCAATGGTGGATCGGATAATTTTGATGGCTCACTCGGCGATGACATCATCAACGGCAATGCCGGCACATACGACCAAATTGATTATGACGGCTCGCTGTCTGATTACACATTCATACTGAACCCAGACGGGACGGTCACCATTTCGGGCGCGGCGACGGGCACTGATACGGTATCAGAAATAGATGGCTTCTGGCTAAAAGGCGAAGCTAATTGGTATTCTCTCAACGATGTCTTCGCGGCTTCCGCACAATCGGTGATTGGAGATCAGAAATTTCCGGTTATGCGAGATACCGTGGAAGAAGAGATCCTCCTTGGCTTGACCGACGATATGATATTCTAACTATCCGCCTTGGGCGCTCATAAACCGCGCCCAAGCCAACAGAGCGTCGCGCCGCAGCGCTAACACGTTGCGGTCGGCGTCTATCTGCGCTTGCTTTGCAAGTAGCACGTCCAAATAGGCAATCTCTCCGGCACCGAACAGTCGGTCAGATTGCTCAAGGGCTTTTTCAGCTGCCATGCGGGACTGCTGCGAAATATCTGCCGCCTCTGTAAGTGAGATGGTTTCTGCCAACGCTGTGTCTATCTCTGCCAAAACTGTCAGCGCGGTTTGCTCATAGGCAATGGCCGCGCGTGCGAGCCTCGCATCGGCCCCGTCGATCTGGGCCAAATGTTCGCCGCGGAACAAGATGGGCGAAGCGATATCCAGAACCAGATTTGACCGGAAGTCACCAAATGACAGCGCGCTACGCCCCACATCAGAAGCAGCTCGCGTCAAACTTAAGTCCAATGATGGCAGAATAGCCCGCCGGGCCGCCGCGGCCTCTTTCGCCGCCGCAATAAGCCCTGCATGGGCACCGCGTAAATCTGGACGACGCGCAAATATATCAGGTACATTCGGCTTGAGCAGCTTAGGCGGCGCAGCCGGGAATGGCATCTGCTCATCTGGCAGCTGCACCCCGCCGGGCACCTCGCCCACCATAAGTGATAAGGCATTTTTCTGGGCGACCAATTGGCCCCGCAAACGGCGCGTCCGTGCGTCCACATCGAGACGCTGACGCTTAGCGCGCTCTACATCCAACTGAATTGCATAGCCAGATGCGGTAAGCCGCGAGATTTTGTCTTCTGCTTCTTCGAGCCGCATCAAGCTTTGGTCGGACAGGCGCAAATCGGCCTGCGTTGCGCGGATGCCAATATAAAGAGCAACAATATCTGAACTCACTGTGCGACGTACATCGTCCGCTAACGCACCAGCAACATCGCGACGAGCGGACGCTGCGTTCTTCGCGAGACGGTTGCGACCAAATAAATCAATCTGCCAACCTAATCGCCCGCCAAATTCTGTGACCGCTGGGCCTGAACCATTATCTGACGAACTACTTGTTAGGCCAAGCCCCGGCCAAAGCGGCGCGCGCGCAGCGCGTAGCAAAGCGTCCGCCTCATCCAGCCGCGCACCAGCATCCGCGATATCAAGCGATTGAGCTAAACCTCGCGCGACCAGATCGCGCAGCGCTTCATCGCCAAGCGCATTCCACCATTCACCCTCGAACTGGTCAGCCACTGGCAGCTCAGCATCAGAGGGCAGAACCGTTTGAGAGGCGGCCTCAACACGGTCGAGGCTGACCAGTACAGTCTGCTTCGGCGCCGTCGAACACGCAGCCGCTAAAAACGCTGCGCTCACAGCGATAGAATAAAGAATAACACGCATAACCTGTCTCTTACGCTAAACCCGTTCAGAAATCGTTTCGCCAAACCGTCAACAAATTCTGACCAAATCTCAATGATTTCGACGCGAAGGCACACGTGATTTTTACACCTATTAACTATGGTCCGGGTTGAAATGAATAAACAACCGACCCCTCCGAAGGCGATTACGACGCCTGCCAGCCCGCCACAGACACGCCCAAAGCTGGGTGGGTTTTCAGCTCTGATTGTGCTGTCGTTACTGGTGAATACACTGTTTTTGACCGGCCCCATCTTTATGATGCAGGTGTATGACCGTGTGCTAGCCAGTGGCAGTGTCCCTACACTTATCGGCCTGTTCGCTATCACCGTCATTTTGTATCTTGGCTTTGGTGTTTTCGACATGCTGCGCCAAAATATCTCCATCCTTCGGGGTGAAGAATTGGCAGCGCAATTCGAGGCCGATGCATTTAAAGCCAGCATTAAGGCCACATCTGAGGGCGCTAATGATGCCCGCCTGCTCGCGCCGGAGGATGTTGAGTCTGTTCGGTCTTACCTGACCTCGCCATCTGTATTGGCGCTGTTTGACATGCCCGCCCTTCCCTTCTTTTTCCTTGGTATCTTCTTGCTGCACCCGGTGCTCGGTGCTGTCGCCATCACGGCTGGGATTATATTGGGCATTTTGGCCGTCATAAACGAACGCATCACACGCGCGCAAATGTCTGCCGCGCAGCCTGACCTGACCGCCAGTACGCGCATCCTCGTCAATTCTCGGCGTGAAGCTGATAGCCTCGTGGGCAACAATATGCTCGGCGCGGCGTCAAACTACTGGACAGGAATGCTGTCGCATGCCCGACAGAAGCTAACACGCGGCCAGCGCACCACAGCTAGCTTTGCCTCAATCACCAAAACCCTGCGCCTTGCGATCCAATCACTCGTGCTGGGTGTGGGCGCATGGCTCGCCATTCAAGGGCACATGACTGCTGGCGCAATGATTGCCGCGTCTATCGTGTTCTCACGTGCTATCGCGCCGTTAGAGCAAGTGCTCGCTTCATGGCGCAATTTGCTGCGTGCTCGCTCGGCATGGCAACGCTTGAGTGAGAATATTCCGCCTGCTGCTGCGCAGGATTCCAATTTCAGCCTGCCCGCCCCCAAGAGCACGATCGACGCTGTTCGGCTGGCCGTCGCAGCGCCGGGCACGGATAGAACCCTCGTGCAGGATGTTACCTTCTCGCTGTCACCCGGTAATGTGCTAGCAATTGCTGGGGCGAGCGGCGTAGGCAAAAGCTGTCTCGCGCGCGCACTTTCTGGCGCATGGCCGACAGCGTCTGGTTCGCTCAAGCTAGACAAGGCTGACTTAAGCTTATGGCCCGCTGATAGCCTTGGCCAACATATCGGATATTTAGGTCAGACCGTTGATTTCGTAGATGCACGTGTACGTGACATTATCGCTCGACTAGACCCGAATGCGAAGGATCAATCAATCCTGCAAGCGGCGAAGCAAGCGGGCGTGCACGAGTTCATTCTTACATTGCCCGAAGGCTATGACACATTCATTGGCATTGGTGGCATTCAGCTATCGGGCGGTCAGCGCCAGCGTATCGGCCTCGCCCGCGCGCTTTATGGTGACCCGTTCTTCGTTATTCTTGATGAGCCCACCGCCCACCTAGATGGCGCGGGTGAGCAGGCTCTCTTCGCGGCGATCCAAAAGCGAAAAGACGCTGGCAAGATCACCGCAATGACAGTTCATGATGAGCGCAATCTAGGTATAGCGACACACATGATGGTGCTGGAAAATGGCCGCATGGTTATCTCCGGCCCTCGCGACGCTGTGATGAAAAAGATCCGTGCTGAGCGCGGTCAAAAGCAGGTTTCAGCATGACCCAAGAAACCACAGCCTTCAACTCAGAGCGCGTGAAGCTTGAGCGCCTTAGCTACATCGCCGCTGGCGTGTTCGCGTGCATCGTGTTGATTGCGTGCACAGTGCTGCAAATCAACGGCGCTGTTATGGCGCAAGGATTGGTCAGCCGCGCGGGTGAAAACATCAGCCTAGACCATGAAGATGGCGGCCAAATCGCGAATGTGCTGGTACAGAATGGTGACACCGTCACGGCCGGACAATTGCTCATCCAATTCGACGCCACAGCGTTGACCACAGAACGCGACCGCCTCGCCCGCCAAAAACTGGAGGACGAGGTCAAGCTGGTTCGCCTAAAAGCCGGGCTGAGCAATACGAATTCACTTAGCGTTGATGCTTTGCGCGGTGAAGACGCTTTGTCAGCAGAGTACGCCGATATAATCAAAACCCAAACCGCCGCGCTGAAGGCTGAACGGGACATGCTGAACGCCTCAATCGCCCGCGCGAACGGCAGAGCCAGAGGCGCCGACGCCGCGCGCGCCGCTTTGGCCGACCAAGTTGTCACCGCGAACAACCGGGCAGGAATGGTCGCGCAAGAAGTTGCTGACATGCAGGTACTCGTTGATGAGAAGCTGGTCTCACGCTCGCGCCTCACCGCGCTTCAACGGGAACAGTTTGAGATTACCCAGCGCCTGGAATCCTATCGAATGGAGAACACCAGACTGGAGACTGAGGCTCGGTCTGCACGGCTGGAAATCACAGCGCTGAAAACCACGTCAACCGATCGCCTCTGGGCCGAGACCGAAGAAGCCAAACGCCGCGCTGCAGACATTGCGCGCCAGATCGATCAGCTCGACGAGAAGATCGCCCGCCTATCCGTTACTGCGCCATCAGATGGCCGCGTGCATGAACTGTCCGTTCGCCACGCTGGCGCTGTGGTCACACCCGGCGGCGCGTTGTTACAGATTGTTCCAGACGCGACCGACAGCCTCGTGCAAGTGCGCCTCAGCCCCGTTGATATTGAGGATGTTTCGATTGGTCAAAGCGTCCGCCTACGGTTCGACACATTCCAATCACTCAAAGCGCCGGAGCTGGATGGGACGATACTTTCGATCTCACCTGACAGCTCGTCAGACCCAAACACGGGCCAGACCTATTTCCTTGCGCGCGTTAGCATCGACAATCCAGACCGCCTCGGCCAGATGGTTTTGCAATCTGGCACGCCCGTTACAGCGCTCGTTTCAACGCGCAAACGCTCACTGGCTGCTTGGCTGCTAGAGCCACTCACCGACTCATTTTCGCTAATGTTTCAGAGCGTCTAGCGCAGCGCGACAGCGCGGTTATACGCAGCCTCAAACGTCTCGACAAAGCGCTTTGACAAGGCCCCGTCCCCGTTTAGCGCGTTTAGGCCCGCCTCTGTCGTGCCCTTCTTGCTGGTGACTGAATTGCGTAGAGTCTCGAGCGTTTCATCAGACTGGATCGCCATTTCAATTGCGCCAATCAGTGTACCAAGCGTTAGCTCTTTGGCTTGGCTTTCGTCAAAGCCGAGCCCTTTGGCAGCCTCCATATAGGCACGTGCCATTTCAAACACATAGCCGGGACCACTTCCAGACACTGCGGTCAGCCGGTCAAGTTGATCTTCATCGCTCACCCATACGCTCGCGCCAGATAGTGAAATGATCGCCTCAACGCCCACCTTGTGCGCGTCGGTGCAGCTCGGCGTCGCATATAGACCACTAACGCCCTTACCGATTGCTGCGGGTAGGTTTGGCATGATGCGCACAACCGCGTCGCTCTCCATCGCTGCTTGAAGACGCTCAACCGAGCAACCCGCCGCGATTGAGGCGACCACACCGCCCGGTGCCAGATGCGCGCGATAGGTCGGCAAAATATCATCGACCATTTGCGGCTTGATCGCGACGATAATCATATCAAATTTGTCATCGCCCAGTTCTTCGCGCGTGCGTTTCAGCTCCGCGCCTGGCGCGATAGTTTCAACAACAGGATCAACCGCAACGAAAGAATAGTCTGAATGCGTTACCCAGCGCTCCAACAAAGCGCCGCCCATTTTTCCGCAACCGATGAGAAGTGTTTTCATAATTCTATATCCAGCAATAAGAGGGCAACGCCGAGCACACGCCGGAGGGGCAAGCGCTCAGCGATGACGTCATAGCGGATTTACTGGCTTTGCAAAGACCAAGGCGACAAACAGACCGCCCAGCCCATTATGCATTTGTCAGCGCCAGCCCTTCCAGCGCGCCAGCATCACGCCACTTTGCGAGGATTTTAAAGTAAGCGACGGAGCCTGCGCCATAGGTTGTGTTCTGGCGGCTGCGCGCTTCCACATTGCCTTCATTGTTATAATAACCCGGGGTGCACTCAGCGAGGAAGGCATCACGCATCATCGCTTTTGCTATGATTTCATCTACCCATGCCTGCTCTGCCTCTTTCGTTGGCTCAATCATATCAACTGATCGTGCCTTACTTTCGGCGAGCACATACGCGGCATGGACCGCCTGTTCGTCCAAATTGTGCGGATAGTTGGCGGTAAATCCGCCCTGCGCGCCGCCGAGCATGACAAGGTTGGGGAAACCATGCGCGAACATGCCGTGGAGCGACCTTGTCCCCTCTTCCCATGCGCTGCTGAGCGTTTGACCGTCGCGACCTTCAACATCGTAACCGGCACGACGCGTATAGGATGTGCCGACCTCAAATCCCGTCGCAAAGACAAGACAATCAAGCTCATATTCTTTACCAGCCACGACGACGCCTGTTGGCGTGATCGCCTCCACACCCTGCCCGTCTGTATCTACCAGATGCACGTTTTCCTTATTGAAGGTCGGCAAATAATCATCGTGGAAACATGGGCGTTTGCAGAATTGCTTATACCAAGGTTTCAGCGCCTCGGCCGTGTCGCTATCGCCCACAATTTCCTCAATGCGCGCGCGCACAGAGTTCATCTTATGATCGTCTGCCTGTTCTGACAGGGCCATAAATTCGGCCGGAGATATTTTGGTAATGTCTTTGCCCGACGCCGCCGCGAACACAATCTCACGGATAGATTTCGTCCAGCCATCATGCACGAGGTCTTCTTTTTCATAGCCGCCGGAGACCAGCGTGTTGAAATTTTCCATGCGGTGCTTGTGCCAGCCCGGCTCTAGCGAAGCGGCGAAGTCTGGACCAGTCGGATGATTATTCCGAACGTCCACGGAAGATGGCGTACGCTGGAAAACGAAAAGCTCTTTCGCACCTTCGGCCAGATGCGGCACGGCTTGAATGGCCGTTGCGCCGGTGCCGATGATACCGATGCGCTTGTCGGATATTTTGTTCAAGCCGCCTGTCACGTCGCCGCCCGTATAGTCATAATCCCAGCGGCTTGTGTGGAATGTGTGCCCACCAAAGCTTTCCACTCCGGGAATGCCGGGCAGCTTTGGACGGTTCAACGGGCCGTTTGACATGATCACGAATTTGGCGCGCATTTCATCATCATGATTGGTCTTGATGATCCAGCGAGACGCGGCTTCATCCCATGCCATGCCAGTCACCTGGGTTTGTAGCGCTGCGTTCTTATACAGATCATAATGGGTGGCGATGCGCTGGGCGTGTTCGAAGATTTCCGGGCCGCGAGAGTACTTCTCTTTGGGCATGTATCCGGTCTCTTCTAGCAGCGGCAGGTAGATGTAGCTCTCAATGTCACATGCCGCGCCCGGATAGCGGTTCCAATACCATGTGCCGCCAAAGTCACCGGCCCGTTCAACAATCCGCAAACTGTCTATGCCCGCGTCACGCAGCCGCGCGCCAGCGATCAATCCGCCAAAACCGCCGCCAATAACGATAACATCCGTTTCGTCAGTTAAGGGCGCGCGAGAGAAACCCGGATCAACATATGGATCCTCATCCATATCCGAATATTTGCCAGCGATTTCAACGTACTGATCATTTGCGTCTTTGCGCAAGCGCTTGTCGCGCTCCATGCGGTATTTCTCGCGCAACGCTTCACTTGATGTGAGTTTTTGACCAGACATTCCAATTCCTCTTCGTTCAGACATATTAGGCACGACGGACGTTAAGCTCGCCTACCGCGCCCAATATTTATTCACTTATATAGTGAGAATAGTGAGCTATCCTCAAGCATATTGAACAGCTATGACGTCGTAACAATCCCGCCATCAAGGGCAACGACTTGGCCGACGATGAACGACGAAGCTTTAGATGACAGGAAGATCGCAAGACCCGCAACATCAGAGGGCGCGCCGACGCGGCCAGATGGGTTTGATTTACCCACCGTCTCCCAATCTGCATTCTCAGTTTCGCCACCAAAACCAACACCTGTTGAGAGCATCCACGTTGGGAACGGACCTGGCGCGATAGCGTTCATCAAGATATGCTCTTTGACCAGTTTCGCGCCCAACACGCGCGTCATGTGATGCACCGCAGCCTTAGACGGGCTATAAGAATAATTGTTCATGCCTGGCGTGTGGAGGCCGTCAATTGAACCAATATTGATCACACGTGATGGAGAGTCAGCCGAGGCGCCCGCGCGCATCAGTGGCAAGCATTTCTGCGTCAAGAAGAACACGCCTTTCACGTTCACGTCCATCACCTTGTCCCAGCCAATTTCCGGGAAGTCATCCAGATCGGCGCCCCATGCAGCGCCCGCATTGTTGACCAGAACATCAAGGCGCTCTTCCTTCTTGCTCAGCTCACTGACAAGATGCTCAATGCCCTCCATGCCAGACAGGTCAGCCGGGATAGCCTCTACATCAGGGCCAAACGCTTTCAAGCGCTCGACTGCTTCGGCGCAGGCATCGGCTTTGCGCGAAGAAATGTACACTTTCGCCCCATGCTTCAGAAAGCCCGCTGCGATCATCTCGCCAATCCCGCGTGATCCGCCAGTTACCAGAACGACTTTTCCTTTTACGGAAAACAGGTCATCAAAATTCATATCCATTGGGCATTCCCTCACAAATCGCCATACCGAACACACTAAAGTGGCTCTTTCTGGCACGCTTCATCCACCGAAATCCCGGCAAAGTCCAGACTCCATGTTGAAGCAGCCCTGCCCCGACGTTCGTATTGCCCCCTTAAACGTGGCAGCGCATAGTCTCCCCGCGTAACAGGGGAAAAACTCCTGTACGCCCGCCAACGCCGCAAAGAACGGCGCGGCCCATGAGGAAACGTAATCCGCGACAAGAGCGCGCGTAAAAATGGAGGACAATATGAAAGACTTTAGTGGAAAACTCGCCATCGTCACCGGTGGCGGCTCAGGCATTGGCCGCGCGCTCGTACAGCAGCTCGCAGCAGAAGGCGCCAGCGTCGCCATGTGCGATATCTCGGCTGATGGCATGGCAGAAACAGTGCGTTTGGCCTCCGCCGATGCGCCGCAAGGCGTGAAGTTCTCGACCTGTATCGCCGATGTCGCCATCGAAGAGCAGATTAACGCCTTCCGCGATCACGTGCTGGCTGAGCATGATACCGACCATGTTGACCTCGTCATCAACAATGCCGGTATTGGCGGCGGCGGCAGCTTCCTCAACGCCACCCGCGCAGAATGGGAACGCACGTTCAACATTTGCTGGAGCGGCGTATACTTGATGTGCCGAGCCTTCGTTCCCTTGCTCCAAAAATCAACCGAAGCTCACCTTGTGAATGTTAGTTCGGTGAATGGCTTTTGGGCCAGCCTCGGCCCCGGGGTACCCCATACCGCATATTCAGCTGCAAAATTCGCGGTCAAAGGCTTCACCGAAGCATTGATAAATGATTTCCGCCTAAACGCCCCGCATATTGGCGCGTCAGTGGTAATGCCCGGCCACATCGGCACCAATATCGCGCTCAACACGCTCAGCGAACATGGGGAGGCGATGAGTCCGGATGAGCGCGCACAAGCGGAGGCGATTGCAGAATTCTTCCGTGAAAATGCCGCCACCTCCCCGGCTGATGCAGCCGATATCATCCTGTCGGGTGTAAAACAGGCCAAGTGGCGTATTCTGGTCGGCGCCGACGCCGAGCATCTGGATCAATCCGTAAGAGCCACACCAGAAAACGCCTATGAGCTGGACTTCGAAGCCGGCCTCGGCACCATCGTGACCGAATAATCCGCCCTGAAGGCCATAAAACTACAGCCAAGCGGGAGATTTTCGGAAGAAATCTCTTGCTTGGTGATAGCAAACTAGCGTTAAGTACTCCCAACACATAAAAACACAGGGCGCCCAACTCGCGCGCGCACCTGTTGGGAGGACACATGCCTAAATCAACTTCACGCCTTGCGGCCCTTAAATCCGCAATAGGTGCGCCGATGCGTTTGAAAGTTACAGCTGCCGCCTTCAGCGCAGCCATTCTCACAGCATGTGGTGGCGCATCAGACGCCCCCACGGCGGGCGAAGCCACAGCAGCGCCCGCCGCTGAGCATGAGGTCGTTGAGACCGGCGTAGAGCAAGCCACCCGCCTGAAATATGAAGCCGCTAAAGAAGCTGGCTATGACCACCCCGGTGAAAAGGTTTACGCAGAGCGCTGTGCCTCCTGCCACGATAAGGCCGAGGCGATGCGCGCGCCAAACTTTGCCGCACTTCAAGCCACCAGCCCTCCGCAGCTAAAGTATGCTCTGACACAGGGTAAAATGAAGCAGCAGTCAGTCGGACTGGATGACACCGACATCGCCTTCCTGATCCAGTATTTGTCGCCGGGCGGCACAGCCGGTTATGAAGTTCCGGAAGAGGCCAAGTGCGCCAGCGCTGACATCTCATTCAACACGGTGCCTGTCTCCCATTGGGGCGGCACACCAGACGGCGCACGCCATTACAGCGCCGACCAAACCAGCCTGACACTGGCAGACGTGAAAGACGGGCTGGAGCTGGCATGGTCCTTCGGCTTCCCAGAATCTACGTCAGCTCGCTCCGCACCCGTTATTACTGATGACACGATGTTCGTCGCGGCCAATTCGGGCCACATCTTCGCGCTGAACCGCGAAACGGGCTGCATCAAATGGCACCAGTATTTCGAGACCAATCTACGCGGCCCGCTTACCTATGGCACAGTCAAAGGCGAGCCTGCATTGTTCTTCGCTGACGTGTCCGTTGCGGTTCACGCGCTAGATGCCAAGACAGGCGAGCTACTATGGAAAAAGGGCACTGCTGTCTCTGATATGAATATGGGCACAGGCGGCCCGACTGTCTCTGGCAACCAACTGTTCGTGCCGCTGTCAGCCATTGATGTTGGCGCGGCGATGAACCCCGAATATGAGTGCTGCAAGGGCCATGGCGCCGTGGTCGCGCTCAACACAGACACCGGCGAAACATTGTGGACGACCCACATGACGCCTGATCCTGAGCCAACCACACTGTCTTCCGTCGGCACACAATTGTACGGCCCCTCTGGCGCGCCCGTTTGGTCTACGCCAGCCGTGGACGCCAAAAATGGCCGCATCTATATCGGCACCGGCGAGAACACCTCCGCCCCGGCCACTGATACCAGCGATGCCATGATGGCGCTCGACATGAAGACCGGGGACATCCTGTGGACGTTCCAAGCAACAGCGAATGATATGTACAACATGTCCTGCTCACCCTTCCGTGGCAGTGGCCCTAACTGCCCAGAACCTGCAGGCCCAGACTATGACTTTGGCGGCGGCCTCTCTATGGCCACGTTTGCTGACGGACGCGAAGTTGTCGTGGGCGGGCAAAAGTCTGGCGACGTGCATGTGGTAGATGCTGAGACAGGCGAAAACCTGTGGACGACGAAAATCGCGTCTGGCTCCGCGCTCGGCGGCATCCATTGGGGGCTTACCGTTTCAAATGGCCAAGTCTATGCACCGTCTAGCGATCCTGCCTTCCCTATCCCCGGATACGAAGCCAAGCCGGGGCTGACCGCGCTCGACCTCGAGACCGGTGACGTTCTCTGGACCCACCGCGCGGAACGTGGTTGTGAGACAAGCTTTGCTGATCGCGGCAAGGCTGGCACGCCATGGCCCGAATGCTCCTTCGCTTTCGCTTATTCGGCGGCTCCGGCCTCCACCAACGAGTTCGTCACCCTTGGCGCGCTCGATGGGAAACTGAAAATCTTTGACGCGAAAACTGGCGAGGTCGTGTGGATGTATGACACCAAGCGCGAGTTTGAAACGCTGAACGGCATCTCCGCACATGGCGGCGCTATCGACAGCGTTGCGCCGGTTATGGCTGGCGACATGCTCTACGCCCAGTCCGGATATTCCGCATTCAGCCAAATGCCGGGCAACGTCCTGCTAGCCTTCCGCCCGAAATCAAAGGACTAGACCATGATCTCACGACCGTTCACTCTCAGACTACTCGGCGTAGCAGGCCTTTGCCTTGCGGCGTGCAGCCCTGAAAAAGCCGACGAGCACCTCATCCTCGTCAACACGTTGATGATGGAGGAGTTAGACCCGGCAGTGGACGGTATCTGGGATAAGGGCGGATACATCCTCACCCCCGGCCATGAAGAGTCTCTGTTTCCTGAGACCGACGAAGAATGGGCCGAAGTCGCCGCGAGCGCAGAAGAAGTCGCCGCCGTCGCGATGAAATTATCTGGCGAGCCATATGCCCAAGGCCGGGAAGACTGGACAGAGATTGCAGAAGGCCTCGCCGCCGCCGCTGGCACCGCGCGAGATGCCGCCAACGCACAAGACAAAGAAGCCGTGTTTAACGCAGGCGGGCATATCTATCGTGTGTGCCTCAGCTGCCATGAACGCTACGTCGTAGAATAGGGAGCATTTGTGAGTCAGCAACACCACCCCCTCCTCCGCAGCGTCTCCCATGCGAAATCTGCACGGGTCGCGACCATGCTGTGGCTGTTGGCTATGGCTGCGTTCATCTTTGCACCCATGGCGGCGGCGCATAATGTGTCTGCGGACAATCGCAGCTTCGTTGAGGCGCTCAACGGCCCCGCCCCCATCGCCTATATGTATCTGGGCGCGAAACACATGGTCACCGGGCTCGACCATGTTTTCTTCCTGATCGGTGTTGTGTTCTTCCTCAAGAAACTGCCCGACATTGTGACCTATGTGTCGCTGTTCACCATCGGCCACAGCCTCACGCTGCTGATTGGTGTGCTGGCAGGCATTAGTGTGAACCCATTTGTGATCGACGCCATTATCGGTCTGTCAGTCGTCTATAAAGCGTTCGAGAATATTGGCGGCTTTGACCGCATCTTTGGCGCGAAGCTGGATATGCGCGTGGCGGTTTTCGCCTTCGGCTTGGCGCACGGCCTTGGCTTGGCGACGAAACTGCAAGACCTCGCGCTCAGCGAGAATGGCCTGCTCATCAATCTACTCTCTTTCAATGTCGGTGTGGAGATCGGTCAGGTTCTTGTCTTACTCGTCATTGTCAGCTTGCTGAACCTCTGGCGCCCCTTCCAATCTTTTCCCACCGGCGCACGCTGGGCCAACATCGCCCTCATGGTTGGCGGCTTCGTGCTGATGGGCCAGCATATTGTTGGATTTTTCGTAAGTGGAGGCGCACATGCCTGATCTAGACAAATCGGTCCTCAAGCCCCTGTTGGGGGCAGCCGCCGCAGCCCTCGCCGTGCTTCTACTTTTCGTCCTACCCGCCGAACATGGCATAGACCCGACCGGCATTGGCGGGGCATTGGGCCTCACCGATATGGCGGAAGAGCCCTCCCACGCCCTCACGCCGGCAGAGTCGTTCTTTGTGATCGACGAGATCAGCTTCACGCTCCTGCCGTATGAGTCCGTTGAATACAAATACGATCTTATACAAGACGCCGGCCTCACCTATTCATGGACAGCGACAGCCCCCCTCATCTTCGATCTGCATGCAGAGCTCGCAAACTCTGAAGAGGGGTTTGAAGAATCCTTCTCCCAAGGCAAGGCCGATCATAAAGCCGCGACCTATATCGCCACCTTCCCCGGCAAGCATGGCTGGTATTGGGAAAACAGAAATAACGAGGCGGTCACAGTCACCCTGAAAGCATCAGGCTTTCCAAATGGATCAACCATTTATCGCGACGGCTCAGCCGATCACAAAACATTCAAACCATCAGGGGATAAATAAATGAGAGACTTCGTCGCGTGGCTAAGTGAAACGCCGCTCAGTATCGCCTTGCGAGAATCCTTCGTGCTGTGGCCAGCATTGGAGGCCGCGCATGTGATGTCGATCATGCTGTTTGCCGGCACCATATTTATGGTCGATTTGCGCCTCTTAGGTATCGTCTTCAAAAAAGTTCCGTTCTCTGAAATGGACAAACGTATCCTGCCACTCACCGTGGCTGGGTTCATCCTGCTGGTCATCACCGGCGTCATTCTCGTCTACTCCAAGCCGCTGGTTTATTACTACAGCGCCTTCTTTCGTTTCAAAATGGTTGTGATCGTTATCGCCATGGCCAACATTGGGGTGTTCCACAAGATGGTCCAAAAAGGCCAAGCCGCCTGGGACACGGACGAGAAAGCACCGAGAGCGGGCCAAATCTCCGCTATCATCTCTCTGGCCTCATGGATCGTGGTTATCATCCTTGGCCGCATGATCGCCTATGATTGGCTCCAGTGCGAAAAGCTTGAGCCGGGCAGCTTCATGCACACATTCACCCATTGTAAGCCGATGGAAGTTGCGGGCTTAGACCTCGACCTAGAGCTAAACTTAGGGGAGATCAGCTAATGTTAGACACACTCATTCAGCTTATGTCAGCCAGCGCCGTTGATGACTTCTTCTACGGCGTGGATGGATCCGGCCTTGCCACATATATCAAGAACGCAAAATTCATCGTGCCATGGGCAGGTTCCTTCCACCTGCTCTCCCTCGGCCTGATGGGCGGGGCGATCATCCTCGCCGACCTGCGCAATATCGGCCCCGGCCTACACAGCCAGTCGCCCGCGTCGCTCAACAAAGCCATGAAACCTTGGCTCATCATCGCCATCATCGTGTTGATGACCAGTGGCTCAATATTGGCCTTGAGTGAAATGACACGCCTTCTCTTCTCTCCGCCCTATTGGATGAAGATGGCCTCTCTCGCCAGCGCGCTCATCTTCACATTTGGCGTGCGCGATCACGTCGTCCAAAATGACGGCAGCTTCAGCCTGCTCGCGAAGATACTGGGCGTCTTAGCCGTTGGCCTCTATGTGGTCGTCTTTGTGATGATCTCCAGCACGCTTGCTCGGCTTTGCCTCCTTGGCTTGGCGGCGACGCTTGGCGCGCTCCTTTGGTTTTCAGGCAAGCGCCCGGAAGCTCTGCCCCTCTCTATGCGGGCGGTCTCCGCCATCTCTATCGTTCTCTGGCTCACCACCGCGGTGGCGGGTCGCTGGATAGCCTTCTGGTAAGTACCCCACTTCCTTCCCTTCCAGAATGGCCAAAGGGCGGATCACATGACTGAGTGATCCGCCCTTTTCTTCTGGAGACGCGCTAGCTCTACAGCCGGTTTACAGGAATCTTCAGATAAGCATGCCCGTCATCCTCTTCCGGCGGCAGCGCACCTGCCCGAATATTCACTTGTAGTGACGGCAAGATAAGACGCGGCGCCTCTAGCTTTAAATCCCGCGCCTCTCGCATGGTTACGAACGCATCTTCAGTCACACCATCCAGCACATGAATGTTTGACTTCGCTTGCTCGGCAACGGTCGTCTGCCACACGAATTTATCCCTACTCGCGGGCAAATAATCATGCCCCACAAAAATGCGCGTCTCAGGTGGCAGGCTAAGGATTTTCTGGATAGATCGATACAGCACGCGCGCATCCCCGCCAGGGAAGTCCGCGCGCGCTGTGCCATAATCTGGCATGAACAGCGTGTCGCCAACAAAAGCCGCATCATCAACCAGATACGTCACACAGGCCGGCGTGTGCCCGGGCGTATGCATCACTTTTATCGTCGATGCCCCGAGCTTGATCTCGTCGCCATCTTCAAACAAGCCGTCAAACTCCGCCCCGATTGCGGAAACATCTTTCACATTAAAGATGGTTTTGAACGTCTTTTGCACCTTGGCGATATTCGCGCCGATGCCGATTTTCGCCCCTGTCCTGTCGCGCACATAGTCGGCGGCAGACAAATGGTCTGCATGCGCATGTGTATCGAGCACCCACTTTAGGGTCAGCCCGAGCACTTTTATCTCGCCAAGCACATCATCAATCGACGTTGAGGTAAGCGATCCACTATGAGGCTCATAATTCATGACCGTGTCGATCAAGGCCGCTGACTGGGTCTGAGCGTCAATAACTAAGTACGTGACCGTATTCGTATCCACATCAAAGTAAGATCTAATCTCAATCATCTTATGTCTCCTTCACATACTTATATATTAGCTCTTGCTAATTTAGCAATATCTAATATAATGAGCCCATGAAAACGAATATTTCACCGACGGATCTATCACAGCTCGAAGCAAAAGCGTCTGAAGCGGCGTCTTTGTTACGGGCGATGTCGAATGAGAAACGCCTGATGATCTTGTGTCGCCTCGGAGCGAGTGAGACTTCTGTCAGCGAATTGCTTTTAGACATCAACCTCTCTCAATCCGCCTTATCTCAGCACCTTACTGTTCTTAAGGAGCGCGAACTGGTTGCGACCCGCCGTGACGGGCAAACCATCTATTACCGCATCGCCGACCCTGCCGTTGAGCAGGTGATCGAAACTTTAGCATCCATTTATTGTCCGGAGCTTTTCAAATGAACACACTCACAAAGCTCAGCCCCAAAACAGTTGCTGAGCGCATTAAATCTGGTGACGCTATTCTGATCGATATTCGCGAAGCAGACGAACACGCCCGCGAATACATTGAAGGCGCGCTCTCGCTTCCCATCTCGATGCTCGATAAGGGCGACCTGACAGTGGAAGCAGAAAAACACGCCATTTTTCACTGTAAATCTGGGATGCGAACCAATTCACACTGCGCCCGCCTATCAGAGCATATTGAAGGCGAGAGCTTTATGCTCGACGGTGGTCTCGATGCTTGGCGCGCAGACGGCTTTCCCACCGTCAAAGACGCACGCGCGCCGCTGGAGATTAACCGGCAAGTGCAAATTACCGCCGGGAGCCTCGTCCTTGCGGGGAGTGTTCTAGGCACGCTCATCCATCCAGGCTTTTACGCGCTATCAGCCTTTATCGGTGCGGGCCTCGTCTTTGCTGGCATTTCCGGCTGGTGCGGCATGGGCCAGTTACTCGGCGCGATGCCATGGAACAAGGCAATTTAAGCAGGGCCAAATAATGCTAGAACTCACCCCAGACATAATTGCACTGACGCTGCTTAGCGGTGCGATCATTGGGGTTTTCCTCGGTGCATTTGGCGGGGGTGGCTCTGTTCTCGCTGCGCCGCTCTTGATCTATGTTGTTGGTGTAAGTGATCCGCATACCGCCATCGGCACATCAGCAGCCGGCGTTGCCGCCATTGCCCTGTTCAGCCTATTCGGCCACTGGCGTGGTGGACGCGTGAAATGGCCGTGCGCTATTGTCTTCGCAATATCCGGTCTTCTGGGGTCATTTTTCGGCTCCACCCTCGCGAAGAACACCAATGGCGATATGCTCCTGCTTGGCTTTTCCGGTGCCATGGCCCTCATTGCATTGTCCATGTTCCGAAAGCCAAAAACCGCTGGCGACCCTGACATCCAGCTTTCCCCCAAGATGATACTACAGCTCACGCCAATGGGTTTGATTGTTGGCACCGCCGCTGGCTTCTTCGGTATCGGCGGCGGGTTTTTGATCGTTCCCGGTCTTATGTTCGCTGTGGGCATGACGCTCAGCAATGCAACCGCGTCCTCTCTCGTTTCAGTTGCTATTTTCGGTGCTGCAACGTCTGCGAACTACGCCTTATCGGGAATGGTCGATGGTCGCCTCACACTACTCCTTCTTGGCGGAGGCATTGGCGGAGGTGTCATCGGGATCATCATTGCGAAACGTCTCGCGAACCGAATTGAGTTAGGTCGGAAAATTTTTGCACTGCTCATTTTGTCAGTCGCAGCGTTCATTGCCTACAATTCAACGACCACCCTTCTCAACACATAGGGCTCCGCATCACAAAAAAGAGGCCGCTATCTCAACTGAGATAACGGCCTTTGAAGTTAGGCAACATGAAAGGAGCAAGCCTTTCATGTCCACCGTGTCGAACCAATTGAGTTTAAAACCTACTTGCGTTTTGCGCGTGGGTCGCTGCCATCATCTGGAGCGCCCGTACCGGATGAGCCCATGAAGATTTTATTGCCATCCGCGAACGTAATGTCGCGGCCGTTTGCTTTACACGCCGGGGCGCACAAGCGGTCTTTAGACTGATACCCGCGCACAATAATTTCAGTGCCCGGTTTAATCGTTTTGCGGTTCAAACCAGCGCGGAGCAGCGTATTAGGCGTGCCGCCCTCAACCATCCAAGCGGTCGTCGTGCCATCTTCTTCTACATTTGCGAGGTGGATCCAGGTATGCGGGTTAACCCACTCAGCCCGGGTAACTTCCCCGCGGAGCAATACAGGCGCATTCGCGTCAAACTCGGCGGAGAATGCGTGGTGGGCGCTAGCCTCATCACTCTTCATAACGCCAGCAGTCACGAGGCCCGCCGCTGCGACAACACCAGCCACTGCTAATTTTGTTGATCGTCCGATTTTCATTTCTATTCCTTTTCTCAAGGTACCCGAACGCGCAAAATACTCTGTGCGCCCGATGTGGTTAGCTTTGTCCTTCGAGCTCTAACGTCTCTATTATTTGTTCACATATGTGCGTGTGACAGTACGCTTCGTCGTCGAACTGTCAGATGTTACCGTGTCCACTGCCGCAGCAGCGGCCGCTGCATCAGCTTCCTCTTTGCGAGCGCCGCCCAAAATGCCGGGCAAAGAATAGTTCCCCTCATGACAGGCATACTCATAGATAGGCCCCTCGGCCGCTATCAAAGTCATCTCGCCTTTCCAAGTCTGATCATAAATTTCCGGGTCCGTTACTGCGAACTCATAGAAAATTTCTTCGGCAGACACACGCGTGAAACGCTCAACAACTTCTGCATCATCGGTCAGATAAATCCGGTGACGGATCGCGCCGCGATAAGCGTTACCCGGGTGAAAATTGGTCGAGTGGACGACGAGTGTGTCCCCCTCCCATTTACCAACGGAATCGCCGAGCCAACCGGCCATGTTCGCCGGGCGATGCTCGTCATTCATACGCACAAGACGCGTGTTGTGGTTCATCTCGACAACAATCGCGACAGTGTCAGACTCTTGCACGATCTGATAATTGTTATTGTACAGAACGTTCAGCATTGGCGGGCCACCCGTGGAACCAAAGCCCACAGTGCAACGCTCACCAGATGACCGAATTTCCGGATCATCCATATTCTCGCCGAAGCTCTTGCGAAGGTTCGCCAGCAGGTTTTTGCCGTCTTCACTCCATGGCAGTTTGCCGTTTTCAGGCTCCACCAGCCAGCTGGTACGAACTTCACCATTGATGCGCGCGACTTTCGTTCCGTAATCCATCCAGAACGTGTTGTAGCCACCAACGCCAGCACCACCGGCCTCAGGAGCCGGAGCATCCGGGTCTGTCGGCTTGTTGTCTGAATTCTTCATCGCCATCGCGCCGGTTTCAACGGCAACGGCAACAGCTTCAGGAACGACCAGCGCATTGAACTGATCGCCGCGTTCCAAAACCGTCAGCGATGCACTCGTCCAAATGCCCTGCATACTCGGCGTGCCGTCCGCCATGCGCGGAGGCTCATAATTCGGATCCCACTTTTCGCCAATTTCAGCGGCGGCAGGCCCAGCAAGCGCGAGAGCGGCAAAACTGGCACCAATCATAAATTTCATAGCGGATCTCATTTCAAAGGCTCCTTACGCAGGTGACCGTATAACAATTCCTCGACAAACTCGATGCAGTTAAACTCCTGCAACTGAGCATCTTCACCGACCAAGCGATAAAGTGTCATCTCAACTGTCCACGGCTCAGTGAATGTCTCTTCGTCTTGGATTGTCGCTTCGTAGCGGATGTGGTCGCTGTCGATACGCGTATAGCGCTCTGTGACCGTGCCCATCGCAGACATGTGGTTGCCGGAGCGATCAAACCAAGCTCGGCCATTTTGGGCGGTCACTTCAACAACGAATGTGTTCCCGTCCCAATAACCGTATGATTGGCCCATCCAGCTATCGATTGGCGCTTCGCCCGGGTCTACCAAATTGATGTTACGCATCGTATTCGCGTACTCATAAACGATCAGCATCGCGTCATCATTTTGGATAATCTTCAGCGGAAAATCCATGTATGTCGCACGTGGAACGCCCGGCTGATAACACTTCACCTCAGGGTCACGATCGATCCAGTTCGCACGGTTCTCGTCACGCTGAACCAACGCCTCGGCGGTGTAAGGAATAGACCCTTCCCGCACAACGCTCTCACCTGCTGGAACAGCGCCAACAGCGCCCAAGGCCACAACGCGCTTATCAGGAAGCGGCGTGTACGGCCCTTTGACTAACTGCATCGCATGGCGGGCTGGGTGCGCCTCCAGGTCGTAATTGGCCCGGTTCATAACTTTCCAAACGCCTGACAAGTCGCGATCAACGCTCGCGGTTGAGCCGTCATCTGATCCCGCATCCATTGGCGCCGTTGCGCAGGCGGTCAGCAGGCCAAACGCCATGGCTGCCACGGTCAATCGTATCATCCTAAATTCTCCCTCTTGAAGGGTGATCTTCCGCCCCCTTCTAAAAATCATCAAAGGTGCCGCCGCATGTTTCGAGCTTAAGCGAATCCATGCGGCGGCACCGTCACGATAGATAATGTTACCTTACTATCATTATGTCAATATAGTCAGCTACTAATTGTTTACTTTTCAATCGCGCCATACACGTCCGTCACAGACGCTCGGCTAGGCTGATAGCCCTTTGATCCGCCCATACCGAAACGTTGAATCATGCCGATGAAGTAAAGGTCGTTTACCGGATCAATCCAGAACCAAGTGCCGGCCGCGCCGCCCCAATAATACGTTCCTTCAGGCTGAGGTGTGCCCGCAGTTTCCGGATCATAAATTACTGAAAAATCAAGTCCAAAACCATGCCCACCTCGGCTCCGAGCACCCAAATCTCCTGTCGAGAAAATGTCCATTCCCTCCGGAAGAGTGTTGGTTGCCATCAATTGCACGGTCTCGGGCTTCAACAATTGATTCCCACCAAAACTGCCCTCATCGACCAGCATTTGGCAGAAGTTCGCATAATCCCCGATGGTGGCAACCAAGCCACCGCCACCAGATTCCATTGGCACTGTTTCTTTCTTGAACGCGACATTCGGCGTTGGAATCGGGAACAATTTTCCCGATTTAGGATCAAGCCCAACCACATCGGAGAATCGGGAATAGTCATCCTTGGGCACGTAGAATCCAGTGTCTTCCATGTCCAACGGAGTGAAGATGTGCTCGTCCAAATACTCACCAAATTTCTGGCCAGACAATTTCTGAACAATGTAGCCCTGAACATCAACAGAGGCCGAATAGGCCCAGTGCTCGCCCGGCTGGAACAACAGCGGCACGTCAGCCGTTTTATCAATGAATGTTTCCAGATCAGGGGATCTCATAATCTCACGGCTTCTGAACGCTTCATTAGCGTAGTCAGTTCCGCCCAGTCCATAGGCAAAACCGGCCGTGTGGTTCATCACTTCGCGCATCGTAGGCGCGCGGTTGGCCGCAACCATGACAGGCGTTCCATCATCCTTCTGGCCGCTCAGAACCCGTAAATTTGCAAACTCCGGCACGTGCTTGGTTACAGGATCATCAAGATCCCACAATCCCTGCTCATGCAGCTGCATCATCGCCACGCCAGTAATCGGCTTTGACATGGAATAGATACGGAAGATAGTTTCGTCATCCAATGGCGTTTGCGTCATCAGATTTTGCAAACCAAACTGGTTTTCAGCCACTGTCTCGCCGCCCTGCGCCAAGACGTATGACAGGCCATAAACTTCGCCGTCGGTAACCGCTTTTTCCATGGATGCATCCAAGGTCGCCAAACCGTCCGCGCTGAAGGCAAGGCCCGCATCGTCGTCACTCAGTTCAGCTGGGGTTGTTGCACACGCTGCTAGCAATAAAGCCGCTGACATCGCCGCTACGCTGACGACCCGTTTCGGTCGCCAATTCCTCAATTCTAATGCCATGCGTTCTCTCCCATATAGTTGGTTATAGTTAACTCAACTATATGGGAAAATACGCATTGAACAATGCCCAACTCAGCATTGATTTATAGTTTTGTTGAAGCCGATTTCAGGCGCAGTTTAGGTTCTACGTGACGCTAGCGCACTCATATGCCGCTATGCGCGATGCATCAGATAAAAATAACCGGACAACACCCTGTTATTTTTAAATTTACTTCTTAACGTACGACTCAAATAGCGCGGATACTTCGTCGATAACTTTGAGTGTATCGCCCATAATATCACCCTTCTCAACGTAATATCTGCCGCGTACATATCCGTTCCCCGACAGCAACATTCCAGCCACCAGACGCGGGAGGGTCACTCCATCAGCCTCCATCTGAAAATCCTTGGCCAAATACTCGGTCAAAACATCCTCATATTTGCCTCTCACTGCCATGGTTTGTCCCAAAATTGTGGGTGACGAGAGGTGCAGCTCCAGATGCGCTGTGTAGAGGTTGCTTTCCCCATCTTCTCGCTTGCTGAGCTCCTCGACCGTCATTTTCATCCAGCTCCGCCAAAACTCAAATGTTGTGGAGGTGCGGCCAGCCTCGTTGATCGTGTCTTTGAAGAATTGGAACCAATACTCATCGCCGGCGCCAGCCAGTTCCTGCTTAGAGGAAAAGTGGCGATATAGCGTTTGCACATGAAGACCAGAACGCTCAGCGATCTCGTCCAAAGTGGTATTGTCATACCCTTTTGTCAGAAACAAATGCCGCGCCGCCGCAACAAGTTTGCGTCGCGTTTCTTGCTTACGCTTCGTTCTCAACGGAAAATTTGTCATCCAGACCTCCTGCAGATACAGGGTATCGACGCCAACAAACCGGCAAGTCAACCACCTCAACTGAAGTTTTCTCAATTGTATTACCGACCGGTTCTCCCCTTTAACCATCACCTCTTATCGTTTATCATTGAACCTACAATCGCACTCTCCCCACGTAAGGGCGAGCGCATTCTGGAGGACAGTATCAATGACATCCGAGCAGACGGAGGCTGAGACACGCCTTGAACCAAAGATGCCTTCCGTTCGAAAAACACCGATCGCAACAAAGATCGCCTACGGATTTGGCGCCGCCGCTTATGGCATCAAAGAGAATGGCTTTAGCTACTTCTTGTTGATTTTTTACAGCCAAGTTATTGGCTTGGATGCACGCCTCGTTGGCCTCGCCGCGATGATAGCATTGGTTGTCGACGCGATTAGTGACCCAATCGTCGGATATGTGTCCGACAACTTCCGATCAAAATGGGGCCGACGTCATCCCTTCATGTATGCGGCCGCATTGCCTGTATCGATCAGCTACTATTTTCTCTGGAACCCACCCGCAAATTTGACCGGGCAAAACCTGTTCCTCTACCTACTCATCCTCGCCATTATTATCCGAACATTCATTACACTGTATGAAACACCAAGCAGCGCACTGGGTGCCGAACTAACCGACGATTATGACGAACGAAGCTCCCTAATCAGCTTTAGGTTTTTCTTTGCCTGGGTTGGCGGAAACTTCATGTCAGTGCTGAATTTCTTTGTGCTGTTTCCAGTTTTTGCTACCGCAATCATCACCAATGGTCAGTTCAATAGAGACGCCTATCAAGTCTACGGATTGATTTCAGCTATCCTCATATTCGCCGCGATTATGATCTCCAGCCTCGGCACGCATAGCCGCATTCCCCATTTGCGCCCAGCTCCCCCAAAGCAACAAATATCCTTGCCGCGAATTTTCAAAGAAATATTTCAAACGCTTTCCGAACCCAGTTTCATGGCGCTGTTCTGCTCGGCCCTGTTCGGCGCCGTCGCCACGGGACTAACCGCCTCTTTGGCCTTCTATTTCACGACATACTTCTGGGGGTTCAGCTCACAACAAACCGGGTTTGTTGTTCTCGGCGTGTTCATATCTGCGATCTTGGGATCAATCCTTGCCCCGATCATTACGCGCAAAATGGGCAAAAAGCGCGGCGCGCTGCTGATCGGCGCTCTGGCCTTTATCGGCTCCCCCCTCCCTATCGTCCTGCGGCTCGTCGGAATTATGCCACCCAATGACGATCCGGCAACATTCTGGATCTACTTTTTCGCTAATCTGGTCGATACCAGTCTCATAATTTGCTACCAAATATTGGTCAGCTCAATGATCGCTGATCTTGTCGAGCAAACAGAGGTTAGAACTAATCGCCGCTCAGAGGGCGTCCTTTTTTCTGCGGCGACGTTTATTCGGAAATCAGTTCAGGGCATTGGCCTTATGGCAGCAAGCGGCGTTCTGTATTTGGCGCAAATTGAAGCGGGCAGCGCGCCCGAGGATGTTAGCTCCGCATCCGTCTTTCGCTTAGGTCTATTCTACGCGCCGATCGTGCTGTCCATCTGGCTCGCCATGATGAGCTGCATTGCCTTCTACAAGCTTGATCGCAACAGCCATGAAAAGAATCTGCAAGCCCTAAAGGAGCGATGAACCCCAATCCCTCCAAACATTAAAAAAGGGCGACCGATTTGACCCGGCCGCCCTTTCTCTTTGCTCGGCGTCTCTACCGAATAGTCACAGAGCTAGAACTTCTTCTGCAACTCAACAAAGAAGGTACGCTGACGATTTCCTGACTCAGACCGGGAGAACCCAGAAGTTGAGCCTGATGCACCAGCACTGATCTCAGTTTCGTCATCGAAGACATTGTTCACAGCTGCGATCAATCTCAGATCACCGCCATCATTGGTCCAGATAGCGCGTAGATTTGCAATCTCATGCGCATCTGTCGTGTAGATGTCATCCTCGAACAATGTTGTGTGCTGATCGCCGACATAAGACCAAGACCCTGTGAAGGTCAGGTCTGAGCCATTCGCTAGATAGTGAATATATGTACCATTCACGTTCAAGCTCTGCTCAGGTGAACGCGGCAGCGAGTTACCCTCAACGGATTCATTGGTGCCAAGGTAGGCGTTCTCAATTGTTCCCGGGAAGCTCTCAACCGTTGACTTCAGATAGCCATAGTTCACGCCCAAACGGAAATTCTCGTTGGGCTGGTAAGCCGCCTCGAGCTCAAACCCATTAGAGTCTGACTCAGGAACGTTATAGAATACCTGCTGCTGAATACCCGTATTCGGGTTCAGATAGTTCACCGGCACCTGCTGGTCTTCATACTTGTACATGAAGGCCGATGCAGCAAGCTGCAGGCGATAGTCAAAGAACATGCCCTTCGCGCCGAGCTCATAAGCATCCACGAATTCCGGCTTAACAAAGCGCTCGTCCGTATCCAACGTTAGCGGATCATCCGCAGCCAATTGACCGAGACGGAAACCACCAGCCTTGTAGCCGCGCGTGAATTGCGAGTAGATCAGCGAATCTTCGGTCGGCTCATAGCTGAGGCCTGCAACACCAGAAAATTCTTCCCAATCATTCTCGATGATACGATTATTATCGTTCGGGCTAACTTGGAACCACTGGAACGGAACAGGCGCAGCGAGACCAAGTGTCTGAACGCCACCGGTTGGATCATAGTAATGAATCGACTGCTCTTCATAACCGCGCTTTTCGTCCATTGTGTAACGGCCGCCAAGCTTGAGGTTCCATTTTGGCGCAAACTCATAATCAATCTGGCCGTACACGGCCTTAGAGTTCATGTGCAGCAAACCAAGCTGATGATAGTAATTGTTGTTCGGGTTATTCTCACCTGGTGTTGGAATTACCCCACAATACAAATCAGGGAACGGACCACAAAGACCACTCGCACCAAACGCACCCGGCACAACGATGTTTGGCGCAATGCCCGCTGCAGGGGCCTGAGGCGCACGCAAATCATAAGGCTGACGCGCGCGTTCTTTGTAATAGAACAAGCCACCAATCCATGAGAGCGGCCCATCACCATTCGACAGGAATTGAAGCTCGTGACTTTCCCAACGCTTAGTATCTTCGATATAGTTGACGAAGAAGGTCGACGTATCAGTGACGCCCGTCACCGATGGGTCAGCCGGGCTGAGCGTATGCGACGCCCGCGCTGTGCGGTCAGCATCAGTATACTGCTCCCAATCATAGTTCTGGTGTGACCCCAGATACTTGATTGTCATATTGTCAGCTTCGTAATCGAGCTCCCAGGTGAATGCGTGATTATCGGTGAGCTTTGTAACGCCCTTAAAATCACGCTCCACCGCATGCGGATCGTTTACTGAAGGGTTCTCGCCCGTCAAACCATAGAACACATTCGGCGTAAGCGTGCCAAAATAGCCAATCGTCTGCGGATTGCTCACATCACCCGTATAGTCATACGGCTCAACCCGGCGGCTCGCGCCCGGCGTCGCCATGTTGCGCGTAGTGGCATAACGGAAGAAGAAGTCCAGCCGGTCAGAAAATTCATGCGTAACCATGAAGTCGAAGCGGTTCGTGTCTGATTCGCTGAAATAATCAGTTCCAAGCCCACCAACATTCTTGGTGCGCCCTTCCCCAGAATAAGACAAAGACCCATTAACGCGAATGGCCGTCGTGTCTTCCATCCCCGGCCAAGGCATTGTGTACGTCCCTGCCGCGTCGACACGCTCAAAGCTGCCATAGCGCAGGCGAACTTCGCCATTTTTTTCAAACTCTGGCTTCTTGGAAATGATGTTGACCAAGCCACCGATGGAGTTACGCCCAAACAATGTGCCCTGCGGGCCACGAAGCACTTCAACACGCTCAACAAATAGCGGCGAACGAGCGATCTCAGCCGCCTCAGAGGTGTATATGCCGTCAACATAGGTCGCAACGCCCGGATCGGTGCCCTGCGCGTTGGTGAGGCGCCCAATGCCGCGAATGGTGATGCGGTTAGGCGACTGCTGGAACGTCATGCCCGGCGTGTAGTTTGCCAAGTCTGTTTGATCCAAAATGCCCAGAATATCGCGCTGCTCAGACGAAATCGCCGTCACTGCAACAGGCGTATCCAGAATGGATGCTTCCCGGCGCTCTGACGATACAGTCACAGTATCCATACGTTTGAAGCCTTGTCCGGCCTCCGCTTCAGCGGGCGCTGCCGCCTCCTCCGACGCCTCCTGCGCATACGCAAAGTTAGCGCCGCCTATGAGCAAAGACGTGGCCACGCCTGCTATTAGTCTCGATTTCAATGTCATATTTTCCTCCCCAGGAATGTCCCGATCAGCTTTTTTCGCCGATTCGGTATGCTTGTATTGCTTCACACTAAAACCATACCCCAATCGCGATGACCACCACTTTCCAGTGATTTTTCAATTTAATAATTTGCTAGTGTAGCTTTATAACCACAGGCCGCCCGCTCCTACAGCCCCGCCAAAACCTAACAAGAGTGGACAAACTTCACGCGAACGCACTACACTCAATACAAACTGAAATAAACACAGCGTATAACGGCGCTAGTGGGAGGAAAAATGAAGAATTTACTGATATCAACGCTCGGCGGGGGCGCCCTACTCATGGCTGCCGCCTGCACAACAATTACCGAGGCGAGTTCCCCGACGGTAATTTCGGTCGAAGATCAATCACCAGCACCGGTCACACCCATAATCGAATTACGAAATGGGAAAATACAAGGGCTCAAAGATAATGGCATAGATGCATTTTTGGGCATTCGGTATGCTAAAGCACCCCTCGGGGAGCTTCGCTTCAAAGCCCCCCAACCACCCGTCGCGTGGGACGGTATTATGGACGCCACAGACCTCGGTGCTCCGGCCATGCAGATGTACTCAGCAAGCGGGCCGAACACCTCAGATTTCACCCGCCAGATGCAAACCATCTTTCCAACAGGCGCAGAATCCAAAATCGACAATGAAGACTCGCTCTTCCTAAATGTCTGGACACCAGCAGCCGACGGCGAGAAACGCCCGGTCATGGTTTGGTTCCACGGCGGCGGATACGCTTACGGCTCAGGCGGTTGGGCCGCTTATAATGGCCGCAACCTCGCTGAAAAAGGCGACGTGGTCGTGGTCACCGTCAATCACCGCCTCAACATGTTCGGCTATATGTATCTCGGCGATAAGTTCGGCAGTGCCTATGCAGACTCCGGCAATGTCGGCAATCTCGATCTCGTCGCCTCACTCGAATGGGTGAAGGAGAATATCGGAGCCTTTGGCGGAGACGCCAGTAACGTAACCATCATGGGCGAATCTGGCGGCGGCTCAAAAGTCAGCCACATGCTCGCCACTCCGGCTGCTGACGGCCTCTTCCATAAGGCCATCATCCAGTCCGGTCCCGGCGTAACATCCGGCAAAAAGGCAAAAGCCGCCAAAACAACCGAAACACTCCTCGCCGAAGCGGGCGTGCGCACCTTGAGCGACCTTCAAACCATCCCGGCTGAGGATCTGCTTGCTGCTGCCCGGCGCGTAAATGCACGCACCCCCTCTTCTGGTCTCGGTGGTGGCTTGAATTTCGGCCCTATCGTTGACGGCACAGTTCTGCCGCGCGATCCGTTCGTGCCCGCAGCGCCAGAACAATCGAAAGATGTTCCGGTCATGATCGGTTGGAACAAGGACGAAATGACCCTCTTCACAGCGTCCCAGCCTTGGTTCGGTACACTCGACGAAGCTGGCCTCGCAAAAATGGCTGCGGGCATGGGCCCAACCGGCCCTGCGCTTGCCGCGGCATACAAAGCCGAGAACCCAGACTACACGCCAACCCACATCGCCAACCGCGTGATGGGCGCACGCTTCGTCACAGGCAGCTATTTGCTCGCCGACCAAAAAGTGCGCAAAGGTGGCGCGCCGGTCTATATGTATCGCTTAACATGGGAAACACCGGCCAATGGAGGCGTCTTCCGCTCACCGCACACATTGGACATTCCGTTCATGTTCAACAATGCAGAAGAAAGCCGCGTCCTCGTTGGCCCGGGTGAAGAGCCACTAAAACTCGAAGCGATGATGTCAGACGCATGGCTCAGCTTTGCCCGCACAGGCACGCCCGAATCAGCGCTGCTGCCGGACTGGCCAGCCTACACGGTTTCCGACCGTCCCGTGATGGAGTTTGACCTCGAACCGCGCATTACGAGCGATCCAGAGAAAAGCGCGAGAGAAATTCTTGCGCCAAAGCCTTAGCGGTTTAAAAATTGACAAACCCCAAAGCCTCCACTGAAACGTGGGGGCTTTTTTGTAGCTTAAGCGGTAAGCTCTAAAACCCAACTACTCAGCACATTCCGCCACAACATCATCTATGTGCGTGCGGTACCGCGCCTCGTCAAACCAGTCGAAATGCGCAATATTTTGACGCGCTTTTCCGGCTATGAAGTCAAACAACCGATCTGTCCGATCCACTGGTATCGCACACGGATCATTCAATAGGTTGCTCGCCTCTAACGGGTCAGTATCTGTGTCATAGATCTCAACAAGAATGCCCTTACTATAATTAGTCGCCCGCTCCGGATCTCTCAGTATTACTTTCAACCCCGCCCGATCAACACCGCCATAGGCAAAGGGCAGTTTCTCGTCGTTGCCACGCTCGATGAAAACAAAATCACGAACAGATGAAGAGGACTGCGCCGGTTCATTATCCTGCAAACGAATGCGCACACCGTCTATTTCAACGCCGCCCTCTCCGCCCGCCCCAACGGGCACCCCAGCAATTCCAGCAAGTGTTGGAAAAAAATCTGCTAGATGCACGAGTTCGTCCGTGCGTTCGGTCCTAATCGGGAACTGCTTAGGGCGCGAGCTCCACGCCATCACGGGAACCCTCACACCGCCATCATACAAGGTGGCCTTCGACCTCACATTGGCTCCAGAAACCAACGGGAACACCTCCCCAGCAGATCCATTATCCCCAACAAAAACAAACACTATCGGTCGATCAGACTCGCGAGACACGCTACTGACGAGACGCTCGATCTCCGTGTCGAGCGCCTCCAACATCGCATGATAGTAAACATCGAATCTGGGTTCGCGCCGATTAGTCCGATACTCATTTGACCCGGGATGATCAGACACAGTCCCACTCAGCTGGATCGGCGGCAGGTCACCAAATGAATGAAGCTGACTTGGAGGAGCGTGATAGGGCTTGTGAGGGTTTGTAAAACCAATAATTGTGAATTGCGGAGATGTGTCAGCGCGCTCACCAAAGTATTGAATGACAGAATTTGTGATATGCGTCGTCTTGTACCCACTATGTGACCCAACAAGCTCTCCGTTCTCGAACCAATCATAACCAAAATAATTATACGTATGGTGTTGCCTAGGGTTACCCGCAAAATAGTCAAACCCTTGCTGGTTTGGATTGCGCTCTGATCCGTTCTCGTCATCAGCCAAATGCCATTTTCCAAACGCCGCTGTCTCATAACTCCATCGACTGCTTTGCTTGATAATCTCCGCGATGGTCACTTCGGAGAGCGGCAATTTTTTAGCCTGCGATCTCACATCATCTGCGCCATGGCGAAAAGGATGCCGCCCCGTCATAAATGTTGCCCGGCTCGCGGTGCAATAGGGGTGGGTATACGCTCGCTCAAACACCAATGAAGACTCGCACATAGATTCGAGGAAGGGCATTCTCACCTCATCGCTATGGCAAGGCGCTTCGCTTAAGCCCAAATCATCCGCTATCAACACAACAATATGTGGCGCGAGATCTATTGGCGATTCCTCCGAAACATGGGGCGCACAAGCGCTCGCCAAGGCACCCAAAAATAAAACTGTGATCGCCCGAATTTGTCGCATGCTATGCCCCCACCACCGAAAACTCTTTGGGAACTATACCATAAATATTCGCACGCAATATCACCCGAACAGAAAACAAACTACGTTCGTGAGAGCATCCGATAATTCGTTCTGGATTCCCAATGCCATCGCGGGGAAACGGGAATTTTGCCGCCCAGTGCCAGAAAACTTCTCCACAAATAATACACGTGTAAATTGTTTTTCTAATTGACACCCAGTCATTCTTGCGAAATCCATACGCTCGAACACCTAGCTATGGAATACTAAACCGTGACTAACAATCGTAACAATAACTGCACATACCCCACCCTCGACAAGGGCACCCCAACCAGTTCACCAACTGATGTGGCCTCGTCAAAAAATCAACTCACACTAGATTATGATTCGGGCACCCCCATATTCCCCGAATGGCTAGGCGATCGCGCCTTCTCTGATGCGCATGGCAGTCGGTTCAACTATGTCGTCGGCGAAATGGCGCGCGGCATTGCCACTCCGCAAATGGTCATCGCCGCTGTTGAGGCAGGATGCGTCGGCTTTTTTGGGAGCGCAGGCCTCCCCCTCGATGAGGTCCGCGCCGGCCTTGCCAAGATAAAATCCCGCCTCAACCCAAACCAAAAAAGCTGGGGCGCAAACCTCATCCACTCGCCTCAAAACCCGGGCTTAGAGGCGGCCACCGTAGACCTCTTCATCGCAGAGGGCGTCCACCGCGTCTCTGCCTCCGCCTTCATGCAACTAACACCAGAGATCGTCCGGTACGCCGCTCACGGCATGTCGCGAGGCAACGCCGGAAACCTCCAACGCAAAACCCATGTCTTTGCTAAAGTCTCCCGCGCAGAGGTCGCAGCCGCCTTTATGGCCCCGCCCCCGAGCGCCATGCTCAGCCAGCTCGTAGCATCCGGTGCCATCACAGCAGGCGAGGCCACGCTCGCCGCCCTCCATCCCGTCGCACTCGACATAACCGCAGAGGCAGACTCTGGCGGTCACACAGATAATCGCGCCGCCGCTCCCCTCTTCGCGTCAATCAGCACAGCGTGCGACCACATCGCCGCCCAGCATAATTTAGATCGCAATCAATATCGCATCGGCCTTGCTGGCGGTATCGCAACGCCCCATGGTGTCGCCGCCGCTTTCGCCATGGGCGCCGCTTATGTACTGACGGGTTCAGTCAATCAGTGCACCATCGAATCCGGTCTCTCTCCGGAGGCCCGCGCCCTCCTCCACACAGCTGGCCCAGCTGACGTAATGATGGCCCCCGCCGCTGACATGTTCGAGCAAGGTGTCGAGGTGCAAGTCCTAAAGCACGGCACGCTCTTCCCTCTCCGCGCCAAACGCCTCCACGCCCTCTATCACAGCGGGGAGAGCCTCGACACACTCTGCCCCAAAGACCGAGACTTCATCGAAACCTGCCTCGGCGAAACGATTAACGGCGCATGGCAAGCCACTGCCGGTTATCTGCAGGCCAACAATCCAAGTCTCCTCCAGCGCGCGGAAAGTGACGGCAACAAACGCCTCGCCCTCCTCGCACGGCGATACTTGTTCAACGCGGCTCAATGGGCCCGAGATGGCGCGCCCGGCAAACAGCTCGACTATCAAATTTGGTGCGGCCCGGCCATGGGTGCATTCAATGAATGGGCACGCGGCTCATGCCTCGAAGCGTCCGAAAATCGGACCGTCAAACAAATCGCTTGGAACCTGCTCGAAGGCGCCGCCCATCTTACCCGCGCGGCTCAGTCCCGCGCTGCTGGTCACGTCGTCGCCCCCACGGCCTTCTCCATCACTCCGCGACTCTTCGCCTAAACCTAAAAGACAAACACCATGCCCAAAACCCACGCTTCATCCTACCCCATCGCCATTGTTGGCATGGGCACAATCTTCCCCGGCCGCGGCGATGCCACCGGCTTTTGGCGAGACATTTTTGAGGGCAAAGACCTACTCACTAAAGTCCCCGATACCCATTGGCGTTTGGACGATTACTATGACGCCGATCCCAAAACCCCAGACCGCACCTATGGCGCACGCGGTGGCTTTATCAACCCGACAGCCTTCGACCCCATCGCCTTCGGTATCCCGCCTAATCTAGTCGAAACAACAGACACGGCGCAGCTCCTCGCCCTCATCGCCGCTCAGCGCACCCTCGATGATATGTGTGTTGATAGCGGCTTTAAGTTAGACCGCTCACGCACTAGCGTCATTCTCGGCGTCGCCTCTGCCACAGAGCTCACCGCCCACATGGCTGGCCGCCTGCAACGCCCTGCTTGGGTCGATGGCCTAAGAGAAGCAGGCCTTGATGAAGCTCAAGTGCAAGACCTCGCCGCGCGGATAGAAAAGCGCTTCACCGGCTGGAAGGAAAGCACCTTCCCTGGCCTCCTCGGCAACGTCGTCGCCGGGCGCATCGCCAATCGGCTAGACCTCGGCGGCTCAAACTATGTCACAGACGCCGCCTGTGCCTCCAGCCTCTCGGCTCTGCAAATCGCCCTGCACGAACTAAATGTCGGCGACTCTGACACTGTGCTCACTGGCGGGGTGGACGCGCTCAACGACATCCTTATGTATATGTGCTTCTCGAAAACCCCCGCCCTCTCTCCCACAGGCGATTGCCGCCCCTTCTCCACACAGGCCGACGGCACCATGCTGGGCGAAGGCATCGGCATCATCGCCCTGCGCCGATTGGAGGATGCTGAGCGTGATGGCAACTCCATCCTCGCCGTCATCAAAGGTCTCGGCGGCGCATCAGATGGTCGGGGCACGGCCATTTACAGCCCGCTACCCAGCGGTCAAGCTAGCGCCATTGATCGTGCCTATGCCAACGCAGGCTATGGCCCACAAGACATTACGCTATTGGAGGCCCACGGCACCGGCACCGCAGCGGGCGATAAGGCAGAACTCGATGCGCTCCACTCGGTTTACGGCCCACATTCCAACGGCGATCCGTGGTGCGCTATCGGCTCCATAAAATCCCAAATCGGCCATGCGAAGGCTGCTGCGGGCGCCGCTGGTCTCGTCAAAACCATTCAGGCCCTCAACCGGAAAATCCTTCCGCCCACCGCCAAAGTGGGTGACCCGGCCGAGGCCATCGAGTCCAGTAATTGCCTCTACCTCAACACAGAACCACGTCCATGGATCAGCGCGTTCGGCACACCCCGCCGCGCAGCGGTCAGCGCGTTCGGCTTTGGCGGCTCCAACTTCCACGTCACGCTAGAGGAGTATACCGGCCTCCACGCCCGCCGCCCACATCGCACCTTTCCCGCAGAGCTCTTCCTCATCAGCGCGGATGATTTGCCCACGGCCACCCACAGTTTGAACCATCTGGACCAATTAAGCCCAAGTGAAGCCGATTTCGCCCACGCGGCCAGCCAAACACATTCGCGCTTTGACGCCGCCGCAAACATCCGTATCGCCATCATCGCCCGAGACACAGCCGAGCTGTCAGAGAAGATCGACCGCCTCACCATGCATATGGAGGACGCCACGCACACAACCAGCCCGCTCGGCCCCGGTATTCACCTCTCCACCACCCCGCCTCAAACCGGCAAAGTTGCGTTCCTTTTTTCCGGCCAAGGCAGCCAATATGTCGGTATGGGGGCAGACCTTGCAATGGCCTTCCCCGCCGCCCGCTCCGTGTGGGACGCCGCCGCTGGGCAAACCGATATCGCAAACGGAAAGCTCCATTCGCTCGCCTTCCCACCCGCCGCATTCGACCAAGTCGAGTATGGTGGCCAGCAAGCATGCCTCACCCAGATGCAAAATTCCCAGCCTGCAATCGGCGCGGTCGCCCTCTCACAGCTCGCCTTGTTGGATGCCGCTGGCCTCAAAGCCGACATGACAGGCGGGCATAGCTTCGGCGAGATCATGGCGCTACATTATAGTGGCGCGTACGATGCAATGACTGCGCTCAATATCGCCAGCCAGCGCGGCCAGTTCATGACGGACGCCGCCGCTGGCACTGACGGATCAATGATCGCGGTGCAAACAGACGCCGCCACAATCGCGCCACTCATCGCCCAAATCGGCGGCGGTCTCGTACTGGCCAATGACAATGGCCCCACGCAGGTCGCGCTGTCAGGGCCAGAGGCGCAGGTCGCCAAGGCGCTTACCCTATGCTCCGATAACGGCCTAAAGGCGCGCAGACTCTCCGTCGCCTCCGCTTTCCACTCATCCATCGTCGCCAACGCTGTCGAGCCCTTCAAGACCTATCTCTCAGGCCTCCCGCTCAAAACACCAAAGCTCCCAGTCTACGCCAATGCAACCGCCACCCCGTATAAGCGCAACAAGGCCAATCTCGCCCAAAGCATGGCCTCTCAGATCGCCTCGCCCGTCTTGTTCAAAGACATGATCCAAGCCATGTATAATGACGGCGCCCGCACCTTCATCGAAGTCGGTCCCAGCGCGATCATCACAGGCCTCGTCAATTCCATCTTGCCGGGCGATGACACACTCACCCTCGCGCTCAACAATAAGCGCTCCGATGACGTGATCAGTTTCCTCAATGCGCTCGGCGCTCTGTGCGCGTCCGGGATTGAACTCGATCTCGACACCCTCTTCGCCAACACGCCCGCCGCCCCGCCGCAGGCTCCGGTCTCCCCCCACGCGATCATGATTACGGGCGCAAATTACAACAAGCCTTACCCGCCCCAATCGGCGCCCTCTCCAACCGTAGAACCCATCCCCTCTAAACCGCCCAAGACCACACCACTTTCTTCAAACAGGATTACCATTATGCCCCAACAACCCGTTCGCGCTCTCACCGCTCAAACTCGTTCATCCTTGGCCGAGCGCATTTGGCAGGATGTCGCCACCCAGCATGCGGATTATCTGGCGCGCACCGCCGATATGCATTCTTCGTTTTTGAACTCCGCCACCGCGCTCATCACGCAATCCCAGTCTGCGCCCATTATCGCCCCTGAAAATCCCGCAATTGCCCACAATATCCCAGAAAAACCTCAAACTGCCCCCCAACTGCCCGAAACTGCACGCCTACAGCCCGCCCCTCAAGCGCAGCCAAATATCGAGAAATACGTCGCGCCCACTCCGCCCCCACAACCCGCCCCTGCAATAGTGAAAACCTCAGGGATAACAACAGACATCGTCCGGCAGCTGATCTCCGAGAAGACCGGTTATCCAACAGACATGCTTAAAGACGATATGGACCTTGAAGGTGAACTCGGCGTCGACTCCATCAAACAAGTCGAGATCCTCTCAACCCTTAGAGAGCGCCATCCAGAGCTGCCAGACATCGACCCAGAGGCCTTGGCAGAACTGCGCACGATTCAGGGGATTGCTGATTTTTTTGCCTGAGGGACGCCCCGCACAATAACGCGATAGCCCGTCCCTATTCAGTCAGTGTTCGCCCCATAGCCTTGCAAGAGATTGTGGCCAACCCTCCCATTTCCGCTCTGCCCAGCAGTGTAGAGATCACTACAGCCTGCGCGCCCATCGCGACAGCAATAGCGGCGCAGTTGAAGGCGGCCGGGGTGAGCGCACAGACCGTCAGCTCCCCCACCGGAGAGGCTGACTGCACGATCCTAACGGACGGGTTCGCGGCCGCCTCAACAACCGCGCGCCACTGGAACGCACTCGCCGCCGCCCGCCAAGCAAAGGGCACCCGCACACTATTGCTCCAATCCGCCGCCAGCGCTGACACCAGCCAGACGAGCGGCATGGCAGGCCTTAGCCGCACACTGAACGCCGAGTGGCCCGGCACATCCGTCCAGTCACTCACCCTGCACACCAGCGCGCCAAACAGTGTCGCAAGCATCATTCAGCGCGCACTCACCCTAGCCGATGTAGGCCATCTCATAAGCACGCCAGAGAGCTTTGCCACCACCACGCTCGGGCCAGCGCTATCACCACCGCTGCAACAACAGCTACAGAGCGCGAACACATGGCTCGTCACCGGGGGCGGTCGCGGCGTCACTGCCGCCTGCACGATTGCCCTCGCTCAGCGCGCGGGCGGCACCTTCCTCCTCGCGGGCCGCTCCCCCTTAATTGACTGGCCCAACGACATCCCCAGAACCCATAGCCAATCAGAGCTGATCGGTCTGATCGCTCGCCACCGCCCCGGCAACAGCCCGGCGCAGCTACGCCACATCGCACGCACCCTGCTCACCTCTCAAGAGGTCAACCAAACCCTAGACACGATCCAAGCGGCAGGTGCCCGCGCCCAATACATCGCCCTAGACGTGGCCGACGGGGCCGCCGTCGCCACCGCGCTGCAAACACTACAGTCAGCGCACGGTCCAATCACCGGCATCATCCATGGCGCTGGCGTTCTCTCCGACAGGCGTGCAGACGACAAAACAGCAATAGACTTCAAAACCGTCTTCGCTCCAAAGGTCGATGGCCTCCTCGCCCTGCTCGCCAATCTCGACTTGGCGGTTCTCTCTCATATCGGAGTGTTCTCATCAGCATCGGCCATCTTCGGCAACCCCGGACAGGCAGACTATGCCGCCGCTAATGACATACTCGGCCAGATCGCAATACGCCTCGCCAACGACCACCCACACTTGCACGCAAGGTCTTTCGCTTGGGGCCCATGGGAAGGCGGCATGGTCGATGCGGGTCTCGCCGCCCAGTTCGAGGATCGCGGCATCTCGCTCATTCCAATGCAAGAAGGTGCGCGCATCTTCACCGACCAAATGCTGAGCCGCGATCCACATCCGGTGCAACTCTGCATCGGCGATGACTGGACCCATTGATCATGGCGTTCGAACCCATCGCAATCGTCGGTCAGGGCTGTGTCCTGCCGGGGGTGTTCAGCCCGGCCGCGCTGTGGAAACTGGTGCAGAACAACCAGTGCGCCATCACACTGGCGACTCCCACTGACTTCGGCCTAAACCACGGTATGAAAGCCCAGCCGCCCTACGCTTCAGGTTTCATACGCGGCTTTGACCGCGTCTTCGATCCGGCCCCATTTGACGAGTTGAGCCTTGATTTAGCCACCCTCGGCCCACCCTGCACATGGCCGCTATATGCCGCGCACACAGCATGGCAGGACGCCAATCTCAAGCCCCTCCACTCAGACAGGATAGGCGTCATCACTGGCAATCTGGGTTATCCAAGCCAGTTCAAAAGCGCCTACGCAGCTGACATCTGGCGGCATGGCACCAGCGAGCGAAACCCGCTGACCAGCCTCAATGCCAGCTTCCCGACGAAGCTCATCGCCCGTCACATCGGCGCCAACGGCCCGGTCATCTCCCTAGATGCAGCGTGCGCGTCCTCCCTCTACGCGCTGGAGATCGCCTGCCGCAAGCTACAGTCACGCCAGATAGACGCCGCGCTGGTGGGCGCCATCAACACCGCCGACAACCTCACCCTCCATATCGGGTTTGAGGCGCTGCAAGCGCTCAGCCCGACACGCCAGTCTCGCCCCTTCCATCGCGGCGCGGACGGCCTTGTGCCATCTGAAGGGGCCGCCGCACTCGTCCTCAAACGCTATTGCGATATCGACGACAACGACACGGTCCACGGCGTCATACGCGCCATCGGCCTCTCCAATGATGGCAACAGAAAAGGCCTACTCGCCCCGTCCGCTAAGGGACAAATCGAAGCCATCAACCGCGCATGGCAAGACGCGGAGCTTTCGCCGGAAACGATCGACTTCCTCGAATGCCACGCAACTGGCACCCCCACGGGCGACACGGTCGAACTGAACGCCGCCCAGCACTGTTTCGCCGCAAAGGACAACCTCCCCATTGGATCGCTTAAGGCTAATCTGGGGCATTTGATAACCGTGGCCGGCCTCGCCAGCGTCATCAAGATCACACAAGCCATGGCGAATGAGGGCCTTCCCACCATGCCCCACAACGGGCCTCAGAATAGCGCGCTCTCTGGCTCAAACCTATCAGTGCAAACACAGGTCGCGCCGTGGCCCACTTCCGCTCACCCCCGTCGCGCTGGGGTCAGCAATTTTGGATTTGGTGGCAACAATGCCCACCTGATCCTAGATCAACACATACCGGGCAGACAGCTTGCCCCGGTTTGCGCCGTCCCCGCTCGCGACGAGATCGTCGTCATCAATGCCGCACTCATGGCCGGGCAAGAACACACCACACGAGGCGTCCTCCGACACCTGATGGAAACGCCCGACACCCCTTTGCCCCCAATGACAGAAGTAGGCGCAGACCCACTCGCCGCCCGCACCCCACCAACAGACCTTCAAGCCGCAGAGCCGCAACACCTCGCCCTGTTGCAAACAGTGCAGGCAGCCTTAACCAGCACCGATCTTGAAAACACAGACAAAACCGGCGTTTTCACCACCAACAATGTCAGCTTCGATTTTTGCCGATTTTTAGTCAGAGAGCGCGCGCCAAAGCCAGACCGAGACGCGATCTGCGAGCCGCTCACGGCCAAACATGTGCTGGGCGCAATGGCCAATATGTCAGCTAACCGCGTTACCTTCGCCAACAATATAAGAGGACGCGGCGTCTCCATTCTCAGCGATGGCTTGGGTGACACGGCCACGCTAGACACCGCGCTCACCGCGCTTCACGCGGGCCAATTGGATGTCGCCATCGTCGCCAGCGCCCAGCTTCCCGATGACTTACCGACGCAGGCAGTGAGAACCGCAAACGACCAACCTATAGAAGGCACTGGCCACGCCGCCTGCCTCATCCTGATGCGCAAGGCCGATGCAGTCGCCCAGAAACACACAATTCTTGGCACCCTCTCAGGATTGATGGCCCGAGCCCCAAGTCTTGCCAGCCCGATCTTCAATATCGGGGCAGCCGCATGGCTTGCCCAGCACAGCGCGACGCCTAGCCATCGTGCGCCGAACCTCTCTTTGCACCGCTCGACCTCATATCCCCAACCCAGATTTGCCCGCACGGATCACCAACCCATGACCTCAATCACGTCCCTCTCCGCTGTCACCCTCCCACTGGCCCCGCCACGGCCACGCCCGCAATATCCATCGACGCACACCGCCCCTCCAGCGCTACACAAACCCGAGCGGGTACTGTCAGGAGCAACCCCACTCGCCCGCCGCCAACCCGTTGGGCCACATTGGGCCGGCGACGAGATAGAACGCGCCTCGACCGGCCCCATCTCAGACCTGTTCGGCCCCCTCTTCAAACAGCAGGATCATTTCGCGCGGGTTGTGCGTTTACCCGCCCGCCCTCTGCTTTTCGTCGACCAAATTCTCGGAATAGACGCAGAAGCAAGTATCGAATCCCAAGGAACCATCTGGACACAAACAGACCTCGGCGCACACGTATGGACTCATCACGCAGGCCGCATCCGCCCCGGTCCACTTATTGAATGCGGCCAAGCGGACCTCAGCTTGATCAGCTATATGGGCGCTGATTTCCGTAACCAAGACACTCGCGTCTACAGATTGCTCGGCTGCGACATCACCTTCCATAAAGCCGGTCTCCCCAGCGCAGAAGGCGACTTAACTTTCCAAATCGAAATTGTGGGACACGCTGCATTGGGAGAAACGCGCTTATTCTTCTTCCAGTATGACGCTTACAAGGATGACGAACTGATCTTCTCGGTTCGTAACGGACAAGCCGGTTTCTTCACCACGGAAGAGCTCACCACCGCGAACGGCATGAAATGGGACGCGAGCGCCATTCAGCCTCCCACGCCAGATGCCGACATCACCACGCCCCCGCACGCCACATCCAAAACTTCATTCACCACCGAGGAGGTCACCGCCTTCCGCAATGGTGACCCGTTTGCCTGTTTCGGTGAGGGCTTTGAGCGCACCGCTGCACATAGTCGAACGCCGCATATTCCGCCCGGCAAGCTCGCCTTGTTTGACCATGTCGAAACCTTCGAACCGTCTGGCGGTCCGTGGAAACGGGGCTACCTGAAAGCCGTCGCCCACATGCCCAAAGACCATTGGCTTTATGACGGTCATTTCCACAATGATCCCTGCATGCCCGGCACGATGATGGCTGAAGCCGCCGTACAGGCTTTAGAGTTTCACGCCGCCGCACTTGGCCTCACAATAGATCGTGACGGCTACATTTTCGCGCCGCTACCGGACCACACAGCCCAGTTCATCTGTCGCGGGCAAGTTACACCCGACGCAGATCACACGCTCAGCTACGAAGTGTTCATCGACAAGATCATCACGGGTGACACGATAGAGGTTCATGCCGCGCTTCTCGCCAGTTGTGACGGACGCAAAGTCTTCCTCTGCCCTCATTTCGCGATCCATTTACGGCGCGTCTGGCCAAAGCCGAACCGCCTAACATCGCCTCAATATATCGGCCCAGCCACGCAAAGCCGCGGCGACCATGCCGCCCTGCTCGCCTGCGCGAATGGCGCGCCGTCAGAAGCGTTCGGCGAAATGTATGCGCCCTTTGACACGGTCGGCAACGTTCCCCGCTTGCCGGCGCCGCCCTATCATATGATGAGCAGCATCATTGATGTCTCAACGGCGCCAGGGGATCGCGGCACGGGCGCGAGTATAATCTCAGAATATGAAATCGAACCCGACGCATGGTATTTCGGTTGCAACAACGGCGGCATGCCACTGTCAGTGCTGACTGAGATCGCCCTTCAGCCTTGCGGCTGGCTCGCCAGCCATTGCGGCTTTGCCCTTGATGGCGGCTCAGCCTTCCGCAACCTCGAAGGCGACGGAATTATCCACCGTGTCCTGCGCCCCAATGACGGCACGCTAACGATAAACTCACGCCTCGCCGCCGTTTCCAAAGTCGGCCCAATGACCATCGTCGGCTTTGATCTTTCTATGAAAACAGCAGATGGCGGCGATGTCATCACCCTCAAAACCCAATTCGGCTTCTTCCCACCAGATGCCCTCGCCCGCCAAGCTGGCCTGCCCACCACTGACGCTGATACGGCGGCAGTCCAATGCGCGGGCAATATTCCGCCCGTGTTGCCATACCAATCACCCGAGCAAATGGGTCGCCTACGCATGCTCGATGAGGTCGACTATTTCGACCCAGCAGGCGGACGGGCCGGATTGGGCCTCATCCGTGCGCATCAAAATGTTGATCCTTATGCATGGTATTTCAAGGCACACTTTTTCCAAGACCCGGTCCAACCCGGCTCTCTCGGCCTAGACGCGCTTGTTCAAGCGTTGTGCAAAGCTGCACGACTGAAAGGCATCGCGCGAAATAGCCCCGCACAACCCATCGAAACCACCGCTGCCGGAGCGCCGATCCGCTGGTCTTATCGCGGGCAAGTTACGCCAAACAGCAAGCAAGTCGCCACCCTTGTCGAGATCACAGACATCGCGGCCCAAGATGATCGCACCCTCATCACTGCCCACGGTAGCCTCTGGTGTGACGGCGTTCGAATCTACGAAATGTCGACATTCTCCGTTGCGTTTGACAGCGCCTAATGCATTAGCGCAACAGCCCCGACTACAACGCCATCGCTCGCCACAACTGCCTCACACGGGCCCTCAGGCGTTTGCACCACGCCGCGCCCATCTGACTCAATCATCGCGGCCGGAACACAAACAGATTTCGGCCCACCCGAAAGGCCAACCCCCATAGCCTTCAAGACAGCCTCTTTGAGGGTCCACAAGCGAAAGAACCGATCATAGCCTTCACCTGTCAGCACGTGAGCCCGCTCCGCGTCCGTCGCAACTATGCTTAGCATCGCCTCAAACGCGATCGGCCACATTCGCTCAACATCTACGCCCACGCGCCCAGCCGTCGACACACCAACCATAGACGCGCCATCACTCCGAGAGATTGAAACACTCAGCTTCGGATACTCCGCCAAGTAAGGCACGCCCGTCTCCGTCTTTTCCAGTATCACTTCACCAGAGACCAACGGCCAAACGAGTTGGCGCAATGCCAATCGCTCCCACTTCAATGCCCGCGCCAACGCCGCACGGGCCGCGCTGTCCCTTAACTTGCCAATCCGAGCTTGCTCCTGAACCGACAGTTCAATGCCAGAGACATCCGCGACTGCTACGTCTCCGCTCAAACGCAGCGACACACCAGACAGTTGCAAACCAGATTGCACACACTTCCCTCATCAGACACGACGTAAGGTCAACTATAGACCCTTTCAGCATTATACCTAAGCCTGTGGTCTTTGGGCATCGTTTTCTCCAATGCGACACTGTAAAACCATCCAAGCTAGCGACATCGATTGGCCTGCTTTCGTCAGGGCGGGTGACCTCGTCGTCTGGTCACAAGGCTGCGCCGAGCCGACAAGCCTCACAAATGGCCTCATGCAGGCACGCCAACGCATTGGCGACTTCGATGCGTTCATCGGCTTCACCTTTGGCACATCCGCCAGCCCTGAGCATACAGATTGCGTTTCGTTTCAGTCCTACTGCGGCACCGCAAACAACAGACACCTCAAAGACAATCTAGGCATCCTGCCCGTTCATTACTCACAGCTCCCTGCCATTCTCGGCGAGCGTAGGCCTGTCGTGCTCCTGTCCCTTAGTGAAGGTGACACCCCGGGGCAGTTTGGGTTTGGCCCCTCAGCGGATTATGTCGCCGACCTTATTGATTCCGCCCGCCTCGTCATCGCAGAGGTAAGCTCCAAAGGCCCACGTACCGGTACGGGCAACGAAATTTCGTCCAGCCAAATTGACTATCTCGTTAAAACTGACACGCCCCTGCTCGCACCCGCGTCAACACAGCCATCAGAGGTCGAAACTCAAATCTCGAAACTCATCGCAGGCATGGTTGAAGACGGCTCCACGCTACAAATCGGTCTCGGCTCATTGCCCGTCGCAATTCTCGATGCGCTTAAGAACCATCGCGACCTCGGCTTCCATTCCGGCGTGTTCGTCAAACAAGTCGCTGACCTGATCGACCAAGGCGTCATCACCAATGCCAAGAAGACTATAGACACAGGCCACAGCGTCGCGGGCATCCTAACCGGTGACCAATCCCTCATGGACTGGACCAAGACGCAGGACAAACTCCGCATGCGCTCGGTCAGCTACACTCACAATGTCGACGTGCTGGCCAGCATAGACAAATTCGTCGCGCTCAACTCGGCCATAGAGGTCGACCTCACAGGCCAGATCAATGCGGAGGTCGCCAGCGGTCGCTATCTTGGCGCAGTCGGCGGTGCGCCCGCCTTCCTTCGCGGCGCAGCGCTCTCCAAAGGCGGCCTCGGCATCGTCGCGCTGCCCTCCACCGCCAAGGGCAAAAGCCGCATCGTCAACAAACTGTCAGGCCCGGTCAGCACTGCGCGCAGCGACGTCAGCTTCATCGTCACCGAACACGGCATCGCCGACCTAAGAGGCGCTTCGCTGAAAGAACGAAGAGAACAAATGCTCGCCATCGCACACCCGGATCACGTGGCGGGCATTGAGAAGAGCGCTCATCCGTCCTGACTATCAAGCAATCGATGATGACCGCACATTACCACCCATCGAGATTTTAACTGCCTCCGCGTAGCAGCCCTCATTTGTTTGACAAAATTCATCTATAGATAGTAGGAGATCACAAAGCGGCAGTAGAGGATCGGCGCCATGAAAACACCCATTACAGCACTCATACTTATGGCTGCCGCGCTGTTTTCCGCGTGCACAAACGCAACCCCTCCGGCGCCAGAGGCCAATCCGCATTGGAACGAACTCGCAGACTATGGCCGCTTTTGTGACGGCGTGTTCCAATTATGCGGTCTGAAAAACTGGGACACTGGAGACGTCAAAATCGTACCGACATATCAGACGATTTACCGCTATAGTGAGGGGCTGGCCGCCGCCAAGGAAAACGGAAAATATGGGTTTCTGGATGAAACAGGCGACTGGCAAATCGCTCCACAATTTGATAGCGTTAGCGGCTTCGAGTACGGCATGGCGATAGTAGAAATCAACGGCCTGAGAGGCACAATAGACCGTACTGGAGTGTTCATCATAGAGCCTCAGTTCGCTGAAGCTCTGATACTAAGTGCCGAAATTTTAATCGCTCGCAATCCGGAGCAACAAAAATCACCGAAGCCTCGCTTCAATCACCCTAATATTTCCATCGGGAACAACGGAAAATATGGATCGATTCGAAGTTTCACGGAGAAATTCGATCTCTTTAAAGGAAGACTCCATCATATCGAACATGGCTGGATCACCGATCAGAATATGCTCTTCAAGAGATTCACGGAGGAAGCACCGGAGTTCGTGTGGGCTTCCCCAGAGCATATGCGTAAAAAGTTCGGCCTACTCAAGCTCGACGGAAACTGGGCGCTACCCCTACAGTTTAAATCCGTTCGCTCCCTTTACGAAAACAGAGCGCTGGTAAAGAATGCAGATGACAAGTGGGGCGCGGTGAGTGAAGCCGGAGTAATTGCCATTGAGCCGCAGTTTGATCACTTACGCCACTTCGAGTTCGGATACAGCCAAGCGCGTAATGGTAAGTATGGCAACCAACAGCTACACAGCTTCATAGGTAAAGACGGCAACCTCGCCGGTGATCGCTTTTTTGATCAAATAGAACTCCCCACGGAAGATTTCCTCCCTCGGGTTCGCGATGGAGATGTGTGGCGTAGCGTGGGCAAGAATGGCAAGCTTATCGATGACCAGCGTGAGGGCACAATACGGCTCGCCTGCGAAGGAAGCGTCTCTTTCAAACAAGTTGATGGAAAACTCGCTGCGCTCGATCGAGATGGCAAGCGGATCACAGACGTTCTGCTAACTCCGGCATTTAACTACCTCTCATCATCATGCGATGGCCCAATCTACCTACATGGCCCGGGCGACACGCCTGCCTTCATCACCCTGGATGGTCGATATGTTCTGGCATCTGACGTTAAGGATGAAGCCATCATAAGCACTGACAAAGACGGCAATCCCCTTCCCGAAGAAGCCCCGCGAAAGACACGGGACGAGCTCGCAAAACAGCGATTGAGCTGCAAAGGAGGAGCGAGACGCGTTACAAAGGACGGTTTGTGGGGATTGCTTGGCCCCAATGACGAAGCCATAATCCCGATAAAGCATCACGCTTTGTCCTGCTATAGAAATGGAGAGGCCTTTGCGCCTCATCCGACCCGAGGCACGTGGTGCCCAATAGGCCCAAGCGGAGAGTTCCTACCCGAAGCCAAATTAGACGCGGACAGCCTCTGCGCACAAACGCTCTACCCCTACAAGCCAAGCCACCATTCTCCTGAACGTCTGAGCGATGACCCATTTGAAAGCAGCATACTCTGGTATGCCGCTTATTTGGAACTCGCAACCGGCAAACGTGACACGGGGCCAAGATGGCTTGGTGATGGAATAAGCGCGAGGGGATATAGCCACGACACACTTGATTGGTAGGACGGTCGGGCGTCATCACCCGGCCCCGCAACGCATCCGCTACAGGGCCAAGCTCTAGGCATTAAAGCGACGCTTAGCCAATCATTCCGCCAAGGCGCGCCGAGATAACCTTCTCCGCATCGGCCACGATGCTATCGACCAGCTCCTGCACGGATGGAATGTCATCAATGAGGCCCTGCACCATTCCGGCGGACCAAATACCGCCATCGGTGTCGCCGTCGGCCATCGCTTTGCGTCCGCGAACACCTGCGACGAGGTGCTGAAGATCTTCAAACTTCGCGCCGCCTTTTTGCTCGATATTGACGACCTCTTCACTCACCGCATTCTTCATAACGCGCGCCGAGTTCCTTAGCGTCCGGAAGATGATCTTCGTGTCGCGCTCATCATTCTCGACCATTTGACGTTTGAAATTATCATGAATGGGCGCTTCTTGCGTGACACAAAAACGCGTCCCCATATTTACGCCATCCGCGCCGAGTGCAAGCGCGGCCGCCAATCCACGGCCGTCAGCAAAACCACCGGATGCGAGCATCGGAATTTTCAGCTTGTTCGCAGCGGCTGGGATAAGAATGAGCCCCGGAATGTCATCTTCGCCCGGGTGGCCCGCGCACTCAAATCCATCAATTGAAATTGCGTCCACACCCATTTTTTCGGCGGACAAAGCGTGACGCACAGCAGTGCACTTGTGGATGACCTTCACGCCATGCTCTTTAAAATGGTTCACATGCTCTTGCGGCTTATACCCAGCGGTCTCAACAATCTTCACGCCGCCTTCAATAATAGCCTGACGGTATTCAGCATATGGCGGCGGCGTGATTGCAGGCAAAATTGTCAAGTTCACCCCGAACGGTTTATCCGTCATCTCTTTGGTTCGAGCGATCTCTTTGGCGAGATCTTCGGGCGTCGGCTGCGTCAACGCCGTCAAGAACCCAAGCGCGCCAGCATTGGCAACGGGCGCCACCATCTCCGCATAACCAACCCACTGCATCCCGCCCTGCACAATAGGGTGCTGAATGCCAAATTCTTCTGTAAATCTCGTTTTGATAGCCATAGCCAGTATCCTCATACTTTTGCAGACCACTATGGCGCATGCAGCACACGCTTCAAGATTGACGCCACGAAAAGTTAACCCCTCCCCTTAGCTGCTCCGCTGACCACAAGGATTTGCCTCCTATTTCTTATTGACCTCCCACTCGATCGCACGGGCTGTAGCGCTGATCGGGCCACAAATCCCAATCGGCCAGCAATTCCCTTCGAGCCCGCATTTCACGTGGATTGACGATGGGCGGGCTGAAAACCGGCTGCCCATTCTCACACGTGAAATAGCTCCCGTACAATTGGCGCCCGTGATCCCTTATTTCAAGATTGTCGACTATTCCCGCATAGGAAAATGGATCAATTGCCCCACCCCCAAGAAGGGAGGTATATATTGACCTTAAATTCTCGGCCAGATTGTCTCCGTCTGAAAGGTCTTCATTATAGTGTCGAGCAATGACATCCAGCGCACCCGTCGATCTTGGATTTTCATGAACGCGCTCCACAAAATCTTCGTTCAAATATCGATTTACAAACTCAGCGTTGCTCTTCCTAACAAACTTTACCAACGCCCATAGATCGTCATCAGAGCATCTAGATATTTCGGCCCCGTTGTTTCCCCGCGCTAAAATGGAATCGAGACTATACCGCAAGAGCATCTCACGCTGGACGTCCGACATTGTTGAGATGTCCTCCGCAGAGAACTGCCTCACCATTTTTTTTTGCGCAGCTATCAGAACACTTTCGCAAGCAATGGTGAACGCGCCGCTGTGCCTGATCTGCATCACAAACAGGTCAATTTTAGGTGCAGTGGTCATACCGTTGGATCCGCCCCTGCTTTCCACTTGATTAAGCCCCGAGCATGATGACACCAAAAACAGACCCATCAATATAATTACCAAACACCTCATCCACGAACTCCCGCTTCCTCGCTTTTGCCAATCAGTTTCGATCAGTTAACATCGGAGCCTAAAATCCCCCAACGCACAAGCCTCTCTACCCTTGTTTGAAGGCTTCGGCGGAAACTTTATTTTCGGGGCGCCAGATGGAGTTACAATCGTAAAAGGGCGACCAGTTGGCCGCCCTTTTACTATTTTGTTGTCACTCTATATCAACTGTTAGGGCCAAACGCCTTAGACAAACTCACCTTCACCGTGCGCCCGAATGGGTTATGAGTATACGGATCATAGTTGATGTCGAACTGCGCGAATGGCGGGTCTTCATCAAACGCATTCACAACTGACAATCCGAAGTCTAAGCCCCATGGCGCTTGCGCATTGTAGAATAGATCAACCGTGGTTTGTGAATCTATTTCGCTGCTTCCATCACCCGTAATGTCACCGCGTTCATCTTCATAAGAGTCGATATAGCGTACGACGCCCCGGAAGTTATGCGGCCCCATGGAATAGTTCGCCGTAAAGTTAGCCTTAAACTGAGGCAATGAACGGAACGAGTTCGAGCGGTTGAACTGACCGGCAATGTCGCCGGCGCTTGATGTGCTTCCATCAATGTCTAGCTCGCCAACCACATACTCGATGACATAGGTTGCATCCATGCCCAGTGAGAATTCACTGTCATTGGCTAGATCCCAAACATTCTGCATCCGCAAGTCAACGCCAGATGTTTCAATATCAGGGCCATTGATGATGCTTGTCGCGATACGCGTGATGGTCGCACCAGACGGGTTTGCAGGATCATCAAATGTAACGCGGCTAAGAATGGCATCGTCATCAGTGGTCGCTGTGCCGAGCGCAGCAATGGCCAAACTCACAATCGAGGTTTGAGGCTCCACAATTACAGGGTCCGAGAAGTCGAAATTGTAATAGTCTAATGACGCAGAGAAACCGCCATTATCGTATAGGGCACCGAAATTATAGCTAAAGGCCGATTCCGGTGACAGGTTAGGATTACCCGACTGGTCTACTGCTTTAAATGCCGCTGTTGGCGCCACATACTGAAGTGTCGTAACTGTGCCAGACAATTGGTTCAACGTTGGCCCACGGAATGATGTTTGCGCAGAGCCACGAAGTGCGAAATTGTCATTGATGGAGTACTTACCAGCAATTTTCGGGTCAAAGGTAGAACCCGTATTACCACCATAGTCTTCGTATCTCGCAGCAACTTGAATATCCAAATTGTCATACAATGGCACCTGCAATTCACCAAAGACAGCAAAGATCGTTTGATCGTCATCCGCTGCATTCGTACCAGCCAAGAAGGAGAACGGTCCATTGCCATCAGGCCCCGGCGACGTCGCCAAGTCCGTAACCCCATTTGGCACCACTTCGTAGCTTTCACGACGAACTTGTGCGCCGGCCGCCCAACCTACAGAACCACCCGCAGCCTGAACATTGCTCTCTCCTGAGAATACAGCATCCAATACGAGAAGATCAGTCGTGGTTTCCACCCCGACACCATCTGTCATCCAATTGGCCAAAGTGGCCGTATTTTCCATACCAGGAACATAGTTAGGATTCGCCACGCCCGTTACGCCACTCGCTGGAATCGCGTTGGAGAATGGATTGTAATATTCACAGCCCCCTGCTCCGGCCGCGAGTGAACCAGCGTAACCCGCTGATGTGGGCGACGTACCTGTCGCTGGATCCAAACCAGTTGCTGGGTCGGTACAGACACCAAACCCACTCAACGCAGACGATAGGCCAAGTATATAGGTATCAACAGTTTCACGGCTGCCCACACTTTGCGAATAACTCAGCGCAAGATCGTAATTAATGTCGCTCTCGAACTTTCCGCTCAAGGAGCCAGATCCCGCAAGTGTCTCATACTCGCGCATCCCTACGCCAGCGCCACCGGTAGCCGGGGATCCGCCCCAGCCGAAGGTCCGTCCAATATAGAGCGCTCCGATACCGCCAGCGAGAACTGAAGTTGGATTGTCAGCAACATATTGCTGATATCCCGGATGGCTGGCTGGAACAAATTGCGAGGTCAGTTCTTGAGGAGGATAAGAGGGTGAGCTTTTCCACTCTGGCACATCAATCTTGGAGTAAAGCAACTCAAGGTGGAGATCAGTTCCACCAATCTGCCTATTATACTCCGTGAAGACCTTAAATTGTTCTTCCTCTTCCACCAAATTGTCATATTGCGTGTACTGGAAGCGGCAATCACCGATGGTCGGGTGCAGAACACCACCAGCGGCAAGACAGCCTGTATCGACCTCTGCGCCGATCGGTGTACCCGCTCCACCGATCACAACAAAGCGACCCGGATTGGAGAGCGATGAGAACCCGCCTACTGGATTATCTTCAATCGAAGAAATCGCCCAATCCTTTTCACTAAATGGAGTTTCTGACCGATTTTGATACTCAATTGTGGTCACCCAGTTAGAGTTATCCCACTGCATCCCGTAAGCGGCTGAAAACTTGTACTCACCATCACTGCCGTCGAACGTTTGATAGTCACCCGACAGCTCTAAGCCATCCAGATCATCGCGGGTGATGAAATTCACAACGCCGGCGATAGCATCAGAGCCATAAAGAGCGGCCGCGCCGTCTTTCAAGACCTCAATACGGCCAAGAGCCGCGCTAGGAATATTGTTCGTGTTCACAAACAGTTGCGCTTGCTCGCCAATCGCGAACGGAGAAAATGTTTGGCGACGCCCGTTCACCAACACCAGTGTTCTACCGGCGCCAAGGCCGCGCAGGTTTATGTTCGCCGTGCCCTCAAGGCCGTTAGACGAGAACTGATTTGTTTGACCATCTGTCCCTGAAGAAGGTCCAAGATTTTTGATCAGATCAGTTATGGTTGGATTACCCTCCAACTTCAAATCACTGGCCGTTAGAACATCAACGGGAAGCGCCGCGTCTTCCGGAGAGCCGGGGATGAAAGAACCTGTAACAGTAATCGTTGACTGGCGCAGATCTTCACTCTCCTGCGCCGTCGCAGGAAAATGCACCCCAAGGGCCAAAAGTGATGCTCCGCCCAGTGCGGATTTTAAACTAATAGGTGTTCGATAATTCATAGCTCTTCCTCTCGCGTACGCCGTTTATGGCTGTTCCGTAAAGATAGGGGGCCGCAATGCGAGGATCGAAACAAGCTATCGAAAGTGATAGTGTGGCGTGCGTGCTACATTTCAAGACACATCTTGACTAGCCTGCGCTTCGCCCCACATAGCCAAGCGTTGTGGCAAACCGAATTGCGCGAGATCGTCCTGAGACACCAAGCTTGCGGCCTGCATTCGTCATGTGAAATCGAATTGTTGGTACAGATACATTAAGATAGCTCGCTATCTCTTTGTCCGTCTTCCCTACCGCGGCTTGCTTAAGGCATTGTATTTCGCGGCGTGTCAGTTTGGTCAAACTAGTAGGATCGTAATCCACAGGCTTCTCGAAAAAGCACGACAAAAACTTGAGCGTGAGAAGATGCAGCTCATCTGCATACTCCTCAAAAATTCCGCGTATGTCGTCATGCGGTTTCTCAGAGGCCCAAATGATCGCTCCTAGAACACCAAAGGGCATGTGACACGGACACACAATCGCGTTCGCAATCCCAAAATCCGAAAACTCAACCTGCTTGCTGAACAGATCCAGCGCCGGCACATTTCGCCAACTGTCGAGATGCCCGTCATCATAATAAAAGGGCTCCGCACAAATTCGTGACGCTTGTATAAATCCTGCCTTAAGCGCAAAAGATCTATCTTTCCAATATTCTAAGTCTGGGTCAATCCACTTGAATAGCGTTTGAGCGAGCGGTTTTCCATCGGCATCGCTCAGTGGCACCGGGTCCCCCACGTCGGCAGAAGCTGCAATGAAAGGCAGCCCCATTTTGACGCCTATGCGCACAACATCGCGAGCCATCTCTGCCTGTAGGGTATGTGTTTGATCGGCTTCGGAATCGCCATCCATGTGAACATGAGCTCCTATCTAATCTACTAGCTTGAGAGGTCACCTATTCGGCATTTAAAATGCCCACTTATTGTGGAGATGCTATATGGACCTCAACCTATCCGAAGACGATATTTCATTTCAAAATGAAGTGCGTGCATTCCTCAACGACAAGCTAACGCCTGAGCTAGCAGAAGCAGGGCGTTTGGCGACCAGCGTCTTTGTCGAACCCGGGTACACGCTCGCCTGGCAGAAAATTCTACACGCCAAGGGATGGGTCGCCCCTCATTGGCCAGAAGCGTACGGAGGGCCTGGATGGTCAGAAATGCAGCGCTATGTCTTCGCGTCTGAAAGCGCGCGCGCTGGCGCCCCGCCATTAGCCCCTATGGGAATAAACATGGTTGGCCCCTGTATCATCGGATATGGAACCGAAGAACAGAAGCGACACTACCTCCCCCGCATTCTCTCTGGACAGGACTATTGGTGCCAGGGTTACTCAGAGCCTCAATCCGGCTCAGATCTCGCCTCCTTATCACTCCGGGCTGTGCGTGATGGCGATGACTACATCCTCAATGGCTCTAAAATTTGGACAACCCACGCACACCACGCCAATCACATGTTCTGTCTGGTGCGCACAGATCCGGATGGGAAACCTCAACAAGGGATCACGTTTCTCTTGTTTGACATGTCAGCCGCAGGCATAAAGATCGACCCAATAATCACATTAGCTGGCGAGCACGAACTGAATCAGGTGTTTTTTGACGACGTGCGTGTGCCCGTTTCAGGGCGCCTCGGGGAAGAAAACGATGGCTGGACCGTCGCCAAGTATCTCCTAGAGTTTGAGCGCAGTGGAGGCTCATCTGCCGGGCTGGAAGCAACGGTGGCGCAACTGCGCCAACACTTCCTCAGTGAGGAAAATTTGGAACCTGCCCTCCATATGCAACTCGCAGAAATATCAACACGACTAGACGCATTAAAAATCACAGAGCAAAGGATAGTCGCAGCCGTTTCAGCGGGGAAATCCCCCGGCCCTATCGCCTCTATGCTCAAAGTCCTACGCACAGAGTTGATGCAAGAGATCGATGAACTTTCAGTTTCCGCGCTAGGCAATCACAGGGTGGTTCACTTGCCCGAAACATGGCTCCCGCTGTCATCCACGCCCACAATAGGCCCTGACGCGCTGGTTATTGCCACCCCCCGATATTTGAATAATCGCGCGGCTTCAATTTATGGCGGGTCCAATGAGGTCCAAAGAAACATTATCGCCAAAGCCGTCCTTGGGCTGTAGTTTACGCTCCGACTATCACTATCGACAGCTTGCACACACATGATCACTCAGATTTGATAGGCTCCACAATGTCACTCGCGATCAGAAGGACTAGCCCGGCTATCGCGCGCCATCACCTTTTAAGTGACATTGATATTTCTGAACTGGCCCTGGAACCCCTCCGTCCCAGGGCCTTTTTTTGCACTCTATCGAGTACAAGAGTACAGATCTCAGCGATCAGTCAGACGTCAATATTGAGTTCATGATCGGCTTGACGACAACGCATGCCCACGCATTTTCTTCATCAGTTTTGCTTGGGCCGATTTACTCTTCCATAGAAAATCTCTCGGCAACCCCAAGCGTTCGCACGCCTGCGCGGCTGGGCTCTTTTTATCCGGAAATATCTCTGCACTCCAGGCCATCAATTTCACCGCATGCTTCTCGGCAAATGTTAGATCATACTCTCGTCCAAGCCCAAGCACGCCCCGAACAGAGACCGGTAGAATATCGATAGCAGCATGCGCCAGTGCACGTTGAATCCAGAGCGGCATATTCTTCGCAGCCTTTCCAGAACGCATAATATCAAGGAATTCTGAATTGATCGGGTGCGGTTCAAAATCACCCTCGAGCTTGGCAAGCATGGTCTGGAAATCCTCAATGCTGCCGATTTTGTCCTTCACACCATAGAGCTCGCTAACCGCCTGACCTTGCGCGAAAAACTCTAACTCATCCTGCCGGCTAAGCGTGCAAACATATCTGTTATAGGCCGTAAAATAGCCAAAGCTCGCTGTTGCACTCACCCAGTCCAAAAGCTCAGCATCCAATGCGGTGTACTTGCGACCATCAGGCGTTGTGCCTTTTACTTTGGCATGCATGTTTGTGACACCCTGAATGACACGTCGTGCGGCATCTTGCGGTCCATAAACGCCAACAGCAGCGGCCACGCCAGTTCTTTGCGCGCGCCCTATCGGATCGGTTGGAAACACTGAATGCTCCCACACGCCAGTTCGAATTCTAGAGTCAGCAAACTCTAGCAATACTGCGCATACCCCTGCCACGACGCCCACAACTGGGTTTTTGAACACACGCCACGTCACTGAGTCAGGTTCAGAAAACGCGGGCTCCCCAGCGGGTGTAGTGTAGTCAATCTTCCAGCCAAGATAAGATTTCGTTTTAGTCATAGCACAACTCCGCACTCGTGTATTTTGTGCGGAAGCATACCAGTCAGATGCCAAATTTATACCTATCAAATCAGCTAGCGCACCCGACCGCAATCCAGAAGGAGAAGCTCCCCTTCTGGACCACCTCTCGTATTGGGTCGATGAGCGCCCATAAGAGTCCCTGCACCATCCCAGCAGACCAGATGCAACCATCGGGGTCCCCGTCGGCCATCGCTTTGCGTCCACGAACGCCCGCAACAAGGTGCTGAAGATCTTCGAACTTCGCGCCGCCCTTTTGCACAATACGATCTTTACGCCACCCTCAATAATGGCCTGCCGGTATTCAGCATATGGAAGTGGTTCAATCGCAGGCAGGATTGTCAAATTCACCCCAAATGGCTTATCTGTCATCTCTTTGGTGCGCGCGATCTCCTTAGCACGATCTTCTGGTGTCGGCTGCGTCAGAGCCGTCAAAAGCCCAAGCGCACCAGCGTTCGCCACGGGCGCGACCATCTCCGCATATCGAACCCAATTTTCCTTTGCGCAAACGCTCCCGCCCCTATCGAGCATTCACCTCATAACCTGCGAGTGCGGCAAACAGCTCGCTAACATTTACTTGCCTCATCATTTGAGCCTAAATGCACCGTGCGAACACGATAACAGCGCTGGGGAAATGAATGGGCCGTCCGTCAAAATCACTGATATCTCGAGAACGGGCTGCGAAAGCAGCGCTCAGCGTCATTGATACCCAAGGGCTACAATCGCTCAGCTTGGAACACGTTGCTCGGCGCCTCGGCGTAAAGGCCCCTTCGCTCTACTATCATTTCAAGAATAAGAACGAACTCCTCTCTGAGGTCGCGCTCACTTTGTTGATGGATATCGAGCCACCCAAAATTGATGAAAGCGACTGGGAGAAAACGCTCATTAGGCTCTGCAAGTCTGCCCGACGTTCAATCCTTCAACATCCCAATGCAGCACCCCTGCTATTGCAGTTTTTTCCCCGCCGCATTTTGCTCGGGGCGTATGACTTTTGGATTTCAATGTGTCCCTACCCCCCAGAGACGCATATGGCGATCATTGAGGGCACCGAAAAATTGACCTACGCATCCGCCCTGTTCGAGGCAGCAGCGCGCTCCTACGGCATTGAACCGATGCCAGATTATGACCTCGAACAATTCCCCAATCTAACGGCTGCCGTCAAAGCCAATCCGTATGATGATGATGAGATGTTCGAAGAAGCGATAACCGCTTTCTTACGCGGATTCAGGCACTATCCAAAAACGCTCAAAACACTTTCCGAAGAAGAAAAAACCCGCGCCCGCCGACTAGGCATTACAAAGCCTGTGGGGCGCGCGAGCAACAAAACAAGCGGTTAACGAACCGCGTCAGCCGATTTGGGAATAAAAATCGATTTGGGCTGAGTGAATTCCCGAAGCCCATAGATACCATTCTCAGCACCAAGACCCGACTGCTTATGCCCCGCTAACGGCGTTAGCGGCGTCGACTGCAGGTTTTGATTGATCCAAACTGTACCCGTTTCCATCTCATTTGCGATCTCGACCGCCTTGTCGATGTCAGATGACCAAACCGCGCCAGCGAGCCCATAGGGCGTGTCATTGGCCCGCGCAATCACGTCCTCAACAGTTGAGAATTTCATCATCGGGAGGATCGGCCCAAAGGCCTCCTCCGTCACCACACGCGAATCTTCAGGCGGATTGTCGACAATTGTCAGAGGAATAAAGTATCCGACTTCAGGTACACTTCCACCCTGCAACAGAGTCAGGCCATCCTTTCGGGCACTGTCCATAAGACTCAGCACACGGTCATACTGCGCTCTATTCTGAATTGGCCCAAACATACTACCTTGTTTGCTGCCATCGCCAACCGCAGCCTCTTTCACCAAAGCGTGCATCCGGTCTCTCACGGCGTCGTAGATATCTTCGTGGACGTAGAGGCGCTTAGTCGCCACGCAAATCTGTGCGGTGTTGCCAAAGGCCCCCGCAAACAGTTGCTCAGCCACCTTATCGACATCAACATCCGGCATTACAATCGCCGCATCATTGCCGCCAAGTTCTAACGTCACACGCTTCAAGTCTTTTGACGCAGATTCCATCACGCGCTTACCAGTTGCCGTTGAACCGGTGAACGAGATTTTTGCGAACCCTTTATGCGAGGTCATCAGTGGCCCCAACTCGTCGCCACCTGAAATCACATTAAACACACCCGCCGGGAAAACGCTCTGCAAAAGCTCACCAAGCTTAAGCGTACAAAGCGGAGTGAAAGGTGACGGCTTCAAAACGATAGTGTTACCAGCAAGCAATGCTGGAGCGATCTTCCAACTCGCCAGCAAGAATGGGAAATTCCACGGCACAATGGCGCAAACCACCCCTAGCGGCACATGATGAACCTCAATACGACGTTCGTCCGTATCCTCAGTAATATCGACCGGCAGGTCGAGGTCAGCGGTGCTTGCGAACCAATACGACGCGCCGAGAATTTCCTCTTTGGCAAGCTCTATTGGTCGCCCCTGCTCTTGCGTGAACAGACTCGCAAACGCGTCTACGTTTTCTGCTATCAAGCCTGCAGCCTGCCGAAGCATTGCGCGGCGCTCATCAACCGATACGTTTTTCCAACTCTTAAACGCCGCCTGCGCTGCTGTGACAGCCTTATCTAAATCCGCACTGCTTGCCCTTGGACACGTGGCGAAGGAAGTCTCCAGCGCCGGATTGATAACGCTCAGTTCCTCTGTCGCATCAACGAGTTTCCCGTCAATCAACATCTTATAATCACTGTCAAAACGCATTTGAGGATTCCTTTCTCTGAGGACTTTCACCTCATCATTCAAATCAGGCAGGTATTTCATTTGCAAATATAGCGGAACTCACAATGGGCGCACCGGGTCCCCCAGCGAGAAGGCAAATTTTCGCTCCCGGCACCGGATTGGCAGACTCGCCGCGTAATTGGTGAATACACTCAACCATCATCCCAATACCGTGGATAAAACCCTGACCGATATTGCCACCAGAAGTATTGATCGGCAGTCGCCCACTTGGTGCAATCAGATTGTCAAAGCGGATAAAATCACCCGCCTCTTCCCAACTACAAAACCCGTGATCGACAATAGATGCAACCGCTTGGGCGCTGAAATTCTCATAGACCTGCGCGACGTCAATGTCTTTTGGGCTCAGGCCGGTTTGGCGCCATAAATGGTGCGCTACAGATTTAAACCCGGCTGACGCATACTGATCGTCATCGTCATTCTCCAGCAAATCACCCCACCCTTTCGCCGCGCCCTGCGCGACACCAAGAACATAAATGGGCTGTTTCTTTAAATCACGCGCACGCTCCGCTGATACGAGTAAAATGGCGCCCGCGCCATCATTCTCTCGAGAACAATCCATAAGGTGAAATGGCTCGCTAATATAACGAGATTTCTCATACGCCTCGTGGCTGAACTCCGTGCCATAAGTCACGGCCTGCGGATTGCGCGCGCCATGATAGTAACACGCCTTTACGACATCCTCAGCCGTTTGCATGGGCACGCCATAATGTTCAAACATTCTCGTCGCACGAATAGCGCACATCTGCGCCGGTGAAACCAAACCCGCCCCCAACATATGGCTGTTTAGGTGGTGCGCCATTACCGCCTCAGACAAGCGACCACTATTTCCCTCAACCAATGCCCGGTACACAACAACCGCGCTTGCCTGTCCGGTCAAAATGGCGCCAGCCGCTTGCCCGATAGCGCCCGCAATACCTCCACCGCCACCACCGAAGACCGTCGAACACCAACGAAGGTCTTTGATACCTAGATCTGGCATCAGCCGGACGGGCTCATTGTGGTCATCTCCGTAAGAGGCAAACCCATCAATCTCCGTCGGATCGAAGCCTGCCTCTTCGCATGCGTCCAATATCGCACCAACCAAAACGCCTGTTTCAGGCAAAGGTGATGCCCCACGCTTGTACTGCCTAATGCCCGCACCAACGGCCGCGACTTTACCCGCAATACCCTGCATACCCCGCCCCCCTTAAACTAACGACCAGCGAAGAGCTGGAATTGAACGATCTTGAAACTCCACGCTCGTCGTTTCCGCTCTCACCTGCTCACCGATCCTCGGATCAACATCTTTATTTTCAAACACACCGAGCAATCGAACTGATGGCACTTCATTCAGCGATACAACCAATGAGACTAATGGTGTCTCAAATCCCTCAGTGCCCGAGAATGGATGCCACGTGCGCGTCCAGCTATAAATCGTCCCAGCTGGCGCAACAGCATTCCACTCATGCTCCCATGATCCGCACTCTGCACAACGGAATACAGCCGGCCAGTGGCTCACGCCGCAACCCGCACATGACTGCAGACGAATCTCACCGCACAGCAAGCCTTCAAAATATGTCTCATCCGCGCCGGATGTAAGCGAAGCGACGTCTACCATCACTTGTCCCACTCTAGCGGCAGATCTTCGAGCGCCATGACTGTGCCAACCCTGCTACGGGCCTTTACGCCCGGCTTAACACGGAAGGATGGAATGCGCTTCACCCACTCTTCGGTCAGTATCCGCATTTCCAAACGCGCCAAAACATGCCCAAGGCATAAATGCGGCCCAGATGAAAATGTAACATGATCGATCTTCTCACGATCAATATCAAACGCATTGGGGTTTTCGTTCTTTCGGCCATCGCGCCCACCCAGAGGCAGCATGCATAGAACCATCTCACCCTCACGGAACGGAGCCCCAAATCGTTCAAAATCCTGCGTGACCAATCGCGGCGTATTCACAACGCCAAAGCTGCGTAGCCCCTCTTCTATAAAGGCTGGAATTTTCGCAGGCTCTGCAGCTAATCGCGCCTGAAGTTTTGCATCACTTGCAAGGTGCCGGAATAGGTAACTGGAGACATTCGTAACGGTATCCATTCCGCCCAGAAACAAGATGGAGCAAATTGACTGAAGCTCACCAAGAGAAACATCATTTTCCCCGATCTTCATTTGAACCATCTTACTGATCAAATCATCTTTCGGGTCGGTGCGGCGCGCTTCGATCAGCTCTGTCATAATGCCGACGATCTTGCCAAAATTGGCCGCGACATCCTCATCACTCCTAGACTCAAAATACGCGTCCGCTTGGGTACGAAATTCGCGAAGATGGTCTAACGGCATCCCCATAAGTTCCATGAAGACCGACACAGGAAACTGAGATGAGACCTCATCAACAAAGTCACATTCGCCCCTCTCAAGAACCGCCTCAATAATGTCGACTGCAAAGCTGCGAATCTTTGGCTCCATTGCCCTAATAGTCTTCGGCGCAAAGAATGGCATAAGCGCCTGACGATACGGAAAATTGTCAGGTGGATCCAAGCTTAGGGGAATAAACAATGGAGGGTCTTCAACGCGGGGTATTTGCATCTCGCGCACGGAGAAATGTGCCGGATCGCGAACCACATCCATAATATCGTCATACCGGGTAATCATCCAGTGGCCGCCATTCCGCGGCGTCCAGAATACGTCTGGCGCGTCCTGATGAAGCGCCTCATAGGATTGATGAAGATCCTCTCCGAGACGATCATCCCCGTAAATATCAAAATCAAAAACCAATGATTCAGGAATATGATCCGGAACTGTTCTTGCCTTCAACATATCGTAACTCCTCCCAGGACACGTATACTCAAACTGCATATATATCTAATATGATTAGGTATATATGCCAAGAGCTCCCAGCGAGTTATTTTAGTCTTGGCTTGGAGGCATCCGCACGATAGCGCCATCCATGCTGGCGCCGATTACAATCTGACAGCTCAATCGCGAGTCGGCCTCTATATGGGATGCATATTCGAGCATTTCGATCTCAGGATCCGATTGCACCTCAAGTTTCTTGCGCCATTGATCGTCGATATATACGTGGCACGTTGCGCACGCTAAGCAACCTCCGCACGCGGCGACCATCCCCGCAACATCATGCTTTACCGCAACCTCCATAAGACTATCGCCAACATTTGCATTGACCTGAATTGCATCGCCGCCGGGGGTTATAAAAGTTATTCTAACCATTCATCTTACCTTTAACCTTGACGAGGGCATTGCTCATAACCATAAATCTATGTCAATAAGGTTTACAGGGATGCCGCCGAGAGCGCCACAGATATCAATGCGGTCTGGGAGGCCATTCGATGAAAGATTTCGACTACATAATTGTCGGCGCTGGTGCCGCTGGATGCGTGCTCGCCAATCGCTTGTCGAAAAACCCCGAAATTGAAGTGGCACTACTTGAGGCTGGACCAAAAGATAATCACCCCTTCATTCATATGCCAAAAGGTCTCGCCAAAATCATGGCAGATCCAAAATATCTTTGGGTCTACGAAAGCAAACCAGAAGACGCCAATGCTCATACACCTGAACCATGGGTAAGAGGGCGCGTTCTTGGCGGCTCCAGCTCGGTCAACGGCATGATGTATGTGCGCGGACAACCCTCCGACTTCGAAGGACTAGCTGAGCTCTCAAGTGAAGACTGGAACTGGTCGCATATCGGGCGCGCCTATAAAGAACTCGAGTCTCATGAACTTGGCGGCGCGGAAACCCGTGGCGATGCTGGACCTATGAAAATCACTATGCCCAATGTGAGGGATAAACTCAGCAACGCAATGCTAAAGACCGGCACCAATCTTGGTTGGTCGTTCAAAGATGACGTCAACGAACCAGATGAGATCGAAGGCATAGGCTATGCCCCGCGAACAATATATAAGGGTAAAAGGCAAAGTTCCGCCAAAGCTTTCCTAGACCCAATTACAGACAGACCAAATCTTACAATCATCACAGAAGCAATTGTGCATCGTGTTATGTTCGACAACAAACGCGCAACTGGCGTCGAAGTGAACATTAACGGCGAGACGCAAATCGTATCGACCCGAGGAGAGATCATCCTCGCCGGCGGCGCCCTTGCCTCCCCCGGCATACTTGAGCGCTCAGGAATAGGCGATCCAGATCGATTATCAAAACTTGATGTTGTTCTAGTTCATCCCAACTCCTCCGTGGGAGAAAATTTGCTCGAGCATCGCGGCCTAATCGTTCAATGGAAACTGAATCGCGATTTATCCCAGAATAAAGAATTCTCAGGATGGCGGTTGCTCAAATCAACTCTCGAATACGTTTTCCGAAAAACGGGACCAATGTCGTCTGCCGCATATGAACTCGGCGCATGGTTCAAAACCAGTCCCGGCAAGAACCGACCAGATGCTCAATTCTTGCTCGCCCCGTTTAGCTTCGATTTTGAAAAAAATAGACAAGATGTAGAGCGGTTCCCCGGAATGCATCTTGTCACTTACCCACTTCGTCCGACATCAAGGGGACATGTACATATCACTTCGCTCGACCCAAACGTGCCGGCCGACCTCGTCACAAACTACCGGGACACAGAATCGGATCGCAGCGCTATGGTAGGCGCAGTCCGCATGGCCCGAAAGTTTGCGGCTCAACAACCGATCAGCGACTATATAGAATGCGAAACAATGCCGGGCACCGATTTTGACACAGATGACAAAATTCTAGACGCATACGACAAATATGGCACGTGCGGCTATCACGCAGTCGGAAGCTGCCGCATGGGCAAAGACGATGCTTCTGTTGTCGACCCTAAACTCCGTGTGCGCGGTGTTGAAGGGCTTCGCATAATGGATACGTCCATCATGCCAGCCATACCATCCGGTAACACCAACGGGCCAACAATGGCCATGGCATGGCGCGCCGCTGAGCTTATTCTGGAAGATCACAAAACATAGGCCTAGTTTGGAGGCGTCGCTTTAGCGTACGCGCTCCAACTTTGCTGCGGCATCAGCATACTTCTCCCGCAACGGCGGCTTAGACAGCTTCCCCGTGGCCGTGCGTGGCATCGGCTCGCGTTCCACAGCAACGTATCTGGGGACCTTGTAGTCTGCCAGATGCTCGTTGCAATGAACGATCAAAGCCGCGACATCGACATCACCGGTCGCATAAACGACCGCAAGCGGAGTTTCACCGAATTTCTCATCTTTTGCCGCGATCACCAGACATTCCTCAATCGGTTGACCACTACTCAAGACCGCGCGCTCTACTTCAGCCGCAGCAATGTTAAGGCCGCCAGAGATGATGAGATCTTTCATCCGGTCAACAAATGTCAGGAGCCCATCCTCATCAAGCATCCCGAGGTCACCGGAATACAACCATCCATTCTTGATGGTCTTGGCGGTTTCCTCTGGATTGTTCCAGTACTCAACCATATTGCCGGGCCCACGCAGCACGATTTGTCCTGTCGTGTTCGGGGGCACGCGATTGCCCGCCTCGTCGACAATAGCAATCTCATTGAACAGACCGCCCATCCCACATTTTTGAGGCTGAACTTTGGCGATATGCTCAGGCATAATCGTCCCGTTGCCACCGCATTCTGTCTGACCATATATCTGCCGCACGACGATGTCTTTTTGCATCCACGCCTCTTGTAACTCTTGCGTCACAGGCGCCCCGCCGCATGTCGCCATCGTAATGTTCGACAGATCAGCATCAGCAAACTCAGGTAATTTGGATACGGCCTCAAAAAACACTGGCACAGCGCCAAATCCATTGATGCGCTTATCGACCAATGTTTTAAGAAATGACTTCGGCTCGAACACGCTCAGGAAGTGTAATGTGCATCCCAAAATCGTATAGTGTGTTAGCTGAACAAAACCGGCTGATGTGCTCAAAGGTGCAGGCACGATCACGCGCGACCCCTTACCCAAACTCTGTTCTTCCATTGCATGTGTCGCAACATAGCCTGTCATCGTGCGGTGTGAAAACACCACACCCTTAGGCTTTGCCGTCGACCCACTCGTCGAGATTATGACAACACGATCTTCTGGTTTCGGCTCGTGTGCTATCGTCGCCCTCTCCCCCGACCGCAACTCAAGGATCAGTGAGATAGGCAGCGTCGTCACGCTCAATGCGTCAAACTTCTCGAGTCTGTCACCATCCGCAAACACCAGAGCAAGGCCCGTATCCGTAGATATCTCGTCCAACTCATGCGGCGTGTAACGCATGTTTAGGGGCACGACGATTCCGCCCGCACGCATAATTCCGAGTATCAGGACGCAATAGTGTAGAGAGTTCGCCGCGCAAATCCCCACGCGATCACCTGCGGTTAGCCCACGCCCGATCAGATCGGCCGCGATTCGCTCGGACCATTCATTATACTCGCGATAAGTTGTACTATCTTCGCCAAAATCCAGCGCGACCGCATCAGGCATAACCCGCGCCCACCAATGAATGGCACCATTTATCGTTTGCATCCACGCCTCCAAAAATTATCCACCACTCACTCGCGGCCATCTTTTGTTATCAATATAAATGAAAAAAAATGGCGCAGACAATCGCCACCGAAGCAATTCGCCCGCACCAGTTATGGAGGCTATAATTACAAACGACTTTCCAACAATTCGTAGAACGTCAAAATTGTTTCTTCCAGACCACTATACACAACGGTATCCAGCGCCCCGCTGCTGAGCCCAGCTTGAGACATTTCAGCGGCCCAAAAATCCTCACCACCGAAAACATCCTGGATGAGTTCGTAAGATTTAGCGTACAGCGCCTCGCCTTTGTCCGTCTTCGGCAGATCAGGCACAAGCATGAAATACTCCACCGTCGTGTGCCCAGGTGCGCGTGGCATCAGGATCATCACACTAATATAGTATGGGCTCGTAACGATCACGCAATTCGGGAAAACCTGATACGCATGCGTCACCGTCTTGTGGATATTCTCATCCGGCTCATCCAGCGCGTCTGGTGTGAAATTCATTTTGCCAGAGATTTGACGGATATTCAGGCCAAACACGTCCGTGACGTTCGGCACATCAGCAAAGAACTTCCCGATAGACTTCGCATGCAATCGCTGCACGTGATAGCCTTCCAAGAACGGCTCGAGCACCACTTTCCAGTTGGCTTTCAGCTCAAAGGTACGGCGACCATAAACACGTGCATTGGGAATCCCCATCGCGGCGAAGTCCAGATCAATTTGCTCATGCATGCTGCTCCAGTCAGGCTCAATTGACTTGTCCAACACTGCCCAGACAATACCGCCATGTTCACGGCTAGGTAGCTCGGCAAGATTGCGCGTATGCTTCTCAAGATTCTTAAACGTCTCCTGACGTGCCGCCGCCACCAACTTACCATCAAGGGCGAATGTCCACGCATGATACGGGCACGTCATTTTGTTCTGCTTATGGACCTCACAACCCTCGATTAGCTTCGCACCCTTATGCTGACAGGCATTCAGGAAAACATGGATGTCGCCCGCCTTCGTGCGTGTAACGAGCAAAGGTACACCATACCCATCATGGGCGATAACACTGCCAGGCTCCAACAAAGACGCCACGGTAATTGGCACCGGCATTTTTTGGAAAATATTCCTCTGCTCAAGATCAAAACGATCTTGTCCCGTGAATATTTCAACGGGCCTTTGCGCATCGATTTCAGGAACTCGCGCCTCATCATGAGGAAGAATTTTCCGAATGGCTTTGACCTGGCTCTCGCTCAAAGTATCAAGCGTAGGCTTCAAGGGGTTCCGCGCGATCATGCCGGCTGTGTCGTCCATCTTCAACTCCCGAAAAGCTCAACGATCAATTTATCTATTGATATTAGATTTATATATCGGATGCGAAAATGTCAACGCCAACAGTCCCCTCACCTCACGTAAAATCAAAGCCCTAGCAAGACTTTGGACAGAATATTGCGCTGAATCTCATTTGAGCCTGCATAGATAGAGCCCGCTCGCTCATTCAGATAGCTTGAGGCAAACGTAACAACGGACTCAGGCCCCATCACTTCATCATGCGACTGATACTGCCTCACAACCGCCCCGCCAGGCCGCGTATGCCCCGGCTGAAATGGTTGCGCGTACGGCCCCGCTATATCGAGCGCTATTTCTGTCACGCGCTGGCAAAGCTCAGTCCCGCGCACCTTCATCATCGAAGCCTTCAGCCCAGGTGAGCCACCCCCAACCAGGTCTGACATCATCATCAGCTCTGCCGCCTCTAACGCCATCGCATCCATTTCGGTGACTGAAATTTGCGCCGCGACCTCCGGCTGCATGCAATCATTCTCAATCGCAACTCTTCTCAAAGAGCGTAGCCTTCGCAAGATGCGCGGCCCATAACTTGACCCACCCCTCTCGAACTCCAATAAGTATTTCGCGACGGTCCAACCATCATTGATTTTGCCCACCACATTAGCTTTCGGCACGCGGACATTATCAAGGAATACTGTGTTCTGGATATGCTCGCCCGACAGCATGATGATGGGATCGACCCTGACGCCAGAGCTATCCATATCCAGTAGAACAAACGTAATTCCAGTTTGCGGTTTTCCAGAGCTATCGGTCCTTACAAGACAGAACATCTTGTTGGCCTCATGAGCGTGAGTCGTCCAAATTTTCGTCCCGCTACATATGAAGTCCTCGCCGTCCTCAACTGCAGACATAGATAGCGCGGCAAGATCTGATCCCGCATGCGGCTCTGAATACCCCTGACACCAAAAATCTTCCCCAGAGAGAATACGCGGCAGGAAATAGGCTTTCTGCTCAGCACTGCCATACCCAATAAGCGCCGGGCCGCACATCCCTATTCCCATCGGGGAAATCGGTGGCGCCCCAGCCCGAGCAAGCTCAACATCAAATATATAGCGCTGTGCCACGGACCAGTCGCACCCGCCATATTCCACCGGCCAAGACGGCGCCGCCCACCCTCTATCATTTAGAATACTCTGCCAGTGAAGCGCCGTCTCTTTGTCCGCATAGACGGACGTCATACGCGAAGTATGAAAGCGCAACGCCTCCGACAAATTGTCGGAAAGAAAATCAAGCACCTCCTCTCGGAAGGCCTCCTCTTCAGAACTGAATGATAGTTTCATAGCATCCACTTATCTAACAATATTAGTTATTGAGTATCCGCGTCATCTTTTTCCCGCAAGAGAAAAGAGAAGACAGTTTAAAATGATCAAGTCACCGGCTCTAAACGGTGTACGCGTCATCGACATATCCAACGTAATGTGTGCCCCTACGCAACGCAGACTCTCGCCGATCTGGGCGCTGACGCAATCAAATTCCCAATCAACTCACCGGGCAACTCGCCCACAAAAAAAATCCCGGAGCTCCTTATCAGAGGCTCCGGGAAAATCCAGTAACTCAAAATTCAACTAAAACTTTGTTGAGATCTCGAAGAATACTTCCATTGGGTTCTGCACAATCGCCGACATATCCGAGACAAGACCCGTCACCGTACCCGTACCCACACCGCCTGTAAACGGAATGTCATTGGCACTGGTCGCAACCAACTCATCTGTCAGATTACGGCCAATCAAGGCAAACCGCCAGCGATCTTCAGAATCTGTCAGAGCAATCGTTGCATCAAACTTAGTGAACGCATCCTGCTCCGCATCCGGGCGCAACGTGTCGGTAAAGTTATACTCGCTCGAGTATGATACATCACCACCAATAGACATGTTCCAGCCGCCAGATACTGGGAACTCATAAGTCGCCCCCACTCTACCTGCCACTTCAGGTGCCTTAGGAGGCGTGCGACCATCATAGTTCTGTGACGTGTACGCGCCAGCAACGATTACCTGATCACAACCTTCGGCAATCGTTTGCCCAGCATAACACTGACCCACATAGTCACTATATTCAGCGTCATTGTAAGCCACCGCGCCTCGCACGGTTAGTCCGCTGACACTTCTTGGTACCCAGCTAAAGTCAAACTCCATTCCTAGCGTTGACAGCTCACCGGCATTATCCACGACCTGCCCAACCGTAATTGGGTCAAAGCGCTGAACCTGAAGATCCTCATACACATAATCATAAACGGTCGCATTTAGCGCAAGTTGGCCATCAAACAGGATAGACCGAACACCAGCCTCCCAACCTTTGGCCGTCTCACTATCAAATTGCCCAGCTGCCTGCGTCGCTGCCGCAGTAAGGGTTTGCGAGATGTTAAATCCACCAGATTTAAACCCCTCCTTATACGCAGCATAATAGGACACATCGCTAGATGGCTGGTAACGAGCGGTGACTTGCGGGGAAACGTTTTCATCCGTAAATGCATCGTCGATTCGAATGCCACCCGGGAACACTGCGCCAAAGGCGATGTTTGCAGGAAGGGACTCTTGATAAGAATTGCGCTCCTCACGGCTCCACCGCGCACCTGCCGCCAGTTCCCACTGATCGGTCACGTTCCACGTACCTTCCGCGAACAATGACGTCGTTTCGCCCTCGAACCCATCGTCCCGTTTGAATGTTACAAATGTTCCTGCCGCGGCATCAAAAGGCACCGGGAAGATGTACGCATCTGTATTAAAGACAAAATCTGAGTCCGAATAGAATGCACCAAACAGAAAATTCACAGCGCCATCAAATTTTGTTTGAAAACGAAATTCCTGAGAAAACTGCTCATAGTCCGCAAGCTGGGTAAACGATGCCGGGTAAGCCTCACCAGCAACATTATTCAAATCGGTCTGGACGAAATCATAATGGGACGTGATAGAGGTGATATTCAAGCGATCGAATATCGCCTCGGCGGTGAGAATCGCAGTGTTGCTCTCCAAATCTGAATATGTCTCCCCATCACGGGCATAACGCCAATTAGCTTGCGCGACCTCGACCGGCAAGGACGACACATCCGTCACACCATTTATAGAGCAATCAGCATTCGGGCTCGCCGGAATTCCATTGGCCGCCTGCGGAGCAGTACGCCCTCCCCCACAAATACGCTCCAGATAGTCGGTCGCGCCGCCATCTTCGTTCTGCGTGGTTCCGAGTTTTAGCTCGACATTGAACTCTTCACTTGGCTCAAAGTCCAAAGTCAAACGCCCGGCAAACGTCTCCGCGCCGCCACGCTTTCCCTGACTGTTTCGATCAAACGTTAGCGGAGACGGGTAAACATCTGCCGCAGAGTTTTCGAACGCACCCTTTGCATCCCGATAACGAACCGCTAGACGCGCACCAAGCGTATCGCTCAACGGCCCCGACACATATCCGTCTGCATAGAAGTCTTCGCCTTCAAATCCGTAGCCCGCCTTGCCGCCAGCCTCGAACGTATCAGTAGGACCATTAGTAATGACACTGATCAAGCCACCTGTCGTGTTCTTACCATAGAACAACGCCTGCGGCCCCTTGAGCACCTCAATGCGGTCGACATCGAACTGACTAAACAGAATCTCGCGCCCCCGAGACATGGGAAGCCCATCAAGATTGAATGAAACCGATTGGTCAAAGCCAGCGGACAAAGAGGTTGATCCCACGCCCCGTAAGAATACACTTGCGGATGACCCTGAAGACGCGCGACCGACCACCATAGATGGCACTTGAGTCGCTAAGTCCGTCACATCGGATATATTGTAGTCAGCCATCGCCTCACCACTAAACGCAGTGATCGCGACCGGCGCATCTTGCAATCGCTCTTCTCTTCGGCGGGCAGAAACCGTCACCACCCCAAGGCGCCGTAAACGCGCCTCATCTTCGCCCGAAGTGACTGGCTCAGATGCCACTGAAGCCTCAACCCCGTCCACATCTTGCCCTTGCGCCAAAGCTGGCGCCCCCATCAAACCGAAGGCAACAGTGCCAAGCAACACAGCGCGCAGCCCAGCCGCGCGAATCTCCTGTTTCGGAGTGCCACCGATCATGTTTTCTGATCTAAATTTCATTCTTTCCTCCCGAGTTTTCACGGCACGTGTAATTTATCTAATGCCATAAGATAAAATACGTATACCTTTGACCATTAGTCTCGTCAATCACGCCAGCACGACCACAACTCAAGCGAGACCAATCCCGTTATCACAAGCGACAGCCATCGCGCGGAGACGCTTTCATCTTATGGTATTAGGTAATTGATTGAGATCACCCTTCCCGCGAACTCGTTTACTGAATTCTGATCACCCTCAGTTTGAGCGCGCTTTTTGAGGATGCAGTTTTCCAAAGCAAGGCCAGCAATAACCTCTGACAGATCACGCGCTTCATGTTTCAAGTCGGCCACTTCACCGAAGATAGCGGGGTGTTCGGTGTCGCCCGACAAGCACGTCTCATGATCTCCTTCGGCCATGCGCACGTCAGGCCTGACGCCGGGCCCTCCCGAGGAAAGGATGAGCCGCAAACCATCACTTAGCAATTTAGCCGATCCGCCTTATGGGCTCTGACGGGGAACACTCGAACATCTTTGCACCCAAAGCCCCAACTATTTTGCTCCAACGCCTTTACCGGCTAAGCGAATTCTCTAGCCATCGAAGCGTTCGCCTGATTTTCTGGTCTTCAACGTTCGTGTGCCGACAAACGAAATTGTAGACGCTGCCGAAACTGCTGCCGGGCATTAATACTGGCACAAAGGCCTGTCCGAATCCTGGGTAGGTCTCAATCAAAGGCGACATGGACAATGCAATTCCACGTCCAACTTTGACAGCATCGAGCGCGCCAAGAATGGAATCGAATGTGAGCGTGCTCTTACCTGTCAGATCGTCCATCCCCTGGGTCGCGCCCCATTCTCGCCAAGCTGCTTTATTTGGCCGAACATGGATCAAAGTGTGTTTTTCCAAGTCTTGAACACTGTTGATGTCAGACGTTGAGGCAAGATAGTCAGCCGACGCGATCGGCTGACCCCTCACTCCAACCAATGGCTTGCAATACAAGTGATCGCTGCGTTCACGACCAAAGCGAATAGCAATATCAGCATCTCCATTGAGGACATCCGCATAAGCATTAGAGGTTTCTATCCGGAGTTCATAATCAGGGTTCTCTCGTTCAAATCGACCGAGATTTGGAAGCAGTACAGCGCTGGTAAAAAATGGGAGCGCACTGACGCGTATCGTATGGTGCTCACGCCCCTGTTTGAGCCGGCGCGTCGCGGATTGAAGCATCGCAAGCGCATCGCGCACCGAAGCAAAGTACTCTTCACCAGCGTCAGTCAGCACTACTGCGCGCCCGGCTCTTTTGAAGAGCGGCACTCCGAGTTTTTGCTCCATGTCTCGAATGGCATGGGAAACTGCGGAAGGCGTGCGGCCCAATTGCTTCGCGGCTTCCGCAAATGAACGCGATTGAGCGGCCGCCTCGAACGCGAGAAGATTCGCCAATGAAGGAAGTGTATCCCTTCCTTCATTTGATGAATATTTTTCATCGATCATGAGCCGAACTCGCTTTTCAAAATTTTGTATACCTCATATTTTGCTGAGGAACCAACGCGAGATTAACAATGCCTGCTTTCGATAAAAATGAAGGAAACTCTTGGAGGAGCAGAGCTTCGGCAATGGGGCCTTTCAGCGGCCTACAAGGCGGCGCTGTGGCTGGCTTGATGACCTGCGAGCTCGAGCAGCTGGCTTGTGCAAACAACCTCGGGAATGCGGTATCGGCATCAATTGAGTTCTTGCGGCCAACAAAACCCGGAAAACTGCGAACGCAGGCTGATATCGTCCATCGCGGCCGACGGGTAAGCGTTTTGTCAAACAAGGTTTTTCAAGAGGACAAGTGTACGGCGCGAGCAAGCGTGTGCTTCATTCACAGCATCGACACCCCAGCCATTGCCCCTCCTCCGCAAGAAATCGTAGATCCCCAGCGATTTTCGATTCTGCCTACCATGAAGGCCATTCACGGGCAGCCATGGATGATGGATAATTTTGAAGTCCGTCGTTCCGAAAACGGCGTAATGTGGTTTCGTTACATCAACGATATCGTATCTGGCATGACACCCATGGCCCGCGTTCTAGGGCCTGCCGATTGGACGCATGGCCTGGACCGCCCGAACAGCCCAAGGCTGGCCGACCCAAATATAAATTTGACCGTGGTTCTATCGCGACCTCCGATCGGTGAATTTATCGGCATTCAACCCCAGACGACCTGGATGCCGAGTGGAATCGGGATGGGCGACGGCGTTCTTTCAGATCAAGAGGGCCCGTTCGGTCGGGTCATGATGTCGGTGGCATTGACCGAACTCGTTTGAAGTGAAGGATTTCTGGATGCTTAAACATATCGCCGCGCAGCTCGATAAACGAAACTGGCGCCGACGGATTGAAGAGGCACGGACCGGATTTGCGAACTCCAGCTGCGCAAACCTCTCCTTCTATGAGGATGACCTCTGTTTCATACGATACCGAAAAACTGGCCGTGGGCCCGTTATTGTTTTCTTATGCGATGGTCCCGCAACTTTGGAACTCTACGATGAGCTGATCCAACAGCTCGCGCCACACTTCACTGTCATTGCATTCGAAACGCCAGGAAATGGGTTTTCCGTCCCCAAGCCTGGTTTCAGCTTTGACTTTGCCCCCACTAATGATGCCATTGCGCGCTTTTTGAGAGCAACCGCTGGCGAGCAAAGCATCCTCGCCTTCTCATGTGGCGGGGCGTACGCGGCAGTTGATGTTGCGACGAGGTACCCGGCGCTTTGTCACCGACTGGTGATATTGCAAGCCCCGTCCTGGGAAGAAGAAGTGCTGTGGAAGCAACGCCGCGATCCGCGCGGCTTGGTATCAACGCCTTTTGTTGGGCAGTTTCTGTTTCCGAAAATGATCAAGTCGAGAACAGCCAACTGGTACGAGCTTAGCATGGCCAACTCACCACTCGTTGAACGATTCTGCAGCTGCACCCTCCACACACTTGGAGAAGGCGCGACGTTCGCGCTGCCAACGCTGTTTCAAAAATACCTGACAGGCAATCTCCCGCCATTCGAGGCCGCTGAACAACCCGCTCTAGCGATATGGGGTACGCAAGATGAATCCCACGCCTCGACAGACAAACAATCGTCGTCGTCCCTTGCACGTTCGGTCGAGATCAAAACGTTTCATCATGTAGGTCATTTTCCAGAGCTCGAAGATCCGGCTGGTTTCAAAAGGACGCTCCAAGAATTTTTGGCTTAAACCAATGCCCAGTTTGCGCCTCTTCTGACGCGGTGAAAGTCGAGCTGCAATGATCATTTTGCACAAGAACGGATCATGCTTTTAGCACGATTTGTAGCGCAAAATAGAACGAGACAAAAATTTGACGCTCGCGACCAGTATTAATAAGAGCGCCTCCAGCGCCGGGAAGGAAAGCCTCCGGCGCCGCTTACCACTCTCACAAACGGCGCCACCACCTATTTGAGGTCAATTTTCAAGAACCGCGCGGCCCACGATTTTCCCTGCTCGCAAGGCCTCTAGGGTTTCGCTCGCACTATCCATACTGCAAGTGGACACAGTGATTGCCGGTACTTTTCCGTCACGACCAAGCGCAGCCAATTCCTTTAGTTCCTCAAGCGACCCCACATATGAACCAGAGATCGTGATAGAGCGCATAGGGATTGTCGCCAACGGGATTTCGGTTGACCCGCCAAACAACCCGACCATGATTTGCTTTCCCCCCTTACGAAGGACAGACATGCCAAACTCTGCAGTGCTTTGCGCACCAACGAAGTCAATTACGGTCGCAAAACCACCGCCAGTAGCCGTCAACAAGGCCTTGCGGGATGCTTTATTCGTCGGGTCTACAGCATCTGATGCACCCAGCTTAATCGCATCCTGACGCTTCGGCTCGCTAATGTCCGCAACGATCGGTGCAACACCATACAGCGCATTACACAAAGCAATCGCTGACTGCCCAACCCCGCCCGCACCGATTATCAGTACTGGATCCGCGTCGGTCACGCGCTGCGCTTTCTTGAGTGCACTGAACGCCGTCAGACCAGAACAGGCATAAGTACACGCAATCGACGGCGTGACTTGACCATAATCAACAAGGTAGCGTGGATCGGGAACCATGACGTGATCACTGAAGCCGCCGGGCGCCGACAAGCCAATCACTTTGCCCGTCGAGCACAAATGCTCTTCACCGTTCACACAAAGGCTACACGCGCCACAACCGATCCACGGGTAAACCAGCCACTTGGTACCAACTGATACGCTTTTTGCATCTGGTCCAACGGCGACAACCTCACCGACGATCTCGTGGCCCAACGTATGCGGACGAGGTGTAGTGGTATCCAGGGGCATTTTACGCCCACCGCCAAGGTCAAAATATCCATCATGGATGTGGATATCACTATGGCAAACACCGCAAGCCTTAGTCCGAATTAGAACTTGGCCGCCCGTTGGTTCAGGAGTTGGCTCGTCTACGCGCTCGAGCGGCGCTCCGAATTCTTGGAATTTGTAACTCTTCATAGGGATCTCCTGAAATGGATGATTTGTGCTGTATTCACTGCGCTGAAATGTTCAGCAGGGTTTTCGAAGTGCCCTCCCCAGAAAGTGCGAACTTCAGCGCCTCTTTGTGGTCGGAAAAATTGAAGATTTGCCCCGTAGGAACGGATAGTTTTCCGCTATCGACCCAATCTAAGAGCTCATCCAACATGATGTCTGCAGCGCCTTCCTCAAAGACTTGCGAGAATTGACGATAGTCCACGCCAATCAGGCTCGCGCCCTTCATCAGAGGCAAATTGACCCGCAGACTCGGAATTTCTCCGCCCACAAAACCAACAATTAGATACCGCCCGCGCCAGCTCAGGCTCCTAAAAGCTGGCTCCATCAGCGCGCCGCAAGCTGGGTCGAAGACGACATCCAACCCATTGGGACAAAGCTCTTTCAATCGGTCTCTCCACCCCTCTTCAGTTCGATCGAGAACAAAATCAGCTCCCGAGTTTAAGACGAACTGGCGTTTTTCTTCCGATGAAGCCACCCCGATAACGCGGGCACCAAGCGCCTTCGCGACTTCGACGGCGGCGAGGCCAACACCGCCCGCGGCCCCAAAGACGAGCAGCGTCTCTCCAGCGCTCAAGCCTCCGCGATCACGCAGGCCATGTAAGGCGGTGATGTAGTTGATCTGGAACCCCGCAGCCTGCGCAAACGACATGGCATCGGGTATTTTGCGGGCGTCACGAACACGGCAAAGTGAATACTCTGAGAAACCGCCGCTCACTTTGGCAATGACCCGGTCACCCACTGCAAAACCAGAGACATCCGTCCCTAAGGCACCCACCGTGCCGGATACTTCGCTCCCGGGAATATGTGGAAGTGGTGGTTTCACTTGATATAGGCCAAGCGCCACAAGTGAATCGACATAACCAATGCCACACATCTCTATCTTGACACGGATCTCTCCCTTATCAGGATTCGGGACTTCGCATTTGACGACACGGTAATTGTCGATGGTTTCAAGACTGGACGACTGAACAACTTGCATGAACTCTACTTCTCCAATTGTCTATTTAGTAGTTTTGCGACCATGAAATATTCCAAAGCCGGAATGGCTATTCGCCAAGAGGCCAACACTTGCCCTTCATGGTGGCGTCGTCAGGAGCACGCTCTATGGAAGCGCTCCCATCAGGATCGACCCAAATTGATGCTGTCTGTCCGGCAAAAAGCGGCGCGATTCCACGGTATAAAAACCCAAAGCGCGCATGACCAATTTCTTGGGCGATCCGTGACATGATGAGGGTGGCCTGCAACGGTCCATGCACCACCAAGTCCTGATAGCCCTCTTCTTTCACTGCATACTCGCGATCATAGTGGATGCGATGGGTGTTGAAGGTGAGAGCCGAATATCGAAACAACAGCCGACTATCCGCACAAAATGGAACACCCCTACCGGACGCCGCTACGACCGAACTTGCGGGTCTCGCTTTGCCCGGATCGCGGTAAACAAGCGTTTGCGTCTCTTCAATTTTGAGCTGCTCATCAACCCTGTATTCATGTCCAATTTCGATAAACAGAAGCTCTCCAGATGCACCTGATTTTAGATCCACAGACCTAACTGTTGATTGACGCATTAGCTTATCGCCCACGGACAAAGGGGAAAGAAACCTAACCTCCCCCCCCGCCCACATACGCGTCGCAAAGGGTAACGCTGGAAGAAGGTCGACCTCCTTGGGGTGCCCATCATCTCGCAACTGACCGGAAGCTGTTATGGGTTGAAACATCGTCCAGTGAAACCCGGGAGGAATTGCCTCCACTCCGTTTAACTCCGCATAGCCATCAAATGTTGCGAGGAATTGCGCAAGCGCGCCGGGCCGGACTTCATCTTCACGTACCGATATATTGCCTACGCACGCATTTAGTAAGTCTAAATCGACTTTACTCATGACAATAACTCTTTCCGTTCGAGTATTCCCTTGGCTCGCTCTAGAACGGGGGCATCAATCATTTCTCCATCGATTGCGACGGCCGATCCATCCTTGACTATGGATGTGATTTTCTCCGCCCATTTAATGTCGTCTGAAGTCGGAGCAAACCCTTTCATCGCTGGGGCTAACTGCAAGGGGTGGATCAACATTTTTCCACCGAACCCAAGCTCTAGAGCATGCGCCGCATCATCTTGAATGAGCTCTGGATCATCAGTTTTTAACGTAACACCATCTAGTGGCGACAATTGACCCGCAATACGCGCAGCTATCGCCAAGGTAGAGCGCGCCATTAGGAAGGCCTCACGGCCCGACCCGCTGTTCATATCAAGCGCATAATCAATCGACCCAAATGCCATTCGATCTGATGTTCCCGCGATATCATGCGCGTTATGGATACCTTCGGCGGTCTCTACCAAAGCAATCAGAGCCATCTCCTCAGGAAGACGAGACCGAATATCCCCCAGTTGACGAGCACTCTCAGCTTTAGGGACCATTACACCTTGCACCGCGGTCATCTGTGAGACAACCGCCAAATCGCCGTAATGCCACGCGCTGGACGATGCATTGATCCTCACCCACACACCCGCGCCGCTTAGGTCCCTACCGGCTTCGACCAATTGGTCGCGCGCCGCATCCTTCTCGGCATTGGGGACTGCATCCTCCAAATCGATAATGATCGTATCTGCACCAGAACCCGTCGCCTTCGCATACCTATTTGGTCGGTTCGCAGGGACAAATAGCGGGAAGGAGTACCGACTGAGTTTCCCTTGTGGTTGCGAACGTTTCGACATTAGAAGGACCGCGGAAGGTTTAGAATGTGCTCAGCTACATATGACAATATGAGATTGGTTGAGATCGGCGCCACTTGGTAGAGTCGTGTCTCGCGGAACTTGCGCTCAACATCATACTCACGAGCAAAACCAAACCCACCATGAACCTGAAGGCACTCATTAGCCGCCTTCCAACTCGCATCCGCAGCAAGCAACTTCGCCATATTCGCCTGAGCGCCGCATTCTTCATGCGCGTCGTAACGCTTACACGACTCGAACCGCATAAGGTTTGCGGCCTCAACATCAACAAATGCGCGTGCCACCGGGAACTGGACACCCTGATTTTGGCCAATTGGGCGATCAAATACGACACGATCGGTCGCGTATTGTACTGCACGATCAATGAACCAATAGCCGTCACCAATGCATTCAGCCGCGATTAGAGTTCGCTCTGCATTGAGCCCATCAAGAATATAGCGAAAGCCTTTGCCCTCTTCGCCGATGAGGTTTTCCTCTGGAATTTCGAGATTGTCGAAAAAGACTTCGTTTGTCTCGTGACCGACCATATTGTCGATAAGCTTGATCTCCATCCCCTTACCTAGGGCTTCTTTCAGATCGACTATAAACACAGATAACCCTTCAGACTTCCGCTTCACTTCACTCAAGGGAGTCGTCCGCGCCAACAGGATCATCAGGTCCGAATGCTGGATACGGCTAATCCAAACCTTCTGTCCGTTTACAACATATCGATCATTTTTCTTTACGGCGGTCGTCTTCAACTTGGTTGTGTCGGTACCGGTAGTGGGCTCCGTTACAGCCATCGACTGAAGCCGGAGTTCACCCGTCGCGATTTTTGGAAGATACAATGATTTTTGCGCATCAGAACCGTGGCGCAACAACGTACCCATATTATACATTTGCCCGTGACAGTGCCCGGCGTTCCCACCATTTCGGTTGATCTCCTCCATAACAATGGAAGCCTCCGTGAGGCCTAAACCCGATCCGCCATACTCTTCGGGAATCATTGCGGCCAGCCAGCCTGCCGATGTTAACGCATCAATGAATTCCTCTGGATACGTCTCTTTTGCGCTATGTTGACGATGATACGCATCTGGAAACTCACGGCATAATGCGCGCAGCGCTTCTCTCAGTTCGTTGTGTGAATCTGGTGCACTTGTTTTCAACTCTGTATCTCCTGTTAAAATCGGCTTACCTAGATGAAAATTTGATCGCCCTTAGCGCAAAATTTCAGCCGTTATAATTTGCCTTCTGTTCCAAAACATTTCCGATAGACTCAGTCGGCAGCATGAACATCCTCGTTGGCGTGTGACAGCGCTACCTCAACGTCAGCCTCTCGCCCTAGGAGCATTAAACTCCAGTCACTCATTTGAAGGGTGCATTTCTACATTCAATTCAACACCCTAATGTCACGCTCCGGTTTCTTTAACCACAGCTTCAGCAGCTCCTCTGTTCGAAGATACTGCCAAAAGGGTAACAGCAGAACCGGTCACAAAAATAATTATATTTATCAGACCCATAGACCTCACTACCAGTCCCCTTAGGATTCAATTGCTTTAAGCATGTTACGCGCGATGATCATTTGCTGAATCTGCGAGGTGCCCTCGTAAATGCGCAGCAATCGCACATCACGGTACAGGCGCTCGACAGGATATTCTGCAATGTATCCAGCGCCGCCATGAACCTGAACTGCCCGATCCGCTATCCGGCCCGCAGCCTCGCTTGTGAATAATTTTGAACATGATGCCTCAAGCACAGCATGCCCTTTCGCATCATACTTTTCGGCCGCGGCATGTGTTAAATGGCGCATTGCGAGCAGTTCAGTTTGGCTATCCGCAAGAAGCCCTTGAACCAGTTGATGCTGACCAATTGGAACACCGAACTGATGGCGCTCAGCCGCATACTGCGTTGACAGATCGACCATGCGCTGTGAAGTGCCGGTAGCGACGCCCGAAAGATGGATCCGTCCACGATCAAGAACCTTCATAGCTGTGCGGAATCCACAGTTAAGATTATCCGGTCCACCAATGATTGCGCTTTCTGGCAGGCGAACATTTTCAAGAATGACGTCGCACGTGCGTGTCCCTCGTTGCCCCATCTTTTTGTCGGTTTTTCCGAGAACGATTCCCGGGGTATCGGCGGGTAACAGAAATGCAGTGACCCCGCCTGCCCCCAGATTGTCAGGGTCAGTACGCGCGAGCAAGGTGAACATCCCCGCGCGCGACGCGTTTGTAATAAACCGTTTCGTGCCGTTGATGATGAAATCAGTTCCGTCGCGAACTGCTGCTGTCTTAATGTGCGCCGCGTCAGAGCCATTGTCCGGCTCAGTCAACGCAAAAGAAGAAATAATTTCACCCGTCGCCAGCTTAGGTAAGAATTCAAGCTTCTGGGCTTCGGTGCCGTCCATAACGATACCTTGAGATCCGATGCCAACTGTTGTTCCGATCAAGGACCGAAAAGCGAGTGATGCATAGCATAGCTTTTCTATCAGCTTTGTTTCTTGCACCATGTTGAGCCCGATACCGCCAAACTCTTCTGGGATCGAAATTCCGAATAGGCCCAGCTCACGCATTTCCTGCACGACCTCTTCAGGAATTTCATCATTCTCCTCAACGGCGTCTTCTGCGGGCAGAAGACGTTCGCGCGTAAACCGCTCAACAATATCTAGCAGCTGGTCGAAGGTTTCATTATCAATACCAGGATTTCGCATCATATTCCCTTCTTCGTTATCATGATGAAATCGTACTGGGAGAATACCCCGACTACGGTCCACATCGCCTGACGGTGCCCGGTAATCGACGGAGCACCAGTTACTTAACCCGGAGACAGCCAACCAAAGTCACGATCACACAAACCGCGCCGCAATGCCGATAACCTCTCGGTAAATTACTGAGATGGTTAAGCGAATCCCCATTGCCACTTCCGCGAGTTTCGGCTGTTCGTATCCACGAATTCATCAACTCACAATACCGCATAGCGAAATTAGTGTATTAAAAATTTTGTTCCAAGGATAGGTAACTATTTCTTTCTGGACTCAATCAGCTGTAAAATCGAAGACAAGCGACGCCGCTAGATATCGGATCAATAAGGACAAATGCCCAATGTCAGACACGCGATTAAATGAGTCGAATGCCAGACAGTCGCCGGAGACGATACGGCATGAGCTATTTTCTGATCTCGAAGCAAAGTACGCAAATGATCGAAAATTCATTTGGTCAGTCGCGCGAACGCTAAAATTGCTTCAGGCCTTTCGTCCGGGAGATGGCGCCCTTGGCAATAGCGACCTGTCTGAGCGATCAGGCATTAGCAAAGCCACAGTTACACGCATCACATATACTTTAACGGAGCTAGGATACCTAAAAAAGGATGCGGCCCGTAAATACTATCCAAGCCCCCGGCTCCTCTCTCTCAGCTATCCCGTGATTGGAAATCTTCAAGTTCGCCACCTCATACAGGGCAAGATGCAGGAGCTTGCCAACCTGTCACAAGCCTTCGTAGCCCTGTCTTGGCCCGACGAAGATGTGATGATTTACGTCGCCGCGCATGCCCCCGCCATTATGAATTCTCAACTCATGGATATTGGCACACGTGTAAGCATGGCGCTTACGTCAGTGGGGCGGGCGACGCTCTCACAGATGCCTCAAGATCAACGAGACGAGAAGTTTGACCGCTGGTCTGTTCTCTACGGCGCCGAATGGCCAGCCCTGAAGGATCGGATTTTGAAGTCCATTGAAGAAGTACACGAACGCGGGTTCTGCCTCGTAGACGGTGAATGGAGATCTAATATCCGGACAATCGGTGTGCCGGTATATGATCGACGACACGATACATATTTGGGACTCAACTGCGGCGGCCCCACCTTTGATGTGAGCGTTGACGCCTTGATAAACATATACGGGCCTCGACTGGTCCACCTCGCCCGAACCGCAAGATAAATTCCCCAGCCAACCGCATTATGGCGCGTTGCCCTAAGGCCGGTGAATTGATTTTAATCGCCCCTACGTGTGGTTAATATCGCTCTGCGGTATTGAGGGACCACAAAGGGCATGATAACCAAGCTGCAAAAGTGACTCCTAAAAGTGCAAACTGGGAGGATGGGCGACCTCAATCGATCGAAGAAATGATCGAACTAGCCCTCTCCTGCTTTTTCTAAGTCCAGATCGACGAATGACTCGAAGATCACGCAGCGAGGATTGAATCATGCGCAGAGCCGCAATTGTTAGCCCACTTCGAACCGCCGTAGGCGGCTTCGGCAAATCGCTGCGAGACGCCCCGGTTGAGCTTTTAGGCTCAACGGTGGTCAAAGCAATTCTTGAACGGACGAAAATTGATCCCGCCCTTATTGAGGACGTGGTCTTTGCTCAGTCATACGCCAACAGTGAAACACCGTGTGTCGGACGCTGGATAGCGTTGGAGGCCGGCCTGCCGATCAATGTTCCCGGGATGCAGCTAGACCGGCGTTGCGGCGGCGGCCTTCAATCTATTATGACAGCTGCGATGATGGTTCAATCCGGCGCTTGTGACGTTGTGCTCGCAGGCGGTGTAGAGAGCATGTCGAACATTGAATACTATTCGACCTCTCAACGCTGGGGATCACGTTCAGGGAACGCCACGCTATATGACCGCCTGGATCGAGGCCGAGAACGCTCACAGCCAGTTGAGCGCTTCGGTTACATCTCAGGCATGATTGAAACAGCTGAAAATCTTGCGACGGACTATGCGATCACCCGCGAAGAGGCAGACGCCTTCGCCCTGCGCAGTCACCAAAACGCTGCACGCGCCCAATCTGACAACACATTCGCCGACGAAATTGTCCCCGTCGCAGTACCGCAGCGCAAGGGAGACCCGATACTGTTCTCTAAAGATGAGGGCGTGCGACCTGAATCTTCCCTTGATTCACTCGCTAGACTTCGCACCCTCGCGAAGAGTGGGACCGTTACAGCGGGCAACGCGGCCCAGCAAAATGACGCGGCTGCGGCCTGTTTGGTGGTATCAGAGGAAAAAGCGAAAGATCTCGGGCTGGAGCCTTTGGCTTACCTCGTAGGCTGGTCGGCGGTGGGGTGCGAGCCATCGCGAATGGGTATCGGACCTGTTCCAGCAACCCAAAAAGTTATGCATAAGACTGGCCTGTCTATGAAAGATATGGGCTTGGTTGAGATAAACGAGGCGTTCGCCGCACAAGTGCTCTCATGCCTCAAGGCGCTTGATTGGCACGACCAAGACAAGCTGAACGTGAACGGGTCAGGCATTTCCTTAGGCCATCCGGTCGGCGCGACAGGGACACGGATCATGACCACATTGTTGCATGAAATGAACCGACGCGGCGTACAATACGGCCTCGAAACGATGTGCATTGGCGGAGGCCAAGGAATGGCAGCAATCTTCGAACGTGCTTAGGCTAACGCGCCTGTTTAAAACATCTGCTCTCAGAATAAACTAGTTGGCACGCGGTCATGCATGAAGGCGATCTAGTGGCCTGAAAGGCTCTCCTGAACCGACCCTACTCGCCAGAAATCGTGTGACGTCGCCGAACAAGAAAATATCTATGTCCATTCAATAGCTGGGTTCAGCGTTGCGGTCACACTCATCGATCAGCTACAAACTACCCCCATATTAAACCCATCTTGTCCGCGACGCTCATACGACGGTGCGAACAAAGGCGGTGCCCCCTCTGAGGGGCAGACCACAAAAACCTCCACCCTCACAGGGTACTCCGCAAGTACAGATAGTTTCCAGTCATCAGGCCGACACTGATCTCTTTAGAAACATGTATGCCATCAGGAACTGCCCTTTTCGGCCAGCCTCTATCCCCAAGCTGCAACGAATTGCAGAGCACCAATTCTCAAACCCATAGCGTTCTGTTTTTATTGGTAAAAAATGGTGAGCGGTACAAGGTTCGAACTTGTGACCCCTACAATGTCAAATTCAGGATCTTAAGATTTCTCGAATTATCCTGAGTGGCACTAGCGTGTTTTATTTATATTTTACATACACTTATACGATATTGTGGAATCGGGTTGTTAGCTGGAATTGCCCCGAATTGCCTGTTGCCTTGTACCCCTGCTGTACCCCAAACGATAGCTCTGCCGACTTCGCACTTTCTGTGTAGGGGTCTTGAAACTCGAGATTTGACACGATCGGACCGCTTTATGGGAACCAAACTGAACAAGCGTTTCGTGGATTCACTAGCCTCAGAAGCCAAACGCTACGACAAATTCGATAGTGACGTTTCCGGCTTCCACATTCGCGTGACGCCAGCAGGCTCAAAAGTCTATCGCCTCAAATACATTCTGTTTGGACGCCAGCGCGTCATGAAGATTGGCGAGCACGGCAAACCATGGACGACCGAAAACGCGCGCCGCGAAGCTGAGCGACTGCGCGGCCTCGTCGTCAGCGGCACCGACCCTCAAACCTTAAAAGAAGAGAGAGCAAGAGCAGAGGAAGCGAAGAGCATCAAAGGCCTAACTGTTGAAGGCTTGACTAAACAGTGGATCCTAGAAGGCCCCTACTCTAACCCTTCGAAGAAGGCAGCGTCTTGGAAGACAGACGAGTCCGCTCTCGTTCGCCACATCGTTCCGCTCATCGGGAAGCGAGAAGTCAAATCCCTCACCAAGCAAGACATTGAATGGGTGCAGAGACAAATCTCCATAGGCGCGACAGCGCGTGACGAGAAAATTGGCTTTCGCTCCCGTCTGATCGTTCGCGGAGGTCCAGGAATTGCCCGTCGAGCAACGGCCGCGTTTTCTGCCTGCTTATCGTGGGCAATGGATCGTGGAGAAATTACGACCAACCCTTGCGCGCGGGTCAAAAAGGCGCCGCAGAAAAAACTCGAGAGATTCCTCTCTCAAGAGGAGGCCGTCACTCTATTTGAAACAATAGATCAAATGCAGGCACGCGGCGCGCTCTACGATGCGTTTGCCGACCTCTTCAGATTGCTTCTTCTCACAGGCGCTCGCAAAAGCGAGATCCAATACCTACGTTGGGACGAAATCGATCTAAACCGAAGAATGATCGTGCTTCCTCCCGAACGCTCGAAAACAGGCAAGAAAGCTATCGCGTTAAGCGCCTCGGCAGCTGCACTCATAGATGCCCGCCCCCGAACCAGCGCTTACGTGCTCCCTTCCGAAAGACTAGAAGACCGCGCAATCGAAGGCGTGCAAAAAGCATGGCAACGCACTCGCCGTGAAGCCGGACTAGAAAATGTCCGCCTTCACGACCTACGCCACTCTTTCGCCAGCTTCGCCGCCGCAAGCGGAGCCAGCCTCGTCCTCATCGGCAAAGCGCTAGGTCACTCTCAAACCTCAACCACTGCCCGCTATGCTCACCTGACGGATGACCCAGTAAGGGAGTTGGCTGACGTTGTTGGAAACATGGCGCGGTTTAACGGAGAGTAATTTTGGATCGGTCCGATATGATTCCGCAGCTGCAGAGCACGTTCCAAACCTAATGACGCGGCCGAAAAGGCTCGCGCCAGAAATTTAACTCAATAAAATCAAACGCTTATTTACAGGTCACGCGATTTTGTAGCACAAAGTGCGCACAATTTGTAGCACAGTCACGGTTCCCAGCAGTCTATAGGATCAGTTTCGATATGAAGGCCGAGACACGGATCATAGTCGCAGTACCAGTTTTGCAACAGCCCTGCCTCTGCCTCAACCCACTGCACCAGGGAACGCAGGCGCGGATCATTGACATCAATAGCTGCCTAAATGCCGCCACGCATCTATCTTCCCTCAATCGTTGCCATCCAACACTAAAGCTTGACTGGAACTTCATCACTTTTTCCGTCGCGCCTCGACTGCTTCATTCCAAAGTCGCGCTTCTTTCTCGATGAACGCCTCAATACGCTTCACAACATCCAATCCATAATCTGGAGGCACATGCTTCGGGAAAGCACAGTGAAGTGGTTCAACGCCTTTAAAGAGATAATCATCTACCTGTTTTTCTAAAAAAAGGCGTGTCCACAAAAAACTCAGCTGCAGTACCTGAAGTGCGTCCTCCCCTGATACTAACTTACCTGGCTCATCAACAAGTGTTTCTAAATAAACATAGCTCTCCCAGTAAGCTTCGCGATGCACAGGAACTGTCACGCTATAGCGCAATCGTTCCGTTTCGTTCTTGATAAAGAACGAATTCACGCAAAAGGTATATTCCTCATCATTCACCATACTGATTATATCACCAACTTTTCATCCATTGCTCACCTGAAAGTTTTTCGCAAGCACTCCCAACGACATCAGTCTGGCTATTGATTAGAAATGGGTCGCATTTCAATGACCTCAAAAGCAACAATAGAGTCTTCTTCTGTGCGATACCTGCCTAAAAAATATGAATACGTATCAATTAGATCACTAGAGTGTGTGACATTCATGATCGCCCCCTAACCGACCCTTTCGGCGTATCTTTCATAACGCCTGCCTCAGAATCGCTGTCTATATCATACGAAATAACATCCCCATCTTTCGATGGGCTTTAGATATCCCTTTACTTCACACAATCCCTGATCTTGAAATCTATCGAGTTCAGCCTGCACCTCATCACACCCACTAACATGCTCAATTTTTTGATCTGCGATGTGCAAGCGCATTGACGCACTTATTGGGTAGGTCACATACCCCCCATACTCCAATGCCGGTCCATTCTCAGTCTCATACGACACGACAGCCGCCCCGTCACAGTTCACAGGAACATCAATTTGTCCATCAACGCTCTGCCAATCTATGCGGTGCACCTCCTCGCACACGGTGAGCTTAATATTCTTGGGCACAACATCGTCGGACCAAGACAGATCAACCTGTACTTCTCCAGCACATCCTGACACCAACAATATCCCACCGACACAAACCAGACGCATACAGTTTTTCATTTCAGTTACCTCGGCCATATCGCTTGATGTTTCCGCCCAACGGGCTCGGACTTGTTACTAAACGATAAGGGTTGAATTGGTACCCAAGGGACGGATCCCAATCGCGGTGCCAGTTTTGCAAAAGGCCCGTCTCGGCCTCAACCCACTGTCCCGGAAAACGCAGGCCGGGATCATCCCCATCAACAATCGGTAGCGCCGCATCAAATGACATTGGCCTAGCCTTTAGATTAAAGAAACATTGTAGAGTAGACCTGATATTCCGTGAAAATTTCTACGATAAAACAAACTAAATCTTTCGTTAGTAGTGGTAAACCACGTTATGATCCATCCAAATAATCTTCTGGTCGCCTCGACAATGCTGCTTACCTGTTGTGGAAGTGTCGAAACCCCAGCAGAACCATCCGAGCATATCACACCGTTAGAAATTTCAGACACGGCCCACTTACATACTCGTTTTGCTATCGCTCCGTATACCGATTGCAAATCTTATTATATTAAGCAGACGCCTGAGAAATTGAGCTTTTCTCTATCGAAAGCGCAAAACGAAATTTACTTTGATCGACATTCTGCCTTTTATACCCTCTCTGAGGAGGTCGTTGTTTCCGTTGGCTCTGTTGATCGACTTAGTAATACTATTGTTTCAATAATTTCTGAGCACCCCAAGTCTAGTCTAAAAACTAGCAGCAATACAGAAGCAAATTACCCCTATGAGTTCTCACTCTACGAAGTTACCCCTAACCCAAGGGGAGAGAACAAGAGGCGGACTATTGTTTCTTTTGATCTCATGCCTTGCAATTGAAAACTTAGATTAGAAACGAACTGTTTCCCGTTTTCCGGCTCTGTAAATAGTGATCTTTTTTTGTTTTCTTGGCTTTGATGCGTTCAATAACGCGTGCCCGGCTGCGGAAATTCTATCTGACGGAACGCCACCTCCAACTCCTACTGGGCAAAACTCCCGCGCGTTTTGATTGGAGTTATGCTGATTTCCGCCCCCGAAATGGTCTGCCAAAAGTTTACCAAACTCTGACGCAGCTCTAGTTCTCCCCCCCATAAATGAGTTACTTAGATCAACAACTAGATCGGCTCCATTTATTTCACTTGGACGACCGTTGATCGCAGAGTCAATCAGATCGGATAAAGTGTCCATTCCAAGTGCGTCTGGCGTCAGCTTCGAAAAATTTTCAGCAGAATCAACCATGCTGTCTAATGCGTCTTGAAGATCTCCTTTTTCCAACCCCTCCGGATCAATCCAGCCCAGCGGGTCCTGCCCCACATACCCATACAAACTCTGCCCCGCATCCAAACCAAGCGGGTCTACTTCGATATAGCGCCCGAGGGATGGGTCATAATCGCGGTGCCAGTTTTGCAAGAGGCCAGTCTCGGCCTCTACCCACTGCCCCGGAAACCGCAGCCCCGGATCATCCCCATCAACAATCGGTAGCGCCGCGCCAAATGGCGTCAACTCAGCTTGCCACGCGATAGATTGCGCAGCATCTGTCGCCATCAAGGGTTGACCCAGATGCCCGCCATGCACAGCATACATCTGGCCATCCTCTATTGTTGCCACAAGCATATCACCTAGCCACACAAACTCACGGATCACATCACCTGTTTGCCCATTATGCTCCGCCAAGGGACGACCATCAGCGCCGAAGATGAAGTGAACGCGCGTGCCGTCGGCCAGGCGCCGGCTAATGCGGCGGTTAAACCCATCATAGGCATAAGTGGCCAAAACGGCATCGCCCTTTTTCACCCGGTGAAGGCGATTGTCAGCGTCATAGATATAACGCTGACGACCATCGCTGCGCTGATCCCACAGCATGTTGCCGTTCGCATCATGCCCAAAGCGGCGAAGCTCTGTTCCGTTTTCATCACGCACGACGCGGATCTGATTGCTGGTTGCCGGAATAACTGAACGCTCAATCTTTGTGCCTGTGTCGTCCACAGTGCGCTGGCGCTTGCGGTTGCCCACACCATCATACCACCAGCGACGATCGCCCCACGGGCCGACGGCCAGACGCAAACGCCCATCCGGCGTGTAAGCATAGCGCGCCGAATTTTCGCTATCCAGCTGGTCATTTATTCGAATGATCCGCCCCGCAGCATCACGCTTGATGGTTTTATGAAGCAATTTGTTAGTGTCATCCTGCACCCGCATTGCACGCAAGCGGTAAGAGCTGTCTAGTGCGCGAACATTTCGTAAGCCATTGAAGCTGTTATAGCCAATGATTGGCCCCATAGGCGCATAGCCCACACCGGTCACGACATTTTCCCATGACTGGCCTGCACTTCGCGTCTTAATGTTCTTTACACGCCCCAACGAATCATATGCGTACCGCACTTTCCGACCAGATGGATAGGTAACGATGAAAGGCTGACCGAGATCAGTATAGCTCGTTTCGATGCCATATTCTTGATTATCAGTCGTTCGCGTATGGCTGACCAACTCTTCGAAACCATTATAGTCCATGGTCGTTGAACCGGCGGGGTCTACAGCGCCCGTCATTAGGCCGCGATCCCCACCAGCGTCGTAAGAGTAGGTATAAGACTTGTCGATTTGTCCAGTATGTGAACGGCTGAGCAAACGCCCTGACATGTCGTAAGCGAAGTTGGTAACATTACCTTTAGCATCTGTCTTTTGCGTCAAGCGACCAGCTTCATCATAGCTATAAAGCGTCGTGCCGCGATCAGGACTTGTCTCGCTAAGCACCTCACCAAACCCGTTATAGGTGTAGATTGTCGTCAGGTCGCGGCCATCCGTGAAAGCCGTTTCATCGCCATCAGGCGCGAAGTCTGAACTCGTCTCATCACCCTCCGGATCGGTGACCTTCAGTAATCGGCTAAAGCCATCCAGACTATAAAGCCACTCATTGCCCGTTGCGTCTTTCATTCCCACAATACGATCCAGTCGATCATAAGTGAATTCGCTCACGCCTGCATCCGCTGAGAGAGACTTAATCAACCGCCCCAGTGCATCATACTCATAAGATATCGATGATCCCGGTCTATTGCCCGACAATGTTTTAGACGTGACATTCCCCATATTGTCATGCGCAAAGGACATCACCTCCCCCGCGCTTGATGTCACTGAGGTTATCCAGCCATTGCCCTCATATGTGTAGGTCATGGATCCACCGGTAGGCAGCGTCACTTTAGTGATGTTACCCGCCGCGTCCCGCTCAAATTGCGTCGCGCGCTGACCGTTTTGCACAATCGACATGAACCGAGAGCGCAAGTCGTACGTCAATGCCGTGACACTCCCGTTTGGTTGCGTAATTTGTTGTGGGTTCCCGAGCCCATCATGACTTGAGAACTGGGTTACATTACCGCTTGGGTCCGTAGTCGACGCGAGATATCCGTCCGTCGTGTAGGAATAGGTGTAGGTATCCCCGGTTCCCGGTAACGGGCCATCATGTGATGCCAGCAAGCCACCGATTTCATACGTAAAATGCGATTCCCTACTCGCGCCGGTGGTTTTATCCATCGTTGTTTCAACGAGAACATTGCCAAAGTCATCCAATGCATAAGTGACCGCAAGGTCTGCATCTTCAATTGATGTGGGTTGATAGAAACCCTCATGCCAAGTTACGTCGACAACGTACTCTTCAGGCGTTCCGCTAAGGTATGTAATTTTGGTGGGTCGGCTCAGTGCGTCTCTCTGCCAAAGAGTTTCAATCCCTTCGGCATTTGCCTGCGAAGTCTTTTTAGCATTTGTATAGCCGATCGTTGTAAGCGCTTCTGCAACCCGATCCGATTCATTGACCAAGATTCTCGATGGGCGGCGGTATCCATTAATCTTCTCAAATTTCCATTCAGTTCTATGACCCAGTGGATTAATCACGTAATACCGATCATCTCTATCCAAATGCTTATTGGTGTTAACGAATGGAGTTTGCACCTGCAAACGACCTTCAGCGCCTTGCGAGCCCACTGCGCGATCCGCGAGGTAGTCTATAGACTTAACTTTTACATTTCGCTGGTCGATTATTCCAGTGATCTTGTGCCGATTTAAAAGCGTCCCATGTTGGTACTTTATCGTCTCCCCATCAGGATAAGTAACTTTAGTTAGTACTGAATTGGGAAAATGATAAACTCTTCCTCCAGCAACCAAGTCGTCGAAAAGATGTTTGTACTCGTACTCATAGCGAAGGCCAGACGGTGATATTGCTGCGATGACATTTTCATGCTCATCATATTCGTATTTAATCTCTCGTCCGAATGAGTCAGTGACGGATGTCATCAATTCCCCGTCCCAAGTATGAAATACTTGATACCCCCCAAGATGGGTGGTTCTGATAATTCTTGCTTCCCCATCGAACCAGTCCTGACGTCCATTGGGGTAAACTAATCGCCACCCACCATCTGTTTCCTTATGCAAACGATGATCATATGACGTTGTGGGTGACCAGATCGAACCGTCTTCATTCGGAGACATAAGAATGACTACACCATCTCCTGTCTGCATGACTATATGCTCAGAGAATTCACGCAACAATGTATGATTTGAAATGGTCCACCCAGCCCCCATAAGAGTTCCGCCAACCCCGGAAGAAATATATGTCCGCGTGTGATGAAGTAAGCCGTCTGCCGATGAAAAATCGACTATTCTTTCCATTTTTGATCCGCTTAACAGGTGAACAGGGTTATCAGTACTCGCCTTATCCTGCTCGGGCATATCGCAACTAAGAGGCTGAGGGTGATCGTCAATCTGCACGCATCCGTCGAGCGTAATATCTCGCTGCATCAACGCAGGGCAGCGTAAAAATGTCGAACCAGCTGTACCCCAATATCCACCACCGTCTGGAATTGGTGCCGAACAACTATACCCACTGTAATACGGGCCGCTGCCAATGGGCCTGGTCTCCCCCATTGTCAGCCCATGGTTTACACCATAAGATTCCCATGAAGCGCGGCACGCCGCCTCGGGGTTGTCGTGATATTCCCCCGTATTGGTTGCCGCCCAGTACCCACGCTCTTCTTGCGCCGAAGCGCCCCAAGCGGCACCAAAAATAAGCAACGCCAACACACTCAAGATACGACCAAACACGTGCGCAATCCCCCTTAGAAACACAGATCGAGCGCAACCTATCGGATATTTTATCAACCACAAGGAGTTGACAGTAGTTTCCCATCGAAAACTGCGCCGGTAGTTGTGATAAACATCACATCGACAACCCCGCGCCCTGCGACAGAACCTGCGTCCGCTCGCGCTGCAGTGTGTCACATTCTCGCGTCACCATGGGCGCCACCTTCAGGCCCGCTATTGTCGGCTTACGGAACTT